>NZ_CP133472.1:0-1227915 GCF_031191545.1 Schaalia odontolytica
TATTGGTTGTGTTGTGGCGGTGTCCTACTCTCCCACAACCTGTCGGTTGCAGTACCATTGGCGCTGCCGGGCTTAGCTTCCAGGTTCGGAATGGAGGCTGGGCGTTTCCCCGGTGCTGTGACCACCACAAGATTGTGTGTTCTTCCGTGTCCCACTGGTGTGTGGGTGTGGGTTGATCGTGGTTTGTATAGTGGTTGCGGCGTTGTTCGCTGTTTTTGTGGGCCCGTTGTGTTGGGTGTTGTTTAGTGTTGGCCAATTAGTACCAGTCGGCTCTCGAGCACATTGCTGTGCTTCCACCTCTGGCCTATCGACCCGCTAGTCTGGCGGGGGCCTCTCACCCCACGGGGGGGGCGTGGAAACCTCATCTTGAAGCAGGCTTCCCGCTTAGATGCTTTCAGCGGTTATCCCTTCCGAACGTAGCTAACCAGCCATGCACCTGGCGGTACAACTGGCACACCAGAGGTTCGTCCATCCCGGTCCTCTCGTACTAGGGACGGCCCTTCTCAAGTTTCCTGCGCGCACAGAGGATAGGGACCGAACTGTCTCACGACGTTCTGAACCCAGCTCGCGTACCGCTTTAATGGGCGAACAGCCCAACCCTTGGGACCAACTCCAGCCCCAGGATGCGACGAGCCGACATCGAGGTGCCAAACCATGCCGTCGATATGGACTCTTGGGCAAGATCAGCCTGTTATCCCCGGGGTACCTTTTATCCGTTGAGCGACCACGCACCCACGTGCCATGGCCGGATCACTAGTTCCTGCTTTCGCACCTGCTCGACCCGTCGGTCTCACAGTCAAGCTCCCTTGTACACTTGCACTCGCCACCTGATTACCAACCAGGCTGAGGGAACCTTTGAGCGCCTCCGTTACTTTTTAGGAGGCAACCGCCCCAGTTAAACTACCCACCAGGCACTGTCCCCAACCCGGATCACGGGTCTAGGTTGAGGTGACCGCTTGAACCAGAATGGTATTTCAACGACGACTCCACCACCGCTGGCGCGGCGCCTTCACAGTCTCCCACCTATCCTACACAAGTCCAAGCGAACACCAATACCAAGCTATAGTAAAGGTCCCGGGGTCTTTCCGTCCTTCTGCGCGAAACGAGCATCTTTACTCGTACTGCAATTTCACCGAGTTCGCGGTTGAGACAGCGGAGAAGTCGTTACGCCATTCGTGCAGGTCGGAACTTACCCGACAAGGAATTTCGCTACCTTAGGATGGTTATAGTTACCACCGCCGTTTACTGGGGCTTAAATTCACCGCTTCACAACCACAAAGGGGTTGTTGACGGTTCCTCTTAACCTTCCAGCACCGGGCAGGCGTCAGTGCGTATACATCGCCTTACGGCTTCGCACGCACCTGTGTTTTTGATAAACAGTCGCTTCTCCCTATTCTCTGCGACCCCACAACCCCACCACCGCGCATGACGGAGGGAAGTCACGGGGTCCTCCTTATCCCGAAGTTACGGAGGAATTTTGCCGAGTTCCTTAACCACGATTCACTCGAACGCCTCGGTATACTCTACCTGACCACCTGAGTCGGTTTAGGGTACGGGCGCGTTATGCCCTCACGTCGAGGCTTTTCTCGGCAGCTTAGGATCACCACAAGTCCACACACGCGTGTGTCCCTCATCAGTTCTCACCCACAATGCCCCCCGGATTTACCTGAGGAACGGGCCACAACCTTAAATACGCACAACCATCGGCGCACTGCAGCTACCTGTCTGCGTCACCCCTGTTAACACGCTTGCCTACCATCACCGGGGCCCCAAGACCCACACACACCAACACGCCCGAAGGCATGGAAGCGGCGTGAGCAAATTGGTTAGCACAATGACTTCAGCATGGGCGGTCATAACGCGGTACCAGAATATCAACTGGTTGTCCATCGACTACGCCTGTCGGCCTCGCCTTAGGACCCGACTAACCCAGGGCGGATAAACCTAGCCCTGGAACCCTTAGTCAATCGGCGCTGCGGATTCTCACCGCAGATTCGTTACTCATGCCTGCATTCTCACTCCCACACAATCCACCAGAAGTTCCCTCCAGGCTTCACCTCGTGCAGGACGCTCCCCTACCCAACAACACACCGACATCCAGTTCCTGGTGCCAGCAACGCGTGTTGTTGCCACAGCTTCGGCGGTACGCTTGAGCCCCGCTACATTGTCGGCGCAGAACCACTTGACCAGTGAGCTATTACGCACTCTTTCAAGGATGGCTGCTTCTAAGCCAACCTCCTGGTTGTCACCGCGACTCCACATCCTTTCCCACTTAGCGTACGCTTAGGGGCCTTAGCTGATGATCTGGGCTGTTTCCCTCTCGACTACGAAGCTTATCCCCCGCAGTCTCACTGCCGCGCTACACCTAATGGCATTCGGAGTTTGGCTGACGTCAGTAACCCATAGGGCCCATCGGCCATCCAGTAGCTCTACCTCCACCAGGGACCACGCGACGCTGCACCTAAATGCATTTCGGGGAGAACCAGCTATCACGGAGTTTGATTGGCCTTTCACCCCTACCCACAGTTCATCCCCCAGGTTTTCAACCCTGGTGGGTTCGGTCCTCCACACAGTCTTACCTCTGCTTCAACCTGACCATGGGTAGATCACCCCGCTTCGGGTCTAGAACACGCGACAAACGCCATCTTTCAGACTCGCTTTCGCTACGCATACCCCACACGGGTTAAGCACGCCACGTATCACTAACTCGCAGGCTCATTCTTCAAAAGGCACGCCATCACCCCACAAGGCTCTGACGGCTTACAGGCACACGGTTTCAGGTACTATTTCACTCCCCTCCCGGGGTACTTTTCACCATTCCCTCACGGTACTATGCACTATCGGTCATCAAGTAGTATTTAGGCTTACCAAGTGGTCTTGGCAGATTCACACGAGATTTCACGAGTCCCGCGCTACTCGGGCACCACACCCACACCACACAACACCAGTTTGTTTACACGACTCTCACGCTCTACGGTCAGCCTTCCCAAACTGTTCAACTCCCAGCATCACATGGTGCGACCCCCCGGCAGAAGAGTCCAACATGGCCCCACAACACCAAACACGCAACGGCCGCCGCCTCTTACACGCATCTGGTTTAGCCTCCTCCGCTTTCGCTCGCCACTACTCACGGAATATCTTTTCCTGCGGGTACTGAGATGTTTCACTTCCCCGCGTTCCCCCCACCACCCTATACACGTTCAGATGATGGTAACCCAGCACAACCCAGGTTAGGTTCCCCCATTCGGACACCCTCGGATAATAACGCTCGCTCGCCAGCTCCCCGAGGCATATCGCAGGCCGCAACGTCCTTCATCAGCTCTTGATGCCAAGGCATCCACCGAATGCCCAATAAAACTAAACAAAATCACAAAAACAGTACAGAACAAATATGCTCGCAACCACTATACAAATCACAAACAACCCACCACACACAACCCACACCAACAACATCAAGCCGCCGGCTGGCTGCGCAGGCAACCACCACCCTCAAGGCAGCGGACGCTCACACGGTGTTGAACGTGAACCCGACAGTGTGCTTGTCTGCCACAAAACTATTATGCCCAACCCCAAAAAAACGCACCCACACCCACCACCCACCACGGGCAGCGAACGAATGCAGGCACAAGAAGAACAACCCACCACACCAGCCACATGGGCCCGCGCAGTAAAAGAATTGCTCCCCCACACAACAGGGCTCCCTAGAAAGGAGGTGATCCAGCCGCACCTTCCGGTACGGCTACCTTGTTACGACTTCGTCCCAATCGCCAATCCCACCTTCGACCACTCCCCCCGCACAAAGCGGTTAGGCCATGGGCTTCGGGTGTTACCAACTTTCGTGACGTGACGGGCGGTGTGTACAAGGCCCGAGAACGTATTCACCGCAGCGTTGCTGATCTGCGATTACTAGCGACTCCACCTTCATGGGGTCGAGTTGCAGACCCCAATCCGAACTGAGACTGGCTTTAAGGGATTCGCTCCACCTCACAGTATCGCAACCCTCTGTACCAACCATTGTAGCATGCGTGAAGCCCAAGACATAAGGGGCATGATGATTTGACGTCATCCCCACCTTCCTCCGAGTTAACCCCGGCAGTCCCCCACGAGTCCCCACCATCACGTGCTGGCAACATAGGGCAAGGGTTGCGCTCGTTGCGGGACTTAACCCAACATCTCACGACACGAGCTGACGACAACCATGCACCACCTGCACACGACCAACTAAATGCCACCACATCTCTGCAGTGCCGCCGTGCATGTCAAGCCTTGGTAAGGTTCTTCGCGTTGCATCGAATTAATCCGCATGCTCCGCCGCTTGTGCGGGCCCCCGTCAATTCCTTTGAGTTTTAGCCTTGCGGCCGTACTCCCCAGGCGGGGCACTTAAAGCGTTAGCTACGGCGCAGAAACCACGGGTGGCCCCCACACCTAGTGCCCAACGTTTACAGCGTGGACTACCAGGGTATCTAATCCTGTTCGCTCCCCACGCTTTCGCTCCTCAGCGTCAGTAACGGCCCAGAGACCCGCCTTCGCCACCGGTGTTCTTCCTGATATCTGCGCATTCCACCGCTACACCAGGAGTTCCAGTCTCCCCTACCGCACTCAAGTCAGCCCGTACCCACCGCACGCCCCCAGTTAAGCCAGAGGATTTCACGGCAGACGCGACCAACCGCCTACAAGCCCTTTACGCCCAATAATTCCGGACAACGCTCGCGCCCTACGTATTACCGCGGCTGCTGGCACGTAGTTAGCCGGCGCTTCTTTACCCACTACCCTCACCACAACCACTGTTGCGGCTTGACCATGAGCGAAAGAGGTTTACAACCCGAAGGCCTCCATCCCTCACGCGGCGTCGCTGCATCAGGCTTTCGCCCATTGTGCAATATTCCCCACTGCTGCCTCCCGTAGGAGTCTGGGCCGTATCTCAGTCCCAATGTGACCGGTCACCCTCTCAGGCCGGCTACCCGTCAAAGCCTTGGTAGGCCATCACCCCACCAACAAGCTGATAGGCCGCGAGCCCATCCCCCACCAGAACAAACCTTTCCACCAACCCCCATGCGAAGATCAGTGAATATCCAGTATTAGCACCCGTTTCCGGGCGTTATCCCAAAGAAGGGGGCAGGTTACTCACGTGTTACTCACCCGTTCGCCACTCATCCACCCAGCAAGCTGAGCTTCAGCGTTCGACTTGCATGTGTTAAGCACGCCGCCAGCGTTCGTCCTGAGCCAGGATCAAACTCTCCGAACAAAAACAAAAACGTTAAAGCCCAGAAAAACCAACCAAACAAAACGCCCAGTCAGCAATCCCAACCAAAAACACTCAAAAACAAAAAACAGGCATAAAAAACAAACAAACACACTATCGAGTTCACAAACAACACCCACACACCACAGACAACCAAGCCAAAACCCAGCGCCCACAGCAGTGAACCACCACCACAAACCCACAAACAAGCTCGCGGCGACAGGTGAATAATCTACCCACCCCCACACCCAAAGTCAAACCAAAACACCGTGACCCCCACCACATACAACACAAACCCAACAAACACAACGAAAAGAGGGCGCCCGACCTTCATCGAACGCCCTCTCTTGTAGAAGGATTAGCTCAACTCAAGCACCGCAAGGTTCTTACGACCCTTACGAATGAGAGCCAGTCCACCAGCGAGAACGTCATCGTGGCCCAGAACTGCCTCGGGATCCTCGACCTTGACGTTGTTGATGGAGGCACCACCCGAGGAGATGGTGCGGCGGGCAGCGGTCTTGCCCTTTTCGAAACCAAGCGCGACGAGAGCGTCCGCCACGGTCGACTCGCCGATGGAGAGGGACGCGCGCGGCAGACCTGCGGTCGCAGCGGCCAAGGTCGCCTCGTCGAGATCACGAATATCGCCACCGCCCCAGAGCGCGTCGGTTGCGGCGAGCACACGCTGGAGCTGGTCGGCGCCGTGAACAAGCTCGGTGACCGAAGCCGCCAGCGCCTTCTGCGCGGCCCGCTGATGCGGGCGCTGCGCAACCTCGACGGCAAGAGCCTCGATCTCTTCACGCGACTTGAAGGTGAAGATCTTGAGGAAGCGCACGACATCATCGTCAGCGACCTGCAGCCAGAACTGGTAGAAGGCGTAGGGAGTCATCATCTCCGGGTCGAGCCAGATGGCCCCACCCTCGGACTTGCCGAACTTCGTGCCATCAGCCTTGGTGATGATCGGCGTGGTCATGACGTGGGTGTCGACGCCCTCGACTTTACGAATAAGGTCGACACCGCCCACCATGTTGCCCCACTGGTCATTACCGCCGGTCTCGAGCGTGCAGCCGTTACGACGGTAGAGCTCAAGGAAGTCGTTGGCCTGGAGGACCTGGTAAGAGAACTCCGTGTAGGAGATGCCCTCGTCCGACGCGATACGACGAGCGACGATGTCCTTGTTCAGCATCGTGCCCACACGGAAGTACTTGCCGATCGTGCGCAGCAGATCGATCGCGCTCATCTCCTGGGTCCAGTCCAGGTTGTTCACCATCGTTGCAGCCGCGGGTCCCTCGAAATCGAGGAACTTCGAAATCTGCGAATGCAGGCGATCCGCCCAGCCCTTGACGACATCGGTGGACTGGAGCTGGCGCTCGCCGCTCTGACGCGGGTCGCCGATCTGCCCCGTCGCGCCACCTACAAGAGCAAGCGGGCGGTGCCCGGCAAGCTGCAGGTGACGCATGACGATCAGCTGCACGAGGTGTCCATGATGCAGCGACGGTGCCGTCGGGTCATAGCCGCAATAGAAGGTGACAGGTCCGGCATTCAGGTGCTCACGGAGCGCCTCGAGGTCGGTGTGCTGCGCGAGCAGCCCACGCCACTGCAGTTCATCCAGGATGTCTGTCACGAAAATTATCCTTCCTTGCGGATTCGACGGGTCGTTACGGTCTCAGTGTATCGGCTTGCGCGTGTGGGCGTTAACGCAGTGCCGTTGCAGCCCATGCGCGCGCGTCGGCGAGGCCTGCCTCAGCCTCGACGATCTGCTCACGGACGCGCTCCGGTGCGGTGCCGCCGCGACCGCGTCGTGCACACACCGATCCATCGACGGTGAGCACGCGGCGCACGTCTGGGGTCAGGCAGGACGAGGCCTGGGCGAGCTCTTCATCGGTCAGATCTGCGAGCTCCACTCCCCTGGCCTCGGCGATACGCACGCACGCACCCGAAATCTCGTGCGCGTCGCGGAAGGGAACGCCCTGCTTCACGAGCCATTCGGCAATATCGGTTGCGAGCGAGAATCCCTGGGGAGCCAGCTCCTCGAGGCGATCGAGGTGAATCGTCATCGTGTCGACCATGCCGGCGACCGCGGGACACAGAACATCGAGGGTATCGATCTGGTCGAAGACAGGCTCCTTGTCCTCCTGCAGATCACGGTCGTAGGCAAGCGGAATACCCTTGAGAACGGCGAGCAGACCGGTCAGGTCACCGATGAGCCGGCCGGCCTTTCCACGGGCGAGCTCCGCGACGTCCGGGTTCTTCTTCTGAGGCATGATCGACGATCCCGTGGAGTACGAGTCGTCCAGCGTGACATAGCCGAACTCCTTCGTGTTCCAAATGACGATCTCCTCCGACAGACGCGAAACATCGATGCCGATCTGAGCACACACGAAAGCAAACTCAGCGACGACGTCACGCGCAGCCGTGCCGTCGATCGAGTTTTCGACGGAATCGGTAAAGCCGAGAGCGGCCGCGATGCGGCGCGGATCCATGCCGAGTGTATTACCGGCCAGGGCACCGGATCCGTACGGGGAGATCGCCGCTCGCTTGTCCCAGTCACGAAGACGGGCGACGTCGCGCAGCAGCGGCCACACGTGTGCCAACAGGTGGTGGGCGACGAGCACGGGCTGAGCGTGCTGCATGTGCGTACGGCCCGGCATCACCGCGTCGCCAGCGCGCACCGCCTGCCCGACCAGAGCCTGGGCGATGTCGAGGACTCGACCAGCCAGGTGTCGGGCTTCCCCGCGCAGATACACGCGGATGAGGGTGGCGATCTGGTCGTTGCGCGAGCGGCCGGCACGGAGCTTGCCGCCAAGCGTCGCGCCGGCTCGCTCGATGAGGCCACGCTCCAGCGCGGTGTGCACGTCCTCATCGTCGATGGACGGGGCGAACGCACCCGATGCAACGTCAGCGTCGAGGCGATCCAACGCTTCGTGCATGTCGGCGCATTCCTGATCGGTCAACAGGCCGACACGATGCAACTCATCAGCGTGCGCGTGCGATCCGGCGATGTCTACGTGGGCCAGGCGGAAGTCGAAGTGCGTCGACACGCTCAGCGCCGCCAGAGCCTGCGAAGGCCCGCCGGAAAAGCGGCCACCCCATAGGGAGACGTGCGTTTCGGACTGCGACATGAGTTTCCTCCTGGCTCGGTGACAGTGATGATCTTCGTATGTCTCAAGAATATTCGAGATGCTGGCGAGCCGCCGAAGGCCACACAACAGGCACTTCGCCTCGTACCTTCACCCACGTCGCGATCATGACGAAGAGCATCCAGTTGCCTTCGAACAGCAAGCGCGACTCGGTGAAAGACTGGATGAACATCGCAATCATGATGACGGCGGGGATCACGTCCCACAGGTTGTCGTCAATGTGGGCGACCGCCACCTTCACGACGCGATACAGTGTCCAAACGATCGCAATCGTGACGAGGCCTGCGCCCACGAAACCGGTCGTCAACGCGGCTTCGACGTACACGTTGTGCGCCTGATTAGTCGGCGTCCCGTCGGGACGAATCACGAGTGACGCAAAAGGTTCCATCCACGTCGGCCAACCAATAAACCAACCCCAGCCTCCAATAGGACGCTGCACGATGAGCGGCGCCACGGCGTGCCAGATCACGGAGCGTCCACTCATATCGGGGCTGCGGCCAAAAGCATCGGCGATCGCATGGCGGCAAAAGAAGGCCGCGATGGCGGTGAGAACGCCAAAGCCCGCAAACCCACCCACGACGCGCAGTCGCAGACGTTCCGGGACGCGCCGCTGCACGACGAGACCTGCGATCACCACAAGGCAGCCGACCGTCGACAGAGCGACCGTTGCTGACTGCGTCAGGACCAGCACGGCACCGCACGCGCCGAGCCAGAATAGCGTTACGAGGCGATCCCGCTTCGTCTGCATGTATCGAAGAATCAGGCAGACCGCCAGCAGCAAGGCGATGAAAGCGAGAGGATTCCTGTTGCCAGGAAAACCCTGGATGGGCCCGCCCTCGAGAAGAAGGCCGTGCACCCAGTAATAGGACGCCGGCAGAAGCCCCCTGCCCCACAGGATGGGCGGGGCAAGCGGGCCACGACCGAAGAAGGCGACGAGGGCCTCGAGCGCAAACGACGATCCGATGATCCATTGGAAGGACAGGATCAACGCTCCGACGAGCTCAGTGAGCGGCAGCGCGACGGCTACCGCAATCGAAACGAAGGTGAGGGCAGAGGATACGACCGCGTACTGTGCGCTTTGGAGGGGGGCCACCGACCACACACAGGTAAGGGCGCACCAGGCGACGAACATGCATGTCGTCGTCGGGAAGCGACGCAGTAGGAGCGAGCGCCCCGAGGTGCGGAAAAGCACCACAAACGACACAAGCAAAATCAGCATCGGAACGAGGGAACCGATCTCACCGAAGATGCCGCGGACGCCTTTGCCGGCAAAGCCAACAAAGAACATCGCTGCAACCGTGTAGCGCATCATGCGCGCGCGCAGGGCATCATCGCGATCGGACCCCACGGCATCGCTAACGGCGCTCGCCTCATACGTCATACACGAAACAGTAGGCGAGGCGGGAGCGCCATTCGAAGCGCTCCCGCCTCTTGAAACCCAACTGAGACATTCTCTGTGAGAACGCCCTCAACTGATCGTTCAGTACCCCATGTTCTGGCCAAAACGCACGTCGCGGGCAGCCGCAAGCTTCGACTGCAGACCGTAGATGTCGATGAAGCCACGAGAGGAGGACTGATCGAAGGTATCGCCGGTTTCGTAAGTCGCCAGGTTGAAGTCGTACAGGGAGGACTCAGAGCGACGACCGTTGACTGTCGCGCGACCACCGTGCAGGACCATACGGATGTCGCCGGAGACGTACTCCTGCGTGTGCTCAATGAAGGCATCCATCGACTTCTTGAGCGGCGAGTACCACTGCGCCTCGTACACGAGCTCACCCCAGGTCTGCTCCAGCTGACGCTTGTAGCGGCGCTGCATGCGCTCCAGCGTTACCGACTCAAGCGCCTGGTGAGCTTCGATGAGCGCTACAGCTCCGGGGGCCTCGTAGATTTCGCGGGACTTGATACCAACGAGGCGATCCTCAACCATGTCGATACGGCCGATGCCCTGCGCGCCCGCGCGGCGGTTCATCTCCTGGATGGCCTCGAGCGGGGTGACCGCACGGCCGTCGATGGCGACCGGGATGCCCTTGTCGAAGGTGATGACGACCTCGTCGGGCAGCGGCGGGTAGGTCGGATCATCGGTGTAGTTGTAGACATCCTTCGTGGGAGCGTTCCACAGGTCTTCCAGGAAGCCCGTCTCAATAGCGCGGCCCCACACGTTCTGGTCGATCGAGAAGGGGTTGTGCTTGGTCGTTTCGATCGGCAGGCTGTGCTTCTCGGCGTAATCGATAGCGACATCTCGCGTCAGGGCGAGATCACGAACCGGGGAGATGCAATCCATATCGGGAGCCATCGAGGTAATCGAGACCTCGAAACGGACCTGGTCGTTGCCCTTACCGGTGCAGCCGTGGGCGACGGTCGTCGCACCGAACTCGCGGGCAGCCTTCACCAGGTGCTTCGTGATGACGGGACGCGACAGAGCTGAAACCAACGGGTACTTGCCTTCGTACAGAGCGTTCGCCTTGAGCGCGGGCATGCAGTATTCTTCAGCGAACTCATCACGAGCGTCTGCGACGTACGCCTCGACGGCCCCACAGTCGAGGGCGCGCTGGCGAATGACCTCCAGGTCTTCTCCGCCCTGGCCGACATCAACGGCGACGGCGACGACCTCACGGCCGGTCTGCTCGCCGATCCATCCGATAGCGACAGAGGTGTCCAGACCGCCTGAATACGCCAGGACGACGCGGTCTTTGCTCGACATGTGGGTTCCTTCCAATTGTTGGGTTCGTGGTGCCCGGGCGGACTCGGTAGAACGAGGCCGGGGCTAGTTTTCGGGGAGTGCGCCCGGCTCGGCGAGGGCAAGCAGCGATCGTTCGACGCTGGCCGCACCTTGTTCGCTGCGACAGATCACGAGGATCGTGTCGTCGCCGGCGATTGTTCCGGCAATCTCGTCGCGCCGCACAGCATCGATCGATGAGGCCAGGAGATTCGCGGCCCCGACCTGAGTGCGCAGGACCAGCTGGCTTCCCACCTTCACGGAAGTGACGAGGAGGAGCTGACACCAGCGCGCGAGGCGAACGTTGGCAGCTTCGGCATCGTGGGTGAGACCGCCATCGTGGTCGGGCACCGTGTAGATGAGCGCGCCGGAGGCGTTGCGGATCTTCGTAGCCCGCAGGTCCATGAGGTCGCGAGACAGAGTCGTCTGGGTGACGTCAACACCCCGCTCGGCCAGCCGGGCGCGTAGGCCCTCTTGACTGCCGATGGATTCGGATGCGAGGAGGTCTCGGATCATTTCGTGGCGTGCACTCTTCGTGCTCGGAAAGGCGGATGCTGCACTCATATGCATGATTATACGCATCAATGCATATAAATGAGCAAGCGGGCGAGGGACGTACCTCCCCCGCTTACTATCAGAACTGTCAGGCCGACAGCTCAGACGCGATGTGGTCAGCCCACTCGTCAATCACGTCCCAGTCACGGAAATCGCCCTCAACGACGCCGGCGAGGCGCGCGACCGAACGCTCACGCAGCGACATGAGCGTCGGCTTGTAGCGTCCAGGGAATGTACGCAGCTCACGGCAGTTAACGTGTGTGAGCAGCGGGCCGACTCGGCTGCCATCCTGCTCGGAATGCTTCGGAACCCCGTTCATGCCGACCGAGAAAGCCCAGACCTGCTTGGCGCGCAGCTCATCCTTGAAGCGCTCCATAAAGTCGTGGGCCTCGGGCATCCACTGGAGAATGTAGATGGCGGAGCCAACAATCACAGCGTCGTAACGTTCAACCGTGGTCACGTCAGCGGGCGCGGCTCGATCAACGGTGAACCCCTTCGCTTCGAGGCGCTTCGCGATGGCGTCGGCGACCTCATCCGTCGCCCCGTGCTTTGATGCTGCAGTAACAAGGATGTGCATGTACCCATCGTAAAGCGAAGACCGGTCGAATCGATGGGCACAACGCCCCAAATGAGTGGGGTGCCACACCGCTGATTCGACCGGCCAGTCGCTCCGCGGACACTAGGCGCGCAGCGACGCTCCCAGAACTTTTGCTGCCTTCGCGACGACCTGCGCGCGAACCTGCGACGACTCCTTCGCGGTCAGCGTGTGGTCTGCCGCGCGCAGTCGCAGCGCAAATGCAAGAGAACGGTGGCCCTCGGGCACCTGATCACCTTCGTAGATGTCGAAGAGCGTCACGGACTCAGCAAGCTGACCCGCACCCTGACGCACGATCTGCTCGACGCGCGAAGCCGGGATATCGGAGGGCACAACCAGTGCGATGTCTTCCTTTGCCAGCGGGAAGGTCGAGACTCCCTTGACCTGAATGGGAGCAGCACTCATCTGGGAAATCAGCGCATCCATGTCGATCTCGAATGCGCACGAACGCGCGGGAAGACCGAAGGAACGGCAGGCTGCAGGCGACAGTTCGCCGGCGAGCGCGACGTCCACGAGGTCTCGGCCGGCACGCACGAAGACGCGGGCCACGCGACCGGGGTGGAACGGCGCAACGGCAGCGGGATCCGTCGCCGGAGCAGGCATCGGAGCGCCCTTGTGCGCGGGCACCTCGTCCATCCACGCGCGCGTCACCTCGACGCGTACGCCAAGGCCTGAGGCGACGCGACGCACATGCTCAAGAGCGTCCGCCCAATCGAACGCCCGAGCATTCGCCAGGACGCCGGCCGGAACGGCCTGGCCGGTCAGGACGCCGCCAATGTGCCAGGGCTGCGCCGGGATACCGGCTTCGAGCGCCGCAAGCACCTCATCGGAAGGCCGTTCGTCGGCACCGGGCAGGTCTGCCGGGACAGTTCCCGCTGGACGAGCAACCTTAGCGACTTCGAAAATCGCTACATCCGCATTGGATCGCGAGACGTTACGGCCAGCGACATCCAGAAGGGTGTCAAGGATCGTCGTGCGCAACCACGGTGCGTCATCCGCCATGGGATTACGCAGGCGCAGCGCCTCGCGGCGCGGATCGTCGACGGGAATGCCCTGACGATCCCAGGTATCGGACACGAACGGGTAGGACTCGACCTCGACCAGTCCCCCGTCAGCGAGCGCCGCTGCCGACAGACGGCGAGCCTTCTGCGCGGTCGTCAGACCGTGGCCTGCCGGGGCGGTGGGCATGATAACTGGAATGTTGTCGTAGCCGTCAAGGCGAGCGACTTCCTCGACCAGGTCAGCCGGCAGTGTCAAATCGGGACGCCACGAGGGAGCGGTAACCGTGAACACGCCGTTGTCGGGACCTTCCACGACACACCCGACCGTGCGCAGCAGCTCGGCGATGCGCTCGGGAGTATGCGCGACGCCGGTCAGGCGCTGCGCTTCACCGACGGGAAGCGAGATGACGACGTCCTCTCCACGCTCGTCCACGTCCGTCACGCCCTCGTCGGCCGTGCCGCCGCCGTACTGGACGAGCAGCTCGACGGCACGCTGGGCAGCCACCGCAGGGAGCTGCGGATCCGTACCGCGCTCGAAGCGCTTCGCAGCCTCAGAATGCAGCTTGTGGCGGCGCGAGCTACGGGCAACCGACACCGAATCGAAGTGAGCGGCCTCGAAGAGAACGTCGCTCGTGCCCTCGCCGACCTCGGAGTAGGCCCCGCCCATGACACCGGCGATGCCGATGATGCGAGAACCCTCACCCTCGGGCGAGTCAGTGATCAGCAGATCCTGCGGGTCAAGCTCGCGCTTTTCCTCGTCGAGGGTCACCAGCGTTTCCCCAGCGCGGGCGCGGCGCACGACGATCGGACCGGCCAGGTCGCCCAGATCGTAGGCGTGCATCGGCTGGCCAAGGTCGAGCATGACGTAGTTCGTGATGTCGACGGCCAAGGAGAGCGACCGCATTCCGGCGGCCTCGAGACGCTCGACCATCCAGCGCGGTGTCGGGGCGGAAGGGTTCGTCCCGCGCACAACACGTGCGACGAAGCGGTCCACACCAGAGCGGCCACGAATCGGGGCGTCGTCGGAGAACACGACCGGGAAGCCGCAACCGTTCGCGACCGCAGGCTCGCTCGCGATCACGCCGGGCAGGCCGGGGTCGCGGAAGGACGCGCCGGTGGAGTGCGAGTATTCACGAGCGATACCGCGCATGGAGAAGCAATACCCACGATCCGGGGTCACGTTGATCTCGAGGACCTCTTCGCCCAGGCCGAGCCAGGACACGATGTCGGTGCCGACGGCGGGGATCTCCCGGTCCGGGAAGTACTTCGGCAGCACGATGATGCCGTCGTGGTCCTCGCCCAGGCCGAGCTCGCGCGCGGAGCAGATCATGCCGTCGGAGACGTGACCATAGGTCTTACGAGCGGCGATCTGGAAGTCTCCTGGCAGGATCGCGCCAGGCAGAGAGACGACGACGAGGTCGTCGACGTCGAAGTTGTGGGCACCACAGATGATGCCGCGGCTCGGCAGATCGGAGGGCTCTTTTCCGGTGCCGGGAGCATCGTTATGCTCCCCCACATCCACACGGCAGTAGTTGACAATCTTGCCGTTCGATGCGGTCTCTTCCACACGGGTCAGAACACGACCCACGACGAGGGGACCGGTGACGCGCGCCGGGTGAATCTCTTCCTCTTCGAGGCCGACCTTCACGAGGGCGGCAGCAAGAGCCTCGGCGTCGGTTCCTTCGGCGACGTCAACGTGATCGGCCAGCCAGCTCAGCGGGACCATAGGCATGTCAGTTACCCCTTCCATTCACTCCGAACTGCTGGGAGAAGCGCACGTCTCCCTCAACGATGTCATGCATATCGGCGATGCCGTGACGCAGCATCAGCGTGCGCTCGATACCCATACCGAAAGCAAAACCCGAGTAGACCTCAGGGTCGACGCCGTTGGCGCGCAGCACGTTCGGGTTGACCATGCCGCAGCCGCCCCACTCAATCCAGCCGGGGCCACCCTTCTTCTGAGGGAACCACAGATCCATTTCGGCACTGGGTTCGGTGAAGGGAAAGTACGAGGGACGCAGACGAGTCTTCGCCTCGGGGCCGAACATGGCCTTGGCGAAGTGGTCGAGAACGCCCTTGAGGTGAGCCATCGTCAGTCCCTTATCGACGGCGAGGCCCTCCACCTGATGGAAAACCGGGGTGTGGGTCGCATCGAGCGCGTCAGAGCGGAACACCTTACCGGGACAGGCCACGTAGAGGGGAACACCGCGAGAGAGCATGGCGTGCGACTGGACCGGGGAGGTGTGCGTGCGCATTACAAGGTGAGCACCATCCTCGGTCTGCGCGCCGACGCTGCGGCCGTCGATGTAGAGCGTGTCCTGCATCTGGCGCGCCGGGTGATCGATGTCGAAGTTGAGGGAGTCGAAGTTAAACCACTCGTGCTCGATCTCGGGGCCCTCGGCAATATCCCAGCCCATCGCCACGAAGAAGTCAGCGACCTCTTCCATAAGGGTCTCGAGGGGATGACGAGCACCAGCCGAGCGGCGCACGGTCGGCAGGGTCACATCGACGGACTCCTCGACGAGCATGCGAGCCTCATGCTCAGCGGCAAGAACTGCCTGACGTTCCACGAGCGCCTCGGTCAACACCTTGCGCGCCTGACCGAGATTCTTGCCTGCGAGACCGCGCTGCGCGGGCTCGAGCGAGCCGATCGTGCGATTAGCGGTCACGAGCGGTGCCTGATCACCGAGGATCGAGGCGCGAACAGCCTTCAGCGCATCAAGCGAGTTCGCGGCCTCAATATCGGCGAGGCCGGCCTCACGAACGGCGTTAACGGCTGCCTCGTCAAGAGGATCAAGGTCAGGGGCATTGCCAGCCATGTCCTGCTTCCTTCTTCTTTCCATCTGGGGTCATTACTGCGCGCATCACGCGCACCGCGCACCATCCTACCCGTTCGTCTATCCTCACAGCTCACCGGATCCACGGGCGCGCTACCCTGTAAGACATGAATGCGCTCTCGCGCCGACCAACAGCTCACCGAAGGAATCCCGTGTCTCACATTACGCAACCGGAGAACGTGCCCACGGCCTCGTCGCAGACGCCCGCGCTCTTTTCCGCCAAGCGCGTGCGCATCCAGCACATCGCTCGCGCGAAGGCTGAGGGAATTCCCCTCACCATGCTCACCGCCTACGATGCGCTCACCGCGCCGATCCTCGAGGCAGCGGGGGTGGACATGCTCCTCGTCGGCGATTCGCTTGGCAACGTGATCCTTGGCCACTCCTCGACGCTACCCGTCACCCTGGAAGACATGGAGCGAGCCACAGCGGCCGTCGCTCGCTCAACCTCGCGCGCGATGATCGTCGCAGACCTTCCCTTCGGTGCCTACGAAGACTCGGTCGAGCACGCCTTTGCCTCCGCCACGCGCCTCATGAAGGCCGGCGCGCACGCCGTCAAGCTCGAGGGCGGCGAGAGCCGCGCCCACATCATCGCTGGCCTGGTCTCGGCGGGCATCCCCGTGTGCGCCCACCTGGGTTACACGCCCCAGTCGGAAAACACCCTGGGCGGCCCTCGTGTGCAGGGTCGCGGTGACGGCGCAGACGCCCTGCGTCGCGACGCCGAGGCCGTCGAAAAGGCCGGCGCATTCGCCGTCGTTTTCGAAATGGTGCCTTCCTCGATCGCCACCGAACTCACCCAGACGCTGTCGATCGCCACGATCGGCATCGGCGCGGGCCCGAATACCGACGGCCAGGTGCTCGTGTGGTCGGACATGGCGGGATACTCGGACTGGACGCCTTCCTTCGTGCGCACGTTCGGGGAGCTGGGTCGTGCCCTGCACGACGCGGCTAGCGACTACGTCGATGCCGTGCGTGAGCGCAGCTTCCCGGGCCCCGACAACTACAAGAACGACTAACGCCACCCGGTAGGAGGACGAAGATCCATGGAAGCATCGCCACTCGCGCGACGTGCGCCCCTCGGTACGCTCAAGCCGGGCCGCATCTCGCCTATGCGCGCCGTACCCGGGCACATCGAGCGCCCCGAGTACATGTTCCACGACGGACCCGAGCGCGTCACAGCCTCGGACATTAAGAGCCCCGAGACCATCGCAAAGATCCGCGAGGCAGGTCGCATCGCGGCCGGTGCCATCGAGGCCGTCGGTGCCGCCATCGCGCCGGGCGTGACCACGGAGGAACTCGACCGCATCGGTCACGAGTATCTGATCGCCCACGACGCATACCCTTCTTGCCTGGGCTACATGGGCTTTCCCAAGTCCCTGTGTTCCTCGATCAACGAGGTCATCTGCCACGGCATTCCGGACGACCGACCGCTCGAGGACGGCGACATCGTCAACATTGACATCACGGCCTACAAGGACGGCGTCCACGGCGACACGTGCGCGATGTTCGAGGTGGGATCCGTCGACGAAGAGTCTCACCTGCTCATCGAGCGCACCAAGAACGCCATGATGCGCGGCATCAAGGCCGTGGGGCCGGGCCGCGAAATAAACGTGATCGGTCGCGTCATCGAGGCCTATGCGAAGCGCTTCGACTACGGCGTCGTGCGCGACTACACGGGACACGGTGTAGGCGAGGCCTTCCATTCGGGCCTGATCGTCCCCCACTACGATGCGGCCCCCGCCTACGACACGGTCATGGAGCCCGGCATGGTCTTCACGATCGAGCCGATGCTGACCCTGGGCACGGTCGAGTGGGAGCAGTGGGACGACGACTGGACCATCGTGACGGCCGACCGCTCGCGTACTGCCCAGTTCGAGCACACCGTTGTCGTCACCGAAGACGGGGCTGAGATCCTCACCCTTCCGTGACGGTGATCTTTCGAGGCCCGCCCTCAGGCTCTCACAGTCTGAGGCGGGCCTCGCTATTAGTCGTGACATCCCATACAATTCGGGTACGGCGGGCTTCAGGGGCCCGCTGACAACAGATTGTCTTACCCGAGGAGGGGTCATGGCTCACGTCGCATGCGGCATCGATATCGGCGGATCGGGCGTCAAGGGCGCGCTCGTTGATCTGGAAACCGGCGAGTACATTGGCGAGCAGATCCGAATTCCCACGCCTAATCCCGCCACGCCCGAGGCCGTCGCAGCCGTGTGCCGCGAGGTCATCGACCAGCTCGACGTCAAGATCGGCGTTCCGATCGGCGTCACCTTCCCCGCCCCCGTTTTTGACGGCGTGATTCCCTACATGGCGAACCTCGACCAGTCGTGGGTCAACGTCGACGTCGACGAACTCATGGAGCGCTACCTGGGTCGCGCAGTCGTCGCGCTCAACGACGCGGACGCGGCGGGCATCGCCGAAGTCGCCTACGGTGCGGCCAAGGGCCGCGACGGCGTCATCGTCTTCACCACCCAGGGCACTGGAATCGGCTCGGCGATCATCGTCAACGGCACTCTCCTCACCAACACCGAGCTCGGCCACCTCGAGATCGACGGCACTGACGCGGAGAAGAACGCATCCTCGGGCCAGAAGACCCTGCAGGGCCTGGATTGGGAGCAGTGGGCCGAGCGTCTTCAGCGCTACTACGGTCACGTAGAGTTCCTGCTCAACCCCGACCTCTTCGTGGTCGGCGGCGGCGTGTCCGAGAACCATGAGAAGTTCATGCCCCTCCTGAAGCTGAAGACCCCCATGATCCCTGCGAAGCTGCTCAACACGGCCGGCATCGTGGGTGCCGCCTACTACGCGGCCCAGCACAGCTCCTAAGAGCCCGCACACGCAGAAGGACCCCGACGTGAGTCGGGGTCCTTCGCGGATCTGTCGGCCTATACGCCGGGTTCTGTCACGCACGCCGTTGCCGAACGTGCGGCGGCGACCATCTATCTAGGACCGTCGTTACCGACGGCCTCCAGCAACCTACCCGCAGGCATTGGACGGGCCGCCCTGCCTGCTGCTCGGTCTTGCTCCGGGTGGGGTTTACCTAGCCGACGCGGTCACCCGCGCCGCTGGTGAGCTCTTACCTCACCTTTTCACCCTTACCGACGCATGCGCACCGGTGGTTTGTTTTCTGTGGCACTGTCCCGCGGGTTACCCCGGGTGGCTGTTAGCCATCACCCTGCCCTGTGGAGCCCGGACGTTCCTCGAGCGTTTCCGCGCGCGGCCGCCCAGCCGGCAGATCCGCAACGATCATAGCGCGCAGGGGCGCACCCCCGCGATAGGGTGGTGCCCATGCTGATCTGGTTACCCCCGTCGGAGGGAAAGAACGCGCCCACGCATGGGCCGGCGCTTGACGTGTGCGCGTTGTCGCGCCAAGGCCTCGCCGAAGAACGCCGACGGGTGTGCGAGGTGCTCGAATCACTTGGAGATGGTCCTGAAGCGGCGGCGATCCTGAAGGTTGGCTCACGAATCGATTTGTCCGTCAACACCGCGCTGACGAGCGCCCCCTGCGCCCCGGCCTCGTCTGTGTTTACCGGTGTGCTGTACGAGGCGATCGAGGAATGCGCGCCTGGCGCATGGTCGAGCGAAGGCGCGTCGTGCATGTCGATCTTCTCCGGACTTTTCGGTGTCCTCTCCCCGACCGACCTCATTCCCAACCATCGTGTCGCGATGGGCGTCTCCCTCCCAGATCTGGGGGTTTTGTCGACCTGGTGGGCACCGCGCCTCGATGAAGCACTATCCCCCGAGGCATCGGAACGCATCGTCATCGACGGCCGATCCGGACCGTATCGCGCGGCCTGCAAGGCTCCGTGGGCGCGCATGTGGGAGCTGCGCGTCGAACGGGAGGTCGGCGGCAAACGCTCCGTCATCTCCCACGACGCGAAGCGCTGGCGCGGTGCCGTTGCCGGTCGACTTCTGGCGTCCAACGGATACTCCGCCGAGGAGACGGCGTCGGCGCAGGAGGCTCTCGAGGGCGCCGCGTACTCGCTGTCTCTCCACGACTCGCAGGGAAACGAACACCGCGTGGCGAAGGTCGAGTACGGCCCAGAAAGGCAGACGAAGAAGGGCGGATCGACACGCACAGTTACGTTGGTCACGCACTGACCGGTACGTTATGCTTTTTCCGGAACCTGCAGGGTGCAGGACCGGCCGACGCGTCGGCCATCAAGGGGAACCAAAGGCATGATCAACGAGGACTACCTGGCTAACATTCGGCCGACTCACCGTCAGCTCCAGTGGCAGAAGATGGAGATGTACGCGTTCATCCACTTCGGTATGAACACGATGACGGACCGCGAGTGGGGCTCCGGCCACGAGGATCCCGCGCTCTTTAACCCGGGAAACGTCGACGTCGATCAGTGGATGCGGGCCCTCGTGAGCGCCGGCATGACCGGCGTGATCCTCACATGCAAGCATCACGACGGCTTTTGCCTGTGGCCCTCCGCCTACACGAAGCACTCGGTGGAGTCTTCCCCCTGGAGGGGAGGGCGCGGCGACCTCGTGCGCGAGGTGTCCGACGCGGCGGCGCGTCACGGCCTTAAGTTCGGCGTGTACCTGTCCCCCTGGGATATGACGGAGGCGACCTATGGACAGGGCGAGGCCTACAACGACTTCTACATCAACCAGCTGATCGAGCTCCTCACCCACTACGGCCCGGTTTTCTCCGTGTGGCTGGACGGTGCGTGCGGCGAAGGCCCCAACGGCAAGGTGCAGATCTACGACTGGCAGCGCATCTACGAGACGGTGCGCGCCTTGGCTCCCGAGGCCGTCATCTCTGTGTGCGGCCCGGACGTGCGCTGGTGTGGCAACGAGGCGGGCAGCGTTCGCACCAACGAATGGTCGGTCGTTCCCGCCGCCCTGCGCGAGGCCGAGCGCACCGCCGAGAAGTCCCAGAAGGCCGACGACGGAGAGTTCTCCCGCCAGGTAGCGTCCGGAGATGAGGATCTGGGCTCGCGCGAGGCTTTGGCCGACTACTCCGGTCCCCTTGCCTGGTACCCCGCCGAGGTCAACACCTCGACCCGCAAGGGCTGGTTCCACCACGCGAGCGAGGACTCCCACGTGCGCAGTGTCGAGGAGTTGTTCTCGATTTGGAAGGGCTCGGTCGGGGGCAACGCCACGTTCCTCCTGAACGTTCCCCCGAACCGCGATGGCCTCCTCGCGGACGCCGACGTCGAGGTTCTCGCGCGCCTCGGCGAGAAGATCGCCGACTTCCGCTGCCGACGCATCGAGGCTTTCCGCGACAACGAAGGCGACGTCGTCACCCTTCGCTTTGACGCGCCGCGCACGGTCGTTGCCGTCGTCCTCGAAGAGGACATCACCCAGGGGCAGCGCATCGACGAGGTCGTCGTGACCTCGTGCGTGGACAGCGGCGTCGAGCAGGAGATCGCTCGGGCTCACAGCGTTGGCTACCGCCGCATTATCACCCTGGATAAGCCCGTGACCGCCACCGGGGTGCGGGTGACGGTCACGAAGAGCAGGCAGGGCTTCTACTTGGCGGACGCGTACGCGGTTCGTTCCTGAGCCTCAGCGCGGCGTGTTCGCCGCCGTGCGCACGACGATCTGAGCCGTGTCCTCGGTCAGGTAGAGCTCGTCGGCGGGGGTCAGGCGGATGCGCTCAAGCTCCATCGGGCTCAGGTCGGCGGCAACGCCGATGCCGTAGCCGTCGCGGACCTCGATGACGGCGAGAGCGCCGTTGCGGCGGCGCGCATCCTCGTACTCCTCGAGCAGCGGGGCGGGCAGGCGACCCGCAAGCTCACGGCGAGTGGCGATGACACGACGCAGTTCCTCGTCCGAGTCCGCGACGTCGGCTTCGAACTGGGCCTTGAGAGCCTCGATGTCGGCGGCGATAGCCTGCGCCTCCTGCTTCATCTTGTCCTGTGCGGCCTGAGCAGCCTCGACGCGCTCCTCAGCCTCCACCTGATCGTCCTCGAGCTTGGCGAGGCGACGGTCCATCTGGGCGATCTCGTGTTCCATGGCCGAGATGTCGCGAATGGGCACCTGATTGTTGTCGATTCGGCCCTGCTGGCGCGCACGTCGCTCGGTAACCTTCGCGATCTCGTCTTCGATGCGGGTGACCTCTCGCGTCGTGTCCGCGATGACAGCGCTCTGGCTGATCGCGGCGCGCTGCAGGTCTGCGACACGTCCGGCAAACTCGCGTACCGTCGCGTGAGCAGGGTGAGAATCGCGCTTGTGGCGCAGCGCCGACTCCTTCTGGTCGAGCTTCTGAAGCTCGAGGAGTTCGAGCTGGTCGGTGTGCTGTGCTTTCACGCTAGTTCTCCCTGGGTGACTCGGTGGCTAGTCCATGGCTCGGTGACAATCGTAGAGACTTCCACGCGAAGTTCCACATCTGCGGCGTGAGCGGCCTCGCGGAGCTTGCGCGCGAGAACGGGGAGCCACGGGGACTCCGTCGCCCAGTGAGATCCGCACAGCAGCGCGGGCGCACCGCCCTCGAGGTGCTCGGAGGCGGGGTGGTGACGCAGGTCCGCCGTGAGGTACACGTCGACTCCCGCGGCGCGCGCGACGTCAAGGGCACTATCGCCTGCCCCGCCAAGAACCGCCACTCGCTTGACCGTGGCGTTCTCGTCACCGCCGACGAACAGACCGGAGGGGCCTGCGGGAAGCACGGAAGCGACGTGGTCGGCGAATGCGCCGAGCGTCGTGGTCTCGACGGTGCCGACGCGCCCCAGGCCGATGTCGTGTCCCTCGGCATCCGTCCCGCACGGCTCCAGCGGAACGGTATCTCGCAGGCCGATCAGGTCGGCGAGCGCCGTCGCGACGCCGTCGCATGCCACGTCCGCGTTCGTGTGGGCATTGAAGAGGGCGATACCGGAACGAATGAGAGTGGTGACGACGCCCCCCTTGGGATCCGTCACCGGCAGGAAGGACGCGCCGCGCAGGAGCAGCGGGTGGTGGGTGATGACCATGTCGTAGGGTTGCCCGTCGCCGGAGGGACCGGCGACGGCCTGTGCGGCGATGGCCGCGGTGGGATCGAGGGCAAGGAGGATCGAGCGCACGGGGGATGCCGGGTCGCCCACGATGAGGCCGACGCGGTCCCACGACTGGGCCGTAGCCGCCGGATACCAGGACTCCATGAGGGCCATAACGTCGCCGACCGTCCACTTCGATGCGGACGTATCGGCCGTGGTTGCGTGACCGTTGGGGTGAGACGAAGACTGCATGCGTCAAGCATACCGGACCCCCATTGAGCAAGGGACCCTGCCCGCGACTATGATCACAACGTGCAGATTTTGAGCCTACTCGACCAGGGGTTGGTCGATTACACGCAGGTTGACGCGCTCCAGCGCTCCGCGCACGAGGAGGTCCTCGCCGGCGGCGAGGACACGCTCATCGTTTCTCAATTCACCCCCACGTGGACGGCGGGGCGTCACACGAAGCCCGAGGATATTCCCTCCACGACGATCCCCGTGATCCGTACCGACCGCGCGGGTTCTGCCACCTGGCACGGCCCCGGTCAGGTCGTCGTCTACCCCGTTGTTCGACTGCGCGAGCCCGTCGACCTCGTGCAGTGGATCCGCGCCGTCGAGGCCTCGGTGATCGATACCGTACGCGAGGTCTGGGAGCTTCCCGTACACCGCGTCGAGGGACGCGCGGGCGTGTGGCTGACCGAAGAGGGACGCCGCGACCGCAAGATCTGCGCGATCGGCCTGAAGGTGGCGCGCGGAGCGACCCTGCACGGCATCGCTCTGAACGTCGATATCGACCCGGCACACGCCTTCGAAGGCATCATCCCCTGCGGGCTCACGGACGCCGACGTGACCTCCCTGTCGTGGGAAGGCATTCACACAACCGTCTCCGACGCCGCATCCGAGCTTCTCCCGCGCATGGTGGAGCACATCTCCCCCTGCCTGGCAACCACTCCCACTTCCGTTTCCTACACGACGAGGTCAACGCTATGAGTACCCTGCCCGATCCCGAAGGACGCAAGCTCCTGCGCATCGAGGTGCGTAACTCGCAAACTCCGATCGAGAAGAAGCCCGAGTGGATCCGCACGACCGCTAAGGCCGGCGATAACTACCAGGACATGCGCTCGCTCTCGCACGCGAAGGGCCTGCACACGGTGTGTGCCGAGGCCGGCTGCCCCAACATCTACGAGTGCTGGCAGGACCGCGAGGCGACCTTCCTGCTTGGCGGCGCACTGTGTACGCGCCGCTGCGACTTCTGCGACATTGCGACGGGGCGCCCCACCGAGTACGACAAGGACGAGCCGCGTCGCATCGCCGAGTCCGTGCGCGACCTCGACCTGCGCTACGTGACGATCACGGGCGTGACCCGAGACGATCTGCCCGACGGTGCCGCATGGCTCTATGCCGAGACGTGTCGTCTCATCCACGAGCTCAACCCGGGCACCGGCGTTGAGCTGCTCGTCGATGACTTCCGCGGCCAGGACGCCTCGATCGACATGGTGATCGACGCCGGCCCGCAGGTCTTCGCGCACAACCTCGAGACGGTGCCGCGCATCTTCAAGAAGATTCGTCCCGCCTTCAACTACGATCGCTCACTCGCGATGATCAAGCGCGCACACGACGGCGGCATGGTCACCAAGTCGAACCTCATCCTGGGCATGGGCGAGACGCGCGAGGAGATCAGCGCGGCGATGCGCGACCTGCACGAGTCGGGCTGCGACCTGCTGACCCTCACGCAGTACCTGCGCCCCTCTCCCCTGCACCACCCGATCGACCGCTGGGTACACCCCGAGGAGTTCGTCGAGCTGGCCGCGCAGGCCGAGGAGATGGGCTTCGCCGGCGTCATGGCCGGTCCCCTCGTGCGTTCTTCGTACCGCGCGGGCCTGCTGTGGGCAAAGGGCATGCGCGCCCGCGGCTTTGAGATTCCCGAGCAGCTACGCCACATCGCCAATTCCGGGTCGACGTTGCAGGAGGCCGGCTCCGTCCTGGCTCGCCTCAAAGAGCGCACCGAGCGTCACGCGGCCATGGCCGCGAAGGCCGCATCGGCCTCGTGACCGCCGATTACTCGCCCGCACGAGCGCTGCTCGCCGCCGCCCGTCGGTACCCGGGTCGCCGCTCTCTCGTGGACGCGGTCACTGGCCAGGAATGGAGCGTGCGCGGGGCCGCGGACACCGTGGCGCGCCTAGCCGCAGCCTTTGAGGGTGCCGGTATCGGCGAGGGTACGCGCGTCGGCGTCATCGGGGCGAACTCGCCGTGGCACTACATCGCCGCCGTGGCGGCCTCGTGGCTGCGCGCGGTGACGGTCCCGCTGTCCCCGCGTATGCCCTCGTCGACGCTCGCCTCGATGTGCGAGCAGGTGGGCGTCTCGTGGGTGTTTCTGGACGAGGTCTCTGCCCACCACGCTCCCGCCCTGTCCGGAGCGGGCGCGCAGGTCGCGTCGTTTGCGGATCTGGCTGCGTGGGCGGATCACGCCGCGCCCATCGAGAAAGCCCCCGCGCGCTGCGGGACCGATCTCGCCGCCATCTTGTTCACGTCCGGGTCTACGGGCACCCCGCGCCCCGTCGCGCTCACGCACGAGGTCATGTGGTGGGGATCGGCAAACTTCCGCGAGGGCTTCGACTACGCGCCGACGTCCTCGGTCGTGGGCGTGTGTGCGCCCGCGAGCCACATCGGAGGCTTCAACGGGACGTCGATGGACGTGTGGACCCACGGCGGCACCCTGGTCACTCTCGGTTTTCCGGGCTCTTTCGACGCGCGCGGCGTCATCGACGCGATCGAGCACTACGGGATCACCATGATGTTCGCCGTGCCCGCGATCGTCCGCGCAATCCTCGACGAGCACCACCGCGCGGGCGGGGACCTGTCGTCGTGGGTGCGTCCCCTCATCGGCGGCGACGCGATGACGGCGGACCTCGCCGAGGCGATGCGCGCGGTCGGCTTGTCCCCCATTCACGTGTGGGGCATGACCGAGACCTCCGGGGCGGGCACGGTCGCCACACCCGATTGCTTGGCGCCACCCGGATCGCTGGGGGTTCCCTTCCCCTACGTGGACCTGCGCGTCATGGCCACCGAGGAGCGCGAGGCCGGCGTCGATGAGATGGGCGAGATCTGGGTGCGCGGTCCCGGCGTCGTGAGCGGCGAGGAGTGGCTGCGCACCGGCGACCTGGCGACTCGGGATGCCCACGGTTGGCTGCACATGGTGGGACGCGCCCACCGCATGATCAACACGGCCGGAGAGCTGGTGGCTCCACCGACCGTCGAGCGGGCTCTACGCTCGCTGGACGAGGTATCGGATGCGCTCGTCGTGGGACTGCCGAATGAACGCTGGGGACAGATCGTCGCAGCCCTGATCGTCGCATCCCCCGAGGGCCGCTCCCAGGCCTCGTCGTTGAGCGCCAACGCGCTGTCCGGCGCCCTGCGCAATTGCCTCGCACCGTGGGAGAAGGTGCGTCGTGTCCTGGTCGTCGACGCGCTTCCGACTACGACGACGGGCAAGCCGGATCCGGTTGCGGCAGCGCGGCTTTTTGACAGTTGAGGACACGGAGCCCAGGTGCGCCAGACCTCACAAAGTGCCGGTGGAATAAATTAGTAAGATTAGCCTTGCGTAATTGAAGGAGAGTCTTATGTCACGCCACCGCATTGTCATCATCGGTTCCGGCTTCGCAGGCCTCAGCGCCGCGCGCCGCCTGAAGAACGCCGACGCCGACATCACCATCCTGGCCCGCACATCGCACCACCTCTTCCAGCCCCTGCTGTACCAGGTGGCCACGGGCATCCTCTCCGAGGGCGACATCGCCCCCACCACGCGCGAGATCCTGCGAGGTCAGAAGAACGTGACGGTTCTACAGGCGCTCGTCGAGGAGATTGACGTCGAGGCGCGCGTCGTCAAGTGGCGCAACCACAACAAGCACGAGCAGACCGACTACGACACGCTGATCGTTGCGGCGGGTGCGGGCCAGTCCTACTTCGGCAACGACCACTTCGCTGTCTTTGCGCCGGGCATGAAGACGATCGACGACGCCCTGGAACTGCGCGCGCGTATCTTCGGCGCGTTTGAGCTGGCCGAGATCGAGACCGACCCGGCTGCTATCGAGAAGCTCCTCACCTTCGTCGTCGTGGGTGCCGGCCCGACCGGCGTCGAGATGGCCGGACAGATCCGCGAGCTCGCCTCTCACACTCTCAAGGGCGAGTTCCGCAACATCGACCCGACCAAGGCGCGCGTCATCCTGGTGGACGGCGCCGAGCATCCTCTCCCCCCGTTCGGCGAGGCGCTCGGCCTCAAGACCGAAGAGGCACTGGCCAAGCTTGGCGTCGAGATGAAGATGAACGCCTTCGTCACTGGCGTGGACTCCGAGGGCGTGACGATCAAGTACAAGTCCGGCGAGGAAGAGCGGATCGAGTCCGTATGCAAGGTGTGGGCCGCCGGCGTGGCCGCGAGCCCGCTGGGCCGGGCCCTCGGCGAGGCCACGGGCGCCGAGGTGGACCGCGCGGGGCGCGTCACCGTCAACAAGGACCTTACCCTGCCGGGCCACCCCGAGATCTTCGTGCTCGGCGACATGATGGCCTTCCCGGGCGTACCGGGCGTCGCGCAGGGTGCGATCCAGTCCGCGCGCTTCGCCGCAGACACCATCGCCGCTCGCCTGGCGGGCCGATCCCCGAAGGCCACCGAGTTCGTCTACAACGACAAGGGCTCGATGGCGACGATCGCGCGCTACAAGGCCGTCGTGAAGATGGGCAACACGAAGCTGACCGGCTTCGTCGCATGGGTTGCCTGGTGCTTCCTGCACCTGCTCTACATCGTCGGCTTCAAGTCGCAGGTCGGCACCCTGGTCAGCTGGTTCTTCAGCTTCCTGTCCGGCGCACGCCCCCAGCGCACGACCACCAACCAGCAGATGGTAGGCCGCCTCGCCCTAGAGCAGCTCGGCGCGGGTGCTTCCGGCAAGCTCGTCGTTGGTGAAGACGTCGCCGAAGAGCGCGAAGAGGACTGACGCACCACGCTCGGACGGCGCACTCATGCGCACCATCGAGCACTTTGTCAAGGCACTCTGACAAACAGGCAAACAAACACAGTGTGGGGCCGGAAGCAAGAGCTTCCGGCCCCACACGCAGGCCATCTTATGTCTGGCGACATGCGCTCCTGTGCGTATGTAGACTGTGCCCATGAGCACAAACAGTAACGTCGCCAATCTGTCAATCTTGGTCGTGAAGACCCTAGTCAAGATGGCCGGATTTGGCTTCGCCGCCGACATGATCGACGGCGCGCAGGAGTGCCTCAATCTGCTTGCCGACCTGAAGAACGACGCTCTTAATAATCCCAATGCGGAGATGATTCGCACGCTGAAAGGCGCAATCAATTCTGAGCTTAATGCCATTCAAGACACACTTCAGCAGGACGGCCTGAGTAGGAAACAGATTAAGCACGCCGTGGCGCAGCTATCGGATGCAGCGGGCCAAACAATCAAGAATCTGACAGAGGACGATGACGCCCTTATCCGCGCGGTCCAGCAACCCGAACACTTCATTGAAGATCTAAAAAGCCACGCCGTACCACTTCCGGACGACTCAAGCGCGGGTATGCAGGCCCACTACGAGAAACTCCTCGATCAAATCGCGCTAGAATTCCTTACCCTCGCACCTTGGTCCGCAAACTTTGAACACGTCGCTCTGACGAGCTTGTTACGCTGCTTCTCTACTTTGGAGGCCCGTATCAAACAAGCTGAGCAAGAGATACGCGAATCCATTAAGCAGAGCGAAAAGCGTCTACACGAACACATAGACAAACAAACGGAATATATCGTCGAAGCAGTAATCAATAGCGGCCCGAACACATTCACCATACGCCGATTTGATACCGGAACACGACCAGCTCCACTATCTCACTCGTTGCCACGATACCCGAAAAGTGGTGACGATACGCTCCAGAAAATTGTATTCGAGTCGTCTGCAACAGGACAACCAACACGCAATGTCCTAATTGGACGACCTGGAAGCGGAAAGACCCAGATCGCAGCATCCATCGCCAACGAATGCAACACCGATGACTGGTCGATGATAGCCTGGTTCGACGCATCGTCACGTTCGAAACTCGAGCAGCAATACGTTATTTTTGGCGAGTCAGCACTCGGGATCATTAGAGACACATCAGAGAGTCCTGCACAGAGCATCGGCAAGATACTACCAAGGTTGAAACAAATTACCAAAGAAAGGACGCTATTTGTATTTGACAACGTCGAAAGCATCAATGACATAATGGGCTTACTTCCTACAGACTTAGGGGCAAATATTGTCGTTACCACCCGAAAAAACTCCGGCTGGGACTCTCAGGAGGGTTGGAACATATTTCGGATAGATAATTTCACACGTCGTGAGTCCGTCGACTATCTGACGAAAGTCACCAACGATGATGACAGAAAATCGGCCACAAAACTAGCCACATATTTAGGTGACCTACCTCTCGCAATTGCGCAAGCGGCAGCGATGGCAAAACGTTACTTTGACTCGAGCATTTCTGACTATTATACATACCTGCAGTCACATTGCGACGAAGACCTTGAAGAACTACTCGAACCAATTGAAGGCAACGACTATACCCAAGGGGCGATCCATGCTCTTCGAAACGCTAAGCAGACCACACTATCTAAAATTACCAGTAACACAGTCAAAGAAGAAGCCATTAAAATTCTGGATTCATTATGCTACCTGGACGAAACAGGCGTTCCAAAAAACTGGCTTAAACGCAAAAGTGACTTTAACAGAAGCAGAGCCTACCAAGCCTTAATCGATTCATCACTAATCGAAGAATCGGACGGTGCACAATTCACGCGCATTCACCGATTGCTTGCACGATCAATGCGAAGCCGATCGACCCATTCAACTTCAGTAACCAACGCAATAGAGACACTAGAATATGCTCTGGGAAGGCAGCTGCAGGATCAATCGATTGAAATTAGAATGCAACATTTACGACACATTTCGACACAACTTCGGGCAATTTGCCAATATTTAATAAACACTGAAGACAACTTCCCACTGACGATCGACGCTATAATAATCGACACACTGAGATACGCTTACGACTTCGGAATGTTCAATTGTGCAACATCACTCTATACTACGATCCACCAATTAACATTCCTTCAGAATAAGGAATCATCCTGGCTAACGATACTTGACTTCCTCGGAATTAACTTGTGCGCACTGAGGAAATTTGACGACGCTCATTCAGTTTACAAAATACTATTTTCCAGCATAGATGATACGCATTTTCTGTACCATATATATAGAGGACACCTTGCCCGATTACTGTATTTTGAAGGACAAGATGTGCAAGCGTTAGAAATTTGCAAAAATACAATCGAAAGCACCGATGCATCTGATCCATTTTATGGGATCTACGAATACACTTTCGCCAAGATGATGATCGACACTACCTTTCCTTTTGACAGCGACAATCAGGCGCATATTCATAATGCGAACACAGCGATTCGTCACGCTCACTTGGCGATTCATCACACAACTGAAAGTCTTCATCAATTTGAACCTCGACATCGGATTAACGCCTGGATGACGATGGCCGAAGCATACAGCGCATTAGATCTACATACAGAAGCAATACACTATTCAAAAAAAGCACTCAACGCGTCACTTCACCAATTAGAAGATTCACACCCAGACGTTTACACGTGCAAGTTCAATCTCTTGGCATATTCCAAGCGATGCTTCGGCCTTACTCAAGCGATAGTCGACGAACTTACCACTTTGGTCTCCGACTTGGAAGCTCAGTATACGACTTTCAGCCCTGAGGCTTTTACAATGCACTACATACTTGCAAAATGGCTTTTTGAAGCAAAACGCTATCAGGAGGCTATTGCTGAAGTCGACCTATGCATCACCGCCTCAGAAAGCCAAAGCGAGACGACTGATCCTCCATTAGACTCATTATATACATTGCGAAATTTGGCGACTTCACAACTGGCAGAGTTATGTAATTGATGACGGTGTCTCTGGCTACCAGGAATGTGTTGGTTATACGCTTCTGTGGCGGCGGTAGCCGGGGATTACTCTAGCGCAGTTGTCTTACTCGTACGCGATCGCGGCGAGGCAGGGTTGCAGGCTTGTGAGCGAAGTCCCTTAACGCAGTTGCGACATATTTATCGATCGGCACTTACGTTGGCTCTGGAGGGGGCAGGGCATTCCGCACCGTTTGTTTTAAGAGATTGTTCTGAGTAGTCCTGGTTGCTTGTGACCGGGCAGATTGGATGACTATGAGGAAGTTACGCAAGCTCAAGCCTCAGCAGATTCGCGCAAGGCTGGAGATGACCGAGGCGTTGCGAGCTGACAGCACGAGTAGGGCCCAGGCCTGCCGCCAACTGGATAGAGGCATCGCCGTGCCCGTGGCACCGGCGTTATGGGCTGATGAGACGCTACGTGGCCTAGTCAACGCGTGAGTTGCGCGAGCGCAACTCACGCCTCAAACAGTTGTTGGCAAAGCTGGCGACAGCATCGGCGCGTGAGCTCGCGGACGGAAGCTTCTCGGCCCAGCACACCGGCGCGAGGCTGTGGGCTGCCTGGTCGGCCGGGGTCTTCTCAGCGTCTTGCGTGCCGCTTTGTCGAGCTGTCTCGGTCAGCGCATCGCCGTGCCCGCGCGGCGGGCAGGGCGAGCACGCTGTAGGACTATGCGCCCGTACACCAGTAGATGAACGATTTTGCCGCCGCACAACGACACTGGTCCTATAAAAGTGCCCGGGCGTGCGCCCACCCTAGCCGAGGGCATTGTCGCGGCCTGTGTGATACGTTCCGGTGCTTGTGGCGTGTAGAAGGACTGCGCGTGCGCGCGAAAAGCCCTCAAGCCTCGCGCCGCGCCTACAGTGCCTGGTCGGGGTTAGCGCTCCGGGGCAAGTGTGAGCCAGCGATTTCCGCTTCGATTCGAATTGGAAGGAGCGCGTGTGCAGGGTCTGTACCGTCATCGATGAGTTCACCCTTCTTCACCCGGCCTTCCATATCGATCGGTGTATAGGTAGCCTCCTACGTAATCGAAATGCTCCACCTGGCTACCTTAGCCTTTAGGGTACCTCAGGTGCTGCGCACCAATTTCGGACCTGAATCGATCGCAACAGCCTTGCGGCGATAGGCCAACGAGCACGATACACCCGAAGCGTGATCCCACCCGGCTAGCAGTGCTTGCACAACCACATGTGCAACGACCTCCACGAGGACGAAATGTTCGAGGATCTGAATCACGGAAGCACACAGATCGGCAGCTGGTCCCAGCGCTACAGTGAAGAACACCCCACAGCACGTGAGGTTGGCTCTCACCCAACCAATACGCATGCCAATGGGCACAACAGCACCAATAACAACCAACAACCCTCAAAATACCCATCGCACATACCAGACCAGGCCGTCGAAAACAGCAGGAAGTAAAGTCAGTCACCGAGTAGCACACTTGGATACGCGTCGGGGCCGGAAGCTTTCGCTTCCGGCCCCAGCCGCTTGTGGGCCCTACCGGGCTCGAACCGATGACCTTCTGGGTGTAAACCAGATGCTCTAGCCAACTGAGCTAAAGGCCCCACGCACGCGCCAATCTACCAGAAGTGACGCGTGCGGTCACGTTCGAGGCAGAGCATCACAGCGCAGGACAGCGCTGCGCACCCAGGCCTCGTCGAAGAAGCTAGCGGCGCGACCGCGGACGCGCGGTCAGGCGCACGCCCGCCCAATTGTCTCCGAGAGCCGTCGAGGTCGTGGCGTGCAGGCCAGCGATCTTAGCGGCCTCCTCCACGTCGCCTACGCGCACGGAGTTGGGACGTCCCGGCTTGGGGATCAACACCCAGATCAGCCCGCCATCATCCAGGTTCGACATCGCGTCCACGAGCACGTCCGCGAGGTCCTCTTCCTCTGCGTCATCCGCGCGCCACCACACGATTGCACCGTCCACGACGTCCGCGTAATCGACGTCCACGATCGGCTGGCCGGTCTCTTCTTCAATCGCTGCGCGCACGGCCTGATCGACGTCATCATCGACGTAGAACTCCTGCACGATCGCATCGGACGCAAAACCCAGGCGCACTGCCATCACGCAGCACCGCCCATCATCGAGCTGGCGCTCAGTGTCATATCAACGTTCACGTCTTCATCCTAGGGCATGGGACCTACCAGAATGCAAGGGATGGACCACGATAAAAGACCCCTACGATCACTCCCCCGCCTGAGCCGTGGATTCATTCGACGCGGAATGCCTACCAAGCGGTGATGCGCACGTCATAGTCACAAGCCGAGGCAAACACTCGCAAAGGTCTGCCATTAGTGGGACAATGGTCCCGATACGTGCGGTGTCGCCAGAGGACACCGCTCACGCAGGCTGCGCAAGCAGCACCGAGTCAAGCGAGAAGGTACACCGTGAGCCAACTCCACGAGTCCCACCCTGTCGTCGTTAACGGCCTGATCCCTCAGGTTCCCGACAACGACCCCCAGGAGACCGCCGAATGGGTTGAGTCCCTGTCCGGGCTCATCAACGAAAAGGGCGGCCCCCGCGCACGCTACATCCTGCTGAACATGCTCAACGAAGCACGCCGCAACGGCGTTCAGCTCCCCCAGGAATACACGACCCCCTACGTCAACACCATCCACGTTGACCAAGAGCCGTACTTCCCCGGCGACGAAGCCATGGAGCGCGAATACCGCCGCTGGATCCGTTGGAACGCCGCCGTCCAGGTGACGCGCGCCCAGCGCCCCGGTGTCAAGGTCGGCGGACACATCTCCTCCTACGCCTCGGTTGCCACCCTCTACGAAGTCGGCCTCAACCACTTCTTCCGCGGCAAGGACCACCCCGGCGGCGGCGACCACGTGTTCTTCCAGGGACACGCCTCCCCCGGCCCCTACGCCCGCGCCTTCCTCGAGGGACGTCTCTCCGAAGAGCAGATGGACGGCTTCCGTCAGCAGGTCTCCACGGAGCACGGCCTGCCCTCGTACCCGCACCCGCGCCAGCTCGAAGACTTCTGGGAGTACCCCACGGTCTCGCTCGGCCTGGGTCCCGCCGAGGCCATCTACCAGGCCTGGTTCGACCGTTACCTGCACATGAACGGCATCAAGGACACCTCTCAGCAGCACACCTGGGCCTTCATCGGCGACGGTGAGATGGACGAGCCCGAGTCTCGCGGCATGCTCCAGCTCGCCGCTCAGCAGCGCCTGGACAACCTCACCTTCGTCATCAACTGCAACCTGCAGCGTCTCGACGGCCCCGTGCGCGGCAACGGCAAGATCATTCAGGAGCTTGAGGCTTTCTTCAAGGGTGCCGGCTGGAACGTCATCAAGGTCATCTGGGGCCGCGGCTGGGACCAGCTGCTCGCCGCCGACAAGGACGATGCCCTCGTCCACGTCATGAACGAGACCCTGGACGGTGACTACCAGACCTTCCGCGCCAACGACGGTGCCTTCGTGCGCGAGCACTTCTTCGGTCGCGACCCGCGCACGAAGGAAATGGTCAAGAACTGGACCGACGAGCAGCTCTGGGAACTCAAGCGCGGCGGCCACGACTACCGCAAGGTCTACGCCGCCTACAAGGCCGCCATGGACCACACGGGCCAGCCGACCGTCGTCCTTGCCCACACCATCAAGGGCTACGCCCTGGGCTCGCACTTCGCCGGTCGTAACTCGACGCACCAGATGAAGAAGCTGACCCTCGAGGACGCCAAGCAGCTGCGCGATCGCCTGCAGATCCCGATCACCGACGAGGAACTCGAGCGCGATCCCTACAAGCCGCCGTACTACATGCCGCCGGCCGACCACCCGGCCCTGCAGTACATGAAGGAGCGCCGCGAGATCCTCGGCGGCTGGGTGCCCGAGCGACGCGCCGATCGCCAGCCTAAGCTGCCGGCCCTGCCCACCCGGCCCTTCGATGCCCTGTCCAAGGGTTCGGGCAAGCTTGAGGTCGCCACGACCATGGCTCTCGTCCGCCTCATCAAGGACCTCCTCAAGGACAAGGAGGTCGGCAAGTACTTCGTGCCGATCATTCCCGACGAGGCCCGCACCTTCGGTCTGGACGCGATCTTCCCCTCGGCGAAGATCTTCAACACGACCGGCCAGTCCTACACCCCCGTCGACGCCGATATGATGCTGTCTTACCGCGAATCCGAGCAGGGCCGAATCCTGCACACGGGCATCACCGAGGCCGGCTCCTCCGCCGCCTTCCAGGTCGTCGGCACGGCGTACTCCACACACGACCTGCCGATGGTGCCGATCTACATCTTCTACTCGATGTTCGGCTTCCAGCGCACGGGCGACCAGTTCTGGGCAGCCGGCGACCAGCTCACCAAGGGCTTCGTCATCGGTGCCACCGCGGGCCGCACGACGCTCGCGGGCGAAGGCCTGCAGCACATGGACGGCCACTCGCACGTCCTGGCTGCCACCAACCACGCGTTCGTCTCCTACGACCCGGCCTACGCCTACGAAATCCGTCACATCATGGCGGACGGTCTCGAGCGCATGTACGGCGACGCGGGCGACCGCGACCCCAACGTCATGTACTACCTGACGGTGTACAACGAGCCGATCCACCAGCCGGCCGAACCTGAGAACGTGGACGTCGAGGGCATCATCAAGGGCATCTACAACCTCGACGAGCATCAGAACTTCGGAGGCCCCAAGGCTCAGCTACTCGCCTCGGGTGTCGGCGTGCCGTGGGCACGCGAAGCCCGCGAACTGCTCGCCCGCGACTGGGGCGTGGACGCCGCCGTGTGGTCCGTGACCTCGTGGAGCGAGCTGCGCCGCGACGGCCTGGACGCCGAGGAACACAACTACCTGCACCCCACGGAGCCGCGCCGCACGCCCTACGTGTCCACGAAGCTCGCAGGACGCGAGGGTCCCTTCGTGGCCTCCTCCGACTTCGACCGTATGCTGCCCGACCAGATCCGCCAGTGGGTCCCCGGGGACTACCACGTGCTCGGCGCGGATGGCTTCGGCTTCTCCGACACCCGTCGCGCCGCACGCCGCTGGTACCACATCGATGCCGAATCGATGGTCGTGCGCACGCTGGCAGCCCTGGCCGACAAGGGTCAGATCGACCCCTCGACCGTCCAGCAGGCCATCGAGAAGTACGACCTGTTCAACTACTCGATTCAGGGCAACGACCACGCCGGCGAGGAGTGATCGTCGCTAGGCCCGCGCTCCTCCATCGCGGCACCCAGCGATCATGAGAACGAGGCCGGGGATCCCCACGCGGGTTCCCCGGCCTCGTTGTGCGCGTCGGACGATTAGTCTTCCTCTGTGCCCGCGTACTTCGGGTTGGCGAGGTTCTCCGGCGAGAGGATCCGCTCGACCTCTTCCTCCGAGAGGAGCTCCATGTCGTGGATGACCTCTCGCACCGTCTTGCCTTCAGCGGCCGCCCGCTTGCCGACGACATCGCCCAGGTGGTGGCCGATGACGTCGTTGAAGTAGGTGACGATGCCGATCGAGTTTTCTACGTAGCTGCGGCACACGTCGGCGTTCGCGGTGATGCCGGCGACGCAGCGCTCACGCAGCGTATCGCAGGCATTCACGAGCAGGTTGATCGACTCGAAGAGGGCCTGACCGATGACGGGTTCCATGACATTGAGCTGCAGCTGGCCGGCCTCGGCCGCCATGGTGACGGTCTGGTCGTTACCGATGACCTTGAAGCACACCTGGTTGACGACCTCGGGGATGACCGGGTTGACCTTGGCGGGCATGATCGACGAACCCGCGGCCATCTTGGGCAGGTTGATTTCGTTCAGGCCGGCGCGTGGGCCCGAGGCCAGGAGGCGCAGATCGTTGCAGACCTTGGAAAGCTTCACGGCGCTTCGCTTGATCGTCGCGTGCATGGACACGTAGGCACCCGTATCTGAGGTGGCCTCAAGGAGGTTCGGGGAGCCGACAACGCGGGCACCGGTGATGCGGCGCAGGTGGCGCACAACGACCTGCTGGTAGCCGTCCGGCGTGTTCAGCCCGGTGCCGATCGCGGTCGCGCCCAGGTTGGTCTCCAGGAGCAGCTCGGCGTTGTTGACGAGGCGATCATCCTCTTCGCGCAGCGTGTGCGCGAAGGCGGAGAATTCACTACCCAGCGACATCGGGACAGCGTCCTGCAACTGCGTGCGACCCATCGTCAGGATGTGACGGAACTCGGCACCCTTCTCATCGAAGGCGTCGGCCAGCTCATCGATGGCCTTGCGCAGGCGGTTGACCTTGCGCCACAAGGCGATACGAAAAGCCGTGGGGTAGGCATCGTTGGTCGACTGGGAACGGTTGACGTGGTCATTCGGGTTGATGATGTCGTAGCGGCCCTTGTCCTCCCCCAGGATCTCGAGTGCTAGGTTCGCGATGACCTCGTTCGCGTTCATGTTGACGGACGTCCCAGCACCGCCCTGGAACTGATCGACGGGAAACTGATCCATGCAGCGGCCATTCTCGATGATCTCGTCGCAGGCGGCGATGATGGCCTCGGCCTTAGAGGGCTTCATCGCCTTGAGCTGCATGTTCGCCAACGCGCAGGCCTTCTTCACCTGGGCAAAAGCGCGGATCAGCTCGGGAGCCTCGTTAATCGTTGATCCTGAGATCTGATAGTTCTCGATGGCACGCAGCGTGTGGATGCCCCAGTACGCTTCCTTGGGAACTTCACGGGTACCAAGCAGATCTTCTTCGGTGCGGGTCAACGTCGTTCCTTCCGTCGGTTCGCTCGCCGGTCCATTCCGGGCGATGCGCCTATATCCTAGGCCCATAAGGCCTGGAAATTCAGCACTTTACGAACATTAGATGCGTCGTTGAAGCTCCGCTGACAAGGTCTTTCGCTAGTGATTGGAAGCGGCGTCAGAAACGGAGTCGAGCAGATCCCCGAGCGTCGACCAGGCCTGGACCTGAGCATCCGTCAGCGCCACCTTTGCCTCGCGTTCGACACGCGCGACGACGGCATACAAAGAGACATCATCCATGTCGAGATCTTTGCGCAGGGTGTCCTGCCCTCTCACGAGTGCCGGGTCGACCTCGACCTCGTCGAGCACGGCCTCCATCGCGATCACGCGCGCCCTCTCACACGCATCTGATGCGCGCTCCAGGTCCGAGGCCGGGGCCGCGCCGGGCGCTTCGTCGGATGCCTCGGGGTCGACCAGCTGCGCTAAGCCTGCACGCAGCTGGTCCCCCAGCAGGTCGGCGATGGAGCCCATTAGCCGACCCGGTTGTTGAGCCAGCGCACGGGCGCGCCTGCGCCGGCGTGGCGGAAGGACTCGAGTTCGTCATCCCACGCCTGGCCGAGGGCCAGATCGAGGCCCTCACGCAGTTCTTCGTACGTGGTAGCGGACTCCAGGGCAGCGCGGATACGGTCCTCGGGCACAACGACGTTACCGATCGTGTCCATCTGGGAGTGGAAGATGCCCAGGGAGGGCGTGTGGCACCAGCGGCCGCCGTCACTCGACGCCGTGGCTTCTTCTGTTACCTCGTAACGCAGGTGCTCCCAACCGCGCAGAGCGGACGCCAAACGGGCACCCGAGCCTACCGGTCCGACCCACGAGAACTCGCAGCGAACCATGCCCGGTGCCGCTTCCTGGTCCGACCACTGAAGGCGAACCTCCTGGCCGAGCGCGGTGCCCAGCGCCCACTCGATGTGCGGGCACAAAGCGGGCGGTGTTGAGTGCACGAAAAGTACACCGCGGGTGTATGACCCTCTCATTGTTCCTCCTGTTGGCTTTGTCAGGATCGTCTTCCCCTACGCCCTAACTAGCCACGAGTATCAATGATCTGCGCCGAAAAGGCGCACACGATGTGACTACAGGATAGTAGAACGCGCCGAGGAATGCACTCCATTCCCCGGCGCGTCTACGCCTCTACGAGGCTCGATGCTCAGAAACCGGCGTTGCGGATGTCGCGCAGAGCCTTCTTGCGCGTCGGGCGATCCAGGCGATCGATGTAGATGTGACCGTCAAGGTGATCGCACTCGTGCTGGATGCAGCGCGCCATCAGCTCCTCGCCCTCGACGATAACCTTCTTGCCGTCCAGGTCCGTGCCCTCACAGCGCGCGTACCAGGCGCGCTCGGTCGGGTACCAAAGTTCGGGGACCGACAGGCATCCCTCGTCGCCGTCCTGATACTCGTCCTCGCTCAGAGCAACGATGCGGGGATTGAGCACGTAGCCGATCTCGCCGTCGATGTTCCACGAGAACGCGCGCAGGCTGACGCCGATCTGGTTGGCGGCCAGGCCGGCGCGACCGTCCATGTCGACACCCTCGAGCAGGTCTTCAACGAGAGCCTTCACGTTCGGCGTGATCTCCGTAATCGGATCGCACACGGTACGCAGGACGGGATCACCGATGATGCGAATGGGACGAATAGCCATGTCACTCCCCCTTCAGGGCTGCGGCGTGAGCCTCGCGCAGGCGCGCGACGGCTTCTTCGACGGGCACGACAATGGTCTCGCCGGTGGCACGCACGCGGATCTCCACCTCGCCGTCGGCCAGCGAGCGACCGACGACCAGGCCGAAGGGAACGCCCACGAGCTCGTAGTCCTTGAACTTCACGCCAGCGCTCACCTTCCGGCGATCGTCGACGAGCACGTCCAATCCTGCGGCGTCCAGCTGCTCACCCAGCGACTGGGCGGTCTCAAACACCTCGTCGCCCTTGCCGGTGGCAAGGATGTGCACGTCGAAGGGCGCGATCTGCGCGGGCCAGCTCAGGCCCTTGTCATCGCAGTTCGCCTCGGCCAGGGCCGCCATCACGCGGGTGACGCCGATGCCGTACGAACCCATGGTGACGACCCGGGTCTTGCCGTTCTCGTCGAGGACGGTCAGGCCCAGCGCCTCGGCGTACTTGCGACCCAGCTGGAAGATGTGGCCGATCTCGATGCCGCGCTCGAGGTGAAGCGGGCCAGAGCCGTCGGGAGCCAGGTCTCCCTCGCGCACCTCTGCGGCCTCAATCGTGCCGTCGGCAGTGAAGTCACGGCCCATGACCAGGTTCAGGACGTGACGCTGCTCGGCGTTCGCACCCGTGACCCATGCGGTCCCATCGACGACGCGCGGGTCCACCAAGTAGCGCACGGAACCGGAGGCGTTGCCTTCCTCGTCCACGACGCGCTTGGGCGAGTTGGGGCCGAGGACCGCGGGGCCGATGTAGCCGCGCACCAGCTCGGGATGCGGCTCGAAGTCTGAATCCGATGCCATATCGACCTCTGCGGGGGCCACGGCGGCCTCGAGACGCTTCATGTCAACGTCGCGATCACCGGGCACGCCCACGACGAGCAGCTCACGATGCCCGTCCGGGTGCGTCAGCGTGACGACAACGTTCTTCAGCGTGTCCGCCATAGTCCAGGGACGGTCCTGACGCGGGTAGCGCTCGTTGAGCAAATCGACGAGCGACTCGATCGTCGGAGCATCGGGCGTGGGAACCTCCACCGCAGCGGGCACGCCGGAGGCATCCTGGGCCTGGGGCGCCGGCGTCGTCACGGCCTCGGCGTTGGCAGCGTAACCGCCCGGGGACGCCACGAAGGTATCCTCGCCGATCGGCGAAGGGTGCAGGAACTCCTCAGAGCGCGAGCCACCCATCGCGCCGCTCATCGCGGAGACGATGACGTAGCGCAGGCCCAGACGCTGGAAGATGCGCTCGTAGGTGTCACGCTCGGCCTGGTAGGAGGCGTTCAGGCCCTCGTCGTCGATGTCGAAGGAGTAAGCGTCCTTCATGACGAACTCGCGACCGCGAATCAGACCGGCGCGCGGGCGGGCCTCGTCGCGGTACTTGGTCTGGATCTGGTAGAGGGTCGCGGGCAGATCCTTGTACGAGGAGTACATGTCCTTCACCAGGAGGGTGAACATCTCCTCGTGCGTGGGAGCGAGCAGGTAGTCGCCCCCCTTACGGTCGTTAAGCTTGAACAGCGTGGGACCGTACTCTTCCCAGCGGTTCGTCGCCTTGTACGGCTCGGCCGGAATCAGTCCCGGGAAGTGGACTTCCTGTGCGCCCATCGCGTCCATCTCTTCGCGGACGATGTCCTCGATCTTGCGCAGCGTGCGCAGGCCGAGAGGCAGCCACGTGTAGATGCCGGGAGCGGAGCGGCGGATGTATCCGGCACGCACCAGGAGCTTGTGCGAGTTCACCTCGGCGTCGGCCGGGTCTTCACGCAGGGTTCGCAGGAAGAAAGTCGAGAGATTTCGAAGCATGTTCCAAGAGTACGGCACGCGAAGGCCCCGAGGCCACCGGCACAGCCGTGTGGCCCCTCATCGAAAGCGCGACGGCCTCAGATCACCGCGTGGGCACCGAGCTCGCGTTCACGGGCACCCGCGTGCGAGGCGTAGTAGCGGCGAGCCATCCAGCCCGGGTACGCCCACTCGGGCAATCCGCCGAAGTAGAGGGCCTGGACGGCGACGGCACCCATCAGGGCAAGCACACCGATCACGAAGCCAAGCGAGCCAACAGTGTCGAGGCCGCGCGCCTCGCGCACCATCAGATCCGCGGTCAGGAACCACAGAAGGGACAGCAGCGGCATGAGGGGCCACACGACGCGCCCCATCTCTGCGGCCGCGTTTCCACCACCGAGCTCGAGGCGCACCGACACACGGCGCGCGGTCGCACCGACGCCGAACCAGGCCCACGCCCACACGAGAGCGATGGCGGCACCGACGAGTGCGATCAGAGCGGTGGAGCTGGCGACCATTGTGTCCTCCTTCGGACAAAAGCAACATCCCCGTTGGCGTTGCGTACTAGCTGATACTACAACATCAACGGGGATTGCTGTCCAACCGAAATGGCCGGGTCGAGACTACTCAGGCCTCAACGAGGCCACCGACGCATGCGTCGCGCAAGTCGCGCAGCATCGACAGCGACGACAACGACTCGGCAGCAACGCCCGCCCACGCGAGCGCGCGGTCACGGCCCTGCGCCACGTGGCGCTCGCGGATGTGCAGGAGCGTGCGCGACGGCGACAGCGGCAGCAGGGCAATCACGCAGGTGCCCGAGGCCTCGGTACCCTCGGGGGCAGCCGGAGGCGCGACGCGCATCAGGATGTGATCCTCGTCCTCAACGTCGATGATCGTGGACTCGTCCTCGGGCTCAAAGACGTGGCTGAGCACATTCCACACAGCCGACGCAGGGGCGTCAATTGCGATGCCACGATCGACGACGACGTTAGCGCCGGGTTCGATGAGATCGCCTGGGAGCGACACGTCTGCCTGGGAAGCCGTCAAACCGATGCGACGCGGAAAGCCGGTGGCCGCGACGGCGCACGCGCCGGCGACGAGAGACAGACAGGCAAGAGTGCGAATACGCATGTGATGGTCCTTACCGAAAACTCAGAAGTCGATGCCCGGGAGCTTCACATCCGGGGCGCTAATCGGGGCGACCTCGACGCTGCCGGAACCCGGCTCAAGGCCAAGGTCCTCCGCGAGGGAATTTGCACGACGGATCAGCGTCTCGACGATCTGATCCTCGGGAACAGTCTCGACGACCTCGCCGCGGATGAAGATCTGGCCCTTTCCGTTGCCGGAGGCGACACCCAGGTCTGCCTCACGAGCCTCTCCCGGGCCGTTGACGACGCAGCCCATCACGGCGACTCGCAGCGGCACGGTCAGGTCCTTCAGGCCCTCGGTCACGTCCTCGGCAAGCGTCCACACATCCACTTGGGCGCGGCCACAGGACGGACACGAGACGATCTCGAGAGTCTTGTCGCGCAGTCCCATGAACTCCAACATCTTGGTGCCCACCTTGATCTCCTCGACGGGAGGAGCAGACAGCGAGACGCGAATCGTGTCGCCGATGCCCTCAGCCAGCAGAATGGAGAAGGCAGACACCGACTTGATGGTGCCCTGGAACGCGGGGCCCGCCTCGGTCACGCCGAGGTGCAGCGGCCAGTCCCCCGCCTCGGAGAGCATCCGATAGGCCTGGATCATCGTCAGCACGTCGTGATGCTTGACGGAGATCTTGAAGTCGTGGAAGTCGTTTTCTTCGAACAGGGAGGCTTCCCAGATGGCCGACTCGACCAGCGCCTCGGGCGTCGCGCGACCGTACTTCTTGAGTAGACGAGGATCGAGCGAGCCTGCATTGACGCCAATTCGCAGCGATACACCGTGATCGGAGGCCGCCTTGCAGATGTCCTTGACCTGGTCGTCAAACTTCCGGATGTTGCCGGGGTTGACGCGCACAGCACCGCAGCCCGCCTCGATCGCCTGGAACACGTACTTCGGCTTGAAGTGGATGTCGGCGATCACCGGGATGCGGGATTGCCTGGCGATGATGGGCAGCGCGTCCGCGTCCTTATCCGTCGGGCAGGCCACGCGCACGATGTCACAGCCGGCAGCCGTCAGTTCGGCAATCTGCTGAAGGGTCGCGCCGATGTCGTGGGTCTTCGTCGTCGTCATGGACTGAACGGACACGCGGGCGTCGCCGCCCACGGGCACGTCACCGACCATGATGCGTCGCGTCTGCTTGCGCGGGAACGGCGACGCCGCGACTTCGGGCATACCAAGATTGATTTCACTCACCGTGTCATTATCTCGCACAGTGGCCTTCCTTCCCACACGGACCACACACGCGTGGTCAGAGTCGCTTTTCCGCTAGCTGCGCACGAGGCGCTGATCGGGCTCAGCCGAGCGACACAGGCTTAACGATGTCAGCGACGATCAGGACGACACTCATCGCGACCAGCAGGCCACCCACCACCCACGTCAGGGGCACCAGGCGAGCGGTATCCGCCGGCCCGGGATCGGCCACCCCACGCACGCGCGCGATCGCTCGACGCGCACCCTCGAACAGAGCTCCAAGTATGTGCCCGCCATCCAGAGGCGGCAGCGGAATAAGGTTGAAGACAAAGAGAGCCATGTTGAGAGAGGCCAGCAGGCTGAGCAAGACCGCAATGACCTGACGCGCATCCTCCAGGCCGAGCGCCTGCGAATCACCCGTCACCTCACCGGCCAAACGACCAACACCGACGACGGACACCACCCCGGAGGCATCGCGCTTCTCATCGGTCACGATCGAGCGCCCCACTTGCCACACGGCCTGCGGAAGACGCACGACCACGGACGCGGTGCCGGTAAACATCTGCCAATTGGCGGCGGCCACGTCGCCCAGCGACGCCGACACGTACTCGTACCCGGCAGTCACGCCAACAATGCGCGCCCCCTGAGCCCCCGTCACGGGAAAGACCGTCAGGTCCATGGTGGCACCGTCGCGCTCGACGGTCAAAATCGCGCTCTCCCCGTCACCGGTCGCGCCCACAGCGCGCTGCAGATCAGCGAAGGTGGCCACCGGCTGCCCGTTCCAGGCGAGAACGGTATCTCCGGGACGAACCCCGGCCTCATACGCGGGAGACGCGACGTCGCCCGACGCGCTCGACACCGTCGTCGGCACCTGCGCGATGGTGCGCGACGCCGTCGGGGCACCGATCCCCATCATAGCGATCGCAGAGAGGACGAAGCAGATGAGCAGGTTCATCATCGGACCACCGAGCATCACGGTGATCTTTTTCGGAGCGCTCAGGTGATAGAAGGCCCGGTGCTCCTGGCCATGGGGGATCTCCTCAGCCGATGCCTCGCGCGCCTCCTGCGCGAGGGTCGCCTTGCCGCCGCGTCCCACGAGGCGTGTACCGGGTCGCGCAGGTGCGTACATGCCAATAATCTTCACGTAGCCGCCCAGCATAATGGCACGCAGCGCGTAGGTGGTCTCCCCAATCTTCTTCTTCCACAGCGCGGGACCAAAGCCCACGGCGTAGTCGGGAACCAGCACGCCGAACTTCTTGGCGGGCAGCATGTGTCCCACCTCATGCAGGGCGACGGAGGCCAAGATACCGATAACGACGACAACAATACCGACGAGAGAGCCCACGCTCACATATCCTTCCATTGGCCTGCGCGAACGAGTTCGCGTGCGCGTTGATCAGCCCAACGCTGCGCGGCCACAATGTCTTCCAAGGAGGGGTCTACAACCCCCTCATGTTCGTGCACAACAGCCGAGACCGTGTCGACGATCGCCAGCCACGGAACCTCACCCGCGATGAACGCGTCGACCAACACCTCGTTCGCAGCGTTGAGCACCGCAGGGTGTGTCGCCGAAGCTGCAACGGCAAAGCGCGCGAGGTCGATCGCGGGGAACGTATCGTTGTCTACCGGCTCGAACGTCCACTGCGACGCGGATTCCCACGTCAGAGGCGTCTCGACCTCCCGGAGGCGCTCCGGCCAGGTGAGCCCCAGCGCGATCGGCAGGCGCATGTCCGGAGGCGAGGCCTGCAGAGTCGTCGCACCGTCACACCACGTCACCATCGAGTGCACGATGGACTGCGGGTGAACCGTAGCGACAATGTGTTCGGGCGCCACGTCGAAGAGCAGGTGCGCTTCAATCAGCTCGAGGCCCTTGTTGATCAGGGTCGACGAATTGATCGTGACGACAGGACCCATCTGCCAAGTCGGGTGCGCGAGCGCCTGCTGCGCCCGCACTCCCCGCAGCTGATCGCGCCGACGACCGCGGAACGGGCCGCCCGACGCAGTCAACACGAGATCCGCGACCTCAGAACGCCCCGACACGACCGGAGACGTCAGCCCACGCTCGTGCACGCCCGAGGCCAGGGCTTGGGCGATCGCCGAATGCTCGGAGTCCACCGGGACAATCTGGCCGGGAACGTGCATCGCATTCTTGACGAGGGCACCGCCGACAACGAGCGATTCCTTGTTCGCAAGCGCCAAGCGCGCGCCACACCTCAGAGCCGCGAGCGTCGACGACAGGCCGACGCCACCCGTAATTCCGTTGAGTACCACCGTCGTTGCGTGCGGGTACAGCTGCGCCGCGTGTTCCACCGAGGCGCACACGACCTCGACCGAGGCATTCTCGCCGACAAAAACCTCCGGGCACGTGCCGCCCATCGCGGCCACGGCGCTCGCCAACTCCTCACGAACGTCACGAGCGACACCCACGTAGGTGGGGTTCAAAGCGACTATCTGAACAGCGAGCTCGGTGATTGACGCACCGCCGGCGCTGACGCCGATGACGTCGAAACGCCCGCGATGCGCTTCGATAACCTCACGAGCCTGGGTACCGATCGACCCCGTGGACCCAAGCAGGACAACGGGAACTGTCGGAGCGTGCTCGTCCTCCAAAACAGCCATCAGTCGACCGCGAGTAGGATCTCGACCGCGCGGCCCAGGTACGCGTCCACCGGGCCTTCGGCGTAGGCCTTCTTGCCTCGCTTCGGACGGAAAGTCGCGGTACGGATCTCTTCAGCATTGAGGTCACCGGCCTCGTCAAAGTACGCGGCGATCCGATCGAGAAGGTCATCGACCTCGTCGCAGGCATAGCCACGGCCCGAGGTCGGCTGCGAGAAACGCTCACCGCGCGGACGCTGCAGACGCGGGTACAGTGTCGTCGCCCGGTCCGCCACATGCTCATACCACGCAGCCTCGCCCTCGGCGGCAACGGAATCCGCTCGATCGCGATTCACGAAAGCGGCCTCAAGGCGGTTCATCGCCCCGTCAACAGCCTCAATGTTGTAACCGCGGTTCTTGAGCTCAAACGTTGCCAGAAGCACCTGCTCGGAGCTGAACTGCTCCGGAGGAACACCGCCCTCGTAGGCGCGGCGGGCATCTTCAAAGAAAGCATCAACCTGTGCACAGTCGTAGCCCTTCGAGAAGAAACCAACCCTAGGGAACTCAGTCATCACTGCTCCTTTTCCTGTGTCATGGAACGAAGAATCTGATCGACAGCTTGGGGCTTAACGAACTCAGTACTATCGGAAAAACCGGTCACGCGCGCCCCTCCCCGACCGCCCGCTTACCGTCGGCGACCGCCGTCGCCAGCTGCCCGCATGCGCCGTCAATATCCGAGCCGCGCGTATCGCGAATGGACGTCGCGATGCCGTTGTCACGCAGGCGCTTGACGAATGCCTCCTGAGCGCTGCGCGTCGAGGCCGTCCAGATGGAACCCGGCGTGGGGTTAAGAGGAATCGGGTTGACGTGCACCCAGCCGTGGCCTCGTTTATTCAGCTCATCAGCCAACAGCTGCGCACGCCATTCCTGATCGTTCATGTCCTTGATGAGCGCGTACTCGATGGACACGCGTCGGCCCGTAGCCAAGAAGTAGGCGCGGGCAGCGTCCAGGAGTTCGCCCACCTTCCAGCGAGAGTTGATCGGAATCAGCTCGTCGCGCAGGTCGTCGTCAGGGGCGTGCAGAGAAACAGCCAGGGTGACAGGCATACCCTCCCCTGCCAGCTTTTTGATCGCCGGAACCAAGCCAACCGTGGAGACCGTGATGTTGCGAGCGCTCATGCCGAAACCCTCAGGGGCCGGATCGATCAGACGATGCAGGGCAGCAACGACGGTCTTGTAGTTGGCGAGAGGCTCGCCCATGCCCATGAAAACAACGTTCGAAAGCGCGGTGGACCCACCCGCCAGCTTGCCGTCACGGCAGGAGGCCTGGGCCTCGCGCACCTGGTCGACGATCTCGGCGGTCGACAGGTTACGCGTCAGCCCCATCTGTCCCGTGGCGCAGAACGGGCACGCCATACCGCACCCTGCCTGCGACGAGACGCACAGGGTGGTGCGCTGGGGGTAACGCATCAAGACGGACTCGACCTGCGCGCCGTCGTACAGACGCCACAGGTCCTTGATCGTGCGTCCGCCGTCTGCCTCCAGTGAGACGACCTTTGTCACGAGCTTGGGTAACAGCGCCCCCGACACCGCCTCGCGCATCCCCGCAGGAATATCGCTCATATTCGAAGGGTCGGCTTCGAAATGCGTGAAGTAGTGACGCGAGAGCTGATCGGCTCGGAAACCCGGCATGCCCAGGTCCTTCAAGACCTGCTTACGGCCAGCCGCGTCCAGGTCAGCAAGGTGCGAGGGCGCCTTGCCGCGCCGCTTCGCCGTGAACGACAGCACCGGCTTAGCATCCTTGTGTGTCGCACCCTCCGGCGGCTGATCCGTCGGGCGCACCTCGCGGCGCGAGCTACGACGCTGAAGGTCGGACAAACTCGTCGCACTACGTTCGTGAGCCCCGCGTGCTTCCTTCATCGATTGGCTCAATGGCTCGACTCCCAAGAAATACCCGGCAGCGCCCACGCGAAAACAAAGTAGGCTACCGGCGCGCTCATGAGCAGCGCATCCACTCGGTCGAGAACACCTCCGTGCCCGGGCAGGATCTGCGACATGTCCTTCAGGCCTGCCTCGCGCTTAATGAGCGACTCAGTCAGGTCTCCCATCGTCCCCACGAAAGCGATCGCGATTCCTGCGATGAGGCCCCACCACCACGCAGCACCCAGCAGCCAAAGACCGACCGAGCCGACAGCCATCGCGGTGATAGCCGAACCGGCGAAGCCCTCCCACGACTTCTTCGGAGACAGAGCGGGGGCCATCGGGTGCTTGCCGAACATGACACCGGCCGCCCAGCCGCCCGTATCGTTGGCGATCACCATCAGCTCAAAGACGACGAACACCCACGGGTTGTGCCACGCCGCGAGCATCAAGACGACGAACGAAGCCAGGAAGGGCACGTACACGGCCGCGAACGTCGACGATACGACGTCGCTCATCCGCGCCTCCTGGCGGCGATCAAGAAGCCTCCACGCCGCACAGACGAACACCGTGATGTACAGGGCGAAGAGCATTCCTTCGCTGCCTAGCCACCACGCGCAGGTGACCATACCGATTGCTCCCACGTACAGCGGGGTGACGGTCAGGGTAATACCCATGCGCGCGAATGCACCCGCAAGCTCCCAGATGCCGATGAGACACACGAACGCGATAACGCCAACGAATGCGGGGAGCGACGTGAAGATCGGAACAGCGACGGCGGTTATCAGGACAACCGCAGTCGTAATCGCCTGCGGCAGGTTACGCCCGGCCTTCCCCGTCGACCCACTCGCTGGATGATTGTCGCGAGTGGGTCCCGGGGAAAAGATTCGAGCGAAAATAGAACGATCAGTTGACGCCATCAGATCGTCAGCAGTTCGCTTTCCTTCGTGGCGAGCATCTTGTCGATCTGCTCGGTGTGGGCTTTCGTCATGGCGTCGAGCGACTTCTCAGCGCGATCGACGTCGTCCTCAGAGGCCTCGCCGTCCTTCTTCAGGCGGTCGAGCTGATCCTTGGCCTTGCGGCGCACTCCACGCACAGACACGCGGCCGTCCTCGGCCTTGCTCTTGGCCTGCTTCACGTACTCCTTACGGCGTTCCTCCGTCAGCGCGGGCAGAACGACGCGCACAACATTGCCGTCGTCAGTGGGGTTGACCCCAAGATCGGACTCGCGCAGCGTACGGATGATTTCCTGGGTCGCGGTGCGATCAAAGGGAGAAATCAGGACCGTACGGGCCTCGGGAATCTGGAAGCTGGCGAGCTGCTGCATCGGCGTGGGAGCGCCGTAGTAGTCAACCATCAGCTGCTCGAACATCGAGGACGTCGCGCGTCCGGTGCGAATGTTCGCAAACTCGTGGCTGGCCGAGTCCACGGCCTTGTCCATCTTTTCCTCGGCTTCGAGGAGAATATCGTCGATCACTATGTGCTCCTTTAAGTCAGTGGTCTGTGAAGGTTATATCACGCCGTCACTAGCGTACCGATTTCATCGCCCATGAGCGCGCGGGTGACAGCCCCGTCGCCACCCATGCCAAAGATACGCGTGGTCAACCCGTTCTCGCGGCACAGCGCCAGCGCAGAGCCGTCAATCACCTTCAGGTCGCGACGCAGAGCCTCCGAGTAGGTCAGCGTGTCGAATCGGTGGGCATCGGGATTCTTGTTCGGATCGTCATCGTAGACGCCGTCCACGCCGTTCTTCGCAACGAGGAGCTCGTCGCAGTGGATCTCGAGGGCACGCTGGGCGGAAACGGTATCCGTGGAGAAGTAAGGGAGTCCCGCACCTGCACCAAAGACGACGACGCGGCCCTTTTCGAGGTGACGAATCGCTCGAAGCGGAAGGTAGGGCTCGGCGACCTGCGCCATCGTGATCGCGGTTTGAACGCGAGCCGGGATGCCGGACTGGTCGATGAAGTCCTGGAGGGCAAGAGCGTTCATCACGGTGCCCAGCATTCCCATGTAGTCCGCACGAGAACGCTCGAGGCCCTCGCGCGCAAGCTGAGCGCCACGGAAAAAGTTGCCGCCGCCCACGACGATCGCGACCTGCACACCCTCACGCACCGCCGTCGCAACCTGCTCCGCGATACTGCGCACGACCTTGGGGTCCAAACCGATCGCCCCACCTCCGAACGCCTCTCCGGACAGCTTGAGCAAAACGCGGCGGTTCGTCGACATGACGCTTCTCCTTTGTATCGGCCCGGGAAGGGCGGAACGGTCAGTAACCATACTACCTGGTAAAAGGGAAGCGGCCCCGCCGTTCGGCGGGGCCGCTTCCATCTGTCAGCAAGCTGACGACGTAGCCGGATCAGGCACCCACGTGCACGCGCACGAAGTTGGTGACCGTGGCGCCGGCCTCCTTGAGGACCTGAGAGACGGACTTCGAGGGGTCACGGGCAAAGGCCTGGTCGACGAGGCAGTTGTCCTTGTAGAACGCGTTCAGGCGGCCCTCAACGATCTTGGGAACGATGTTGGCGGGCTTGCCTTCCTCGAGCGTGATCTTCTCGAGGGTGGCGCGCTCCTTGTCGAGCACGTCGGCCGGAACCGAGTCGCGATCGAGGTAGGCGGGCATGTAAGCGGCGACGTGCATCGCGATGTCGTGGGCAACGGACTTGCCAGCGGCGTCGGTGACGACGAAGACGCCAACCTGCGGGGGCAGGTCGGGGTTCGTCTGGTGCAGGTAGAGGTCGACGTTCTCGCCCTCAACGCGCACGACACGGCCAACCTGCAGCTTCTCGCCGATGATCGCTGCGAAGGCGTCGAGGCGATCCTTGACCGTGCCCTCGCCCATGGGGGCGGCGTGCAGGGCGTCCAGGTCGGCGGCACCCGAAGCAACGGCGGCGGCCAGAACCTCGTTGGAGAAGTCAATGAACTTCTGGTTCTTGGCGACGAAGTCGGTCTCGGAGTTAACCTCGACGAGCACGCCGACGGTGCCGTCGGTCTGCGCGGCCAGCAGGCCGGCGGAGGCCTGGCGGCCCTCGCGCTTGGACAGGGACTTCAGGCCCTTCAGGCGGATGATCTCGAGAGCCTTCTCGGCGTCGCCGTCGGCCTCGGTCAGAGCCTTCTTGACATCCATCATGCCGGCGCCGGTCTGCTCACGCAGCGCCTTCACATCTGCAGCGGTGAAATTCGCCATCGGATGATTCCTCTCAGTAAAAAGTTCAGTCCTGCTTGGGGGCTTCGGCGGCCTCGTCGGCCTTGGCCTCGCCCTCGAGGAGCTCGCGCTCCCACTCGGCCAGCGGCTCAGCGGCGTTCTCTTCGCCCTTGCCCTTGCGGACGTCGGAGCGAGCGATGAGGCCCTCGGCAACGGCGTCGGCGATCACGCGGGTGAGCAGCGCGACGGCGCGGATGGCGTCATCGTTGCCGGGGATGCGGTAGTCGACCTCGTCCGGATCGGCGTTGGTATCGAGGATGGCAACGATCGGGATGCGCAGCTTGCGAGCCTCGGAGACCGCGAGGTGCTCCTTCTTGGGGTCGACGATCCACACGGCCGAGGGAACCTTGGCCATGTCGCGGATGCCGCCCAGGGTGCGCGAGAGCTTGTCCTTCTCGCGGCGCATCATGAGCAGTTCCTTCTTGGTGTGACCGGAGGAGGCCACATCGTCGAAGTCGATCTGCTCGAGTTCCTTCAGTCGCTGCAGACGGGTGGCAACGGTCGAGAAGTTGGTGAGCATGCCGCCGAGCCAACGGTGGTTCACGTAGGGCATGCCGACGCGCTGGGCCTGCTCGGCCACGGCTTCCTGGGCCTGCTTCTTGGTACCGACGAAAAGCAGGGTGCCGCCGTGGGCGACGGTCTGCTTCACGAAGTCGAAGGCGATGTCGATGTCAGCAATGGTCTGCTGCAGGTCGATGATGTAGATGCCGTTGCGCTCGGTGAGGATGAAGCGCTTCATCTTCGGGTTCCAACGGCGAGTCTGGTGGCCGAAGTGGACACCGGACTCGAGGAGCTGACGCATGGTAACGACTGCCATGGTTCGTCCTTTCCCCGCAAGTCGCGAGTGATCAGTGGGGTTTCCCCCGGGGTTATCGGTTTGCTGTGCGCAATGCGCACCCTGATGCCATGACCGGCGACCATCCCCGAAGGGACCGAAGCCGCCGCGCCTCGCTGCCCTGGCGGTTTCCCGTGGGTCGCGATAATGGCACGCGAAGTCACCTGCATACGGCAAGTGCCCGGCTATCTTACCTCAGAGACACCCAGATCACCGCGGGGACGACGGTGAGACGTTGCCTACTGGATGCGCGTTCGACGAGGCCATGGCCGGGATGGGCAAGACACGCCGTTCGCTCGTTATCCACAGGGTCAATGCCGAGGCCTCCCGAATCCACAGGAGGCGCCACGTAGCTGGACGATCCGGTCAGCAACTCTCACGCTGTTGTTATGAATACCGTGAGATTACGAGGCGCCCGCGTCCGCGTAGCGTCACTGACCCTAGTCTTCCTTATCGCGCTACTCATCACGATCACGTCCCCCACTCGTGCGACACTGCGGGAGGAACGGTGGCAGTGGCCGACGGGGACTCCCATGCCCGTCGTCGAAGGTTTTGCCCCGCCAGCCCAGGATTGGCTACCGGGACGTCGTGGAGTCACGTTGCAGTATCCGGCTGGCTCCCCGGTCTACGCCTGCGCAGAAGGGACCGTCACCGTTTCTGGGCCGGTCGCTGGCCGGGGCGTCATCTCGATTCGTCACAGCGCCGGCGGGCGGGATATCTGGTCAACCTATCTTCCCGTGATGCCCACCGTCGCCGTCGGCGAACACGTGCACAAAGGTGACGTCATCGGTCTGGTCGAAGGAGACTCCCAGACGCTGCACTGGGGCGCAAAAACCGCACGACGGACATACGTCGATCCGATACGCATGACGATCGGGCATCCTCGTCTCCTGCCCTGGGACGGACGCTGACGAGCACCCGTCACATCGCAGGGGCGTGGCGAGGATCGGGAGAAGCACGAACCCGCAGCAGTCCAGACGAGGCCAGGGCGGCGTGGGGCCTGGCCGGGCTTGACGACAACGCGCCGAACGCAGCTCGCAGCGCGGCGGAGAGTGGGCAATCCGCGAGCCGCCCACAGCGCGCGAGTGGGCGCTCAGGCGCGCGGGTGTGCCCTTTGGTAGATCGCGCTCAGACGTGAGGTATCCACGTGGGTGTAGCGCTGGGTAGTCGACAGCGACGAGTGCCCGAGCATTTCCTGCACCGCACGCAGGTCGGCACCTCCCTGCAGCAGGTGAGTCGCCGTCGAGTGCCGCAGACCATGGGGGGCGATGTCATGAACACCGGCACGCGCCGCCATCTTATGCACCATCGAACGCACGACACGAGGATCGAGTCGGCCGCCCTTTTCGCCAAGGAAGAGAGCGTAACCGCTCCGCTCTGCGGCCAGCTGAGGGCGGCCTCGCACCAGCCAATGATCGAGCGCGTCGGCGGCCGGAGGCCCGTAGGGAACCACCCGCTCTTTATTTCCTTTACCGACGACACGCACGGTCAAGGCCTCTCGGTTCAACGAGGAGATGTCGAGGGCACACACCTCAGACACGCGTAGACCGCAGGCATAGGTCAGCTCGAGGATCGCCCAGTTGCGTATCTGTGCTGGCCCGCCGGTGCGCGCCTCCTGCTGTGCGAAATTGACAAGCGTCCGAGCATCAGACTCATCCAGCGGCGTCGGTAGTCTCTGATCCGCCCGCGGACTGGTGAGCAACGCGGCCGGATCCGACGGAAGAATCTGTTCCCGTGTGGCCCACGCGGTGAAGTGTCGAATGGCTGCCGTGTGGCGGGCAACCGTCGAACGGGCGCCACCGGCAGCCACCGTCTGCGCAAGCCACGATCGAATAGCACGCTGCGTCAGCACCGGAGCAAGTTGCGCGGGCGTGGCATCCCACCCCACGCCAAGGAAGTCAAGAAGAGAGCGAAGGTCGCCCAAATAGGCACTAACCGTGTGGGGGCTCATCCGCCGACTCAACGTCAGGTAGTGATCCCAACAATCGCCAACAGCTTCACTCATGCGGCCATCCTACGGCCTCACCTCAGCGCGCGCGTGCCCACCCCCTGGTCGAACTCGTTACGAAGCCTGCGACGGCAAGGTCCATGAGGGCTCGGTTAACCTCGGAACGTCCGAGCCCCGCAGCGACACAGATCGCGCCGACATCCGCGGGTGCACTGCGCGGGAGTGCCTCCCACACCCGCCTGGCGATGGGTTCCATAGCTGCAACGCCGCGGTCGTCTTCGACGGGCATGCCGAAGAGTACTTCGGTGCCCTCTGCGCTCACAGGACGCACAAGTTCAAGCGCATCTCGACCGTCACGGATGATTGTCGCTCCGTTGCGCGCGAGTTCCAGGCATCCGACCGACATCGGAGCATCAACCGCACCGGGCACTGCGCCCAGCTCACGCCCGTATTCCATCGCACGCCGCGCCGTCGCGAGGGCCCCCGAACGCGCGCCCGCCTCGACGACCACCGTTGCGCGGCTCCATGCGGCAATGAGTCTGTTGCGGGTGAGAAAACGCCACTTTGCGGGTCTGGCGGTGGGAGCAACCTCAGAGACGAGAGCACCACCGCTATCGACGACGCTGCGGAAGTCAGCGCCATGGCAGGCAGGATACGGATTGGACACGCCACCGGCGAGAATGCAGATCGTACGACCGCGCGCTGACAAGGCTCCGCGGTGTGCCTCAATATCGATACCAATTGCGCCCCCGGACACAACCGAGATGCCCGCGGCGCAAACGAATGCAGCCATGTTTCGGGCGCACCTGTTTCCCGCCCCGGTAGAGGCACGCGCTCCAACGATGGACAGATAGTCCCCCGCTCGCGGCGCCTCAGGAAGGCTGCCCAGGAACCACAGCCCCGCCGGCTCGTCCTCGCCCAGGCATGCCAGCTGTTCGGGCCACCGCGGATCGGTCGGGGTCACGAATCCTCCACCGGCGCGCGCAACGCGTTCGAGGTCGGCGTCGATGTCGACCGAGAGCGCACGCTCGCGCCACCTTGCCCACTGCGTCAACCAGTCGACCGTGTGGTACGCCGCAAGCTGCCCTGGCACACCCACCCACCGGGTTTGCAGCCACTCGCGTGCTCCGCGGTCCCCTAATGCCCGGCGGACGACACTGGCGCACCGGTCACCGGGCTCTGCAACGGCAGACCACCAAGCAGCCTCCCTCAGTAGCGTCTCATTCATCATGGCCAGCTCCATTTCGTAACTGCTGTGCTTTAACGATATGGTCAAACGTGGGGCGCGGAGCTTCGTCAAGATCGGCGAGAGTCCACGACAGACGCAGCATCCGGTCGACACCGCGCATCGAGGAGCGCCCCGAATCGACGAGCCGATCGAGTTGGTTGATCAGCGAGTCATCGATGCCTGAGTGGTGTCGCAGCCACGCCCCGGGCAGTTGCGCGTTCAGGCACCAGGGTGTGCCCTCAAGGCGCCTGCGTGCCCTCGCTCGTGCCTCGACGACACGCTGGCGTATCGATGCCGAATCACGCACGCTCGTCACAGCCATGTCCGCCCGACTCGGCGCATGTACGTCGATGCGAATGTCCATGCGGTCCAGCAGCGGGCCGGACAAGCGCGCCAGGTACCGCCTCTTGTTCACCGACGAACACGTGCAGCGTCGACCGCCGTTTCCCCCACCGCACGGGCACGGGTTCGACGCCATCACCAGCTGGAAAGACGCGGGGTAGCGAGCCTGCACACCGGAACGATGAAGGTGGATTACCCCCGATTCAAGCGGTTCGCGCAGAGAATCGAGGACGGAGGGAGCAAACTCGGCCGCTTCGTCGAGAAAGAGAATCCCGCCGTGGGCGAGAGAAGCCGCCCCCGGCACGAGCATGCGCGTTCCCCCACCGATAAGCGCGGGCATCGTCACGGAGTGGTGCGGCGCCTGAAACGGTGGGCGTGTCATGAGAGACATGCCCGAAGGAAGCAGTCCGGCTACCGAATGCAACGACGTGGTTACCAGAGCGGTATCCGTGTCGAGGTCGGGAAGAATTGTCGGAAGCCTTGAGGCGAGCATCGTCTTTCCGGTGCCCGGCTCTCCCAGCAAGAACACGTGGTGCCCTCCCGCTGCCGCAGCCTCAAGCGCAGACACGGCCTCAGGCTGGCCCCGCACATCTGCCATGTCACACAGCAATCGATCCTCCGCATCAGCGCGGTCGCGTCGGACCCCTAGACGACCATGAAAGGGCGCTTTGACGGCGTCTCCCCCGGCCCATGCAATCATGTCGGCCAAGTGAGCAAAGTCAAGCACCTCTATCCCACTCACCAGCCTGGCCTCCTGCGCGCAGGCAGAAGGCACGATCACCCGTCGCACCCCACGAGATCGCGCAGCTAGTACAGCCGGCAGCACACCGCGCACCGGCTGGATACTCCCATCGAGCGCGAGTTCCCCAACGATGACGGCTTCCTCGAAACCCGCTGGGGAGACGAGACCGGTAGCCAAAGCCACGGAAGCGGCAATCGACAGGTCGAACGCCGACCCGGACTTCGGAATCCCTGCCGGAGAAAGGTTGACGGTGATGCGCTGGTCCAACACATCGAGTCCGCAGGCTTCAAAGGCGGCGCGCACACGATCACGCGCCTCGCGCACCGAGGTGTCAAGCAGCCCAACAAGAGTAAACGCCACGAGTCCCGAACCGGCATAGGTTTCGACATCGACCAGGTGCCCTTCGATGCCGACGACACTCATCGAATAAGTGCGCGCGAGTCCCGGCCCGCTCATTGCACGCCCCGCAACCACGTCACCCGCGCGTCCAGAGCGCGAAGATCCACGGCCTCGTCCATGGGAGCGGGCCACTCGCTCAGCTTCTGGGCGTCCACGGTGATGGCGACAACGTCGATGCGGACCCTCGAGGACAGGGGCCCATGCGTCCGACACCACGCACCCGTCAGGGTGCGAAGCCGGGCGACCTTACGATGATCAACCGATTCAAGAGCACTGCCTCGCCTGCGCCCAACCCTGGTACGCACCTCCACCACGACTGTCCAGGAGCGACGTGGATCCGTGTCGTCTCGGGCGATGATGTCCAGCTCCCCACGCCTTCCATCGCGCCAATTCGTCTCAAGAAGGTGCAAGCCCTCTTCTTGCAGCAGTAGGCGGGCGGTATATTCCCCCGATGCACCTAAGACCCGTCGATCGGGCCGTGTTGAGCATTCCATCATGGACCACCTCCACGACCACAGTGCGCCAAGCAACGACCCTGCTTCAACGCGAAAACCGCCCCCTGTGGATAGGGAGCGGTTCGCGAAATGGCCTGTGGATAAACGCGGAGCGGTTGGTCTGTTGGTTAGGGAACATCGAGCTCCGGCTTGGAGAGTTCCTCAACGTTAACGTCCTTGTACGTGATCACACGCACCGAACGCACGAAGCGCGACGAGCGGTAAATGTCCCACACCCACGCGTCGCTGAGCGTCAGCTCGAAGAACACATCGCCGCCGACGGGGCGCGCCTGCACGTCGACGTGGTTACACAGGTAGAAACGCCTCTCGGTTTCCACGACGTACTTGAACAACCCGATGACATCGCGGTACTCCTTAAAGAGTTCCAGCTCCAGGTTGTTTTCGTATCCTTCGATTTCTTCACTCACGCCACCATCATGCCGGGCTGGGCGTTGGCCCACGCCACGCCACCCCGGCGTGCCTCACTTTGTGGCCTGCGTCGGCATCTTCCAGGAACGACGATGGTGATCCGAGACGCCGAGCTCCACGATGGCTCGCGCGTGCGCGGCCGACCCGTACCCCTTGTTCGATGCCCACCCGTATCCGGGATCGTCGAGGTCCTGCATGAGGCGATCGCGCGCGACCTTCGCGAGGACAGAAGCCGCCGCTACGGCCGCGCAGGACGCGTCGGCTTTGACCTGCATGTGGACGGGAAGCTCACGGCCGAAAGGATCCTCGGGGCCACCGAACGCGCCGAAGAGATCATCCGGAGCAGACAGCCAGTCGTGGGATCCGTCCAGGAGAACGCCACCGGGGACGAGGCCGCGGCCGGCGACGTCGGCGAGGGCCCGGCGACCCGCGAGCCTCAACGCCGCGATAATGCCCCACTGATCGATCTCTCGCGGCGACGCGTAACCGACGGACGAGCCGAGCGCCCACGAGCGTACGGGCTCAACAAGCGCCTCTCGCCGACGCGGCGTCAGCGCCTTGGAATCGGTGAGCCCTTCGGGGACGGGCTCCGCTTCGACACTCACCAGAGCCACGCCAACTGCGACGGGGCCGGCGAGAGCCCCGCGGCCCACCTCATCCATCCCTGCGACAATTCCCCACCGCCGGGCGAGGGACACCTCAAGATCTCGCGAAGCGGTCGTCATGAGGCGGCGGGAACGGCGGCAAAAACTTCGTGGTGCGCGATGTCTGTCGTCCAGCGCGCGGAGGGCCAGATGACAGCCTGGACAGTGCCGACGACGGAGGAGACCGGCACGAAGGGCGACTGTCCGGCGCCCATATGGTAACGAGAATCGGCGGAGTTCGAGCGGTTGTCCCCCATCACCCACAGGTGCCCCTCGGGAACGACGATGTCGAAGGTGCGTTCACCGCACGGCACTTGCCCGTCAGGGACGTATGGTTCGTCGATCTCCACGCCGTTGACGCTGACCTTGCCGGTCGCGTTCGCGCAGGTCACACGGTCACCGCCGACGCCGATCACGCGCTTGACGAGGGTCTGTTCGCCACCACCGGGAACGAAACCGGTGAACTCACCCAGGCGCCGCAGGACGGAGGGCGAAGCAGTCTCAGTCGAGCCCAGCCAATGAAGAGCGTCGTCGAAAACGACCACGTCGCCGCGGCGCACGTTCGAACGCAACGCATCGATGCGTGAGACCGCGATTCGGTCATCCTCAACGAGCGTGTTGTGCATCGACGGCGAGGGAATCCAGAACACCTGAACGATGAAGGCACGTAGAAGCGACGAGATGATCAAAGCGACAACGATGATCACAAGGATCTCGCGCAGCCAGACGAGGGGGTTACGCCGCGCACGGGCCTCCGCGCGATCACGATCACGAAGCGAAGGCGAGTGCAAGGGTCCGAGCGTCGGGACTGGCTTCCGGGTCATGCAATCTCCTTATCGTCGCATCAACCATCCCAGGATACGGCGAGGCCCGACACCGGCGCGCGATGTCGGGCCTTTCCGTGAAAAATGCCAAGGCTTGAGCCCGGCTGGCCTCACTCGGCCTTGCCGGAACGGTGTTCCTTGATCTTCGCAGCCTTGCCGTGACGCTCACGCAGGTAGTAGAGCTTAGCGCGGCGCACGTCGCCCTTGGTGACGACCTCAATGTGGTCGATCGTGGGGGCGTGAACAGGGAAGGTACGCTCGACGCCCACACCGAAGGAAACCTTGCGGATGGTGAACGTGGAGGACACACCGTGGCCGCGACGCGCGATCACGACGCCCTGGAAGACCTGGATACGAGAGCGGTTGCCTTCGATAACCTTGACGTGCACCTTGAGGGTGTCGCCAGCTCGGAACGAAGGGATGTCATCGCGCAGCGATGCCGCATCAACGGCGTCCAGCTTCTGCATTGTTTCTCCTTGACGCATCTGCCGCAGGTCACATGCGCCTGGTTGGGCGGGTCAAGCCCGCTCATGAACGTTTGATTGTGCGCCGCGGTGTCCCCCTGCGGCAGGATGAACCGCGCACAATCCTCGCTATTATCACATACCCACCCGGCGGTCGGCTAGCGTGAAGACCCGTCAGTCGCCCAGATCACGCACCATGACGAAGTCGTAGTTCTGCACACCGCCCACCGCGAAGGTTCGGCTCGAACGCTTGCGGAACCCGTGGCGCTTATAGAAAGCCTGCGCGGTCTTGTTTCCGCGGTTGGTCCCGAGAACGACGGCTACGTGCCCAATCTCGCGGGCATCGGCAACGGCGCGCTCGAGCAACGCATCCGCAACGCCGCTGCCCCGCCACGCCTCGTCCACATAACATTTCGACAGGTAGGCGCTGCCTTCCTCGACGCGTCCGGGGCGCACGAGTTCACTCGGAAGCCCGTGGACCCCGACGTGAGTGAGCACGTAACCGATAAGGCCACCCCACACCTCGGCGACGAACAGGCGATGATGGTCGGGCGCACAGATGAGGGCCTCGAAAACGTCGACGCTGAGCTGAGTGGCAATATGCTCGTCGATTGCTTCTCGGGGCAGGTTCGCCGGGCACGCGTCCGGGAACGTCCGCGCGGCAAGTTCACTAACCGCGACGGTGTCCTCGAGCGTGGCCAGGCGTATCTCCAGGCGTTCCGCAGCACCCGCACGCGGGTAGGCAATGCCGCATGCGGCGAGCGCAGCACGGTCTTCGTGCGTCAGAGATGAGGAGTCGAGACGAAGCGCAAGGTCGGGGCGAACGCGCACCGTCTTCTCTATCGCACGATCGCGCCTCCAGCGCTCAATCGCCGCGTGGTTGCCGCCGAGAAGAACCTCGGGAATCTCAAGTGAGCGGAACTCCCGGGGCTTGGTATACACGGGATACTCGAGGAGTCCCGCGCCGGAGTGCGACTCTTCAACGAGGGAATCCGGGTTGCCCATGAAGCCCTCGAGAAGGCGCGCGACCGCCTCTGTAAGAACCATTGCGGCAACCTCGCCTCCGTTGAGGACGTAGTCGCCGATCGAGAACTCGACGACCTCGACACCGCTGCCGCGGTAGTGTTCGGCGACGCGCGCATCGATGCCTTCGTAGCGCCCACAGGCGATAATGATCTGGTGCGCACGCGCGAGGTCCTCCACGCGCGCCTGGGTGAGCGGCGTGCCCGAGGGGGTCGGGATCGCGAGAATGCGCCGGGGCGAGGCATCGGTGCGCTCACCGTCACCGCGCGTAAGCGGCACGGAAAGAACCTCGTCCAGGGCGCGTGCCCACACATCCGCGCGCATCACCATGCCGGCACCCCCACCGTAGGGGGTATCGTCCACGCTGCGGTGCTTACCGCTGGCCCAATCGCGAAGGTCGTGCGCCTGCAGCTGCACGAGCCCGGCATCCTCCGCCTTTCCCATCAGGGACAGGCGCAGCGACGCAAAATAGTCGGGGAAAATAGAGATAAGATCGAAACGCACGAGCCTAGCGGTCCTCGCGCTCCGAAACGGCTTCATCATCGAAGAGGCCGGGAGGCGCATCGATGACGACGACTCCGCGCTCAACGTCGACCGTAGGGACGAGCGCCGTCACAAAGGGCACCATGACAGTGCCGCGACCGGTGGCGACGAGCAGGAGATCCTGAGCGGCACCGGGCGTCAGACCGCTGACGGTTCCGAGGACATCGCCGTTGGGAGTGCGCGCCTCAAGCCCCTTGAGCTCGTGCGGATACCAGGCGTCTTCCTCGGGGTGGGCATCGACGAGCAGACGGGAACCTCGCAAGGCCTCGGCGTCCTCGCGCGTCACACATTCTTCGAAGGAGGCGAGCACGCGGTCCCTGTGAACGCGCACTGCGCGGACCGTGAGCGTTCGACGATCCCCGGCCACGTCCAGACTGGCACCGGGCGCCAAAACCTCAGGGTCGTCGCTGCGCACGTCCAAGATGACCTCGCCACGCAGGCCGTGGGCAGGGCCGACGATAGCTGCTGTGAGCTGCATGTGTTCTCCTCACGATGAACGGGGACTCCCCCGAAGGATACAACGAAGGGGCCCGGCAATACCGGACCCCTTCGTGACGTGTGCGAGTCTTACTCGCGATCCGTGTCGACGACGTCAACGCGGACAGTGCCACGCGTGGACAGCGCACCCATGACGGTGCGCAGCGCGCGAGCCGTCCGACCGCCGCGTCCGATGACGCGCCCCAGGTCCTCGGGGTTCACGCGAACCTCAAGAAGCTGGCCGCGTCGCATGGAGCGAGGCGTCACCTCGACATCTTCGGGGTGGTCAACGATGCCGCTGACCAGGTGCTCCAACGCGTCGGCGAGCATGCTCAGGCATCCTCTCCGGCGGCTTCTTCGGAAGCCTGCTCGGCAGCCTCGGCCTCAGCAGCGGCCTCTTCCTCGGCCTTCTTGGCGGAAGCGGCGGCCTTGGACTTTTCGGCAGCTGCCTCGGCGTCCTTGATGGCCTGCTCGGCCTGGGCAGCCTTGTCCTTCTCGGAGACGATGACGCGGGAAACCGCATCGGCCTTGCCGTTGAACTTGGCGATGTCACCGGTCAGGACCAGCAGATTGCGGACCTGATCGGAGGGCTGAGCGCCAACGCCGAGCCAGTACTGGGCGCGCTCAGAGTCGATGCGAACGATCGACGGGTTGGGCTGAGGATCGTAGTAGCCGACCTCTTCGATGACGCGTCCGTCACGCTTCTTGCGCGAATCGACGACGACAACACGGTACTGGGCGGCGTGGATCTTACCCACGCGCTTCAGGCGAATTCGAACTGCCACTTGAGTGGTCTCTCCATTTCAGATTGGTGTGGACCTTTGCGTCCCGAGGTGGGAAACACAGGGGTCGCATCGGACCGGGACACGACGGCACGCAGTGAGAGGGTCTACGAACCGCCGGGTACAGCAAGCGATTATGCCATATTTCGCGCGCATATCCCAAGTCAGGGAGCTGCGGCGCGTGGCGCGAATCGGTTAAATCCATCACTGCCGCGCGTTCAGACGGACGCTCGCTCCCACACGCTACCTCCGTCGAGGATGACCCGCGCTGGCCTGGACAACTCCAGCGGATTACTCCTCGGATCCTCATCCAGGATCAGGAAGTCGGCAGGGCCGCCTTCGACGAGGCCGGGGTAGCCCAAGTAGTGCTGGCTCACCCAGGTGGCCGCATCGATCGTGGCCTGGGCGGGCGCACCCCAGCGCAGCCAGAGCTCGAGTTCACCCGCGATTGTCCCATGATCCTGGTAGCCGCCCGAGTCAGTTCCCATGAGAAGAACGACGCCGGAGTCGACGAGCATCTGGAAGTGGTCCCACCTCGTGTCGTACATGCGCTGCATCGTCGCCGCGTACACGGGGTACTTCTCCCCGGCCTGGGCTGCGAAGTCCCTGAAAAGCTCAACCTGGCGCAGCGTCGGCGTCACCGCGATGCCGCGAGCCGCGATCTCGCTGGCCTGATCTGCATCGATGCCGCTGCCGTGTTCGATGTCGTCGACGCCAGCCTCAATGAGCGAGTCGATGACGCGATGAGAGAAGGCATGTACGGCGATCCTGGCCCCGGCGTCGTGAACGGCGGCAACAGCATCCGTTAGCACAGCGGTATCCCACAGGGGCATGAGGTCGGAGTCAGCGCCGGCGCTGCGATCGATCCAGTCGCCGACGATCTTCACCCATCCGTCGGCAGAACGCGCCATCGTCGCGAGGACATCAGGAAGCTCGCGCTGGTCCTGTACGTCCAGCGGAAGGTCACGCATATAGCGCTTGGGACGCGCGACGTGGCGACCACATCGAATCAGGTGCAGGCCGGTGGCACGAGCGGCGGCCGAGTTGTCGACCGGAACACCGCAGTCCCGCACCACGGTCACACCGCTCGCGAGCGTGACTCGGGCCTGCTCCACCATGTCGCGTTCAGACACGGAACCGACATCCGAGTATCCGATGTGGCAGTGTGTATCGACCATGCCTGGCACGATGAAGCCCACCGACGTCGCGGTCTCATCATCACTGATGCGACGAATCACTCCGCCGTCGACCCTCCACGTGCCGCGCACCCACCGGGGACGCTCTAACGTGTGATCCGCCCACAGGGCGAGACCGGAGAATTCCATGCCTCAGAGCTGGCCGAGCATGCGCTTGACGTCGTCCGGCAGATCGTCGATCGTCGGGCGCGGGGCGGGCGCTTCCTGGGCGACACCAAAGGACGAGCCCTGCGCGGAGCCACGCTCCGATGGGGGCAGCATGGCCTCGAGCTCCTGCTGACGACGCTTCGCGGGGTTACCTGAGCGCGCGCTCTTCTTCATGCGAGCACGCTGCGCCTGCGCCTTACGGGCGTTGGCCTTCTGCTTGGCCTTTCCACCGCGACCAGGCAGGGCACCCATGCCGGGCATGCCCCCACCCATCTGCCCCATCTGGGCCATCATTTCGCGCGCGGCCTCAAAACGCTGAACGAGCTGGTTGACTTCGGTGACCGTCGTGCCGGAACCGCGAGCGATGCGGGCGCGACGGGATCCGTTGAGGATCGACACATCCTCGCGCTCGGCGGGGGTCATCGAACGAACGATGGCCTCGACGCGGTCCACCTCGCGTTCGTCGAAGTTTTCGATCTGGTCACGCATCTGAGCCGCACCCGGGATCATGCCGAGCATCTTCTTCATCGAGCCGAGCTTCTTGATCTGCTGCAGCTGGTTCAGGAAGTCGGAGAGGGTGAGCTGGCCTGCCATCGCCTTGGCCGCGACCTTCTCCGCCTCCTCAGCGTCCATCTTCTTTTCAGCCTGCTCGATGAGGGTGAGGATGTCACCCATGTCGAGGATGCGGCCAGCCATGCGGTCGGCGTGGAAGCGCTCGAAGTCGTCGAGGCCCTCGCCCGTCGAAGCGAAAAGAATCGGAGCGCCGGTCACGCCGCGCACGGACAGCGCTGCACCGCCGCGCGCGTCACCGTCGAGCTTGGACAGGACAACGCCCGTGAAGCCGACGCCATCACGGAAGGCCGTGGACGTGGAGACCGCGTCCTGACCGACCATCGCGTCGAGAACGAACATGATCTCGTGGGGGCTCACGGCATCGCGGATAGCGATCGCCTGGTCCATCATCTCCTGGTCGACGCCGAGGCGACCAGCGGTATCGACGATGACCACGTTAATGCCACTCTGGCGGGCGAACTCGACGCCGGAGCGCGCAACCTCGACGGGGTTACCCACACCGTTACCGGGTTCGGGAGCCCACACCTTGACACCGGCGCGTTCGCCGACGACCTGCAGCTGCTGGACTGCATTGGGGCGCTGGAGGTCGGAGGCAACGAGCAGGACGGTCTTGCCTTCCTCACGCAGCCACTTGCCCAGCTTTCCCGCCAGGGTGGTCTTACCTGCACCCTGGAGACCAGCGAGCATGAAGACGGTTGGGCCGGACTCGGCAAAGGTCAGCTCACGCGTCGCACCACCGAGGATCTCAACGAGTTCCTCGTGAACGATGGAAACGACCTGCTGGCCAGGGTTGAGGGCCTTCGATCGAGCCGCGCCGTAAGCCTTTTCGCGAACCTGCGAAGTAAACTGACGAACGACCGGGAGCGCGACGTCCGCGTCGATGAGGGCGCGGCGAATGTCAGAAATCGCGTGATCGACGTCCGACTCGGTCAGGACGCCGCGGCTGCGCAGGCTGCGGAAGGACTGGGTCAGGCGATCTGACAGGTTTCCAAACACGTGTTTACTCCCAAGATGGCGGCTGTACTAGGCACAGGTTAGCGCACCTGGGCCCCGAGAGTCGCCTCACCGGGGCCCAGGCCATGTCGTGACGGAGGGTTCAGCCCTGCGCGGAACCGACGATCGCGTCGACGAATCCCCGCGGGTCGAAGGGTGCCAGATCGTCGGCACCCTCACCGAGGCCGACAAACTTCACCGGGACGCCCAGCGCGCGCTGGACGGACACGACGATACCGCCCTTGGCGGAGCCATCGAGCTTCGTCAGGACGATGCCGGTCACTCCGGTCGCTTCAGCGAAGACCTCGGCTTGCTTCATGCCGTTCTGGCCGGTCGTGGCGTCAAGAACGAGCAGGACCTCCGAAACGGGGGCCTGTTTGGTCATGACGCGCTTGATCTTGCCGAGCTCGTCCATCAGCGTGGACTTGTTCTGCAGGCGGCCAGCGGTGTCGACAAGGACCACGTCGACGTCGCGGGAGACGCCCTCACGTACGGCCTCGAAGGCGACGGATGCCGGATCGGCACCCTCGCGCTCACTGCGCACGACATCCACACCCACACGCTCACCCCACGTGGCCAGCTGGTCGGCAGCAGCGGCACGGAAGGTATCGGCGGCGCCCAGGATCACGGATTTCTCTTCGGCGACGAGGATACGGGCCAGCTTCCCAACGGTCGTCGTCTTGCCTGTGCCGTTCACGCCCACCATCAGGACGACGGCAGGCTTGGTGGAACCATCGACCTGCGGGCGCTCAAGGTTCATGGAGCGGTCCATGTCGGGGTCAACGAGGGCGAGAAGTTCCTCGCGAAGAATCTCTCGGATGCGTGCTTCATCGGTGACGGACTCGACGGCGACACGGCGCTTCAGCGCCTCCATCAGCGTGTCAGTGGCCTCAAGTCCAAGGTCGGCGATGAGGAGAGATTCCTCGATCTCCTCCCAATCCGCGGCACCGAGCTGGCCTCGGCTCAGCACACCCAAAATGGCGCGGCCCAGAGAACCGGACGATGCCAGGCGTTCACGCAGGCGCTCCATGCGGCCGCGAAGCGGCTCAGGGCGCTCGATCGAGGAGGCGGAGGCTTCGGGAGCCGGAGCCGCTTCCTCGACGGTGGGCTCAGCGGCATCGGCCGGACCTGCTCGAGGTTGGTCGGCTTCGTCGCGCGGAGCGTCGGCTGGCGCGTCGGAACGAGGTTCTGCCGGAGCCTGAACCTGAGGCTGAAGGCTCACATCGTCGGGGGAACGTCGCCGCGAGCTGACGGCGACACGGATGAGCACACCGATAAGCACAGCGACCGCCAGGGCGATCACGATCGCCCACGGCGACTGGAGGTAGGAAATAAAAGCGTCCATAGGGCCATTATCCCCTATGAACACTTGTCACAGAAAACCTGAGTGCGGCATCACTGAGTGACGCCCGCGGTAACTACTGCGTACTCACACCACCGCCATTGCCGCTACGCCGTCCGCGGTCAAGACGCTCGCTCACGCGGCCTGTCACCGTCTCGAGCCGGTCAATGCCGGGCAGGCGATCGGCATCGAAGTATGCACTCTTAGGCTCGCCACCCTGCAGCAACGAGTCTAGGGACGCAGTGCGCGGAACGATGGGACCATCCGGCGATGTGGCAGCACGCTTGGGCAGCGAGTGATGCGTCTTCACTTCGGCTGCAATTTCCTCGCTCTCACGCTTGATGACGCCCTTCCACTCGTCGGCGCTTCGGCGCGAGAGCGCCAGGACTGCGACGACGCCACCGGCGACGACGAGAACCAGAGCGACAGTCAGAACTAGAATCAGTGCACCCTCAAACATGAGATCATCCTGCCCCATCGAAGCCTTGATGCGCGACGATGCCACCCGAACAGCCACACATTGTGATGATATTGTCATGGGGGCCAGGAACGATTGTTCCTGGCCCCCATGGGTGTCTCGAATGAGTCAGTCGAGGTAGTCTCGCAGAACCTGCGAGCGCGACGGATGGCGCAACTTCGACATCGTCTTGGACTCAATCTGGCGGATACGCTCACGCGTCACGCCGTAGACCTTACCGATCTCGTCAAGGGTCTTCGGCTGACCATCGCCCAGACCGAAGCGCATCGACACGACGCCCGCCTCACGCTCGGACAGCGTGTCGAGCACGTGGTGCAGCTGCTCTTGAAGCAGGGTGAAGGACACCGCGTCAGCGGGAACGATAGCCTCGGAATCTTCGATGAGGTCGCCAAACTCCGAGTCGCCGTCCTCGCCGAGCGGCGTGTGCAGCGAAATCGGCTCGCGACCATACTTTTGAACCTCGACGACCTTCTCAGCGGTCATGTCGAGTTCCTTGGCAAGCTCTTCGGGAGTCGGTTCACGTCCCAGGTCCTGCAGCATCTGGCGCTGGACGCGGGCCAGCTTGTTGATGACCTCGACCATGTGAACCGGGATGCGGATCGTGCGGGCCTGGTCGGCCATCGCGCGGGTAATCGCCTGACGAATCCACCAGGTGGCGTAGGTCGAGAACTTGTAGCCCTTCGTGTAGTCGAACTTTTCAACGGCGCGAATAAGGCCCAGGTTGCCTTCCTGGATGAGGTCCAGGAACTGCATGCCGCGTCCGGTGTAACGCTTCGCCAGGGAGACGACGAGACGCAGGTTTGCCTCGAGCAGGTGGTTCTTCGCCTGCTGTCCATCCTGGGCCAGAAAGTGCAGCTCGCGACGCTCGCGACTGGTCATCTCGTCGGCCAGGTTCTTCAGCTTGTACTCGGCGTACAAGCCTGCCTCGATGCGGCGGGCCAGGTCCACTTCCTGCTCGGCGTTTAGCAGGGAGACCTTGCCGATCTGCTTGAGGTAGTCCTTCACCGGGTCGGCGGTTGCGCCGGCGACCGTCACCTGCTGGACAGGCTCGTCAGTCTCGTCCGAATCGGAGACGACGAATCCACCCTTGACATGGATGCCCGCGTTCGTTCGCTCGCGCAGAGCCGCACCCTCAGAGACCTTCGCGTCTTCCTCTTCGGTCTCTTCTTCGGTGCCGGCCACGTCCTCGTCGTTGGCGTCGGCCTCGAGATCAGGATCCTCGAGATCCTCACCCGTGGGCTCCAAGTCGACGTCCTCGGCATCCTCGATGTCGGGGACGACCTCTTCTTCCTTCTTCTTGCGTCCGCGAGGCTTCTTAGCCGCAGGCACATCTCCCTCGGCCGCGTCGGCCTTCGTCGTCGTCTTCTTCGCGGGAGCCTTCTTCGCGGGCTTCTTCGCCGGGGCCTTCTCCTCGACACCCTCGGCGTCGGCAGCCTTCTTCGTCGTCCTCTTGGCGGCGGCCTTCTTAGCCGGAGCCTTCTCCTCGACACCCTCGGCGTCGGCAGCCTTCTTGGTCGTCCTCTTGGCGGCGGCCTTCTTAGCCGGAGCCTTCTCCTCGACACCCTCGGCGTCGGCGGCCCTCTTGGTCGTCTTCTTCGCGGGAGCCTTCTTCGCGGGAGCCTTCTTCGCGGCAGACTTCTTGTCCCCGGCGGGGGCGCTAGCCGCGTCCGCCGTGGCTTTCTTGGCGCGCGCCGTCTTCTTGGCGGGGGTCGTCACCTCCGTGCTTTCCTCAGTCGTCGCGGAGTCCTTTGCCGAAGCGCGAGATGCACTCACACGGGTCCCTTTCATTGATGGGCATGCACAACAGAGCCGATTGCAAATCGGCATACCACCGCCAGTCTAGTGCCTTGCCACGTAGTTTTCCTGGCGGTAGGTGTGAGGATGCCCCACCTTAAGGCCGCACATCAGCGCACTCCTCGGTTAGAGTGGCCACATGACTCTGAGCGACAGTTTCGCAACGCTGCGTGCCCACATCGATGAGGCAACGACTGCTAGCCTCACCCATCTCCTCTCTCGCGTCGGCGCTTCCGGCAGATCCGAGGAGTTTTCCCGCGCCGTTGTGACGTCGGTGTCAGGAGGCAAGCGGTTCCGCGCACTCATGGCGCACGTCGGCTACGCGATTAGCTCCGACACAGCACTCGAAACGGTCTCGCTGCCCCATCTCAGCGCGGCTCTCGAGCTCTACCAGGCCAGCGCCCTCGTCCACGACGACATCATTGACAAGGCGGATGAGCGCCGCGGCATGCCGACGCCGCACCGGACGCTGGCAGACCATCACGCGTCATCGTCATGGATCGGATCCTCGACGGACTTCGGTCGTCACGCCGCCATCCTCGTCGGCGACTTCCTGTTCTCCGCAGCGACCTCGGCGGCAGACGAGCAGGCGCTCACGCTACGCGAGGATTGCGCACGCGCCTTCGCCAGGCGCTTCGCGCACATGCACGCGGAGGTGGCGCTCGGCCAGTACCTGGACATCACAGCCGAGCAGACTCCGCTGGACCCTCAGCGCACGGACGCACTGAGCACGAACGACTCGCTGGAGGTCGCGCTTCACAAGTCCGCACACTACTCGGTCGTCCACCCGGCAATCCTCGGCGCGATCTGTGGAGCCAAGTCGTTTGATTGTGTCACCGAGCTGGTGGACGTCCTCGAAACGATCCTCACCCCGTGGGGCTTGGCATTCCAGTTGCGCGACGATGAGCTGGGCGTGTTCGGAGACCCGGCAGTCACCGGTAAGCCCGCGGGGGACGACCTGCGGGAAGGAAAACGCACCGCTCTCCTGGCGCTCACGTGGGAGGCCTCCTCCCCCGCCGAGCGACGCGCCCTCACCGACGTACTCGGGGTAGCCCGGGCCTCGGCGGAGCAGATCGCGACCGCTACCCAGATCGTCGAGCGCAACGGGCGCGCCGCGCACGAGGCGGAGATTGCGCGCCTCGTGGCCGACGGGCACGCCGCACTCGAGACCTCCAGCCTCAACGAGGACTCCCGTACCCTGCTTCGCGAGCTCTGTTCGATCCTCACCACCCGGCGCTCCTGAATATCCGCCGAGGGGGCGGAAACTCAGAAGGCCAGCGTCGAGGCGATCCGATTGACGCGATGGTGGCGGCCCGAGATGAGCGCGTCAATGGGGCGCTCACCCAGTTCGTCCTGCATGGTGTACAGCCACGCAAGCGACTCCTGCGCGGTGAAGCCGTCGTCAGCCAGGAGCGTCAATGTGCCCTGGAGGAACGGAAGGGGTTCCCACCCGTTCGTGCCCTTGACGAGCACCTCCTGAGGGACGCCGCGCACACCGCTCGCTCCGCGTGCCTCAATGAGGACACGGTCACGGATCAACTGCTTGAGGCGACGCTCCTCGATGCCGAGCAGTCGGCAGACCTCGTCGATGGGCAACACGGTGATATCAGCACTGGTCATGAGCGCAAGATTACCCCATTCGCGCGCCGCACCGACACCCTCACTTCCCGTATTTTCGCGAAAACTCTCATAGAATCGACCAGGTGAGCGACGAACAGACATTCGACCAGACCGACCCGTTGATCGGGCTCCTGGTCGACGAACGATACCGAGTCACCCGTCGGTTAGCGCGCGGTGGCATGGCGACCGTGTACATCGCCCAGGACGAGCGCCTGGAGCGCCCCGTCGCCCTCAAGGTCATGCATCCACACCTGGCGGACTCCCAAGATTTTGTCGCGCGTTTCCGCCGCGAAGCACGCGCCGCCGCTCGCATCGTTCACCCGGGTGTCGTGTCCGTTTTCGATCAGGGCGTGATCACCGGGCAGGGCTTCCTCGTAATGGAGCTGATTGACGGAACTAATCTGCGCCAGCTGCTGCGCGCGCAGGGAGCGTTCACGATCCCCCAGGCACTGCGATACACGACTGACACCCTTGAGGCGCTTCGCGCCGCTCACCGCGTCGGCGTCATACACCGCGACATTAAGCCGGAGAACATTCTCGTTCCCACAGATGGCCCTGCGAAGGTGACCGACTTCGGCCTGGCACGAGCGGCCTCTGAGGTGTCGATGTCGTCGACGGGCAACATGCTTGGTACGGTCGCGTACATCGCACCCGAGATCGCAACGACCGCCGAGGCCGACGCTCGTTCAGACATTTACTCCGTGGGTATCATGCTCTACGAGATGCTGACCGGTGCCGTACCCTGGGCCGGCGAGTCTCCCCTGCAGATCGCGACGCACCACGTCTCCGACGACGTTCCCAGCCCATCCATCACCCAGCCGTGGATACCCCGCGAGATCGACGACCTCGTCGCCGCTCTGACGGCCCGCGATCGCGCCTCACGGCCCGTCGACGCATCGGATGCAATTGACCTGGTTACGCGCGCAGCTGCGTCAATCCCCTCGGAGCTCTCTAGCCAACGCGCAGACGTTGCGCCTGCCGATCGCGGCGGTGCCTCACAGACCAGCGCGCTCAACACCGAGGTCATCTCCGCTCAGTTCACGAGGCCGCTGCCACGCCCCACTCCTTCCACCGTTGCCACGGTCCACACCTCGGCACCAGTTCCCGAGGTGCACGACAAGGGCACAACCAAGCCCTACGGGCACGCCGCCCTGTGGGTGAGCCTCGTCATCCTGCTGCTCGCGGCGGCGGGTATCGGGGGCAGCTGGTGGTGGACCGAGTACGGACCGGGCTCCTACGTGACCATGCCCGCGACCGACGGTCGACCACTCGCTGAAGTCCGGGCCGAGCTGAACTCGATGGGCCTTGCTTCCACCGTTGAGGAAGAGTTTTCCGACGACGTCGCCTCCGGATCGATCACCCGTTCCGATCCCCGGGGCGGCGAACCCGTCCACAAACGTGCTGAGGTACAGCTCTACGTATCCAAGGGTGTGGACATGAAAGTCGTGCCCGACGTGACCGCTAAGACTCAGGATGACGCGAAGAAGGCGCTCACCGAGGCGGGTTTGGCCCTCGGCGCGATCACAGACGCCTACTCCGAGGATGTGCCGCGCGGACAGGTCATCTCCCAGTCCGTGGCATCCGGAACGTCGATACCGCATGACACGGCTGTCGACGTCGTGTTGTCCAAGGGCCGCGAGCCCCTCAGCGTCCCATCGTTGAGCAGCATGACCGCCGACGCCGCGAAGAGCGCCATCGAATCGCTCGGCCTCGTCGCAACCCCAACCGAAGCGTTCTCCGACACGGTCGCGGAGGGCCAGGTCATCTCCCAGCAGACCAGCGAGGGTACGATCCTGCACCGCGGTGACGCCGTCGCCTACACGGTCTCCAAGGGCCCCGAGAAGGTCGCGGTGCCCGACGTCGTGGGGCGCCAGCGCCAGGAGGCACGCACAATCCTTGAGAACGCGGGCTTCTCCGTTTCGGAAGAAGCGATTCTCGGCGGATTCTTCGGCACCGTCCGCCAGAGTGATCCCGCCGCCGGCACAATGCTCAAGAAGGGCAGCGTCGTCACGATCACGGTTGTCTGACGCGCAGCCCACCCGCCGCACTCGCGCGCACCTACAACACCGCGGCCTCGTCCATGAGGGACGAGGCCACGGTTCTTGGCGCTTAGTGTTTCACTCTTCGGAGGAGGAAACCTTCGCGAGGTACTGGGCGACCTGGAAGGCCATCTCTAGGCTCTGCTGGTGGTTAAGGCGCGGATCCACGAGAGTCTCGTAACGGTCGTGCAAGGACTCGTCATCGATATGCTCGCTGCCGCCGATCACCTCGGTGACGTCATCTCCGGTGAGCTCGACGTGTAATCCACCCGGGACCGTGCCCGCGGACTCGTGAGCCTCGAAGAAGCCACGAACCTCGTCCATCACCGTCTCGAAGCGCCGCGTCTTGTAGCCGGTCGAGGACGTGATCGTGTTGCCGTGCATCGGGTCGGTCATCCACGTCACCGGGCGCCCGTCCTCCCGAGCGGCTTCCAGCAGCGGCACAAGCACCTCACGGATACGGTCGGCACCCATGCGCGTTATGAAGGACAGTCGTCCTTCCTCGCCGTCGGGGTTGAGGCGGTCGATGAGTGAGAGCATCTGGTCGCGCGTGGTCGATGGACCGAGCTTGACCCCAATCGGATTACGAACGCGCGACAGCAGCTCAATGTGAGCGCCCTCCTCCTCGCGCGTCCTCTCCCCTGCCCACAGGAAGTGGGCAGACGTGTTGTAAGGCTCGCCCGTACGCGAATCGATGCGGGTCATGGCCGACTCGTACTCAAGAAGCAACGCCTCGTGCGACGAGAATAGATCCACGTCGCGCAGCGTCTCAAAGTCGACGCCCGCAGCGCCCATGAACTTGATCGCCCGGTGGATGTCCTCCGCCAGCGACTCGTAGCGCGCGTACGCAGGGTTCGACATGAAGCCCTGATTCCAACGGTGTACCTGACGAAGGTCCGCGTAGCCGCCCTTCGTAAAGGCGCGTATCAGGTTCAGCGTCGAGGCCGCGTGGTTGTACAGCGACAGGAGGCGCTGCGGATCGGGTTCGCGCGCCTCGGGCGTGAACTCAAAGGAATTGACGGCGTCGCCGCGGTAGCTCGGCAGCGTGACACCGTCGCGCGTCTCCATGTCGGACGAGCGGGGTTTGGCGTACTGGCCCGCGATACGTCCGACCTTAACGACCGGCAGCGAGGCACCGTAGGTGAGCACGACCGCCATCTGGAGCAGGGTCTGAATTTTTAGGCGCACGTGATCCGCCGTCGCCTCAGCGAAGGTCTCGGCGCAGTCCCCGCCCATGAGGACGAAGGCCTCGCCGCGGGCGGCCGCGCCCATCCACGTGCGCAGGTCGTCAACCTCCCCCGCGAAGACAAGCGGCGGCTGACGGCGCAGCTGAGCCGTCACCTCAAGGAGGTGCTCATCATTCGCATAGGTAGGCTGCTGGGCAGCGTCCAGGCCGCGCCACGTGTCCCAGGGAGCTAGCTCCCCGGACTCGGGCGACCACAGACGCTCGGGGACGCGGCGGGAGCGAGGCTTGCGCACAGGCTCGCCGCCGCGTCCGGGAGTGATCGAAGGAATCACGCGAAGCGACTCACTCGCCGGCAGGCTCGACACTCTGGCCGATCTCGGCCATCATCTCGAGGAACCAGGGGGCGGAGATGTCGAAGGGCTTGCCGCCCGCGATGCGCGGGAACGGGATGGCCTTGAGGCGGTCGCCGTCTTCCTCGTCGTGGCCGATAACGCCGGACTCACCCTTGAAGGCGCACTCGACGGCGAGGTCGGTCATCGACTTGATCAGGCGCAGGTCGTCGGCATTGGCGCGAGAGGAACGCGAGAAGTAGCCGGACTTTTGGACCATGACCTTTTCGGCGTCGATCTTCTCGGCGAACTGCTTGGCGAACCACTGGCCGGGGTTGATCGTGTCGAGCTTGACGTGGCCGAAGGGGTCCCGCTGGACCTCGCCACCGGCAGCCTCGATCTCCGCGATGATCTCGGGGACGCCAGCGCCTTCGGACAGGAAGATGTTGACGTTACCCTGCTCGTCCATGATGGCCTTGAGACGCGCTGCCTCCGCGTCCAGGTCGATCTTCATCTCGGGCAGGAAGATGGCGTGGATATCCCAACGCTCCTGCGACAGGCCGATGGAGGGCACCCACTCCTGGGTCTTCAGCCAGTCGTGGTAGCACTTCGAACCGGCGGCGGTCAGCCAACCGCAGTGGCGGCCCATGATCTCGTGGATGATGAGCATGCGGGGGTTGGAGCGGTGCTCACCGATGACGTTCTGGGAGTACTCGGAGACCTCTTCAGCCGCGGTCCAGGCACCCAGGGACTGACGGATCGGCACAACGTCGTTGTCGATCGTCTTGGGCAGGCCCACGACGGTGAGGTGGTAGTCGTGCTCCTCCAGGTAGGCGGCCAGGTCGGCCGCCGTCGTGTTGGTGTCGTCGCCACCGATGGTGTGCAGAACGTCCACACCGTCGGCGCGCAGCTGCTCGGCGGCCTTTTGCAGCGGATCCTCATCCTCGGAGACGAGGCCACGCTCGACAAGGTTCTTCTTGTTCGTCAGCTTGACGCGGGAGTTGCCGATCGGGGAGCCGCCGAAGCGGTGCAGGACGGCAGCGTGCTTGCGCGCTTCCTCGTCCACCAGCACGTAGTTGCCGGTGAGCAGGCCGTGGTAGCCGTTCTGGTAAGCGATGATCTCAACGGTGGGATCAATTTCGTTGTAGCGCTCAATAAGTCCGCCGACGGCGGAGGACAGGCACGGGGCGAAGCCACCTGCGGTCAGCAGGGCAACACGACGGACCGACATGAATGTCACCTTTCTCAGGTTGGTTAGGTAAGCGCCCGCGCCCGCAGACTATGGCGTCCCGGCTGCCCGATGGGGCTGCCTGACCTTCAAAGCCGCGCGCAGGCGCAGAGCACGTTCATTCTACCCGTCCCACATCACGTTTCGCCAAGGACGCCCGTCCCACGAAACGCTTGTGCGTGCCGCCGACCGATGAGGTCGGTCGGCCTCGATTATTCCTTGTCCGACGTCTTCTCCTCGTCTTCGCTCTCCTGCTCGGGAGCGGTGGGAACGGGGACGTCGGGAGCGGTACGTCCGCCAGGTGCGGGGCGACCATTGGAGGGGACGGGCCCCTCGAAAGCACCCTCGGCGGCAAGCTGCGCCTTGACGTCGGCGGCGTACAGGTCCACGTACTCCTGGCCGGACAGGAGCATCAGGTTGTACATGATCTCGTCGGTGATAGCGCGCAGCACGTAGCGATCCTTGTCGAGGCCGCGGTAGCGCGAGAAGTCCAGGGGCTCGCCGATGACCATGCCGATGTTCGTGCGCGACGGAATCTTCTGGCCGATCGGCTGCGCGGCGTGGGTTCCGATCATTGCCACAGGGATGACGGGTGCGCCGGACAGAAGCGCGAGGCGCGCAACGCCGGTCTTTCCACGGTAGAGGCGACCATCGGGGCTTCGGGTGCCCTCGGGGTAGATACCGAAGAGCTCGCCCTCACGCAGGCGCTTGAGACCGGCATTGAGAGCGGCCTCGGAGGCGCGACCGCCGGTGCGGTCCACGGGGATGGTACCGACAGCGCGCATGAACTCCTTCGTCATCCATCCCTTGAGACCGGTGCCTGTGAAGTAGTCGGCCTTGCCCATGAAGACTACTTCGCGATCGAGCATCATCGGCAGGAACACGGAGTCCCACACAGCGTTGTGGTTGGATGCGAGGATGGCGGGTCCCTCGGCGGGGATGTTCTCCTTGCCGCGGATCCACGGGTGATAGGCCGCCTTAAGAACGGGGCTTCCTGTCGCCTTGAGAGCCTGATAGAACGCCACTGTCACTCCTCGAGTCTCGACGGGCGCGCGAGCGCGCGAACGAATTAGTATCAACTCTATGACGAAACGAACTCCCGTGCGCAATTGTGGGAAAACCATAGCGCCCGGCGAGTCGGCCCGTCCCTTCGCGCGATCGGTGGTCTCGGATGCCCTAACGAGGGCGTCATCCGTCGAGCTCGCCCCGAGCCTCGAGGCCGTGGGAACCCCGGCGTCAAGCGGGCACTGGGTCGTCGTCGATCTCGAGACCACCGGCCTAGGAGCGGGCGCTGAAATCACGGAGATCGGCGCGGTGCGCCTACGCGACGGAGCGGTCGCGGACGAGTTTTCCTCTCTGGTCAAACCCTCGCGCCCCATTCCCCCATTCATCACTTCGCTGACAGGCATCACGCCCGCCATGGTGGCCGACGCCGAAGCGATCGCCACCGTTTTGCAGCGCTTCATGGACTGGTCCGGCCTCGGCACGCAGGGGTCCCCCGTCCTCGTCGCGCACAACACGGCCTTCGACGTTGGATTCCTGCGCCGTGCGGCCCGCGCGAGCTCGCTGCCCTGGCCTAAAGTCCGCGTCGTCGACACGCTTGCTCTCGCGCGGCTGGCCCTGCCCCGCCCACTCGTGCGCAACCATAAGCTCGGGACGGTCGCCTCGTACTTTGGCACGGCCACCGTGCCGGGGCACCGGGCCCTCGGAGACGCCCGCGCGACGGCCGAGATCCTCCTGGGCTTCATCGACCTGCTGTCGGGTGCGGGAGTGACCGATGTCGAGGACCTCATCGCACTCACCGAGCAGGCACCGTCACGACGCCCTTCCACTCCCCCTTTCGTCTCCGCGCTGCCAAGCTCCCCCGGGGTGTATCACTTCGTCGACGCCGCGGGCGACACCCTCTACGTGGGGTCGGCCTCGTCCCTGCGCTCACGCGTGGGAAGCTACTACACGAAGGCCGAGAAACGCCCGAAGGTCCAGCGCATGGTCTCCCTGGCCTCGGGAGTGCGCCACTATCCGACCTCATCAGTCCTCGAGGCGAGGATCCGGGAGCTGCGCGACATCAAGGCTCTCACGCCGCCCTACAACTCCGCCTCGAGGCGGCAGGGTTCTCAGCACTGGGTTGTCGCCGAGGACGGTCTGCCTCGGGTGGTGGCACGGGTGATGCTCACGGAGCTTGCGCGCGCCCTCGGCCCCTTTGGCACTCGTGCGCACGCCCAGCGGGCAGCGGCAGCAATCGAGCGGGTGCTGGCGCAGGTCGAACCCGACCACGCCCATGAGATCCTTGACGAGGCCATGGAAGCCTCGACGCTTCGCGTTCCCCACGCGCTCACCAACGTGATGGAGAGGCTGTCCGCCCAAGGCCTCTTCGAGCCTGCGGCTGCCGCGCGAGATGACCTGAGCGCCTACATGACCGGAGTCGAGCGTTCGACGATGCGCCCGATCTTGGCCGCTCCACGCATCGTGTGGGGTACGCGCCGCGACGGCGGCGAACCTGGCTGGATCCTGCACGTCGCCTCCCACGGCCGCCACATCAACTCCGTCGTCGTGCCCCCGCGCTCCGATCCCTCTCCCTGGATCGACGTTCTTTCCTCCACGCGCCCACTTGAGACGGACGGGATGGCCGCGCAGGCGGCTTCGTGGGCCGAAACCGCTCTCCTGTGCGCGGAGCTATGCCGCGAGGGGACGCGCCTGGTCGAATGGAACGGGCCGCTTCCCTGGTCTCAGCCCACCAACAGCCCACTAAGCGACGGACGGCTGCGCGACCTCCTGGCCCACGCAACCGCCCATCGGCTTTTCGACCCGCGTTCGTGACGCAGGCTCGCTCCCTATGCGTTCGAAGCAGCCACCCAACGTTCGATGAGTCGGGCTCCGTCCCCGTCGGCCAGCGCGCCGAGGGCGCGTTCGACGGCACCGCGCATACGCTGCTCGAAATCCTCCTCCGTCACAGGAGTCTCCAGGCCTTCCCAGGCCAGGATACCCGCGCCGACATTGAGCGCAACGGCGTCACGAACCGCGTCTGCTCCACCGCCCGAGAGAACGTCGCGCGCCACGGCAGCGTTATCCGCGGCCTCTCCACCGGCGAGGTCCGCGATCGTCGAGGAGGCCATGCCCAAGGACTCGCGCGCGTCGAACTGAGTGGGCGTGACGGCTCCGCCCGTAACGATCCACACCTGGTTCACGTCGGTCGTCGTCAGCTCGTCAAGGCCGCAGTGGGCACCGCGGAAGACGAGTGCGCTCAGGCCACGCGAGGCGTAGACGCCCGCCATGAGACGCGCGTTTTCCTCGCGCGAGGCACCGATCGCGCATGCCTGGACGCGCGCCGGATTCGTCAGCGGTCCCAGGACGTTGAACGCCGTGGGGAAACCGAGAGAACGGCGGACGGGAGCGGCGAAACGCATCGAGGGGTGCATCTTATTCGCAAACAGGAAGGCGATTCCAACGTCATCGAAGACGCGACGCAGCGCGTCGGCCTCGAGGTCCAGGTTGACTCCGAGGGCCTCGATGACATCGGCGGAACCCGACTTCGACGTGGAAGCGCGGTTACCGTGCTTAACCAGCGGGATCCCCATGGCGGCGAGCACGATCGCGGACATCGTCGATATGTTGACGGTCTTGTAGCCGTCGCCGCCCGTACCCACGATGTCGAGGGCACGGCTGGGCAGGTCAACGTGTGCCGCGTGATCCTGCATGCCATCGGCCAGACCGTGAATCTCGTCGACCGTGGCACCCTTGATAGCCATCGCCGTCAGGAAGGAAGCCAGGCGCGCCTCGCCGAGCTCGCCGCTCATCACCTGGTCCATCAGCCAGTACGACTGGCCGTAGTCGAGGCTCTCCCCCGCGGTCAGAGCGCCGATAATAGGTGCCCACTCATGCGCGGCCATCACTCGGCTCCGCGTAGAACGTCGGCGACTGTCTCCTGAAGAATAATCGGATCGATGGGATCGGCCACGATCGCACTCGCTCCGGCCCAAGTCGCCAGCCACTCGTCCTGCGCGCGCGCGGTCAGGAAGACAATCGGGGGAACGTCGTCGCGGGTTTCACGCAGATCCTGGGCGACGGACATGCCACCCTCCTTCTTCGTCTCAGCGTCAAGGATCAGCATCGCGAAATCCTGCTGATCGAAAGCGTCACGGACGCCGAAGCCCGTGGCGGCCTCAACCCATTCAATGCGGGGCGTGTCCTTCGACGCACGCAGCCCGATGCCGTTGATCACGGCGCTTCGCTTGTCCTTGTCGTCGCTGAAAACCAGGATGGTGACGGTTTCTTCGCTCATGGAAGCTCTCCTTGCATATGTCGGCCAAATCGACGCGATGTTCCCATTCTAACGGCTAGCGGGCGGCTCCCACACAGGGAGCCGCCCGCTGATGATCAACGAACTCGGCGCGCGATCACTGGATCGATGATGTACCGACGATGTCAACGACGAAGACGGTTGCCCGATCAGGCGTCGCTTCCTGGCCGGACTGCGCTTCCTCGCCCGGAATCGGTGCCACGATGAGGAGGCGCGAGCCGACGGTCACGCCCGTGAGCTCAGCTTCCTTCACGGGAGCCTGGAGAGGATCCTGCGCCCAGGAGGACTGGGTCTGTCCGTTGGTACCAAAGCCGCCGACGACCTGCTTGTACAGGACTGCCTGATCGTCCGTGAGCGCTTCGCCCGACCCCTTGTAGATCGTGTAGATCTTCTGCTCGGTGGGAGCGGCAACGCTCTCGTCGATCGCCAGGGTCGGCTCGACGCCCGGCTCGCCGGTGACCGAGATGCCGCCGGGCAGCTCCTCGCCGGTGGCCACGCCGCTGCTGAGGACCGCGTCATCCGCGAGCTTCTGAGTCGCAACGCCCACGATGTCTACGACGAAGACGAGGGTCGAGTTCGCGGGAATGTTGCCACGAGCCTGGCCGCCGTAGCCGAGCGAGGCCGGGATCACCAGCTCGACGCGGTCACCCACGTGGGTGTGTGCGAGCCCGTAGGTCCAGCCCTTAACGACCTGGTTGAGGGAGAACTCAATGGCGTCGCCACGCTCGAAGGACGAATCGAAGACCGTGCCGTCCCACAGGGTACCCACGTAGTTCGCCTTGATCGTCGCGCCCGGACACACGAGCGCGCCGTCGCCTTGCTTGAGGGTCTTGACGAGCACCTTCGACGTCGGCTCGGAGCCGCTACCCGCGGCGATCACGGGAGTCTCCTCGCCCGAGATGGACGGGAAGTTCCCATTCCCGCTGCGGTCGACGTTCGCGTTCTGTTCGGCGGAGTCGTCCACCGAGCACGCGGAGTAGTCGATCTGGGAGGAGGAAGACGACGAGGAGGCGTCGGTGCATGCCGCAAGTCCGAAGGCGAGGGCGGCGGCACCGGCAAGAGCGCCGAAGCGGCGCAGGGAGGACATCATGAGATGGTGTTTCTTTCGGCTCAGTGGAAGGATTCGCCGCAGGCGCAGGTGTTCTGGGCGTTCGGGTTATCGATCGTGAAGCCCTGACGCTCGATCGAATCGGCGAAGTCAATCGTGGCACCGCTCAGGTAGGGAACACTCATGCGATCGACGACGACCTCGACGCCATCGAAGGAACGAATCGCGTCGCCATCGAGCGCGCGATCGTCGAAGTACAGCTGGTAGATGAGGCCGGAGCAGCCACCGGGCTGAACGGCGATGCGCAGGCGCAGGTCGTCGCGACCCTCCTGCTCGAGGAGGCTCTTGACCTTCGCGGCTGCGACATCGGTCAGAATGACCTCGTGGGTGGGAGCCTGAGTTGCGGACTCGGACATGGCGCTCCTTTTCGTGACGAATAGACGTATTCCTTTGACACACTACTCCCCCGCCGCAGCCTCGCGCCACGGCTGAGATGCGCGCTCAGCGTAACCAGGTGCGGGCGATCCGGCATCCTGCGTCTTCAAGCGTGACGGATCCCTCCGTCTCAAAGACGCCGTGGATCCCCCATTCAGCCTTCTCAAAGTGCGACAGGGTGGACCTGTGGGTGACGCCGACGACGGGCAGCGCGTTCGCTCCAGCAGCGCTTGTCACGGCGTCGAGGGTGGACTCAGCGAGGAGCGGGGAGGACAGCTCTGGCTCCGCGACGATAACGAGGTCGGCATCTGCCAGGATGTCTTCCAAGGCGAGCACCTGAGACAGCAGGTCGCCCGTGGGCACGATGCGTCCACCAATGGCAGCAATGACAGCACCGACGCCACCACCGGCACCGGAGCCCCGATGGCGGGCAGGGTGCGCATCCTGACCCGTCAGGAGCTGGCGCCGTCCCAGCGGGCGGTTCGCAAACGCCTGTGTGAGGGCAGCGGTCAGTGCGGTGTCTTGAGTCTCGATAGGCTCAAGATCGGGTGCAACCGCGAGAACGGAATCGAGGCCGAGCAGGGGGCGCGCGGTCGACGCCGCGCATACGAGATCCAGGTCGGTGTCGGCAATCAGGCCCTGAGCACGCGTCAGAGCGTCGCCAAGCAAATCCGTGTTCCTCGGATCAATGCCGGAACAACCCAGGAGCCCTTCGAGAAAGCCCACGCCGCAATCGACAGACGCATTGTGTCCCCCTTCGACGACCACCGTGCCCCCGTCGCGCAGCGAATCCAATACGCGCCGGCCTGCCTCAAGCGACGAGGAAGCCTCGGTGGGCACGCGCACGAACAAGGCCTGAGAGCGCGAGGCGGCCATCGCCTCCTCGAAGGTGGGACCGGTCCCAACGGGAACCGTCACCACCGTCGAGTCCGAGGCACCCAGAACGCCCCGGCCGATGGCATTGAGCGCTTCCCCGGTCGGCAGGTCGGGGGTTGCCCCGTCCCACCGACCGGCGACAACGACACGACTCACAGGGTCGCCACGCGCGTGAGCAGAAGAGCCTCTGCGAGGATCGCGGCCTTCAGGTCCGAGATCGACTGCGACTCGTCCTCCGAGTGGGCGTTCGTCATCGGGTCCTCGATGCCGGTGACGACAACCTGCGCGTTCGGGAAGATACGCTGGAAGTCCGAGATGAAGGGAATTGAGCCGCCCACGCCGATGTTGACCGAGGGCACGCCCCAGGCCTCGGTGAGGGACTCGTGCAGCGCCTTCGTCACGGGGGAATCCATGTCGGCCTGGTAGCCGGCACCCGCATCCTCAGCCGTGACCTCGACGCGCGCGCCGAAGGGAGCATGGGCCAGCAGGTAGTCGACGAGCTTGGCCTGGGCCTGCGTCGGATCCACGCCCGGCACGGTGCGCATCGACAGGCGGAAGCGCGTGTGCGGCGCGATCGTGTTCGAAGCGTTGGAAACGGGGCGAGCATCGAAGCCGATGACCGAGATCGACGGCTTGGTCCACATGCGGGCCGCGATGTCACCGGAACCGGCGAGCTGGAGGCCGTCAACCATTCCGGCCGCCTCGCGCAGCTCCTCCTCCGGCCAGTCCACGTCGGCTTGATCCGAGCCGCCCAGGCCCTCAACCGCGACGTCGCCCTTCTCATCGAAGAGCGAGGCGATGAGCATCGAAGAGATCGCAACAGAGTCGAGCAGCGGGCCACCGAAGGCACCCGAGTGAACGGCGTGGTCCGCGACGGTCACGTCGACGGTCACGATGGCATTGCCGCGCAGCGTCGAGGTGACGGCGGGCTGGCCCACCTTCCAGTTAGACGAGTCCGTCACGACGATGACGTCGGCAGCAAGCTCATCCTTGTGCGCATCGAGGAATGCCGTGAACGACGGGGAACCGATTTCTTCCTCGCCCTCGATAAACACGACGACGTTGACCGGCAGGTCCTCACCCAGGATCGACAGCGAACCAAGGTGCACCGTGATACCGGCACCATCGTCGGAGGAGCCACGGCCGTAGATGCGGTCGCCGCGAACCTCGGCCTTGTAGGGGTCCATGCTCCAACGGTCCAGCTCGCCCACCGGCTGCACGTCGTGGTGCGCGTACAGCAGGACGGTCGGTGCGCCTTCGATGTGGGGCGTGTGGGCGACGAGGGCGGGCTTGCCCTCGGTGCCGTCTTCGCCGGTTTCGCGCAGGACCTTGGCATCAAGCCCGAGGGCTGCGAAACGCTCACGAATGTGCTCGGCGCTGCGTTCAAGGTCAGCCGCGTGCGCCGGATCCGACGACACCGACGGAATGGCAACGATCTGCGTGAGTTCATCCAGCAGGGACGGGAAAGCCGCCTCCAGGCGCTCGCGCAAAACGGACGTGGACAACAATGCGTGTGAAGTATCAGCCATACGCCCAGGGTAGACCATGGGAGTGCACGGCGGGCAGGCTATCCGTTAGCCTTGAAGCGTGTTTGGACGAAGCAAGAACAACAACGATGAGACCTCGATGAACATCGAGCCCGTCTCAACGACGCCCGACGGCAAAAAAGGCCGCCCCACGCCGAAGCGTAAGACCGCCGAGGCCGCACGGATCCGCCCGCTGGTTCCCAAGGACCGCAAGGAAGCCAAGCGCGCCGCCCGCGCCGCCCGCAACGCGCGTTTCGACGCCGAACAGCGCGCGTTGATCACCGGCGAGGAAAAGTACCTGCCCGCACGAGACAAGGGCCGCGCACGCCGTTTCGTGCGCGACTACGTGGATGCACGCCACTCCTTCTCCGAGTGGATCCTCGCCGTCATGATGGCGTCCATCATCCTCATCATGTTGCTGTCGATGCTCGGCAACAAGATCCCGCTGCAGTATCAGGCGTACATGCTCTACGGATCCTCGGCCCTCATGTACGGCTCGTTCATCATCACCGCGATCGAGGCCTTCTTCGTGTGGCGCAAGCTCAAGGGCGCCTTCGCCGAGGCTCACCCCCGTGAGGACATTCCTTCCGGCACGGGCTACTACGCCTTCTCCCGCATGATCATGCCGCGCCGCTGGCGCTCGCCGCGCCCGCAGGTTGCTCGCGGAGAATTCCCGAAGTAATCGCTGAGCACGTCGGCCCCATCCACATGGTGCGGGGCCGACGTGTTGTATCCACAGGGCTTGCGGCGGCGGCACACGTATCCACAGGTGCCGCCTTGTCGCTGGCCATCTCGTGATCGCCCGCGCGATCCTGTCTATGTCGGAGCATCGAGGCTCCGACACGGACAGGAGGATGCACCATGCACACAACGACCGCCCCGACCCCCACCCGCGATACCGCGTGCGACGAGGAGGCGTTACACCCCGAGGGAATGTACGGCCCCTCGCACTGGTTGGATGACAGTGGCGTGTCAACGCTTCTGGCTCCGTACCTGTGCGACGGCTGGGATCTGGGCGACTACGCGCGTTTCGCGGACCTGTCGGGCACGGACGCGCGTCGACTCGCTTCGCTGCTCCCGAAGGAAGCGCGCGACGACCGGCAAAACAACGCTCCACGCATCGTCGATCTACTGCGAGCCGCCTCCCGCGTCGAGGGTCTCACCCTCGAGGGATACGTCGTCCGCGCGCCTCGTCGCGACGAGCGGGTCAGCATCGACACGGTCCTCGTACCGGAGTCGGCGATCGTCGCACACACCGCCACCCCCATCGACGACGACCGCTATCCGAGCTACCAGCACTGGCTCACGCTTGCCTCGGTCCTCGGCCTGGGCGAGGACGCGATCCCTCCCGATGAGATGCGCGTCCTCATTCGGGACGGATCATCGACGCGGTGGTGGTGGGCATGGTGGGACTGATCATCTATCCTAGGAAGCATGATCCGTCGCGCGTACAACTGGGCTTTCACACACTTCATCTCGCATTCCAATCCGGAGGATGCACACCACTGGGGGCTGGGAGCGATTTCCATGGCCGGCCGATTCGCCCCGACGCGTGGGCTCATGCGAGCCACGCTGGGCTACCTCGATCCGACTCACTGCCCCACGCGGGTGGTCGGAGGCGTCGAGGTCCCCCTCATGCTGGGTCAGCGCCGCCTGCCTTCGCGCCTGGGCCTGGCAGCCGGAATGGACAAGGATGCGCAGGCAGTGCTCGGCATGAGCGCGCTCGGCTACGCCTTCGTCGAGATCGGCACCGTCACGCCACACCCGCAGCCGGGCAATGACGCGCCGCGACTGTGGCGCCTCATGGAGGAGCGAGGCCTGCGCAACCGCATGGGCTTCAACAACGCCGGAGCGGACGCGGCAGCCGACAAGCTGCGCGAGCTGCGCGCAACGCCCGCCGGTCGCCGCGCGATCGTTGGTGCCAACATCGGCAAGAACAAGGTGACCTCCGAACAGGACGCCCCCGCCGACTACGAGTACTGCGCCAAGGCGCTGGCCAAATGGGTCGACTTCGTCGTCGTCAACGTGTCTTCTCCTAACACGCCGGGCCTGCGCGACCTGCAGTCGGTCGATCACCTCCGCCCGATCCTGCAGGCCGCCCGCCGCGGATGCGAGGCCGGTGCGCCCGATCGAGCTATGCCCCTTTTCGTCAAGATCGCGCCCGACCTGGCCGACGAGGACATCGTCGCCATCGTCGAGCTGACGAAGGAACTCGGCCTGGCCGGTGTCGTCGCCACGAACACAACGATCAACCACGACCTGGGGGAAGGCGGCGTCTCCGGCGCTCCCCTGCTCCCTCGCGCGATTGAGGTGGTCTCACTCGTGGCTCATCACCTCAACGACGACCAGATCCTCATCGGCACCGGCGGCATTTCCTCCCCGCAGGATGCTCTGCGCATGATCGGCGCGGGTGCCGACCTCGTGGAGGCCTTCTCTGCCTTCATTTTCGAGGGCCCGTCCTGGCCTGGCGAGGTCTCCCGCGCGCTCCAGCACGCGTAGGGAGCGTCATGATTATTGAGCTCACGAGCGCGGAGCTGACTGCGGATTCGCGCTTGGACGACTACACGCGCCTCAAAGACGTCAAGCTTCGTTCCAAGATTGAACCGGAACGAGGCCTGTACATGGCCGAATCCGCGAACGTCATCGAACGAGCCATCCGCGCAGGTCACCGCCCACGCTCCTTCCTCATGTCGAGGCGTTGGCTCCCGACCTTGGACAAGCTCATCGAGGCAGCAACGGGCGCTCGCGACGGCGCGGACGTCCCAGTGTTCGTGGCCGACGAGCACGTCCTGGAGCAGATGACAGGCTTCCACCTGCATCGCGGTGCCCTCGCCGCCATGCAGCGGCCCGTCCTTCCCAGCCTCGATGGCCTGCTCGCCACCGCGCGCTCCGGTGAGCCTGCGCGCCGCGTCGTCGTCTTGGAAAACCTCGTCGACCATACGAACGTGGGGGCCGCGTTCCGCAGCGCGGCCGCGCTCGGCGTGGACGCCGTGCTGGTGACCCCTCAGTGTGCGGACCCGCTCTACCGGCGAGCGGTGCGCGTATCGATGGGAACGGTGTTTCAGGTGCCGTGGACCCGCCTGGATTCCTGGCCCGGCGACATCGCCACGCTTCAGGGGGCTGGCTTCACCGTCGCTTCGCTGGCACTGTCGGACGACTCAGTATCTCTCGACGAGTTTGCCTCGCTGCCGGCGCTCCAGGGGCCGGCAGCACGCCTGGCAATGGTGATGGGCACCGAAGGCGACGGACTGGGTTGGCGCACCATCGCAGCCTGTGATTACACGGTCAAGATCCCCATGGACCACGGGGTCGACTCGCTTAACGTCGCCGCCGCCTCCGCCGTCGTCTTCTGGGCGACCAGGGGCATTGGAGCTTCCTAGCCCAATAGGAACCGCAGGCTCGCGCCGCGACCGCCACGCTAACCCACAACGAGGCCGGAGCTGGTTTCCCAGCCCCGGCCTCGTCCTGTGTTCCGGCGGGTCAGCTCATGGATGCCACGATCTGGTCGATGACGTCCACGCACTCCTCCCAACCGGACACGCCACGGGTTGCGTAACCGGCGGCCTTGACGGGGTAGTCATTGCCTTCCGGATCCAGGCGATCGCCAATGAAGAGCATCTCGGAGGCGCAAATCCCGGTCTCCTCGACGAGCTTGCCCATTCCGAAGGCCTTGTCGATGCCGCGCGTCGTGATATCGACCGAGGTCGAGCCACCGCCGCGAACATCCAGCTCCGGCACGTCAGGCTGCACGGCGTCGCGCAGGGCGGCCTTCTTGGTGCCGTCAGGATCCCAGGCGCGCTTGGCGTCGAGCGGGGCTTCCTGCCCCAGGGCAGAGAAGGTGATCTGCGAGCCGCGGTCTTCGATGATGTTGCCCCACGGGTTGGACTCCCACAGGCCGAGCTCACGCGCGTGACGCTCAAGCGATGCGATCGCGCGGGCGGCGACCTCGGGATCCAGGTCGTGCGCGTAACGCTCGACCCACGCGCCGCCCTCGTAGCGGTAGTAGCGCGTGCCGCAGGTGGGCATCAGGTGCAGGCGAGAGAGTTCCTCGTCCGTGGCGTGCAGGTTGTCGAGCACCTGGGTGCGGAACTGGCCCATCTGGCCGCCGGAGATGATGCACACTTCCACGTGGTCCAACAGGGAACGCAGGGCCACGTCCATGCGTGCGGGCAGCGGCGACTTTGAAGGCGCCAGGGTGTCGTCGAGATCAAAGGCTACGAGCTTCACGTTCCCCCCTACCGCTTCGCGGCTGCAGTGGCATCGATAGCGCGCTGCGCGGCCTCGGTCTCCTCGTCGGAGGGCACCGACAGGACCTGCAGTAGGACGACGGAGGCGACAAGTCCACCCCAGACGAGCAGAATCGTCAGGATCATCAGAGCAATAGCGGGAGCGGTCACTGGGCATCTCCTTCGGTCGCAGCAATTGCGTCGGCGTCATCCGCGAGGATCCGGGTGACCGTCGCGTGGGTGTCCACCGTGCGGTGCTTCCACGGGATGAAGGTAAAGATCAGGGCGGCGATGACGGCGATTGCAACCGCGCCCCATCCGAAGAGCATCACGTAGCCGCCCGGGTAGTCTTCGTATCCATTCGTTACGAGATCGACGACTGACATGGCCATCATGATGAAGAGGACGAGCGGGATGACGATGCCGACGAGGGGCTCCCACACCTTGGGGACCTTCACGCTGGACACCGAGTTGAGGTGGGCACGCAAGGCACCCAGGCGGGGTCCAGCCACCGCGCACAGGACGGCGAACATGATCGCGGAGGAGACGACACCGATCGAATTGATGAAGTTGTCGACAATGTCCAGGTTGTTCAGGCCCGAGCGTGTACCGAAGAGCACCAGCGAGACGACGGTCGCGGGAACGCCGAAGACGAGGGCCGAGCGGGCGGGCGACCAGCCGAACTTGTCCTGCAGGCCACCGGAGACCACCTGGAGCAGGGACAGCAGCGAGGTGATGCCGGCCAGGACCAGCGAGGAGAAGAAGAGGACACCGAAAATGGGGCCGCCGGGCATCATCGAAATGATCTGCGGGAAGGTCACAAAGGACAGGATCGGACCAGTCAGCCCCTCAACCTCGGCGACGGCGACGCCCTGCTGGTGGGCCATGAAGCCGACGGCGCTGAACACACCGATGCCCGCGAGGATCTCGAAGGAGGAGTTCGCGAAGCCTGCAACGAGCGCCGTACCCGTCAGGTTCGACTTGGGCTTGAGGTAGGAGGCGTAGGTCAGCATGATGCCAAATCCCACGGACAGGGAGTAGAAGATCTGCGCGAAGGCCGCCAGCCACACCTTGGGGTCGGCCAGCGCCGCCCAGTTCGGCGTGAAGAAGGCGTTGAGGCCTTCGACGGCGCCGGGCAGGAAGAGGGCGCGAACGACGAGCGCGAGGAAGAGGATAACGAGGAGCGGCAGGAAGACCTTGTTCGCCGCCTCAACGCCCTTGGACAGGCCGCGGCCAATGACGAGCAGCACGAGGACCCACACGAGGGCGAGCGGAATCATGACGGCCCATGCAGGGGCCCACGAGAAGGTGTCGCCAGGAACCTTCTCAAGGAAGGACTCCAGGAAGAACGCCGTCGGATCGGCACCCCAGGCCTCGTTCACGGAGTAGATCGTGTACTGCACGCCCCACGCGAGGACAGCGCCGTAGTAGACCATGATGACGAAGCAGACGAAGGTCTGGAACCAGCCGATAAACTCGCCGCCACCGATGATCTTGCGCAGTGCCCACGGCGGTGAACCCCGGAACTTGTGTCCGACCGCGTAGTCGAGCCAGAGCATCGGGATGCCGACGAATACCAGGGCGACCAGGTACGGGATCAGGAAGGCGCCGCCGCCGTTGGAGTAGGAGACGCCGGGGAAACGCCAGATGTTGCCCAGGCCGATGGCCGAGCCAATGGCTGCCAGGAGGAAGCCAGTCTGGCCGCTCCACGAGTCGCGCGCACGAGGCGCGGGGCTGGATGCGGAGGATGACATGAAGTGAAGTCCTTGCATTCGTATGTTTTCGGGATAATTCTCAGCCAGACTATGGCCACTACATGACAATGTCAGCCACAGTCCACGATACAGAACGTGTTTTTGACCTCTTTTGCGTAGACTTTGCCGACAGAGACGCCGTGAGGAGCCCTCAACACCTGATTCTTGCCGGCAAACCCGAGTTAGGAAACAAGCCTCAACACGTGGAAAAGCGCCGCTATGCCGACGACAACAGGAAGGGAAGCAAAGGTGGTCACAAGGACGGTGCCCTGCGCGATACGCTCCCCCGCCTGAGCACGCGTGGCCGCGATATACGCGTTCTGCGCGGAAGGCAGTGCCGCCATGACGGTGACGGAAAGGAGGGCCGGACCGCGCAGCCCGAGCAACGACCCGACCCCGAACGCAATCGCAGGTTGCACCGCTAGCTTGCAGACCGCTGCCACTGCTACGGCAGGCACGCCCCTACCGCCGGAGGCGCGGCGGCGATCCACGAGAGCGGCACCGAATGACAGGAGGATCATCGGCGGCGCGGCCGCCCCCAGCATGGAGCTAGAGACATCGAGAAGCGTCGGCATCGACCACCCAGCTGCGGAGAACACAAACCCGCACGCAGCAGCAATCACCATCGGATTGCAGGCGATCACGCGAGCAACACCGGCAGCGCTAGGGCGCTGCCCCGATCCGGCCACATCGGCCAGCACGAAGAACATCGGCGTAAAGAAGCCGAGCTGGAACACGAGGATCGGCACAACGGCCGAGGCATCGCCCAGCACGTAGACGGCCATCGGGATACCCATGTAGGCACCGTTATTCAGCGACGAGGCCATGGCGCCCAGAGTCGCCTCTCCACGGCTCAGGCGCAGAAAAACACGTGCGACGAGAGCGAAGATCAGCGCAGTTCCCGCACCCGAGGCGGCGGCCACCCCGAGCGGCGCTCCGAAGACTCCGGAGGTCCCGGTCGAGACGATAGCGTGAAAGAGCATCGCTGGGCTGGCCACCCAGTACGTGACAGAGGCGAGGGAGCCTGCCGCCTCCGGGCCGAGTGCACCAGCGCGGCGAGCCACCCAGCCGATCGCGATGATCAGCGCGATCGACAGGACCGACCAGACGATCGATGCCATAGGGCCAGAAAACCCGTCAGCGCCAGCTCACCACGGCCTCGTCGACCCTGGTCAGGGCCGAGGCGATCGCCATGTGCATATCGAGGTACTGATACGAGCCGAGACGCCCGCCGAAGAGCACGTTCTTCTCCCCGGCCGCCATATCGCGGTAGGCACCGAGCGTGGCACGATCGGATGGCGATGCGATCGGATAGTAGGGCTCGTCGCCGGGGTGCGCGAAGCGGGAGTACTCGCGCTGAATAATCGTGTTGGTCGCACCCGATCGGTCACGCTCGGGGTGCAGATGCGCGAACTCGTGGATGCGCGTGAAGGGCACGTCGCGGTCGGAGTAGTTCATGACCGAGCATCCCTGATAGTCGGGAACGTCCACAACCTCGGTCTCGAAATCGAGGGTGCGCCAGCCGAGCTCGCCGGCCTCGTAGTCGAAGTACCGGTCAATCGCGCCCGTGTAGACGATGGGAACCTGGCCAAGCGTCGCGGCCTTCGAGAAGAGCGATTTCTCATCAAAGAAGTCCACGCCTGTGTGCACGCTAATGCGCGGGTGCTCGACCATGTTCGCGATCCACGCGCCGTAACCATTCAGGGGCAGGCCCTCGTAGCGGTCCTGGAAGTATCGGTTCTCGTATGTGAAGCGCACGGGCAGGCGCGTGATGATGGACGCGGCGAGCTCGCGTGGATCCGTCTGCCACTGCTTCGCCGTATACCCCGCGATGAACGCGTCGTAGAGCGGGCGCCCAATCAGGCTGATCGCCTTATCCTCGAGGTTACCGGGCTCACCCGTGATCTCGGCAGCCTGCTCGTCGATGAGTGCGCGGGCCTCTGCGGGTGAATAGGCGGCTGCGAAAAACTGGTTGATCGTGCCCAGGTTGATGGGCAGCGGGTAGACGACACCCCGGTAGTTGGCATAGACGCGGTGACGGTAGTCGTTGAACGCCGTGAAACGATTGACGTAGGACCACACGCGCTCGTTCGAGGTGTGGAAGAGGTGGGTGCCGTAGCGGTGCACTTCGACGCCGGTGTCCTCGTCGACCGAGGAGTAGGCGTTGCCTCCGATGTGGTCGCGTCGCTCAATGACGGTCACGTTCATGCCGAATCGCTCCGCAGCTTCGCGGGCGAACGTCAGGCCAAAAAAGCCCGATCCAACAACGAGCAGATCCACTCCACTCCCCTTTCACGTCAGTCAGATTAATCGTAGCGGCCCCCACCTGCGGGTGCGTCCCGTGTGATCAACGAGGCCGGCGCGTGGACTCGCTCAAGGCGAGCAGCCGCACTCGATCATCCTTGTTTCTATCAGCTGAGACATCGGGGAGGATCGGGCATGGTTCGCATCGCAGTCGTCGAGGACGAAGCCGCTTCGCGCCAGCTCCTGGCCGATTACCTTGGACGCTACAGCGAGGAGAAGGGTGTCTCTTTCGACCTCACCTACTTCGACGACGGCGGTGCCATTATCGGCGACTACAAGCCGGTGTACGACATCATTTTCATGGACATCCAGATGACGCACGTGGACGGGATGAGCGCAGCTCGTGCAATCCGCGAGGTGGACCGAGAGGTTGTTCTCGTCTTCATTACCTCGGCCGCGCAGTTCGCAATCCACGGCTACCAGGTGGGGGCGCTGTCCTACCTGATGAAGCCCCTGCCATGGTTCGCCTTCTCCCAGGAACTTGACCGATGTCTCAGGGCCGTTGCCAAGCGGCGCGGCACCTCGGTTCTGCTCCAGTCGGGCACCTCGACGCACCGCATCGACATCGCAGACATCGTCTACGGCGAGTCGATCAAGCACCGCCTCGACATCCACACGGTCTGCGACACCTACTCCATTACCTCTTCTCTCAAAGCCATGGAGACTCAGCTCGCCGGGCACAACTTCCTCCGCTCGAACTCCTGCTACCTCGTCAACCTCGCGCACGTGCGCGGCGTCGCCGACCAGGAGTGCCTCATGACCGGCGGGCACAGCCTGCGCATCTCCCTCCCCCCTAAGAAAGCGTTCATGAGCGCCCTGGCTGCCTACGCGGGCGGGATCCACTGACGTGTTCGATTCCCTGCCCGACATTCCTCGCCTGTTCACTGCCCTCGCCGAGTGGGGCGCGGCACTCGTCTACGTCTTCGTCGTCGCGCGCTAGGCATCCACCCATGCGCTCTGCCCGGATGCGGCCGCACCGCGCTGGCGTCTGGCTGCCGCCGCCTTCGGTGGCCTCGCCGTGCTCGCTACCGCACACGAACTGCTGGGCCGCGCTCCGCTGACCCTGTGGGTGCCGGGCATGATGGTGGCGTACGCCCTCGTGTGGGTCGTTATCCGCGTGGGAACCGCACTGGACTGGCGCTGGGTGACACACATGAGCGCACGCGCCTTCATCGTGGCCGAGCTTGCGGCCTCTCTCGCCTGGCAGGTCGTCGTCTACTCCCATGCCGACAAGCCCTTCTGGCATCCGGTGTCTTTCGGCGGCTACGCGGTCATCGCTTCAGCGTGTCTGGGCGTCGCATACGTTTTCGAACGGCGCGTCTTCTGCCAGGGAGCGCTGCCCATCCTGCGCCTGGCGGACCTCGCTTCCGGACTATTCATCGGTATCGCGATCTTCGCCCTATCGAATCTGAGCTTCCTCTCGACGGCCACGCCCTTTTCGGGCCGTGCCGGCCTGGAGGTTGTCTGCATTCGAACGCTCGTCGATCTGGCTGGCTACGCGATCCTCTTTACCCAGTTCGAACGCATCCAGCAAAGCGCCACCGAGCGCGAGTTAGCCTCGATCCAGGCGTCTTTGGACGCCCAGCACCACCAGTATCTGGCAGCCAAGGAGGACATGGAGCAGGTTGCCCGCGCCCACCACGATCTCAAGCACCGGGTCGAGGCCATCCGAGCGGAGCTCGATCCCGGGCGGACCGCCCGTTCCTTTGCGGAGCTCGAGTCCTCCATCGAAGCGATCGGCCAGCAGTACCACAGTGGCAACGCCGTGCTTGACGTGGTCTTAACGACGAAGGGACGGGCTTGCGCGGCGGCGGGTATTACGTTGACGGTCGTCGCGGACGGAACGCTGCTGGAGCGCATGTCCTCAATGGATATCGCGACGCTTTTCGGAAACGCCCTCGATAACGCGATCGAGGCCTCGCGCCGCGTACCGGATCCGGATAGACGCCTCATTAAGTTGGCCCTCTTTCAGCGGGGGCAGATGACGGTGATCCGCGTGGAGAACTGGTTCGACGGGCATCTGAACACAGACGCGGGTGGTCGGCTGACGACGATTAAGCAGGACACCGTGCGTCACGGATGGGGTGTAAAATCGATCCAATGGACGGCACGACACTACGGTGGTCAGGCAATAACGCAGGTTGAGAACCACCGGTTTACCTTGACGATCCTACTGCCCTCGACCACCCCAAAGGAACACGCATGACCATCATCGATACCCCGCGGCTGCGCTTGCGGCCATGGCGCGCCACCGATGCGCCCCACCTCTACGAGCTTGCGAAGGATCCCCGCATCGGCTTGGCGTGCGGATGGGCACCCCACACCAGCATCGAGGACGCCCACCAGGCTTTGTCCACCGTGTTATCGTCCCCCGAAACCTACGCGGTGACCCAGCTCAACGGCGGCGAGCTCGTCGGAGCGATCGGCCTGCGCATAGATGATCCAGATGTCCCCGGGGTCGCGGACCTGGGTTACTGGATCGGCTCACCGTACTGGGGCCGCGGCTACGCCACCGAGGCAGGTGCAGCGATCGTCGAGCGGGCGAAGGCGCTGGGCATGACGATGCTAACTCTGGGCTACTTCGACGGCAATGAGGCCTCTCGCAGGGTCGCGGATAAACTCCATTTTTCATGGATTGAGCGCGACGAGAACGTCGAGTTTCCCCTCATCAACAGGCACCTCACCCTCCACCGTATGACGCTAGAGCTTGCGTCGCGGTAGCTGAAGGAACCGGCGCAGCACGCTCAGTTGAAACCGAGGACGAATCCCGCGACCTTGTAGCCGCCGCGCACGATCGTCGGGGAGGCGTGACGCACGATGCCTGCGAGCAGATCCTGGCGTAGGCGGTCCGTGGCCTCGGGGTTGATCTGGTCCATGTTCTCCCAGATCCGTTCCTTGAGGGCAAGATGCTCGGGAGTGCCCGACAGCTGGGCCATAACAGAGCAGATCACGGCGTTGATGCGTAGATAGTGCACCATGTAGCGCCACAGCTTATCCTCGACCTCGGCGCGCGGGGGCAGCGCGCGTGTCATGGCCTCGTTGACGCGGGCCAGTTGGTCCAGGCGGGTGATCATGACCTTCTCGTTGACGGACTGATCGTCACGCCCGATGAAGTAGTGGTACAGGTCCACGTCCAGGTAGCGGATCGTGGACACATAGGGAAGCGGCACGTAGGAGTAGAGGTAGTCCACGTAGAAGGTGTGTTCGGGCATAACCAGGCCGGAGGCGCGCACGACCTCTGTGCGCATCGTGAGAGCGTGCATCATGAGGTACTGGTCGTAGCGGCACCGACGCAGGTCCGCCCAGCCGAAGGTGCGCCCGCGTGGCAGGACGTTGCGGTAGCGGATCACAGCCTTCACCGACTTGCCCTGCTTGTCGTACACGTAGTTGGTCACCAGCAGGTCCAGGTCGCGCCCGGCCTCGCGTTCCTCGCGCAGGACATCGAGCACGGCGTTCGTGGCACGGCGGTCCAACCAGTCGTCGGAGTCGACGACGCGCACATGCGTGCCCGTGGCGGCAGCCAGGCCAGCGTTCACGGCACCGCCGTGGCCCTTATTCTCCTGGTGGATAGCCTTCACGGAAGGGTAGCGAGAAGCCCACTCGTCGGCGATCTGCGCGGTGCGGTCCTTCGACCCGTCGTTGACGATGATCGCTTCGAGCTCGTCGCCGTATCCGACGAGCGTGGTCAACGCCCGATCGAGGTAATCCTCGGAGTTGTATGCGGGCACGATGACCGTCAGCAACGGCGCACTCATGGGGTCTCCTCTCCCTGGTCTGGGAGTAGTCTACTGTGCCGTGCTGACCTGCGCGTCTTCCTCCGCGGCTTCTTTTTTAAAGATCACCTTAAAAATGAGGAAGAACACCCAGAAGGAGATCGCGGCGTTGATGATCATCGTGACGACATCCGCGAATATTTCTCCGGTCAGGCCCATCTTGTCGATTGACCACGCGTAGATCGGGTCCTTATACAGAACCTGAAGGGCGGCCGCGGCGATCGTGATGACGACGTAGGCGATCGCATACCAGAAGGCTGCCTTGCCCACGGAGGAGTTCGACTTGAAGGTGACGTTGCGCTGGGCGAAGAAGTTGATAACCTGCGCGATGAGCAGCGTGATCTCAACGGCCAAGAAATAGGCAAGACCTCCGCCGCCACCGAACTGGAGGACTCCCGCCGGGTAGTCGAAGAGGTAGACGGTGTGTCCATGCGAGACTCCGACAGGCAGGAATTGAACGGGGATGTTCGACAGCGACATCTGGACAAACAACCACTTGAAGACGGGCATGAGCACCAGCTGCAGCACCGTGATGCCGTTGGAGAGAATGAAGAAGACGATAAACTGGGCCGCCGTCATGTGCTTGTCTTCGAAGGCGCTCCACCAGCGCTTGAGAGCCTGCATGGGTGTTCCTTTCCGTCAGTATGCCCGACGAGGCCGGGGCCGCGTCATCGGGTCTGGTCGAGTTCCCGCGCGGTTACCTTGTTGGCCCTCGCGTTGGAGATGAAGCCGAGGGCTGCGCGGGTCAGTCCGCGCAGCGGTCGCCCGTTGACCGCGTCGAGGATCGCGTCGACCATCTCCGGGCTTGCTGCGCCGTTGCTCATCTTGGCGATGGCGCGGAAGGGCATGTTAAGGACAAAGAGGCTGTTGAGATCCGGGGTGCCCTTCGCGTCCGCCTTCGCCTTGAGGGCCCAGAGCCTGCGTCCGGCGACGCGAGCGAGCCAGGTCTTGGCTCGCGTCATCTCGGAGAGCGGGTCGGCGGCCGACAGCTCGTCTGCCCGGTGGGCGGTGGGGATCGTTCGACCGAGCAGGACGGCGAACTCACCATTGGTCACCCCTGCGACGTCGGCGCTCAAGTAGTGCCCCAAGGCGGGATCGATCGGCTCGGGGGTTGTGCCGGAGACCTCGAGGGTGGCGCTCAACGGCGTGTCGGCCACGTGAGGCCCCACATGGATCGTCCATGTGCCGCCCTCGGTCTCCCACGCGCCTCGCGAACTCTCCCAGTGGCGGAAGGTGTATTGGTCGAAGGGGATCGTGACGCTGACGGACTGACCGGCACCGACCTCGACCTTGGCGAAACCCTTGAGTTCCCGGTCGGGACCAAACACGCCTCCAGGGGCACTCACGTACAGCTGGACGACCTCTGCGCCGTCGCGCGAGGAGGTGTTGGTAAGCGTGAGGGATGCCCCCTCCTCGGTCAGGGAAAGGTCGGAGTAGTGAAAGCTCGAGTACGACAGGCCGAATCCAAATGGGAAGGCCACGTCCACGCCCGCGGACGTGAAATAGCGGTAACCGACAAATGGGCCCTCGCGGTAGTAGGACAGCGGGCCGGTCGCCGGGTACCAGGCGGCGGTCGGGTGGTCCTCGTAGGAGAGAGCGTATGTTTCGGCCAGGCGTCCCGAGGGGTTGACGGCGCCGGTGAGGACGTCCAACATCGCCGCGGCACCTCCCTGGCCGGTCAGGTATCCGTTGACGAGCGCGGGCACCGAGGTCGCCCACGGCATCTCGACGCTAGCCCCACCTGTCAGGACGACGACGGTGCGGGGATTGGCCGCAACGACGGCCTGAACGAGTCGGTCCTGGCCCTCGGGCAGGCGCATGTGGGGACGATCCATGCCCTCGGACTCGGCGAGTTCGTCAAGTCCGACGTAGACGAGCGCGACGTCAGCGCGCACGGCGAGGTCCACGGCCTCGGCAACGAGAGCGTCGCTCGTGCCACCGTGGCGCTCGTATCCGACCGCGTATCCAGCGAGGACGAGTCCTCGGGCGGCCTCGCCCCCGGCGGCGAGGAGCTCATGCGGGGCCTCAACGCGCGTGGGATTCACCTGGGAGGAACCCGAGCCCTGGAAGCGCGGCGTAGCGGCGAGGTCACCGATGAGGGCGACGCTGGTCCCAGCGCTCAGGGGCAGGAACTCGTCCTCGTTGCGTAGGAGCGTGATCGCCTCGGAGGCAATGCGCGTGGCGAGCGTATGGTGCGAATCGGGGTCGTAGGGAGTGGGCGCCGGAAGGACCGCTCTCGCGGCAGCAACGTTGAGAACCTCCTGGGCACGCGCGTATACGTCGGCCGCATCCAGCTTTCCGTCCTCCACGGCAGCGACGATCCGTCGGGCACCCGCCAGGCCGGGGGCCGGCATCTCGAGGCTGCCGCCCGCGCGTGCAGCCTCCACCGCACTGTTCGAACCGCCCCAGTCGGAGATGACCATGCCGGAGAAACCCCACTCGGTTCGCAATATGTCGGTGAGCAGGTGCTTGTTCTCGTGAGCGTAAACGCCGTTGACGAGGTTGTAGGAGCTCATGATCGCCCGCGGCTTGGCAACGCGACACACGATTTCGAAGCCAGTCAGGTAAATTTCGCGCATCGTGCGCTCGTCCACGATGGAGTCCGACGCCATGCGGCGTAGCTCCTGGGAGTTGACCGCAAAGTGCTTGGGGCACGCCGCGGTACCGGTGGACTGGATTCCGTCGACGAGGCCGGCGGCCATACGTCCGGCGAGGATCGGGTCCTCCGAGAGATACTCGAAGTTACGTCCGCACAGTGGGGAGCGCTTGATGTTGAGTCCGGGCCCGAGCAGGACGTCGACGCCCAGTCCACGCGCTTCGAGGCCGAGAGCCTGACCCATCTCACGAGCGAGGTCAGGATTCCAGGTGGCCGCGAGGGCGGAGGCCGTCGGGAAACAGGTCGCCTTCTCGGCCTCGGCGATGCCGAGGTGGTCGGCGTCCCCGAGCTGTCGGCGCACGCCGTGGGGGCCGTCGCTCATCACGAAGGAGGGCACGTTCGCGGAGGGGATCGCGCGCGAGTCCCAGGCACTCGCTCCGGACAGGAGAGCCGCCGCTTGTAGGAGGGTGAGGTCGTTGGCGTCCGTCAGTACTGAGTGTTCCATCGTCGTGAACTGCCTTTCATGCTCCATCGCGGGTGCCGTCAATGGTTCCAGTGTGGTCCACGACCGCGCTCCGTCAACGACCGCGTGCATGATCTGTCGTTTGGGGAGCGTGTTCTGCACGTGTGAGGCCTTCCTTCAGCTGGGATAAAATGGCTCTATGAGTGACACGGATGGTCCCACATACGTCCACAACGACACTGCCCCACCCCGCGCGGTATTCGTCGACATCGACGGAACGCTGTGCGATTCGCGCCAGCGAATCCCACAGTCAGCAATCGAGGCTCTGACGCAGGTGCGGCGAGAGGGCCACCGCTTGTTTATCTGCACCGGGCGCTCGGTTCCGGAGATCTACACTCGTTTCTTCGATCTTGGCTTCGAGGGCACCGTCAGCGGCGCAGGAGGATACGTTGCCGTCGGCGAGGCCGTCCTTCTCGACGATCGAATGCCCTCCGAACATGTCACGACCCTGACGCGCCTATGGGAAGATCTCGACGCCTTCTACGTCTGGCAGGGCCCCGACCAGATGGGGCCGTCCGAGGGCTACCTCGACTTTTTCGTGCCCCGGGCGGGTCTCGACCCGCAGGACTGGATCGAATACGCTCAGTCGATCACTCCTTTCATCGTCGACATTGACGGTGGTTCCTTCACGAAGGTCACCGCCTACGTACCGCCGGAAAACGCATCCGTGCAACGAATCGAAGAGGCGCTGCCAGCGGGCTACCGGGCGATCATCGGCTCGGTGGGCGCAGCCGGGTTCATTCCCTTCGAGATCCTCCCGAATCATCTGTCCAAGGCGGTAGGCGTTAAGGCAGTCTGCGAGCACATCGGCATCCCCGTGGGGCGATCCGTGGCCATCGGTGACTCCAACAACGACGTCGAGGCCGTGGCCACCGCCGCTCTCGGCATCAGCATCGGGAATGGATGCGAGGCCCTCCTCGAAGTCGCGGACATCGTCGCGCCGTCCGTACACGAGGACGGCCTTGCCTGGGCACTCACCGCCGCTGGCCTAACAGACGGTGATCGGGGTTGGGGCCACGGCCTCCGCGATGCGCTGTGATCGCAACCATTCGGCGCTGGCTGCACCATCCCCTCACGCGTAACTCCGCGTTCATGCACCTGTGGGCGGGCCAGACAGCAGCGCAGGTCGGCTTTCAAGTAGGCTCCCTGGCCACCTCGGCGATTGCGATCACCGTGCTCCACGCGAGCGAGACACAGACCGGCATCCTTGCGGGACTTCAGACCCTCGCATTCCTCCTCGTCGGATTGCCAGCCGGGGCTTGGGTGGACGGCTGGCGCAAACGGAATATCATGATCATCGCGAACATCACGCGCATCGGCGCCCTCGTGTCCATTCCGATCGCCTACTCGTTCTTTTCCTTCACGCTCACCCACCTCATGGTGGTTGCCGCTCTCCTGGGCCTATCAACCGTCTTCTTCGACGTCGCCTACCAGTCCTACGTCCCGCTCATCGCCTCGCGCCGCTACATCGGGGCGGCAAACGGCAGATTGGAGGCCTCCTACCAGGTGGGGCGCGCGGGAGGCCCGGGCCTGGGCGGTTGGCTCCTCGGGGTGATCGCCCCTCCCCTGGCGTATCTGCTCACCGCCTCAACCTACGTGTTCTCGACGTGGGCGATCTGGCGCATCAGCGCGCCCGAGCCTCGCCCCACCCACACCGACGCTTCACTGCGATCGCAAATTGCGCAGGGGCTCTCATTCGTCCGAGGTCAGCGCATCCTCTTCCCTCTTTTCACCTGCACCGCGTTCATGGCTTTTGCCGGCGCGGGTATCCAGGTGCTCCTGCCGCTACTCGTGCTGCGCACGCTCGGCATGGACGCGACCCAGCTCGGGCTCTTGCTCAGCGCCGGAGCGATCGGTGGCATCCTGGGAGCATTCACGCGCCCCGCGTGGGTTGCGCGCCTGGGCGTGGGGCGATGCATCGTCATCACCAACATTGGCGGGGTAGCGATCCTCCTCGTCCAACCTGTCTCGATTCACGTGCCCGCAGCGGCGGCGTGGATCATCGCGATCAGCGCAGTGGTCTCCTCCTATTTCCTCACCGTTTACAACGTGACGCAAATGAGCCTGCGCCAGGAAATCTGCCCACCCGACATGCTTGGCCGCATGAATGCCATCTTCCGCTTCGCCGTCTGGGGGGTCATGCCGGTGGGTTCCCTCGCCGCAGGCATCGTTGCGTCACGCATCGGTATCGAAGCCGCGTTGTATGTGTTCACGACAGCTGCCATCGCCGCAGGGGTCGCCATGGGCTTCACTCCCGCGGCCAGAATCCGCGGATCTAGCGCTTGTGTCGCCGTCTCATAATGTGACGCGCTCGGTGCCCGCAATAGTGTTCAATTGTGCAGCTCCGCGATACCATAAGTGTGAGGCAAAACGCAATGGTTTTGGTGACTGAGCCAAGGAGGACACCATGGACACCGCAACGACCCTCGTTGAAGCACTGGGCGGCTGGGACAACATCACCAATCTCGAAGCCTGCATTACCCGCATTCGCCTTGACGCCGCCAACACCGACCTCATCGACGAGGCAAAGCTACGAGAGGCGGGAGCTTTCGACGTCGTTATCGTCGGCGATGCCGTTCAGGTCGTGATGGGTCCCGACTCCGAGGATCTCGTCGAGCAGATGAACGCCAGCCGGTGAGCTTCCTCGTCCGAGCGCCTTTCGCCGCCCACGTCCAAGCGCTCGCGCAGGTACCCGACCCCGTGTTCGCCAGCGGCGTCGTCGGGGACGGACAGGCGCTCATACCCGACGCCGACGCGTCGTGCGTGACCGTCCGCTCCCCCATCAATGGAGTCGTTACCAAGCTCAAGTCACACGCGGCCATCGTGACGTCGACACGCGGCGTCTCGATCCTCATTCACCTGGGCATTGACACCGTGAGCCTGCGCGGTAAAGGCTTTGCTCCCCTCGTCGACGAGGGTGAGATCGTCGACGAGGGCACACCCCTCATCCACTGGGATCTCGGCCCCGTCCGCGAAGCCGCCCTGTCCCCGTGTGTGCCCGTCATCGTCGTCAATCCGCCCGGCACGTCGATCACCTCCGCGCTCGATCAGACAGCGAGCAGCGTGGCGATCCTCGACCCTCTGTTCTCGGTGAACGACAGCTAAGTTCCGCTTCAACGTGTGAACCCCGCGCCCCGAAAGGGGCGCGGGGTTCACACGTTGAACACGCGCTGGCCGTCAGCGAACGGTTCCGCTCAGCAGCGAGAACAGCGAGGTCAGGCGCTCATCGGTCGGAAGATCCTCGATGAAGACCTCTTCACCATCGGAATCGCACAGGGGCACGCACCAGTTCGGGTACAGGTCGGCACCCGTGCCCGGCATGTTCTGCGGGCGCACGTCGCCCACCGCATCGACGAGGGATGCCACAACGAGCTTCGACGGAGTCTGAGCAACATAGCGGTACAGCCCCTCGACGGTCTCACGCTCGCTAGGCTCGGCACCGTCAATGCAGCCGTACTCGTGCAGTCGGACGGCAACCTGTTCAAGCTCAAGGCGATCGCCCGCGCGCACGGTCTCAATGTCATCGGTCAGAAGACCGAGCTCCGAGCGCAGCGTCGTCTGGATCCCGCGAATATAGCCGAGGGTGGGCGGCAGGTCGTGGATATTGACGGCGGCCAGTGCGCGGTCGCGGTAGTGCTCGGGGCGCAGCGGCCAGCCGCCGCCCTCCTTCTCGAACCACACGACGGAGGTGCCCAGGACCCCACGCTCGCGCAGATAGTCTCGCACCCACGGTTCAACGACGCCAAGGTCCTCGCCGATCACGACGGCACCGGCACGCTGGGCCTCCAGCAGGATGACGCCCAACATGGCCTCGTGATCGTAGTACACGTATGTGCCTTCGGTGGCAGCGCGCCCATCCGGGATCCACCAGAGGCGGAACATGCCGAGGATGTGATCGATGCGCACTGCACCGGAGTTACACAAAGCGGCGCGGACCATATCTCGCAGAGGCAGGTAGCCCGACTCTGCGAGGCTACGCGGCGACCACGGCGGCTGCGACCAGTTCTGCCCCTGCTGAGAGTAGACGTCCGGCGGAGCTCCCACGCTCATGCCGGAGGCGAAGAGCTCGGGACGGCTCCACTTTTCGGAGCCATAGCCATGCACACCGACGGCCAGGTCGGCCATGATGCCGATCTCCATGCCAACTTCGCGCGCCACCAGCTGTGCATGCTCGAGCTGCTCGGCGACGACCCACTGGCACCACTGGTAGAAGTCAACACGATCGGCGAGCTCGAGGCGCTCAAGCTCAACACGAGGCGCGGAGGAACGAGCCAAGTCCTCGGGAAGCTCAATCGTTCCCTCGCGCTCAACGAGTGCACACCACAGCGCGTAGTTGGACAGCTCAGAGCCGCCTCGCTCGATGAAGCGATCGAGCTGGCTCTGGCGATGATACGAGCGCGGGGCAGCGAAGATGATCTCGAGAGCCTTGCGCTTGGCCTCCCACGAGCGATCGCGATCGATCAGATCCTCACGACTAGCGAACTGGCGTGTCTCGTCGCGAAGCTGCTCGATAGCCGCGCGCGAGGCCTCGGGCAGGGACGAGTATTCCTCGATGCTCTCGGGGCGAACGTAGATCGGGTTCAGCCACCGACGCGACACCGGAAGGTACGGAGAAGTTTCCAGCGGAGAGACCGGCTGCGAGGCGTGAACCGGGTTGATGAGCAGGAAGTCCGCTCCCTTGTCGGCACAGACCGCAGCCAGATCGGCCAGGTCTGTGGCATCGCCAATGCCCCACGAGGACGCCGATCGCGTTGAGTAGAGCTGAGCATTGACGCCCCACACGCGACGCGACGACTCTAAGAGCGGTAACGACAGAGCGTTCGGCACGACGATGAGGGTTGCGGACTCCACGTGGCCGCCCTCGACGGTGGCCACAAGCCGGTGCCAGCCGAGCGGGATCCAGTGCGGGACATCGAAGGTGGCGCGGCCGACCATCTCTCCGTCGATCATTCGCGGGGCGACGTAGCGATCCACCTGATCGCACGCACCCTTACGACCGTCCTCAAGCACCCACTGGACGTTCACCCATGAGCCGTCCGGCACGTGCACCGGGAACATGTAGCCGCCGCCCTGGCGCGCGACGATGGTCGGAGGGAGGGTACGGCGCCATTCGCGCTCTTCGGTGAGGCGCAGCGCCTCGTGCACATCGCCCACGGTCGAAGATTCGTCGAGCGGCAGTCCGAGAGCGCCAAGGACCTTCAGAAGAGTAGACGCACTGACGCCCACCCAATTCCCGTACCAGTCCCAGAATCCGGTAGCCACGCCATTAGCATCGGCGATACGGCGCAGCTCATCGATGTTGTCGGATGCGGGTGCGTGAATATCCACGAAAAAGCCTTCTACGTTGCGGGCTGATGACAGTTTTAATTCTAGGCGTGAACGCGCTGTGACAAAGAATCCGCGGACGTGTCATGGACCACGCCATCGAGGATGCCCATCATCGCCGCGGCCACATCGTCGGACTGAGCACCACACACGATCTGAACAACATCGCCGGAGCGCACAACGGCCAACACACCATCCACCCGCAGCGCGGCCTCATCAACGTCCCGCTGAGATCTTACTTGAATACGGATACGCATCGTGCAGGGTTCGACCTCGACAATGTTGAGGTGTCCACCCAGCGCGTCGATGAGCGCTTCTTCAATCGCCATCGGAGCCCCTTTCGCGCCGTCGAAAGTTTGCGATTCCTGTCACATGCTAGATGTGACCTGCGCAAAAGGCAAGTGGGATTCACTACATGAACAAACGTCCGGCGAAAGTAAGCTGACAGAAGCGAGATCCACTGCGCACCACTACAGTCACCGACTCTGTCATTTCTCGTCAACCATGCCCGACTCGGGCGAGCAGGCCACTCGGCCACCTGAGAAGACACAGGTGGGGGGAGGACCGCCCGGCCCTCCCCCCACTTATTACACGACTCAGTCGCGCGTCAGCTTGCGATGCGTGACACGGTGCGGGTTCGCAGCGGCCTCGCCGAGGCGGGCCACCTTGTTCTTCTCGTACGCCTCGAAATTGCCTTCGAACCAGTACCAGTTGTCGGGTGCCTCTTCAGTGCCCTCCCACGCAAGAATGTGAGTGGCGACGCGGTCGAGGAACCAACGGTCGTGGGTGACGACGACAGCGCAGCCGGGGAACGCAAGGAGTGCGTTTTCCAGCGAGCCGAGAGTCTCGACATCCAGGTCGTTGGTCGGCTCATCCAACAGGAGGAGGTTGCCGCCCTGCTTGAGGGTGAGGGCCAGGTTCAGGCGGTTGCGTTCGCCACCGGAGAGAACGCCGGCGGGCTTTTGCTGATCCGGGCCTTTGAAGCCGAAGGCGGAGACGTAGGCACGCGACGGCATTTCGACGTTGCCGACCTGAATGAAGTCCAGCCCGTCAGAGACAACCTCCCACAGGGTCTTGTCCGGGTCGATTCCGGCGCGCGACTGATCGACGTAGCTAATCTTGACGGTTTCACCAATCGTCAGGTCACCACCGTCGAGAGGCTCGAGGCCTACAATCGTCTTGAACAGCGTGGTCTTGCCGACGCCGTTGGGGCCGATGACGCCAACGATGCCGTTGCGCGGCAGAGAGAAGGACAGACCATTAATGAGTGAGCGGTCACCGAAGCCCTTCTGCAGGTCCTTCGCCTCGATGACGACACTGCCCAGGCGCGGGCCCGGCGGGATCTGGATTTCCTCGAAGTCGAGCTTGCGGGTGCGCTCGGCTTCAGCAGCCATCTCCTCGTAGCGAGCCAGACGCGCCTTTGATTTGGCCTGACGACCCTTCGCATTGGAGCGAACCCACTCGAGTTCTTCCTTCAGGCGCTTGGCGAGCTTGGCGTCCTTCTGCCCCTGAACCTCGAGGCGCTTCTCCTTCGTCTCCAGGTAGGTGGAGTAGTTGCCTTCGTAGGGGTAGAGGTGGCCGCGATCGACCTCGGCGATCCAGCCGGCGACGTGATCGAGGAAGTAGCGGTCGTGGGTCACGGCGATGACCGCTCCGGGGTAGGTCGCGAGGTGTTTCTCAAGCCAGAGCACGCTCTCGGCGTCGAGGTGGTTGGTGGGCTCGTCAAGGAGGAGCAGGTCGGGTGCCTCAATCAGCAGCTTGCACAGCGCCACGCGGCGTCGCTCACCACCGGAAAGAACGGAGACGGGCTGGTCCGGCGGCGGGCAGCGTAGGGCGTCCATCGCCTGTTCGAGCTGGGAGTCGATATCCCACGCGTTGGCCGCGTCGATTTCGGTCTGCAGTTTGCCCATTTCCTCCATGAGAGCGTCGAAGTCCGCGTCGGGATTCGCCATCTCTTCGGAGATCTCGTTGAAGCGGGCGAGCTTACCGAAGATCTCGGCGGCACCCAGGCGGACGTTCTCGATGACGGTCTTCGTCTCGTCAAGGACCGGCTCCTGCATGAGGATGCCGACCGTGTAGCCGGGTGTCAGACGAGCTTCACCATTGCTGGGCTCATCCAGGCCAGCCATGATCTTCAGGATCGAGGACTTACCAGCTCCGTTGGGGCCGACCATGCCGATCTTGGCGCCCGGGAAAAAGCTCATGGTGACATCGTCGAGGATGACCTTGTCACCGATGGCCTTGCGAGCCTTGATCATCTGATAAATAAACTCCGCCACGTTACTCCGTTCGGGTGGTTCGGGGCGCGCTCGCGCACGCGTATTCACACCTATGGTAGCGACCCAACGTGGGGCAGCGAGCCACCCACCGGAACACAAGCCTCGGTGATCCTCATCTCAGGGCGTTATTTCCCAGCATTCGCGCCTTCCGCTTCCCACAAGGGTTATGCCTTGGTTACGGACGCGTAGTGATTTTCCGGAAACTATTGCAATGTTTTAAAAAACGCGAGCGTAGGTTTGAGTTTTAAGACAAACTTTTAAGTAACCGGGGACGAGTGTCTCCACTATCAAACAGCATGACCCGAAGGGAGGGACGGCTTTGGATAAACCCGAACGCATCACGGTCGACGGCACCAGTGCGCTCATCTACTACATTCGCTCCACCCCCTCAACGAACGACCTCGCTGCGAGCCTCCTCGCCGACACCACGACGCCCACCCCGCATCTGACGACGATCATCGCCAATAGCCAAAGCGCGGGCCGCGGCCGCCTCGGACGCACATGGATCGCCCCCGAAGGCCAAGCCCTCCTCGCTTCCACCATCGTCTCCCTGCCCACGTCACTGCCCCCCGAACAACTGGGATGGCTTGTCTACGCTTGCGCGCTCTCCGTTCGCGACGCACTCACAACGCGGCTTCAGCCTCTGGGCCACACGGTCAGCCTCAAGTGGCCCAACGATGTCCTCGTCGACGAGGCACGTAAGATCTGCGGCATTCTTGCCCAGCTTGCCCCTTCCTCGTCCCCTTTTACGACGGCGGTCATCCTCGGCTACGGCATCAACATCGCTCAAGGCCCCGATAACCTCGCCACCGCGCAGGCAACCTCCCTGTACGCAGAAGGCGACGACGAGGCGGCACAGGCCCCCGATCGTGTCACCCTGTCTGTGCTCGCCGACGTTCTGCGTGGCCTCGATGAGCGTATTCGTTCCCTGATCAGCAACGGAAACGCCACCGAATCCGGCCTCGCGGACGAGGCCGCCCGAGCCCTGCCCCTCCTCGGGCAGCGCATCGCACTCGCAGCACCGACCGACCCCAGCGGGCGCGTGGCGATGGAGGGGGTCGCGGTCTCACTGACGCCCACCGGTGCCCTCCTCGTGCGTACGGACGACGGGAGCACCCACGCCGTCAACGCCGGGGATGTCCTGGCCACTGGAATTCCTCTGACAACCGTTCACGACACCAAGGAGAAGCGTGCGAACAATTAATCGAATCCTCGTCGCCAACCGTGGCGAAATCGCTCTGCGCGTCTGCCGCACGGCCACCGATATGGGCATCGCGACGATCGCGGTCTACGCCGATCAGGACATGGCCGCCCCGCACACGCGCGAAGCCGACGAGGCGCTGTCGCTGGGTGGTGAGGATGCGGCATCGACGTACCTGAACGGCGAGAAGATCCTGGCAATCGCGCTGGAGACGGGTGCGGATGCGATTCACCCGGGTTACGGCTTCCTGTCGGAAAACTCTGAGTTTGCGCGCGCCGTCGAGGATGCCGGTATCGCATGGCTCGGTCCCGCGTCGAGCGTCATTGACGCTCTGGGCGACAAGATCAAGGCGCGACGCGTCGCCGAGGCATGCGGCGTGGCTCCGGTCCCGGGTGTGTCCGAGCCCGTGAGTTCGCGCGAGGAGGTCGAAGCATTTATCGAGTCAGCCGGTTACCCCGTGGTGCTCAAGCGTGCAGATGGCGGCGGCGGCCGAGGCATCAGCATCATCCGCTCTCAGGCTGATCTCGACCTCTTCTTCGCGCGCCACACCGATGCCGCTGACCTCGGCGCGCACTTCGTCGAGCGTTTCGTCGAGGTCGCACGCCACGTGGAGACCCAGTCGGCGCGCGACGCGCTGGGTAACTTCCACGTCATCTCGACGCGCGACTGCTCGGTGCAGCGACGCAACCAGAAGCTCGTCGAGGAGGCACCCGCGCCGTTCCTGCCCGAAGGGGCGCACGAGACGCTCGTGAACGCATCGCGGGCGCTATTCGAGTACGTGGACTACGTCGGCGTCGGTACGGTGGAGTTCCTGCTGGAGCCGGACGGCAACATCTGGTTCCTTGAGGTCAACCCGCGCCTGCAGGTCGAGCACCCCGTGTCCGAGGAGGTCACGGGCATCGACCTGGTGCGCGAACAGATTCGCATCGCCCAGGGCCTGCCGCTGACCACTCCCCCACAGCCTCGTGGACACTCCTTCGAGTTCCGCGTAACCTCCGAGGATCCGTCGAAGGACCTGACCCCCACAGCCGGACGCCTCGACGAGGTGCACTGGCCCCTGGGCCCCGGCATCCGCCTTGAGCTCGGCATCGATCAGGGCGACTCCGTCCAGACGGCCTTCGATTCCATGATCGCCAAGATCATCGTGACGGGCGCAGATCGCGAGCAGGCGCTGGCTCGTTCGCGCCGCGCACTGGCCGAGTTCTCGGTGCAGGGTGTGGCCACCCCGGTGCCCGTCTACCAGGACATCATCAACGATCCCGACTTCTGCGGGGTGGGCGGCTTCAACGTATCCACTCGCTGGTTCGAAACGACTTTCATGCCCCGGCACGACTACTCGGATCTGGCTGTGCCCGCCGAGGCCTCGTCGACGGCTGACCTGCCGCGTCAGACCTACATCATCGAGCTGGACGGGCGCCGCGTAACCCTGACGCTGCCGGCGGGCATGTTCAGCGCCCCTGCCGCCACGGCCCCGCGTCCGCCGCAGCCACTGCGTTCGGCCCCGCGCCGCGCGGGCGCCTCTGCGGTCCAGGCTGGAGCCCACCAGGGTGCTCCCGGCGACGTCGTCGCCCCCATGCAGGCAATCGTCGTCGCCCTGGGCGTTGCCGAAGGCGACCAGGTGGAGGAAGGCCAGCTCGTGGCCGTTCTCGAGGCCATGAAGATGGAAAAGCCACTACTGGCTCCGCGCGCGGGCACCGTCACCTCCCTGTCGATCGCGCAGGGTGACACGGTGACCGCCGGAACCCGCATTGCCCACATCGCCACTGAAGAGGAGGCACAATGAGCACACCCAGCCCGCTCACACGTGACGGGTTCATTCAGGCCCAGGACGCAATCGCGCAGGCTGCCGAAGAAAAGGCAGCCCAGCGCCAGCACGCGAAGAAGAAGCTGACGGCCCGCGAGCGCCTATCTCTATTCTTTGATGACGGCGTGTGGCATGAGGTCGGCCAGTTTATCGGCGGCTCGGTACGCGCAGGTCGCATTGGATCAGCGGTGGCAGCTGGTTATGGCCGCGTGCAGGGGCGCATGGTCGCCGCCTACGCGCAGGACTTCTCGGTTCTGGGCGGAACCCTGGGCAAGGTCGAGGGCGACAAGATCGTCGACCTGATTGACCGCGGCATCCGCATGCGTATTCCGATTGTCGGCATTCAGGATTCGGGTGGTGCCCGTATCCAGGAGGGTGTCGTCGCCCTGGCCCAGTACGGGCGCATCTTTAAGAAGACGTGCGAGGCCTCTGGCCTGGTTCCCCAGATTTCGATCATCCTGGGCCCCTGCGCGGGCGGTGCTGTGTATCAGCCTGCCCTCACCGATTTCATCGTCATGACGCGCGAGAACTCGCACATGTTTGTGACGGGTCCTGACGTCGTCGCAGCGACGACCGGCGAGAAGGTGACGCTCGATGAGCTGGGCGGCGCGGCGATCCACAACTTCCAGTCCGGCGTCGCCCACCACATGGCTGATACCGAGGAAGAGGCGATCGATTACGTTCGCTCGCTCCTGGACTACCTGCCCTCCTCGTGCGAGGTTGCTCCCCCTAAGTACGAGTACATCGCCAACCCCGAGGATGAGGCCGCGGCACGAGGTGTCGCGGAGCTGGTCCCAACCTCGGTGCGTCAGCCCTACGACGTGCGCGACGTCGTACGCTCGCTCGTCGACCACGGTGAGTACGTGGAGATCCAGGACCTGTTTGCTCCCAACGTGACGATCGGTTTCGCGTGCGTCGATGGGCAGTCGGTGGGCATCGTGGCGAACCAGCCGATGAATGATGCGGGAACGCTGGACGTGGATGCCTCGGAAAAGGCGGCGCGTTTCGTGCGTTTCTGCGATGCTTTCGGCCTGCCGATCGTCACCTTCGTGGATGTTCCGGGATACCGTCCGGGCACCGAGCAGGAGCAGGCGGGCATCATTCGTCGCGGCGCGAAGGTCATCGTCGCCTACGCGAACGCGACCGTGCCGATGGTGACTGTCATCCTGCGCAAGGCCTACGGCGGTGCCTACATCGTTATGGGCTCGAAGTCGATCGGCGCCGACCTCGCGTTCGCGTGGCCGGACGCGCAGATCGCTGTCATGGGTGCCGAGGGTGCGGCGTCGATCATGTATCGCCGCGAGCTCGCTGGTGCCCGTGAGAACGGGACATTCGAAGAGACGAAGGCGCGACTTGTTGCCCAATACGAGGAGGAGACCGTCAACCCCGAGGTGTCGGTGTCCTCCGGTCAGCTCGACGGCATTATCGCTCCCGCCGACACCCGCCAGACCATCATCGATTCCCTGCACCTGCTGGCCTCCAAGGATCAGCGCGCTCCCCACGTCAAGCGTCACGACAACGGTCCCCTGTGACCGGCATCGTTTGAGAAGAATTGTCCCCGAAGGAAAGTAAGAACATGTCGTTTGTGTCCTCTCTGAATGAGACCCCCTACGCGCTGACTTTTGCCGGTCAGGCCACTCCGTGGCGCGCTGCCCTCGACGAGATCGCTCATGATCCCGAGATTGCCGCGATCGTCGCCGGAGTCATCAAGGCCTCGGACCAGGTGCTCTCCCCGGTGCGCCGTTCACTGGCCACACAGTCGGTTGCTGCCCTGCCTTTCGCTATTCCGGCCGAGGCTGGCGAGGAGGCTGTGACTCGTGCGGTGGGCGGTCCCGACGAGGCGGCCCTGTCTGTTCCGGGTATTGTTGCCGCTCAGCTGGCCGCGCTCATCGACTTGACGCGCGCCGGCCTGAACATCGTGGGCAACCAGCCCACCGCTTTCGAGGGACATTCTCAGGGTGTGCTCGGTGTTGAGATCGCCCGTGCGTGGATCGCAGGGGACGAGGCCAGGGCAGCTTCCGTGTTCGCGCTCGCCCGTTTGATCGGTGCGGCCGCAGCTCGTGTCACGCGCCGTGCCCGCGCGCCGCACGCCGGGGACGCAACCTACATGGTGTCCGTGCGCGGAGTGTCCGATGCACTCCTTGAGCGCATCATCGCCTCCCTGCCCTCTACCTCGCACCCTGTGTCGATCGCGCTGCGCAACGACACCGATACTCACGTGGTGTCGGGGGCTCCGAACGACCTGGCGTCCCTGGTTGCCGCCATCGAGCGCGCTGCCGCCAAGGACAAGGCAGCTCACGACGCCCACGAGCGCGGCGGCCGCCCGCTGACCCCTGTGTGCGAGTATCTGCCGGTCTACGTGCCCTTCCACTCCCCCATGCTTGCCGACGCACTCGCCCTCGTGGACGAGTGGGCTGCCCAGTGCGGCATCGACGCTGAGCTCGCCCACACCCTGGCCTCCGCGGTCCTCACCACGCCCGTGGATTGGCCGGCGCAGATCCGCGCGGCTGCCGAGTCCGGCGCGACCTGGATCGTTGACATGGGCCCGGGTGCCACGACTGTGCGCATGACCCGCGCGCTCGTCGAGGGCACCGGCGTCGGCGTCGTCGCCGCCGGAACCGCAGCGGACCGTGACCAGGTCGCGACCCCCGGCTGGGCCCCCGAGCCCGGCACCGACTGGTCGCACCTGCGCCCCGGCCTCGTGACCTTGCCCGACGGCAAGACCGTCGTCGACACCGCGTTCTCGCGTCTGACCGGCCGCTCCCCCGTCCTGCTGGCCGGCATGACCCCCACAACCGTGGACCCCGAGATCGTCGCGGCAGCTGCGAACGCTGGCTTCTGGGCCGAGATGGCCGGTGGCGGCCAGGTCACCGAAGAGGTCTACAACGAGAATCTGGCGGGCCTGCGCGCCCAGCTGCGCCCCGGTCACACCGCCGAGTTCAACTCCATGTTCCTGGACCGCTACCTGTGGAACCTCCAGTTCGGCCAGGCCCGCATCGTGTCGCGTTCGCGCGCATCCGGTGCCCCCATCGACGGCGTCGTTGTCTCCGCAGGTATTCCCGAGCAGGACGAGGCTCTCGCCCTGATCGAACAGCTGCGCGCCGACGGCTTCCCCTACGTGGCCTTCAAGCCCGGCACCGTTGACCAGATCCGCAAGGTCATCGCGATCGCCCGCGAGGCCGACCCGATCAAGGTCATCGTCCAGGTGGAGGACGGCCACTCCGGCGGCCACCACTCGTGGGAGGACCTGTCCGACCTGCTGCTGGCCACCTACGCCCAGCTGCGCGCCCAGTCCAACATCGTCCTAACCGTGGGCGGCGGCATCGGCACCCCCGAGCGCGCCGCCGACTTCCTGACCGGCGACTGGTCGGCCCGCTACGGCCGCCCGCCCATGCCCGTCGACGGCGTCCTCGTGGGTACCGCCGCCATGACGACGAAGGAAGCGCACACCACCAAGGCCGTCAAGGAACTCCTCGTCGCCACCCCGGGCGTGCCCGACAGCGACGACCTGGGCGGTTGGGTCGGCGAGGGCCAGACCCGCGGCGGTATGACCTCGGGCCTGTCCCACCTGCGTGCCGACATGCACGAGGTGTCCAATGCTGCTGCCGCAGCCGCTCGCATCATCGCCGAGATCGGATCCGACGGTGCCCAGGTGCGCGCCCGCAAGGACGAGATCGTCGAGATCCTCTCGCACACGGCCAAGCCGTACTTCGGTGACCTCGAAGAGATGACCTACGAGGCCTGGGTGCGTCGCTTCGCCGACCTGTCCTACCCGTGGGTCGATCCCACGTGGCAGATCCGCTACCACGACCTGCTTCAGCGCGTCGAGGCGCGTCTGGCCCCCGTGGATCACGGCGAGGTGGAGACGCTCTTCCCGAGCGTCGAGGACGCCGCGGACGCGCACGCCGCGGCTGATCGCCTCATGGCCGCCTACCCCAACGCTGCGACCACCCACGTCACCCCCATTGACGCGGCGTGGTTCCCGGCCCTGTGCCGCTCCTACCCCAAGCCGATGCCCTTCGTCCCGATCCTGGATGACGACCTGATCCGCTGGTGGGGCCAGGACTGCCTGTGGCAGGCCCAGGACGAGCGCTACACCGCCGACCAGGTCCGTATCATCCCCGGCCCGGTCTCCGTGGCCGGCATCGACCGCGTCGACGAGCCCGTCGCGTCCCTGCTGGGTCGCTTCGAGGCTGCCGCCGCCGAGCGCCTGGCTGCCTCCGGCACCATCGCGACCCCGGTCGCCGCGCGTCTGGGCAACGGCAAGCCCGCCGCGACCCGCGAGGAATGGCTGCGTAAGGTCCCCTTCATCTCCTGGACCGGCCACCTGATGACCAACCCGGCCGCGATCCTGGACGAGGAGCGCGTCTCCCTGAACCCGACCGACACCGGCGTGGACATGGTGATCCACCTGGACACCGCGTGGGATAACGACCCGCGCGGCACCGAGAAGCACGCGGTGCGCGAGCTGGTCTTCCCGCTCGTCCTGTCCGGAGAGGACGGCGCGGTTCCCGTCATCGACGAGGCCAAGCTGCCCCAGCACATGTACGCGATGCTCGCGGCCACCGCCGGCGTGACCTCCGTGTCCGTCGCCGGTGACACCGTCGACGCGCTGCCCGTGATGGTGCCCTCCGAGAAGTCTGTCTTCGGAGAGGCCCACTACTCCTTCACACTGGCCCCCACCCTGGGCTTCGACCACGCTGAGGCCACCGGCGCTGCCCTTCCGGCCTCGTACGAGCTGGCCGCCTGGGCTCCCGACGCCCTGCTCGGCCCGGCGTGGCCCGCGATCTACGCGGCCCTGGGATCGGCCATCCACGACGATTACCCGGTCATTGAGGGCCTGCTCAACGCCGTCCACCTGGATCACTCGATCACGCTGGAGGCCACGCCCGAGCAGATGCTCGCGCGCGGTATCACCTCGATCGACGTGACCAGCCACGTGGCCGCCGTCGATGAGTCTTCCTCCGGTCGTATCGTCACGGTCGCCCTCGAGCTGACATCGAACGGCCAGTATGTGGGCTCGACTCAGGAGCGCTTCGCGATCCGTGGCCGCGCCACCGGCAACCGCGCTCCCTCCGAGGCCGCGCCCTTCGGCGGTGCGAACGTCGAGGTCGTGGACACGCCGCGCTCGGTCCTGCGCCGAGTGAGCGTCAAGGCCCCCGACGACATGACGCCCTTCGCGATCGTGTCGGGCGACTACAACCCGATCCACACCTCCTACGCGGCCGCCAAGGTCGCTGGCATGGACGCTCCGCTCGTGCACGGCATGTGGCTGTCGGCCACCGCTCAGCACGCGGCCGAGGCCGTCGTCGCCGATCAGGGCGGCGCGCAGATCGCGGGTTGGACGTACTACATGTACGGCACCGTCGACCTGAACGACGAGGTCGAGATCACCGTTGAGCGCGTGGGTCGCGTCGTTGGCGGCGGCCTGTCCCTCGAAGTCACCTGCCGCATCAACAAGCAGGTTGTCTCTCGCGCGTCGGCCTACACCTTTGCCCCGAAGGTCGCCTACGTCTACCCGGGTCAGGGAATCCAGAGCGCCGGCATGGGCCTGGACGAGCGCACGAAGTCCAAGGCCGTGGACGAGGTCTGGCGCCGCGCCGACGCACACACCCGCTCCGCGATGGGCTTCTCCATCCTGGCGATCGTGCGTGACAACCCGACCGAGATCGTGGCGCGCGGCGTGACCTACCGTCACCCCGAGGGCGTCCTGAACCTCACGCAGTTCACGCAGGTCGCACTCGCGACGCTGGCGATCGGCCAGACGGCCCGCATGCGCGAAGAAGGAGTCCTGGTTCCCGGCGCTGCCTTCGCCGGCCATTCCCTCGGCGAGTACGACGCGCTGGCCGCCTACGCCGACGTTTTCCCGCTTGAGACCGTCCTTGATCTGGTCTTCCAGCGCGGCTCCACGATGCACTCCCTCGTGCCTCGCGACGAGCGTGGCCGTTCGAACTACCGTATGGGTGCCCTGCGTCCGAACCAGTTCGGCATCGACGACGCCCACGTCCTCGAGTACGTGGCGTCCGTCGCCGAGGCCTCGGGCGAGTTCCTCCAGATCGTGAACTTCAACCTGGCTGGCCAGCAGTACGCGGTCGCCGGCACGGTCGCGGGTCTGAAGGCCCTCGAGGCCGATGCCACCAAGCGCGCCGCCGAGCAGGGTGGCAAGCGCCCCTTCATGTACGTTCCCGGCATCGACGTGCCCTTCCACTCCAGCGTCCTGCGCGGCGGCGTGGCGGACTTCCGCACGAAGGTCGACGAGCGTCTGCCCGAGCAGATCGATCCCGCTAAGCTCGTGGGTCGCTACATTCCCAACCTGGTGGCGCGTCCCTTTGAGCTCACCCGCGAGTTCGCCCAGTCCATCCTGGACGAGGTTCCCTCCGAGACCGTGCGTGAGCTGCTCGAGACGGAGGGCGCGTGGGACGCAGCCTTGGCCAACCCCGGCCAGCTGACCCGCACCCTGCTCATCGAGCTCCTGTGCTGGCAGTTCGCATCCCCGGTGCGCTGGATTGAGACGCAGCGCGTGCTGCTCTCGACCGAACAGGCCGCCCCCGGTGTTGCCGGCCTGGGTGTCGAGCAGGTCATCGAGGTGGGCCTGGGTGCCGCCCCGACACTGGCGAACCTGGCTGCCCGCACTCTCCTCGCTCCCGAGTTCGCTCTCTCGCGCGTCGACGTCTTCAACGTCCAGCGCGACGAGTCCCGCGTCTACGCGACCGACGTCGCCGTGATCGAGGAGGACGACGACGATGAGATCACGCCGGCTGCTCCCGCCGCCGAGGCTGCTCCGGCTCCCGCTCCGGCTGCCCCCGCTGCCGAGGCCGCTGCGGCCCCCGCGCCCGCAGCTCCGAGCGGCGGTCCCTCGGGTGCCGACGTCGCGGACCTGCCCTTCACGGCGTCCTCCGCGATTGTGGCCCTGCTGGCCCTGTCCGCAAAGATCCGCATCGACGAGGTCGGTGCCACCGACACGACCGAGTCGCTGACCAACGGCGTGTCCTCGCGTCGCAACCAGCTGCTCATGGACATGTCTTCCGAGCTGGGCCTGAACTCCATCGACGGCGCCGGCGAGGCGGACGTGGCCACGCTGTCCGCCACGGTCGACAAGGCTGCCAAGGGTTACAAGCCCTTCGGCCCAGTCCTGGCCGAAGCCGTCAAGGAGCGCACCCGCAAGCTCTTCGGTGCCGCCGGCGTGAAGGCCAACCGCATCTCTGAGCGCGTCACGGGCACATGGCAGCTGGGCGCAGGCTGGGCCCAGCACGTCACCGCCGAGATCGTCCTGGGCACCCGCGAGGGTGCCTCGACCCGCGACGGGGACCTGGCGACACTGCCCATGGATGCCCCGACGAACGCCGCCGGGGTCGATGCCCTCATCGACGCTGCCGTGGCCGCCGTCGCGGCCCGCGAAGGCATCGCCGTGTCCCTGCCCAGCGCCGGTGGTTCCGCTGGCGGCGGTGTGGTCGACTCCGCCGCGCTGGACGCCTACGCTTCCTCCGTCACCGGTGAGGACGGTGTCCTGGCCAAGATCGCTCGCACGATCCTGTCCGATCTGGGACTGAACACCCCCGCCCCCACCGAGGAGGAGGCCAACGACGACGCTCGCGTCATCGATGCGGTCGCCGCCGAGCTGGGTTCTGGCTGGGTCGACCTGGTTGCCCCTCGCTTCGACGCCGCACGCGCCGTCCTGCTGGACGACCGCTGGGCCTCCGCCCGTGAGGACGTCGCCCGCTTCGTCGCCGAAGGAACCCTCGCCGATGGCGCGTCCTTCGTCGGCACCGGCCGAGCCGTGGCCGAGCAGGCCTCGTACTGGGCCAAGCGCCTGCGCGCCGAGGGCGATGCTGATCGTGCTGCTCGCCTGGAGCAGATCGCCGCCGACGCGCTGTCCTCCGCCGCCGACCTGCCCTACGCGAACGACGTCGCAGTGGTCACGGGTATGACCCCCGCCTCCATCGGTGGCGCAGTCGTGGGCGGTCTGCTCGCCGGTGGTGCGACGGTGATCGCGACCTCCTCGTCGATTTCCGCCTCACGTCTGGCCTTCGCCAAGGACCTCTACCGTACGCACGCGGCGGGCGGCGCGAAGCTGTGGCTGGTTCCCGCCAACCTGGCCTCCTACCGCGACGTGGACGCGCTCGTGGAGTGGATCGGCACCGAGCAGACCAAGTCCGTGGGTGCCGACGTGAAGGTGACCAAGGAAGCCCTGGTCCCGACGCTGTTCTACCCCTTCGCGGCTCCGCGGGTCTCGGGCACGCTGGCTGACGCCGGTGCCGCCTCCGAGAACCAGATGCGCCTGCTGCTCTGGAGCGTCGAGCGTTCCATCGCGGGCCTGTGCGCGATCGGTTCCGACACCCACGCCGACCACCGCCTGCACGTCGTGCTCCCCGGTTCCCCCAACCGCGGTATCTTCGGCGGCGACGGGGCGTACGCCGAGGCCAAGGCCTCCTTCGATGCGATCGCGACCCGCTGGGCGGCCGAGCCGATCTGGGGTTCGCGTGTGTCCATCGCTCACCCGCGTATCGGCTGGGTGCGCGGCACCGGCCTCATGGGCGGCAACGACCCGATGGTCGCGGCCGTCGAGGCTGCGGGAGTTCGCACCTGGTCGACGGAAGAGATGGCCGAGCAGCTGCTGAACCTGTCGAGCGCCGATGTTCGCGCCCGGGCCGCCTCCGCCCCCGTGGACGCGGACCTCACCGGTGGCTTGGACTCCTCCATCGACCTGCGCGCCCTGCGCGCCCAGGCCGAGGCCTCCGCCCCCGAGAGTGCCCCCGCAGACAAGGCTGCGACCGTGTCCGCGCTGCCCTCGCCCTCGCAGGTGACTGTGCCGCACGTCGAGCCTGGCCAGTGGGGTGACACCACCGCGTCGCTGGCCGACACTGTCGTCATCGTTGGTCACGGCGAGGTCGGCCCGTGGGGCAGCGCCCGTACCCGCGTCCAGGCCGAGCTCGGTATCCGCACCGATGGCAGCGTCGAGCTGACCCCCGCGGGCGTGCTCGAGCTGGCGTGGATGACCGGCCTGCTGACCTGGTCGGACACCCCCGTGGGTGGCTGGTATGACAAGGACGACCAGCTAGTTCCTGAGTCGGAGATCTTCGATCGCTACCGCGACGAGGTCGTGGCCCGCTCCGGCGTGCGCTTCTTCCACGACGACGGCCCACTGCACGACGGCTACACGCCCGAGTCCGCGATGGTCTTCCTGGACCGCGACATCACGTTCACGGTTGAAGACGAGGAAGAGGCACGCTCCTACGCCGAGGCTGACCCGCAGTTCACCGTGGTCGAGCAGACGGCCTTCGGCGAGTGGCAGGTGACCCGCAAGTCCGGTGCCCAGGTGCGCGTGCCGCGTCGTGCGACGCTGAACCGCCGCATCGGTGGCCTGTTCCCCACGGACTTCGATCCGGCTCGCTGGGGCATCCCAGCCTCGATGCTCGACTCGATCGATCCGATCGCCGTGTGGAACCTGGTTTCGGCCGTGGACGCTTTCGTGTCCGCTGGTTTCAGCCCCGCCGAGCTGCTGCGCGTCGTTCACCCGGCGACCGTTGCTTCCACGCAGGGCACCGGCTTCGGTGGCATGCGTTCGATGCACAAGCTGTTCGTTGACCGCTTCCTGGGAGAGGATTACCCGCAGGACATCCTGCAGGAGACCCTGCCCAACGTCGTGGCTGCGCACACCATGCAGTCCTATGTGGGCGGCTACGGCTCGATGATCAACCCGGTCGGTGCGTGCGCGACCGCCGCGGTCTCCATCGAAGAGGGTCTCGACAAGATCAAGGCAGGCAAGGCCGACTTCGTCGTGGCCGGCGCGATCGACGACATCCAAGTCGAATCGATCGTGGGCTTCGGCGCGATGAACGCGACGGCGAACTCGAATGAGCTGCTCGCTCGTGGCATCTCCTCGCGCTTCGTCTCGCGTGCTAACGACCGCCGCCGCGGCGGCTTTGTCGAGGCACAGGGCGGCGGCACCGTGCTGCTGACCCGCGCCTCGGTGGCCCTCGATATGAACCTGCCGGTTCTGGCTGTTGTGGCACACACGCAGACCTTCAGCGACGGCGCGCACACCTCGATTCCGGCACCCGGCCTGGGCGCACTCGCGGTGGCCCGCGGCGGAGCCGACTCGGTCATTGCCCGCAACCTCGCGGAGCTGGGCGTGGGCATCGACGACGTGGCCTTCGTGTCCAAGCACGACACGTCCACGAACGCCAACGACCCCAACGAGTCCGACCTGCACACCCGCGTCGGCATGGCGCTGGGCCGCACTCCGGGTAACCCGCTGCTCGTCATCTCGCAGAAGACCCTCACGGGCCACGCGAAGGGTGGTGCCTGCGTGTTCCAGGTCGGCGGCATCATCGACGTGTTCCGCACGGGTCTGATCCCCGCGAACGTCGCGCTGGACTGCGTCGACGACGCGATGGAAAAGTACAGCCCGCTCGTGTGGCTGCGTTCCCCGCTCAACCTGTCCTCTCGTGGACCGGTGCGCGCGGCGTTCGCGACCTCGCTTGGCTTCGGACACGTCTCCGGCTTCCTGGCACTGGTCAACCCGGCCGCCTTCGAGGCCATCGTGGAGCGCGAGGCCGGACGTGAGCGCCTCGAAGCGTGGCGCGCAGCGTCAGATCGCCGACTGCGCAACGGCCAGCGCCACATCGAGATGGGCATGCTGGGTCACGCCCCGCTGTTCACCTCGGTCGAGGGTCGCCGTCTGCCCGACGACCCGGCTGCCGGTGTCGCGGGTGACGCTCACGAGGTCGAGGCCGCGATCCTGCTGGATCCTGCTGCTCGCCTGGGCGAGGACGGCTTCTACCACCTGCCGGAAGACAAGTGAGCGATGCGCGGGCTCGGCGTTGACCTGGTCTCCCTCCCTGAGTTTGCCGCTCAGGTGAGGGAGCCGGGTTCGGCCTTCCTCAGCGGCGTCCTGACGCCTAGGGAGGCCCGCCGGGTCCGCGCCCGCGCCGGTGCCACCTCCGGTGCCCAGCCCGGTTCCGCCCGCTTTGACGAGGCAGTTGCCCGCCACGCGGGCGGCCTGTGGGCGGTGAAGGAAGCCTTCATTAAGGCGTGGTCGTGCGCGCTGTTTGGTTCTCCTCCCCCAATCGGTGCCGACGAGGTGGACTGGCGCGAGATCGAGGTCATCAACGACGAGTGGAACCGCCCCGCTCTGGCTCTGCACGGACGCATCGGTGCAGCATGCGAGGAGTCACTCGGAGCGCCCTCCACGTGGAAGGTGCTCGTGTCCATCAGCCACGACGGGACGAGCGCCATCGCGCAGGTTGCGGTCGTGGACGTGCCCGCCTAGGCGACATCGGGCGGCGCGTCCGCGCCGCCGTCAATAGGCTCGAGCTCCTCGCTTTTCGGTGCCTCAGCACCGGCGCGATCCAGCGCCGAATAGTCGAAGCACGACGAGCTACTCTCACCCAGTCCCGAGGAATCCTCCTTGCATCCCGTGTGTTCCTCCAACGTGACCGCAGGAGTGAGGGTGCCTTGAGCATCGGCACTCGGAGCATGAATCGTGGGTACGATGCCCGGGGTCCTTGAATCATCCAGTGGGATGCCTGTCCCCTCGCCTGGCGCGACCGCTTGGGAGTGCGGCTCGTGCGTCAGCTCGCCCTGGGCACTCCCGGCTTGGGACGTGACCTGGGAATCCGACCCCGCCCTCGTCGAGTAGGGATCCCCCTCCGTCCCGCCCGCCGCGACGTCGGTCGAGTGCGTGCCATTTTTCGTGAACTGGGAGGTCCCCCGTGCCAGATCGTGGCCGACCGAGGAGGCCCGGTAGACGATCGATGATCTGACCTGCCCCGCCCCGTCGATCCAACCGTTGGGCACGGGGCGGGCGACCACGATGACGGGGTCGCCTTTGCGGCAGCTGCGAAACACGTTGGCTGCTAGGGTGTCCCAGGTTTCGACCGTGTACCAGTAGGCACCGTCCTCCACGTAGGAGGCCTTACCCGTCCCGGTGTCACTCGTGAAGCGCCATTTCGTGATCGCGAGTCGGAAGGTTGTCACGCAGATGTCACCCTTGACGTGCTTCATCATGGGTTCCGATCCGATTCGCCCCTTCAGGGTCGTCGATATGTCCTGCATCGTTGCATCCTTTGTCCGTTCTGGCCGGCGCTGGCCGGATGCATCCAGGAAAGCCCCGCGAGTCGTGCCCCTCAAGCGCTCGGGCACGCCCTGTGGACGACGGGCGTACAAAGCGCACCCCTGTGGATAGGGCACGGCCGTCGGCACTGCCTGTGGATGGCACTCCCGCATAGCGGGGACAGCAAAGCGGCGACACCGCCGTGAGGGTGCCGCCGCTGGGCGTCAAGATGGAGTTCAGGCCTCGGTGGCCTCGCCCATCGCGGGAATGCCAAGGGCGAGGACCTCGCGGGCGACCTCACGGGCGCGCTCCGTCGTGACCGACTCGGCCGGGAACAGCACGCGGCGGTAGTACTCCAGCTCCTGAATGGACTCAAGAATGTCGGCCAGCGCGCGGTGGCCGCCGTGCTTGTCCGGCGACTCGGCGAAGGCGGCGCGGTACCAGCGCTTGGCCAGCTCCTTGATGGAGGAGACGTCCACCAGGCGGTAGTGCAGGTGGTCGGTGACGGAGGGCATGTTGGCCTCGAGGAACATCTTGTCGGTACCCACCGAGTTGCCCGCCAGAAGTGCCTTGCCCTGCTGGGGAACGAAGCGCTTGATGTAGGACAGGACCTGTTCGGTTGCCTCCTCCATCGACACTGCCGAGGTCTGCAGGTCATCGAGCAGCCCGGAGGAGGTGTGCATGTTGCGCACGAAGTCGTTCATGTTATCGAGGGCTTCGGCGGGCGGCGTGATCAGCACGTCCATGCCGGGGTCGACGATTCGCAGGTCGCCGTCGGTGACGACCACGGCCACCTCGATGAGGGCGTCGCGCTCGACGTCCAGGCCGGTCATTTCGCAGTCAATCCAGACCAGTGGGTCTTTCAGAGTTTTCACACCCTCTATGTTAGTGCGCTCTGGGTCATACGGTTGGGTGGGCCGAATGTGCGGTGGCCACTACTACACTAGAGGGGTATTGGAAGGAGTTCTCATGACCGCTAGTTCTCGCGCGACCTCACCCACAGACATCCGCCAAGCCGCCACCGCGCTGGAGGGGGTTGCCGTTCGCACGAACCTGGATCGTTCTGAGCGCCTGTCCGATGAGGCCGGCGTCGACATCTTGCTCAAGCGCGAGGACCAGCAAAAGTGCCGTTCCTTCAAGGTGCGCGGTGCCTACGCGCGCATGTCGCTCCTGTCCCCCGCCGAGCGCGAGCGCGGCGTCGTGTGCGCGTCGGCCGGTAACCACGCGCAAGGACTGGCCTACGCCTGCGCCCACCTGGGTGTACGCGGCACCATCTACCTGCCCTCGAACACGCCTCGCCAGAAGCGCCGCCGTATCGCCACGATCGGCGGTCAGTGGGTCGAGCAGGTCATCGTCGACGGCACGTTCGACCGCGCAAACGCACTCGCTCAGGAGGCGGCGCGCGCGACCGACCGCACCTACGTCCATCCCTACGACGATCCCTTCACGATCGCTGGCCAGGGCACGATCGGCGTCGAGCTTGAGGAGCAGATGCCCGAGGACACGGCTGCGATCCTGATCCCCGTGGGCGGCGGTGGCCTCATCGCCGGCATCGCGACGTGGCTGCGCGCCAATCGCCCGGAGGTGAAGATCATTGGCGTGGAACCGGCGGGCGCGGCGTCGATGCACGCCGCCCTCGAGGCGGGGCAGCCGATGTCTCTGGCGAAGGTCGATCCGTTTGTGGACGGCACGGCGGTGGGCCGCACGGGTGCCCTCCCCTTCCATATCGCCTCCCAGTTTGTTGACTCCGTACTGGTCGTGCCCGAGGGTGCGGTGTGCACGGAGATGCTGGAGCTCTACCAGTCCGACGGCGTCATCGCGGAGCCCGCGGGTGCGCTCGCGTCGACGGCCGCGCACGTCTATCTGACGGACCCGGCGGATCGCAAGGCTCTGCTGGGTCGCTCCGACGGCGCGATCGTGTGTGTCGTGTCGGGCGGTAACAACGACCTGACGCGCTACGCGGAGGTGATGGAGCGTTCGCTGCGCCACGAGGGTCTGCGCCATTACTTCCTCGTGACCTTCCCGCAGCAGCCGGGCATGCTGCGCGTGTTCCTGTCCGATGTATTGGGTCCCGCGGACGATATCGTTCACTTCGAGTACACGAAGAAGAACAACCGCGAGCTCGGGCCCGCACTGGTGGGAATCGATTTGTCGAACCCGGATGACATCGACGGGCTTCGACACCGCATGGAGTCCTCGCCTCTACACGTGGAAGAACTGCCACTGGATTCGGAAATCACGCGGCTCGTGATCTAACAGGATCGGACAGAGAAGCACACAGGGGCGCGGTTTCTCCGGACGAGGCCGTGGCCCCTCTCCCCTTTTCGTCTGTCCCGCTGCGTGGCTGGGCTGGGAGCCGCCCGAGGTCGATGCTGCGCTCCCGCGAGCGGGGCGCGGCAGGGTGCGGCGGCTGGGTCCGCCGCCGAGAGGAGATCAGGCGGCGAGGGTGACGGGGCGGCTGACGCGCACGCGCACGGAGGGTGTGGAGTTGAAGCGGTAGCCTTCGCCGCGGACCGTGGAGATCAGGTCGGGCAGGATGGACAGCTTCTTACGCAAGCGGCGGATGTGGGCGTCGACGGTGCGCGAGTCGGAGCCGAGCTCGGAGTCCGCCCACACGGAGGCGAAGAGTTCGTCACGGGTGACGCAACGATCGGTGTTGGCGGCGAGGTGGGCCAGGAGGTCGTGCTCCTTGGCGGACAGGCCTGCGTCGCGTCCGTCGAGGATCACCTGTCCGCGGTCGAGGTCAATGTCGATGCGGGAGGAGCTCAGTCGCAGGCCGGCCAGCACATCAAGGAAATCCTCGTAGGAGGTGGGGGTGTCGTTGTCGGCGCGGACGGAGGCGGCAGGGGTGTTGACGAGTGGCATGGGTGTATCCGATTCTTCGGGGCCGCACTCCCACTATCGGCGTGGGTATATCACTGCGGCGGTGATTGACAGGGGATCTGGGGCGTCAATCACATACACATTCGCGACATCATGCCACCGCAGGGGCAGCACATGGGGTTCGCGAAGGTCGTCATGGTTCAAGTCTGTCGGACGGTTTACGTCCGAGCAACACAATGTCCACACAGCGAGACTGTGTAACAGCCTGTGTTGACGGGGCGGCCGAGCCGCGACTCCCCCAAGCCACCCTCACAATGACGACAAATCGGCGAGATGACGGGGATGAGAAGCCATATCGAACAGCGTGAGCGCACTGCCCCGAGGGCCGGCGCTTTCGCACACCGTTACGTTGGCGGGCAGGGGTGCATACCCACACACGCCGGTGGGCGTTGACCCATCGTGCACATCCGTTGATGCGTATACGGTGAGGGGCGGGACCCATCGGGCCCGCCCCTCACCTATCGCCTAGAAGAACACTCAGCTCTCCAGGCCGCGCTGGGCACGCACTTGCCGAGTAGCAGAGACAAGATTGTCCAGCGACGCCTTCGTTTCCTCGTAGCCACGGGTCTTAAGACCGCAGTCGGGGTTGACCCACAGGCGTGAGACCGGCACGGCGTCGGCGGCCAGGCCAATGAGCTCGGCGAGCTCCTCGGTGCCGGGGACGCGGGGGGCGTGGATGTCCCACACGCCGGGGCCGATGCCGTGGTCGAAGCCGGCCTCGGCCAGCTCGGGTACGACCTCCATCTTGGAGCGCGCTGCCTCGATCGAGGTGACGTCGGCATCCAACCCCTTGATGGCGTCGATGATCTGGCCGAACTCGGAATAGCACAGGTGCGTGTGGATCTGGGTGTCGGGACGCACCGAGGAGGTGGCCAGGCGGAAGGAACCCACGGACCAGTTGAGGTAGTCGGCGTGGCGGTCGGCGTCCAGGGGCAACAGCTCGCGCAGGGCGGGTTCGTCCACCTGGATGGCGGCGATGCCGGCGGCCTCGAGGTCGGACACTTCGTCGCGCAGTGCCAGGCCGATCTGGTCGGCGATCTCGCCGAGCGCCAGGTCGTTGCGCGGGAAGGACCACGCAATGATGGTGACGGGGCCGGTGAGCATGCCCTTGACGGGCTTGTCCGACAGCGACTGCGCGTAGCTGGTCCATCCCACGGTCATGGGCGCGGGACGCGAGACGTCACCCCACAGGACGGACGGGCGCGTGCAGCGCGAGCCGTAGGACTGCACCCAGCCGTTGCGGGTGGCCGCGAAGCCGTCGAGCAGCTCGGCGAAGTACTGAACCATGTCGTTACGCTCGGCCTCTCCGTGAACGAGCATGTCGAGTCCCAGCTCCTCCTGGAGCGTGATGACCGATGCGATCTCCTCGCGCATGCGTGCCTCGTAGTCCGCGTCGGACAATTCGCCGCGCGCGTTGGCCGCACGGGCCTTGCGAATCTCGGTGGTCTGCGGGAAGGAACCGATGGTCGTCGTGGGCAGCGCAGGCAGGTGCAGGCGCTCGGTCTGCGCCGCCTCGCGCTCGAGATAGGGCTCGCGGGTGCGGTCGGCGTCGGTTAGGGCAGCGGTGCGGCTGCGGACCTCGGGGCGCACGACGCCGGGGGCGGCGGCGCGTTCTTCCAGGATTCGGGTGGCCTCGGCGACCTCTGCGTCGATGACCTCCCAGCCCTGGTCCACGCCACGGGCGAGGGCGACAACCTCGACAACCTTTTGGTCAGCGAAGGCGAGCCAGGCGTGCAGGTTCTCGTCGAGGGTCGCATCGTCCCAGGTCTCCAGCGCGGTATCGTGGGGCACGTGCTGGAGGGAGTTGGACGTCGCGACGGTGACGCGGGCGGCACCCAGGGACTGCGCGCGCTTGAGGATCTCACGCAGCTCGGCCAGGTCGGCGCGCCAGATGTAGCGGCCGTCGACGGCACCGACGACGAGGGTGACGCCCGACAGGTCCGCGCCCTCGGGCAGCGAGCCGCGCAGCGTGTCGACGTGCAGGGCCTCGACGCCGGTCTTCGCCAGGGCGGGCAACGCGTGGGAGGCGTCGCCGTAGGGGGTGGTGAGCAGGATCTGGGGACGCTCTGTGGCGGCGGCCAAGCGCTCGTAGACGCGGGCGGCCAGCTCGCCCAGCTCGACGCGGGTGCGCGAGAGGTTATCGGAGGTCAGGGCCGGCTCGTCGAGCTGGACCCACGGGGCGCCCGCGGCGTGGAGGGAGGCAAGCGCCTCTTCGTACGCGGCCACGGCCTCGTCGATGCGGGTGAGCGGGTCGAAGTCGGGGGTGGCGGGGTCGGCCTTGGCCAGCGCCAGGTAGGTGACGGGGCCGACCAGGACGGGACGGGTCACGTAGCCCCATTCGCGGGCGTCGATGAAGCGGCGGGTGACCGTGTCGTCGGCGAAACGCAGGGGCGTGTCGGGGCCGATCTCGGGGACGAGGTAGTGGTAGTTCGTGTCGAACCACTTCGTCATCTCTTCGGGTCCGACCTTGTCGTCGCCGCGGGCGAGCGCGAAGTAAAGGTCCAGGCCAGTACGGCCGTCGAAGCGCGGCGGAATGGCACCCAGGAGGATCGTGGCGTCCAGGACGTGGTCGTAGAGGGAGGGCGCGTCGGCCAGGGAGGCATCGGTGGGGTTCAGGCCAAGCTCGACGAGGCGCGCGAGGTTGGCCTTGCGCAGATCGTTGGCGGCCTGGGTCAGCTCGGCCTCGGTGATGCGCCCGGCCCAACGGGCCTCGAGCGCACGCTTGAGCTCGCGGCCGCGTCCGATACGCGGATAGGCCAGGATCGTGGCTGTGGGAAACTGCGCGGGGGCAGCGGACATGGTGTTCTCCTTGGGTGTGCTACTCGTTCGGCGTGCGCGGGATAGCCCCGCACCCTGCCGCAGGGTGGATGGTGGGAGCGCTCAGGCGCTGGTGTCGGGGGCACAGTCCTGGGACCGAAGTGGGTCAGGCGTGACTCCCATGAGGGCCAAGATGTCCAGGACGGGCTTGGACCTGTTGAATGTGTAGAGGTGGACGCCGGGTGCGCCCGCCTCCAAGACGGAGTGGATGAGGCGAGAGCCGAAGACGGCACCGAACTCGTCGCGCGCGTCCTGATGGGGGTAGTCGGCAAGCGTGGTGAGCAGGTATTCGGGGACCTCAATGCCGGTGAGGTCCTGGACGCGGCGCAGGCGCGCCGGGTCGGTGGCCGGCAGCAGGCCAGGAACGATCGGGATGGTGACGCCGGCGCGCCTTGCGCGATCGACGAAAGAGGAATAAACGTCGGCGTCCCAGAAAAGCTGGGTGATGGCGAAGGATGCGCCGGCAGCCTGCTTGACGAGGAGTCGTTCGACTTCCTGCGCGGGCGTGGTTCCCGCGGCAGGGTTGCCCGCGGGGAAAGCCGCGACGGCGATCGTCAGGGGTTTGAAGGCGGAACGCAGGGCCTCACCCGGGTGGGCGTCGCAGCGGCGCTTTTCAACGGTGCGGATCAGGTGGATCAGCTCGGTAGCGCTGGCGACGCCGCTGGGACCGGGCTCCCAGTCTTCCTGTCCGACCGGCGGGTCGCCGCGCAGCGCCAGGAAGGTGCGCACGCCCGAGTCCAGGTAGTCGTAGACGGCGGAGACGACCTCGTCGGTCGAGTTACCTACGCAGGTCAGGTGCGCGATCGGCTGGATCGGGGTGTCTCTCACGAGGCGATGGACCGTCGAGCGGGCGTTGGAGCGATCTTTGCCGCCTGCACCGTAGGTGACGGACATGAAGTCGGGGCGCACGCGCAGCAGCTCATCGACCGTCTTCCAGAAGGGTTCTTCCAGGGAGGGCTTGCGCGGGGGCATGACCTCGAAGGACAGGAGCGTGGGTTCGTGGTCGTGGGTACACGGACAGGCGTAGGCGTCGTCAGAGAAGGGCACGATGGGACTCTCGGGTAGCGGCTGGCCCTCACGTGGGTGCGCATCGGCGCTGGTGGTGATGTGGTGGCGGGAGCGAGCCTGGGCAATGGCGGACGGCGGTGTCAGTCAGTTGCACATTCGGGCACGAATCGACCCGCACATGCGACGAGTGGTGTTCGTTCGTGCGTTCATGCTCCCAGTATGTCCGGGTTCGTATGCACCGTGCATTCGCGGTCCGCACAACGAGCATTTGTGACAGGACCGTCTCACAGGAGATCGAGAGATGTCAACGCCAGTGGCGCCTCCGACAGGACTCGAACCTGCAACCTCGGGATTAGAAGGCCCTTGCTCTATCCATTGAGCTACGGAGGCATAGCGCGGTGCGCCGCCTGTAAGACTAGCGGAGGTTAGCGCGCCTTTCCACCAGCACGCCCGAGCAGGAAAGCAAGCAGTGGGAACAGGAGCACCGACATGGCACCCGCGACGACGAGCAGCGAGGCCAGCCACGACGGTAAAACGCCCGTCGCGACCCCCACCTCGGTAACGGCGACGATGATGGGCAGGCCAGTCGCGCCGTACAGGCCGATACGCGTCGCATCCAGCCATCCGACCCCTTCGATCGAGCCGTGGAAGCGTTCGAGGACGACGATGGGGGCGCCACGTACGAGAAGGATGGCACCCACGAAGGCGATGAGCAGGAGGGGGTAGCTGGCCACCGCGCTGATCGAGATGTTCATGCCGGAGGTCACGAAGAAAATCGGGATGAGAAAGGAGAATCCGAGCGTGCGCAGCTCTGCCTCGACCATCGTGAAGTTTCCGGGTGCCAGAGCCCGCACGATGATGCCGGCCGCGAAGGCACCGAGTACCATGTCCAGGTCCATGACCGCAGACAGGGCCATCAGGCCGGTGAGCACCACCATGACGACGCGCATGAGCGTCTTTTGCGAGGTCTGCGAGCCGTGCAGGATCGTGCGCCCAATCTCGGGGTGGCGCAGGACGAAGCGGGTAGGAATCGCGACGGCGACGATGGTGGCGAGCACGAAGACCAGGAGCACAATCGCCGACGCCCACGGGCTGCGAGCCGACAGCAGCAGCGACATGGCGACGATGGGCGCGAGCTCACCGACGGCACCGTGGACGAGGACGGCCTTGCCGATCGTGGTCTTCATGACTCCTGCCTCCATGAGGATCGGGAGCAGGGTTCCGAGCGCAGTCGACGTCAGAGCGATGGCGAGCGCAACGTACGTGGCGCCGGCAACCCCTGTCGTGCCCGACGCGGCGACCGCAGCCCACGACACCGCCAGTCCGATCGCGAAACAAACGAGCCACGTGAGCAGGGAGCGCTTACCAGCGCGCCCATGCACCTGCGTCACGTCGATCTCGGTGCCCGCGATCAGAAAGAGCATACCCATGCCGACCTCACGGAACACCGAAACAGGTTCGGTGAGCGTGGCCAGCCCCGCCACGTTGGGGCCGACGAGGACGCCGAGAATCAGCAGCCACACGACGTCGGGCACACGCTTGCGCGTCAGGGACGACAGGAGGGGTGAGAGCGCAGCAGCTGCGGCAATCACGAAGATGGAGACGATCGATCCCTCCGTATCGCTCGTCGTCGATGCGGCGACGAGGCTGTGACCCACTCCCCCGCTCACGGCAAGACAAGACGTCGGCAGGCTCATGTGCATTCCTTTTCGGGTCGTCGCGCCGAGTGTGCGGTGCCGACCATCAGGTCTGTTGGCGCACGCTCAGGGCTTGAGGGCATGACAAAGGCCCGGGACCACAAGTCCCGGGCCTGAGCGTGGATGCGAGGTCAGCCCTCGATGTCCAGGAGGCCGTTCTTGTAGGCCTTGGCCAGGCGGCGGGGCACGCGGATCTCACGGCCGGCAACCTTGACGGTGTTCAGCTCGGTAAGATCAGCCTTCCAGGTAGACCGGCGGGTGCGGGTGTTCGCACGGGACATCTTGCGCTTGGGAACTGCCATGTCTTACCGCTCCTCTTCTTTCTCGACGACGATTCTGATCGGTGCGCCACGCGGGCGCACGGCGACAACCCGACAAGACTACCACGGACCGGGCACTGAAGCACATCGCGGAAGGCTACGCGCCTGCGATCCTGGTTACAGACTAGCGAAGCGCTCTCTCCCTTAGACTGGGCGCATGTCCGCTCTTCGCACGCTTGCCTCCGGCACGCTTCTCACCCACGAGATCGAGATCAAGCGTTCCCGGTTTATCACGACGCTGGCCAGGACGGACACCCCCGAGGAGGCCCGCGAGCTCATCGACGCGGTTAAGTCCGAGCATCCTCAGGCCCGCCACAACTGCTCCGCTTACCTCATTGATCCGCCGGACGCCGCACCGCTGCAGCACTCCTCGGACGACGGAGAGCCCTCGGGCACGGCGGGCACCCCGATGCTCGAGGCGCTGCGCGCCTCCGACACATGGAACGCCACGGCGGTGGTCACCCGCTACTTCGGCGGCATCCTCCTGGGCGGAGGCGGCCTTGTGCGCGCCTACTCAACGTCTGTCTCCGAAGCCCTCGCCAATGCCCCCATCGCCTACCTGGTCGGGCGAGACGTCCTCGAAACACAGCTGAACCCCGGTGACGCGGGGCGCATCGAGGCCGAGCTGCGTGGGCGCGGAGCCACGATCGTCGACACCATCTGGGGCGCGAACGTGACGCTGCGCGTCGCGATCGATCCGGCCGCCCGCGAATCGATTGAGGCATGCCTGGCCCAGGCCTCGTCCGGTGTTGCAAAGTTTCGCTACGTGGAAACACGTCGGATTGAACTAGACGAGGCCGAGAACGCGGGATGACAATTCAGGGGTACTACTGATCGTGGAAGGACCTCTCATGGCTCGTATTGCCTCCACCGTCGCCGATCTGATCGGCGCCACCCCCCTCGTCCGAATCAACCACGTGGCCGGTGACGGCGTCGACGTGGTCGCCAAGGTCGAGGCCTTTAATCCGGCTTCCTCCGTGAAGGACCGCATCGCCCGTTCGATCATCGACGCGGCCGAGGCCTCGGGTGCTCTCGCCCCCGGCGGCACAATCGTCGAGGCAACTTCCGGTAACACGGGCATCGCCCTGTCGATGGTGGGCGCGGCCCGCGGCTACAAGGTCGTCATCGTCATGCCCGCCTCGATGTCCGTCGAGCGCCGCGCGATCGTGCGCGCATTCGGCGCCGAACTGGTCCTCACCGACCCCAAGGGCGGCGTCTCCGCAGCCGTCGCAGAGGCAGAGCGCATCGCCTCCGAGCGTCCCGGCGCCATCATCGCCTCCCAGTTCGCCAACCCCGCAAACCCCGCCGCGCACGTGGCGCACACGGGCGAGGAAATCTGGGCTGACACCGACGGCCAGGTCGACGTCTTCGTTGCCGGCGTGGGCACGGGTGGCACCATCTCGGGCGTCGCGAAGGTCCTCAAGGCCAAGAACCCGCACGTGCGCATCATCGCCGTTCAGCCCGCCGAGTCTCCTTTGCTGACCGGCGGCACGCCCGGCCCACACGGCATCCAGGGCCTCATGCCCAACTTCGTGCCCGAGACCTTCGACGCGGACATCGTCGACGAGGTCATCTCCGTAGAGACCGCCCACGCGCTTGAGTTCGCGCGCCGCGCCGCCGCCGAGGAGGGCCTGCTTGTGGGCATCTCGTCGGGCGCTGCCCTCGCCGGCACCGCTGCGGTCGCTGCTCGCCCTGAGCTGGCCGGCAAGAAGATCGTCACGCTCCTGCCCGACACGGGTGAGCGTTACCTCTCGACCGCGCTCTTCGCGGGCCTCGAGGACTGATGTTTTCCTCGTAACGCGCTAAGGTGGCCCCGGATGGAATATCCGGGGCCACCTGAGCGTTTCCCGCCTAGCCGACCATCCAGGAGGAACCAGTGAAGCTCACCGTTAACGCCCTGTCGAAGACCCTGTCGCGCGCCCTGCCCACCAAGGCGCTCGGGCTCTTCCGTGAGGACCTTGTGACGGCGCATCGCCGCGACCCTGCGGCCACCTCCGCCCTGGAGATCGCACTGACCTACCCGGGTGTGCATGCACTGTGGACACACCGCGTCTCGCACGCACTGTGGACCCATGGTGCCCGCACCCCCGCCCGGGCCCTGTCCTCCCTCGCCCGCGCGTTCACCGGCGTTGACATTCACCCCGAGGCACGGATCGGTCGACGCGTCTTCATCGACCACGCAACGGGCGTCGTCATCGGCCAGACGGCCGAAGTCGGCAACGATGTCGTTATCTTCCACGGCGTCACCCTGGGTGGAGTAGCCATGAGGCCGGGCAAGCGCCACCCCACCGTCGGCGACCACGTCATGATCGGTGCCGGAGCGAAGGTCCTCGGCCCCATCAACGTGGGCACGGGCGTCAAGATCGGCGCGAATGCGGTCGTCGTCAAGGACGTGCCCTGCGGAAACGTCGCGATCGGAGTGCCCGCGCGCCTGCTTCCCAAGCCCGAAAAGGACACCCACGATCGCGACCTGATTGTCGATCCGAACTGCATGTTCGAGGAACCAGCCCTCTACATCTGAGATGCGTGCCCTTGTCTCGCCCACGGCTCACGAATAACATTCAAGAGCCGTGACAAAGTGAGCACCCTCACCTATAGTTGGTTTATGGAAGCTCGAACTCTACATGCCCCACTGGACGCGTTGTCAGCGGCGAATCGGCCCCAGGGTATTGAGATCGCCACGCTCACAACATTCGACATCCCCGCGCTCGCGGTGCTCACCCTCGAGGCGTACGACGACGCCGTCACGCCAGAGGCGCTCTTGGAAACCTCCGAAGAGCTACGCCTGACGTTTGAGGGCGCATTCGGGGCCACCACGGAAGACTCGTTCATCGGCGCGTGGGACGGAGGGACGCTCATCGGAGCGATCCTCGTCGTGCGCGAATCCCCCTGGGATGACGCGCCGGACGGCCCCTTCGTGGTCGACCTGATCGTCGCCCCCGACTACCGCAGGCGCGGCATCGCAACCGCCCTCGTGTCCGAGGTTGCGTCGCGATGCTCGCAGTGGGGATTCGACACCCTCACCCTGCGTCTCGATACGCGCCACGGCGGGGCACACGAACTCTACTCGGTCCTCGGATTCGAAGAGATCGCCTGATAGAAGGCGAGGAGTGCGAGCCTGCCGGCCCGCACTCCCCTCCTGCGTCGCGTTGTGCCCTCAGCGCTGGCAGGACGGACACCAGAACAGGCGTCGGTTCTGCATGAGCGCCTCACGGATCGGCGTCCCGCACCGCAGACACGGCCGATCGGTGCGGTGGTACGCATACCAACGCGAGGCCTCCTCGTCGCCCTCGATGGGCGGGTTGGGTGCCTCCTGCGGGTCCATCGTGTCGAGGCGACCAGCGGCCAGGCCGCGGTTCATGAGGTCGCAGACGAGGACCCACAGCTCGCGCAGGCGCTTGAGCGAAATGTTGGCTCCCTTTCGGTGCGGAGAGATGCCCGCAAGGAACAGCGCGTCGGCGCGGTAGATGTTTCCCACGCCCGCGATGATCGACTGATCCATGACGATCTCGCCGATCGCGCGCTTCTTGGCGTGGGCGACGCTGGCGAAACGATCCATCGCCTCGCGATCATCTCGGGCCCCGGCATCCAAGGGGTCCGGTCCCAGCTTCGCCTCCGCCTTGATACGCTCCTCGTCGGTGATCAGGTCGCAGCGGTTCGGCCCCACCAGGTCGGCGACAGCGTGGTCGTTGAACAGGCGCAGGCGCACGGCTCCGACCGGCTCCGGCGGCTCCCACTCCCCCGCCTTGGCCTCTCCAAATCCCTCGCCCCAGCGGGTTTCGGAATGACCGTTCCACTCCCCCTTCGGGATGTTGGGAATGCGGTGGGCGACGCCGTGGCCCTCGTCAACGACGGTCTCGTCGCCGTTAAAACGCCACCATCCGTACAAGCCCAGGTGGATGTGTACCCACCGATCGGGCCAGGGGGCTTCCTCACCGAGAAGGGGTTCCCCGCTGCCTGCAGCGGCACCTTCCAGGAGGGCCACCCCGGCCTCGTATGTCTCCCCCGGGGTGGGCGGGACGAAGCCAATGAACATGTGCTTGCCGTGCACGCGAACCCGCTGCATGACCCACCCGTCCAGGAGGGCCGCGGAAGACGCAAAGCGCCCCTGCGGGGACGAAGCCGAGACGGTACCCCCGACGAAAAGCTCGTCGAGGGTACCGGCTAGGCGACGGACTGCATCGCCTTCAGGCATGTGACCTCACTTCTTGACGACGACGTTGACCAGCTTCGGCGCGCGAGCGATCACCTTGAGGGGCTCGCTGCCGTCGAGGGCCTTCACGATCGGGGACTCGGCCAGGGCTGCCGCGATGAGGTCGGCCTCGGAGATGGAGGGGGCGACCTCGATGCGCGCCTTCACCTTGCCGTTGACCTGGACGACGGCGGTGACCGTGTCTTCGACCAGGAGCGAGGAATCCTCGACGACCGGGAAAGGAACGCGGGCGAGGGAATCCTCGTGACCCAGCAGGCTCCACAGCTCCTCGCACAGGTGCGGGGCGACCGGGGCAAGCATGAGGATCAGGGGCTCGATGGCGTCGCGCGGGACGGCGTCCAGGCTGGTCAGGTGGTTGTTGAGGACGATGAGCTTGGAGATCGCGGTGTTGATACGCAGGTTCTCATAATCTTCGGTGACCTCGGCGATCGTACGGGCCACGAGGCGACGAGTCTTGTCGTCCGCGGGCTCGTCCGTGACCGTGAGATCGCCGGTTTCCTCGTCGACCGCGTTACGCCACAGGCGCTGCAGGAAGCGCTGGGAGCCGACGACGGCGCGGGTCTCCCACGGGCGCGACAGATCGAGGGGCCCCATGCTCATCTCGTACACACGGAAGACGTCGGCACCGTAGGCGTCGTACATCTCGTCGGGCGTGACGATGTTCTTCAGGGACTTGCCCATCTTGCCGTACTCGCGATTAACGGGCTCGCCCTTGTAGGTGAAGCCGCTCGTCTCGTCGCCCTCAACCTCGTCGGCGGGCACGTACTGGCCGCGCTCGTCCGTGTAGGCGTAGGCCTGGACGTAGCCCTGGTTGAAGAGCGTGTGGTAGGGCTCGGAGTCCGGCACGTGGCCCAGGTCGAAGAGGACCTTCTGCCAGAAGCGCGAGTAGAGCAGGTGCAGCACGGCGTGCTCGACGCCGCCGACGTACATGTCGGTGCCGCCGCTGACCTTGCCTTCGCGCGGGCCCATCCAGTAGGCGAGGTTTTCCTCACCGGCGAAACGATCAGAGTTCGTCGGGTCGGTGTAGCGCATCTCGTACCAGCACGAGCCCGCCCACTGGGGCATCGTGTTGGTCTCGCGGCGGTACTTCTTGGGTCCCTCGCCCAGGTCCAGAGTGACATTCACCCATTCCTCGGCGCGGCCGAGCGGGGCCTCGGGCGAGGAGTCGGCGTCGTCCGGGTCGAAGGTGCGCGGGCTGTAGTCGCTGACCTCGGGCAGCTCGACGGGAAGCATGTCCTCGGGCAGGCCATGCGCGACACCATCCTCGTCCCACACGATCGGGAAAGGCTCGCCCCAGTAGCGCTGGCGGCTGAAAAGCCAGTCACGCAGGCGGTAGGTGACGGTGGCGTGGCCCAGGCCCTTGGCGACAAGCCACTCGATCATGGCGGCCTTAGCCTCGTCCTTGGCCAGGCCGTTCAGGTCGATCTCGTCGTTCGCGGAGTCCACGGCCACGCCGTCACCCGTGTACGCGCCAGCCTCGAGGTCGTGACCGTAGGGGTCGGAAGCGGGGCCGATCGTGCGCACAACGTCAAGGTCGTAGGCGCGCGCGAAGGCCCAGTCGCGGTCGTCGTGGGCGGGCACGGCCATGATGGCGCCGGTGCCGTAGCCCCACAGGACGTAGTCGGCGACGAAGATCGGGACCGCGCGACCGTTGACGGGGTCGATGCCCATCAGGCCGGTGAACACGCCGGTCTTGGTGCGTTCGTCGTCTGCGCGCTCGGCCTCGGACTTCGCTGCGGCCTGGGCGCGGTAGGCGCTCACGGCCTGCTTCGGGGAGGCAGCGCCGCCCGTCCACGCGTCCTTCGTACCCTCGGGCCAGGCGGCGGGCACGGTGAGGGCGGCCTCGTCAGCCGCGTCGCCGCCGACGGTTCCTCCGAGGATCGGGTGCTCGGGAGCCACGACCATGAAGGTCGCGCCGAACAGCGTGTCTGGACGCGTCGTATAGACATCCAGGGAGTCGAGGGAGGCACCGGCCTCGCGCGCGCCGGGCACGTCGAAGCGGACGGTCGCTCCCTCGGAGCGGCCGATCCAATTGCGCTGCATGGTGCGCACCTTCTCGGGCCAGTCGATCGTGTCGAGGTCGTCGGAGAGACGCTTACCGTAGGCGGTAATGCGCATCATCCACTGGCGCAGGTTGCGCTTGAACACCGGGTAGTTGCCGCGCTCGGAACGGCCATCGGCGGTGACCTCTTCGTTTGCCAGAACCGTGCCCAGGCCGGGGCACCAGTTGACGGGAGCTTCAGACACGTAGGCGAGGCGATAGGAGTCGATGACCTTCGCACGGGCGGCGCGATCGAGCGAGTTGTAGTCAGAGCCGTCCTCGGGGCGAATCTCGCCGGACTCGAGCTTGGCGATCAGCTCGGTGATCGGGCGCGCCGCGCCCTGGGAGCCGTCGGGCGCCGTGGCCTCGGGGTCGAACCAGGAGTTGAAGACCTGCAGGAAGATCCACTGCGTCCAGTGCACGTACTCGATGTCGGTCGTGGCAAAGGAGCGGCGCGAGTCGTGGGACAGGCCCATGCGGCGCAGCTGGCGGCGCATGTTCGCGATGTTCTGGTTCGTGGTGATGGCCGGGTGCTGGCCGGTCTGAACGGCGTACTGCTCGGCGGGCAGGCCGAAGGCGTCGTAACCCATCGTGTACAGGACGTTGTCGCCCAACATGCGGCGGTAACGCGCCAGCGTGTCGGTCGCAATGTAGCCCAGCGGGTGACCCACGTGCAGGCCCTTACCCGAGGGGTAGGGGAACATATCGAGGATGAAGTAGGGGTTGCGGGAGGCCAGCGGCCCGGCCAGATCACCCGTGGGGTTGTCCGCGTGGAAAGTGCCCAGCTCCTCCCAGCGGTCCTGCCACTTCGTCTCAATCTGACCTGCGAGCTCAGCGGTATAGCGCTGAGCAGGGGCACTGTGCGGATTTTCGCTCATCTATGCGTTCCTCGCTTAACGATGGGTCGCGTAACAATATTCCCCACCAGGGTAGTTCACGCCCGCCCGCCCCGCCGGACGCGCTCACCTACCGAAGCAGACGCGAATGGGTGACAATAGTCGCATGAGCACCGTCTTCGAAAACATCATCTCCGGCACCTGGTCCGGTCGCTTCGTGTGGGCCGACGATCTGTGCGTCGCCTTCGCGACGATCGAACCGACCTCGCCCGGGCACGTCCTCGTCGTTCCTCGCACTCCCTACGAGTCCTGGACCGACGCTCCCTCCGACGTGGCCGCGCACCTGATGAAGGTGGCACGCGCAATCGGGCTGGCCCAGAAGTCGGCTTTCGGCGTGGCGCGGTCGGGCCTCGTCATCGCAGGCTTCGAGGTGCCGCACACGCACCTGCACGTCATCCCTCTGCGCGACGAGTCCGACGTGCTGCTCTCGAAGGCGGCACCGGCGAGCGACGACGAGCTCGATGCCGCGATCACGACGCTGCGTGAGGCTCTGCTGGCGGCTGGTCACGGCGCTCACGTGCCTTCGTCGATGAAGTCCGCCGCTCTCGACTGAGCGATCCCGCTCCCCTGTCGCGGCTCCCCGCTGCGGTCGTCGAGATTGTACAAGGCTCCCTCCGGCCCGCTGGGTTCATTCGTGGGCCGGGCGGGCAAGAACGTATCTAGGCCTGGAAATCGAGCCACGCCTGAGCGCCTCACATCAGCCGGACGCGCGTGAGTGCTTCGCGATTGTCTCGCGGACGGTTACATCTCGGTCGCGTCAATCTCGCACGACAACGCCCGAGGCCTGGGCCGGATCGAGGATGAGCATGTTCCCGTCTTCGAGGAGGACCGTCACACCCTCGCCCCCGGAGGCAACGACGGTGATGCGAGCGCCGGGCACGAGGCCTGCCTCCTCCCATGCGCGCAGCGCATCGGGATCACGGTCGGGCAGTCGATCGATAACTCCCCCTGCGCTCACCTCGAGCGTGTCGAGCGGGTATCCGGCGACATCGTCACTGGTTCCGTCGGCGCGCGGGATTGGGTCCCCGTGCGGGTCGCGGCTCGGGTAGCCGAGTACGCGGTCGAGGCGGTTGAGAAGACGGTCGGAGACAGCGTGTTCGAGAATCTCTGCTTCTTCGTGCACCTCGTCCCAGGAGAATCCCAGGGCCTCGTGCAGGTATGTTTCAAGCAGGCGATGGCGGCGCACCATTCCCAGGGCGACGGCGCGCCCCTGCGGGGTGAGGCGCACACGGCCGTATCGCTCGTGGGTGACGAGGCCTTGGCGGGCCAGGCGCTGGATATTCTCGGTCGCAGTCGAGGGTACGACCCCCATGTGTTCGGAGACGTCCTTAGGCTTGACGCCGTCGCGGCCGGCTTCCTCGGCACCCCACACGAGCTTCAGGATGTCCTCCACGACCGCTGAATATGCGCTCGACGCGTCCGACATGGCATTCCCCTTTCGTCTGACACCCTAATTGTATGCGGCAGCGCACCACGGGCCCGCCACTCGTGCGACATAGGACACGGCACCCTTCATTGACTTGCACAGGGCGAGGTGCGCCTGTATATTTAATTCTCGGTTGCAAAACCCCCGCGTCATTAGCTCAATTGGCAGAGCAGCTGACTCTTAATCAGCGGGTTGAGGGTTCAAGTCCCCCATGACGCACAGCTTTCCCAGCTTCGCCTGGTGAGAGTTCCCGCGTCATTAGCTCAATTGGCAGAGCAGCTGACTCTTAATCAGCGGGTTGAGGGTTCAAGTCCCCCATGACGCACAAACAACCGGCGGCCTTCAAGTCGCCGGTTTTTCCTATCTGCTCTCCCTGCTGCGCCGGCTAGCCTCTCACAAGGCCCACCGCCCCGCCTCGTTTTCCTCCTACCACGGCTGCTGCCCCGTTAGATCTCCGACCATGCAACCAGCTGACGTGTCCCGGCGCGCGGTGACCCGCGGTCAAGTCCTGTGGAGTGGTGTAATCGTTTTGTGTCCTTCGGGTTGGGTTATGCGCTGAGTTGGAGTGGGGTGTCCTCTTGTTGGGTGGGTTGTGGTGTGAGTCGTGATCTGGTGAGGATGTCGAGGCTGAGGTAGCGTCGGCCTTCGGCCCATTCGTCGTTTTGTTCGGCTAGGACGGCTCCGACCAGGCGGATGATTGCGTGGCGGTTGGGGAAGATTCCCACGGTGTCGGTGCGTCGGCGGATTTCGCGGTTGAGGCGTTCATTGGGGTTATTGGACCAGATCTGGGTCCACACCCCGGTGGGGAAGAACGCGAACGCGAGGACATCTGCCCTGGCTTGATCGAGGTGATCACACACAGCGGGGAGCTTATCGCGGGGGTAGTCCAAGAGCCGGTCGTATTGAGCGTTGACCGATGCGGCGTCAGGCTGGCTGCACCGAGTGCAGCATCGCTGTGACGGCGGGCCATAGTGCTTTGGGGGTGACCGACATGAGATGAGCGGCGTAGTGGGTGCGGCATCGTTGCCAGGTGACTCCGGGCAGGTTGGCGGCGATGGCTTCAACCAGGCCCAGATGGGCGTCACTGGTCACCAGGCGCACGCCAGTGAGGCCCCGGGCGACCAGGTCAGAGAAGAACTCCTTCCAGGCTGGAGCGGTCTCACTGGTAGATACGCGTACCCCCAGCACTTCGCGATGTCCGTCATTGTTGACTCCAGTGGCAACCAGAACCGCGCACGAGACGACGCGTCCTCCTTCGCGCACTTTCATGGTGAGCGCGTCAGCGGCAACGAAGGTGAAAGGCCCGGCATCGTGGAGGGGCCGGTTGCGGAACTGATCCACGTGCTCGTCCAGGTCGGCTGCCATCCGTGAGACCTGGGACTTGGACAGTCCTGTGATCCCCAGGGTTTTGACGAGCTTGTCCATACGGCGTGTAGACACTCCTGCTAGGTAGCAGCCAGCAACCACTGTAATCAAGGCGCTTTCGGAGCGTTTGCGGCGCTGCAACAACCACTCTGGAAAGTAGGTACCTGAGCGCAGCTTGGGGATCGCCACGTCAATGGTGCCGACCCTGGTGTCCAAGGGCCGGTGGCGATACCCATTGCGCCTGGCCTGACGCTGCGGATCTTGTTGACCCCACTGGGCCCCGCACACCGCATCAGCGTCCGCTGATAACAACGCGTTAATGACATGCTGGAGCAAGGAACGCATCAAATCCGGGGATGCCTGGGACAACGCCTCGCCAAGCATGCCAGCAGGGTCGATAATATGAGGAGCGGTCATCGTTGTGCCTCCAAATCGTTTCGAGTCAGAAGTAGAGAGCTTTCTCGAAGGATCACACGGTGACCGCACCCATATCAAACGAGCCGACCACCACACGGTTACACCACTATGCGAGACGCTACTTGACCCGCTGATTCGCACGTTAACCCCTAGACATGCGCGTGGGCCTCTTGATTCGCACGTGGGCGGGGTCACCAGCACGCAACCTATCGGGTTTACGTGCGGGATATCGGGTTTACGTGCGGGATATCGGGTTTACGTGCAACTTAAGAGGCCCACGTGCAGCTCAGCCTCGCTGTCGCAGCCATGCCCTTTGCATCCACACACCCACCGAGCCTGCGCAGCGGTGCGTTCTGGATAGGAGCTTCTGTACTGGATAGCAGCGCCACCTCTGGAAGGGTTGTTCTCCTATCTAAAATGCAGTCTTGTCCCCACATCGTGACGCGGCTTCCAAAGCAGCGCCGCGACAGCCCTCGCACGATTCCTCGGCTCCACGCCACCACGACAGCATCCCGCGCGATCACTCCGCGAGCGATCGCATCGCCTTACGCGTGGGCGACGGCAGACCAGCATTACCGCACCAACGCGGTCTCACACCAGCGTGATCCGAGGCTAGCGCGGATAGCTGACGCCCACGCCGATAGGTTCCTCAGCTATCCGCAAGCGGGCAACCTATCCGCGTCATTCACCGACGGAGGGCACACAAGGTCTCCATCGCACGATGAGCTCGCAACCTTACCGTCAGGCGTCTGTCTTACCAAGTGCACCAATGCAACACGGTGCCGCGCCGCAAGGTAGAACTTTCATGGATTCTACAGCCTCCACAGCTGTCAATGAAGTACATCGCTGCGACCAGAAGTACTGCAAAACACGAAGAGCCGGAGACTACGAAGCGTACGGACGATATGGGCACAGGTGGATAACTTGTACACCGAGACTCAGACCGTGCCCACAACGCTGCCCGGCTGCCGTCTGCTTATCCACGTTGTGAAGATTCTAGTGTCACAGAGGCACACTTCAACCATCAGCTCCAAGACTCATCAATGTACGCCCACCCAATGCTGCAACGAGATCCACCTTCCCAGAAGGAGCAACGACACGCAATCCACAACCTCACTCAGTTCGCGACTCGGAGAAGCTACAATGCGAACCAGGAACATCACAGACGCCACTTGGCCACGTCGCACAACGTCGCACGCACATGGACATCAACGCTCTTTCTCTCGATACTCTGCTTCCCGCTATCACCGCAGCAACTGGTCTCCTGGCTGCTGGGGCTGCTGCTACCCAACTCTCATATCGACGCCGCATGATGCGAGCCGCAAGTTGGGCACAACAACAAATAGACAACACCGCCGGAGAACACAGACGTCACTTGCAACTGATGAAAAAATGGGCCGAGTCTGAAGTAGTGGCCTCCACTCTGGTCCCTGCATGGATCTTCCTGGAGCCAATCGGCCTATCGTCAGTTGGATTTCTAGCACAACTTCTCAAGAATCAGCCTCACCTCTTGACTCTACTAACATTTTTACTTTTCACCATGAGCTTTCGGAGAACAATACGTTTGTATTTAGAAAGACGCAGGTGCGCATCCGATTACTACACTGACCACCCTGTACACCCAGTCAACATAGGATTGTTGTCTCAAATGGAAGGCGGTACGCAGAGGGAAATCAAATACGCACTACTTATCGCAGCAGGGCTCACAGGCCTCTCGGCGTCTTTCGGCCACTATATCCGCAACGGAAGCTCCGTTTTTCTCCTCATTACCTTCTTAAGCTCTGCTCTTGTCGCGCACTCTGTAAAAGTTGTTCGACGCTGGGACAGGCATCCTTATCTAGCGCGTATTTGAGAACAAGTTCGAGCAAAGATACAGAAACTCGACGATCAACTCAAGCAACATGAACATCAGTATCATCATGTGAGAAATATTGCCGATGCCACATTGGACATGTCATTGTCATTCGAACAGCGCTCTCGTTGTAGAAAGACTCAATGAAGAGGATCATCTGATTAACAAGTCACATCTGACTCACCCAACGATGCTCCCCTCCGCCCACGGGCCCATGAGAACTATCCAACGGCACACGACCAATGATCCTCGTTTGAGCTCGATGTCAATCCCTCAATGATGGGCACAGAGCGCAGATTCGCCTCTTAGTTGCTTGCGATAACACGCAGGACAATGACATTAGAACTCTCGTCGCACAAAACCGAGGCCGGGGAAACCCAGTGGATAGCCCCGGCCTCGTGCAGGCACGCGATCAGTGCCCGGGCCAGCTGCGGATCGTTGTCAGCGCTGACACGGCGTAACGATCCCACACTCGCCCTCCGATCCGCACACCCGCCTCAAGGACGATGACAGACCAGACAACGGCAACGACGAACGCCACCCACTGGGGAAGGACCCCAAAGGCCGCCAGCGCCAGGAGAACGTACGAGGGCACCTGAAGGAGAGCGGTGCCCGCGAAGCCAACGAGCTGCATCAGCATCGTCATGAGGAAGGACCCCGTTCCCTTGGTGGACAGGGGCGAGGTGCCCGGCGGCTGAACCGGGTAGACCCACCGCGCATTGACGATGAGGGTCGTGGCGGCCGCTCCAGCAAAGAACACGACGCCCATCACCTGGTGGAACAGGAAGTCCTGGACGCTCGCTCCAACGGCGACATCGTGAATCAGGTATCCCAGAACCTGAGGAAGGAGGGCCGGGAGAGTACCGATCAGGCGCCCCCGACGTTCCTCGCGCCCACTCATCCCCGAGGAAATGACAATCCACGCACCCGTGGAGTCGTATTGCATGAGCGCCCCGGTGGACAGGCCCAACGTGATGGGCACCAGGTACAAGAACACTCCCGTGAACACGACCGTCTGAGCGCCAAGATCGATGCGTCCCATGAGAATCCCCATGATCGGGAAGATCACAGCGAGGACACAGTTCATGTTCAGACGCGGATCGACGATCCAGTAGCGCAGGGTACGCGCAGCGAGGGATGCGCTACGATGCCCGAGGCCAAGGCGAGTAAACCAGTCAACGCTACGAAGCCCCGCGGAACGCGATTGCGCGACGCGTTGGGTACGCTCGGCCACCTCGATGGAATCGTCGACGAGGTGGCGCCCCTCGTCGATTGCTCGCTGAGCATCGGCCGACACCTTGTTCGCGTATCCGCTCATGACCGGACCCAGGACCTTCACCCACGCGCGCCATCCCACGTAGGCGGTGATCACGCTGACGGCTGCGCGCACTAGTGCCGCCACCCACGCTCCCTCTACGAGGGAGGCGACGACGCCGAAGGGAGCACCGAAGGGAGTCCACAGCGCGACGTTGACGCCTGCCTGAAAGGCATCAACTGAAAAGTTGCGACCCAGGAGGCTCATCCAGTAGCCCATCGGAGTGACGACCACCATGAAGACGGTGACGCCAGCGAGCGTGACCAGATCCTTCTTTCCCGAGGTATTCAGCCGAACTGCGAACCATGTTCCGACGGCGCGCGCCCACAGGACCGCGATGCCGAGGGATACGACGGAGGCGAGCAGCCAGCCGATCGCCTCGAGCCACTGGGCGCGCCACAGGGCAAACCACGTCGGTAGGCCGAGTACGAGGGCAGAGATGACACCTCCTGGGCCGATCGCGGTCATAGCCGCCAGTGCTGTGGCGAGGCGTTTGCTCGGCCCAACGAAAGGTGCCAAGCGGACCGGGTCCACCGAGTTATCCATGGAGGCGAAAAGGATCGGGATCACAAGCCAGGCGGCCACGACGAGAGGGCCAGCAAAAGCAAAGAGCGGAGCCGCTTGGGCGGCGGCGTCGGAGCGGGCGAGGAACGCCAGACCCACGTAGGCGCTTGCCACCACGGACGCCACGTACAGCACGCCCAGGATCGCCAGCACCAAAATGGCGGTCTGGCGACGGATCGTATTCCAGATGATCTGGAACTTCAGGCGAATCAGTTGCCCAACCACGACAGGCCCTCCTCCGAGTGGACGCCGCCGACCAGGGAGGTGAAGCGCTCGCCCAGGTCGCCACCCTGGGCGACCTCGTCGGTGGTTCCGGCCACGAGCACGCGCCCCTTGTCGATGATGGCGACGTGCGTGCACAGCTGCTGGACGGTGGCCATCACGTGTGAGGAGAGGATGACGGTGCCGCCGCGATGCGTGTAGTCGGTGAGGATCTGGCGGATGTTGGCCGCAGACACGGGATCCACGGCCTCGAAAGGCTCATCGAGGACGAGCAGGCGCGGGGAGTGGATGAGGGCTGCGGCCAAGGCGATCTTCTTCGTCATGCCGGCCGAGTAGTCGCCGATGAGCTTCTTGCCGGCCTCGCTCAGGTCAAGGGCTGCGAGGAGTTCCTGGGCGCGCTCGCGGGCGGTGGCGGCATCGAGGCCGCGCAGCATTCCGACGTGGACGAGGAAGTCCGGGCCGGAGAGACGATCAAGCAGGCGCATGCCGTCGGGCATGACACCGAGGAGGCTTCGTGCTCGCTGAGTGTCGCCCCACACGTCAACACCATGCACGTAGGCGGTGCCTCGGTCAGGGGTGAGCAGGCCGGTGGCCATCGTCAGCGTCGTCGTCTTACCAGCACCGTTGGGGCCAACGATCCCATAGAAGGATCCGGTGGGGATATCGAGGGACAGGTCAGCGACGGCGACGAGGTTACCATAGATCTTGACGAGGCCTCGAATCGCCAGGGCGATGTCGTCTCCGGCGGGGGCGATGGGTGCCGCAGGGGCTGAGGGCTGCGAATCGGACACGAGTTTCTCCTTCACGCATTGAAATACCCCCCCTATTTTACGAGATACCGCCAATACTGCGAAGTAAATCTCAGAGAACGACCTTGTTCTGAGCCAGCTCAGCGCCTACCTGGAGCTGACGATGACGGTCAACCCCTGCTCCGTCTCGTACGTCCAGGTGGCCTTATAGGAGCCCCACTCCTCCGATCGGGTTCCGTCGATCGCACGCGTTGCATACATGCGTTCACGCACGGAGGAAGGAGCTTCCAGCTTGGCGAGAACGCACTGAAAAATCGGGGTTGTCAGGCTGTCGCCACGATCGGAAAACGCTTCGAGGGTGAGGGAGGTGCCGTCGCTGGCCAGGCGAGCATGCACACCCCCGGCATGGCACGAATCGACGGCACCGGCCAGACCCGAAACGGAGGATGAACGCGCGTAGAACAGGCCTCCCAGCACGGCGGCTACGATGAGGAGGGCGGACACGAAGCCGAGCGCGAAGATGACAATGGCACGCCCGCGATGCGTCGTACGCTCGCGACGATCCAGGCGCGACTCAATCTGGCTGGCACGACGAGCCTCGGCCTGGCGCCGAGAGGCACCTCCGACACGAGAGCTTTGAACACCCCCCTGCTCCGACGGCGACGCAGCCTCGGCAAGCGCACGACGCTGCCCGCCATCTCGATCTTCGGGCGCGCCCACAACACGCATAGTCGTGCGATGCCAGTTGCGGTGGACGGGAACGCCGGGGCGTGGATCTGTCCCGTAGGTCGCCGCCGCCTCGTCCCGATGCGCATATTCGCGAACGGGAGTGGCAGGCTGGGCGACGCGCCCAGCCTGCGGGGAAACCACGTCGCGCACGACCGCGGCCTGCTGCGCCACCGTAGCAGCTTCCTTCGACGGTCGAGATTTCCTCGACGGGCGAGGTGAACCCGGGGCCTTTCCCCGAACCACTGCGTCTTCGGCGCTCACAACCTGTTCGACGAGAGATGACTCGGGGGCGCGGGCCACCGTAGGCAGGCTCGGCTGCGTGCGCAGGCGAACAGGCGCAGCATCGGCCGGATAGTCCCGCACCACCTGTCCCGTGCCGATCCGATACGCATCAGGCGTAGCGCCCCCCATGAACCCTCCATCAGTAACAAGCGGTTTATTTCTCAACTACCATACTTGCAAGTTACTGAAAAAGCAAGGGCATTAGTCGATGCCGAGAGTCTTCCGCAATCGACCCACGTGACCCGTCGCCTTGACGTTGTACTGCGCCATAGCCACCGTACCGTCAGGGTCAACGACGACGGTCGAGCGGATGATGCCCACGTAGGTACGGCCATAGTTCTTCTTTTCACCCCACGCACCGTAGGCTTGGAGGATCTCGTGATCCGGGTCGGAGGCGAGCGGGAAAGTAAGCGACTGCTTCTCGGTAAAGCGCTCGAGGGCAGCCATCGAGTCGGCGGACACACCGATGACGGAGTATCCAGAACCGGTCAGCGAGGCCAGGGAATCACGAAAATCGCATGCCTGCTTCGTGCAGCCGGGAGTGGAGGCCTTCGGGTAGAAGTAGATGATGACACCACGCTTCGAAGAAGCGAGCAGGTCGGACAGAGACAGGGTGCCCTGAGTGGTCTCAGCGGTAAAGTCGGGGGCCTTGCAGCCAGTTTCCAAAGCATTCATGAGCGCCAGTGTATCGGCGTGACCTCGCCCGGCGCGACCGGACCGGGCGCACCTCATGCGAGCGCCCGTTCCACGCAGCCCCCAGTTACAGCCAGCGCCGAACCTCGCGGCGGTAACGCTCGTACTCCTGGCCAAATGCCCGGAGCATCGCGCGCTCCTCGATGGGGACGATGAGCCAGTTGAGAATCGAGAAACAGGCCAGCGGGCAGGCGAGCGCGGCCCAGGACCCACCCAGTAGCGCGCAGCCTAGGACGGCGAGGACATAGGCCAGGTAGAGCGGGTTACGCGACAGACGAAACGCTCCCGTGGTGAGCATCTGGGTCGGCGCATCGACCGGATTGGTCGAGGTCGCGGCGGCCCGCAGCGCACCCAGCGTCACGGCGCCAATGAGAGCCGCGCCGACGATCAGGATCCCCCCGACCAGCCTCAGTGAGAGAGGGAAAAGAATGGTCCACGGGAAAAACCACGGCAAGGCTATGGCCACGCCACTCAGTCCCAGGACGCACAGGTCGGGGACGTGGTTGTACACGGGACTGCGCTCCATTACAGCGAGTATAGCGACTCACCCCGCTTCGATGCCCTTCAGAGGCGGCCCGCGGGCACCGCCCGGCTCGCGTACGCGGAGCCTCAAGAAGCGACCGGGCACGGGCAACTGTGCGCGAGATGGGACTCGAACCCACACGTCAAAGACACTGGAACCTAAATCCAGCGCGTCTGCCAATTCCGCCACTCGCGCGCGTAGCCTAGTCTAACGGATGTACGCCAGACCGTCCGAATGCCCTCGCCCACGTCCGCGCGAGGTACATCCGGGACTCGCTCAGCGCCCGGTCGCGTCAATGGTGCCCTCGCCGAGGACTCGAGTCCCCCGGTAAACGACCATCGACTGGCCGCGAGCAACGCCTCGCGCACTTCCTTCGAGAACGACCCTGATTCTTCCGCCTTCCACGTCGCGTGCCAACGACGCCACGGAAACGGGCGTTCCGTGTGCGCGCAGCTGCACGAAAAGGTCGGTGGGGTCGGAGCCGTCGTCGTCGGAGGCAAGCCAGACGGCATCCGTGGCCGCGATGCGCGAAATCGTCAAAAGCTCGGAGGCACCCACGACAACCTGATTACTCCCGGGCCGCGTCTCGAGGACATAGCGGGGGCGGCCGTCGGGCGCGGGAGCACCAATGCCGAGGCCCTTACGCTGGCCAACCGTATAGTTCCAATAGCCCTCGTGGCGCCCCAGCACCTGTCCGTCCGGCGTGACGATGTCACCCTCGGATACTCCCAGGTGCGAGCGCAGGAAGCCCTGCGTATCTCCGTCCGGGATGAAGCAGATGTCGTAAGAATCGGGCTTGTTGGACACGCCCAGGCCCAGTCGCTCGGCCTCGGATCGCACCCACGCTTTGTTCGGGGCGTCGCCCAGCGGCAGGACCACGCGGGACAGCTCCTCGGGGCCCATGACGGCCAGCACGTAGGACTGGTCTTTCAGGTTGTCGGCACCACGGTGCAGCTCCGGTCCGGCCTCCCCGTCGACGACGGCGGCGTAGTGGCCGGTGCACACCGCGTCGAATCCGAGGGCGCGAGCGCGGGTGGCCAGCTCACGGAACTTTACGAACTCGTTGCATCGCACGCAAGGGTTGGGGGTGCGCCCAGCCTTGTACTGGGCGATGAAGTCCGTGATGACGGTCTGTTCGAACTCGCTGGCTAGGTCCCACACGTAGAACGGTATGCCGATGATCTCGGCGGCACGCGCCGCGTCCCCGGCGTCCTCGATCGAGCAGCAGCCGCGCGAGCCGATGCGGCATTCCTGAGGCTGGGAGGACAGGGCCATGTGGACACCCACGACGTCGTGCCCGGCCTCGACCGCCTTCGCGGCGGCGACGGCGGAATCCACGCCGCCAGATAGTGCTGCCAGAACTCGCATCTAGCGTTCCTCGTTTCGTTCGTTGCGCACGTGGGCGATGCCCTCCAGTGCCGCGCCGGCGCGAATCGCGGCGGGCAGCGCCGCCAGGAAGGCGTCGATGTCGTCACGGGTCGTCGCGTGGCCGAGGGACACGCGCAGGACACCGAGGGCTTGTTCCTCGCTTCGGCCCATCGCCATGACGATCTCGGAGGGGCGTGTGACCCCCGCATGACAGGCAGACCCGGCGGATACGGCGATGCCTGCCATGTCGAAGGCCATGAGGACGGCCTCGGGGCGCGCAGTGGGCAGGGACAGATGGATGATAGCGCTCGACGAGGCCGGCTCCCCCACCGTCGAACTCACGCCGTGGGGCAGGTGGGCCAGCAGATGAGCGCGCAGGGCTGCCGCGCGGGCGGCGAAGGAGTCGCGCTCGCAGACCACCTCGGTCAGGGCTGCGGCGAGCGCGCAGGCACCCGCGACGTCGGGCGTGCCCGACCGGATTGAGCGCTCGTGGCCGCCGCCGGGACGGTCGGTCGTCATGGGGATGCCGCGACGGGCGACGAGAACGCCAACACCCGCGGGCGCGCCGACCTTGTGTCCACCCACACTCATGAGATCCAGGCCGAGATCAGCGAAGGACACGTCCAGGGTCGGGATTGCTTGGGCAGCGTCGCAGTGTGCGAGGCCTCCACTGGCGTGAACGAGGGCTGCAAAGTACGCGACGGGTTGGATCGTGCCGATCTCTGAGGACACGAGGGTCATGGAGCCAAGCGCGAGTCGTCCATCCCAGGATGAGGGAGCGCCGCCGTTCATGGTCTCGGGCAGCTCCGACACCCCTGCCGCATCCACGGCAAGGACCTCCCATTCGAAGCCCTCGCGCGAGGCAACCTCACGTTGATGGGCGACCGCGTCGTGCTCGAGACCCGAGACGACGATCAGCTCGCGAGCTCCGTCGCGGCCGCGCATCCCTCGGGCGGCAGCCATGACGCCCAGGGCATCCGATTCGGTAGCACCGGAGGTGAAGATGACCTCGTGAATGTCGGCACCGAGGGCGGCTGCAACCTGCTCTCGCGCGTCGTCGAGCATGCGACGGGCCCGCCGCCCTCCGAAGTGGAGGGCGGCGGGATTACCAGGGCTTGCGGCCAGGTCACGCTGGGCGCGCGTCCACGCATCGAGGGCACATTCGCGCAGCGGCGTGGTGGCCGCGTGGTCGAGGTAGACGCTCACGCCTGGGAGCGCGCCTCCTCGATGGCGGCCAGAGCAGCAGGCACGACCTCGGTCACGTCGCCGACCACGCCGAAGTCCGCGATCTCGAAGATCGGGGCATCCGGGTCGTCGCACACGGCGACGATGTGCTGGGAGGACTGCATACCCACCGTGTGGTGGATGGCACCGGAGACGCCCAAACCGATGTACAGGTTCGGGGTGACGGTCAGTCCCGTCTGGCCGATCTGCTCAGCTCGCGGAGCCCAGCCCTCGTCACAGGCGACGCGGGTTGCGCCCACGGCACCACCCAGCGCGTTGGCAAGGGAACGAACCAGCTCGAAATCGCCGTCCACGCCGCGACCACCGCACACCACGGTGGAAGCCTCGGTGAGCCTCACGCCCTCCTCCTCGTCGGGCACGCAGGAGATCACCTCGATCGCGCAGGCCTCGGGGCTCAGCTCGACCGACAGCGCCTGCGGAGTCAGGGCAACGGGAGAGGCCACCTCTGCCTCGTCGATGACTCCGGAGGCGATGCCGACGATCGGGGTCTGCCCCTCAAGGACGATACGCATCGACCAGGAACCACCCAGTGCGGTCTTGCCGATCTGCAGGACTCCGCCCTCGAAACCGACGGAGGAGGCACCGGAGACGACCCCGGCCTCGGTGAGGGCACCAACGCGGCCTGCGATCTCACGGCCACGGTAGTCCGAGCACAGCAGCACCAGGCCGAAGTTGTCGGTCGCCAGCGCGGAAATAAGCGCGTCGGAGGCGACGACCGATGAACGCGCGGCCTGGCCCAGGTCGGCGTGCAGCAGCTGGGTCGCACCCAGCTCAGACAGCGCGGCCACATCCGGGGTGGCGGCCAGAGACAAGGCGACGACGTCGGCGGAGGTCAGCGACGCGGCCAGCGTGAGCGCCTGGCGGGCCAGGGGCGTCAGGTGATCGCCCGCTTGATCGGCCAGAACAAGGATCGGGGAACTCATCTGCTGCTGCGTCATATCACTTCACCACCGAAAGGATGTAGTCGGCCAGAGCGCGCCCGCCCTCACCGGCGTCCTGAATGATCGTGCCCGCCCCGTCGCGGGTCTTCTCCTCGCCATGGGTGACGGCGGTGAGCGCGCGGCGCATGACGAGGGCCTCGCCACCGGGAACCTCGACGAGGTCGTCGATGCCCCACTGATCCAGAGGCTTCTTGCGGGCTGCCTTCATGGCGGCGAAGGCCGGGTAACGCGGTTCGTTGATCTGATCGGTCACCGAGACGACGGCGGGCAGCGCGGCACGCACGGTCTCGGTGTAGCCGTCGACGGCACGTTCGATCGTGACGGCACCGCTGTCGACGCTCAGGGAACGCGCCAGTCCCAACAGTGGCATGTGAGCCTTGGCGGCCAGCGCGCCGGGAAGCATGGAGGTCATCGCGTCCAGCGAGGCCATGCCGGTGATCACGAGATCAACGGGGCCGCATTCTTCGCTGATCTTCGCGATCGCAACGGACAGGACGGAGGCGGTCGTGATGACGTCAGAGCCCTCAAGGAACTCGTCTGAGACGATGTAGGCACGGTCGGCACCCATCTGGAGGGCGCGCACAAGGGAATCCTCGGCGTCCTCGGGACCCATCGTCAGCGCGACAACCTCGGCCTCGCGACCCGCGTCCTCTTCGGTTTCCTTGAGCTGGACAGCGGCCTCGATGGCATTCTCATCCAGTTCGTTGAGCACATCGTCCTCACCGCGTACCAGGCGGCCGCCTTCGAAACGGCGTTCGGACTGCATGTCGGGGACATGCTTCACACACACGACAATTCTCATGACTTCTAGCGTGCCACATTCCGAGCGTCACGCCCATATATATGAGGGTTGCCTCACCGGCACGTGCCGCTCTTCATACCCTTGGCCCACCCGCCTAATCCAACCGCTTAATTGACGGTCACGTATGATGGAGGATGGCTGCATCTATCAGGCTTTGGTGCAGCCAATCGACTGTGAGAAAGAGGCACTTTTTTATGTCCGAGCTTTCCGGCTCGCCCACCGTCCCCACCGTGCGCGTCACCGAGCCTAATCCCGTTCCCACCCGTCTTGGGGTTTTCCCGTCGGGCGACGGTCTCGATGTCGCCGTGGTTGCCAGGGGCGCTTCCGGCGTGGACATGTGCGTCTTCGACGAGGTCGGGGCCGAGACCCGCTTCCCCCTGCTCGGCCCAAAGACGGGCGTCTGGCACGGTCATATTCCCGGTTATGGTGCGGGCACCCGCTACGGCTTCCGCGTGCACGGCGCGTGGGATCCTGACGGCGGCCGATTCTATAACTCACGCAAGCTTCTCCTTGACCCCTACGGCCGAGGCGTGGAGGGCTTCGTGGACATGAAGCCTGCTGTCTACGCGCACTGCGTCGACGACGATCTCTATCCCTCCGAGTATCCTCTGCGCCGCTCCCCCATCGATTCAGCGCAGTACATGCCGCGATCGGTCGTCGTCGAGCCGTCTTTCCCGATCGCCCCGCAGCCCCGCGTGCCGTGGGACACCACCGTCATCTACGAGATCCACGTCAAGGGCTTCACGAAGAACATGCCCGGCGTGCCCCCTGAGCTGCGCGGCACCTACGCGGGCTTGGCCCACCCGGCCTCCGTGTCCTACCTGAAGGACCTCGGCGTCACCGCCGTCGAGTTGCTCCCCGTGCACGCCAAGTGCGACGAGCCCTTCCTGACCGAACGAGGCCTGACGAACTACTGGGGCTACTCGACGCTCTCCTTCTTCGCCCCCGAGCCCTCCTACGCGACCGAGGCCTCGCGCGGACGCGGTGCCCAGGCGGTCGTCGACGAGTTCCGAGGCATGGTCTCACTCCTCCATCAGGCCGGCATCGAGGTCATCCTTGACGTCGTCTACAACCACACGTGCGAGGGCGGCGACGCCGGCCCCTCCCTGTCTTGGCGCGGCCTGGACTCCGACATGTACTACCGTCACACCACCTCGCGTCCGGTCCAGACGATCGACGTGACGGGCACCGGCAACACCCTGAACATGGACCATCCGAAGACCATTCAGATGGTGCTCGATTCGCTGCGCTACTGGGTGCGCGAGATGGGCGTAGACGGCTTCCGCTTCGACCTCGCGGCCACCCTGGGACGCTTTGCGACGGGATTCAGCCCGATGCACCCACTCCTCATCGCGATGGCCACGGACGACGTCCTGACGCACGCGAAGCTGATTGCCGAGCCCTGGGATGTGGGTCCGGGCGGCTGGCAGACCGGCAACTTCCCGGTCCCCTTCTCCGAGTGGAACGACCACTACCGTGGTGCCCTGCGTAACTTCTGGTTGGCGGACGTGCGCGCCCAGGCCTCGGGCCACATCGTGTCCGGTCCGAACGACCTGGCAACCCGTCTGTCCGGCTCCCAGGATGTCTTCGAGCACGGCCTGGGCCGCCTGCGTGGCCCTCGCGCCTCGATCAACTTCGTAACCGCCCACGACGGTTTCACCCTCGCGGACCTGACTGCCTACGACCGTAAGCACAACACCGCGAACCTCGAGAATAACCGCGACGGTTCCGACGATAACCGCTCGTGGAACCACGGCGTCGAAGGAACACTGGCTGTCAACGCCACGCACCCCAACGTGATGACGCCCTACGCGATCCTGTCCAACATGACGGTCGCGGAGCTGCGTGCGCGCTCTCAGCGCAACATCCTGGCGACGATGTTCGTCTCGTCGGGCACTCCGATGCTGACGGGCGGGGACGAGTTCGGCCGCACCCAGTACGGCAACAACAATGCCTACTGTCAGGACGATCCGATCTCGTGGGTCGACTGGGACCTTGCCGAGGGACAGCTCGAGCAGATCGACACGGCCTCGTGGCTGATCGCGCTGCGTAAGGCGCATCCGGTGCTGCGCCCCGACCGTTTCGCGACCGGCACGCCCTACGGCGGGGACACGATCCCCGACCTGTCCTGGTACACCGCTTCGGGCACACCGATGCCCGATTACGGCTGGACGGACGCGCGTCACCGCACGTTCCAGATGCTGCGCTCCGGCGTCACGTGGGGCGACCGCGACGCGCTCATCATCATCAACGCGAACCTCGACGGTGCCGAGGTCACCCTGCCAGCGGGCCACGAACTGGACTGGCTGATCGCATACTCGACCGCATGGCGCACCCCCGCGCAGGGCGGCGTCGGCGAGACGCACGACCCGGGCGACCTCTCCCTTGAGGTCGAACACGTCACCCCGCGCTCCACGCTCTCCATCGAAGCGCTGTCCGTGACAATCCTCCTGTCCGACGTCGCGTTCCAGCCCGAACACTGAGCGCCCCGAAGTTTCATTCATTCCCCCCACTCGTTAGGATTGACACATGACTCGCAGTGAAGATGCCCTGGAAACCGCAACCTCCGATGCCTCGCTGGCCCGTTCGAAGGCCCGCAGCGCCGAGATTGACCTGGCGATCGACCAGGACCCCTCGCGATTCCGCATCCTCACGGGCGACCGCCCGACGGGGCATCTGCACCTTGGCCACTACTTCGGCACACTGCGTAACCGCGTACTGCTGCAGAACCGCGGCGTCGAGACCTGGGTTCTGGTCGCCGACTACCAGGTGATCACCGACCGTGACGGCGTGGGTCCGATCCGTGAGCGCGTCCTCGGCCTCGTCGCCGACTACCTGGCCGCAGGCATCGACCCCGAGCGGTCTACGATCTTCAACCACTCGGGGGTTCCGGCCCTCAACCAGCTGATGCTGCCCTTCCTCTCCCTGGTCACCGAGTCGGAGCTGCACCGCAACCCGACAGTGAAGGCCGAGCTGGAGGCGACCGAAGGCCGCGCGATGACGGGCCTCATGCTGACCTACCCGGTCCACCAGGCCGCCGACATCCTCTTCTGCAAAGCGAACATCGTACCCGTGGGCCAGGACCAGCTCCCCCACCTGGAGCAGGCTCGACTGATCGCCCAGCGCTTCGACAAGCGCTACGGCCGCGCCACCCCGGAACGCCCCGTGTTCCCCCGCCCCGAGGCTCTCCTATCCGAGGTCCCGCTGCTGCTGGGCACGGACGGCCAGAAGATGTCGAAGTCCCGCGGCAACACGATCGAGCTGCGCATGAGCGCCGACCAGACCGCGAAGATCCTCAAGAAGGCAAAGACGGATGCGGAGCGCCGCATTACCTTCGACCCAGAGGGACGCCCCGAGGTCTCCAACCTCCTCATGCTGGCCTCCCTGGCCACGGGCGAGGCCCCCGAGGCGATCGCGGACCGCATCGGCGACTCTGGCGCAGGCATGCTGAAGAACCTCGTCACCGAGTCCCTCAACGAGATGCTCGCTCCCCTGCGCGAGCGCCGCGCCGAGCTCATCGCCAACGAGGATTATCTGCTGTCCATCCTGCACGCTGGCAACGAACGCGCCAACGAACAGGCGGATCAGACCCTGTCCGAGGTCCGCACCGCCATGCAGATGGTCTACTGACCCCCGAACTTGTAGAGACGCTGTTGGCATACAACCGGTTCCCCGAGCACCCCGACGACTCCGTCGGCGGATGGATGCTGACCCTGTTCCTGGTCGGCATGCCGGTGATCGGCTTCATCTATCTGCTGATTCTCGCCCTGGGCTCTGGCGGCTCGCCTTCGAAGCGTAACTTCGCGCGCGCCGTATTCATCTGGCAGATCATCGGCATCATCGCGTCCGTCGCGATATTCATCCTTTTCGGCAGCACCATCTTCGCTGGACTACAGAGTAGCGGCGGCTCCTGAGCGTATCGCTTCTTCGCGGAGGGTAGTTCCTGGACATCCAGGGGCTATCCTCCGTCATTTTGGGCGAAATACCGCTATTTTGAACAGCAGTTGAATCTTTGACAGATCATCTGAGCATCGTTCGTGGTGCCGAGACGTTGGACTCACTTTCACGTGCGCGTATCCATAGGCTAGTGTGTGTCTCGTGAGCGAGAAACTGTTGCCCCGTATCCCGATCATCGAAGTGTTCCCCGTCATCGAAGACGGCACGCTTCCCGCCAAGGCCACCGAAGGCGAACCTTTCCCCATTCGTGCGACCGTGTTCCGCGAAGGACACGACGCGTTCGCCGCCGAGGCCGTCCTGTTGCGCCCGAACGGAGGTGAATACTCCCGCACGCGCATGGTGGACATTGCCCCCGGTCTCGACAGGTACGAGGCGTGGGTGGCCGCTGACACCCCCGGCGCGTGGAGCTTCCGCGTGGACTCCTGGTCGGACCCCTACGCCACGTGGCGCCACGACGCGACCGTGAAGGTCGGTGCCGGCGTCGACGTCGAGCTCATGCTCGAGGAGGGTGCCCTACTCATGGAGCGCGCGGCGGAAGGTACCGCCTACGGCAGCCCCTCCCAGGATCGCCCCCCGGCCTCGGACATCGAGGTCCTGAACGACGCGGCACGTCGCCTGCGCGACACCAGCCACTCCGCCCAGCAGCGCCTCTCCGCGGGTATCTCCTCTCGCGTGCGCCTCATCTTCCGCGACCACCCGCTGCGCGACCTGCTGGACTCCTCGCGCGTCTACCCGCTTGACGTGGCCCGCACAAAGGCCCTGGCGGGCGCGTGGTACGAGATCTTCCCACGCTCAGCGGGTGCCTTCCAACGCCCCGACGGCACGTGGGTGTCCGGCACGCTCGCCGGTGCCGCCGAGGATCTGCCACGCATCGCCGGCATGGGCTTCGACGTCGTCTACCTAACCCCGATCCACCCGATCGGCACGACGCATCGCAAGGGCAAGAACAACTCCCTGGAAGCCGCCCCCGGCGATCCGGGTTCACCCTACGGCATCGGTGCCCCCGAGGGTGGCCACGACGCCATCCACCCTGAGCTGGGCGACTTCGCCGACTTCGACCGTTTCGTCAAGCGCGCTCGTGGCCTCGGCCTGGAGGTCGCACTCGACCTGGCTCTCCAATGCTCCCCCGACCACCCGTGGGTCGCCGAGCACCCCGAGTGGTTCACGACCCGCGCCGACGGCACGATCGCCTACGCGGAGAACCCACCCAAGAAGTACCAGGACATCTACCCCCTGAACTTCGATAACGACCCGGAGGGCATCTACCAGGCCGTACGCGACGTCATCGAGCTGTGGATCAACCACGGCGTGACGATCTTCCGCGTCGACAACCCGCATACCAAGCCCATCCCCTTCTGGGAGCGCCTGCTCGCCGACATCAAGGCGCAGTACCCGGGCACGCTCTTCCTCGCCGAAGCCTTCACACGCCCCGCCATGATGCGCACCCTCGGCGCGGTCGGCTTCGACCAGTCCTACACCTACTTCGCGTGGAGGACCCACAAGCAGGAAATCGAGGAGTACCTCAAGCAGGTGTCGGAAGAGACCGCGCACCTCATGCGCCCGTCCTTCTGGCCCACGACGCACGACATCCTCACCCCGCAGATGTGGGACGGCGGCACCGCGATCTTCGCGATCCGAGCGATGCTCGCCGCGCTGGGCGCGCCCACCTGGGGCATCTACTCGGGCTACGAGTTCGTCGAGAACAAGCCGCGCGGCACCTACCAGGAACCCAACGACAACGAGAAGTACGAGTTCCGCCCGCGCCGTTGGGAGGACGCGGACGAGATCGGTATCTCTCGCCTGTTCACACTGCTCAACGCCGCTCGCGCCAAGCACCCGGCGCTGCGCCAACTCCACCAGATCCGCATTCACCCCACCTCCTCGGATCGCCTGATCGCGTTTTCACGCCAGGTGCCCGGCAAGTTCACGGCGGACGGCAAGCCCGACACCGTGATCTGCGTGATCTCGCTGGATCCGCACCAGGGCGTGGACGGCTCCGTCGAGCTCGATTTGGAGGCGATGGGCCTGTCCACCCCGGGCGGTCACATTACTGTCGTCGACGAGCTGGACGGACGCTCCTACGTGTGGGGCGCATCCAACTGGGTGTCCCTATCCCCCGTGACGCGACTCGGCCACGTCTTCAAGGTCGAGCCCGCCCACACGTCCCCCTGGGCGCAGGCCTAACAAGGCTCGTGTGCCCGGCGCACCCCATGGCCTCGTCGGGCACACGACGCCCCTATCAAACCCCCATCAAAATGAGACCCGGCTCCCTATGTTGCCGGTCAGACGGTAGACTACGAACACCAGTGAACTGAGTGGTTCACACACCTTAGGAGTAAGGAAAATCCATGAGCCGCGAACTTACGCCGATCCCGGTCAATGACGACATCCTCGACGCCGTTGCCTCAGGCTCCTACTACTCGCCGCATTCCGTTCTTGGCGCTCACCTGAGCGATGCCGGCGTCACTATTCGTGTCGCCGCGCACCTTGCCGACGCGGTCGACATCATCACGCCCACCGGTGCCTACGCCGCCAGCCACGAGCGCGGCGGCATCTGGGTGGCAGCCCTACCCGGCAAGGAGATCCCTACCTATCGCGTGTCAGTCACGTACGGCGAGGACACGAACGTTCGCGACGATGCGTACCGCTACCTGCCGACCCTGGGTGAGATGGATACCTACCTGATCTCCGAGGGCCGCCACGAGGACCTGTGGAAGGTCCTGGGCGCTCACGTGAAGACCTACTCCGACGAGCTGGGCGAGACCACCGGCACCTCCTTCGCCGTGTGGGCACCCAACGCCCGCGCCGTGCGCGTCGTCGGCGAGTTCAACTACTGGGATGGCACGGCGACCTCCATGCGTTCGCTGGGTTCGTCCGGCGTGTGGGAGATCTTCGTTCCCGAGGTCGGCGTGGGTGCCCGCTACAAGTTTGAGATCCAGGGCCCCGGCGGTAACTGGTTCCAGAAGGCCGACCCGCTGGCTCGCGCCACCGAGATTCCCCCGGCCACGGCCTCGGTCGTCACCGACTACTTCCACGAGTGGACCGACGCCGAGTGGATGGCCGCGCGCCGTGAGCGCAACGTCCACGAGGGCCCCATGTCCATCTACGAGGTCCACGCCGGTTCGTGGCGTCAGGGCCTGGGCTACCGTGAGCTGGCCGACGAGCTGGTCCCCTACGTCAAGCAGATGGGCTTCACGCACGTGGAGTTCATGCCGCTGGCCGAGCACCCCTTCGGCGGCTCGTGGGGCTATCAGGTGACCTCCTACTACGCGCCTTCCTCGCGCTACGGCACCCCGGACGACTTCCGCTACCTGGTGGACGCCTTCCACCGCGAGGGCATCGGTGTCATCCTGGACTGGGTGCCCGCCCACTTCCCGAAGGATGACTTCGCGCTGGCCCGCTTCGACGGCACCCCGCTGTACGAGGATCCGGATCCGCTGCGCGGCGAGCACCCCGACTGGGGCACCTACGTCTTCAACTTCGGCCGCCGCGAGGTGCGTAACTTCCTGGTCGCCAACGCCCTGTATTGGCTCGAGGACTTCCACATCGACGGCCTGCGTGTCGATGCCGTGGCCTCGATGCTGTACCTGGACTACTCGCGCAAGGACGGCCAGTGGCGTCCCAACCAGTACGGTGGCCGCGAGAACCTGGAGGCCATCGAGTTCATCCAGGAAGCCAACGCGACCGCGTACCGCCGCCACCCCGGCATCATCATGATCGCCGAGGAGTCCACGGCGTGGCCGGGCGTGACCGCCCCGACGTCGGGCGGTGGCCTGGGCTACGGCATGAAGTGGAACATGGGCTGGATGAACGACACCCTGCGCTACCTGAGCGAGGACCCGGTCAACCGCCGCTGGCATCACGGCGAGCTCACCTTCTCCCTCGTGTACGCCTTCTCCGAGAACTACGTGCTGCCGCTGTCGCACGACGAGGTCGTGCACGGCAAGGGGTCACTGATTTCGAAGATGCCCGGCGACAAGTGGCAGCGCCTGGCAGGCCTGCGTTCCCTGTACGCCTACCAGTGGAGCCACCCGGGCAAGCAGCTCATTTTCATGGGACAGGAGATCGGCCAGGAGCAGGAGTGGAACGAGTCCTACTCCCTCGACTGGTGGCTCCTGGATCAGGAGGGCCACGCGGGTGTCGCGGCTCTGGTGGAGCGTCTCAACAGGATCTACGCGTCCTCCCCGGCCATGTGGGACGACGACTACACGGGCTTTGAGTGGATCGACGCCTCCGACGGCGACCACAACCTGATCTCCTACCTGCGTAAGGGTTCGGACAATAAGGGCAACCGCGAGGTCGTCGTGTGCATCTCCAACTTCGCCGGCAACCCACACGAGGGCTACCGCGTGGGCCTGCCTTTCGGCGGCGAGTGGGTCGAAATCCTGAACACCGACTCCGAAGAGTTCGGCGGCTCAGGCGTGGTCAACGTCGGCACCATCATCGCCGAAGACACTCCCTGGAACGGCCGTCCGGTCTCCGCCTCACTGCGCATACCCCCGCTGGGTGCCGTGTGGCTGGCACCCGCCTCCCAGGCACGCTAAACACATAGACCAATACGACGAGGCCGGGGCAGGACCACCTGCTCCGGCCTCACCCGTCCCCCATTCACGTCGCGTAGGTGCCGCGGCGCACGGCAGCATGAGCGTGGGCGGAGTTTAGAAGCCCGCCCGCCCACGATCGATCTGGCCCTGTAGCTTGATGAGTTCGCGGCGGGCATCCGGGTCGGTCTCACGGTTGATCCTTTTCGTCAGTTCGTTGTGCGTGGAGCGCCACCCGTACCACGCGACGACTATAACGAAGACGGCAGCGATAATGAACCACTTCACCGGTCTCATCCCCTCGAGCCATAGCCCAGCCAAGCCAGGCACTGCGCAATCTGATAATCCTCATGCGGACGATTCCACATGTTGTGGCATGTCCACTGATTGGGGTACGAGTCGACACAGTATCCACTCTCCGAGTAGTACGCACAGTTATTCAGCACGTCGAGAGGCGAAGCCACGCTTGCCGAAGCACTTGCGGGCGCGAACACCATCACGCCAATGACAAACACGCTAACAAAGGGCTGCATTGCTATCCCCATTCCAGCCCTCCCTTCTTCGAACGTCATCGTCATTGATACTGTAAAGAGACTTTCTAGAAACTGTCAAGAAGGCATCATGAAGAAATCTGTCTAGTCACCACGCGAATGTCGCGGCTCTGGTGGAGCGTCTCAACAGGATCTACGCGTCCTCCCCGGCCATGTGGGACGACGACTACACGGGCTTTGAGTGGATCGACGCCTCCGACGGCGACCACAACCTGATCTCCTACCTACGCAAGGGCTCGGACAATAAGGGCAACCGCGAGGTCGTCGTGTGGCTGGCACCCGCCTCCCAGGCACGCTAAACGCATCGATCAATACGACGAGGCCGGAGCAGGACCACCCACTCCGGCCTCACCCGTCCCCCAATCAGGCCGCGTAGGTGCCGCGGCGCGCAGCCGGGCTCGACGACGCTCTCACATGAGAAGCATCGCCAGGCGCGTGCGAGCCTTGGAGACCTCGGGAGACGAGCCTGCCACGCGGAAGAGGTCCAGGAGACGCAGGCGCAGCGCCTCGCGCTCCTTCGCGTCCGTAGAGGCGGCGAGCAGATCGAGAAGCACCTCGTAAGCTCCGGCGGCGTCGCCTGCGGCGAAGAGCGCGTCGGCTCGGGCCGCAGGGTCATCCGTGTTCTGTTCACCGTAGGCGCGCGCTGCGAAACGCACGCGGGACAGGTGGGACTTCGCTTCCTCGTCGCGGGGATTCAACTCGATGACATGCTCCCACAGGGCGATCGCCTCGTCGAGGTTACCGTTCTCCTCTGCGGCAAGCGGGGCCTCGTGCTCGGGCGGGGTCGGGGCGACCGTGTCTTCGGCGGCCACGGCGATACGCGCGGTGACGCCCATCTGCGCTGCGGCCTCGAGAATCTGCGAGACGATGGGAAGCACCTGCTCCTTTGCAGCAGCCCCCTGGAACAGCGGAACCGGACGCCCTCCCACGAGGGCAACGACCGTGGGCACTGCCTGGATCTGGAATGCCTGGGCGATCGCCGGGGCCTGGTCAATATCGACCTCGACCAGCTGGAATGCTCCCGCCTGCTCACGGGCGATCTCCTCAAGCATCGCCAGGGTCGGCTTGGACTCGAGCGATCGCGCAGACCACATGACCAGGACGACCGGCACGGCCTGCGAGGTGGACATGACGTCCTGGAAGTTCTCCTCGTCCGTGGTGGTGATCAGCGGGATGTGCAGGCCCTCCCCCGCGGCTGCGGGCGCGTCGGAGCCCGCGGCGGCAGGCGCACTCGCGCGAGCCGACAGATCGACGGCTCCATGCGAGTCGACGGGAGTCGGGACTGCCTCGGATGCGGAGCGAGGGTCAGGCGTGTTCATGGTGTCCTCTTCGTGACGACAGTGTTGCTAGGAACGATGATATGCGTCGTCCCCGCGACGTAGAGCCGCGGGGACGAGCTGTGCGCTGTGGGTGAAAATCAGCCCGGACTCGTCGAGGGGTCGAGGGCCACGGACACGATCGTGTATTCACCGCCGACAACCTGAGGTGTTCCGCCCGCGGTCTTTGAGGGGAGCCGCATGAGAACGGTAGCGATATACTCCGCGGTGGCGGTGCCTTCCACCGTCGTGCCGCCCGGGCTCATGGTCGCGGTCTTACCACCCAGGTTCATGGTCGCGCCCGCGACCGTGCGCTGGTAGGTCAGCGTGTACTTGAAGTTAGCGGCCACGAGAGCCGAGCCGTCCTGCAACACCAGGCCCGATATCGGGTGATCCGTCGCGGTCGCCGCGGCGGTCACGCTGCCCGCGGCACTGACCGACGAGTTCAGGTCACTCACGGCAGACAGATAAGTCTTCGTGAACTCGTCGGCGAGGAACTGCGACGTGTCCTGGGTACCCGAGTTCAGCATCGTGATGTACTGCGCGAGAGCAGTCTCAGGAGCAACGACAAAGCCATCGGAAGTGCCGGTGACATAGGCCGAGCCGGTGCCCACGGGGGGCAAGGTCAGCTGCGTGCCGCCTAGCAGGCGAGCGAAGTTCGTCAGCTGATAATCCGAACGAGCAGAGTCCTGGACGAACACCTGCACGACGGGCAGTGCCGTCGTAGAGGATGCGGAGATATTGAAGATCGCGCGCGGCCACGAATCAGAGTTCGTGATGGCCAGGGATGCCGGGGTGAAGTCCAACGCCTGGGGAGCCTGTCCCGAGGCCGTGGCCAGCGCGTACTGCGCAGTGCGATAGTCCAGCGCACCCTGGGCCACACGCCCCGACAGGTCGGAAGCGTTGAGCGACGCATCGGCCGTCGTCATCGCTTGTCCGGTTGCATCCAGGACCGAGGAGATACGTTCCAAGTCCAGGTTCGCGGCGCTCTGCGCCTCCTCGCCCGACTGTGCAACGATCTCGTTGGAGCACGCGCTCAGTCCCAGCGTCGAAGCCATGAGCAGCGCGGCGGTCGCCACCGCGACGGTCTTTCTCTTCATCACTTACCTTCCTCACGGTCCTTGAGCCAGCCGGACATGATCGATGTCCAGCCACCGGTCTTCGATGCGTCGTCGTCGGGTGCCGAGGTCGGGGCGGCCGGCTCTGCGGCGCGAGGACGGGTGATCGGGATCAGGCCCGTGTTAAACTCCTGGCCATCGACCACGACAGTCTGCTCGCCGTTGTTACGGGCTTCTCGCAGGGCGCGGCGCGAGGGCAGCGTGCGTCCTCCCCGGATACCAGACAGGTCGATGACACCGGTGTCGGTCGTGGCGCGCTCCGGCGGATCCTGATCGATCGGCCCGTTGTCGAGGCCGTGGCGTCCGCGGCGCTCGGCGGTGTGCGCGAGTGGGTCGGGAGAGTCTTCGTCCTGAGCAGCTTCGTTGGTCGCCGCATCGTCGGAGCTCTTTGCGTCGTCGGCGGCACCATCGTTTGCGGTCTCGGCGGGTGTCTCGATTACTTCGTCTTCGACGGGAGACCCCTCGGCCGCATCCTCCTCGGAGGACGCATTCTCGCTGGACTCATCGGCTGCAGGCGCGTAGGCCGCGGCACCCCACTGAGTCTTCTCCTCGTTGGGTTCTGCGCCACCAGCCTCAGCAGGAGACTCATTCGACGCATCGACCTCATCCACGGCCTGAGGCTCCTTAACGGGAGCGGGCGCAGCGGCCGAATCGCGGGCGGCAGCGACGCGCTCGGCGACGGCCGCGGAGTTGATCGAGGAAGTCTCGAGGGCGTCAGCCTTGCGACGTTCCTCTATACGCGCCGCACGAATCTTGCGCAGGCGCAGGAGCTGCCAACGTGTGAGGAACAGTGCGAGGGCAATCAGCGCAAAAACGCACGCGGCCAGGAACGCGATGATGGCGAGGGTGTTGGTCTGCTCGACCTTCCAGGTCAGGGTCAGCGTGAGGTCATTGGGACCGGCCGCAGATACAGCCAGAGCGGAACGACCGGAGGGCACGTTCTCCAGGTCCAGGCTTACGGTACCCTCACCACTAGCCTGACTGAACCACATGTCGGAGGAGGCCAGCTGCGTCACCAGGTCAGCAGAGGTCGGATCCGCAAGGGGCTGGGCGCCAGACTGGACCCCGGACTGAGCACCCGACTGGGCGGGCTTGGAGGGAGCAGCAGGAGCGGTCTTACCGGTCGATACCGCATCGTGGGATTCGGCCTTCAGCTTCGTGCGATCCGACTCGACGCCAATGACCTCCGTGTAGGCGGCGTCGCCAATCCAGCCCTTCACGTCCTGCGTCGTACCGATGCTCAGGGTCACGGGCGCGCCAGACTTCGACGTCGCGGTGACAGTCACGTCATCCTTCACGATTGACAGCACGTTACCGCGCGTCATAATCAGATCCGTCGCAGAATCGACGGACGACGCTTGATGCGTCGGCGGCCGCAGGACGGTCACGCCGAGTAGCCCGACGAGCACGCATACAAGAGCGACAACGCCCATTGACGATGCCGCTATGTATCGCTTAAAGAGTTCCACGGTTGCTCCTCACATCCAATGCCCACACTGCGGGCATTCTTCAGTCCCCACTTTACGTGCCAACTGCGGGCACGGCAGAATCCGCGGCCCGGGCAGTGATGCATCACATCCGCACATCACAGCGGACGCAGACCACGACGCCAGCACTCCGAGTGCCAGTGCCGACGCCCCTCAACTCCCTGAGGCAAACCAAAAGGCGCTTCTTCAGGCCACGCGACGACGTGCGCTGCACCCACGGGGATCGGACGCAGGCAGGCCGGGCAGGTGTATTGCTTCGCAGCGCTGGGCAGACGACGCACCTGATAGTCCAGGCCGTCCGGTCCCCGCTCCGTGCGCGGCACGGAGGCGAGGCGGTCCATCTGCAGTCGACGCGCCTCGCCCCACGGTCGTTTCTTGCTTCGTTTGCCTCTCACGCAACCACAGTGCCACGACGCCACACGCGGCGCACGGCGAGGTCAGCGTCGACCTCGACAATATCGGCCTTCTTTCCAGCCGCGAGCGAACCGATCGAATCGTCGCCCAGGATCGTGGCACCCTGAACGGACGCCATGTACACGGCATCCACAAGCGGGATGCCGCCGCGAGTGACGGCCACGCGCACGCAGTCCATCAGGTGTGCGGTGCCACCCGCAATGGCGTTTCCCTGCGCCAGCCGTGCCACGCCGTCCTTCACGATGACGTCCTGGGGGCCGAGCGTGTACTCACCATCAGCCATGCCTGCGGCCGCCATCGCATCGGTGATGAGCACGACGTGCTCGCGTCCCACGAGCTCGTACACGTCGCGAACCAGGGAGGGATCGACGTGGATCGAGTCGCAGATCAGCTCGGCGACAGCTCCTCCGCGTGCGGCATCCGAGAGGAACTCGGCGATCGGGCCGGTGTCGCGGTGATGCAGCGGACGCATGCCGTTAAACAGGTGGGTGATCGTCGCACGCGGGCCACGCTTGGTTTCGACCTGCGAGAAGCGCTCGCGCGAATAGGCCAGCGCCTCGCGGGCCTTCACGGAGTTGGAATCCGTGTGGCCCCAGGACGGGATCGCTCCCCCGTCGATGAGGGCCTCGGCCACCGATCCGGGGCCGTAGGCGTTCGGCTTCTCGGGGGCAAGCGTCATCGACAGCGCAAACCCCTGGCAGTCCGCAATGAGGGTGCGCGTCAGGTCCGCGTCGGGATCGACGATGTACGTCGGATCCTGGGCGCCGCAGCGCTCGTGAGACACGAAGGGCCCCTCGAAGTGGATGCCGGCGAGTTCGCCGGCTCGAGCCAGCTGGGCCAGGGTCTTTGCGCGCGCACGCAGCACCTCGGCGGAGGCGGTCACGCAGGACGCGACGAGAGACGTCGTGCCGTGACGGCGATGCTCGAGGACAGCAACAAGGGCTTCCTCAGCGGTCTCGGCGTTGGGGAAGGACTCTCCGCCGCCGCCGTGGCAGTGCACATCGACGAGGCCGGGCAGGTAGGTCGCATCGCTGGCCTCGGGCGTCTCGCCCTCGTACTCGGAAACGGGACACACACGGGTAATAGTGGTGCCGTCGAACTCGATGATGCCGTCCTCAACGACGGAATCTTCCCGGACCAGACGGCCACGCAACACAGAAGTAGTCATGCATTAATTGTGGCACACCTGACACTTCACTGCTGTGTCTCGGACAACCATTTCTCCCAGTCGTCGAACGCACGCGCAGCAGGTCGTTGCCCCGACTCGCATCCCTTCACCATCACAATCTCGCGCCCCGGCGCTCTCACGGCCACCACTCGACCACCCTCGACGACGATTGGACGGAACATGCCGTTCTTCGCCGGACAGATCAACGCCTCCCCGGCCTCGTCCGTCAGGCAGGAACGGTCCCTGTAGCCGACATGTAGCTCATCAAATGAAGGAAGAGCGTGCATCGCCTCCGCCTCAGCGCGGAAGTCTTCCACGAGATCTGCGAGATCTGCGCGAGCCAGACCGCCTCCATATTCTGCAAGAGGAAGGCCGACACTCTCCCCCGCCACACGCGCTCCAGCCAACGCTCGACGTGCCTCGGTGAGAGTCAGCCCGGTCCATCTAGCCAGGTCGGCCTCGTCGATGGGACCGTGTCCCCAAGCGTAACGCGCTGCCAAGACCGCGAGGGCTTCTTCGTGCCCGGACTCTCCCTTCGCGACCCCGGGGGCGGCCGGAAGTGAGCGCGCGTCAACGATCAGATGCTCACCCGCGCGCACAGGCCCGGCGGTGAGCACACCATCCAAATGCAGGCGCATGATGAGGTGGCGACGCCGCAGACCTGTTTGTGAAGAAGACGCCGTCACAGTGTCGATCCCACTGCTCTCCCACGCATTCACCAAATCCGCACGGCTCACTCCCAGGGGTGAGGTCTCCAGCAGGTCACACGTAACCTGTGCCGCACGTTCGACGAGAGCATCGGTGAGGCCCAGAGAAAGCGCCTGGCGTTCCCACGCCGCACGCCGGTGGCGCAGCAGCCGGCGCAGCCAATGGTGGTCGCGGGCGCTCGTGACGTGAACGGTGCCGCGCATCGGCCAGGAGCGAACCAGCTCACCACGTGCGAATGATTCCTCGACGCGAGCGCGCGACACTCCCGTGCAGCGCACGCCAATCGCCCATGGGATCGCACTCGCTTGCTGACCTTGCAGTGCCAGCAGGTTCTCGACGGCATCCAGCGGTGAGCGCGCCGCAGTCGCCGAGACTAGGCCCTGGGCAACGATTCGCCCGAGGCTCGCCCGCCGAGAAAGCACCATCAGAACAGTCGTGACTCGGGGTCGTCCACCCCGCGCATCGCGTCGTAGTCCAGGACCACGCAGCGGATACCACGATCTTCGGCGAGAGTGCGCGCCTGCTTCGTGATCTCCTGGGCAGCGAAGATTCCGGTCACGTCGCCGAGGAGAGGATCGCGCCCGAGCAGCGCCAAATAGCGCGTCAGCTGCTCGACGCCGTCGATGCCGCCGCGGCGCTTGACCTCGATCGCCACGTGAGCGCCGTCGGCGTCGCGCACCATGAGGTCCACCGGCCCGACGGGCGTTGGGAACTCGCGGCGTACCAGCTCCCAGCCCTCGCCGAGGATCTGGGGCACCTGCTCGGCAAGAAGCTCCTGAAGGTGCGCCTCGACGCCGTCCTTCACGAGGCCGGGGTCCACTCCGAGATCCTCAGATACGTCCGCGATGACCTCGTGGATGCGGATAATCAGTTTGTCATCCGTCTTGTCGGCCTGAACCGTCCAGACCTGCTCGACGCCCTCCTCGTCTTCGCCGGGCTCCCCCGTGGAGACCGTGCAGGGAGCGGTCATCCAGTTCAGAGGCTTGTAAGAACCGCCTTCGGAATGAATGAGAACCGAGCCGTCCCCCTTGAGCATGATGACGCGCTTGGCGGGATCCAGGTGGGCACTCAGACGACCGGAATAATCAACGGTGCAAGTAGCAATAACAATACGCACCCCGCGAGCTTACCAATCCTGCTCAGACCAGGCGCGGAGGACCGGACTCCACCCAGGAGACCAATCCGTTATATGTCAAGCGTTCCACGGCGACCTCGTAACGATGCTCACCGTACGCCAGGCGCACCTCGACGACGGAACCGTCGGCCGAGTGCGCGATCGGTGCCGAGACCTCCATACCTCGACGCGGGATCGAATACACCGGCTTGAAAGTAAATCCCACCAGCCGATACCAGGAGAGTTCCTCGACGCCATACACGCCGATGCCGGCCGTCCACCCCGAATGAACGTCCGGGCGCGACCAACAGCGGAACGCACCCAAACGCGAAACGATCCTGCGGGCGCGCACATTCATGTACACCCACAGGACCGCCCCGACACACGCGAGGAGAACCGCGCACCAGATCACAATTGTCATCAGGCTCATGAGGTCCTCCTCGCGTTGCGTCGAATTACTGTTCTGTCACTGTAGCGTGATCAGCCACGACCGTGACGAAATCGGAGTCGACTGAGGCGAATCCCCCAGTGACCTGGAAAGACACGACCTCGTCGGAGCATGTCACCGTCACAATGCCCTCGCCCATCTGGGAGAGCAACGGCTGACGCCCAGGCAGCACACCCAGGCTTCCGTCCACCGTCGGCAGCTGAACCGACAACGCGGCGCCGTGCCACAGCCGTCCCTCATGAGAGACGACCTCGACCTGCAAGGACTTACCCGATGCCATCAGGCTTCCTTGGCCAGCTCGTGGGCGTTGCGCTCCAGATCGTCGATGCCACCGCAGTTGTAGAACGCCTGCTCCGGCACATCGTCGTAGTAGCCCTCGGCGATGCGCTTGAACGCCTCGATGGTCTCCGACAGCGGCACGGTCGAGCCGGGCACGCCCGTGAACTTCTCGGCCATGTACATGTTCTGGGACAGGAACTGCTCGATGCGGCGCGCACGCGCGACGGTGACCTTGTCGTCCTCGCTCAGCTCGTCGACACCGAGGATGGCGATGATGTCCTGCAGTTCCTTGTTCTTCTGCAGGATGGCCTTGACGTGCGTGGCGACGTCGTAGTGCTCGCGGCCGACGAGGGCCGGGTCAAGGATACGCGAGGTCGAGGCCAGCGGATCCACGGCGGGGTAAATACCCTTGGCAGCGATCTCACGGGAAAGCTCGGTCGTCGCATCCAGGTGAGCGAAGGTCGTCGCCGGAGCCGGGTCGGTGTAGTCATCGGCGGGGACGTAGATCGCCTGCAGCGAGGTGATCGAGTGACCGCCAGCCGAGGTGATGCGCTCCTGGAGCAGACCCATCTCGTCGGCCAGGTTGGGCTGGTAACCCACAGCGGAGGGCATACGGCCCAGCAGCGTGGAAACCTCGGAGCCCGCCTGGGTGAAGCGGAAGATGTTGTCGATGAACAGGAGGACGTCCTGATGCTGAACATCGCGGAAGTACTCCGCCATGGTCAGGCCCGTCAGGGCGATGCGCAGACGCGTGCCCGGCGGCTCGTCCATCTGGCCGAAGACGAGGGCAGTCTTGTCAAAGACGCCCGCCTCTTCCATTTCGCCGATGAGGTCGTTGCCCTCACGGGTACGCTCGCCGACGCCGGCGAACACGGAGACGCCGCCGTGGTCCTGGGCCACGCGCTGGATCATCTCCTGGATGAGGACGGTCTTACCGACGCCCGCACCGCCGAAGAGGCCGATCTTGCCACCCTGCACGTAGGGGGTCAGCAGGTCGATGACCTTGATGCCGGTCTCGAACATCTTGGTGCGAGCCTCAAGCTGGTCGAAGGCCGGGGGCTGACGGTGGATCGGCCAGCGCTCGGTCACCTCGAGTGTCTCACCCTCTTCGAGGTTGAGCACGTCGCCGGTCACGTTGAAGACGTGGCCCTTGGTGACGTCGCCGACGGGTACGGTGATCGGCGCGCCGGTGTCGGTGACGGGGGCGCCACGCACGAGGCCGTCGGTGGGCTTGAGCGCAATGGTACGCACGAGGTTGTCACCGAGGTGCTGGGCGACCTCGAGTGTCATCGTGAAGGTCGACTCGCCCTCGCCCTGGCCAGCCAGGTTCACGTCAACGGTCAGCGCGTTGTACAGCGGCGGGATGCGGTCCGGGGGAAACTCGACATCGACGACAGGGCCGACGACGCGGGCGACGCGTCCCTCGGCAATTGCATGTGTATCAGTCATGGTGTTACTCCGTGTCTCGAAGGGCTTAGCTCGCGTTAAGAGCGTCGGCCCCGCCCACGATTTCGGTGATTTCCTGGGTAATTTCCGCCTGGCGGGCCGAGTTCGCCAGACGCGTGTACTTGGTGATGAGCTCGTTCGCGTTGTCCGTTGCGGTGTGCATGGCGCGCTGGCGTGATGCAAGCTCAGACGCCGCAGACTGAAGCAGCACGTTATGGATACGAGCCTGAACGTACATCGGCAGCAGCGTGTCCAGTACCGCCTCCGCAGACGGGATGAACTCGTACTCGGGCTGGGCCGAGGACGGGTCGTCCGCAAAGCCTCGTTCTGTCGCGCGCTCCGAATCCGACTCGGGGGCATCAACGACCGTCAGGGGCAGCATCTGGCGCACCTCGGGCACCTGACTCATGACGGTCTTGAAGCGCGTGTACACGAGGTGCAGCGCGCCAACGCCCGTATCCGGGTCCGGGTCCAGGAAACGCTCGAGCAAGATGGTCGCCATCTCGCGCGCGGTCTCGGGAGACGGCGAATCCGACTCACCTTCCCACTCGCGTTCGATCGCGACGCCGCGGAAGCGGAAGTACGCCGAGGCCCTGCGTCCAAAGGTGTACAGAACGGGCTGGTAGCCGTGTTCACGCAGGTCCGCGATGAGCTTCTCCGACTCGCGCAGGATGGTCGCCGAGTAGGCTCCGGCCATACCGCGATCCGATGCCACGACCAGGACGGCGACGCGACTGGTGTCCTCGCGTTCCTCGGTCAGCGGGTGGTCGAGGTCCGTATGGACCGCGACCGCCGCGACCGCCTGTGTCAGGGCCTTCTCGTAAGGCCCTGCCTCGGTGGCAGCGCGCCGCGCCGCGCCAATGCGAGACGCAGCGATCATCTCCATGGCGCGGAAGACCTTCGCGAGCGTCGTCGTCGAGGCGATACGCTGCTTGTAGATCCTCTGCTGTCCACCCATCGCTTAGGCCTTCTCGCTCGTGCGACCGCGCGAGATCTCCTCGCGGGTACGCTCAGCCACGACCTCGCCGTCCTCGAGTTCGGCGGTGCCACGTCCGGCGCTGATCCACTGGTGGTGGAACTCCTCGACGGCGTTCTTCAGTGCTTCCTCCGTCTCGGAGGAAAGGTCACCGGTCGCCGCGATCGTGTCGAGCACGGTCGAGTTAGCGTGGAGGTGGTCAAGCAGGCCACGCTCGAAGCGCAGGACGTCCTCGACCTCGATGTCATCGAGGTAGCCCTTAGTGCCCATCCAGATCGAGGCGACCTGGTCTTCCATCGCGTAGGGCGTGGACTGGGGCTGCTTGAGGAGCTCCATGAGGCGCTCGCCGCGGGTCAGCTGACGGCGGGTCGCAGCATCCAGGTCGGAGGCAAACATGGCGAAGGCTGCCATCGAGCGGTACTGCGCGAGCGTCAGCTTGAGCGTACCGGCGACCTTCTTCATGGCCTTGGGCTGGGCCGCGCCGCCAACACGGGACACGGAGATACCCACGTCGACGGCGGGGCGCTGGTTCGAGTTGAACAGGTCGGACTGCAGGAAGATCTGGCCGTCGGTGATCGAAATGACGTTCGTCGGGATGTAGGCCGACACGTCGTTCGCCTTGGTCTCGATGATCGGCAGACCCGTCATCGAACCGCCACCCAGGGCGTCCGACAGCTTCGCGCAACGCTCCAGCAGGCGGGAGTGCAAGTAGAAGACGTCGCCGGGGTAGGCTTCACGGCCCGGCGGGCGACGCAGCAGCAGAGACACCGCACGGTAGGCCTCGGCCTGCTTGGACAGGTCGTCGAAGACGATGAGAACGTGCTTGCCCTGGTACATCCAGTGCTGGCCGATGGCCGAACCCGTGTAGGGGGCCATGTACTTGTAGCCGGCGGGGTCCGAGGCCGGGGAGGCGACGATGGTCGTGTACTCCATGGCACCGGCGTCCTCAAGCGTGGAGCGCACAGAGGCGATGGTCGAACCCTTCTGGCCGATCGCCACGTAGATGCAGCGCACCTGCTTGTTCGGGTCGCCGCTCTTCCAGTTCTCACGCTGGTTGAGGATTGTGTCGAGCGCGATCGCGGTCTTACCGGTCTTGCGGTCACCGATGATGAGCTGACGCTGGCCGCGGCCAACCGGGATCATCGAGTCGATGGCCTTCAGGCCGGTGGCGAGGGGCTCGTGGACGCTCTTACGCGCCATAACGCCGGGGGCCTGCAGTTCGAGCGCGCGACGCCCGTCCAGGTCCGTTATCTCGCCGAGTCCGTCGATCGGCCGGCCGAGGGGATCGACCGTGCGGCCAAGGTAGCCGTCACCGACGGGGACGGAGAGGACCTCGCCCGTGCGATGCACGACCTGGCCCTCTTCGATGCCGCCGAAATCACCGAGGACAACGGCGCCGATCTCACGCTGGTCGAGGTTCATGGCCAGGCCCAGCGTGCCGTCCTCGAAACGCAGCAGCTCGTTCGCCATGGTGCCGGGCAGGCCCTCGACGTGCGCGATACCATCGGCCGTTTCAATGACGTGACCCACCTCTTCAGTGGCCACGTCCGCCGGACGGTAGGACTCCATAAAGGAGTCCAGTGCTCCGCGGATTTCCTCCGGGGAGATGCTGAGGTCAGCCATGAGGATTCCTAACTTGGTAAAAGAAATAAATGTGTGTTCGGGAGGTGCTAGCTGGCGATCGCGTCGCGCGCTGCACTGATTCGGCTGGCCAACGAGGCGTCGATGGCGGTCATGCCCGCGCGCAGGCGGAAGCCGCCGATGAGCTCAGGATCGACCGAGATCGCCAGGTCAACGGGCGTGCCGTAGCGCTTCGTCAGGATCGTGCGCAGGCGCTCGACCTGCGCGTCACTCATCGGCGAGGCCGTGGCGACCGTAACGAAGAGGCGGTCCTGCATGGTTGCGGCCCACTGGGCGTAGCGACGCAGGTTGTGCAGCAGGCGACCGTGATTCGATCGGCCGACAGCACGACGCACAAGGCGCATCGTCCAGACGCTGATGCGCTCCCCAAAAAGCTTGGTTGCGAGATCCCCGCGCTCGTGAGAGTTGCCCTTCGACTTATCCGACAGGCGCACACGAACCTCGCGGTTGTGTGCCAGGAAGTAGCGGACCTGGAACAGCTCCTCGCGGACCTGATCGAGGCTGTCGTGAGCACCCGCAGCGTTGAGCACGCCCAGAATGCCGAGCACCTCAAGAGCATCTGCGACGTCCGCCGGGTGACTCCAGTGGTCGGCAACGACGGCATTCGCGACGGACATCGTCGCTGCCGTGACGTGGGAGCCGAAGGCGCCGGACAGCAAACCCTGCTTATCTGCGACCGACCGCGCCGGGTCGGTCGCTGCACGCGCGAGACGAGTGTTCTCCTTGAACAGGTCGGCCAGGCCGAAAAAATCCTCGGCGACCCGCATTGCATCGGTACCGGGCGAAGCTAGCACCGCCGCCAGGTCCTTCGCAAAGGGGACGGACTCGATCGTGCGCATCTGTGTCATCGCTTCTCCTCGACCAGCGCGCTGTCGGCCTCGAGCTCATCTAGGAAACGATCAACCACTCGCGAAGTCAGAGCCGTATCGGTGAGCTGCTCACCGATGATCTTCTCTGCCAGCTCGGAGGCGAGCAGCCCCACCTCGGAACGCAGGGAGATCTGCGCAGCCTGCTTCTCGGCGAGGATCTGACGCTCGGAGGCCTCAAGGATCCGGTTAGCCTCGCTGGTGGCCTCGTGACGGGCGGCGGCGACGATGGCCTTCGCTTCGTCGTTGGCGCGTTCACGAATGGTGTGAGCTTCGGCGTGAGCCTCGCGGATAATCTCCTCGCGCTCGCGTGCAGCGGCGGCCTGATCGGCCTTCGCTTGCTCGGCGGCACCGAGGCCCTCCTCGATCGCGGCGGCGCGCTCGTCCATCGTCTTATAGATGCGAGGCAGAGCGTAGCGTCCAACGAGGAGGAGGACGATAAGCAGAACGAGAGCCGACCAGAAAATCTCGTACAGCGGCGGCAGGATGACGGCGAGGCCGCCGACCTCCTGGTCCGCAGCGGCGACAATCTGGTGCATGGCGATCACTTAACGATGAGCGGCAGAACGAAGCCGATGAGGCCGAGGGCCTCGACCATGCCGGCACCGATGATCATGTTGGTGAAGAGACGGCCGGCAACCTCGGGCTGACGGGCGGTCGCTTCCTGGGTCTTGCCGACAACCATGCCGATGCCGAGGGCGGGGCCCAGGGTGGCGAGGCCGTAGCCGATGTAGGCGAATGCTGCGGTTCCCATAGTGGTTTCCTTCTGTTAGTAACGCCGGATGGCGTTGGGGTCAGTGATGTTCGACGGAAAGCTTGATGTAGACGGTCGAAAGGATCGTGAAAATGTAGGCCTGGAGCAGGGCGACGAAGACCTCGAAGCCAGTCATCACGAACATGGCGATGCCGGTGAGGCTGGCTGCCGCGGACAGGACAGAGAGCTCGTGAAGCATGACGGCGGTACCGAAATAGGTCATACCCAGAAGGAGGTGACCCGAGATCATATTGCACAAAAGACGCAGGGTCAGCGTGACCGGGCGAACGACGAAGTTCGACAGGAACTCGATGGGCGTGATGAGCACGTACATCGGGATCGGCAGGCCGGAGGGAAACAGTTGGGCGGCGAAGAAACCGCCGACACCCTGCTTGGCGATGCCCGCACCGATAAAGGTCACGTAGGTGATGAGCGCGAAGACCATCGGGACGGCCACGACGGAGGAAGCCGCGATGTTGATGCCGGGGATGATGCCTGCGATGTTCATCGCGAGCACGCCGAAGAACAGGAAGCCGATGAAACCGGAGAACTTACGTCCGGTCTTGGGGCCGAGCATGTCGAGGGCAACGTTGTCACGCACGTAGCCGGCAAGCCCCTCGATGACCATCTGACCACGAGTGGGCACCAGCTTCGGCTTGCGTGCCACGGCCACGAGAATGAGCGAGACGAGCAGGCCCATGATGACGCGGGCGAGCGTCAGTCGGTTGAACTCGAAGAAGGTACCGTCGCCGAAAATAACGGTCGGGAAAAAGTCCTCAAGCGCAGGCTGGTGGGGATGCTGAGTGAACGCGGGGTATGCGGTCAGCGCGATGATGATAAGAAGGATCGCGAGGCTCACCCAATACCAACGTGGCTTGGACGCGGTCCGGCGAGCAGGCGCGTGATCGGACACGGAATGTGCCTCCTTCATCTCAACTCCATTGGTTATCATCTGCTGCGCGAGCAACTCGGACCATTCTATACAGAGATGGGGCTGTCGAGCGCGCGCAAGGGTTACTCGGTGTCGGCGGGCGCGTCTACGTTCATCGTGCGCTTGCGCATCATGACCACCATCTCAACGCTCGAGGACACGATGATCGCCACGATCGTTGCAATTGCAGCAATGCGAACGTCGACACCGAAGGCGCGCGGAAGGTAGAGCCCGAGGGCGAGCAACCCGATCTTCGCGGCGTATCCGCCGCTGACCCACCCGATAAAATGAGAGGGCGAGCGCAGAGCACGCGACGTGAAGAACCACTGTGCGGCACAGATGATGATGATCATGACGACGGCGAGTAGGTAGCTCATGCGTAATTCTCCTCGTGGGCGGCGTCTTCCTTGGGGAACTCACGGGTGGTAACGGCCACGCCACAGGCAGATGCGATGATGGCAACAAGCGCGACCCGCCACCACTCGAACACAAGGAGGCCGACCGCGGGGATGCACACGATCGCGGTCCACATCCACAGAATCGCAACGACGCCCCGGTGGGAATGGCCCGCGACGAGCAGACGATCGTGGAAGTGTGAGCGGTCCGCGACGAAGGGGCTCTTGCCTCGACTCATGCGTCGAATTGAGGTGACAACTAGGTCGAGCACGGGCATGAAAATAACGGACAGCGGCAGGATGAGCGGCAGCGCGGACACGATCATCTGCTGGCGTCCGAGCAGCGTCGGGTCGATCTTTCCGGTGACGATGATGCCTGCCGACGCCAGGACGAGGCCCATGGTCTCCGCTCCCCCGCCCATCATAATCGAGGAGGGGTGGAAGTTGAACCACAGGAATCCCGCGCACACTCCGAGCAGCGCGATAACGATGAGGCTGGCGGTCGTCGCGTAGGAGGCGGAGCCCATGAGTCGGGTGATGATATAGGAGTAGACGAAGAAGGATCCCGCACCGATCGCGATCATGCCGGAGGCCAGCCCGTCGAGTCCGTCGATGAAATTGACGGCGTTCATGATCCCGACAATAAAGAAGACGGAGACGAAGAGCCACAGGCGCGACGAGCCCAGCGTGATGCCGAAGATGGGGAACGAGGCGAGCTGGACGCCACCGAAGGCCATGCCGCCCGCAATCAGAACTTGCCCGCCGAGCTTGGCCATCCAATCCAGCTCGATAATGTCGTCGACGATGCCCAGCAGGCACATCGCACCGGTGCCGGCCATGACGGCCCATGGAACCGTCGTCGTGAACAGCGGTGCCATGTAGGGGATGCGCGAGGCGACGAGCATCGTCACGATCAGCGCAATTGTCATCGCTACGCCACCGAGGCGCGGAATCGGCGTCTTTTGAATGTCGCGTCCACGCACTGGCGGCAGAATCTTAAAGCGCAGGCACGCCCAGCGCACCGCCGGCGTCAGCAGAATCGTCAGGGCCATCGCGATGGCGGCCAGCAGCAGGTAGACCTTCACGGCGCGCTGCCCTCCACGGGTGCAATCGGCACCGCGGCCGCTTCCCTAAGGTCGGCGAGGGAGATCGTTCCCAGGCGCAGCGCGCGGGGCTCGTCGTGAGCGAAGTCCACGATGGACGAGGCCGTGGATCCCGCAGTGGGGCCACCGTCCAGGTAGGCGGAGACGCGAGTGCCGAAGTAGCCGATGGCCTGGCGAACCGAGGTGGCCGGAGGCTGCCCGGTCAGGTTCGCCGAGGTGACGGCCATCGGGCCGAAGGAGTTCAGGAGGGACAGGAGGGCATCCTGGTCGGGCATGCGCACGCCGATCGTTCCGCCGGTCTCACCCAGATCCCACCCGAGGTCGGGACGGGCGCGGAGAATGAGGGTCAGTCCGCCGGGCCAGAAGGTGCGTGCGAGAGCGCGGGCGGCCTCGGGGACGCCAACGCACAGGGAATCGATCGAATCGACGGAAGCGACGAGCACGGGAGGAGGCATCTGTCGGCCTCGTCCCTTGGCGGCGAGGACGGCGGCCACAGCAGCCGGATTGGCTGCGTCGCAGCCGATTCCGTAGACCGTATCCGTGGGCACAACCAGTATTCCGCCGTCGCGCAGCTCGTCGACCGCGCGCTCGAGGTCGCGACGCCCGAGAGCGGGAGCAGCGCTCAGAATCGTTTCAGTGCTCATCGGTGTCATTGTGTCACGGATGTCGTGGGCTTCGTCGATTGGGGTGCTCGGGCTCGCAGGAAGCGCGGGCGACCCGTCAGGTCGGGAAGAGTCGACACGTCGACGAAACCGGCCGCACTGGCGTGGTCGCGCAGGAGTGATTCCTGGCTCGGAGAGTGCTCCATGAGGAGGGTGCCGCCGGGACGCAGCAGCGTGAGGGCACGGCGCATGATCCGCACCGGAATCTCGGTACCGTCGGGGCTACCTCCGTACAGGGCAACGTGGGGGTCGGCGCTCGCCTCGGGTTGCGTGGGCATTTCGTCCAGGGGAACGTAAGGGGGATTCGTGACGATGATGTCGACCATGCCATCAAGGTGCGACAAGGTGGCGTCCCGTGTGGCGTCCGCGCGCTCCAAATGAACTCCACGTGCAGCTAGTAGGTCGCGGTTGCGACAGGCCAGAGCGAAAGGATCCGCTTCCTTCTCGACGGCCCACACCTCTGTGGACACCGACTCGAGGGCGACAGAAAGGGCGATAGCACCCGACCCGGTGCACAGGTCAACCACGCGCGCCTCTCCTCGCTCACGAACGACGGCACCGGCCTCGTCGATGGCCAGTCCCGCAAGGACTTCGGTTTCGGGGCGAACGACGAACACGCCGGGCATCGACTGAAGGGTCAAAGAACGAAAGAACATGCGTCCAGTCACATGTTGCAGCGGGATTCGCAGGGCTCTCTCCCCTACCGCCGAGCGCAGCTTCTGGGCCTGTTCCTCCGTTAATTCCGCGGGAAGCTCCCACTGGGAGGAGACATCGCATGCCCACTCAAGTAGCTCGCGCATATCCGCTTCGACGGATTCGGTCCCCGCGTCGCCCAGGCGCTCGCGCACCCAGGATCGCGCCTCATTCAACGTCCACGCACCCATCTCGCTGCCCGTCATGACTGCGCGGCGGCGGCCAGGCGCTCGGCCTCATCGGCTTCCTGCAACGAAGCGATGACGGCGTCGAGCGCGCCCGACAGGACAGCATCCAGGTTGTGAGCCTTGAAGCCGGTGCGGTGATCCGCGATGCGATTCTCCGGGAAGTTGTAGGTACGAATGCGTTCCGAGCGATCCACGGTACGCACCTGGGAGAGCCGCTGGGCCGAGGCCTCGGCTTCCTTCTTCGCTCGGGCCTCCGCGGCCAGGCGCGAAGCGAGGACACGCAGCGCGGCCTCCTTGTTTTGAAGCTGCGACTTCTCGTTCTGCATCGACACGACGATCCCCGACGGGATGTGCGTGATGCGCACGGCGGAGTCCGTCGTATTGACCGACTGGCCGCCGGGGCCGCTCGAACGATAAACGTCGATGCGCAGATCGTTCTGATCGATGACTATTTCCTCGTCGTCCTCGATCTCCGGCATGACGAAGACACCGGCGGCGCTGGTGTGGATGCGTCCCTGTGATTCGGTGACGGGCACGCGCTGCACGCGATGTACGCCGCCCTCATACTTCAGGTGAGCCCACACGCCCTCGTCGGGGGCAGGAGTGCCCTTCGCGCGGATCGCGAGGGTGATGTCTTTATAGCCGCCCAGCTCGGTGTGCGTCGCGCTCATCTCGGTCACACTCCACCCATGGGCCTCGGCGTAGCGGCCGTACATGCGCGCCAGGTCGGATGCAAACAACGCGGATTCTTCTCCCCCCTCGCCGGCCTTGATCTCAAGAATGACGTCCATCGCGTCCTCGGGGTCGCGGGGAGCCAGGATCTTGACGAGGGCCTCGTGGGCCGCCGCTTCCTCCTCTTCGAGGGAGGGAATCTCATCGGCGAAGGATCGGTCCTCCACGGCCAGCTCGCGGGCCGCCTCCAGGTCACCCGAGGCGGACGAGAGTCGATCGGCGGCTGCCTTCACGCGGCCGAGCTCAGCGTAGCGACGTCCCACGCGGCGCATCAGCTGCGGGTCCGCCAGCGTCTGAGGGTCCGCCATCTGCGCCTCGACCTGCTCGTATTCCTCGAGCAGCGGGCCCAGGGCGCCGAGCTCATCCGTCGCGGCCACTATTCACCACATCCTTTGATCCATACAGTTGACAAAGCGGCGGCGCCGTCGGCCGTCAGGCCAACGACACCGCCGTTGAGCTAGCCGCTCACCCTCACTTGGAGGGGCGCACGCGCTTGCCGTAGCGAGCCTCGAACTTGGCGACGCGGCCGCCGGTGTCGAGGATCTTCTGCTTACCCGTGTAGAACGGGTGGCAAGCCGAGCACACGTCCACGCGCATCTCACCGGAGGTGATGGTGGAACGGGTGTGGAACGAGTTGCCGCACGTGCAGGTCACGACGGTGTCCACGTACTCGGGGTGAATACCCTGCTTCATGGAGTTTCTCCTGGATCGTTTGGTGCCCCGGGTCCGGACATGCAGCGTCTCCCGCATCTGACGGGGGATCACCCTCCAGCACACCGAGCGGCGTCTGGGGCATGCCGGTGAACCGGTAAGCCGACACGACATTATCGCACACGCACACAGCCCCTTCAACGACGAGAAGCCGTCTCAGGCGTGATATCGGCTATGGGCGAATTGGGAGCTCACTCATACCCGTTTCGTGGGCCCCTCCGAATGCTCCACGCGCGTACATGAGTCGCCTCGTCCACGCTCACTCGTCCTCGCATTGCGGTGGTGCTCGGCCTCGGAAGGAGTGTTCGTCGCGAGGCTCGTCAAACACGTTATTCATTCACCGTGACACGATGGTCGATTTCACACAGGCCGGGGCATCCCTTCTCAGAATGAGATAACGGGGCGAGCGGCTTTCGCCACTCGCCCCGCGTCTCCCCCTCTCACTCGGAGGGCGTCGTCTTCTGAATGAGCATGAGGAACTCAGCGTTGGACTGGGTTTCCTTGAGCTTGTCAAGGACCAGCTCGAGGCCCTGCTGCTGGTCGAGGGTACCCAGGACGCGGCGAAGCCTCCACATGATGCGCAGCTCCTCGGGCTTGAAGAGCAGCTCCTCGCGACGGGTGCCCGACGCGTTGAGGTCGATCGCGGGGAAGATGCGGCGTTCGGCGAGCTGACGCGACAGGCGCAGCTCCATATTGCCGGTGCCCTTGAACTCCTCGAAGATGACCTCGTCCATCTTCGAACCGGTCTCCACCAGCGCGGATGCGATGATGGTCAGCGAGCCGCCCTCGGAGATGTTGCGGGCCGCGCCGAAGAACTTCTTGGGCGGGTACAGGGCGGACGCGTCGACGCCACCGGAGAGGATACGGCCCGAGGCGGGTGCAGCCAGGTTGTAGGCGCGCGACAGGCGCGTGAGCGAGTCGAGGAGGACAACGACATCCTGGCCCAGCTCAACGAGGCGCTTGGCGCGCTCGATCGCGAGCTCGGCGACGGTCGTGTGGTCGGAGGCGGGACGGTCGAAGGTGGAGGCGATGACTTCACCCTTGACGATCGAGCGCATGTCCGTGACCTCTTCGGGGCGCTCGTCCACCAGGACGACCATGAGGTGCACCTCGGGGTTGTTCAACTCGATAGCCTTGGCCATCTGCTGGATGACCATGGTCTTACCGGCCTTAGGCGGAGAGACGATGAGGCCACGCTGTCCCTTACCGACGGGAGCAACCAGGTCGATGACGCGAGGCGTGAACGCCTTCGGCGAGGTCTCCATGCGCAGCTGCTCGGAAGGGTAGATCGGGGTCAGCTTGCCGAACTCGCGGCGCGCCTGAGCCTGCTCGATCGTCATGCCGTTGACGGAGTCGACGCGCACGAGCGCGTTGTACTTCTGGCGCTGACGCTCGCCCTCACGGGGTAGGCGCACGGCACCGGCGACCGCATCACCGGCGCGCAGACCCCAGCGGCGCACGTTACCGAGCGTCACGTAGACGTCGTTCGGGCCGGGCAGGTATCCGGAGGTACGCACGAAGGCGTGGTTCTCCTGAATGTCGAGGATGCCCGCGATCGGCGCAAGGTTGTCCTCGGCACCGCGCGCGGGGCGGGCCTCTCGGTTTTCGCGTCCCTCGCGGCCTTCGCCGCGATTCTCGCGATCGCGACGACCACGGCGACCGCGTTCACGGCGGGGACGACGCCCCTCGGCGTCATCTCCGTCGGGCAGTTCAATGTTCAGAACGCTCTCAACGACTGCCGTGTCGGGCTCCGAGGTAGGCTCGGTGCGCTCTGCGGCGGGCAGGGGCAGGTCAAGCGTGACGTGCGCGGGCTCGACGGCACCCTGGCTCACCGCGCGGCGGCGGCGAGAGCGACGCGGCGCCTCGCCGGGAGCCTCATCGGCGGGCTTATCGGCGATAGGAGCCTCAGCAGTCGGCTTCTCGGCCTTGTTGGCCTTCTTTTTGGACGAGGCGGAGGCTTCCTCACGGGGAGCCTTGTCCTGGGGGGTCGAGGCACCGGCACCGTTGCTCAGCAGCTCGATCAGCTGGGACTTACGAAGCTGGGAGATGCCCTTCAGGCCGCGGGAGGCGGCCAGAGCCTTCAGCTCAGGCAGCTTCATTGCCGACAGCGACGGGGTCGTCTCGACGGAGGTTTCGTTACTCACGAAGTGATCCTTACTGGAATGCGCCCACAGCGGGCGAGGTGATTGCTCAAGCACACGAAAAAGCTTGATCAGGAAGACGCGCAAAAGCGGCGCATCGCGAAGGCCGAAGTCGAACGATCGTCTCGACCTGAGAAGAATATAGCAAGACCGCCAGCCCGCTGTCGATCAGACCGCGCGGCTGGCGGGGCTTGCGCAGAAACTCACAGCGCGATAAAGCTCAGAACTCCACCTTCGAGAGGCTTCCACGGGTGATCTGTACGCCCTGGGGGGCCACGCCCATCGGGACCACTCGCCACCCGGCGGCACCAGCATCCCGGCGGATATCCGCACCCACGGGTTCCAGGGAGAGCACCGTGGGACCAGCGCCGGAAACAACTGCGGCGAACCCGGCACCGCGCAGCCAGTCGACGAGGGCAAGCGAGGGTTCCATCGCAGCCCGACGCTGCTCCTGGTGCAGGCGATCGCGTGTGGCCTCCATGAGGAGGCAGTGCAGGTCCGCTCCCCCGCTCGCCTGGGCGTTGCCCGACAGAACGGCTGCCAGCAGAGCGCCGCGGGCGACGTTGAAACTCGCGTCGCCGTGCGGCACTGTCGCGGGCAGGGCGGCACGTGCGGCGGCGGTACGCAGCTCAAAGTCGGGAATGAAGGCGACCGGGCTAATGTCGTCGGGCGGGGTCAGGCGCACGCTGCCCACCTCGCTGGTCTCCTCGTTCATCCAGGAAACCGTCGCGCCTCCGAAGACTGCGGGAGCGACGTTGTCGGGATGTCCCTCCATCTGCGAGCCGATCTCAAGGATCTCTTGACGGCCGAGTACGTTGGCGTCGCCAATGAGGGCCCGCGCCAGCGTCACGCCTGCGACGATCGCACTCGCTGAGGATCCCAGGCCTCGCGAATGAGGGATGCGATTCGTGCAGCGCATGCGCACACCCACCTGGGGCGCACCGACGCGGTCGAGCGCGAGACGCAGGGCGCGAACAACGAGGTGATCCTCGCCCAGCTCGACATTTCCGGCACCCTCTCCCTCGACGACGACCGAGGTAACTCCCGTGGTCGCGTGGACCGACACCTCGTCCCACAGGTCCAGAGCGAGTCCCATCGAATCGAAACCAGGCCCGAGGTTGGCGCTGGTCGCGGGAACCTTCACCGCGACGAAATCATCACGCAAGCGCACGTCACTCACCCTCGACACGAATCGTAGAGGTCACTTCGCGCACAGCGTCGGACACGGACAGCGCGCGGGCGACGGCGCGCAGGTCGGCCTCGCGGGCACGGTGACTAGTCACGACGATGACGCAGGCACCGGGCACGTCGTCGTTGCGCTGGTGCACAGACTGAATCGAGACCCCGTGGCGGGCGAAGATGCCAGCAACGTCTGACAGAACACCGAGACGATCCTCGACCTGCAGGCGGATCTGGTAGCGGGTCTGCGTCGAGCCGGGATCGAGAATCGGCAGGTGCGCGTACACCGACTCCCGCGGGGCGTGACCGCCGAAGGCGCGATGGTGAGCGGCAGCAACGAGGTCCGACAGGACGGCCGAGGCCGTGGGAGCGCCACCCGCGCCCTGCCCGTAGAACATCAGGCGACCGGCGGCTTCGCCCTCGAGGAGGATCGCGTTGAAGGCACCGTCAACAGAGGCCAGCGGGTGATCGGAGGGCACCTGGGCGGGATGGACGCGCATGGCGACACCCTCGCGGCCATCTTCGCCGATGCGGCGCTCGGCGATCGCCAGAAGCTTGATCGTATGCCCGACGCGCGCGGCCTCTTCCATGTCTTCCTTCGTGATGCTCGAGATGCCTTCGACGGCCACATCGTCGATACCGACGCGCGTATGGAATGCGAGCGAAGCCAGGATGGAGCACTTGGCGGCGGCATCGAGGCCCTCGACGTCCGCGGTCGGATCGGCCTCTGCGAAACCGAGGTCCTGCGCCTGCTTGAGGGCCTCCTCGTAGCTCAGGCCCTTGGTGCTCATCGCATCCAGGATGAAGTTCGTCGTGCCGTTGACGATGCCCATGACGGTCGTGATGCGGTCACCGGCGAGGGACTCGCGAAGACCGTAGACGACGGGGACAGCGCCCGCGACGGCAGCCTCGTAGTAGAGATCGGCACCGTTGGAAGCGGCGGCCTCGTAGAGCTCGGGGCCATGGGCGGCCAGCAGAGCCTTGTTGCCGGTGACGACCGAAATACCCTGGTTGAGCGCGCGCAGGACCAGGGTGCGCGCGGGTTCGATGCCGCCGATCAGTTCGACGACGAGGTCCATGCTATCGATGGCCTCGGCCGGGTCGGTGGTCAGCAGCTCGCGGTCGATCGGGGCGTCGCGCGGGGCATCCACATTGCGGACGAGGACGCGCCGCACTTCCATTTCAGCGCCCGAGCGAGCGGCGAAATCCTCACGGCTGGACTGCAGGATGCGAATGACCTGGCTACCGACGGTTCCAGCTCCAAGAACGCCAACTCCGAGGACGGGACGGGGTGCAGACATAGGACTTTCTCTCCTTTGTGGGACGGGCACTGCTACCAGTGTAGGCGGTCAGGGTCCCTCTCTTCTGCTGAGGACCTTGGTCCCACAATTTAGCCAACAGAGACTTTAGGCCCATATCCTGAGACGCAGAACATAGGTTGCATGGCGCTATGGCTTGTCGGGACCCAGGGTGCCGTAGGACAATGGGCCTAAGCGTTGGAATCCGACGCACATGGAGCGCTGCTCCTGACATACCGTCCCCACAACGGGATACGGAAATCCGAGAAGAGGAAGAATGACGACAGCAGACCAGAAGGCCTGGGAAGGTTTCGTAAAGGGTAACTGGTGCGATGAGGTCGACGTGCGTGACTTCATCCAGCTGAACTACACCCCGTACGAGGGAGACGCCTCGTTCCTGGCAGGACCGACCGAGAAGACCCTGAACGTGTGGAAAACTCTCGAAGAGAAGTACCTCTCCGAAGAGCGCAAGGTGCGCATCCTTGACATCGACACGGACACCCCCGCCGACATCGACGCGTTCAAGCCCGGCTACATCTGCGAGGACGACAACGTGATCGTCGGCCTGCAGACCGATGCCCCCCTGAAGCGTGCAATGATGCCCAACGGCGGCTGGCGCATGGTCGAGACCGCCATCCACGAGGCCGGCAAGGAATACAACCCCGACGTGAAGAAGATCTTCACGCAGTACCGCAAGACCCACAATGACGCGGTCTTCGATATCTACACGCCTCGTATTCGCGCCGCTCGTTCCTCCCACATCATCACCGGCCTGCCTGACGCCTACGGCCGCGGCCGCATCATCGGCGACTACCGCCGCGTGGCCCTCTACGGCGTCGACCACCTCATCGCCGAGAAGGAAAAGGACAAGGATCGCTACACCGACCAGCCCTTCTCCGAGCACTGGGCACGCTACCGCGAGGAACACTCCGAGCAGATCAAGGCCCTCAAGAAGCTGAAGAACCTGGCCGTCTCCTACGGCTACGACATCTCCGGCCCTGCCACCAACGCGCACGAGGCCGTGCAGTGGACCTACTTCGGCTACCTGGCCTCCGTGAAGTCTCAGGATGGTGCCGCCATGTCGATTGGCCGTCTGTCCGGCTTCTTCGACATCTACTTTGAGCGCGATCTGAAGAACGGCACGCTGGACGAGTCCGGTGCCCAGGAGATCATCGACGCCCTGGTTATCAAGCTGCGCATCACCCGCTTCCTGCGCACCATCGCCTACGACCAGATCTTCTCGGGCGACCCCTACTGGGCCACCTGGTCGGACGCCGGCTTCGGCGACGACGGCCGCACCCTGGTCACCAAGACCTCGTTCCGTCTGCTCCAGACCCTGGTCAACCTCGGCCCGGCTCCCGAGCCGAACATCACGATCTTCTGGGACGAGAACCTGCCCCGCGGCTACAAGGAGTTCTGCGCCCTTATCTCGATCGACACCTCGTCGATCCAGTACGAGTCCGATCCGCAGATCCGCGCCCACTGGGGCGACGACGCCGCCATCGCGTGCTGCGTCTCCCCCATGAAGGTCGGCAAGCAGATGCAGTTCTTCGGCGCGCGCGTGAATGCCGCCAAGGCCCTGCTCTACGCCATCAACGGTGGCCGCGACGAGATGACCGGCAAGCAGGTCATGGAAGGCTACGAGCCCGTCCAGGGTGACGGCCCGCTCGACTTCGATGACGTGTGGAAGCGCTACGAGGAGATGCTGGACTGGGTCGTTGGCACCTACGTCGAGGCCCTCAACATCATCCACTACTGCCACGATCGTTACGCCTACGAGTCCATCGAGATGGCGCTGCACGACTCCGAGATCATTCGCACCATGGGCTGTGGCATCGCCGGCCTGTCCATCGTTGCCGACTCGCTGGCCGCCATCAAGTTCGCGAAGGTCTACCCGATCCGCGACGAAACCGGCCTGGTCGTCGATTACCGTACCGAGGGCGACTTCCCGACCTACGGCAACGACGATGACCGCGCCGACGACATCGCCGCGACCGTCGTCCACACCATCATGGACAAGATCCGCCGCATCCCCATGTACCGCGACGCGATCCCGACCCAGTCGGTCCTGACGATCACCTCGAACGTCGTGTACGGCAAGGCCACCGGCTCCTTCCCGTCGGGTCACGAGAAGGGCACCCCCTTCGCCCCCGGCGCGAACCCGGAGAACGGCATCGACACGCACGGCATGGTCGCCTCCATGCTGTCGGTCGGCAAGCTGGACTACAACGACGCACTCGACGGCATCTCGCTGACGAACACGATCACCCCGCAGGGCCTTGGCCGCTCCAAGGAAGAGCAGATCCAGAACCTGGTTGGCATCCTCGACGCCGGCTTCGTTCCCGATGATTCCTGCGCCTACGACGGCACCGCGGGCTACTGATCCACCATCGGCGGGGATCGATGCGCCACCCGTGTTGATCCCCGCCACCCCACACACGTGGGTGAGTCGCGCCGCGACCTACCCAAGCCGGCACCGCCGGAGTCTCACAAAAGGAGAAATGTTATGGCAACCAAGACCTACGAAGAGCGCCTCGCCGACATGAAGGCCGCCCGTGAAGAGCGCGGCGACAAGGAAGGCCTGTACCACGCGAACATTAACGTTCTCGAGGAGTCCACGCTGAAGGACGCCATGGAGCACCCCGAGAAGTACCCGAACCTGACCGTTCGCGTTTCCGGCTACGCCGTTAACTTCGTCAAGCTCACCCGTGAGCAGCAGCTGGACGTCCTGTCCCGTACCTTCCACCACTCGGCCTGATAGCTGATTGGAGTGGGGCGTCGGGCAACGCTCGGCGCCCCACTACTATGTCTGCCCACATCGGCGTGCACCGCTGACAATCCCCGGTCTCGTTCCCACCACGGCCACCGCGCCCACTACACCTCGAAGAAGGAATCATGTCGCAGCCCCTCGCACTTCCCACGTTCCGCGAGCAGGACTTCCAAGCTCCCCAAGTTCGTACCGTCGGTGCCGGCATCGACGGCCTTGAGGAGCTGAGCGATCTCGAGCGCTCTGAGCGCCTGCGTCGTATGCGTGAGGGAACGCTGGGTTCCATTCATTCGTGGGAACTCGTCACGGCCGTTGACGGCCCGGGCACGCGAATGACGGTCTTCCTCAACGGTTGCCCGCTGCGCTGCCTGTACTGCCACAATCCCGACACCTTCCTCATGAAGGACGGCGCTCCCGTCTCCGACACGGAGTTGCTCTCGCGCATCGCCCGATACCGTCGCATCTTCCGCACGACGAAGGGCGGCATCACGCTATCGGGCGGCGAAGTCCTCATGCAGCCCCAGTTCGCAAAGCGCATCCTCATGGGTGCCAAGGAGATGGGCGTGCACACGTGCATCGACACCTCCGGATACCTGGGCGCGAACTGCGACGACGAGATGCTCGACGCCATCGATCTGGTCTTGCTCGACGTCAAGAGCGGCGATCCCGAGACTTATAAGAAGGCGACGGGCCGAGACCTGGCACCCACGATAGAGTTCGGCGACCGCATCGCCGCGCGCGGCGGAGCTACCCGGATCTGGATTCGTTTCGTGCTCGTCCCGGGTCTGACCGACGATCCCGAGAACGTGCGTCAGGTCGGCGAGATCGTCTCGCGTTGGAAGGACGTCATCGATCGCATCGAGGTGTTGCCCTTCCACCAGCTGGGCAAGGACAAGTGGCATTCGCTTGGCCTGGAATACCACCTGGAGGACACGAAGGCACCCACGCCCGAGGCCACGGAGGACGTCCGCAACTACTTCCGTTCGTTGGGCTTCCAGGTCCACTGAGCGTTGTCACCTGGGCCCCGAGAGGACGCGAGTCAGGCTCGCTCCTGCGGGGTCCACGTGTTTCCGGCAGTGCGCCAGCCGCGCTCGGCGATGACCCGCTGGGCCTCGTCGGCATAGGGCACCTCGAGGCGGTCGACATAAAGGGTGCCCTGCAGGTGGTCGTATTCGTGCTGGAAGATACGCGCGAGCCAGCCGCGGGCGCGCACCTCGATGGCGTCACCGTGGGCGTCGTATCCGCGCAGGATCGCGCCGAGCGCGCGGCGCAGGGGGTATCCGTAGCCGGGCACGGACAGGCAGCCCTCGGATTCGCGCACGATATCGGGGTCTGCGGGCAAGATGGCCCCCGGTCCTTCCTCGTCCCAGATGAGATCGAGGCTTGGGTTGACGACGACGCCGTCCATCGCCGTGTTGAAGCCGTGCGAGGGACCGTCGTCGAGCTGGAGGACATTACGGAAGTGGCGGTCGAAGGCACCGCCGCCGGCGTAGCGCCACACGAAGACTTGGGAGCCGACGCCCACCTGCGGGGCGGCCAGGCCCACGCCGGGGGCCGCGTGCATGGTCTCGATCATGTCGGCGACGAGATCCGTCAGAGCAGAGTCGAAAGATTCCACGGGTGCGGCCTGCCGGTGCAGGACCGGCTCGCCCGTGATGCAGATAGGCAGGATACTCATGCGCGATCTGACGCCTGTGCGATGACTCCGACGCCAGCCGCTTCAACCGCGCGCGGGGTGGCGGGATCGAGGGCTTTGATGACGCGGGCGGGGTTGCCGACCGCGATGCAGTTCGCGGGGATATCTCGGGTGACGACGGCGCCCGCTCCGACGATCGAGTTTTCCCCGATGGTGACACCGGGGCAAACGACGACGGAGCCGCCTAGCCACACATTGTCCTCGAGAGTGATCGGGGCGGCGGACTCCCATTTCGCGCGACGAGGCCCGGGTTCGGTCGGGTGGATCGCCGTGTAGAGCGAGCAGTTGGGGCCGATGAGGACGTCGGTGCCGATGAGCACCGGGGCGACGTCGAGCACGGTCAGGCCGTAGTTGACCCAGGAACCGCCACCGATGGAGATGTTGTACCCGTAGTCAACGCGCAGGGGCGGTCGAATGTCGACGCCCTCCCCCACCTGGCCGAGTGTCTGGGCGAGCAGGTAGCGGGCGATGTCCGGGTCGGTGGGATGCGCCTGCTCGTAGAGGCTCAGGAGGCGAACCGCGCGCTTCGCGAGGGCCGCGAGTTCATCGTCCGCGACGTAGTAGTCGCCGTCGTGCATGCGCTGCGCGGGGGGACGCTCGTCGTCGCGGAATCGCGGGTCGTCGAAGTTCGTTCCCGGAAAGATGGTCATGCGACCAGTGTAGTCGAGGCCCTCTCGAGGCGGGGGGCGCGGCGCCCATCCAGGTGGCCGAGGAGCGCGCGGAGCTGGGAGATGTCGGCGGCGGGGTCCTCGGGGTGCCACTGGACTCCGATGACGGGCGCGGCGAAGGATTCGATGGCTTCGATGGTGCCGTCGGGCGCGTAGGCACTGACCTGCAGGCCGCGCGCGAGGCGGGCGACACGCTGGTGGTGGGCGGAAGAGATGACCAGTTCGGAGTCGGTCAGGACGGGAGCGAGGGCTCGCTCGAGGTTCGTGCCCTCACCGACGCGCACGCTGTGGCGGATGAAGCGGTGATCGGACAGGATCCCGTCGTTCGTGTGAGTGCCGTTCGCTCCCTCAATGTGCTGCTCGAGCGTGCCCCCCAGCGCCGTGTTGATGATCTGCATGCCACGGCAAATCCCCAGGAGCGGCGTCCCCGTGCGCACGGCGTACTCGACCAGGGCGATCTGCCCGCGGTCGGCGCGGTACCAGTGGCGTCCCTCGGCCTCGTACCCCTGTGAAGAGCCGTACAGGCTGGGGTGGACGTCCTCACCGCCCATGATGATGATCGCGTCGGCGTGGCGCGCTCGCAGTGTCGCTCCCTCGGCGCCGTCTTCCTGCGCGTATTCGCGGATGATGTTCCAGTTCGGCACCGCAGCCTGAAGAAGACGATCCCACAGGCGCATGCAGATGTTGTTGTATGCCTCGTCCCCCGGGCGTGCCGGCAGGACGTTGGAAATCAACAACGTCGGCTTCGTGTGGTTCGTCATGGTCCCTATCATGTCAGCCCGCTCCCCGGTGCGCGCGATGCGTTCACGCTGTGGCCGATTGTGACAGCGCTTGTCCGCATGTCGGACGTATGGGCATAGGGTTGCTCCGCGCACGACGAGGCCGGGGCACGAAGGCGAGATCACGGCTTCGGCCCCAGCCTCGTTGGTGGACTGTCAATTCTGGGCGACGAAGGCGTCGATGCGCCCAAGCAGGTGAGCCTTCTCCTCCTCCGAGATCCACGCGATCTCGATGGAGTTACGGGCGATGCGCTCCAGGTCCGCGCGGCTGAGGTCGAAGCGCTCAGCCAGTGCCAGGTAGTTGTCTGCGACGTACCCGCCGAAGTAGGCGGGGTCGTCGGAGTTGACGCTGACCTTCACGCCCGCGGCGGTGAGCTCGACGATTTCCTTGCCCTTCATCTCCTCGGTGACAAAGGAGTTGGACAGCGGGCACGAGGTCAGGCCGATGCCGTGGTCCCGCGCATAGGCGACCAGCGCGGGGTCTTCGACGATGTTCGTGCCGTGGTCGAGGCGCTCGGCGCCCAGCTCGGTCAGGGCCGCTCGAATGTTGTCGATCGAGCCGACCTGGTCGATATCGCAGTGCATCGTCACGTGCAGGCCGGCCTCACGCGCCAAAGCAAAGACCTCGGCGAACTTCGTGGGCGGGTTGTCGCGTTCGTCGGAGTCAAGCCCGACGCCGATGAACATGTCCTTGTAGGGCAGGGCCGTCTGGAGCGTCTCGAGCGCGGACTGCGCGCTCAAGTCACGCAGGAAGCACAGGATGAGGTCGGCGGACAGGCCGGCCTCGCGAGCCTCGACGACGGCGCGATGGTAGCCGCGGATGACCGCCTCGATGGATACCCCACGGGAGGTGTGTGCCTGCGGGTCGAAGAAGCACTCGGCGCGCACAACGCCATTGGCACGGGCGCGCTCGAAGTAGGCGGCGGCCAGATCGTGGAAGTCGTCCTCGTCCTGGAGGACGTTCATGGCCGGGTAGTAGACCGCCAGGAATGATGTGAGGTCGTTGAACTGGTAGGTCGCCCGCACCTCTTCGACGGTGCTTTGCCCGATGTCGATGCCGTTCTTGCGGGCGAGGGCCAGCTTGAGGTCGGGCTCAAGGGTACCTTCCAGATGCAGGTGCAGCTCGGCCTTAGGCAGGCCGAAAGCGAAGTCGCGGGTCACGTCGGTGCTCATGTGTCCTCCACAGATAACGGGGCGGGTGTCGCGGAACAATTGTCCCACTCCACCCGCCCCTTTTTCAGGGACTTTTCGCACCGATTCGGCGTCGACTCCTCCGCCCTACGATCGGCACGCCACGGCCGTTGCCTCAGGCCAGAGCACCCATCGGATCCCAGGCGGGCAGGTGCAGCGGCTCCTCGTTGATGACCGCACGCAGCTCGGCGGGCAGGTCATCCACGTGCACGGCAACCTCGAAGACGTTGGCGTCGAACCACGCGGCATCCATCGTGAAGAAGCCCTTCTCACCGGGTTCATCGCCCCATGAGTTCTCCACGCGGAATCGGCGGGACTGGCCCTCCTCGTCGATGTCGACGCCCGTGAAGAGCATCGCGTGGTTCATCGCGGACTCGCCGGTGTTGACGCGCTGCTCCTTGGAGGTAGAGAAGTCCACGCCGAAGAGGTTGTCGAAGTCGTAGAGGCCGTCGACGAACAGGCCGGAGGCGCGGTCGGATTGCTGGCCGCAGTCGGCACCGAACCAGACTGCGCGGCCCGAGGCCAGGATGGAGGCCGTGATCTCGCGGATCTGCTCGACGGGGGCGTTCACGTAGAGGATCGGGCGGCCGCCGACGACGTTACCCATGTGGTCGACCGTGAGGGTATGGCCCTTGGGGTGCTCGGCGCGCGGGTCGTCGACAAGGCACACGTACTGGGTGAGGTCCACATCCACGTAGCGCGAGTAAAACTCGCGCGGTGTGAGGACACCGTCGCGGTGGAACTCGCCCTTGTCGTCGCGCCACTCCCATTCGAAGGAGGCCGGGGGCTCGCCCAGGCAGATCACGAGGATGCGCCACACGTCGGCCAGAGCGGCCTCCTTGACTTCACAGATTTCCTTCTCGGTGGCGCCCGCTTCGACGAGGGAACGTAGCTCAAGCGCTGTGCGACGCAGGACGACCTTGAGGCGGTCATTCATGGGGGCGGTGTGGCCGGAGGACTCCGTTTCGGGCATCGCGATCTTGGGGACGAGGCCGTGCTTCAAGTACAGGGACACCGCCATGTCCCACTGGCCGCCGTCGGACAGAACGTCGCCGAGCAGGAACTGCAGCAGGCGGCCGTCGAGCGCCTCCGTCTTCGCGGTGGCGATGACGTCGGTGAGGAAGAAGTTGGCGCGCTCGAACTTGTCCCAGAAGAGGACGTAGTTCTGTGAGAACTCAAAGTCCTTGAGGCCCATGCGCGTGCGCGCGGTCGAGCGCAGGAGGTTGAGGGAGGAAAAGAGCCAGCAGCGGCCGGACTTCTTCTGAGCCGTTACCTTCCAGTCGTCCACCTTGTGGGACACGACCGTGGGGGTGGCGACCACCTTGGCGCGGTCGAAGGCAACCGCCTCCACGCCTGCGTGGGTAACTGCGTTGCGGGCGACCGCGCGGGCGGAGTCCGAGGATGCGTGCATAGCGGCGACGAATTCGTCGGTGATCTCGTGTGCCATTGGCCGAGGCACTCCTTTCAATCGAGAGTCATTCTCTATAAGGATACGCGTTCGCAAAGCCCCAGACGACTCAGCTCCGTTTAGAATGAGTGTTATTCATGTTCAGTGAATGCGTAGGAGCATCAATGTTCAATCGTTGCGCGTCGGGGCGCGAAATCACTCTAGAGGCCGGAGACTACGAGGCTCGGATCGTCACCGTCGGCGCGGGCTTGGCCGGCCTGCGCTACCGCGGGCATGATCTCGCGGTCCCCCACGGCGTGAATGAATGTCCTCCCGGCTATCTCGGCAAGGTGCTCATGCCGTGGCCGAACCGCGTCGCCGGCGGCTCCTACTCGTGGGAGGGCGTCTCCTACGATCTCCCCGTCGACGAACCCGCCTTGGGCACCTCCCTGCACGGATTCGTGGCCTTCCAGGAATGGGAGATTGCCGAAGCCGACGCCTCCTCGGTCCTCCTGCGCACCCTCATCGCAGCGCGCTATTCGTACCCGTGGACGCTGGCCGTGTCCGCGCGCTACAGCCTGGACCCTGACGCCGGCCTGAGCGTCGAGCTGTCCGCGACGAACATCGGCGAGGGCACCGCCCCCTACGGCGTCGGATTCCACCCGTACCTGGCTATCGACGGCGCGAAGGCGGACGTTCTGGAGCTGAGCAATCCCGCGACGATCGTCTACGAGGCCGATGCCTCCATGATCCCGGTGGCCGCCCACGACGTCGCCTCGTTTGGCCTGGATTTCCGCTCCCCCACCCTCATCAACAAGGCCGCGCTCGACCATGCGTTCGCGGGTCTGCCGCAAGGATCGTGGACCGTCACGCTGCGCAACCCCGCCTCGGGCGTGGCCGTTTCCCTCTCCTCAGACGCACGCTGGCTGCAGGTCTACTCCGCCGACTACATCGGCCGAGTCGGCGTGGCCGTCGAACCGATGAGCTGCCCGCCCAACGCCTTCAACTCGGGCACGGACGTGGTTGCCCTGGCCTCGGGCCAGACGCACACGCTGAGCGCGCGGATCGCCGGCTCGGAGAGCTGACGCCTCCTAGTATTTTCCCGCGGCGGCGCGAATCAGCGTGAGTGCGACCGCGCCGGCCGTGGAGGAACGCAGGACGTTGTCACCCAGCCCGATCGTGGAAGCGCCGGCGTCCACCAGCCGCGCGGTCTCGTGTTCTCCGATACCGCCCTCCGGTCCCACGATGAGCGCGATGCGCGCGGGCAGCGCACCACCACAGGCTTGCTGAATGCGCGCCAGCGCGACCCCCAGCGAGACCGTGGCCTCCTCGTGGCAGACGAAGGCCACCCCGGCCTCGTCAGTGAGATCGCAAATCCAGGTAGCCAGATCGCTACTATCCTTGACCTCCTCGACGACGGGTACGAACGCGCGGCGCGACTGCTTGGCGGCGGCGCGCGCAACGCCCTCCCATTTCGCGCGCCCCTTGTCGGCCTTCGGGCCCTTCCATTGGACGATCGCCCGCTGCGACGCCCACGGGATCACCCGGTCGATACCGATCTCGGTGCAGATCTCGACGGCGGCTTCGTCGCGTCCGCCCTTGGCCAGTGCCTGAACGAGCACGATCTCGGGACGGGGAGCCTCCTCCTGCACGAGCTCGCGCACGACGAGGGACAGTGACGACTTGTCACTGCCGCTCACCTCACACGTCGCGCGCAGACCGAACCCGTCGACAACATCGACCCACTCACCCGCACCGATTCTGCGCACTGAGGCGGCATGGCGTCCCTCCGCTCCGGCAAGTGTCACCGTTTCTCCCACGGACAGGGTGTCAATCGACGGGGTCAGGTCCTCGGAAAGGAAAACGGGCAACGTCACGGCGCATCACCCCATGAAGGTGTCGCGGAGCTTGTCAAAAAACGAGGACTGCTGGCGATGCGGCTCCACACGCACCTCTCCGCGCACCTTCGCGAGCTCCTCAAGCAGCTCGCGCGACTTGTCGTCGAGCTTCTTAGGAATCTGCACATCGACATGCACATGCATGGAGCCGCGACCCGACCGCTGCAGGTGCCCGACGCCCAGGCCTTCCAGGACGATGTCGTCGTTGGGCTGGGTGCCCGGATTAATCGTGACGGTCTTCTTGCCGTCGAGGGTCTCGAGCTCGAATTCGGTACCCAGGGCCGCCGTCGTCATCGGGATCGTGATCCACGTGTGCAGGTCATCCCCGCGACGATCGAAGACCGGGTGCTTCTTCTCGCGGATCGAGAGGTAGAGGTCGCCGTTGGGGCCGCCGCCCTGTCCGACCTCGGCCTCGCCGCTCACGCGGATCTGCGTGCCCTCGCTGGCACCCGCGGGAATGTTGATGTTGAGGGTGCGGCGCGTGCGCACTCGGCCCGCGCCCGAGCATTCCACACAGGGCGTGGCGATCGTGTCACCGTAGCCTTGGCAGGACGGACACGGTGTCTGCGTCTGCATGCGCCCGAAGAGCGAGTTCTGGATCTGGGTAACGAAGCCGGAACCGTGACAGGTCGAGCACTGCGTGGGCGAGGTGCCCGGCTGACACATCGAGCCGTGGCAGGAGTCGCACAGGACGTGGGTATCGAAGGCCACTTCCTTCGCAGCGCCAAAAGCAGCGTCCTCCAGCGTGATATCGACGACCACCTGACGATCCTTGCCCCGGCGCACGCGCGATGCGGGACCCGCAGACGAGGCACCGAAGCCACCGCTGAACATGGCCTCGAAGATGTCGGAGAATCCACCGAATCCAGCGCCCGCTCCTGCTCCGCCACCGCGCAACGCGTCCGGGCCACCGATGTCATACATCTGGCGCTTGTCCGGATCCGAGAGGGTCTCGTAGGCCACGGACAGCTCCTTGAAGGCCTCTTCCGAGTCAGCTCCCGCGTAGTCGGGATGCAGCTTACGCGCGAGCTTGCGGTAGGCCTTCTTGATCTCGTCCTGGCTGGCGTCACGGGCGACGCCGAGGACCTCGTAGTAGTCTCTCACGCTTGCTATTCCTTCTCGTGGGGTCGTTCGTTCATCGTCTTAGGTCTCGGCACAGGACCGAGTTAGCTATGTGCTTGCTGAGCGAGGTATCGGGACAGGTAGGCGGCCACCGCCCGCACCGAACTCATGGTGCGCGCGTAGTCCATCCTCATGGGGCCGACGATGCCCAGGTGGGCGGAGCCGTCGCTCTCGTCGGAGCCCGCCCGATAGGTGCCGGTGACGACGGCCGTCTCAGACAGGCCATCGTGGGGGTTCTCGGTGCCGATACTGACGTGCAGGTCGTCGCCCTGATCGGCCTCGGCGAAGAGGCGCATGAGAACGACTTGCTCTTCGAGTGCGTCCAAAACGGGGGCGATGTCGTGGAAGTCAAGGGCCCCGCGCGCCAGGTTCGCGGCACCGGCTACGACTATCTTCGACTCGCTCTGGCCACTCAGCACATCGGTCAGGGCGGTGCCGATCGCGGCGACAGTTCCGACGAGTTCGGGGCGGGCCGAGGCCGTGGCCGCGTCGACGCAGGCCTGCGCGGTTGCACAGGTGGCACCGTCACAATGGCGTCGCAGGAGCTCGCGCGCCTCGCGCAATTGCCCGTCGCCGAGGGGTGCGTTGAAACTGAGGGTGCGCTCCCCGACCTCGCCGTCCGCGGTGACAACGACGACGAGGAGGCGGCCCGGCGCGAGGTCAATGACCTCAAGGTGCTTCAGCAGGCGCGCGCGCGCGACCGGGTACTGGACGAGGGCCACCTGATGCGTCACCTGTGCCAGGAGGCGCACCGAGCGTTCCACGACGTCGTCGATGTCAACTGATTCGGAGAGGAAAGTCTCGAGGGCGGCGCGCTCGGGGCCGCTCATGGGCTTGAGTTCGGCGAGCCGGTCGACAAAGACCCGGTAGCCGCGGTCCGTGGGGACGCGACCGGCGGAGGTGTGGGGCTGGTAGATGAGTCCGGCTTCCTCCAGCACCGCCATGTCGTTGCGGATCGTCGCGGAGGAGACGCCGAGTCCGCCCGCCGCGATGGCCTTTGAGCCGACAGGCTCACGAGTGGCCACATACTGGGTGACGATGGCCCGCAGGACGTCAAGCCTGCGGTTCTGTGCGCTGTTGCGCGTCATGCCATCTCCTCCCTGCCTGGCACTCCTACTTCCTGAGTGCCAATGCTACTCCTGGCAACCAACCGGGAGCGACAGGAGACCCCGTCGACGCATGCGCCCTGCGCGAACGTCACTCGCGGGCCGCACCCGACCTACTGTGCCCAGGGAACGGTCACGAAGTCGATGAGTTGCTCAACCCGGCCGAGTAGCGCGGGTTCAAGATCGCGGTACGTACGCACGGTGGACAGAATCTTCTTCCACCCCATCGCAATGTCGCGCTGGTCAGCGTGGGGCCATCCAAGCGCATCAAGCGTCCCGTGCTTGATGTCGATATCGCGAGGAATATCCGGCCATTGCGATAGGCCCAGGCGAGCAGGCTTGACGGCCTGCCAGATGTCAACGAAGGGATGCCCGAGGACGAGGACGGCATCCGGCCACCGCTCGGAGACGGCCCGCGCAATACGAGACTCCTTCGATCCGGGGACCATGTGGTCGACGAGGACCCCCGCACGCGCCGTATCGGTCGGCTCAAACACCTCCAGAACCGCCTCTAAGTTGTCGACACCCTCAAGCAGCTGAACGGCAATACCGGCCTCGGCCAGGTCCTCTCCCCAGACGTGCTGAACAAGTTCTGCGTCGTGACGCCCCTCCACCCAAATGCGCGAGCGCTTGGCAACCTTGGGACCGCTCGAAGCAGGGGCGAAGGAACCGGAGTTCGTAATGCGTCGCCCCGACGCACTGACCTGCACACTCGACGAGGCCTGGGTGGGAGCCGGGCGGGGAGGCAGCGCCGCGATGGGACGCCCTTCCAGCCAAAAGCCGGGACCGAGAGGGAAGGAACGACGAACGCCTCGGCGATTCTCAAGTTCGACAAGGTGAACGCCGCCGGACTTTTCGACCCGTGTGACGGCACCGACCCAGCCGGAGGCGACGTCCTCCAGGACCATGCCGATCTCAACGTGGACGGCCTGCGAACGCGGACGCCTTGCCCCCGGCCCGTCGCGATGCGGGTCGTGGTCGAAGATGTTGCGGCCGTACGGATCTGAGCTATTCACCTGGCATACTTTAGCGGTGCCCGCGTCAGTGCAGGATCACGGCACGAATGAACATCGACACGAGGGCTGCCAGGATCCACGACGACACGGAACCGATGAGGAACTCCTCGGCCTTTTCCCCCGTGGAGTCCTGCGAGATCTCCGGGAATCGAATGACCCCCTTGGCCGCGACGACGGCAGCGATGGCCACTTCCGCGCCGGTACCGGCCAGAACGATGATAAGGAGCCTTTCTAGAGGCCCGATCCAACGACCACCGCGCAGCGCCGTCACTTCTTCCTCTTCGTCCGCTGCGGGCGCGGAAACAATGGACAGCGCCCCGGAGATCACCGGAGGATCCACGACCTCGGAGTCAGCCTCATCCTCGTCCCGATCCTCAGACACCGCCGCCGGCATCGCCGGGAGGACGGGCGCATTGATCCAACCGGGAACGGGATCGGAAGCGCGTCCACGCGCGCACTGGAGGATCGCCGTGATCAGGTGATTGACGGGCCCCGTCACCAGGAAGAGGACCGTAATAATCAGATCGATCGAACGCCCCGACAGCAGCGAGAGCAGCGGATACTTCGCCGGATTCAGGCTCATGAGGGCGACGAAGCCGACGGATGCCAAAGCCCACCGCCCCAAAACTCCGCGCGCCGACGGATCGGCGAGGTCCCAGGCGAACCACGCGACCGCCAGGACCGCGCCAATCGCGTTCGCGACGGAGCTCACCCCCAGGATGAACCACGAGTAGCAGATCACCGCGAGAAGAAGCGTTAGGAAGATCGAGAGGCGTCGTGACCACCGTCGCGGATCAGATGTGAGAAGAACGGTAAGCTCCGAGGCGGCGATTCCCAGGAGAAGGACTTCATGCACGTGCAGCCTCCGCAATAATGAGAGACGACTGGATCAACCCCGCCCCCGTGCCCCGGGCGAAGTCGGAAATGGCCTGCTGCGACAGCTTCTCGGCTCGAGCGATTTCCACCTGCGTCTTACCAAGAAGAAGCTCAGCTGTAATGCGACGATGACGCGCGGAAAGCTTGAGGATCGCGTGATCGCGCAGGCTCAGCAGGGCGTTGATGCACGTCTGGCAATGACTCGAGAACGCCGACTCGACCGAGGCGTGCGCCATGAACCAGGTGCGGATGAAAGGATTCGAAGAATCCTGAACGTCATGTGCGCGATTAATTGCTGCCCGAGCCGCCCACCAAGCGGACCCATCCTGAAGTTGAGCAGACTCAGACCCGCGCGAACGTTCGGGAGCCAGCCGCTGCACTCCCGAGGAGAACTCTTCAATCTGCCCCGCACCGATTCCAAAACGTAGCTGGAGCGGCGCAGGAAGAAGAAGCTGCGCACGCAGGGTAAGAAGAAGCGCATCCTCAAGCGTGTAAGCCACCGCCTGGAATTCGTCGCCGACCGTCGGGTACGGAGCCTGCAGCAGCGCGAGACCTTCGCTCGCGTCCCCAAGAGCGGCTTCAAAGACTCCCTGGGCCTCTGTACGATTGGTCAGCGTACGAGAGCCCACGATGTCGGCAATGACAGCATATCGAAGAGTCACAATACCACACTTTTCCTTGTATACAGCTCTTCACAAGCTCCCCCATAAAGGAACCCTGCAAATTACTCGGCTTCACATGACGCATCTAGGCAAACATATTTCAACCATGATGTCAACACTATCGGGACGCTATACCAGCTTGTCACATCGCACACTCTCATCGCATGTCAAACAGCTAACAACCATGCCCACACATGTGCTTGTATTTCGCACATTACAAGCTATATTGCGGCGATTGACGCCTCCGACGAATGTTTACCACTATATGAGTATTCCGCTGCAAAGGCAGCAATTCATCGTCAGTAGCCCATGATTTCGCGGGTGACATAGTCCGCAAGAAGGCGCCCACGCAGCGTCAAAACAACGCGTCCAGACAGAGCTGAAGCCCCGTCAATGAGACCATCGGCGATGAGCGCAGCGATACGGCCACCGGACGGCGTGCCCGACCCGTCGGGCACTGACAGACCCGGCAGCCCCTGAATAGCGACCCCCTCAGAGGTGCGCACGCCCAGCATGACGCGCTCCAGTTCGCGCGCATCCGCGTCGAGAATCTCGCCGCCGTAGGCGGGAGAATGCCCCGCTCTCAGACGCCCCGCATAGGCCCCCGGGTTCTTCACGTTCCACCAGCGCGCGCGCCCCATGTGGGAGTGCGCGCCCGGCCCAAAACCCCACCAGTCCCAGTCTCGCCAGTAGGCCAAATTATGCGCGGAAGCATGTTCAAAGTGGGTCGACGACCGCCCCGAGGAGTGATCAGCCTCAGTCACGCGCGCGAAGTTTGAGATCTCGTACCACGCATACCCGGCCTCACCAAGGAGGGCATCGGCAAGCTCGTATTTGGCGGCTTCGTCGTCCGGGTCCGGTGTCGGCAACTCTCCCCTCGCCACCTGAGCGCCCATCTTCGTCCCCTCCTCGACGACCAGAGCGTATGCGCTGACATGGTCAGGCTCGTAGGACAGAGCCGCACGCAGGGAGGTTTCCCAGTCCTTGAGACTCTCCCCCGGCGTTCCATAGATGAGATCCACCGAGGTCGACAGGCCCGCCTCCTTTGCCCACTCGACAACGAGGGGCACTCGCTCGGGCGTATGAGTACGATCCAGGGTCGCCAGGATCGCGGGCACGGCTGACTGCATACCGAATGACACTCGCGTGAAACCGGCGGCGGCCAGCTCCGCGAGCCCCTGGCGCGTCACCGTGTCAGGATTGGCCTCGAGGGTCACTTCCGCTTCGGGAGCAATCCCGATACGTTCGCGCAGACCGGCGAGGATCTCGATCAGCTCCGCAGTGTCCAGCATCGTCGGCGTGCCGCCGCCAAAAAACAACGTACGAGCCTGCCGGGTGGGCAGCCCGGCCTCGGACATGACGCGTGAGGCCAGCTGGGCCTCGGCGAGAACGGAGGGAGCATAATCCCCCACCCGCGCGCCCGGCCCAAAGCCGACAGTGTAGGTATTGAAATCGCAGTAGCCGCAGCGCACACGACAGAACGGCACGTGCACATACACGGACAGCGGACGACCACGATCGGCCTCAACGAGGCCGGGGTCCAGCGAGCCGTCAGGTGACCAGCGCTGACCCTCGGGCTGGGCCGGGCTCACGAGCGTGTTCCAACCGTCACGGCATCAGCCACGCGGGCAACGAATGCCAACGACATCGTGGGCGCGACGGCCCGCATCGATACCGCGAGTCTCGAAGTGGGTGACAACGCGCCCTTCGAAGCGCGGGGCGAAACCACCGCGCTGCGGCTGCGGATCCGCCGGATCCGGGCGCTCTCCCGCGTGCGGGTTATCAAAGAGTTCGCAGGCCTCGATCACGTCGCGCATCTGCCAGGCGTAGTCATCCCAATCCGTGGCCAGGCGCCATGCTCCCCCGTCGCGCAGCAGGCGCGCGACCTCGAGAGCGAAGGAATCGGAGACGAGGCGACGCTTGCGGTGCCGGGCTTTGCGCCACGGGTCAGGGAAGAAAGTCCAGACCTCATCTACGCAGGCATCCCCGAGCATGATCGGGAGGGCCTGCGCAGCGTCGGCCTCAATGACGCGGATATTGCCCACGTCGGCCTCGACCGCCTTGGAGACGAGCTTGGCGATACCGGGCACCCACACCTCAAGGGCCAGAAAGTTGCGCTCAGGATGGGCGGCCGCAGCCGCGACGATCTGCTCACCTGTGCCCGAACCAATCTCGAGAGTCACGGGGGCGCTGCCCCCGAAGAGGTCAGTCAGATCGAGCGCAAAGTCCTGCGCGACAGTCGTATATCCGATCCCGCGACGCGGCTCGACCACGAAGCGATGCGCGTGCGCCTCCCACGTGCGCGCAAGGTTCGCGGGCAGCTCGCGAGTGCGCCGCGTGAAGGACTTCGTGCGGCTCATGAAAACCGTGCCCTCGGGGGCCTCGCCCGGACGTCGCTCCGCAGGCTGCTCGCCTGGAGCGGGGCCCTCCACGGCCTCGTTCATCTGGTCCCCGCTCACTTCTTACCCGTCGGAACGTCGGAGGTCAGGGCGGCGATGAAAGCTTCCTGCGGCACGTCAACGCGGCCGATGGACTTCATGCGCTTCTTGCCTTCCTTCTGCTTCTCGAGCAGCTTGCGCTTGCGGCTGATGTCGCCGCCGTAGCACTTAGCGAGCATGTCCTTACGCAGGGCCTTGATGGTCTCGCGGGCAATGACGCGCGCGCCGACTGCGGCCTGGACCGGGATCTCGAACTGCTGGCGAGGAATGAGTTCCTTGAGGCGCTTCGTCATGCGCTGGCCGTAGTTATAGGCACCGTCGCGGTGAACGATCGCGCTGAAGGCATCGACGCGATCACCGTTGAGCAGAATGTCGACCTTGACGAGGTCGGCGCTCTGCTCACCACTCTCCTGGTAGTCCAGGGAAGCGTAACCGCGCGTGCGGGACTTGAGCTGATCGAAGAAGTCGAAAACGATCTCGGCGAGGGGCAGCTGGTAGTGCAGCTCCACGCGTTCCTCGCTCAGGTAGTCCATGCCCTGCATCGAGCCGCGACGCTCCTGGCACAGCTCCATGATGGTGCCGGTGAACTCGGTGGGCGTCAGGATCGTCGCGTTGACGACCGGTTCGCGCACCTCGGAAATCTTTCCTTCGGGGAATTCGCTCGGGTTATCAACACGCACCTCGGTGCCGTCCTCCGTCACGACGCGGTAGACGACGTTCGGAGCGGTCGCGATGAGGTCAAGGTTAAACTCGCGCTCCAGACGTTCGCGGATAATCTCCAGGTGCAGCAGCCCCAGGAAGCCGCATCGAAAACCGAAGCCGAGGGCCGCCGAGGATTCAGGCTCGAAGGTGAGCGCCGCGTCGTTGAGCTGGAGGCGCTCGAGGGCGTCTCGCAGATCCGGGAAGTCGGAGCCGTCGACCGGGTAGATGCCGGAGAACACCATCGGGTTGGGATCGCGGTAGCCCTCAAGAGCCTCTGTCGCTCCACGCACCTGGCTGGTGACGGTATCGCCAACGCGGGACTGGCGCACGTCCTTCACGCCTGTGATCAGGTAGCCCACCTCACCGGCACCAATGCCCTCTTCGGGCTTCGGCTCAGGCGAGATGACACCCAGCTCGAGGAGCTCGTGGGTGGCGCCCGTGGACATCATCCGCACGCGCTGACGGGTGGAGAGAACGCCGTCGACGACACGCACGTAGGTGACGACGCCACGGTAGGTGTCGTACACGGAGTCGAAGATCATCGCGCGGGTCGGAGCGTCGGGGGCACCTTCGGGCGCGGGAACGACATCGACGATGCGGTCGAGCAGGTCCTCGACGCCTTCGCCGGTCTTGCCGGAAACCTTGAGGACCTCGCTCTCGTCACAGCCGATCAGCTGGGCAACCTCGTGCGCATACTTCTCGGGCTGGGCGCCCGGCAGGTCGATCTTGTTGAGAACTGGGATGATCGCGAGATCGTTCTCGAGGGCCAAGTACAGATTCGCGAGCGTCTGCGCTTCGATGCCCTGCGCAGCGTCGATGAGTAGGACTGCCCCCTCGCATGCAGCCAGCGAGCGGGAGACCTCATACGTGAAGTCCACGTGACCGGGCGTGTCGATCATGTTGAGCGCGTAGGGCGTCCCCTCGTGCGCCCACGGCATGCGCACGGCCTGGCTCTTGATCGTGATGCCGCGCTCGCGCTCAATGTCCATACGATCGAGGTACTGGTCGCGCATCTCGCGCGCCTCGACGACTCCGGTCAGCTGGAGCATGCGGTCCGCGAGCGTCGACTTCCCATGATCGATGTGGGCGATGATGCAGAAGTTACGGATCTGCCCCTGCGGGGTATGGGCCGGGCGAATCTGCGCCTGCTGCGCGGGCGTGGGGATGGGCACGTGAACCTCCGTGAAGTCGTTAACCTCCTTATCGTCCCATTGTCGCGGCCATTTGTGCCAGTTCAGGCGCGGGAAGTCGCGCACAGTGGCGGCGTGTCACACCCCTTCACCATCGCCCATCTCGACCTGCGCAACGATGGCGACAGCCTCCGTGAAGTCACAGTCATCCCAGTCGTCGGGATGATCGTCGCGGAGTTTGCGTGCGATGGTCTGTGCGCGCTCGTCGTCCCCACGCATGGTGGCCAGGGTGAGCAAGATGGCGCGGATGCGCGCCGTCAGCGGGTCACGATCTCCCAGGTATCGCCGGCAGTCCTCCGCCAGCACAGTCCACAGATCCTCGCCTGCCGCCCGGTCCCCTCCCATCCACGTATTGCGTGCGATCTCATTGCGCAGGCGCAGCACCCGCCAATCACCGTGCTCGGCAACCGTGAGCAATACGTCCATGTTGTGCTCGTAGAGTTGGATCGCCTCCTCGTACTCGCGGTCGGCGGAGAGCACCTCGGCGAGATTGTCACGAACAGTCAGAAGCGTCATATCGGCCTCATCCCGGGCTCCTTCCATATCGGCAAGGAGCTCCCGGTAGACGCGAGCTGCCTTCTTCCACTTCCCCGTGTTCTTCCAGGGCATCGCCGAATTGTTACGGACGGCAAATGCGATGTGAGGATCGAGGTCCGCGCAGGCTTTCACGTCAGCCACCAGCGCGGAGAAGCGGCGAGCCGCCATGTCGTTGAAGCCGAGGACCGACAGCCAGTAGGCCTCCGAGTTACGCAGCATGAGGACGAGTGGGTGATTACGATCCAACGCTGCGGCTCCGAGCCGCGCAGCCTCTCCCGCCACGCTGCGACAGCGATCATACGAGCCCTGCGCGGCGTACCAATCAATGCGGAGTTTGGCGGCTTCGAGGCGAAGCTCAATCGCGACTTCGGAGTCTTCATATACCTTCTCTGCGTGTTCGATGGCCCTGTCCAGCCGTCCGCCGGCGGCACAGCGCATCGCGTCTGCCAGGGCACAACGACCGGATTCGTCGGCCGAACCGGACGCGGATGCACAGGCCCCGAAAGTATCGAGACAGACCATCGGACCGTGAATCGTTGCAGTGGACATCATCGTCGCCTTTCATTGTGGTCGTTCTTCTACGAACACATCCAGAATGGAACCGACGACGGCACCCTGTCATTCACGAAGACGGAGCCTGTGTATAACCCATCGACACAGAATGCCCCTGTGGATAAAACAGACGGACCAGCCGCTGCCGTATGCTGGTCCCATGAACTCATTCGTCAGGGGCCTCATCAACTTCCTCATCAGCGTTATCTCCGGCACCACAGAGGAATCGCAGACGAACTCCTCCAAGCCGCGCCAGCGTGAGTCGAACAGTAAGCCGAAGTCTTCGACGCCAAAACCTCGCTCATCTTCGACCTCAGGGACGCACTCCGGTTCCCACCATCACTACGAGGACCCGGCAACCTCCAATCGCCCCAAGACGTCGATCCACGAAGCGAGCATCGCAGACGCACTCGCCCACGCCTCGTACACGCCCATCATGGACGGCGACGCTGATCCCGGCGAGGTCGTCTGGACCTGGGTTCCCTACCAGGAGGACGCGTCGGTCGGCAAGGATCGTCCGGCCGTCGTCATCGGCGCGCAGGATGACGGCGTGTACATCCTCCAGCTGACCAGCAAGGACCACACGCGCGACGCCGCCCAGGAGGCCGCCGCTGGCCGCTACTGGCTCGACATTGGCGCTGGCGACTGGGACTCGAAGGGCCGCCCATCCGAGGTGCGTCTCGACCGTGCCCTGTGGGTCAAAGCTACCGATGTTCGCCGTGAGGGCGCGATCTTGCCGAAGAAGACCTGGCAGCTCGTCGTCGACGCTCTTGAGGAGCACTACCGCACCCACGGTGACTGACCCGAGAGACACGTGACCGACCTTACGAGGCCCACGAAGGCCAAGGGGAATGACGAAAAGCCCCGCTGCTGGTATGATCGGACGTTGGACTCCCGGCCTGGTCGGGCAGGGGGTCTGGTTAAGACCGTTTGCGGGTGTCCCCACGCCTAAGTCCCGGTCTTGACACAGCCCTCACCGACCCTGTCAGACATACATCAAGGAGAAATCCGACTGTGGCAAACATTAAGTCCCAGAAGAAGCGCATTCTCACCAACGAGAAGCGCCGCGTTCGTAACCAGTCCGTGAAGTCCGAGCTGAAGACCCTGGTCCGTCAGACCCGCGAGGCCGTTGAGGCCGGCGAAAAGGACAAGGCTCTCGCCGCTCTGCGTGTTGCTTCGCGCAAGCTGGACGTCGCCGTCTCCAAGGGCGTCATCCACAAGAACCAGGCCGCGAACCGCAAGTCCAAGCTTGCCCGTCGCGTCGCCTCGATCGCTGACTGATCAAACGCACGTTTGACCTGAAGCGGGCCGCCCGGTGGGCGGCCCGCTTTCGTATACCTGCTCCCAGGCACGCGCGCGTGGCCCCCCACGTAGACGAGGCGATCATCTTTCAGTCGAGGACTGCCAGGCACGTGCGCGTGTACCACCCTGGGCTTCCCCTGTCTGCGCGAGGGCGCGTGAGACGAGTACGCCGCCCTGCGCACGGTGCTTCAGTTTTTTCCTAGAACGCGCCGGCCGGGTTTTCCCAGGCCCGGTACACGCCGACTCCTCTTTCCTGGCATACGTTGCTTCGGTCTGCCACGGATACGCTTCTTCGGTGTAACACGCGAGCACCGCTTCGGTCCGTTACACAAACGCCGCTTCGGTCCGTTACACATGCACCGTTTCGGTCTGCCACGCATACGCCGTTTCGGTCTAAAGCACATGCGCCGCTTCGGTCCGTCACACATGAGCCGTTTCGGTCTAAAGCACATGCTCTGCTTCGGCGGTTCGTGACACGACACTCCAATTGACGGTCCTTCACAGGCACGGACTAAGCCCTCTCGCCGAACATCTCCATGCGTGAGCATTGAGATCGACTTGATGCGCACGCAAACCCTTTGACGCGCGCGTAAACCCTTTAATCGGAATGTGGGCGGGGCTGCCCACGCTCATATCATCGGGTTGACGTGCGCATTATCGGGCCCACACGCACATCATCGGGTTCACGTGCGCATTATCGGGCCCACGCTCATGTCATCGGGTTCACGTGCGAAAAGCGCCCGGCGGCGGTTCGTCTAGGTTCAACCCATCGCTTGCGGATAGGTTATTAAGACGCGGATACGTTATGAAGACGCGGATAGGTTAATGACCTATCCACATGCGCACAACCTATCCGCACGCGCCTCGACCACACCGGGCGCGAACAATAACGGTCGCACCCCACAAACACAGTTGCACCCAAGCACACAACACATCCCCATTTGCCTCGACCACACCGGGCGCGAACAATATCGGTCACAACCCGAGCACACAACCCACGCCGAACGCGCGCCCTTCAACGCACGTTCGTCGATAACGATTTCATCCAGAGCATGTCACGCACAGGCAACTACGTCGACAATGGTGCCACCGAACAGGTCTTCGGACACCTCAAGGCCAAAGTTTTCCGAAGCCAAGACGGGCAGACCTTCGAGAGCTTCAAAGCCGACCTCGACGCCTACGTCACGCACTGGAACACAACACGACGCCAAGTAAAGCTCAAGGGCCTGACCCCGGCAAAATACCGGGATCAGGCCCTACAGAAAGCAGCGCAACGGCTACCATCTAAAGCATCCAAGTTTCGGGGCACAGTTCACGACGCGGCCGAGGCGTTGCAATCCGTCAGCGCTTACTCGAGTTCAAAGGCACCCGTGTAGAGCTGGTAGTACACGCCCTTCTGGTCGATCAGGTCGTCGTGGCTACCACGCTCGATGATCCGCCCCTGGTCAAGGACCATGATCGCGTCCGAGTTTCGCACCGTCGAGAGGCGGTGGGCGATCACGAAGACCGTGCGCCCCTCCATGAGGTTGTCCATTCCCTGCTGCACGAGGGCCTCGGTGCGCGTGTCAATCGAGGAAGTCGCCTCGTCGAGGATCATCGCGGGCGGGTCGGCGACGGCCGCACGTGCGATCGACAGGAGCTGAGCCTGCCCCTGTGAGAGATTAGAGCCGTTGCCGGTCAGCATCGTGTCGTAGCCCTCGGGCAGACGTCGGATGAACGAGTCCGCGTTCGTGAGCTTTGCAGCAGCGATGCATTCCTCGTCCGTTGCGTCCAGGCGGCCGTAACGGATGTTTTCCATGACAGTTCCCGAAAAGAGCTTGACGTCCTGTAGGACGACGCCGAGGGAGCGGCGCAGGTCCGGCTTGTGGATCTTGTTGATGTTGATGCCGTCGTAGCGGATCTTGCCATCGGCGATGTCGTAGAAGCGGTTGATCAGGTTGGTGATCGTCGTCTTGCCGGCACCCGTGGCTCCCACGAAGGCGATCTTCTGGCCGGGCTTGGCCCACAGGGATATGTCGTGCAGGATCTGCTTCTCGCCGTCGTAGGAGAAGTCGACCCCCTCCATGACCAGCTCGCCGCGCAGTCGCGTGTAGGTGACGGTGCCGTCAGCCTTGTGGGGGTGTCGCCACGCCCACACTCCTGTACGTTCCTCCGTCGGCTCGACCGAACCATCGGGCAGCTCGCGCGCACGCACGAGGGTCACGTACCCCTCGTCCTCCTCGGGCACCTGATCAATGAGCGCGAACACGCGGCCGGCACCCGCCATACCCATGGCAATCATGGGGACCTGCATGGACATCTGGCCGATCGTCTGCGAGAAGTTACGGACCATGCCCAGGAAGGACACGACCACACCGACGGTGATGACGTCGACACCGAAGAGGTGAATGTTCGGCGTCTGCTCCAGGATCATGATGCCGCCAACGATCGCGATCACGACATACATGATGTTGCCGATGTTGCCAAGGGCCGGCATCAGCACGTTGCCGTAGATGTTCGCCTTCTGTGAGGAGTCGAACAGCTTCTGGTTGAACTCGACGAACTCGTCCTTGGCGTCCTGCTCATGATTGAAGACCTGGACGACCTTCTGACCGTCCATCATCTCTTCGATGAAGCCTTCTTCGTCCGCGAGGGCAGCCTGCTGCGCCTTCATGAAGCGCCCCGACAGCCCACCGAGCTTTCCGGTCAGGAAGGCCATGAGTACGCCCACCACTAAGACGACGAGGAAGAGCCACACGGAGTAGTAGAGCATCGTGCCGATCAGGACGATGATCGTCAGGCCCGACTGGATGAGCGTCGGGATCGACTGGCCGATCAGCTGGCGGATCGCGTCCGTGTCGTTGGTGAAGGTCGACATGATCGCGCCGTGCGGGTGCGTGTCGAAGAATCGCAGGGGCAGGCGCTCCATCGAGTCGAACATGTCGTCTCGCATGTGCTTGAGCGTACCCTGCGTCACGATCGCCATGGCTCGGGTGTAGATGAAGCTGCCGATGACGCCGGCGCTGAAGATAATGCCCATCGTGACGACGAGGCGCACCAGGGTGCCTCGCACAGCGTCGAAACCGCTCTCCAGGCCAGGTGTCACGACGTTGTCGACGATCTGCTGCATAAAGATAGCGCCGACTGCCGAGGCCACTGCGGCCGTGATGATGCACACGACCGTGAGGCTGATACGCACCGGGTAGTGACGGAATACGTAAGACATGAGGCGGCCGAAGGGGCGCTCGATACCATCGAGCTTTTCCTCGTCGTCTATGCGACGACCATTCATGCGTGCCATGTCAGGCCACCTCGCTTTCGCTCGCCGCGTTCTGGGAGTCGTAGATCGCGCGATACTCCCCACCCGCCGCCAGCAGTTCCTCGTGGGTGCCACGTTCCTTGATGCGTCCATCGTCGAGCACGATGATCTGGTCGGCGTGAATCACCGAGGACAGGCGCTGGGCGATGATGATGGTCGTCGTGCCCGGGATCTCGGTCTCAAAAGCGTCGCGGATCAGCGAGTCGGTCTTCGTGTCCACGGCGGAGGTCGAGTCGTCCAGGATGAGAATCTTCGGGTTCTTCAGCAGTGCGCGGGCGATGCACAGGCGCTGCTTCTGGCCGCCCGACACGTTGGTGCCGCCCCGAGAGATCACATAGTCGTAGCCGCCGGGCAGCTGTCGGATGAACTCGTCGGCCTGAGCGAGCTGACAGGCGCGCTCGATCTGCGCGTCGGTCGCATCCGGATTGCCCCAGCGCATATTGTCCTTAATCGTGCCCGAGAAGAGGACGTTCTTCTGCAGGACGACCGACACCGCGTCGCGCAGCGAGCAGAGGTCGTAATCGCGCACGTCGCGCCCTCCGACCTTCACGGTTCCCTCGGAGACGTCGTAGAGTCGGCAGATCAGCTGGATGAGCGAGGTCTTGGACGAACCGGTGCCGCCGACGATGCCAAGGGTTGAGCCGGAGTCGATGCGCAGGTCGATGTCGGACAGCGCGTTCTCTTCGGCCCTCTCGGAGTACTTGAACGACACCCCCTCGAAGGCCACGGAGCCGTCCGCAACGGTCGTCACGCCGTTGGCCGGGGATGTCAACGACGGCTGGTGGGTAAGGACCTCGGCAATACGGTTCGCGGACTCGGCGGCCATCGTCGTCATGACGAAGATGAAGGCGAGCATGAGCATATGCACGAGAATCTGGATGCCGTAGGTGATGAGCGCGGTCAGGCCACCCTTCGTCAGCTCTGTGCCACCCGAATTCACGATGATCGAGGCACCAATGTAGTCGACGGCGACGATGGCCGCAAAGATGAAGAGCATCATGACGGGACTGTTGAGTGCGATGAGCTTCTCGGCGTTCGTGAAGTCCTTGCGCACGTCCTGCGAGGCGGCACGGAACTTGGTCGTCTCGTGCTCCTCGGTGACGAAGGACTTCACCACGCGGATAGCGGCGACGTTCTCCTGCACCGAGTTGTTCAGCGCATCGTACTTCTTGAAAATACGGCGGAAAATCGGGAAGGCAACCAGCACAATGACGGCCAGGATGATTGCGAGCAGCGGCACCATGCCGAGGAAGATCAGCGCCATCTGGGAGTTGATCCGCCAGGCCATGACGATGGAGAAAACGATCATGAGCGGCACGCGCACTGCGATGCGGATCAGCATACCGAAGGCGTTCTGAACGTTCGTCACGTCCGTTGTCATGCGGGTGACCAGCGAGGACGTGGAGAAACGGTCGATATCGGCGAAGGAGAAATCCTGCACCTTGAAGAACAGATCGTGACGCAGATTCTTGGCCAGGCCCACCGATGCGGTCGCCGAGAAGCGGGCGGCGAGAATGCCGCACGTGAGCGAGGCGAAGGCCAGGCCTATGAGGATCAGCCCCAGTCTCAGGACGGGGCTGAGGGATACTCCGTCGAGCGCGTCCACGAGCGTGACCATGGTCAGCGGGATCAAGCACTCGAGGATGACCTCCCCGATGATGAACAGCGGGGTCAGGATCGCGGGTTTCTTAAACTCGCGCAGCCTCCCCACCAGCGTTCGAATGGTTCTCATTCCGCTCCTCTTCGTTCCCTACGTAGGTCCAATAGACGAGGCCGGGGCGGGTTCTTAGCGCCCGCGCAGCCTGCAAATGGTGATAATTGCTTTTTCGATGGCGCGTTGCGGGTCCCGCGACGCGCCCTTTGTTTCGGCGTCCGCCGTTGCGATGGCACCGAAGGCCCCCGCCAGTGAGGCGTCGGACCAGCCGCGCAGTTCTCGTCGGGCTCGGTCCACCTGCCAGGGAGCCATTTTGAGGGCCGATGCCGATCCTCCGATGGATACCTTCGCCATGGCACGGAACTTCATGGCCAGGGCGGTGACGAGCAGCTGGGGGGCGATGCCGGTCGCGAAGGCGTGACGGGCAAGCGTCAGGGCTTTCGCGGAGTTGCCCGCGACGGCCGCGTCGGCGACGTCGTAGCCCGTGGCCTCGACGCGTCCGGCCTGGTAGCGGCGCACGTCCTCCAGGGTGATGCGACCGCTGACATCGGAGAGAAGCTGGGCCAGGGCACCGGCCATCGAGCGAGGGTCGTTGCCGAGAGCATCCACGAGGGCCTGCTGGGCCTCGGTGTCCATCTGTCGGTGTGCGGCGCGCACGTCGGAGGCGATCAGCGCCAGCTTATCACGGTCATTTTTCAGCGGATCGGCGGGGATCACTGGCCATTTTGCCTTCGTGATCGCGTCGATGACCTTCCTGCCGCGGGCGTTGCCCCCGGGGTGGGCCAGGAACATCCACACGTCGGGGGCAGGGGCCGCGGCGTAGGCGATGAGGTCGTTGGCGAGGGCATCGCTCATGGTCTCCAGGTCCCGGATGATCACCATGCGGGATTCGCCGAAGAGTGAGGGCGAGGCGATGACGTCGAGCTGCCCGGCCTGGTAGGTGGCCGCGTTGATGTCGGTGCGCTCAAGGTTGGGGTCGGCCTCGTGGGCGAGGGCCCGCAACTGATCGAGGGCGCGGTCGACGAGGAGGCCCTCGGGGCCTTTGATCAACACGATGGGTGCCAGCGTGATCTGGGCGGGTGCCGCCGGGCGCGAACCGCGTGCTGCCACGTCTTCCTGCCTTTCCGCTGAACCGCTAACTGTCTAAGTCTGCCACCCAGCGGCCCCATCTGCGTCCATCTTTGCCATGGGCGGACACGAGTCGTGGCAGGTGTCACCAGCTTTCTCGGGCGCTCGGCGATCACACCCGTGCGTGGGTGTCTGTTCTCCTCTCACGCTGCCTGCTCTCCCGCGAGCGGCGCACCCCAGCGCGCCCACGCCTGCCACGCGATCCATCCGACGCCGCAGCACGCATACACGCTCAGAACGGTGGAAGAACCACCCGGCACGCGCACCCCGTTGCCGGGCAGGGAAGCGGCCCAGCGCGCAGTTCCGGCAATCCACGTGGTCGCCCACGAGGCGACGACAGCGCACCCTGAGGCCGCGCGGATGCTCAGCGGGGCGAGAAGAGCCCCCGCAAGTCCCGCAACCGTCGCGACCGGAACGGCGGGCTCGGCGATAACATTGGCCGCGATCCCCCAGATGGGAACGTTCCCGGACAGGGAGACGATGAGGGGCGCAGTCGCAAGCTCGGCGAGGGCGGGCACGCACACCAACTCCGTCAGGCGGCGCAGTACCTTTCCCACGCGCGTGTCTCCACGAAGATACCGGCGCGATCGACGAATCAGCGCCGCCGAGGGACCGACGACCGCGAGCGCGGCGAGCGCCGACAGGGCGAATCCGTAGGAACGGGACGCCCAGGGATCGATGAGGAGGGTGGCGATCACGACGGCGCACAGTGCCGCGATTGGTTGGCCGTCGCGCCCAAGGATGAGGCCAAGAGCGGCGACGGATGCGACGCAGACGGAGCGCACGACGGAAGCGTCGGGGCCGACGAGGGTGAGGATCGTCCCGAGGACGAGGAGGGTTGCCGCGACGCGCAGGAGTCTTCGCGCGGGCAGGACGAGGGTGACGGTGGCCAGGATGATGACGATGTGGGAGCCGGAGACGGCGGTGAGGTGGGTGAGGGAGGTTGTCTTCATCGCCTGGGAGAGGTCTGCGGGCAGTCCTCGGTCGTCCCCGATCGCCATGCCGGGGACGAGGGCGCGCGCGTCTGCGGGCAGGGAGCGACAGGCCTGGCCGAAAGCTTGGTGAGTGGCGCGTCTCCAGGCGGCCAGGCCGCCGGGCCGCTCGATGAGGCGTGCGCGCCTGGCGCGTATTGCGCCTACCGATGGCGCGTCAGCCGCGAAGGTCGTGTCCAGGCTCCCCCAGACCTCGTAGACGTCGCCGCGCGCGCCGCCGTCCCATCCGGGTGCGGTGACGAGCGCGGTCGCGTTCGAGGGGAGCCATTCCTCCCCTTCAGAGATCGCCTCGACGTGCACGCGAGCACGTCGCCTGTCGGAGAAGACGGACGATGCGGGGGCGGGGTCGCTTCGGAGTACGACGCGCGCGTGGATGGATCCGGAGTCACGTTGGGCGGGGTCGTCGTCGTAGTCCCGGCGGGCGGTGGAGCCAACCGCGAGCGCGCAGGCCGCGCACGCGAGGATGAGCGCGAGGCCGAGGCGCAAGGATCTGGGTGGCGTGAGAGCGTGCTTCGGGCTCGTGCGTCCTTGGCGTGTGCGGGCGTAGGAGGCGGCGCAGCACAGCGCCGCGAGGACGCACCCATAGATCGTGGCGTTGGGAGCCGGGTGTCCTGTCGCCCACCAGGTGGCCGCCCAGGTCGCGGCGGCTGCTGGGGCGAGGCGTAGATCGATCATGCGGGGAGCGCATCGTGGCTGCGTGTTGCTCATGGGCACACCCCGGGTCGGATCCTCTCGATGAGTGATGGTCCGATACCCGGGACATCGTCAAGCTCTTCGACGGAGTTCAGGCGCGGATGTGTGGATCGATAGGAAATGATGCGCTGGGCGAGTGCTGGGCCAATGCCGGGCAGGGTCTGCAGCTCGGCCTCGGTCGCGGTGCCCAGGCGAACGCAGGACCGAGCGGCTGTGCCCGCTTCGGCTGAGGCGGGTGGTGGTGTCTCTCCGACAACGCCGACCCGTATCTGTTCTCCGTCGACGAGGACGCGGGCGAGGTTGATCGATTCCAGGTCGGCCTCGGGTAGCGCGCCTCCAGCCGCGGTGATCGCGTCGAGGACTCGGGAGGTGGCCGGCAGGGTGAGGACGCCGGGCGCGGCGACGGCACCGGAGACGTAGACGACGACGTCTCCTCCGCCGTTGCTGGGCGAGGCTGCGGGTTGTGGCGGCTCACCCGTTGAGGGTGTGACATCGCCGCTTTGCTGCGACGCGGATTGAGCGAGGGACGGAGCGCGTTCCACCCTCGCGGCGTGCCTCCACACGCCGACGGCCGCGATCATGACGACCACGACGATGAGCGCTGCTACGGTCGCACCGCCGGGCAAGAGACGGGCGACACTCGGCTCGGCGGGTTCGTCGTCCTCCGTCAGGGCGCTGTCGTATACGGCTTTCGTCAGCGCGGCCATGCGCCGACGAGCCATCCATCGTGGCACGTTCATGACCCCACGCTAGCCCCCGTAAACACCCGGGGAACACACGAGAACGACCCCCTGTGGATAACTGCGATGCGCGCGGTGGGCTTGTGGACGAATCCCACACCCAACCCACACCGCACAACTCGCATGGGACCGCGGTCCCAAGGGATACTGTTGCGGAGACGTCGAAGTACAGTGGCGCCCCGCGCCCGCAGCCGAAAGGCAACACTATGAGCGAGAATATCGAGGAACTGAAGGCGCAGCTCGCTGCGGCGGAAGCCGCTGCGAAGGCGGCCGAAGCTGAGGCCGCCCGCGCGAAGGCAGAGGCTCTGCGCGCACAGCTCGAAGCTTCCGGCGGCCAGGCCGCACAGGACCAGGGCACGCAACCTGCCCCCGAGGCACCGACCTCCGTTGGCGAGGCACAGGCCGAGCAGGCACCCGAGGCCGCCCCGGCCTCGTCCCCTGCCCCCAGCGGGGACCTGTCGGCTTTCGCCACCCAGATCCAGGGTGCCTACTCCTGGGACATCCCGGCGGTCACGATCGGCACCCTCATCGACGGTGGCGCGCGCGTGCCCGGCGTGAGCGCCAAGATGCCGCTGCCCATGTTCAACCGCCACCTCCTGGTCGCCGGCGCGACGGGCACAGGCAAGACCCGTACCCTCCAGCTCCTAGCCGAGGGACTGTCCGCTAACGGATCCTCCGTGCTCCTGTGCGACGTCAAGGGCGACCTGACGGGCCTGGCCGAGGCGGGCGTGAGCTCCGAGAAGCTCTTGAGCCGCACGGCCGCCAACGGGCAGGACTGGGCCTCGTCCCAGTTCCCGATCGAGCTGCTGAGCCTGGGCGGCGCGGATGCGCAGTTCCCGGGTGTGCCCGTGCGCGCCCAGGTCTCCGATTTCGGCCCGATCCTGCTGGCCCGCGCGCTCTCACTGAACACGACGCAGGAACAGGCCCTCCAGTTGATCTTCGCGTGGGCGGACGGCCAGGGACTCGAGCTCGTGGATCTGCCCGACCTACGTTCCGTCATCTCCTTCCTCACCTCCGACGAGGGCAAGGACGAGCTGGCGACGATCGGTGGCGTTTCCAAGGCCACTGCCGGCGTCATCCTGCGCGCCCTGACCGCGCTCGAGTCCCAGGGCGGCGGCCAGTTCTTCGGCGCTCCCGGGTTCGACACGGCCGACCTCATGCGCATGGATTCGACGGGCCGCGGCATCATTTCCCTGCTCGGCGTCGGTGACATTTCCTCGCGCCCGGCGCTGGTCAGCGCGGTCATCATGTTCCTGCTCGCCAACCTCTTTTCCACCCTGCCCGAGGTCGGCGACGTCGAGCGCCCCAAGCTCGTGTTCTTCTTCGACGAGGCACACCTGCTCTTCGCGGACGCCACCAAGGAGTTCGAGCGTCAGGTCGTCCAGACCGTGCGCCTCATCCGCTCCAAGGGCGTGGGCGTCGTCTTCGTGACGCAGACTCCCAAGGATATCCCCTCCGATGTCCTGGCCCAGCTCGGTTCGCGCATCCAGCATGGCCTGCGCGCATCGACGCCGGATGACTTCAAGAAGCTCAAGGCGACGGTCCAGACTTTCCCGAAGACCTCCCTGGAGCTCGACGAGGTCCTCACGACCCTGGGTACGGGCGAGGCGGTCGTGACCGTCCTTGATCCGAAGGGTAACCCCACGCCGGTCACCCCCGTGGGCATTTGGGCACCCGCCTCCGTCATGGGTCCCGCCTCTACGGACACGATCGGGCGCATCAATCAGTCCAGCGTCATCATGGGCCGCTACCGCGACGCCGTGAACCCGGATTCGGCCGAGGAGAAGCTCGAGCGTCGCAGCGCAGAGGCCCAGGCCGCTCGCGAGGAAGCCATCGCTCAGGAGGAGGCCGCCAAGGAAGCAGAACGCGAGCGCAAGGAGGCCGAGAAGGAAGCCGAGCGCGCCGCCAAGGAGGCCGAGAAGGAAGCCGAGCGCGCCGCCAAGGAAGCCGAGAAGGCCGCCGCCAAGGAAGAGGCCGCACGCCAGAAGGAAATGGAGCGGCTGCGTCGCCAGGTCGAAAAGCAGCAGGAGAAGGAGGAGGCCGCTCGCCAGCGCGCCGCCGAACGGCGCACCCGCCAGGTCGAAAACGTCCTCGGGTCGGTCCTGCGTACAGCCGGCCGCGAGATCACGCGTTCCATCTTCGGCACGCGCAAGCGCTGACATCGCCACTATATGGCGCGAGGCCGGGGCTAGGGACTCACATTGAGGATCTCGGGCCCCGGCCTCGTCTCACACTTCGGCCACTGTGCCAAGAAATTGCAAAACGGGGTAGGCTGCATCCCAATCGACCAACTGTCACGGGAGACCCTGATGCGTATCGGATTCATCGGAACGGGAGCCATGGCCCAGGCCATCGCTCGCGGTGCCGTCGCGTCCGGCGTCGATCCCGCGACACTGGTCTTCTCCAACCGCACGGCCACCAAGGCCTGCGATCTCGCCGACGAACTCGGCGGGAACGCCGCGTCCTCGAACGCTTCCTTGGCCCGTCAGGTCGACATCGTCATCCTGGCTGTCAAGCCCAAGGATCAGCGCGCGATCATCAAGGAGATCTCCCCCATCGTGGTCGGTCGCCCCGACATCTGCGTCGTCTCTTTGGCGGCTGGACGCACGCTCGACCAGATCACCACTGACTTCGGCGCGGGCATCCCGCTCGTACGCGTCATGCCGAACGTCGCAGCCACCGTCGGACAGTCCATGACCGCCTTGACGGCCACGCGCGCCACCGACGCCCAGGTCGAGGCCGTTCGATCCCTCATGGATTCGGTCGGCCGCACCATCCTCATCGACGAGGACTATTTCCCCGTGTTCCAGGCCCTGGCCTCGTGCTCTCCGGCCTGGTATTTCCAGATTGTTGATTCTTTCGCCCGCGCGGGCCTGAAGTACGGGCTGTCCAAGGACAGCGCCGTCGAGATCGCAGCGCAGGCGATGGCGGGGGCCGCCACGCTGCTCCTTGCCGAGCGCGAGAATGGAACCATCCCCGCGCAACTCATTGATCGCGTGACAAGCCCCGGCGGCACCACAATCGCAGGATTGCTGGCCGCCGAGGAAGGCGGTTTGTCGACCGCACTGGTTAGTGCCGTCGACGCCTCCATCCACGCCGACTCCCATCTCGGCTGATTCCACCTGCCGCGACGCGGCTTACCTTCCTATTTTTGCGCTGTCGCGCACCCTCAACACAGGAACACTCATGTTGCTTTTCAACGCAGTCGTGCTTTCCGTGATCGTCATGCTGGTCCTCAGCATCGCTCGCGTGCACGTCGTCATCTCACTCTTCGTCGCCTCCCTCGTGGGCGGACTCGTGGCCGGAATGGGCATTTCCGGCACCATGGTCGCATTTCAGGACGGCCTGGCCGGAGGCGCGAAGATCGCTCTGTCCTATGCCCTGCTCGGCGCGTTCGCCATGTCGGTCGCCCACTCGGGTTTGCCTCGCCTCCTGGCGAACTGGATCATCAATAGGCTACGCAACGCCGATGATTCGAATTCGGCGCGCGTCGCCCGTTCCGCCAAGTGGGGCATCCTCGGCGGTGTCCTCGTCATGGGCGTGATGAGCCAGAACCTCATTCCGATTCACATCGCCTTCATCCCGCTGCTGGTTCCCCCGCTCATCGGCGTCATGAACGAGCTGAAGATGGACCGACGCATGGTTGCCTGTGCGATCACTTTCGGCATCGTCACGACCTACATGTTCGTACCGATCGGTTTCGGTCGTATCTTCCTGCACGACATTCTCTACAAGAACATTGAGGATGCGGGTCTGCCCGTCGAGGGCGTCGTCAATCCGATGGCCGCCATGGCGATCCCCGCCCTGTCGATGGCGGTGGGTTGCTTCATCGCCCTGTTCGTCTCCTACCGCAAGCCGCGCGAGTACGAGCAGCGCGAGACCGAGTTCAGCACGGGCGATGATAAGCCGATCAGCATGGTGAAGGTGTGGGCGGCCGTCGTCGCCCTCATCGCCTGCTTCGTGATCCAGGCGGTCCTGACCAAGATGGACTCCGATGCCGACCCGCTGCTCGTGGGTGCTCTCGTGGGTCTGTGCCTCATGCTCGCCATGCGTGTCGTCCCGTGGCAGCAGGCCGACGACGTGTTCAGCGGCGGCATGAAGATGATGAGCCTCATCGGCCTCATCATGATCACCGCGCAGGGTTACGCCTCCGTCCTGAAGGCCTCGGGTCAGATCGAGCCTCTCGTCCAGCAGACCTCCGCGATGTTTAACGGTTCGAAGGCGCTGGCCGCCATGATCATGCTTGTTGTCGGCCTGATCATCACGATGGGCATCGGCTCGTCCTTCTCGACCCTGCCGATCATTTCGGCGATCTACGTGCCTCTGTGCGTGGCGCTGGGCTTCTCCCCCGTCGCTACCGTCGCAATCATCGGTACCGCTGGTGCTCTGGGCGACGCAGGTTCGCCCGCATCCGACTCCACGCTTGGCCCGACAGCCGGTCTGAGCGTGGACGGTCAGCACGACCACATGCGCGACACGGTCATCCCGGAATTCATCCACTACAACATCCCGCTGTTGGTCGGCGGGTGGATCGCCGCGATGGTCCTGTAAGGGGCTCGCTCGTCATTCACGAGGCCGGGGCTGGGGTGCACGAACACGTGACCCGGCCCCGGCATCGTTATACACCCGCGAGCGCGACGCTCACAGGTGCACGATGATGCAGGCTCTGGCGCGTTCTTCTTCCTCCCATTGAGCCGATTCCCAGAGCTGCTCGAGCGTGATTGCCTCCGACCACGTTTCGACCCAGGTCTCGCCGAACTGCTCGTCGTTCCATGGATCGTGAATCAGTGCGTGCTCGCCGACGATCCCCCACACGTAGACCCAGTGGGGTGTTTGCTCCCCGTTGAGATCCGCAAGGTCAACGAGCACGATGACGCCATTTCCCCGCTGAACAGCGAAACGCAGATCCTCGAGGCCCAACGCGGCGATCCGGTCCCAAACCCCGAGTGCCCTGGCCTCGTCCACGTGCTGGTGGTGGATGGCGCGCCTGACCGCGGGGGACGCCGCGTGCGCGCGCGTCAGCCCAACGATCGGCCCCTCATGGGTGACGACTACCTCGACGCTCTGTCCGCGCCTGGCCAGAGCCGCCGCCAAGCCGTAGGGCCCAACCCCGAGCGAGTACGTCGATTCGCGCCACAGCTCCATCTCGTCACGCAGGCCGTGGCTGACCTCATGAGGGGCACCTCCGCTGGCGTGTGCGAGGGCCATGAGCGCACTGGCCGGGCCGCACGTGAAGTCGGTTTTCTGCCGCACATACGCGGGAATCGCCTCGGGACGAGCGTTCCACCGAACCCATCCGCGCACGCTGGCGTGCCCGTGGTCGGGGTCTTCCTCGATGGACAGCGGCGAGCCGACCACCCCTGCGGCAGTAAAGCCTCGGGAGCCAAGCGCCTTCTCGAAGACGGAGCCCTCATCGCGCGTCGCAGCCTTCGCAAGCGGGGCACCCGGAGCAGCATCGAGGACGGCCTGGATGAGAACCTCCCACGATTGAGCAGACTCGATGGCCCGTGCCCCGGCGTCGCCACCGTCCAGCAGACACGCATCCACGATCGTTCGGTGGGCCGAGGTCGCCCGGTGGGCTTCCAGGAGTGCGTGCCCGTTGAACGTCCACAGGGTCGCGGACATCGCCGGACCCATCGCTGCCCATCGCTCGGCCTGCGCGTCGGGAACACGAAGAGCCTTCAGCTGCTCGCGCACGTTATCGCCGGGCCGGATCGGGGTTGACGTCGGGGTGGTGCTCATACGGCCTCCATGTCTCGACCGGGCACGGCGCTCAGGAGCTGAACCGTGTATTCCTCGGAAGGACTGTGCAGGATCTCTTCAGTCGGGCCTTCCTCCACGACGAGGCCGTCTTTCATGATGACCAGGCGGTCGCACATCGCGCGCGCCACCACCAGGTCGTGGGTGATGAACACGAGAGCGAATCCCCGCTCCGCCTGCAGGCGCATCAGCAGGTCGAGGATGGATGCCTGAACGGACACGTCGAGGGCCGAGACTGCCTCGTCCGCGATGAGGACGCTCGGAAGTGTTGCCAGCGCACGCGCAATCGCCACCCGCTGGCGCTCGCCACCAGAGAGGCGGGAGGGGCGATGCTTCGCGTACTCTGCCGGGAGTTCGACTGCGGTGAGCAGGTCGGTGACGTCACTGGCCGGGCGACCCGCGACGGAGGCTGCTTCGGCGAGCGTCTGCCCGATGGTTCGCGCAGGGTTGAGGGCCGAATACGGGTTCTGGAAGACGATGCCGACGGCCGGTCCCCGATCGGCTTGCGCGTTGACGCGGACCGTTCCAGAGTCGGCGTGTTCCAGCCCGATGATGATGCGCGCGAGTGTCGTCTTACCAGACCCGGATTCTCCGACGATGCCGATGGATTCTCCCCGCGCGATGTCCAGGGACACATCCATGAGGGCAATGTGCGAGTCCTTACGAGATCGAAATACCTTCGTGAGGTCGCGAACCTCGACGATCGTTTCTACGCCGTCGGACGTGGACTTGCCTTCGCGCGGGTTGGGACCATCGATCCGGGGTTCGGCGTCCGCCAGGCGTTTCGTGTACTCGTGCACAGGCGAGGTCAAGACCTCATTGACCGGTCCTTCTTCGACGATCTGACCGTCTTTCATGACGATGACGTCGTCGCCAAACTGACGCGCGAGCGCCAGGTCGTGGGTGACGAGCACGAGCGCCATGTCATGCTCATTGCGCAGGCGCGTCAGCAGCGTCAGGATGTCGCGCTGGGTGGTAACATCCAGGGCCGTCGTCGGTTCGTCGGCGATGAGGACGCGCGGCTCAGAGTCGAGGGCTGCCGCGATGGCGACGCGCTGGCGCATTCCGCCCGACAGTTCGTGGGGGTACGAGCGAGCGACACGTGCGTCCAGGCCGACGTCATCGAGAAGTGAGCGTGCGCGCTGGGCTCGCTCTAAGCGCCTGCCGGTGCGCGCAGCGGTGATTTGCTCACCGCACGGCAGCGTCGGTGCCAGCGAGGTGAAGGGATCCTGCGGGAGCCAGACGATGCCACCACCACGTTGCTTCTTCAAACGCCCCTGGTCCGCCACCAGGTCGTAGGCTTCCCCGCCCAGCGACACCGTGCCGCTGGGAGAGAGGGCCGAAGGTGTGAGAGCGCAGAGCGTGCGCGCGAGCATCGACTTTCCCGCACCGGACTCACCCACGATGACGAGGGTGCGCCCGGAGCGGGCGTTCACGCTTACGTCGTCGACGATCACTCGCCCACAGCGGTCGGTGACGCTCACATGCGAGGCCACGAGGCCGTCGCCGCTGTCACGTATCGTCGCGGTACTCATAGGTCACGCTCCTTGTGGTCGGCAAACCAGTCACCCGCAATGTTGATCGCTGTGGCCGTGACGATGATGGCGAGGCCTGCGGTCACAGACGCGGCGGGGTTTTGAGAGAGGAGGACTCGTCCGTCAGCGAGCTGGCGCCCCCAGTCGGCATCCTGCGCCCCGACGCCGAGGCCCAGGTAGGACAGGCCGGACAGGGACACGAGCGCGAACGCGATGTTGACAAAGAGGTTCGCCCACACGATCGGCGTGATGTTCGGCAGGATATGCACCGCGAGGATGCGCGGACCCGATAGGCCCAGGACGCGCGTGGCCTCGATGTAAGGCTGGGGCTTTTGCGCGAGCGTGGCCGAACGGATCATACGGACGTCGGAGGGAGCAAACAGCACGATGAGGACCCCGACCGTCACCCAGTAGCTACCTCCGATCACACCGGCGACGACGATCGCGAGGAGCGTGACGGGAAGCGACAGGAGCACCTCACAGGAGCGAGACACGCAAGCGTCCCACAGCCCGCCGCGCCAGGCCGCGCTCATCCCAAAGATCAGACCGGCGACCATTGACCCGACGGCGATGACAATCGGGCCAACGATCGCTGAGCGCGCGCCGGCGACCGTCAAGGCGAGAACATCACGTCCGACCTTGTCCGTGCCCAGAAGGTGTCCGGCGGTGCCCGCCGGGCTCACGCCGAGCGCCAGGTTCTGGTCCAGCGCGCCGGGAACCAGCACCGACGGGAAGACGACGCAGATCGCGACCACGACAAGCACCGCCACGGACAGGACCACCGAGCCGGGGATCTTGCGCGTGGAGGAGCCTATGCCTCGTCCCAGGGCGCGCGGAGAAAACGACAACGCCATCAGGCTCCCCTCCCCGCGCCAATCGTCTGACGCGGATCGACAGCGAAGGCGACGACATCGACGATCAAGGTAACGACGATGATGACGAAAGCGACGAGCAGCGCGATGGCCTGCACAACGGGAACGTCCTTGTAGGTGATGGAGTCCGCGAGGAGCTGTCCGAGGCCGGGCAGGGAGAATGCCTCTTCGACGAGCACCGTGGACCCAAAGAGCGTCCCGAGGATCAGGCCAGCGGATGTGATGATCGGTAGGGCCGCTCCCCGCACGTACATCGCCGTGACGCGTCTGCTCGGCACTCCGCGCGAGCGCGCGAAGGTCACGTAGTCCTGGCCAAGCTCGGCGCCGACGGCCGCGCGGGTGATGCGTACGAGCATCGCACCGATTCCGGTCGCGAGGGCGATGGAGGGCAGGGTGAGGTGCCACAGGGTGTCGGCGAGGCCCGCGCCTTCGCCAAAGACGGGGAACCATCCGAGCATGAGCCCGAAGACGTACAGCAGCACGAGGCCGAGAGCGAATCCGGGTGCGGACACACCGACAACCGACCATCCGACGATCGTGCGGTCGACCCACGTTCCTCTGCGCCGTGCGGCAGCGATCCCCAAGGGGACACCGACGGCGACGGCGAGGATGAATGCGCCGATAGTGAGCCAGGCGGTGAGTGACACGCGCGAGGCGAGCACGTCGGTCACGGGCGTTGCGGAACGTACCGAGTCCCCGAAGTCGCCGGTAACGGCGCGAGTCAGCCAGTGCCAGTAGCGCACAACCAGGGGTTCATCCAGACCGTAACGCGCGGTCACGGCCTGGCGCACCTCGGGGGTCAGTCGCCTCGTGCCCACCAGAATCTTCACGGGGTCTCCGGGTACGAGATACAGGAGTGAGAAGACCACGAAGGACAGGAGGGTGAGCACCGCTGCCGCGCCGGCGAGGCGACGGAGTATGTAGCGCAGCATCTACTTGGCCAGCTCCAGGGAGGAGGCCCATGGGGTCATGAAGAAGTAGGGCGTGTACTCCGTCGGGGTGACGCGCGAGGAGAAGGCAGTCGAGGTCTTGCCCCACCACAGCGGCGAGTAGATCGTATTCTCCTGAGCGATGCGCTCCGCCTCGACGATGTCAGCGACGCGTTTGCTCGGGTCGGTCTGGGCGGCCTGGGAGGCGATCAGTCCGTGGACCTGCGCGTTGTCGTAGCGCGCGGGATTATCGGGGCCGAGGAGCCACCCGGCCACCTCGCCCGGGTCGCCGGTCGTGGAAGTGTAGCTCATGTAGGACAGGCCGTAGGTGCCGCTGCCAACCTCGGAGATCCACTCTTCGATGGGCTTGGAGGTGACGGTGAGGTTGATGCCGATCTGCTTGAGGTTGTCGGCGATCGCGAGGGCGGCGGATCCCAGGTCCGGGATCGACGAGGGATAGGTCAGCTCGGCGTCGAAGCCACCGGGGACCTTGGACTGGGCGAGTTCGGCGCGCGCGGCGTCCAGGTCGAAGGAGTCGATGGGCAGGCCCGCCTGGGTGTCCGCAGCTGCCAGCTCGCCGATCTCGCTGCCCAGCTGGTCTGGCGGCTCGATGCCCATCGCTGCCGTTGCCTGTCCCTTGAGGATCGAGGAGACGATGGTGGAGCGGTCGACCGCGTGGGCAACAGCCTTGCGCACGTGGATATCGTCGAAGGGCTCGACGTTTTGATCGAACGTGAGGCCCACGTAGGAGCGGTCCGACTCGGTCAGGACACTCACGCCGCCTATGCCCTGGAACTGCGACACCTGGTCGATGGGCAGCTGGGTGGCGACATCGATCGTCCCGTTCTTTTGCGCGAGGAAGCGCGCGTTCTCGTCAGAAAAGAAGTCGAACTCGATGGTCTGAGCGGGCGTGTCCCCGCCCCACCATGTGCCACTCTTTTCGAAGACGGCCTTGGAGTCGGGCTGGAAGGACACGGCCTTGTAGGGGCCTGTTCCCATGATGAGGTCCGCGGAGGACCCGTAGGAGGCGGCCGCCTCGTAGAAGGACTTTTCGGTGATCCACAGTCCGCCGTTCGCGGTCACGGTCCAACCGAAGTTGACGGCGGGTGCGGGCAGCGTAATCGTGATCTGGTTGTCGCCGCTTTGCTCGGCCTGGACGCCCGCGGGCCAGTAGACCGCGGAGGACGGGGACTTGTCGGGATCCTTGGCGATGTCGATCGAGAAAAGGACATCGTCGATAGTGACGGGGTTCCCGTCCTGGAACAGGGCGTCGGGGCGGATGTCGAACACCCAGGTCTGGGCGTCGTCGGTGTGATAAGCGGACGCAATCGCGGGGATCAGCTGACCGTCCTTGCCCACGGCGAGGAGGCCTTCGGAGACGACCTGCGCGACATAGTAGTTGATGATGCCGGTTTCGTGGGCGGTGTCCAGCGTGGACAGGGAGCCCGGCAGACCCACCGCGATCGTTCCCTCGCGGGACGCCGACTTGGCCGCGCCTCCAGCGGATGGGGCGCAGGACGCCAGGGTCGCACACATCATGGCAGCGACGGAGGCGAGGGTGGCTGCTGTTCGTGGGATGCGTGCGATGTGCATCGGTGTCTCCTTGCTTTGGGTAGTGGCGGTAGTGCCGACATCTACGGTATGTACAGGAGAAACGGGTCGAGAAGGATCATCGTCAGGCGGTCATTTGTAACACCGGTTGATTATGTGTCACACATGTGTCAGGTAGGTGGTCACGACCTCGTGCAGGACCTCCGCGGTCGCACGCACGTCGGCCAGGGCGATGTGTTCGTCGTGCGCGTGCAGCTGGGAGTAAACCTGTCCCAGGCTTGCCCCGCTGTCCACGGCTCCAAAGCCGTACCCGATGCCCCCGCGCCTGCGGGCAACGCGCAGGTCGGATCCGCCGGGGAAGAGGATGGGAACGACTGCCACCCGCGGGTAACGCTTTGCCAGAGCCGCTTCGATCGCCCGGTACAGGTCGGTGTCGATCGACGAGGCCGTGGCTGCCTCACTCAGGAGCCGCTCGATACTCACGTGCTCGGCGAGATCGCCGAGGGCCGCCGTGATGGCGGCATCCACGTCGTCGTCATCGACGCCCGGCAGCGTGCGGATGTCCAGCTCAAGAATGGCGTGGGAGGGCATGACGTTGATGGGCCCACCCGAGCGGGCGACCGTCTGGGCGACGGTCACGTGGGAGATCGCGTGTGCGAAGGCAGCCAGGTCACCGAACTCCGAGTAGTCGCCCTCGTAGGTGCCGTTGATGAGCCTGTTTTCGGTCGTTTCATCGAACTCGAAGGCGCGCACAAAGGATGCCCAGGCTTCGTCCTTCGCGGCGGGCCAGCGGGCACCGGACAGGGCCGCGCTCACCTGGGCGAGCCGCTCGACGGCGCTCGTGCGCCCCAACGGGACCGAGCCGTGGCCCGCGTCGCCGCGGATGTGCAGGCGGCGCTGGGCGGCCCCCTTTTCGCCGACGACCACGACGACGTTGTCGCCTCCGCGGCGCCCGCGAATGTGCGCCCCTCCCATTTCGGACAGGGCCGCGTCCCACGGGACGGCGTCCGGCCTGTGCTCGCCGATCCACGGGACGCCGAGACCTCCTCGGGCTTCCTCGTCTGCAGCGGCCACGAACACCAGGGAGCGCGCGGGCGGATGACCGTTCTGGGCGCAGCGCGCGACCTCGCGGGTCACGACGGCCATCGCGGCGGTCAGGTGGAGCATGTCGACCGTGCCGCGTCCCCACATGACGTCGTCCTCGATCTGCGCGCCGAAAGGCTCGCGCGTCCACTTGCTCTCGTCCACGGGCACAACATCCGTGTGACCGAGGAGGGTCAGTGGCGTGCCGGCGCTGCGCGGATCCGCGCCCTCGACCGTGACCACGAGGGAGGTGCGCCCCGGGTGCGGGGTGATCCGCTCGATCGACACGGGCAGGCCCTCGAAGAACTCCTCGAGGAGGTCGGCGGCGCGCTCCTCTCCGCCCGAATCGGCGGTCAGGTCGTTGACGCAGCCGAGGCGCACCAGGCACCCCAACAGGTCGACGGTCTGCTCACCCAGCGATTGCGCGCTCATGTTCTCCCCTTCCGCGCGGGGGGGCCTCGTCCCGGCTCCCCTGCCTGACACCACGGTATCCCCACGCGCTCGCGTTCACCCGAGCTCGCCACTAGAGGAGCTTTTGTAACGGCGCGTGTGAGCAACCGGTGCCCCGCGCCTCGGCGCTGCGTTGGACCGCAATGGCCGGGGAAAAGTACCCTAGTGGGGCAAACAGTCCACGACTCGGATGGAGATAACTCAATGACGGCCATGAACACCCGTGCGCAGGCGCCTCGCGTGCCCGACCGCGCCGCCCCCGAAGGCCTCGAAGCCAAGTGGGGTGAGGCCTGGGAAGATCAGGGCACCTACGCTTTTGACCGCAGCGCCACACGCGAGCAGGTGTACTCGATCGACACTCCCCCGCCGACGGTGTCCGGTTCCCTACACATCGGCCATGTTTTCTCCTACACGCACACCGACGTCGTGGCCCGCTACCAGCGCATGACCGGCAAGTCCGTGTTCTACCCGATGGGGTGGGACGACAACGGGCTGCCGACCGAGCGCCGCGTGCAGAACTACTTCGGCGTGCGCGTGGACGCGACCGCACCCTACGACCCCGACTTCGAGCCCCCGCACGTGGGCGGCGACGGCAAGTCGATCAAGGCTCGCGACCAGAAGCCGATTTCGCGCAAGAACTTCGTGGAGCTGTGCGAGCGCCTCACGGTCGAGGACGAGGCCCAGTTCGAGGCGCTGTGGCGCTACCTGGGCCTGAGCGTGGACTGGAAGCAGAACTACCAGACGATCGGAGCGCGTGCTCGCAAGGTCGCCCAGGCCGCTTTCTTGCGTAATCTGGCGCGCGGCGAGGCCTACCAGGCCGAGGCCCCGGGCCTGTGGGACGTCACCTTCCAGACGGCGGTCGCCCAGGCTGAGCTGGAGAGCCGCGAGTACCCGGGCTTCTACCACCGCCTGGCCTTCCACATCACGGATGCCGAGGCCGCCGCGAAGGCCGCTGCTGCTGGCGCGCCCGTGGAGGACGGCGTGGACGTGTGCATCGAGACGACGCGTCCCGAGCTGCTGGCCGCCTGCGTGGCGCTGATCGCCCACCCGGACGACGAGCGCTACAAGCCGCTGTTCGGCACGACGGTCGCCTCCCCCGTCTACGGCGTCGAGGTGCCGATCCTGGCTCACCCGGACGCCGAGATGGACAAGGGCGCGGGCATCGCCATGTGCTGTACCTTCGGCGACACGACGGACATCGACTGGTGGCGTGACCTGGATCTGCCGCTGCGCGCGATCCTGCGTAAGGACGGCCGCATCATCACCGAGACCCCCGAGTGGATCACGACCGATGCGGGCCGCGCGGCCTTCGAGGAGATCACCGGCAAGACGACGTTCTCGGCGCGCGAGGCCGTGGTGGCGGCCCTGCGTGAGTCGGGCGAGCTGAAGGGCGAGCCGACCAAGACGATGCGTCAGACCAACTTCTTCGAGAAGGGCGACAAGCCCCTGGAGATCGTCACCTCGCGCCAGTGGTACATCCGAAACGGTGGCCGCGCGTGGACGAACCCGGCCTCGGGCGCGGACCTGAACGAGGAGCTGATCGGCCGCGGCCGCGAGCTGGAGTTCCACCCCGACTTCATGCGCGTGCGCTACGAGAACTGGGTGAAGGGCCTCAAGGGCGACTGGTTGGTGTCGCGTCAGCGCTTCTTCGGCGTGCCCTTCCCGCTGTGGTACCGCGTGGACGCGGACGGCCAGGTGAACTACGACGACATCATCACCCCCACCGAGGCCGCCCTGCCGGTGGATCCGTCGACGGACGTGCCGGAGGGCTTCACGGAGGATCAGCGCGGCGTGGCCGGTGGCTTCGTGGGCGAGCTGGACATCATGGACACCTGGGCGACGTCGTCCCTGTCCCCGCAGCTGGCGTGCGGTTGGCTGGACGACGAGGACCTGTTCGCTCGCACGTACCCGATGGATCTGCGCCCGCAGGGCCAGGACATCATCCGCACGTGGCTGTTCTCCACTGTGGTGCGCGCCAACCTGGAGTTCGGCGCGCTGCCGTGGAAGCACGCGGGTCTGTCGGGCTGGATCCTGGATTCGGACCACAAGAAGATGTCGAAGTCCAAGGGCAACGTCGTGACTCCGATGGGCATCCTGGAGAAGTACGGCTCGGACGCCGTGCGTTACTGGGCGGCGTCGGCTCGCCTGGGCCTGGATGCGGCGTTCGACGAGCAGCAGATGAAGATTGGGCGCCGGCTGGCGATCAAGGTTCTCAACGCCTCGAAGTTCGCCCTGACGATGGGCGGCGAGGGCGCGGCGATCGATCTGGATCCGGCGCTGGTGACGGTGCCGCTGGATCGTTCGGTGCTGGCGGCGCTGGCCTCCGTCATCGACGAGGCGTCGGCTGCGTTGGCGGCTTACGAGCATTCGCGCGCGCTCGAGGTCACGGAGTCGTTCTTCTGGACGTTCTGCGACGACTACCTGGAGCTGGTCAAGGAGCGCGCCTACAACCGTGACGGCGCGTGGGACGAGGCCTCGGCCGCGTCTGCCCGTGCGGCTCTGGCGATCGTGATCGACAACGTTGTGCGCCTGCTGGCCCCCTACCTGCCGTTCGTGACGGAGGAGGTGTGGAGCTGGTACCGCGAGGGCAGCGTGCACGTTGCGACGTGGCCGGTTTCCTCGGATCTGGCCGGCGCACAGGGCGATCCGTCGGTGCTGGAGGCCGCGTCTTCTGCGCTGATCGCGCTGCGCCGCGTGAAGTCTGAGGCGAAGGTGTCGCCGCGCACCCCGTTCCTGGCGGTGACGGTGCGCGCTCCGCAGGCTCAGGTGGAGGCTCTGGAGTCCGTGAAGGGTGACCTGGAGGCCGCGTCGAAGGCGGTGGGTGCCCTGACCGTGGCTGCCTCCGACGACGCTGAGGCCACCGAGGCCGTTGTCGAGTCCTTCGAGCTGGGCGAAGCACCGGCGAAGCGCAAGGGCTGATCGCCTAGCTGTTTGGGGGCCGCCCGTGGGAAACCACGGGCGGCCCCCCACCTTTTCAGAGTCTTTATCGGATTTGAACTAAGCCAGCAAATCCTCCACCCCACCACCTGTTGACGTACGGCAATCTTCACGTATACTTATACGTACGTTCTCACGTACATATATACGGAGGGTTTCACGTACTAGGAGGCCGTCATGGAACTTCAACCGATCACCCCACAGCCCGGCAACGATCGCAATCCCGCTAACTTCGTCGGCCGCGTCGAGATGACCACACGAGCCCGTGATCGTCTACTAGCCGGTTCAAACCTCCTTCTCACCGATCCAAGGCGCATGGGCAAGACCTTCTGGATGCGCACCTTCGCCGCGCGAGAACAGTCGTTCCACTCATACTTCATCGACTACGAAGGAACAGAAACAGTTGATGGCTTTCTTATCAAAACAGCTGAGGCACTAATTAGAGATAGATCCCTTCCACTAAGGGCACGCAAGCAACTAGAAACTATCTTTGACAATAGTGAAATTTCCCTCTCAAAGGGCCCACTTGCAATCAAGGGTTATTTTCAACGGACATCTCCACACCACCTACTGACTCGAGTCCTTTCTGCCCTTGAAAACGAAGACAGCAAGACGATTCCAATCGTGATGATGGATGAAGTGCCCATGGCTATTAACAATATCGCCGTTCGTGAGGGAACTAGCTCAGCCGAAAAAGTACTCCAGACCCTCAGGGCACTACGGCAAGACACATCACGGATTCGATGGATTGTCACCGGGTCCATCGGCTTTCACCATGTCTTGCGTAAAATCAACACAACGCAGGGCGTCTTGAACGACCTCAATCCCGTACCCCTTGGCCCCCTAGCCGACAAAGAGGCCGAAGAGCTCGCCTCCCGCCTCTTGCTAGGAATTGAACAACCGCTAATCGACGCAGTCATCAACGAGCTTGTGAAAGTAGCTGGCGGAGTCCCTTTCCTGCTACATAATGTCGTGAAGATGCTCGGTGAAGGACCTAGGAACGTCACCCGACCGTGCGATGTTCACGATTGTTTTGAGGATTTTATTGATGACCCTGATCAATTTTACAGCCTTGAGCATTTTCTGACCAGGGTGCCCTCCAACTACGACGGTCGTGCACGCATCGCTGATGACATTCTACGGAAGGCACTATCGGAGACCAACGTGTGGGTCTCCATAGATTCTCTGGCCCCCAACAAAGAAGCAGCCGCTACTCTTGACGATCTTGTCAAGGACCATTATTTGGAACGCCGAGGCCTCTCCGCGCGCTGGCGCTACCCCGCGCTCCAGTACATTTGGGCACGCAAGAAGGGAGTGTGGGACCGTCGATGAGCACCGTCTCTATTTCTCGTTTTACCCCATCGACTATGCCTGAGGAAATGCTTGAGCGCCTCCTTGTAGTGCGCCAGCCAATCCTCAAGGCACTCATGAAGCGCGTCAAAGCCCTGGGGCATACGCCTAGTCCTCATCATACGCTCCTTGTCGGGCCACGAGGCGCAGGAAAAACACACCTCATTTCATTGGTTTATCACCGATCCAAGAACCTTGCTGACACGAATGTAGGCAAGCCTTTACGAATTGCCTGGCTACCCGAGGACCCATGGACGCTCGTGTCCTACGGACGGCTTCTCGCTGCAATTCTTGAGCGTGTGGCACCAGATTTGCCCACGCAGAAAACCGATGAATACGAACTTGACGCGCATATTCGACATACCAGTCATGAGGACGGTCCAATTTTGGTTCTCGCGGAGAATCTTGACCATATTCTCGATGCTCTCGGAGAGGCCGGCCAGCAGAAGCTTCGCAACCTGCTGCAGACCGAGCCGGGTATCTTGATCATCGCCAGCACGACTAGACTAGATCGCAGCCTCTCGTCTCATGCTGCCCCATTCTTCGGCTTCTTCGACACGATTCGTCTCGATCGGTTTTCCCCCGAAGAAGCACGCGAGATGCTCATAAAACTGGCGCGAGAAGCGAACAACAGCGAGCTTGCTAAACGCCTGTCGGACAATGAATCACTGGCACGGATTCATACGATCGCGCATTTGGCTGGAGGGCAGCCGCGACTGTGGGCGCTGCTCGGCAGCGCGCTCACGGTTGAGGACCTGCGCGACCTTACGACATTACTCCTCAACCGCTTCGACGACCTGACCCCATATTATCAGGAGCAGTTGGCGCGGCTGTCGCCCATGCAGCGCCTCATCGTTGCAGAACTCGCCTCGGCCGACCGCCCCCTCCCAGTTAAAGATCTTGCCGAACGAATCGGTTATGATCAGCGCAGTACGGCCAAGGCTGTCAGCGACCTGACCGAACGCGGCTGGCTCAAGCCCACCTCGACCATTTTTACTGCTCTCCTTGATCGTCGCCGGACCTACTACGATCTTGCCGAACCCCTTGCCCGGCTCGCATTTCAGATCAAGGATTCTAGAGGTGAGCCACTACCACTGATCGTCGATTTTCTCACCAACTGGTTTGATGTGGAACAGCTTCAGACCTTCTCCGAAAACGACTACTGCATGGTGGCTTTGTCGAGGATGGAAAGTGATGACGTCGGTACTCTTGCACGGCGTCTGACTAGCCTTCCTGCTTCACGAGTCAAGTCTCTCGATCTCTTAGGACAGGTTGAGGATGCCCTCGCTGCAGTTGCTGCCGGTGACGCAGAGCTTGTCATGGCTCTACCCAGTTCACTTCGCCAGGCGATCGAGCTCAGAGCACAGGATGAGGCGGGTCTTATTCCTGTGCGCTTGTCACTCCTCAGCGATGCTTTGCGAGAGGTAGGCAATGTTCCACGCGATGGCACAAATGCAGCATGGATTGACCGCGCCGAACGCTTAGACATTGATGCTCAGTCGCCAGAAAGCAGACTCATGCTGGTGCGCTGGTTTGCTGCATCGTGGCACTTTGATAACGCGGAAGCTGCACTGAGCACGATCACCCCCGGTCTTGAACACACGCAAGGTGCCGACGTCATCGCAAGCGGGTACGTGTCCGCAGGACGCCTGAGCGAGGCCATACCCCTGTTCGAACAGATCCTCACCGACCGCATCCGTATCCAGGGGAAGGACCACCCCGATACCTTGACGTCACGCGACAATCTCGCAGAAGCGTACCAGGAAACTGGTCGCCTCAACGAAGCTATTACCCTATACGAGCAGACTCTCGCGGATAGCACCCGTATCCTGGGCGAGAACCACCCCAACACCCTAGCCTCGCGCAACAACCTCGCAGGAGCATACAAGTCCGATGGTCGCCTCAGCGAAGCCATCAGCCTATACGAGCAGGTCCTCGCTGACAGTAGCCGCATCCTGGGCGACGACCACCCCAACACCCTAATCGTGCGCAACAACCTCGCATACACTTACCAGGATGCTGGTTGCCTCAGCGAAGCCATCAGCCTATACGAGCAGGTCCTCGCTGACAATAGACGCATCCTGGGCGACGACCACCCCAACACCCTAGCCTCGCGCAACAACCTCGCATATGCGAACGTACTGACCGATAGACTCGATGACGCTATTGCACTGTATGAGCAGAATCTGGCTAACCGCATGCGGGTTATGGGCGTTGATCATCCTCAAACACTGTCAACACGCAACAGTCTTTCTCACGCCTACCAAGTAGCAGGCAGACTTGACCAAGCTATTCCGTTATCCGAACGTACATTCTCGGATAGCCTACGAGTTTTAGGTGGTCGACACCCATTAACCATTTTCTTTAGATTGACGCTTTCCCACGCATACCGATTGGCCGGAAGGATTGAGGAGGCCGATAATCTCCTAGAAGGACTTGACGGTTCAGAGGAACTACAGGTGTAACTCTGTAAGGTGAGACACCGCCCACCAGGGCTAAAACACGAGCATGAAACTCATGCATCCACAAGTCATTTCAAGCATCATGACGCACGCATCATCGGATGGAGTCATCACATGGCCATCTCAACGCTTGACGAGTACCTCGCGACCATCCCGAACGACGACAATCGCGCGCGGATGGTCGACGTGCTGGTGTCAGTGGGGCTCTCCTACCCGGAGCTGGAGCTGCGCATCGCGTGGAACCAGCCAATATTCACCCACCACGGGACCTACATCATTGGGTTCTCGGCAGCTTCCAAGCACATGGCAATGGTGCCCGAGCGCGCCACTATGTTCCACTTCGAACCGGTCATACGTGAGCGCGGCACAGACTTCGGCAAAATGTTCGCGCGCCAGCCGTGGGACAAACCCTTCGACTACGAGCTCGCCACCGCCTTCATCGAGCACCAGCTCACCGAGAAGCAGGACATCACGTCGTTCTGGCGCCCCAAGGAGCACGAACGGCAAGGCATCGAGGCCGTCGCATCCGGCGCGCAGCAGCCCACCGTCCGCACGCGCGCAGCAGACGATCGTCAGCTAGCCGATTCATTCCTTAATGAGTTTCGGCGCTACGCCGACAGCCCTACTCCTGGGCATCCGTTCGAGCAGCTCCACGAGCAGATCAAGCAGGCCGTTCAGGACTACGCGGAGCACCCCGACGAGGTCTACACGCTCGACGAGGTGAAGGCCGAGCTCGGCCTCGACTAGCACCCACGCGGCTGTGCTCTCCCCGGCCACAGCGAAAACAAGCAACCACCCCTAAAGACGGCTCCTCTCCCACCCTACGCGAGCGTAAGATATCGAGTAACAGCAGTTGCGCCGCGCTGAATCCCCTCTCGCGGCGCCACCCGCCCAGCGACCAGGGAGCACACATGACCGCCGAAGAAACCCCGGCCTCGTCCAACGACGACGAGACGACGCAGGCGCAGACAACCACCGAGGCCCTCGAATGGCACGCCCCCGTCATGGTGCGCATCGACGAGCACACGACGATCCCCCACCTGCTCAAAGAGCGCGTCCAACGCGGCGCCACCCGCCCCCTCATCCTGCGCAAGATCGGCATCGGCGACACGTGGCGTTCCATCACGGCGCGCGAGTTCTACGACGAGGTCCAGTCGGTGGCCGCCGGCCTCATCGCGCGGGGCCTGGAGCCCGGGGACCGCGTCGCGATCATGAGCCGCACCCGCTACGAGTGGACACTCCTAGACTTCGCGTGCTGGGCGGCGGCGCTTGTCCCCGTGCCCATCTACGAGACCAGCTCCATCGACCAGGTCGCCCACGTCCTCAACGACGCGGACGTCACCCTCATCATCACCGAGACCGTGTCCATGGCGGAGATCGTGCGCGCGGCCGCACAGCGCGAACACAGGACGAACACGGACGTGCTCTCCCTGGACTCCGAGGCCATCGAGACCCTCATCGCGGAAGGCGCGGCCACGCCCCGCGACCGCGTCGCCGCACGAGCAGACGCCCTCACGAAGGACGACATCGCGACCATCGTCTACACCTCGGGCACGACCGGGACCCCCAAGGGAACGGTCCTGTCCCACGAGAACTTCACGAACCTGTGCCTCAACGCCCACGCATGGATGCCGGAGATCGCGGCGGGCAAGGACTCGCGCCTGCTCCTATTTCTGCCCCTCGCCCACGTGTTCGCGCGCTTCCTGCAGGTCTTCCAGATCAGCGGAAACGGCGTGCTCGGCCACGCCTCCAACATCAAGAACCTTCTCAACGACCTCGCCTCCTTCAAGCCCAGCTACCTCCTGGTGGTCCCACGCGTCCTGGAGAAGATCTACAACTCGGCGGACACGAAGGCTTCGGGCCCCAAGCGCAAGATCTTCCGCTGGGCAGCGAAGGTAGCGATCGCATACTCGCGCGCCCTCGACACCGAGGAAGGCCCCAGCGCCTCCCTCAAGGCCCAACACGCGCTCGCCGACAGGCTCGTCTACCAGCAGATCATCCGCCTGGTGGGCGGCAACGCGGATTACATCGTCTCCGGCGGCGCGCCCCTGGCGACCTGGCTCGCCCACTTCTACCGCGGCGTCGGCATCCCCGTCCTGGAAGGCTACGGCCTCACCGAAACGGTCGGCCCGGTCTCGGTGAATACTCCTCGCCTGTCCAAGATCGGCACCGTGGGCCCGGCCCTGCCTCCCATGTCCTTCAAGATCAGCGACGAGGGCGAGATCCTCCTCAAGGGCCCCAGCGTCTTCCAGCGCTACCACAACGACCCGGGCACCACGGCCGCCTGCTTCACCGAAGACGGCTGGTTCCGCACGGGCGACCTGGGTTCCCTGGACCGCGACGGCTACGTGTCGATCACGGGGCGCGCGAAGGAGATCATCGTAACGGCCGGCGGCAAGAACGTCGCGCCGGCAGCGCTGGAAAACCCGATGCGCTCCCACCCGCTCATCTCCCAGGTCCTGGTCGTCGGCGACCAGCGTCCCTTCGTCGCCGCGCTCATTACCCTGGACGCGGAGATGCTACCCGACTGGCTCGCCGCCCACTCCCTGCCACCGATGAGCGTGGCCGAGGCCGCGTCGAACGTCGAGGTCCTCGCCTCCTTGGAAAAGGCCGTGGCCTCGGCGAACGAGCACGTCTCGCGCGCCGAATCGATCCGAAAGATCAAGGTCCTGTCCACCGACTTCACGGAGGCCAACGGCCTGCTGACGCCCTCCCTGAAGGTTAAGCGCCTGGAGGCCACGCGCCGCCTTGCCTCCATCATTGACGAGATCTACGGAGGACCCGTCCAGAGCTGAACCCCGCAAGGTTGCTCGCCCATAGACGAGGCCGTGGCCGGCTCGCGCTCCCCCACACAGAGGGGTTGGCGAGCCGGCCACGGCTTTATCGGGTGGGCTTTCCTACTGCGAGGCGAGCGCCGCTGTGGGCGGCGTGCGGGCCGCTCGGATCGCGGGGTAGAGCCCGGCGACGGCGCCGATGAGGAGAGTGGCGCCCAGGCCTGCGGCGATCACCCACCAGTGCAGGGTGGGAGGCCAACCGTAGACATAACACATGCCCCACGTGACGCCCGCGCCGATCAGGCATCCGGCGAGTCCTCCGAGGAAGGACAGGAGCAGGGCTTCGGCCAGGAACTGCACGGTGATGTGCCCGCGCTTGGCGCCCAGCGAGCGGCGCAGGCCGATCTCCTTGCGGCGTTCCAGAACCGAGATGATCATCGTGTTTGCCACGCCGATGCCGCCCACCAGGAGGGCGATCGATCCGACGCCCGCGAGGAGGGTCGTCAGGGTCTGGTCGGCCGCATTCTGGGCGGCCAGCGCGTCGGAGGGGCGCGAGACCTTCAGACCTGTTGCACCCTGCGGGGCCAGGGTCGGGCCGAGAAGCTCACGGACTGTTTCGACCTGGTCCTCGGTGGAGCGCTCGTAGATGGTTGTCGGCGTCTTTCCGGTGCCGAAGTAGGTCGACGCTGCGGACACGCCGATCAGCGCGGCATTATCGAGCTCCTCGGCCAGCGGCGCGGGTTCCATGATGCCCAGGACCGTGAAGGAACGGCCCCCCAACCACACCTGGGTGCCCGGTTCGACGACGCCGAGCAGGGCGGCGGCCTTCGACCCCAGGACGACGCCCGGGTACTTCGCGGTGGCCTCATTGAGCCAGGCCCCGCTCTTCATGGTGCCGGAGACAACCTTGAGCAGGTTCGTGTCGGCTGCCATCGTGATGGTGCCGCCGGTCGCGTTCGGGTCGGACAGGCGCGACCGGTACACGGAGATGCCCTCGAGCGTTGAGGTTGAGGCGGCATCGGTGACACCCGGGATCATACGGACACGTCCCACGGAGTCCTCGGGCAGGATCAGGTCCTGGCCGGACAGGTCGGCGCCGCTGCGCGCAGTCAGCATGTTCGTGCCCAGCGCGCGCAGCTGCTCCTGCAGGCGAGCCTGCGAGGATGCGGACACACCGACGACGCCAACCATTGCGGCGATACCGATCGCGATGCCCAGAGCCGACAGGACGGCACGCATGGGCCGAGACCGCAGGCCGGTCAGGCCCAGGCGGGCAACATCCGAAGCACGCAGGGCGGAGCGGCCCGCGCCCGAATTCTTCCTATTCGTCATGGCCACCTCCCGGGTGCGCAGAGTCGGAGACGATCTCGCCATCACGGATGGCGATTTGGCGAGGCAGCGACGCTGCCAGTTCGTTGTCGTGGGTAATCACGATGATGGTGGTGCCGGCATCGTTGAGCTCACGCAGGAGCTCGACGATGGACGCGCCCGAACGGGAGTCCAGGTTACCGGTGGGTTCGTCAGCGAGGAGGAGGGCCGGATGACCGATGATTGCCCTCGCGATCGCGACGCGCTGGCGCTCGCCGCCCGACATCTGGTGGGGCTTGTGGTCCATGCGGTGCCCGAGCCCCACGCGGGTCAGAGCCTCGCGGGCCGCCTCGCGGCGCTTGGAGCGCGGCACGCCCCGGTAGAGCAAACCGTCCGCGACGTTGTCGATGGCGGAGACGCCGGCCGTCAGGTGGAACTGCTGGAACACGAAGCCGATCAGCGAGGAGCGCACACCAGACAGCTCGGTGTCTCGCAGGGAGGACACGTCGTTGCCGTTGATGCACACGCTGCCCGAGGTGGGCCGATCCAGCGTTCCAATCAGGTTTAGCAGGGTGGATTTACCGGAGCCCGAGGGGCCGACGATGGCGACAAATTCGCCTTCGTCAACGCTCAGGGATACTCCATTACAGGCGTGCACGGGCGGTGAGCCAAACGACCGGTGCACGTCGGTCAGTTGCAGGATGTGGCTCATCGGTTGGGCACCACCACGCGCTGGCCTTCGGCGATTTCGTCGCCACTCACTTCGACGCGGTCACCCGCGAACAGGCCGACGGTGACGGGGACCCGACGAATCTCACCCTTCTCGTCCACGACCTCGAGGCCGAACTGATCCGCGCTCAGGGCGATGAGTGCGCCCAGGGGCACGGACAGGACACCCTTGCGTGTCTCGGAGGTGAGGCCCAGGGAGACGGAGGCCTCCTGAAGCCCCTCGAGGGCAGAGGGGTCATCCGGGGTGACGGTGATCGGAATGATCCGTTCCTTGTTGGCTTCCTTGCTGGTTTCCTTGCTGCCTTCTTCGGTCGCCTTCTCACGGGGCGGTTCCACGGAGGTGATCGTTCCGGTCGTCGTGGTGGCCGAGCCGGGCAGGCGCACGGTCACGGAGTTACCAACGACGCCGAGCGCCTGGTCGGACAGCTTCAGGTTCGCGGAGATCACCTGACGCGAGGACGAGGCCGTGAACAGTTCCGTCTCCATCGTGGCGCTGTCGCCAACGCGGGCCTTGAGGGCACCGATGCGCAGGTCCTCGGGAGCGAAGAGCACGGTGCCCAGCGGCAGCGTGCCGTTCTGCGGAAGCGTCAGGGCCTTCTGCCACTTCTTGATCGCGGCGATCGTGTTCCAGTCGAAGTGGGCGTTGGGCGTGGCCTCGAAGTATCCGAGCTGAGCCAAAGCCGTTTCCAGCTGCAACACGTCCTCGCCGTCACTCATGCCTTCCTCGAACGAGCGCCAGGCGGGGGTGGCGCCGTGGAGCAGGTAGGTGTTGTTCCCGGCAACCGTGTACACGTGCGAGCCCTGCGTGAGGGTCGTGCCGGGAGTCGGAAGGGCGGTGACGACGCCGTCGAAGGCGCTCTTGAGCGTGTAGGAGTCCGCGTAGTGGAGGGATCCTTGAACGGTGGTCTCCCCCACCAGGTCTCCGCGGGTGACGGTCGCGGTGGCACCGTCAAAGGACTGAGGGGCATCGGCCTCGGCGCTAGTGTTCGAGCAGGCCGACAGGCTCATTCCCGCAACCGCCAGCATCGCTAGTGCTGCCGCGAGGCGTGGGGTCCGCGATCGGGTCACTTTCCACTCCCGTTCTGCTGGAAGCACTTGTTGAGCGTGTCTTCGGGGATGTCCTTCACGTTGATGCCCTCGCCCGGCTTCGGGTCCTTCACGTCGTAGCCGGCCTCGCGCAGACACTGCGCGGCCTTGACCATCGTCTCGCGCGCAGCCGGATCGTTGGCTACGCTGTCTTCACCGGTCAGGGGCCCGACCTTCGTCATGCACTCGTTAACCGCCGAGTCGAACGCCGGGGAGTGGTCGTTGGCCTGTTCGGGCGTCAGGCCAGTGTCGGGCACATCGAAGCCCTTCTCACGCATGCACTGGGCGAACACCAGGTTGGGGTCGTTGCTGGCCGCGTTGCTGGCCGACGAGCTGGGGCTCTTCGTACCGGATGCGGACGAGCTGGACGATCCGGTCGATCCGCATGCGCTGAGGGCCGCCGCCAGGGTGATGGCAATGACGGCGAGGGCGCGCGTCTGTGCACGATTCTTCATCGAAAACTCCTTGTGGACTACTGTCGGGCTGTGGTTCTCACTGCCTGGATATATTAGAGATCACAAGCCTGAAAGGTACCTGAAAACTATCCGGGAGCGCGCGCAGAGTTTCATCAGACAACCCTGAGAGGTCCTCACAGCCACACACCGACAGAAACCACTGTCATGTCCAACTCCTCGCGAGCATATCTCACTCACACCCCAAGGACCTTGGAATACCGATCATCTGATGTCGACACCCGAACGCAATGCAGGAGAGTTGCCTGTGGAATTGCAGACGGATCAGGAGGCAGAGAAACAGGCGGGGGACGACGAAGGCGTCCCCCGCCTCAACTCTCCCACGCGTCGCCCGGAGCATCTCACGAGTTGCCCCGAAGATGCTGCGACTGTGGAAGTCTTAACCCTCCTTGTCAGAAGCGCTCGCCATGTTTTCTTCAAGGATGGACACGATCTCGCCGTGCTTGGCCTCGGTGAGAGTCACCTTGCGGGCGAAGACGATGAACGCCAGGACTATAACCGCCAGCGGCACGTAGAACGCAGCCGCCTTGAATGTCTCGATGTTGCTGCTCGTCAGAAGCGAAGGATCGACGTCGTTGGTCATGGCGGCCACGATGGCGACGAAACCGACGATCGAGTTCGACAGCGCGCCTGCGATCTTGTCGAGCATAGGACGCACGGACAGCGTTACTGCCTCGTTGCGCTTGCCGGTCTTCCACTGGCCGTATTCGACGGAGTCGGTGATCGTCAGGATCGCCGTCATCTGGATGCAGGTGGCGGGCAGGTAGAAGAGCACCAGGGCAACGAAGACGACGATGAGGTTGGACGAGAAGAAGATGAACAGGATGTAGGCGCAGGCCATGAACGCCATGCCACCGAGGTAGAGGTAGCGGCGCGGGACGCGCCGGTTTATCACCGGGTACAGAGGAGTCACCACAAGGCCGATGAGGAAGGCGATGATACCGACCACGGAGTAGATGTCCGGCTTTTGGAGGACGAACTTGAACAGATAGATCATGAATCCGGTCGTCGCGACGTTCGCGATCGAGTACAGGACGTAGGACAGGGAGACCCAGAGGAGCTGGTCATTGCGTCCGATCGCCTGGAAGGCCTGCAGGGGGTTGGACTTGTCGGCGGGATCGCGCAGCACGCTCTCCTCTTCGCGCGTTCCAAAGGCGACGGCCAGGCAGGTGACGATGCCGAGGATCGCGATGACGGCACCGAAGCCGCTCCAGCCCGTCTGACTCTCGGAGCCTGCACCTGCGAGGGCACCGAAGAACGCGACGACGGGAACGACAATCGCAGTCACGCCGTTGTAGCCGATCGAGCCCGTGAAGGTACCGAGGGCGGTGTACACGCTACGTTCCTGCGAAGACGAGGACAGGGCGGGGATCATTCCCCAGTAGGAGATGTCACGTAGGGAGTACAAAACGTCGAGGACCACGAAGACGATCACGAAGACGACGATGAACACGCCCTTGTTGACGTTGACGAGGCCGAAGAGTCCGGTGAAGATTGCGAAGAGTAGGATCGAGGATCCAACACCGCCGATGACCTGCCAGGGCTTGAAGCGCCCAAAACGCGAGTTCGTGTTGTCCACGAGGTTACCCAGGAGCGGATCGATGAAGATCTCAACAATCCTGATGATGAAGACGAGAGCCGTGATGATCGCAATCATCGCCTTGGCCTCGGAGTCCTCGTAGTCACGGAACAGGGTCTGTGCCGCGTAGTAGGTGACAAAGAAGGTCGACAGCGCGTTGTAATACGCGGCCTGCCCGAGGTTGCCGATCGCGTAGCAGATTCGCGACACCCAGCTCTTGTTCGTTCCTTGTTCGTGTGCCATTGTCCCTCTCCTTTGAAGCAACACTTGCATGGACACTCATAACTTAACGTATTTACCTTGTGGATCCAAGATCATTTAGATCACACTGGCATTGGCAGGTAACCTAATTGCGTTATTCTACACATCAGGTTACTCTGTCCTCAGAGCACGATCGCTCCACCGCAACGTCGCACATTCGGAGGTCACCATGTTCCACACGCCCCATATTTCCACCCCTACATCTGCTTGGCTCAGCGATCCACAGACCTTTGCTGTCAATCGACTTCCCGCTCGCTCTTCCCATGACTCAGACACGCACCGCCAGAGCCTCGATGGAACCTGGGAGGTAGTACTCACCACCGCATCGCGCATCTGCCTCGTCTCCCCCACCGACTGCTTCTCAACCGAGGAAGCGTGCGACCTGCCCATCCCCTCGACGCTCGAAGCGGAGGGACTGTGGCCACCGGCCTACGTCAACATCCAGATGCCGTGGGACGGACACGCTAATCCGACGGCTCCCAACTTTCCCGAGGACTGCCGAGTCGCCGTCTACCGTCGCCGATTCCGCCTTGACGAGGCCGTGCTGGAGAGTCTCAAGGCACGCGGCAGCGTACGCCTGCGTTTTGAAGGCTTCGCGACCGCGCTCTACGTGTGGGTCGACGGCACGTTCGTCGGATACTGCGAGGATGGCTACACAGCGAGCGAATTCGACGTGATGCAGGCTCTCAATAGCGATAGCGGCACGGAGGAACACGAGCTCGTGGTCGCGTGCTACGAGCACTCGAGCGCTTCCTGGCTTGAAGGACAGGATTCGTGGCGTTTCCACGGCCTGTTCCGCTCCGTCTACCTGATCGCGCTGCCGGTGTGCCACATCGAAAACCTAAGGGTGGACGCGGACTACGACGCAGCGACGGGCATGGGCGCCCTGGACATCAAGGCCGACATCTGCGGCATCGATGCTGACGTCACCATCAGCGCCGAACTTACGGACCGCTCGGCGACCGTGGTGTGGAGCCACCGCAGCCCCACGAGGGAGCCCGTCATTGAGTTGAGCGGTGTTCTGTCCAAGATTTGCCCATGGACGGCGGAGGACCCGGCGCTCTACACGCTGAGCGTGGCTCTTCTCGATGCGGACGGACACACGCACGAGGTCGTGAGCCAGCGCGTGGGCTTCCGCCGTTTTGAGATCGTCGACGGCGTATTCACTCTCAACGATCAGCGCCTGATTTTCCGAGGAGTGAACCGTCACGAGTTCAGCCCATACACGGGCCGCACGATGGCGATGGAGGACATGGTCACGGATGTACGACTGTGCAAACAGCTCAACATCAACGCCATTCGCACGAGCCACTACCCTAACGACACGCGATTCCTCGATCTGTGTGACGAATACGGCCTGTACGTCATCGACGAGGCGAACCTGGAGACGCACGGCTCATGGTGCACACCAGGCGATATTCCCACACCCGAGACGGCCATCCCGGGCTCGAAGATGGAGTGGGAGAACGCATGCGTGGATCGCGTGGAGTCGATGGTGCGCCAGGACCGCAACCACGCGAGTGTGCTCATCTGGTCACTGGGTAACGAGTCCTACGGCGGCGAGGTGTTCCGCAGCATGTACCGACGCTGTCACGAGCTGGACGAGGCCCGTCCAGTTCACTACGAGGGCGTGACGTGGGATCGCGAGTTCGACGATGCCTCGGATATCGAGTCGCGCATGTACGCCCATCCCGACGCTATTGAGGAGTACCTGCGCTGTGAGCCGGCAAAGCCCTACCTGTCGTGCGAGTACATGCACTCAATGGGTAACTCAGTGGGAGGCTTGCAACTGTACACGGACCTAGAGCGTTACCCCGAGTACGGCGGCGGCTTCATCTGGGACTTCATCGATCAGGCTCTGTACCATGAGCCGACCGCCGGATCGGGCGGTGAGTTCCTGGCCTACGGCGGCGACTTCGGTGATCGTCCTTGCGACTGGGAGTTCTCGTGCGACGGCATCGTTTTCGCGGATCGTACGCCCAAGCCTCAGGCGCAGGCGGTCAAGGCTCTCTACGCCCCGGTGACACTCACCCCGAGCGCGCAGGGCATACGTCTGGACATACTCACCCTTACCGCTCCGCTCGAGCACCTGAGAGTGCGCGCCCGCGTGCTCGCGGACGGCGAGGTCGCATGGGAGGCCGAGTACGAGGCGGCGTCGGCGAGCGGCCCGGAGGGCTTGGTCGAGGTACGTTGGCCCAGCGAGCTGTTGGGCGAGACAGCACGAGAAATTGTCCTGGAGGGGACGCTATTTCTCGCCGCGCCTACCGCGTGGTGCGAGGCGGGGCACGTGGTGGCGGTGGGTCAATCGATCCACGCGCGCCCGGAGCCGCCAACGGAGGAGATCGAGGGCGAGGCTGACTTCACGCTGGGACGCTGGAACGTCGGCGTCCGCCACGGCGAGAGCGAGGCTCTGCTGTCTCGCACCGCTGGCGGCATTGTGCAGTGGCAACGCGGGGAGGAGGCCATGGTGCTCTTTCCGCCTCGCCTAACGACGTTCCGTCCCCTCACAGACAATGACCGCGGGGCCGGCCACGGTTTCGAGCGTGCATGCTGGACGACCGCCGGTGCCTACGCCCGCTGCGTGGACACACGGGTTGAGCCCCGTGAAGGCTGCGTCGTCGTCACCTACGACTACCAGTTGGCCAGCCTGGACAACGTCATCGTTCCCGTGCGCTACGAGCTGCGTACCGATGGAACGATCCGCCTGACGGCAACCTACCCGGGTGCCCAGAACCTGCCGACGATGCCCTGTTTCGGCCTCGAGTGGGCTCTCCCTTCCTCGATTGACCGGCTGCGTTTCTACGGCCTCGGCCCCGTCGAGGCCTACGCAGACCGTCTAGCCGGCGCAAACCTGGGTGTGTGGGAACTCAGCGCCGCTCAGGGCCTGGCCCACTACGCGGTGCCGCAGGAGTGTGGCTTCCACCCCGGTGTGCGCTGGTGCGATGTGACCGACGCCAACGGCCACGGGCTGCGCGTACAGGCCCGCTCCAACCTAGGCATCTCTCTCCTACCCTATTCGTCCGCGCAAATCGAGAACGCCCGCCACTGGTGGGAACTTCCCGAGCCTTCGCAGCGTACCGCGACGTACCTGCGTCTGCTCAGCGCACAGATGGGCGTGGGCGGCGATGATTCGTGGGGTTCACCGGTCCACGACGAGTTCCAGATCGACGCGTCGCACGAGCAGATCGTGGACGTGACGCTGTCTCTCCTGTGACGAGGCAACGCGGCGGCGGGGTGAGAAGTACTCGCCGCCGCGTTGCGCGTCAGACGATCAGTACCGGGGCGTGTCCTCGAGGGGAATAAAGCTCTGCCGAGGCACCAGGTGCGTGGAGAGGAGCACGTGATGCTTGTGCCGGAACCGGCCGACAATCGCGTCGGAAAGAAGCATGAGGGCTGTCTCGGCGAGCTCTGAACGCTCAATCGCGTAGGAGCTGAGCGTGGGAGCCGTGTACTGACACACTTCGAGATTATCGATCGACAGGACCGCGACCTCGTCGGGAATCCTCACCCCACGGGCCACCAGCGCCTGGATGACGCCGACTGCCAACGGATCTGCAGCCACGAGGATCGCGTCGGGCATCGCCTCGGCATGGGCATCCAGCAGAGCCTCGGCCTGGTCACGCCCGTTATCAACCGTGAATGGGCCGGACGCATACACGTGCCCGTCGGTCGGCATCCCCAGCAGACGCGCCCACTCATCGAAAGCAAAGGTGCGAGGATCCCGGGCGAAGACGTGCGACCCCATCATGTGCCCTTCTCCACCGATAAAAGCGATACGCTCGCGCCCCTGCTCGCGCAGCGCGTAGATGGCTTCGATGACGGTTTGCTGCAGGTCGGGGCGCACCGAATGAAAGAGGGTGGGTGCGGGATTGATATCGATGAACACGCCGTGTGCCAGCGCCTCATGCAGCCTCTGAAGATCCTCCCTCGCGATCGGAGCGGGCCCCAGGGAGACGAAGCCAGCGAAGTCATCACCGGCTTCGACCAGCGAGTCTACGTCGGAGAAGAAGGACAGGCTCATCATATTTTCGACCGCGCGTTCGCGCAGTGCGTCGCGCACGTCCGCGAAGTAAGTGTCCTGGGGTCCGTGCGTCGCGTCGAAATTCTCCAGCACCGCCATCATCTGCGGAATTCCGGAACGCGAGGAGCGCAGCGCGTAGCCGAGCTCATTGGCCACCTGAATAACGCGATGTCGGGTCGATTCTTTCGCGGTGAAGCTGGGATCCCCCGAGAGCACACGGGACACAGTCGCCTTCGAGTACCCTGTCGCCTTCGCTATATCACCTAGATTGACCATCAATCCCCATCCTGAAACGCCACGTGTTCAGCTCGTACAGTCTAGTCGAGAGGCAGAGAAAAGGCTGACACCACCGCCCCTCATCGCCAGCCACCACAGTCGCATGCAATGCCTCACAAGCGTATCTCCCCATATCCCGCAGACCGCAGAATATCACCGATCCAATGTCGACACCTGAACGCGAAGCAGGAGAATCGCCTGCGGAACTAATGAGCCAGGACGCTACAGACGCGGCCCCTCGTTGTACTCGGCCTTGATGTCCTCGTGGTGGCGGATGACCTCACGGACCATGAAGCCCAGGAACTTCTCGGCGAAATCAGGGTCGAGGCCGGAGGATGCTGCCAGGGTGCGCAGGCGCTCAACCTGGCGAGCCTCGCGGGCAGGATCGGCAGGAGGCAGGTCCAGTCGGGCCTTGATGTGCCCGACGCGCTGCGTGCAGCGGAAACGCTCAGCGAGGATGTGTACGAGCGCGGCATCGATATTGTCGATCGTGGCGCGCGCATCCGCCAGCTCGACGGGGATACCGCTCACTCCCAGGTCGGCCGAAGCGGCGACCACGGCCTCGTTACCATGTGCCATAGATTCCTCCCGGTGGGTCTCGATAGACCTCAAGTCTAGCGGGAGAACTCAGGCGCTGCGTTTACCTTCCGAGGAGCGCTCCGGGTAGAGCTCCGCGGGCCCCACGCCCTCGACGAGGTCGCGGGTGATAACCACGCGTGCGACGTCGTCGCGGCTGGGCAGGTCGAACATGAGATCCGACAGGGTCTGCTCCATGATCGACGACAGGCCACGGGCACCCGTCTTTCGCTCGTTCGCGCGAGCGGCGATCGCAAGGAGTGCCTCGTGCGTGAACTCCAGGTCCATGTTGTCCAGCTCGAAGAGGTGCTGGTACTGGCGCACGAGCGAGTTCGACGGCTCGGTGAGGACACGGACGAGGTCCTCCTCCGTCAGCTCCTTGGTGGAGGTCAGGATGGGGAGTCTGCCGATGAACTCCGGGATCATGCCGAACTTGTGCAGATCCTCGGCTGAGACGGCCTCGTAGAGGTCACCCATCTCGGAGGTGCTCTTCAGCTCCGAACCGAAGCCCGTCGACCGGCGGCCCAGGCGGCCCTTGACGATGTCCTCGATGCCCGCGAAGGCACCGGCCGCAATAAAGAGGATGCCGGAGGTGTCGATCTCGAGGAACTGCTGGTGGGGGTGCTTGCGTCCGCCCGTGGGAGGAACGGAGGCAACCGTGCCCTCGATGATCTTCAGGAGCGCCTGCTGCACGCCCTCACCCGACACGTCGCGGGTGATCGAGGCGTTCTCAGCCTTACGGCCGATCTTGTCGATCTCGTCGACGTAGATGATGCCCTTCTCCGCCTTCTTGATGTCGCCGTCGGCCTCCTGGATGAGGCGCAGGAGAATATTCTCCACGTCCTCGCCCACGTAGCCGGCCTCGGTCAGGGCGGTCGCGTCCACGATCGCGAAAGGCACGTCGAGGAGGCGCGCCAGGCAACGCGCCAGGTGGGTTTTGCCCGTGCCCGTGGGGCCGAGCAGCAGGATGTTGGACTTTGTACCCAGCATGTCCTCGCTGTTGCCGGACTCGCGCGAGCGCACACGCTTGTAGTGGTTATATACGGCGACCGACAGTGCGCGCTTAGCGCGATCCTGGCCGATCACCCACGTGTTCAAGAACTCGTTGATTTCACGCGGTTTGGGCAGCGGAGTCGCTGAGGAGGATGACTGCTGAGCACCCAGCTCCTCTTCGATGATCTCGTTACACAGCTCAATGCACTCGTCGCAGATATACGCGCCGGAGCCGCCGATGAGCTTACGCACCTGCTTCTGGCTCTTCCCACAGAAAGAGCACTTGAGCAGTTCCGCACCATCAGTCAGACGAGCCACGAGACCTCCAAGGTGTTGAACGTTTTGCCGTTCGATCGGATACGCTTTCGCATTTACTAGCAAACAACCTAGTGCACGCGGGGCAGTTTTCCGCTTAGCCACGCTTAATGTTATGAAATATTCACCCGCGGCCGACGACTGCCAGGGGTACCCATGCGCACACTCGGGCAGCAACGAGGCCGTGGATCCACCGCACTCACAAGCGCGGGGAGACCACGGCCTCGTCGATGACGAAAGGGTCACAGAGCCTTACGAGACTCGAGCACCTGGTCGATCAGACCGTACTCGGCGGCCTGCGGGGCGGTCAGGATCTTGTCGCGCTCGATGTCGCGGCGCACCTGCTCCACCGGCTTGCCCGAGTGCTTCGAGATAGTGTCCTCGAGCCATGCGCGCATGCGATCGATCTCGTCGGCAACGATCTGGATGTCCGAGGCCTGCCCCTGCATACCCTCCATCGCAGGCTGGTGGATGAGGACGCGGGCGTTGGGCAGCGCCAGGCGCTTGCCGGGCGAACCCGCTGCCAGCAGGACGGCCGCCGCCGAGGCAGCCTGACCCAGGCACACCGTCTGGATCTGCGGCTTGATGTACTGCATCGTGTCGTAGATGGCGGTCAGCGCCGTGAAGGAACCGCCGGGCGAGTTGATGTACATGGTGATCAGCGAATCCGGATCCTGGGACTCCAGGACCAGCAGCTGCGCCATGACGTCATCGGCGCTGGCGTCATCCACCTGAACGCCAAGGAACACGATACGGTCCTCAAAGAGCTTCGTGTATGGGTTCTGGCGGCGGAAACCGTAGGCCGTGCGCTCCTCAAAGTCCGGCAAGACGTAGCGAGCCTGCGGCATCTGGCGGGCGACCGCCTCAAAGTAGGGCTGGGTGCTCATCAGTTCTCTCCTCGCGTTCCGATCTCCTGCGGGCTGTCGATCACGCGGTCGACGAAGCCGTACTCGAGGGCTTCCTGCGCAGTGAACCAGTGGTCACGATCACCGTCGGCCTCGACCTGCTCGACGGTCTTGCCCGTGCGAGACGCGGTGATGGCAGCGAGTTCCTTCTTCATGCCCAGGATCAGGTCCGCGTTGATGCGGATCTCGGTCGCGGAACCGCCCGCACCGCCCAGGGGCTGGTGCAGCAGCACGCGGGTGTGGGGCGTGATGTAGCGCTTGCCGGGGGCTCCCGCGGTGAGCAGGAACTGGCCCATCGACGCGGCCATGCCCATGCCGACCGTGACGACGTCGGGCTTGATGTACTGCATCGTGTCGTAGATGGCCATGCCGGCCGTCACCGAGCCGCCGGGCGAGTTGATGTACAGGTAGATGTCGCGGTCCGGGTCCTCGGCCGCGAGGAGCAGCAGCTGCGCGCAGATCACGTTCGCATTCTCGTCGCGGACCTCGCCGCCCAGCCAAATGATGCGTTCCTTGAGCAGGCGCTGGTAGACCGAGTCGCCCAGTCCCAGCTGCGAGCCTTCGCCAGCAGCACCGGTGTTGTGCACGCTCACGCGTACCTCCTCGTCTGTTCGCGGGCCCAGTCGGCCCCATTGGTGTCAACCGTACCCGCAGCGCGCCCGCTCGTGCGCGCGCCGGGCCGTCGTTTCGCTGTCGGCACATGCGCTCTACACATGCGCTGAGGGGGCGAGGCTCACGCCTCACCCCCTCAGTTGAGAGTTAGTCACTCGTGCGCGGGCGCACCCGCCGCGCTCACTCCTGCTCGTCTGCAGGCTCGGTGATGATCTCCGCGCCCTCTTCGGTGGCGGGATCGGTACCGAAGAACTTGGACAGGTCGACGTCGGCACCGTTGGTGTCCTTGACGGTGACGACCTTCAGGGCCTCAATGAGGGCCTTGGAGCGACCCAGGTCGGCCACGACATTGGCCATCTGCTGGGAGGAGGAGAACAGCTGGTTGATGTCGATGCCGAAGTTCTGCGACATCTGGATCGCGTAGTCGATCAGCTCCTGCTGGGAGACCTGCACGTCGAACTTCTTGGCCAGGGCCTCGGAGAGCAGCTCGGTGCGGATTTCCTTCTCCACGGCCTCGCGGGCTTCCTTCTTGGCCTTGGGCTTGGCGTCCTCACCGACGCGGTGCTCGACCTGGTGGTCGACCGCGGACTCGGGCAGAACGATCTCGACCTTGTCCAGGAGGATGTCGATGAGGGCGTCGCGCGCGGCGAGAGCCTGCTGGGACTCCTTGGACTGGGCGGCCTGCTTCTTGAGGTCCTCGGTGAGCTCTTCCATGGTGTCGAACTCGGAGACCATCTGAGCGAAGTCGTCGTCAGCCTTGGGCAGCTCGCGGGTCTTCATGGCCTTGATGGTGATGGTCACCTCAGCCTCTTCGCCCTCGTGCTCACCACCCTTCAGCTTGGAGGTGAAGGTGACCTCTTCGCCGGCCTTGGTGCCGCGCAGGGCGGTGTCCTGGCCGTCGAGCATCGAGCCGGAGCCGATCTCGTAGGAGACGTCGGAGGCGGAGTCAACCTGCTCGCCGTCGATGGTGGCGACGAGGTCGATGGTCGCGAAATCACCGGTCTTGGCCTTGCGGTTGATGGTCTTGAGGGTGGCGAAGCGGCTGCGCAGATCCTCGAGTTCCTTCTCCACGTCCTCGTCGGTAACCTCGGTGGGCTCGACCTCGACGACGAGCTTCTCGTCGATCTCGGGCAGCTCGAAGGCGGGGACGACGGCAACCTCGGCGGTGAAGACGAGCTGTCCGCCCTGGGGGCCGGTCACGGCCGGGATCTCGGTGACGTCAACCTCGGGCTGGGCCATGGGGCGCAGGTCGTTTTCGTTGATGGCGTCCGAGTAGTGGCCGGGCAGAACCTGGTTGACGACCTGCTCGATGACGGCGGCGCGGCCAAAACGCTGGTCGATGATGCGCGGAGGCACGTGGCCCTTACGGAAGCCGGGGATGTTGACCTGTCCGGCGATCTCCTTGTACGCCTTGTCCATTTCGGACTTGAGTTCCTCGAAGGGAACCTCGACGGTCAGGCGAACCTTGGTGGGCTCAAGGGTTTCAACGGTGCTCTTCACGTGCGCACGCTCCGTAGTCTACAAATCGGGGGAACGCCCATTTCGGGCGCATAACAACTCGCCTAGTGTACGCCACGCCCCCGCCGATGTCCTCATTCGAGGGCAGCAAGTGGGCATATCCACCCCTCGACAGTCGGACCAAGTGCTCAACACCACACGCCGGCGCCTGTGTCTACCCCGCGGACGAGGCCGGGGCCGCCCGCGCACTCACGCTCGCTCAGGGGACAAGGTAGTGGGAGCGCCCTCCCACGACAGCGGCCAGCCGGGCGCGTGGCACATCGGCGACGTGGCGCACGGCGGCGAGGATGCTGCGGTGAGTCTCTCTCGCTTCGTCGTCCCCCTCGGCGGTGAATCGGGCGGTGACGCGAGGCTGACCGGAGGCGATGGAAATATCCCAGGACTCGAGCCACGTGGCGGACCGGGCGGCGGCCTCGACTTCTTCGGGGGCCCGCCCGGGTGCCAGGGTGGTCACCGTCATAATGGTGCGATAGGACGGCATGACACTCCCGGGTCGAACGAAAAAACCGCGGCTGCGCGGCCGCGGTTGGTCGGGGTGACAGGATTTGAACCTGCGACCCTCTGCTCCCAAAGCAGATGCGCTACCAAGCTGCGCTACACCCCGAGGACTACTGTCCGATGCCCCATCATACGGGAGGGGCGAATAAATGTCGCGCACGTGGACAATACCCGTTAGGATCTTTGTGTCCCCTCCGGGGGTACGCGGATGTAGCTCAATGGTAGAGCCTCTGCCTTCCAAGCAGATCACGCGGGTTCGATTCCCGTCATCCGCTCCAGCACTGGGAAAGCCCCGGGCCGATCGGCCCGGGGCTTTCGCGTTACACCCTCACGCTCACGCGGTGGCTGGGAATGTGGACGTGTCGATGACGTAGCGGTAGCGCACGCGCGAATCAACGATGTTGTCGTAGGCCTGCGTGATCTCATCACCGGTGATCATCTCAACCTGCGGAATGACGCCGTGCTCGGCACAGAAGTCCAACATCTCCTGAGTTTCGGCAATGCCCCCGATCTGGGAGCCCGCGAAGGACTTGCCACCGTTGACGAAGGCGCGCAGCGGCAGGGAGACGGGTTCGGAGGGCAGGCCCACGTCGACGAAGACGCCGTAGGGGCGCAGGGCAGCCATGTAGCCGGCGTAGTCCAGGCCCTCGGCGGACACGGTGCACAGGATCAGGTCGAAGGAGCCGCGCAGGGACTCGAGCACGCCCTCCTCGCTTGTGGCGTAGAAGTGGTCGGCGCCGAAGCGGCGGGCATCGGCCTCCTTGGAGCGGCCGTGGGAGATGACAGAAACATCCGCACCCATGGCCTTGGCGATCTGCACGCCCACGTGTCCGAGGCCGCCCATGCCGAGGATGGCGACGCGCGAGCCGGGGCCCACCTGATAATGCTTGAGCGGCGAGTAGGTGGTAATGCCGGCGCACAGGAGGGGCGCGCAAGCGGAGAAGTCGAGCGACTCTGGGACGTGGAGGGCGAAGTCCTCGCGCACGGTGAAGCCGCGCGAGTAGCCGCCGGTCGTCGGGTTCCCCTCTGCGTCGGCGCGGTAGGTCCACAGGGTGCCCGGCGTCGATGTGCACCACTGCTCGTAGTCGGATTCGCACATCTCGCATGTGCCGCAGGAGCCGACCATGCAGCCCACGCCCACGCGGTCCCCCACCTTGAACGTTGTCACACCGGGGCCGACCTTGGCGACGGTGCCGACGAACTCGTGGCCAGGCACGAGCGGGTAGGACACGGGCCCCCACTCGCCGCGGGCGGCGTGGATGTCGGAGTGGCAGATGCCCGCGTATGCGACGTCGAAGTAGATCTCGCCCTCGCCGGGTTCGCGGATGTCGATCTCGAGGGGGTGGAACTGGGTGGTGGCGTCGTCACATCCGTAGGCGATCACGTTAGGCATAGAAACTCCTTTGTCCGGTCAATTGGGTTGCTACAAGCATACTCCACAAGCGTCAGACTGATCGAAGATGTCGCAGCGCCTTTACTTTCTCGAAGGCTCCTGCGTCACGGGCTGTCGCAGGCCTGCCAAGTCCCCGGTTTCGTGTAGGGGTATTGAGGCCGCTTTCTTTCGCGTTGCGAGATTCCAGGTTCCTCACGCGTTCTTGTCTGGGAGCGCGGTACACCCGATCGGTAGGCATTGCACCCAATCCGTAGGCATTGCACCCGATCTGATCGGGTGTACCGCCACGTAACGGGTGCAGCACCACGCAACGGGTGCAGTGCCACGCAACGGGTGCAGCGCCCCGCGTCATGTCGCCCCTTGATTGGCCTGCCAAGTCCCGGGTTGTGTGTAGGGGCGTTGAGACCTCTTTCCTTCGTGTTGTGGGGTTCCTTGTTCCTCACGCGTTCTTGCCTGCGAGCGCGGTACACCCGATCCGTAGGCATTGCACCCGTTCTGATCGGGTGCAGCGCCACGCAACGGGTACAGAGCCACGCAACGGGTGCAGCGCCCCTCGTGATGTCGTCCCTTGATTGGCCTGCCAAGTCCCCGGTTTCGTGTAGGGGTATTGAGGCCGCTTTCTTTCGCGTTGCGAGATTCCAGGTTCCTCACGCGTTCTTGTCTGGGAGCGCGGTACACCCGATCGGTAGGCATTGCACCCAATCCGTAGGCATTGCACCCGATCTGATCGGGTGTACCGCCACGTAACGGGTGCAGCACCACGCAACGGGTACAGCGCCACGCAACGGGTACAGCGCCCCGCGTCATGTCGCCCCTTGATTGGCCTGCCAAGTCCCGGGTTGTGTATAGGGGCGTTGAGACCTCTTTCCTTCGCGTTGTGGGATTCCAGGTTCCACACACATTCTTGTCTGCGAGCGCGGTACACCCGATCCGTAGGCATTGCACCCGTTCTGATCGGGTGCAGCGCCACATAACGGGTGCAGCGCCCCGTAACGGGTGCAGCGCCCCGCGTGACGTCGCCGCGCTCATTGCGTCCACCCTGCTCCTCGGCACGCACCCAGGTACGCAACGCCTCAGGATTGCCCCCCAACTGGCCGCCAACACGCTCGATAGCACCATTGCGCCTAGCAGGATCAGCACGAGCCTCCAACGCCATACGCGTCACACGCTCACGCAACACCATCGAACACTTACGCTGACCAGACAGCCCAAACCCCCAATCTGGCCTCAGACACCCTCCACAATGCCCGGGATGCATCAAACCTCTTGGGTTTCGCTGCGCACGAAGGGGTTAACGCCGCCACGCATGGAGTCGCACTGTACACCCGACAGGGTAAACGAAACCCCGGCGCAAAAACGCCGGGGCAGTGGGGTGGCTGACGGGACTCGAACCCGCGACGTCCTGGACCACAACCAGGTGCTCTACCAACTGAACTACAGCCACCATCGCGTCGCCGTGAAGGCAACGGGTAGAGCTTAGCACTACCCGGTCGAGCTTGGAAACTCGAGCACTATCCCCACGGCGGTGGCGTGCATCACCAGTGGGCGCGAGCGGAGATCGCGTCGGCGAAGTTGCCGAGCGCGCCCGGGGTGGCACCCAGGTACAGGTCGGCATCCACGAGGGAGACCTCCATGACCAGGAAGGAGCCCTTGCCGTCGGGAACCAGGTCCACGCGGTTGAAGAGGAACTGCTCGTCGTGCCCCAGGCGCGAGCGCACGTAGCCGTGCAGGACGCGGCGGATCTCCTCGCCCCACTTCCACGCGAGCGAGTCCGCCGCCTCGGCTGTGACGACGGCCTCGTGCACCGAAGGATCGCTGACCGAGCACGGGTGCAGGGCGGAGCGCTTCTCGACGGCGTGGGAGACCAGGCCGTTGAAGAAGACAAGCGAGATCTCGCCGTGCAGGTCGATCTCCTCGACGTAGCGCTGGATCATGACCGAACGCCCCTCACCGAGCAGGCCCTGGACCTGACGCATGGCGGCCTGGCGCTGGCGCGTATCCACGGTCGTGTAGCGACCGATGTCGCGCACGCCGGAAGACACGGCGGGCTTAACGACGAACTCGCCGAAGGCCGGGAAGCGCGTGTGGATCTGGTGCTTGGAAAGGTTCTGCTCGGGCTCCAGCCAGTTCGTGGGGATGGTGGGCAGCCCCATCGCGGCCAGTTCCTTGAGGTAGTGCTTGTCTGTGTTCCAGTTCAAAACGTCCGTAGAGTTTTGGACGCGGCGCAGTTGCTTCGTCCACTCCAGGAAAGCCGGTCGATCCGAGGCGTAGTCGGACACGGAGCGCACGACCACCATACCGGCCTCGGACCAGTCGACGTCGGGATCGTTCCACACCTTGATCTGGGGGTCGCAACCGCGCGCCGCCAGCTCGTCGAGCAGACCTTCCTCGCCTTTGAAGAGGTTGGGCATGGACTTGCAGGTCACCAGGGTGACTTTGGGATGATCAGTCATAGTGTTCCTTCTGTCGTGGGGTTTGAGGGTTGACGAGGCCGTGGGTGCGCTCAGCGCAAACCGAGCGGGCGCTCGCCGGCCTCAGTGAGGAGTTCGTTGAGCAGGTCCGGGTAGGACAGGCCCGAGGCCGCCCACATCTGCGGGTACATCGAGATGGGGGTGAAACCGGGCATTGTGTTCACTTCGTTGATGATGACGGTGTCGGTGGCCTCGTCGAGGAAAAAGTCGACGCGGGCCAGACCCTCGCACTCAAGGGCATCGAAGGCGCGCCAGGCGGTCGCGCGGATACGTTCGGCGTACTCGGGCGCGACGTCGGCCGGGCAGGACAGGCCAACAACGTCGTCGACGTACTTGTGCTCGTAGTCGTAGAACTCTCCCTCGGGGACGACGATCTCGCCCAGGGGCGCGGTTCCGCTGCGCCAGTCGGAGCGCGAGCCGAGGACACCGCACTCGACCTCGCGACCCGAGATGGAGGCCTCGACGATGATGCGCGGGTCGTGGTTCGCGGCCTCCTTGATAGCCACGGGCAGGTCTTCGCGGCAGGTGACGCGCGAGATACCGACCGAGGAACCGGCGCGGCAGGGCTTGACGAAGACGGGGAAGCCGAGGCGCTCGATACGGTCCATGCAGGCGGTGGCGTCGGTGTCCCACTGACGGGCGGTGACCAGCTCCCACCGGCCCACGTCGATGCCGGCGGCGGCCAGGACGGTCTTGGTCAGGTGCTTGTCCATGGACACAGCCGAGGAGGTCACGCCGCAGCCCACGTAGCGCACGCCGGCCATCTCGAAGAGACCCTGAATGGTGCCATCCTCGCCGTAGGGGCCGTGCAGCAGCGGGAAGACGATGTCCACGTGACCCAGGTCTTCGACGCCCACGACGCGAGAGTCCGAAGCATCCGGATCGCCGTCGTAGCTGAGTTCGACGAGGTTACCCGCTCCCGGCGTCAGGGCGACGCGGGTCGATCCAGCGGTGACGGACTGGCCCTTCCCATCCTTGAATTCCAGCGCCGAGGGGTCGTCGGCGACGCGCACCCACTGGCCGTCGCGCGTGATTCCCAGCGGGATCACGTCCCACTTGGTGCGGTCGATAGCAGTCAGGATGCCGGCGGCCGTCGAGCACGAGATCTCATGTTCGGAAGAGCGCCCACCGAAGACGATGAGGACACGAGGGCGAGAAAATGCAGTCATGGGTCCAAGACTACCGCGCGACAGGTGCCTCACGCCCACGTGCACGGCGTTTAGACTAGCTCGATCTTCCAGCCGTCCATCTTTTGGGGGCGGGCGAGCAGCATACGGCCCATGTCCTCGATGCTGGCGCGTCCCTCGACGACCTCGACAACGGCACCGGTGATCGGCATGTCGACGCCAACGGAGGCCGCGACCTGGAGGATCGGGGAGGCCGATGCGACGCCCTCGACGACACCCGGGGACAGTGCCAGGGCCTCGGCGAGGCCCATGCCGGATCCCAGGCGATGGCCGAGGGAGAAGTTGCGCGACAGGCGCGAGGAACACGTAGCCACCAGGTCGCCGATGCCGGACAGTCCCGCGAAGGTCGCGGGGTCCGCGCCGAGCGCAGTTCCGAGGCGCGTCATTTCCGCCAGACCGCGGGTGATGAGGGTCGAACGCGTGTTGATGCCCAGGCCCATGCCCTCAGCCGCGCCGATCGCGACCGCTATGACGTTCTTCGTGGCGCCCGCCATCTCAGTGCCCACGACGTCGGTAGACACGTAGGGGCGGAAGTAGGAATTGTGGCAAGCCTTCGCGATCTCTTTGGCAAGCTCGACGTCGTGAGCGGCCACGACCGTGGCCGTGGGCTGGCGATCCGCGATCTCGCGCGAAAGGTTCGGGCCAGACAGCACGGCGATGCGGCTGCTCGGCACGCCCGAGGCCTCGGCAATGATGTCATCGACGCGCTTAAGGGATCCGAGCTCAAGGCCCTTGGCCAGGGACAGGAGTGCGACGTCGGGCGAGAAGTACCCGCGTGCGGCGCTCAGGGTGGCACGCACGGCCTTGACGGGCACGGCCACGACGACGAGCTCGCAGCTACTGACGGCCTCGGCGATGTCGGTGGTCGCGCTAATGCGCTCCGACAGCGCAATTCCCGGCAAATACGTCGGATTCTCGCCCCCGTTGATGAACGAGATCGTGTCGGCGGTACGCCCCCACATGGTCACGGTCACGCCCGCGTCGGCGAGGACCTGCGCAAACGTCGTTCCCCACGCGCCCGTTCCCAGGACCGCTGCTGTTGTCATACTCATCGAGACCTCCCTGTCGAGGCCATTCTACTAGGATTGAAACAACCGACCCACCAGGAGGAACCGTGTCTCAGCGTCGAGTCCGCACCCGTGTCGCGAGCACGGCAGCCTGCCTCGCGCTACTCGGCGCATGCGCGCCCGGGGGAACCACGGACTCGCCTCCCTCAGCGACTTCCTCGCCGAGCGCTTCCCACTCCCCCACGGCGTCTACGAGCGCGAGCGCAACTGCGCAGACGACTCCCACGTCCGAGCCGGGACTGGACGAGACGAGGCCGATCAACGCCGACAATTGGATGTCGAGCGTCGAGGGGTTGGCACCGGTGCGATCGGATGATCCGGCTAAGGCTCTGGCACTCACGGGGATTCGCGCAGCGTCACACGAGGGTTTCACTCGCGTGGTGCTCGAGTTTGCGGGCGAGGGCACTCCGGGAGTATGGCGTGCCACGTGGACGGATGAGGCCTTCGAGCAGGGCCGAGGCCTGCCCATCCAGGTCGAGGGCGGCGCGGTCCTGGAGCTGATCATCAACGGAACGCCGATGACGGGCTCCGAGAACCGCTACCCGGGCGGGACGCACACGCGCGTCGGCGACCTGGATGTCGTCTCGGATGGCACCTTCGAGGACAACACGCACGTGATCATCGGGGCACCGACCGCGCGCCAGTTTCAGATCGGCTTCCTCTCTGACCCGGTGCGCATGGTCGTCGATATCCGCGATTAGCCCTTCTTGCCGGCCTTCTTCGCTTTCTTGGCCGCCTTGGCGAGTTCGCCCTCCCACCACGGACCGGCCTGCGTGGCGGGGTCCCACACCTTCTCGGGGACGGGCAGGCCACGCAGCTTGCCCACGCCCGCGCGCACGGCATCACTGATGCGCCTGGTCGCTTCGTTGACGGCCTCGTGGTCCTGCGAGCCGGCGGGGCCCATCAGATCCGACAGGTCGACCGGTTCACCAAAGTGGTAGGAGATGCGCCGCCCCGGGCGCATGTCAATCCCCTTGGCGTTGTAGGGGTCCATGATGTCCTGCGGCCCCCACTGCGACACGGGAATGACGGGCACGCCGGTGTCCAGAGCCAGGCGCGCGGCACCGGACTTGAATTCCATGGGCCACTGGTCGGGGTCGCGGGTGAGGGTGCCTTCGGGGAAGATACCGACGACCTCGCCCGCCTTTAGCGCCTCCCGGGTGGGGGCCAGGACGGCGGACGGGTTGGAGTCGCGATTGACGGGAATCAGGCCCATTCCCCTAATGATCCAGCCGAAGAGCGGCACGGAAAACATTGACTTCTTCGCCAGGAATCGCACGGCGGTATCGCGCTTCATGAAGTACCAGCACAGGCACAGCGGGTCGACATTCGACAGGTGGTTGGGCACCAGGAGATAGCCGCCGGAGGTCGGCAGGTTCTCTTCACCGCTGACGGTGAACTTGATCCAGGGCGTCATGATGGGCGTCAGGACACCCTTCGCGAAGGAATAAAAGCCGGAGACAGCACTCATGGTTTCATTCTACGGGGAGCGCACGACGAGCGCGCACGCCCCGAGCGTGACGTCACACGAGGACAGAGACGACTCCCGGAGCAACCTCCACGGTGAAGGGAATAGACGCGATGTGATCTCCGTCCGCCATGGCTACTATTCCGGCCGGCGCGGCGAAGGAGACCGCGCGTGCCTTCTCCACTTCGATCGCTGGGTGCGCCTTCGCGCGGCCAGCGACGACGCGGGCGAGCACCGGCAGGGCACGAGAGACGGGAATAGGGCCCACGTGACACACTTCGAGAACGCCGTCGCTCATGTCGGAGGACTCCACCAGGGTGATGCCGCCGCCGAAGCGCCCGGAGTTCGACACGGAGGCGATCCAGCCACCCATGTTGCGCTCATGCCCGTCCACGGTGGCCACGACATCCGTGGGCTGGTGCGAGGCCAGGGCCGCGAAAGCACCGTAGCCGTAGGCCAGCGGCCCAGACGTCAGGGAGGACTCGTTGGCGAGGATATTCGCGCGCGCGTCCAGGCCGATCGACACGACGCCGAGGGCGAGGCGCACACCCTCGCGCGAACGCACCCACATGCCGTCCAACGGCCTGATCCGAGAGGCCAGCCAATCCGAGGAGTCGGCCTGGGGAGCGGCGGAAGAAAGACCCTGAGGAGCAAGCGATCGCGCTCGCACCAGCGGATCTGTGCCAATACCGAGGGCTCGACACAGGTCGTTGCCGCGCCCGCCCGGCATGGGGACAAAGACCGCGTCAGATTCGTGGCATCCGCGCGCCACCGCACCCAGGTACCCGTCCCCGCCCAGGGCGGCGACGAACGAGGCCGGGGCCACCTCGCCGGCAATTGCCGCCGGGTCGTCGCCGGGAGTCGTTAGCCGAACTGCGACCTCCCAGCCGCCGCCGCGCAGGATGCGCACGATGCGCGGGCCCAGACGCACGCTTCGACCACCCGCCGACATCGACGAGACCAGCAGCATGATGCTGCGTCGCACGCCCGGCACGGCCATGGTCTCAGGCATCCAGGTAGCGCACGCGAGCATCCAGTTGGTGAAGCTTGCGCGTGAAGTGCTCGTATCCGCGCGAAATAACGTCGATGCCGGACACGGTGGAGGTGCCCGAAGCCGCGAGGGCCGCGATCAGGTGAGAGAAGCCGCCACGCAGATCCGGAACCACGATGTCCGCGCTGTACAGTCGGGTCGGACCCGAGATGACGGCCGAGTGATAGTAGTTCTTCTGGCCGAAGCGGCAGGGCGTTCCACCCAGGCACTCGCGGTAGACCTGAATGTTCGCGCCCATCTTGCGCAGCGCCTCGGTGAAGCCGAAACGATTCTCGTACACGGTCTCGTGAACGATCGATAGGCCCTCAGCCTGGGTGAGAGCCACGACGAGGGGCTGCTGCCAGTCCGTCATGAAACCCGGGTGCACGGCCGTCTCGAGGGCGATCGAGTGCAGCGGCTCGCCCGGGTGGTAGAAGCGGATGCCGTCGGTGTCGATATCGAAGGCTCCACCCACCTTGCGGAAGGTGTTGAGGAAGGTCGTCATATCGGGCTGGTGAGCGCCGCGCACGTAGATGTCGCCCTGGGTGGCCAGGGCGGCCGCGGCCCAGGAGGCGGCTTCGATGCGGTCCGGCAGGGCGGTGTGACGGTAGCCGGACAGCTTGGCAACGCCCTCGATGCGGATCGTGCGGTCGGTGTCCACGGAGATGATCGCGCCCATCTTCTGCAGGACGTTGATGAGGTCGAGGATCTCCGGCTCGATGGCCGCGCCCTTGAGCGTCGTGATGCCCTCGTTGCGCACGGCAGTCAGCAGCGTCTGCTCGGTCGCGCCAACGGACGGGAAGGGCAGTTCGATGATCGCGCCGTGCAGGCCGGAAGCGGGGCGCTTGATGTGCACGCCGTCGGGCTGCTTGTCGACGATCGCGCCGAACTTACGCAGCGTTTCCAGGTGGAAGTCGATGGGACGACCGCCGATCGCGCAGCCACCCAGCTCCGGAATGAAGGCCTCGCCCAGCTGGTGCAATAGCGGGCCACAGAACAGGATCGGGATACGCGAGGCACCCGCGAGGGTGTCAATGTCCGAACGGGACGCGATCTTGACGTTGGAGGGATCCATGCGCAGCGTGCCGCGATCCTGATCGAAGTCGATCTGAACCCCGTGCAAGCTCAGCAGGTCCGAGACCACGTCGGTGTCGCGGATGAGCGGCACGTTGTAGAGCTCGGAGGGGGTGTCGGCGAGCAGCGACGCAACCATCGCCTTGGGGACGAAGTTCTTCGCGCCGCGCACCGTGATCTCACCGCGCAGCGGATGGCCGCCCTCGACCTGAAGGATGGATGACATGAGTGCTCCTCACTATGACGTAACTGGCCCCTACTCTAGCTAGGTAGGGGCCAGTGTGCGCAGTGCTTTCAGTCGCGAGCGGACACAACTTCTTCCTTGGGTAAGAATTTCGCCGGGAGCGTGCGCGGCTTGAATGAGGGGCGCGCGGCCTCGTAAGCTGCGATCTCGTCCTCGTGGCGCAGAGTCAGTGCGATGTCGTCCAGACCTTCCATGAGGGTCCAGCGCACGTAGTCGTCGATCTGGAAGGTGCCGGAGATCGCACCGACGCGCCAGGTCTTATCCTCCAGGCTGACGGTCACCTCCGTGCCGGGTTCGGCCTCGAGTAGCTTCCACAGGGACTCGCAGTCCTCCTGGGAGATGATGCCGGTGACCAGGCCCTGCTTGCCGGAGTTTCCACGGAAAATATCGGCGAACTTGGGAGCCAACACGACACGGAAGCCGTAGTCCTTGAGCGCCCACACGGCGTGTTCACGTGAGGAGCCCGTTCCGAAGTCGGGTCCGGCGATGAGGACGGAACCGTTCTTGTAGGCATCCTGGTTGAGGATGAACTCCGGGTCGTTGCGCCACGCGGCGAAGAGGGCGTCCTCGAAGCCCGTGCGTGTCACGCGCTTGAGGTAGACGGCGGGGATGATCTGGTCGGTATCGACGTTGGAGCGGCGCAGCGGGACGCCGATGCCGGTATGGGTGATGAACTTTTCCATGGTGCGTCAGTCTTTTCTTCCGTGGGGGACGAGGCCGGGGCCCTCCCCCGCTGTCGGGTGTCGGAGGGCGGTCCTCAGAGATCGGCCGGGGAGGACAGGGTGCCTCGCACGGCGGTGGCTGCCGCGACGAGCGGGGACACCAGGTGCGTGCGGCTGCCCTTGCCCTGGCGGCCTTCGAAGTTACGGTTGGAGGTGGAGGCCGAACGGTCTCCAGCGTTCATCGTGTCGGGGTTCATGCCCAGGCACATGGAGCAACCGGCGTTGCGCCATTCGGCGCCGAACTCGGTGAAGATCTTGTCGAGGCCCTCGGCCTCGGCCTGGAGGCGCACCCGGGCGGAGCCGGGCACGACCATGACGCGCACGCCGTCGGCCTTGCGGCGGCCCTTGAAGATACCAGCCGCGGCGCGCAGATCTTCGATGCGCCCGTTCGTGCAGCTGCCGATGAAGACCGTGTTCACGGCGATATCGCGCATCGGGGTGCCGGCCGTGAGGTCCATGTATTCGAGGGCGCGTTCGGCGGCAGCGCGGGCCGTCTCGTCGGCGAAGTCCTCGGGGCCGGGGACCGTTGCGGACAGCGGGACGCCCTGGCCGGGGTTGGTGCCCCAGGTGACGAAGGGCTCGATGTCGGCTGCCTCGAGGACAACCTCGGCATCGAAGACCGCGTCCTCGTCGGAGGCCAGGGAGGACCAGTATTCGACGGCGCGATCCCATTCCTCGCCCTCGGGCGCGTGGGGGCGGCCCTTGATGTAATCGAAAGTCGTCTGGTCGGGGGCGATCATGCCTGCGCGGGCACCCGCCTCGATCGACATGTTGCAGATCGTCATGCGGCCCTCCATGGAGAGCTCACGGATCGCCTGGCCGCGGTACTCCAGGACGTAACCCTGGCCGCCACCGGTGCCGATCTTGGCGATGACGGCGAGGATGATGTCCTTGGCAGTCGATCCCTGGGGAAGGGAGCCGTTGACGGTGATCGCCATGGTCTTGAACGGTGCCATCGGCAGTGTCTGCGTCGCGAGCACGTGTTCGACCTGGCTAGTGCCAATGCCGAAGGCCAGCGCGCCGAACGCACCGTGCGTGGAGGTGTGGGAGTCTCCGCAGACGATGGTCATGCCGGGTTGGGTGAGGCCCAGCTGGGGACCAACAACGTGGACGATGCCCTGGTCGGCGTCACCCAGGGAATGCAGACGCACGCCAAACTCCTCGGCGTTCTTGCGCAGCGTCTCAATCTGAGTGCGGCTCGTGATGTCCGCGATGGGCAGGTCGATGTTGACCGTGGGCGTGTTGTGGTCCTCGGTGGCGATCGTCAGATCGGGACGACGCACCTGGCGTCCAGCGAGGCGCAGCCCCTCGAAGGCCTGGGGGCTCGTCACCTCGTGGACGAGGTGGAGGTCAATGAATAGCAGGTCGGGGGCACCATTGACCCCCTTGGATACGATGTGGTCACGCCACACTTTCTCCGCCATCGTTCCAGTCATTGTTCCTCCTCTGGGCTCCTTTTTGGAGACACGGTGTCAGTCGGGCTTCGCACCCAATGGAACCGCCTTAGCCGCCGTGCGACTCGCTGATCTCACGTCTCGGACACCGGTTTGAGCGGTTTCACTATCCGACGACTTGCCATCTCAAAGACTGAGATATTAAATAGTTGTATGGAAGAGCAAACATCCAGTGGCGTCGGCGTTCTCGACAAGGCTGCGCTGGTTCTCAGCGCGCTTGAAGCCGGACCCGCCACCCTCGCCCAACTCGTTTCCAGCACGGGGCTCGCTCGCCCCACCGCCCACCGACTGGCCGTCGCCCTTGAGTATCACCGCATGGTCGCCCGCGACATGCAGGGACGTTTCATTCTGGGGCCCCGACTGCAGGAACTTTCCTCGGCCGCCGGCGAAGATCGCCTGCTCCAGGCCTCCATGCCGGTCCTTCAGGCGCTGCGCGACCACACGAAGGAATCCTCCCAGCTCTTCCGCCGCCAGGGCGATTACCGCGTGTGCGTGGCCGCCTCCGAACGTGAAATGGGCCTGCGCGACTCGATCCCCGTGGGCGCAACGCTCTCCATGAGCGCAGGCTCTGCCGCCCAGGTCCTGCTCGCTTGGGAAGAGCCCGATCGCCTGCACCGCGGCCTGTACGGCGCCTCCTTCAACGCGACCATGCTCTCCGAGGTGCGTCGCCGCGGCTGGGCACAGTCCGTGGGCGAGCGCGAACCCGGCGTAGCCTCGGTCTCCGCTCCCGTGCGTGGCCCCTCGGGCCGCGTCCTGGCAGCCCTGTCCATCTCCGGACCCATCGATCGCATGGGCCGCCAGCCCGGACGCCAGCACGGCCCCTCCGTGATGGCAGCTGCCAACAGGCTCACCGAGTTTCTCTCCACCGTTGAGGAAGCGGCGGACCTGTAAGACGCACGAGCGCACAACGCAAACGGGTGGGCCGGGACGAATGAATCGTCCCGGCCCACCCGTTTGGGTACCTACGCGCTAGGAGACCCAGCGGCCCGAAGCATCGAAGGTGTAGGCGGCGCCGCCGATAACGACGCGACCGGTCGCCATGACGCCCGACGGATGGCAGAAGTACCAGCTATTACCGTCCTTCACCCATCCGATTGCCATCTGGCCGGATTCCGTCAGGTAATACCAAGAGCCGCCGACCGACGCCCAGCCAGTGACCATCGAGCCGTTGCCGTTGAGGTAGTACCAGCCGCCGCCGTGGTTCACCCAACCGCTGGCCATCGAGCCATTAGCGTTCAGGTAGTACCAGGTCGAACCATCCTGCAGCCAGCCGGTTGCCATGGCCCCGCTGTCGGGATCCAGGTAGTACCAGGTGCCGCCCACAGCGGTCCAGCCGGTTGCCATCGCGCCGGACGGCGCGTAGTAGCGCCACGCGCCATCCTCGACCTGCCAGCCGGACTTCATCCAGCCGTTCGCGTCAAAGGAGTAGGTCACGCCGCCACGGACAACGCGCTCGTTGGAGGGATACGAACCATCCGCGTAACGCAGCCACCAACGGCCATCACCCGAAGCGACCCACTGGGCGGTATCCGGATCCGGCGCGGCGTTGGGGTCGACGCGATCCCCCGCCGCCTGCGTGAAGACCGCAACCGTGCGAGCCGGAACCGTGACAGACCCCGTCTTCGCATCGAAAGAGGCACCCTTGACGACCGAGTCAGAGCCGTTGGCCTGGGCCCCGTGCAGCGTGAAGACCCGGCCCGCCAGCCCCTCGACCGCGGTCGTAACAGACTCCCCCGTCGCATTGAAGACCACGAGAGCACCGTCGAGCTTCGCGTCAACGTCGTGCCCCGCCCCGGCCTCGTCATTGATGAGCATGACGATCGTGCCATCCACGGCACCGGCACCCGAGTTCGGGAAGGAGACCTTCGACCGGATCAGGTCCGCGCTGCCCAGGGTGAACAGGCGCGAGGATGAGCGCACGCGCAGGAAGTCCATCGCGATCTCCGAGGAGGTATCAATCTGCGCCGGGCTCGGCTTCAGATCGGGGTTCTCCAGGAGCGGGCGCATGTGGTTCCAGGCGGAACCATTCTTCGACTTGACCGGCAGGCCACGGCCAAAGCCGTTGTCGCGCATCGTCCAGTCGATCGCATTGAAATGATCACCGGAGTTGAAGGAATCGCGGTCCAGTGACTTCGAGCGCAGCATCTCCGTGCCCGAGGCCCAGAAGGACGGCGACTGCGACAGCGCCACGGATGCCTGGCTGATCAGCGACATACGCACGCGATTGTCCATGGGAGCATCCGCGGGCATCTTGTAGGTGATCAGGTCGAAGAGCGTCTCGTTGTCATGGGCGTCCACGTAGTTGACGTTCTCCGCGGGCGCGGAAGCAAATCCGGCACCCTGGCCGTTGTAGTCCAGCTTCGCACCCGTCACGGTCTGACCGTCGTAGGTTGTCAACGTGTAGTCCTTGAGGTTGCCTGCCAGGCCAAGCTTCACGAGGTCAACTCGGTGCAGGTAGTCGGCGCGGCGATCCGCCTCGGAGCGAGTATCCAGTCCGTTGAGGTCCGAGAACGCGCCCGAGCCGAAGCCCTGCAGCACGCGATGATCCTCATCGAAGGGGCCGCCGCCGTGCACGGCGTCGCGCAAGCGGTCATTGAACGCGCCGATACCGGTACCATCCAGCTGCCCCTGGGTGGCCTGGGTGAACAGGGCGTTGTTCGCGACCTCGCCGAAGTTCCAGCCCTCGCCATAGATGTACAGGCGCGAGCCGTCCACGCCATCCTTGTCCAGCGTCAGGGACGACAGGGCGGCCTTGGCGCGCTTCATCTGTTCAGCCGGGTGGTGGCCCATCAGGTCAAATCGGAAGCCGTCAACGTGGTAGTACTTCGCCCAGTGGATCATCGAGTCGATCATGAGGCGCTCGCTCATCACGTTTTCGGTCGCGACATTCGAGCAGCAGGTCGAGGTCTCCACGCCGCCGGAGGCATTGAGGCGCTGGTAGTAGCCCGGGACGACACGGTCGAGCACGGACTGTGCGGACTGGCCGGCCGCGGGCGTGTGGTTGTAGACCTGGTCGAGGACGACCTGCAGGCCGATCGCGTGCAGCCCGCCCACCATGGAGCGGAACTCACGAACACGCGAACCGCCGTTCTGGTGGGACGAGGTCGCGTAGGACCCCTCGGGGGCCATCCAGTGCAGCGGGTCGTAGCCCCAGTTGTAGGCGTCCTGATCGGCCACTGCGGCCACGGCGGCCTGCTGCGCCTCGTCGGCGGGGCCGGCCTCCTCGGGGATCACCGGCTGCTTCTGGTTGGCTCGTTTCTCAGGAATGGTCGCAATGTCGAAGGTCGGCAACAGGTGAACCGTATTCATGCCGGAACGGGCCAGCTCGTCAAGGTGGCGCATGCCGTTGGACTCGAACTGCGTGAACGCCATGTAGGTGCCGCGCATGTCTTCGGGCACCGAATTGTCCACTGCCGAGAAGTCACGCACGTGCAGCTCGTAAATCGCTCGTTGGGCATCATCCTCGATGACGGGGGCCTTGGATTCCTTCCACACGGTGGGAGCGATCGACGGGTTATCCATGTTCACGGCCACGGAACGTGTCGAATCGGCTGTCAGGCCCACCGAGTAGGGGTCGGTCACAAGGTTCTTTTCCACGCGGCCCGTTTCAGGAACGTAGACGCTCACCTCCCACAGGTACTGGGCCCCCTCATGGATGTCTCCACCGGCGTTGTCCACGCTCCAGCGGCCATCCTCACCACGCTTGGCGTCTGTGCGCAGGGCCTCGCCGTTCACCTCCGCGTCGGAGCCTCGCGGAGTTGAGGTGTTCCAGGTCAGCAAGGTGACATTCTTTGCCGTGGGTGCCCACAGCGCGAAGGTCGGGTTGCCCGCCTCGTTCCAGTGAACGCCGTACGAGGCCTGGGCTGCCTTGGCCGCGTAGAGGGAGTCGAGGACGGGAGCGATCTGCACGCCGGTGAAGGCATTGACGGTGTCGCCCGACTTCTGTGCCACCGCGATCTGGCCGGTGAGGGCCTCGCGGGCACCGGCCTCGTCGAGGGGTGCCTTCAGGGCGATGTATCCGTTGAGGTTGGGGTGAGCCGTCGTCACCTCAGCGGGCAGGTCGCCCGCGACGGTCAGGGCTTTCGTGGTCGCACCGGTGATGCCACCGTCCGACAGACCCGCGCCGCCCTCGGGGGAGGTCACCAGCTCGTAGGACAGCTGCGCGGATCCATCGAGCACCTGCGAACGAGTGACGCCCTGCGGCAGCAGGGACGCCGGCCAGGCGAGGACGTTCGCACTCACCCAGTAGGCGCGCTGCTCGCTCGAACCCGCGACTGGAGCGTCGGAGGCCGCGATGTCGAGCTTGTGCGTCGCAGAATCGTAGGTGAAGGTCACGAGCTTGTTCGCTTTCGTTGCAAACTGGTAGTTGGCGCCACCTGCGGCACCATCTTGCCCGTAATTCTCGTTCCAGGATCCACCGATGGCAACCTTGACCTCGTAGGAGCCTTCCGGCAGGGCGCTCGTCGCATAGGTGTAGGTGCCGCCTCCCACGGGTTCCATGAGGGGTGCCAGGCATTCGGGCTTCCAGTTGTCCGCGCAGCCCAGTGCCTTCTGGAGGGAGCCGGGCAGCGTCACCATCTGGTCGGTGGCGGTGTTCCACACGCGGTGCGTCATCTGGTTGTAGTAGAAGGTCACCTGGGTCGTTTCCTTCAGGGTGTAGGCGATGTTGGCCCCACCGGCCGCTCCCCCGACGCCGAACGCGACGTCCCACGAGCCGCCTTCGGCGACCTTGTACTCGTAGTCACCTGCGGGCAGGGTAAACGTCGCTGAATACACGCCCGTCGCGTCGCGCGTTAGCGCAGCCTTCTCGCAGCCGGGCGCCCAGTCAGCGTCGCACCCCATTGCCTTGTTGTGGTTACCGGGGATTGTCACCAGCACGTCATCGCCAACTCCGGTGGTTCCTGCGTCAGCTACGTTCGCGTCGTTACCCTCGCGTAACGAGTGCGTCTCGGGCACGGCCCACGCAGCTGGGACAACACCCCCCATCAGCGCGATAGCAGCACCAACGCCCAGCGTTCGGCGCAGCGTTGTCCTATTGAGTCGGCATGTCACGACTGACTCCCTCGTCCATAATCGGTCCCCTCCGATGGGGGCTGCCTCTAGGTTAGACACACTGCAACGGTTCCGAAACTTTTCTGCAAAGCACAAGAGAAAATGCGGACCGTCCGATCAATAAAAAACCTCGTCACCGCGAAGGCAACGAGGTTATTGGTACCCCCAACCGGATTTGAACCGGTGTTAACGCCGTGAGAGGGCGTCGTCCTAGGCCGCTAGACGATGGGGGCCTTGATTCAATGATGAATCCGTACCCCCAACCGGATTTGAACCGGTGTTAACGCCGTGAGAGGGCGTCGTCCTAGGCCGCTAGACGATGGGGGCCTTGACTGAAACTTACGCTTCAGACCGCTGGGGTACCAGGACTCGAACCTAGAATGGCTGAACCAGAATCAGCTGTGTTGCCAATTACACCATACCCCAATGGGTATCACCGGCTTCGCTTTCGCGTCGCTGGCGACAGGAGATAACTGTAGCGGACCAAAACACTCATGCCAAATCGAAGGCCAGTGGTCCCGATCACCCACCGCCCCTCCCCGCGATTGGGAGGCCTTCGAGCGTAACGAAACCCCGGCCTCGTCCCACACGAGCAAGACGAGGCCGAGGCTCGTTCAGGCGATCAGGCCAGGGAGGCGCGCAGGGCGCGCAGGCGGGTCAGCGAGGAATCACGACCCAGGATCTCCATCGACTCGAACAGCGGCGGGGAGACCTGGCGTCCGGTCACGGCCACGCGCAGCGGGCCGAAGGCCAAGCGGGGCTTGACCCCCATCTCATCGACGATGCGGGCGCGCAGAGATTCTTCGAGGGCCGCGGTCGTAAACTCGCCGAGGCCCTCAACGGTCTCGATGGCGGCATCCAGGACTTCAACGGCGTTGTCCTTGAGCTTGGAGACGGCCTTCTCATCCATCTCCAGGGCGTCGTCGGAGACGAAGAGGAAGCCAAGCATGCCCGTGGCTTCGCCGAGCAGCTGGATGCGGGTCTGGATAAGCGGGGCGGCCTCGGTGAGGATCTCGCGCTCGCGATCAGTCAGCGCCTCGAAGGAGCCGGCCGACACCACCTCGTCGCGATGCAGGAAAGGCACCAGACGATCCCGGAAGTCCTCGCCGTCCAGAAGACGAATCTGCTCGGCATTAATCGCGACGGCCTTCTTCTGGTCGAAGCGCGCCGGGTTCGGGTTCACGTCCGAGATGTCGAAGGCCTGGGCCATTTCCTCCATGGAGAAGATGTCGCGGTCCGCGGCGATCGACCAGCCCAGGAGGGCCAGGTAGTTGTTGAGGCCCTCGGGGATCATACCTGCGGCCTTGTGCAGCAGCAGGTTCGACTCCGGGTCGCGCTTGGACAGCTTCTTGTTGCCCTCGCCCATGACGTAGGGCAGGTGACCGAAGCGCGGCATGAACTTGGCGACGCCGATGACCTCGAGCGCGCGGTACAGGACGATCTGGCGGGGCGTCGAGGAGAGCAGATCCTCGCCGCGCAACACGTGAGTGATCTCCATGAGCGCGTCGTCGATCGGGTTGACCAGCGTGTAGAGAGGGTGACCGTTGGCGCGCACGATGACGTAGTCCGGAACCGATCCGGCCTTGAAGGTAATCTCGCCGCGGATCAGGTCCGTGAACGTGATGTCCTCGTCGGGCATGCGCAGGCGCAGGACAGGCTGGCGTCCCTCGGCGCGGAAGGCTGCAACCTGCTCCTGCGTCAGGTCGCGGTCGAAGCCGTCGTAACCAAGCTTGGGGTCCTCACCCCTGGCGCGGTGACGCTCCTCGATCTCCTCCGGGGTCGAGTAGGACTCGTAGGCGTAGCCGGCCTCGAGCAGGCGTGCGGCCACGTCACGGTAGATGTCCATGCGCTCGCTCTGCCGGTAGGGGCCATGCGGTCCGCCCTTGCCGACGCCCTCGTCCCAGTCGAGGCCCAGCCACTGCAGGGACTCGATGATCTGATCGAAGGACTCCTGGGAGTCGCGGGCAGCATCCGTGTCTTCGATGCGGAAGACAAAGGTTCCTCCCGTGTGGCGGGCGTAGGCCCAGTTGAACAGGCACGTGCGGACCATGCCGACGTGAGGGGTTCCTGTGGGCGAGGGACAGAAGCGGACGCGAACGTCGGCACCGGTGGCAGTTGTTTCACTCATGATTCCCCCATCCTACTCCAGCGGTGGCTGTTGCATTCGCTTGATGGGTGGGCGCGCTGCGACGCGGGCGAGGCACGGGGATAGGCTGTTTCACGTGACCGGGATCGACCCGGACCGCATCCACGACCCATCCAGGAGGACGCCGTGTCCGTTCGTCTCTTTTCCGATTCTCATCTCTACCGCACCGGCTCCCTGAAGTGGACCGGCATCACGACCGCAAGCGGCGAGCCGACGATCGGCGCGTGGGTCGCCGAGATGGACTTCGGCACCGCCCCGGAGGTTGCCGACGCGATGAAGGGAGCAATCGACGACGGCCTACTCGGATACCAGCCGACATGGCTGGAGCCGCGCATCGCGGGTGCGACCGCCGAGTTCCAGAAGCGTCGCTTCGGCTGGGAGGTGGACGCCTCCCAGGTGCGCCTCGTGGCCGCGGTACTTCCAGCTCTCGAGGCGACCATCCGCCACCTGGTGCGCCCGGGCGCCCCGATTGTCGTCCCCACCCCCGCCTACATGCCCTTCCTGACCATCCCGGGGAAGTTCGATCATCCCGTCATAGAGGTGCCCTCACTGCGCGGCACGCGCGCCGGCGGGCACGGCTGGGCTCTCGACCTGGAGGGCATCCGCGCCGGGCTCGAGGCCGGGGCCGGCCTCGTCATCCTGTGCAACCCGTGGAACCCCCTCGGCCGAGTCCTACGCGAGGACGAGCTGCGCGCCCTGCACGACGTGGTCTGCGGCTACGACGCCCTCGTATTCTCCGACGAAATCCACTCCTCCCTGGTGCTTGACGAGCAGGTGCCTTTCATCTCCTACGCTGCCCTGGGACCTTCCTTTGCCGCGCACACCGTCACAGCGACCGCCGCGTCGAAGGGTTGGAACATCGCCGGTCTGCCCTCCGCGCAGGTGATCCTGCCCGACGAGGCACTGCGCGAACGCTGGGACGTGTTTGCTGCGGACGTTCGCCACGACGCCAACGTGATCGGAACGGTGGGCGCGATCGCCGCCTACGAGCGCGGCGACGCGTGGCAGCGCGAGGTGAAGGAGCTGATTCGTGCGAACGTCGACCTCGTCGAGCGCGCTCTCGCGCCCACTCCGATCGACTTCGCGCGTCCCGAAGGTACGTACCTCACCTGGTGGGGTTTCGAGGGCGTCGACCTGGGGCCTCTCTCCCCCGCCGCGACGCTGCGTGAACGCGCGCACATTGCCGCCAACGAGGGCATCACCCTGGGCGCACACTACGCGTCGTGGGCGCGCATCAACCTGGCGTGCGCCCCGGACGTGGCCTCGCGGATCGTGGAGCGGGTGCTCGGCCTGCTCTGATCGCTCCTGTCAGAGGGCACGAGGCCGATGGGCGGGTACCCATCTCTCGGCCACGGCCTCGTCGATCCTCGTGATGATGCGCTCAGGCGCCCAGGGCCGCCTCGATGCCCGCGACGACGGTTGTACGGGCTGCGGACGCCGCCTCGACGACGGCGGTCGGGTCCGTCGGGGCGTCGGCGAAGGATAGGTCGGAGACGACCGACATTCCAGCGACGCGCACGCCCAGCGCGTGCAGGCAGATGGCCTCCATGACGGTCGACATGCCCACGCAGTCCACCCCCAGGCCGGCCAGTATCCGGGTCTCGGCCCTCGTCTGATACTCGGGGCCGCGCACCATCGCGTAGACGCCTTCGCGCTGGCAGACTCCGCGCAGAGCCTCCGTCATCTCAGGATCCCAGAGAGCCGACACGTCCAGGAACAGCGGACCGTCGAAGGGCGAAGCGCCGCTGAGGTTCACATGGTCGGTGATCGCCATGACATCACCCAGGTTCCAGGGCTTTAGACAGCCGTTCGCGTTCGTAAGAACCGCACGACTAATCCCCGCGGCCACGGCGGCGCGGGCCACGGCGGTGACCGGACGAGGGCCCAACCCCTCATACAGGTGGGTGCGGCCCGTGGCCACGAGGACCGCTCCCCCATCTCGCTCGTAGGAACGCAACTCGCCTCCGTGCCCATCCGCCACCGGAGCAAGGACGCCGGGGATAGCTCCCAGGGGCACGGTGGCCGCGGGCGCGCCCCAGGCCTCGTCGAGGGCGTCGGCCAGGCCCGAGCCGAGCACGACGAGCGCGTCCGGGCGCCCCACAAGCTCGGTGAGGACCCTGGCGCCCGCCACGGCCTCGTCGTCTAAGAGAGCGCCCGTAAAACGCGGATCGACACTCACTGCAGGCCGCCTTCCACGCCCTCGGCGTAGGTGCGCGAAGGCAGCTTCTCCTGCGCACGCACGCGGCCCGCGCTAGTTGCCCAGTAGCCGATGAAACCGACCACCATCGCCAGGAGGATGCCGATGTTTGCACCCGCCCAGTCGCCCTCGCGACCACCCAGGGGTCCGAGGAGGTAGCCCTGCCAGGACAGCCAGGAGGCACTGGCGTTAACGACGAGGCCCCAGCCCACCAGTGAGCCGACGATCAGGGAGGCGACGGCGCCCCAGTTGACCGAGCCGTAGCGACCAGAGGGGGTGAAGAGCGAGGGTTCGTCGTAGTCCTTTCGGCGCAGCGCGATGTCCGCCAGCATGACGCCGCCCCACGCTGCAATGACGACCCCCAGGGTCGTCAGGAACGCGGTGAATGGGGTGAGGAAGGAATCCGCGAAGAACACGACGACGATCGTTCCGACCGTCATGATCGTGCCATCAATGGCGGTGGCGACCGGGCGCGAGACTGGCACGCCGGTGGCCAGCAGCGACAGGCCCGAGGAATAGATGTCCATGACGATGCCACCGATGAGCCCCAGAATCGCGACGACGGCGAAGGGCACGAGGAACCAGGTGGGCAGCAGCGTGGTGAGCGCGCCGATTGGGTCGGCCCCGATCGCCTCGGAGAGGGACTCGTCGGCCGACCCGACCAGGAGGATGCCGAAGAAGACGAGGATAACCGTGGGCAGCGCCGCACCCACTGTCGTCCACCCGACCACGCCCCGCGTCGAAGCGGCGCGCGGCAGGTATCGCGAGTAGTCGGCGGCCGCGTTAATCCAACCGAAGCCGAAGCCCACGAGGAGCATGCAGCCCGCGCCGAGGACAGCGGTCAGGGGGGCCGAGGGACGCGAGGAGAGGACCGCGAAGTCGATCGTAGGAGCGACGAGCACCAGGTAAACAATTGTCAGAGCTGCGGTGGCCCACGTGATCCACGTCTGGACCTTCATGATCGCCTCGAAACCGAGGATGCCCGATCCCGCCGCCAGGACGACGACGAGGATCAGCGCAATGACCTGCGCGACGACGTGGTTCGTGAAGCCGAGCGCACCCATGACGGTGGCCGTGGCCTGGACGGCGATGATCGCCAGGAAGGTCTCCCAGCCCACCGTGAGGATCCACGAGATCGCCGCCGAGATACGGTTGCCGTTGAAGCCGAAGGCCGCGCGAGACAGGACCAGCGTCGGGGCGGAGCCGCGCTTACCGGCGAGCGCGATGAGGCCGCAGACCAGGAAGGACAGGGCCACGCCGACGACGGACACGACGACCGCCTGCGCGAGGGAGAGGCCGAATCCAAGGACCCACGAACCCCAGGAGATACCCAGAACCGAGATGTTCGCCGCGAACCACGGCATGAACAAGTCAGAGGGTTTTCCCTTGCGATCGGATTCGGGAATGACGTCCAGACCGGCCATTTCGACGGCCAGCGCGCCCGATGACTGGGGTTCGCTCACGGTGTGCTCCTATGCGACGGAGATATTGTCAGAACGACGTAATCTTATCACACAGGTCACATAATTAGGCTCGCACGACAGGATTCGTTAGGCGTCCGATCCCCTCGATCTCGATCTCCACGCGATCACCAGCGTGAACGATCTGCGCACCAGCGGGCGCACCCGTGGCAATCACGTCGCCGGGCAGCAGCGTCATCTGCTGAGACACGTAGGAAACCAGCTCGAAGGGATTCCAGATCATGTGCGCGGTCGAGCTATCCTGAGCGATCTCGCCGTTCAGGTAGGAGCGGATCGCCAGGTTGGTGACGTCAAGAGAAGGATCGACCGTAATCCACGGGCCCAGCGGGCACGCCGAGTCAAAGGACTTGCCGCGCGACCAGGGGCCGCCCGTCATCGCATCGCGGGCGGTCGCATCGTTGGCGATCGTGTAGCCAAGAATCATCTGCGGCGCATCTTCGACGCTCACGTCCTTGGCCAGGGACTTGATGACGATCGCTAGCTCTCCCTCGAAGGCCACCTTGTTCGACCACGCGGGGATCGCGATCGGGTCATCGGGCCCCACGACTGAGGTGTTGGCTTTGATGAAGATCGGCGGCTCCAGGCGCTCGTCCGCAGGAATCGGGGCGTCCGAGTAGTTATCGCCGATGCCCACGACCTTCGAGCGCGGAATCACCGGGGAGAGCAGGCGCACCTCGTCCAGCTCGTAGATCTGGCCGGAGGGCTCCACGGGCGAAAACAGCGGGTCACCCTTGAGCCCCACGATCCTCGTCGACCCCTCCTCAAGGGCACCGTACACCGGATTCGTTCCATCGGAAAAGCGTGCGATTCTCATGGCATTAGCCTAACCCGCCAGCGCGGACAGGGCGGGAGCAGCGCCGGAAGCAACGAGGCCGGGGCGAGCGGGAGGAAGGGAGGGGCCAGGCGCGCGTGCGTGCCTGGCCCCGACGCGCGCCGGGTGCGCGAGGCACTCATCGTGCCCGGCGCACGCAGCGAGGTCGTTAGCAGGTGTTACTTCTTCTTTGCGCGCTTCCACACGCCACCGGGAACGTCGCCGGGCAGCAGCGGATTCTTCTCACCCACGAAGACGGGTTCGGCGACGCCGTCACGACGCTGGGCCTCGTAGTCGCGCAGGGTGCCGAGCACCCAGCGGGCCAGGAAGACCAGGGCCACCAGGTTCGTGATCGTCATGACCGCCATCGCGATATCGACGGCGTTCCACACGACATCCAGGCTCAGCAGCGCGCCGACCGTCGCCGAGAGCACGCACACGACGCGCACCGTCCACGTCGCCCAGGGGGCGTCACCGAACACGAAGGACATGTTGGTGTCGGAGTAGACGTAGGCCGCGATGACCGAGGAGTAGGCCAGGACGAAGATGAGGATCGCCATCGGGACGATCGTCCACGCGCCTAGCTCGCTGGCCACGGCCAGAGTGGTCAAGTTCGAGGGGTTGATGTCCGCGCCGCCCCACACCTCGGCTCCCGCGATGAGGATGACGAACGCGGTCGCCGTACACACGACGATCGTGTCGATGAAGACACCCAGGGACTGGATGAGGCCCTGGCGTACCGGGTGGGACACGGTTGCGGTCGCGGCGGCGTTGGGAGCGGTACCCTGGCCGGCCTCGTTGGAGAAAAGGCCGCGCTTGGTGCCGTTGATCATCGCCGCGATGATGCCGCCGCCCAGGCCGCCCACGGTGGCGTCCGCGGAGAACGCGGAGGTGAAGATCTGGCCGAGCACGGTGCCGAACTGGCCGATGTTCATGAGGCAGATGATCGCGACCATGATGACGTAGATCGTCGCCATGATCGGGGCCATCCACTCGGTGACGCGGGCGACGGTGCGGATGCCGCCGAAGATCACCATCGCGGAGAAGACGAAGATGAGGCCGGCGACCGTGAGTTGCGCGGCCGAGAAACCGCCGGCACCCGGAAGGGGCTGCTTCGCGGCCTCACCAAAGGCACTCGTCAGGGTTCCGGCGATGGCGTTGGACTGCACGGAGGTGATGACGATGCCGCAGGTGACCACGGTGATGACGGCGAAGACGTTTGCCAGCACGCGGTTCTTCATTCCGCGCTTGATGTAGTAGGCCGGGCCGCCGCGGTAGGAACCGTCGGAGTGCTTGACCTTGAAGATTTGCGCGAGCGTGGCCTCGAAGAAAGCGGTTGCCATACCGACCAGGGCAACGATCCACATCCAGAAGATCGCTCCGGGGCCACCGAACATGAGGGCCGCAGCCACGCCGAATACGTTGCCGATACCCACGCGGGCGGCTAGCGAAATCGCGAACGCCTGGAAGGAGGAAATGCCACCGTTGGCACCCTTGCGCGACCCGAGGACCGTTCGCACCATCTCAGGGAAAAGGCGCAGCTGCACGCCGCGGGAGATGACTGTCAGGATGAGGCCCACGCCGATCAGGATGACGATCGTCAGGTGCATCGTGATCCAGTCGGCGATCTCCTTCTCGATCATGGCTATCTGTTCCACGAGAACCTCCCGGGAGTCTATGGGCGAGGCCTCCGGATGGGTCACGGGGCCTCGCGCGCTCAGCGGGCCACACCCGCACGTTGTATGGGACCCGATCATCTTGCCACATGGCCGAGGCCAGGGCGCGTGTCATCTCGCCACGCGCCGCCCCGCGCACAAACGCGCGAGGTAGCCCCGGCCTCGTCGTTGATCCCGCCAATGCGACGGTGAGGTAGATACGCAGACGGGGGCACCGTCTGGGACAATGGGGGGCATGAGCGCGACTTTGAACGAGATCCTGGACGACCTGGAGGACGAGGGCCGTCTGGAGGACGACGACGCCCTGTACGAGACATTCACCTCCTGGGCGCGGGGCACCGGCCGTCCGCTCTACCCGCACCAGGATGAGGCTCTCATCGAGATCCTCGCGGGTAACCACATCATCGCGGCGACTCCCACGGGCTCGGGCAAGTCGATGATCGCGCTGGCCGCGCACTTCACGTCGATGGCCCATGGTGGCCGCTCCTACTACACGGCGCCGCTCAAGGCCCTCGTGTCGGAAAAGTTCTTCGACCTGGTCGGCCTGTTCGGCGCGGACAACGTGGGCATGGTGACGGGCGATGTGTCCCTCAACGCCAACGCACCGATCATCTGTTGCACGGCGGAAATCCTCGCGAATCAGTCGCTGCGGGAGGGGCCCAGCCTGGACGCCGACATGATCGTCATGGACGAGTTCCACTTCTACGGGGATCGTCAGCGCGGCTGGGCGTGGCAGGTGCCGCTCCTGGAGCTGCGCACCCCGCAGGTGGTCGCCATGAGCGCGACCCTGGGCGACACGACGCGTTTCGAGCGCGCGTGGAAGGAACGCACCGGCCGCGACGTGTCCCTCATCGACGACGCGGCCCGCCCCGTTCCCCTCGAGTTTGAGTATGTCGTGGACCGCCTACCCGACACGGTTGAGCGGCTGCTGGGCGAGGGCCGCTGGCCCGTCTACATCGTGCACTTCTCCCAGCGCGACGCGGTGTCCACCGCGCAGTCTTTCGACCGTTCCTCCCTCATTGCACCCGAGCAGAAGAAGGCGATCGCCGCGCAGCTGGCGGGCGTGTCCTTCACGAAGGGCTTCGGTCAGACCCTCAAGTCCCTGCTCGCCCAGGGCATCGGCGTGCACCACGCGGGCATGCTTCCACGCTACCGACGCCTCGTCGAGCGCCTCACGCAGGCCGGCCTGCTGCCAATCGTGTGCGGCACGGACACCCTGGGCGTGGGCATCAACGTGCCGATCCGCACCGTGCTCATGACCTCCTTGGTGAAGTATGACGGGCGGCGCATGCGTCACGTGAGCGCGCGCGAGTTCCACCAGATCGCGGGCCGCGCGGGCCGCGCCGGTTTTGATACGGTCGGTTTCGTGCGGGTCCTGGCCCCCGAACACGAGGTCGAGGCTGCCCGTGAGCGAGCACGCCTGAGCGCCGCGCAGGAGGCGGCTCGCGACGCCCGCGAGGCCAAGCGCGCGGCAAAGAAGTCCGCGAAGAAGCGCAAGGGCCCGGGCGAGGGCGAGATTTCGTGGACGCGCTCGACCTTCGAGCGCCTCGTCGACGCGGCTCCCGAGCAGCTCACGAGCCGTTTCGAGATGACGCACGCGATGGTCCTCAACGTGCTGGCGGGCGCGCCCTCGGCGGGGCGCGATCCGGGTGAGCACCTGGTGTGGCTGGCCCGCAACAACGACGACCCTGCCCAGGATCGCAACCCGCACCTGCGCCGCCTGGGAGAGATCTACACGTCGATGAAGCAGGCGGGCGTGGTCGAACACGTGTCGTCGAGCGAGGCCTTCGCCTCGGGGGAGCCTCGCCTGCGCGCGGCGACCGATCTGCCGGATGATTTTGCGCTCAATCAGCCGCTTTCGCCCTTCGCGCTGGCTGCGCTCGAGTTCTTAGACCCCGAGTCCCCGACCTTCGCCCTGGATGTCGTCTCGGTCATCGAGTCGGTCCTGGAGGATCCGCGCCCGCTCCTGTTCGCGCAGGAGAAGGCGGCGCGCGCCGAGGCCGTGGCCGCGATGAAGGCGCAGGGCATGGAGTACGACGAGCGCATGGCCGCCCTGGAGGAGGTCACCTGGCCACGCCCACTGGCGTCCCTGCTGGGCGACGCGTTTGCGGTGTACCTGCACGCGAACCCGTGGATTGAGGATCAGGAGATTTCCCCGAAGTCGGTCGTGCGCGAGATGATCGAGAACGCACTGACCTTCACGGGGATCGTGGGCCGCTACGACGTGGGACGCTCCGAGGGCATCGTGTTGCGCTACCTGACGGACGCGTATCGTGCGCTACGCCAGATCGTGCCCGACGAGCTGATGACGGAGGAGCTGCGCGAGATCATCACGTGGCTGTCGGCGCTCATCCGCGCCGTGGACTCCTCGCTGCTGGACGAGTGGGAGGCCATGTCCACGGGGCAGGCGATCTCCCCCGCCGCCGATACCGGCGGTACCGAGGGCGCGGAGCTCGCGTTTGGCGCGCGGGAGGACGGGACCGTTCCCTTCAGCGCAAACCGTCACGCGTTCCGCACGGCGATCCGGGGTGCGCTGTTCGCGCGCGTGGAGGCGATGAGCCGCGACAACGTCGAGGCCTTGGCACGCCTGGACGAGGCCTCGCGCACCCCGGTGGTCGCCCCGTGGGGCGAGGACGAGTGGGACGCGGTGCTCGAGCGCTACTGGGCGGAGCACGAGTGGATCGGCATCGATCAGCGAGCCCGCGCCCTGTCGCTGTGCTGCCTGAACGAGGCCCCGACCCGCGAGGACGTGCTCGAGCTGGTCCCCGCCGCGGTTTCTTCCGATTTCGAGCGCGCCCAGGCTGCGCGCATCGAGGCGATCGCGGAGGCGGTCGATCAGGCTACGGCCGGCACGTTCTGGCTGGCCACGCAGACCCTGTTCGACCCGGAGGAGGACATGGACTGGCGCATCGTCGCCCTCGTGGACGTGGCGGCCTCGGATGAGGCAGACCGCGTCTGCCTGGCCACGGTCACGGTCGGGCCTCGGTAGGGCTGCGGCCACAATCTCCGGGGTCGCGCGCACATCTGTCGTAGGTCTGCCACCCAAGGCCCGGGAGGTGCCCGGCGACGTCTTGGATGCGGGCGTGGCTAGGCCACTAGCGGCCTGCACGCGAACATGTGGTGGGTGAACGCTGGCGCGCGGCACCTCGCCTCGCCCCGCGGCCATGACGCGCCCTGCGGAGGTAGGGCGCATCGCGCGACCCACCTCCTTGAGGACGCTCTCGCACTCCAAACGCGAGCGCCTCGACGCACCGGGTCGACACGCTGGTACTGTCGCGCGCTCTCGCGCGGTTGTTCTTGTTGGCGGTGCACCCGATCGGTATGCAATACACCCCTTCCGATCGGGTGCATTGCGACCTAACGGGTGCACCGCGACCCAACAGGTGCATTGCAACGTATCGGGCACCCGCAGCCACAACATGCCGCCACTCCTGCAGCCTCACATGCGACGAGCGATTTTACCCTTCAAGAATGCTTGGCTCTTGGAGTCGGCGAATCGGCAGCCGAAGCGCGGGGTGACAGCGCGGTCGAGGAAACCTTTAAGGATGATCGACCAGAGCACCGCGCACGAGCGTGTAGGCAACCCACGCGGCCGGGATCAGCAGTGCGCGGCCCAGTGTCCCCGACGTGATGCCGCCGCGCGGCCCCGCGAGCGCGACGACTCCGACGAAAGTGATCGGCACGACAATGTGCTGGAGGGGGTTAGTGACCAGCGCGAAGCCCGACAGTGTCTTCGTGGGGGCGATGAGAACCGCGTGGACGACCGCGGTCACGGTGATCATCATGAGCGCGCACAGGTGGGCGGCGCGTACCCGCCGAGGGTGCTGATGATGATCGTCGAGGCGACGCCCGCCCAGGCGAGGGCGGCGACCGCCGCGTAGGAGGCTCGGCCACGCCGGGAAAGGGATGGGGAGATAGTGCTGGTCACGCGCCCCACTGTAGCGGTTGCTCCCGCGTCCCGGCCGAGGCCGTCACGCCCTCGCGGCGGGCGCTCGCCGCTCGCCGATCTCCTGCTGGAGGCGCACGAGGTAGCCGTCGGGGTCCTGGATGAGGAACTGCCGCACACCGATCTCGACGTCGCCCGCTCGATACCATTTCTCTTCGGGTTCGACGAAGATCGGCCAACGCGCCGCTGAGACACGCCGCCACGCGGCGTCTAGATCTGCGACCTGAATCTCGAGGTTAATCCCGCGACCGAGCGGCGCCTCGAGGGGGCCAGTCGCCCACGTCCTGCCCTGGTCAATCTGGTCAAGCATCAGGTGTGCACTCCCCAACACGAGGTATCCGAATCCCTCTTCGGGCCGCTCGTAGCGGAGGGAGAAGCCGACGAGATCACACCAGAAACGTTTGGAGAGGTCGTAGTCGGTCACGGCAAGTTCTGGGACAAGCCCCGGTTCGCTGATCATAACCTCACTCTAGCTGCCACCGGGCGGGGTCGTGCCCCGGCGGGCGGCGCGCGGTAGGTCAACGACGGGCGTAGCGTCGTATCGACTCGACAAACTCGGCCCGGTATTCCGGGGTGTCCTGCGGGTAGTCGATCTTGCCGAGAATGAACGTGTCCGTCAGGCGGATTCCCACGAAGCCCAGAACCATGCGCTTCCAGCGTGTGATCGGCCCTCCGTACAACCGGTAGAAGAACGCGGGCGCGCGGCAGGTGAGGATCAGCGCCGCCGTCTTGCCTGTCAGCTTCGGTTCACTCTTGCCGTCGGCAAATCGGTACGCAAAACGCGGGGTGAAAGTACGATCGATGAATCCCTTGAGGATCGCAGGTTCGGCCGACCACCAGATCGGGAAGCTGAAGACCAGGTGGTCTGCCCACGCGATCAGCTCCTGGTAGCGCTGCGGGGCGCTTTCGTCCTCCATGTGCTGGCGATACCCATAGCGCAGGTTCGGATCAAAGTCCTCCGTAGCGAGGTCGATGGTACGCACCTCGTGACCGGCTCTGGTTGCCTCCTCGGCGTACGCGGACGCCAGCTCCTGGGAGTAACTAGCTGCGTCGGGGCTTCCTTGAATAACGAGAATCTTCATGATGGCTCCTTCACTATTAGACACCCGGTCTAATTATACACTTTATGCCTGGACACATGGGAGATCCATCATTACTTTCGACTATCCTTCGAGACGCTCGTACTATCACAGAACCATTCTTTACAGGAGAATTCTGGCGTTGCTTTACGCGCCTTTGGAGCGTGTTGCACCAGTTTGACCAGTTTGTCGGATTATCCAGTCAATACCGGCAAAGACGGCCATGAAGAGCAGGGCCCCGATCAGAATCGCGACGATATTGATCGCGACCTGCGCGTAGCCGAGCCGCCACACGTTGACGAAGCCGTAGGGGTACTGTTGGGTGAAGGCCCCGCGCGCCAGCGTGTATGCCACCCACGCGAGCGGGATCAGTAGGGCGCGGCCCAGCGTGCCCCACGCGATGCCGCCTCGCGGGCCCGCGAGCACGGCCGTGGCCACGAAGGCGACCGGGACGACGATGTGCTGCAGAGGGTTCGTGACGAGCGCGAAGCCGGTGAGGACCTCGTAGGGGCCAATGAGCACGGCGTAGACGATCGCAGTCACGGTGATCATCATGAGGGAACACAGGTGCGTGGCCCTCCCCCATTTCCCGACGCGGCTTCGGCGCGCAAGGACCGTCGAGATGATGGCGACCATCATGTTGGACAGCTCGGTGAAGTAGGACAGGCAATTGATAAGACGCTCTGGCGCTCCCGCCCAGCCGTGGGCAGCTCCCGCAAAAAGGCCTTCCTCGACGTAGGTTGGCGGCGCGTAGCCGTCAAAGGCCGTAATGATGAGGGTGGCGACAACGCCCGCCCAGGCCAGGGCGGCGACCACCCAGTAGGCGGCGCGCCCGCGGCGGCTCAGTTCAGTCATGTCAGTTGTCATCGTTCTCCCTCAACGCCTCTGTCGCAGAGCCATAGCGCGCAGCGGAAATGCGCCCTGCAGCAATCTCGCGAGCCTCACGCATGGCTGCCTCAGTCTCTTCGTTGCACCGCAGATCTGCAGACACGATTACAGTCTCCCCATTCGTCCGTGCTCACTTGAGCTGTGTTCTCCTTATCCACTGTAAGACCCGTGCGTTTGACTCTACAAACGCGGCACGGCCTCAATCAGTGCGCGCGTGTAGGGCTCGCGCGGGGCGGACATGATCCGCCGAGTGTCCCCGGCCTCGACGATGCACCCCTCCTGCATGACAGCGATACGGTCGCACGTGGAGGCGACGGTCGCCAGGTCGTGGGACACAAGCACGAGGGCCATACCCCGCACCCGCGTGATCGCCCCCAGCAGGTCCATGACAGAGGCGCGCGTCGACATGTCGAGCGCAGAGACCGGCTCGTCGGCGATGAGGACCCGCGGCGCGGGCGCGAGTGCGCGGGCAATCGCGATGCGCTGGCGCTGGCCGCCCGAGAACGAGCCGGGGTACTCCCCCGCGCGCGCCGGGTCGATGCCGACGTCGGTGAGGACATCGCGCACGCGAGCGCGAGCCTCTTCGCCCCGAGAGACGCCCAGGGCGTGCAGGGGTTCGGCAATGGACGCGCCGATTTTCATGCGCGGGTCCAGGGATGAGAACGGGTCCTGGAAGACGGTCTGGACGCTACGGCGCAGCGTGCGCATCGAGGACTTCGAGGAGGAGCGGACAGTCTCGCCGTCCAGCAGCACCTCGCCTACGCGCGGCGCAAGAAGCCCGAGAAGCACGCGGGCGAGGGTCGTCTTGCCGCTGCCCGACTCACCGACGAGGGCGAGCGACTCACCCGCGCGAACCTCAACGCTGACGTCGTCCAGGCCAGCGTCACTGCCCGGGTATCGGAAGGAGACGCCGCGGGCGCTCAGGATCGACTCACTCATGGGCGTTCCCTTCATTGTCGGTCAACGAGGCCGGCTCCCCCTCGCGCTCTCCCGCCTCGCCGGGCGCGCGGCCGGGCTGGGAGTCGGGGCGGACGGCACCGATGCGCTCGAAGACGGAGTCGAGTGCTCGCGCGGCGGACGCGATGGAGCGCGCCGAGTCGGAGAGCGTATCCGGCGCTGTGCGGATGACCTCGACGGGCACGTCGTCGGTGATGCGGCCTGCGTCCACGACGATGACGCGGTCAGCCATGCGCGTCACGACGGGCAGATCGTGGCTGATGAACAGGAGGCTCACGCCTCGCTCGCGGGTGACCTCGTCGAGCAGGTCGAGGACGGTGCGCTGGACGGTGACGTCGAGCGCGGTCGTGGGCTCGTCAGCGATGAGCAGGGAGGGTGAGGCTGCGAGCGTCATGGCCAGGGCGACGCGCTGGCGCTGGCCGCCAGAGACCTCGTACGGGAAGGACCGGGCGATGCGCGCGGGGTCGGGCAGGGCGACTTCGGCGAGCGCACGGTCGATGGCCTCGCGCAGGGCGTCACCTCGCAGGCCGCGGTGGCGACGCAGCGGCAGGGCGATCTGCTTGCCAAGCCGCATAAGCGGGTCGAGGGAGGTCGCGGGGTCCTGGAACATCATCGAGATCTGCGTCCCTCTCAGCGAGCACAGGTCCCGTTCGGCGGCACCCACAAGCTCGCGGCCGTCCCAGCGGATCGAACCCTCCACGCGGGTGCCCTCGGGCAGCAGTCCCATGATCGCCAGAGACAGCATGGACTTACCCGAGCCGGAGGACCCGATGATGCCGACGTGCTGCCCGTCGGGCACCTCCAGGGTGATGCCGCGCAGGATGTGTGTGTCCCCGATCCACACATTCAGGTCGGTGATGGACAGGCTCACTTGGCACCTCCCTGGGTGGGGTCGATGAGGGAACGCAGGCCATCGGCCGCGAGGTTGGCTCCCAGGACGACGGCGACGATCGCAAGGCCCGGGGCGATGGCACCGAGGGGCTGCGTCGTAAAGGTGGCCTGCGCATCCTGGAGGAGGCGGCCCCAGGAGGCGTTCGGCGGGGGCGCACCTAGACCCAGGTAGGAAAGGCCGGCCTCGGCGAGGACTGCACCGCCCATAGTGACGGCCAGGTTTGTGGCCAGGGTCGGCCAGATGTTGGGCAGGACGTGGCGGGTGAGGATCCCCCACGTGGAGACTCCGGAGGTGCGCGCGGCCAGCACGTACTGCTCGGCGAGGACGCGCCGCGCGAGGATGCGCGTCAGGCGTGCGACGACGGCCGAGGCGGCCACGCCGATTGCAATGGTGACCGTGGCCAGGGAGGCGCCGAAGCCCGCGACGATGAGCATCGCGAGGAGCAGGGTCGGGAAGGCGATGAGCACGTCGAGGAGGGCCGAGGCCACGTCGTCCACCCACGGGCGGGACAGCGTGATCGCCAGGCCAACGCTCACGCCGATGATGGCCGCGACCGCGACGGCTCCGACGCCGACGATGAGCGCAATACGCGCGCCCACCATCATGCGCGACGCCAGGTCGTGGCCCAGGCGGTCCGTGCCAAGGAGGTGCGCGGCCGAGAAGCCCTCAAGGCGTCCACCGCTCGTGTCCTCGATCGGGTACGGGAGCCACGCAAGCGATACGAGGGCGATGAGCACGAGCGCGCCCACGAGGATCACGCCAACGATCAGGGACAGCGGGATGCGACGGGCGTTCACGGGCGGCCTCCCGCGCTGAGGGTGGACCGTAGGCGGGGGTCAATGACGCGCTGCAGGACATCCGCGGCGAACCCGATGACGAGGACGAGGGCCGTCGACACGAGGAGAACCCCCTGAATCGATGGGTAGTCGTGCTGCGCGATCGCTGTCGTGAGCATCGAGCCAAGGCCCGGAAGGGCAAACACCTGCTCAACAACAACCGCGCCGATGAACGTGGTAGCCAGCTCGATGCCGGCGATGGAGATGACCGGGATCGAGGCGACGCGCAGGCCGTGGCGCACCATCGCCTCGCTGCGCGACTCACCCAGGGAGCGCGCAAACTGCAGGAAGGGGGCGTCAAGAACGTCCAGCGCGGCGCTACGCGTGTAACGCGTCAACGAGGCCGTGGACACCAAGACGATCGTCAGCGTCGGCAGCACGAGCGCGCGCACCGCTTGCGCGGCATTCGTCCACCCGCGCGCCGGGAAACCCGAGGCGGGCAGCCAGTGCAGATTCACCGCGAAGGCGAGGACCAGGAGCATCCCGATCCAGAACACGGGCACGGCGATACCCAGCTGCGCGAGAGCAGAGATCACGGTTCCCGCCCAGGAGCGGCGCGCACGTGCAGCCACATACCCCAGCACAATCGCCACGATCAAGGAGATTCCGAACGCCGCCAGAGTCAGCGGCAGCGTCACCGCCATGCGCGAGGCGATCTGATCATTCACGCTCAAACCCGACGTGAACGAGGTCCCCAGGTCGCCACGGATCAGCGCCGAGGCCCACTCGCCGAACTGGCTCCACCACGGCAGGTCCGAACCCACCTGGCGGCGGGCCGCCTCGATCTGCTCGGGAGTGGCCGTGCCCGACAAAAGCGCATTCGCCGGATCACCCGGCAACAGGCGCAGGAGAACGAAAATCGCCACGAGGGCTGCCGATCCGGTGAGGATCAGCAGCCCCGTGCGCCGCAGCAGGTAACGAGTCATCAGTTCTTGGAGATGCCCGAAACGAAGAACTGCGAATTCAGGCCGTTCACACCGTAGCCCGACACGTTGGAACGCGCGACGACGATCTGCGGGTAGAGGTAGAGCCACGCGCTCGCCGCGTCCGCCGCGATCTGCTCGTTGGCGGCACGCAGTTTCTCGGTCTGCTCATCCTCGGTGGAGGCCTGCTCGGCCTCGTCAATCAGGGTGGTCACTGCCTCGTTGCTGTAGCCCCAGTAGAACTTCGGGTTGCCGTACCACACGACATCACGCGTATTGACGTGCTCCTGGAGGGTCGCTTGGAAGTCGTGCTCCTTGTAGACCTTCGAGTACCACTCGTCAGCGGTGATCGTGTTGATCGTGACGGTCACTCCCACCTTAGCCAGCTCGGACTTGATGAACTCTGCGACCGTGGGGTGAGGGTCGTAGGACGGCGTGTCGAGCGTGAAGCTGAGTCCCTGCGCCCCCGCCTCGGCCAGCAGCGACTTGGAGCGCTCGGGATCGTAGGGGTTGACGGAGGTCAGGTCCTCGTACCACGGGTCCGACGGGGGAACCATCGATCCGATCAGCTGACCCGCGTCACCCCAGATGGACTCGAGCAGCTTCTCGCGGTCGATGGCCGAGTAGACAGCCTGTCGCACGCGCGCATCGTTGAAGGGGGCCTGCGCGTCGTTGAACGCGAGCAGTTCCTTCGTCGTGGAGGTGCCCTCGGAGACCACGAAGTCGGAGTTGCCCTGGAAGGTGGCCAGCGCGTCCGGGGACTGCAGGGAGGTGATGATGTCGATGTCGCCCGCGCTCAAGGCGTTCGTCATCGCGGTGGCGTCCGTGTAGTAGTGGAACGTGACCGCGTCGTTCTTGGGGGCATCGCCCCAGTACCCCTCTCGGGCCTTGAGGGCGAGAGTCGAGCCCTTCGTCCACGCGTCCAGCGTGTAGGGGCCGGTGCCGTCGGTCTCAGTCTGGGAATCGAAGCCCTCGGGAACCATCCATAGGTAGGACAGGTTGTAGGGCAACGAAATCGAACGCTGCGAGAGCGTCACGGTCAGCATCTGGGGATCGGTGGCCTCGACCGAGTTGATGACGGCGAGCTGTGACTTTCGCGCAGACTGCGAATCCTCGGCCAGGACGCGGTTGATCGAGTGCACGGCGTCGGCCGAATCGAAGGCTGTGCCGTCGGAGAAGGTCACGCCCTCACGCAGGTGGAAGGTGTAGGTCAGGCCGTCCTCGCTCACCTCGTAGGAGGTGGCCAGCTGGGGCTGAATCGTGCCGTCGTCAGCCAGGTAGAAGAGGCCCTCGTAGACGTTGCCGTTCAGTGCCTCGGTGACGCCCTGGCCGCCGCCCGCGATGTTGGAGAGGTTGACGGGTTCGTAGAGCGAGCCGATCTCGATCGTATCGGAAGCCGACTTGGAGGCGGCACCGCCCGAGCAGGCCGCGAGCGCCATGGCGGCGGCGATAGTCGCGGCGGTGAGGGCGAGGGGCTTGTGAGCAGTCATGCGGGGCACTTTCGTGTCGGGACGGGCCGGCGGTCCGTGGATACCGAGTGAATCTACCGCAGGGAGTATTTTGGCACCTACGGATTTCCACCGACTAAAACAACGTGACAGCTCACCCCCGCATTCCTCGCCCACCTGGTGGCTCCGCGCACACTCCCCCTCATTCCCGCACGTCATTCATTATTCGGATCGGACCGAAGAGTCCACAAACCTCGGAATTCTAACGACCAATCGTCACATACTGAAGGAGTGCTGAGGGAATGACGTGCGAAATTTTGGGGACGCGGGAGTATCAGCGGATGGAACGAGGCCAGAACCAGGACGAGGCCAGGGTCAGACCTGGGCCAGGTCCGTGACCTCCGCGTCCGTCAGGTCGACGAGGTCGAGGGGGCTCAGCTCGACGCTGAGGCCCCGGCGCCCACCCGAGACGATCATGGTCTCGTGGTCCAAGCACGATGAGTCAATAAAGAGCCGGTGGGAGGTGGTCTGCCCGAGCGGGCTGATACCGCCCACGACGTAGCCGGTGCGGCGCTGGGCGATGGCCGGGTCGGCCATCGCGGCACTCTTGGCGCCGGCGGCCTTGGCAATCAGTTTCATGGACAGGTGGGCCAGGGCGGGCACGCAGCCGACGACGAACTCACCGGTGGGCTCCAGGCGCACCATGAGCGTCTTGAAGGCCTGGGTGGGGTCGATACCCAGCTTCTCGACGGTTTCCTCACCAAATGCCCGGGCGGCCGGGTCGTGCTCGTACTCGTGAACGGTACAAGCAACGCCGGCCGCCGTGAGCGCCTCGATAGCGCGGGTGGGGCCACCGCCGCGATCTTTGCTGTGCTTGCGAGCCATGGCCCCAGTGTAGGACGCGTCAGAGGATGGACGCGGTCGGATCGTCGACGATCGCCTTGCCGAAGGGGAAGCAGGTGATCGGGATCATCTTGAGGTTGGCGATGGCCAGCGGAATGCCGACGATTGTGACGGCCTGCGCGGCGGCGGTGGTGACGTGGCCGATGGCGAGCCACAGGCCGGCGACCAGGAACCACACGACGTTCATGAGGGCCGATCCCGCGCCCGCGCTCGGCTGGTCGACGACCCGCTTGCCAAAGGGCCACAGCACGTATCCGGCGATGCGGAAGCAGGCCAGCCCAGCGGGGATCGTCACGACGAAGATGCAGGCAACGAGACCCGCGAGGAGATATCCCAGGAAGAGGGGGAGCCCTCCGAAGAAGAACCAGATGATGTTGAGCAGGGTACGCATTGCGTGTCCTTTCCTTGATCTGTGAACATTCTAGTCTGCCACAACGCGGCTCTCAGACTCCCCTGAGTCACCCCTGATTGGCCCCTGAAAACGCCTCGCCGCGTACGATGAGGGCATGAGCATTCCCGAGGCCATCGCCGCCGCCCGCGACCGCATCGACCGCGCGACGTCCGCATGCGGGCGCACAGATTCAGTGGACCTGGAGCTGGCGGTTAAGACGCGCACGCCCGAGGAGTGCCGGGACGCCGCCATCGCCTTGCGCGAGGCGGGGCTGCCTATTCTGCTCGGTCACAACCGGGTGCAGGAGGCGCGCGCGACGGCGGAGGCGATCCGCGAGGTGCCCGGCGCGCGCATCCACCTGATTGGGCCTCTGCAGTCCAACAAGATCAACCACGCGCTGGCCTGCGTGGACGCGATCGAGTCGCTGGACTCCCCCGCCCTGGCCTCGAAAATCGACGCACGCGCGACCGGCACGCTCCCGGTGTTCGTCGAGGTGAACGTCTCGGGCGAGGCCACGAAGCACGGCTGCGCCCCCTCCGACGTCGCCGCGCTCATCGACGCGGTCGAGGCCTCGGCCCACCTGCATCTCGCGGGCTTCATGACGGTGGGCCTGAACTCCCCCGTCGAGGCCGACGTGCGCGCGGCCTACGCGCAGCTGCGCGGCATCCGGGACGAGGCAGCTGTGCGCCTGGGCGTCGGGGAGTCCGACCTGGCCCTGTCAATGGGCATGAGCCACGACCTGGAGTGGGCTATCGCCGAGGGTGCGACGATTGTGCGCCTGGGGACGGCTGTTTTCGGCGCTCGCCGCGTCTGAGCGGACTGCTCGCTCGCGCTAGTACATCGCCGACTAGGATTATCCCCATGATGACCGTTCTCGCTGGAATGTCCGCCGCGATCCTGGCGCTCGCCCCAATCACAAATCCGATCGGCGGTCTCGCGGCGTTCGCAGGACTCACCGCCGGCAATGCTCCGGCTGCGGTGCGCTCGCAGGCGTGGAAGACAGGCATCTATGTGTTCGCCATCCTGACGGTGTTCGCGGTCAGCGGCTCGCTCATCATGCGTTTTTTCGGCTTCGACCTCCCCTCTCTGCAGATCGCGGGCGGCCTCGTCGTCGCACACTCGGGCTTCTCGATGCTGGAAAACAAGCGCCGCGCCACCCACGAGGAGGCTCAACACGCGACCTCCAAGCCGGACGTATCCTTCTCCCCCATGGCGCTCCCCCTCATCGCGGGCCCGGGCTCGATCGGCGTCGTCATCGCGCTGGCCGCCCGCAACACGGCCATCGGTTTTCATGTCGGCATCGTCCTGGGAATCGCGGTGACAGCGGCCATCATCGCGCTGCTACTGCGCTACGGAACGCCCTGGATCGACAAACTGGGCGCCACCGGCGTCGGCGCGATCGTGCGCATCATGGGCTTCTTGATCCTCGTCATCGGCGTCGAGCTCATCATCCACGGGGTGCGCGCGCTCCAGCTCTTCTAAGCGGAAGCCCGCCCCGGCCTCGTCGAAACGACACCGAAGCGGGCCACGAAAACGAGTGCGTCAGGGGATGCGGTGCACCCACTCCTCGCGCGCAAACTTCGTCTCGCAGCGGTCCCGCGCGACCGCCAGGTCCTCCTCGGTGATGGTCCCGACCGTGGCGTTGTATTTCTCCTTGAAGTGGTCGAAGAACGCCTGAAGGATCTCCTCGCGGGGAAGACCGGTCTGGGAGCGCATGGGGTCCACGCGCTTGACGGCGCTGCGAGTGCCCTTGTCGCGGATCTTCTCCATGCCGATGCGCAGGACCTCGTTCATCTTGATGGCGTCGATGTCGTAGGCCATGGTCACGTGATGCACCATGTAGCCGCTGGCCCAGCGCTTCTGCGCGGCGCCGCCGATCTTGCCCGCCTCGGAGGCAATGTCGTTGAGGGGCACGTACTTGGCCTTGATCCCGAGCTTCTCCAGAACCTCCATGACCCACTGGTCCAGGTACGGGTAGGCCTGCTCGAAGCTCATTCCCTCCACGAGGGCGGTGGGGATGACGAGCGAATAGGTGATGCAGTTGCCGGGCTCCATGAACATGGCACCACCACCGGTGACGCGCCGCGACACGGTGATGCCGTATCGATCCACGCCGTCCTGTTGGATTTCGTTTTGGTAGGACTGGAAGGAGCCGATGACGACCTGCGGGCCGTTCCACTCCCACAGGCGCATGAAGGGCTTGCGGCGTCCCGCGGCCACATCCTCGACGAGGGTTTCGTCCATGGCGACGTTGATCATCGGGTCAACGACGGGGCCGTGGATGACATCGAAGTCGATGTCGTCCCACGATAGGGCGGCACCCAGGGCCCGGCGCACGGCGATACCGACGGCCTCTGGGGTCACGCCCATGAGGGTGTCGCCTTCCTGGAGGGCGGCGGTCACGCGCGCGGCGAGGGCTTTCGCACTCGACGAGGCCGGGGCTCCCTCGAGGGACGCGGTGATTCGGGTGAGCGCGTCGTCGGGGTCGAGGAAGAAGTCGCCGGAAACGCTCACGCGCGTCAGGCGGTCCTCCTCCACGTCGGTGTCGACGACGACGAGCTTGCCTCCGGGAACTTTGTACTCTCCATGCATGCCCACGATTGTAGGCGCTCCGCTCACGCCCAGTCGGGCAGGACGCGCACGCCCCCCTTGTCGGCGGAGGCGGCGAGCATGCCGTAGACCCGCAGCGCGTCGGAGACCTGGCGGGCACGAGGCTTGGTGGGCTTCCACGGGGCGGCACCCTTCTCGGCGCGGCGGCGCTCGAGTTCCTCGTCGCTCACGCCCACTCGCAGGACGCGGTTATTGACGTCGATTTCGATCTCGTCGCCGGTTCGCACGAGGCCGATCGCGCCGCCGGCCGCGGCCTCGGGAGAGATGTGGCCGATGGAGATGCCGGACGTGCCGCCGGAGAAGCGGCCGTCAGTGATGAGGGCGCACTTCTTGCCCAGGCCCAGGCCCTTGAGGTAGGAGGTCGGGTAGAGCATCTCCTGCATGCCGGGGCCGCCCTTGGGGCCCTCGTACTGAATGACGACGACGTCGCCCTCGGTGACCTGCTTGCTCAGGATGGCCTCGACGGCCTCCTCCTGGGATTCGACGACGAAGGCCTTGCCGATGAAGTGGAAGAGCGACTCGTCGATGCCGGCGGACTTGATGATGGCGCCGTTTGCGGCGATGTTGCCGTAGAGGACGGCCAGGCCGCCGTCCTTCGTGTAGGCGTGTTCGACGGAGCGGATGCAGCCGGAGACAGAGTCGGTGTCGAGGGACTCAAAGAGGTTGGCGGTCGAGAAGGCCTGGGTGGTGCGCACACCGCCGGGTGCAGCAAGGAAGCGGTGCTTGGCCTCGTCAGAGGCGGTCCCGCTGCGCACGTCCCACTCCCCCAGCCAGTCGGCCAGGTTCTCGGAGTGGACGGAGTGGACCTCGCGGCGCAGCAGGCCTGCGCGGTCGAGCTCTCCAAGCAGAGCGGGGATGCCGCCGGCGCGGTGGACGTGCTCAATGTGGTAGGTCGTGGAGTTGGGGGCGACCTTGCACAGGCAGGGCACGCGGCGCGAGATCGCGTCGATGTCGTCGAGCGTGAAGTCGACGCCGGCCTCGTTGGCGATGGCGAGGATGTGCAGGACGGTGTTGGTGGAGCCGCCCATGGCCACGTCCAGGCTCATGGCGTTCTCGAAGGCGGCCTTGGTGGCGATGGAGCGCGGCAGGACGGAGTCGTCCTCACGGTCGTAGTAGGCGCGGCACAGGTCGACGATGCGCGTGCCGGCTTCGGTGAAGAGCTTCTTGCGTTCGATCTGGGTCGCCAGAGTGGTGCCGTTGCCGGGCAGGGCCAGGCCGATGGCCTCGTTGAGGCAGTTCATGGAGTTGGCGGTGAACATGCCGGCGCAGGAGCCGCAGGTGGGGCAGGCGTTGGCTTCGATGCTGGCGAGCTGGGTGTCGCTGACGGAGTCGTCGACGGCCATGACCATGGCGTCGATGAGGTCGAGGCGGTGTTCGACGACGCCGTCGACGGCGGCACCGGATTCCATGGGGCCGCCGGAGACGAAGATAGTGGGGATGTTCAGGCGCATGGCGGCCAGGAGCATGCCGGGGGTGATCTTGTCGCAGTTCGAGATGCACACGAGGGCGTCGGCGCGGTGCGCGTTGACCATGGTTTCGACGCTGTCGGCGATGAGGTCGCGGCTGGGCAGGGAGTAGAGCATGCCGTCGTGGCCCATGGCGATGCCGTCGTCCACGGCGATCGTGTTGAACTCCTTGGCGACGCCGCCGGCCGCTTCGATGGCTCCGGCGACGAGGTCTCCCATGTTCTTGAGGTGGACGTGGCCGGGGACGAACTGGGTGAAGGAGTTGGCAATGGCGATGATCGGCTTACCGAAGTCGCCGTCGGTCATGCCGGTGGCGCGCCACAGGGCGCGTGCTCCGGCCATGTTGCGGCCTTGGGTGGATGTTGCCGAGCGCAGCGGGCGACTCATGGGGGTGCCTTTCGTTTGCCTTGTAATGACTCCACCCTAGGAGCGTGAGCGCCGCGTTTCCGTGCGGGTTTCGTCTCATGGACGAGGCCTGGGCGAGGTGGCGGGGTTTTCGCACGTTTTCCCGGGGGATTGCCTGCGATGTCGGATCGTGTCAGTGGATGGACGTTTGAGGGCGCAATAACGGGGAAAACGCAATAGGTGCGTGCGCGAATTAGCGCCTTATCATCCGAGCGGTTCATTGCATTAGTCACGGTTCGGACACTCCCTCTCGTTCTCGAGGCGCGAAACGTACGCTGAAGGCACAGAAGAGAGAAAGGACTGCGATGACGATTCGCACCACTCATGTTGGCTCCCTGCCCCGCACCCCAGAGCTGCTCAAGGCGAACGCCGCGCACCGCGAGGGTTCGCTCGGCGAGGATGAATTCACCTCGATCCTGCAGGGCGAGGTCGACGGCGTTGTGAAGCGTCAGGCCGAGATTGGCCTGGATATTGTGAACGACGGCGAGTACGGCCACGCGATGCTCGACACGGTCGACTACGGCGCCTGGTGGACGTACTCCTTCTCTCGTTTCGGCGGGCTGTCGTTCGAGGACGTGCAGCGTTTCGACGTCCGTCCCCCGGCTGGCCGAGACGGTCGCCTGTCCTTCTCCTCGTTCGCGGAGCGCCGCGACTGGCAGCGTTTCGCGGATGCCTACGCGGACCCGGATTCGGGCATTCATATCGCGAACCGCAACCCGATTGCGTTCCCGACGATCACGGGCGAGCTCACCTACATCGGCGCCGAGGCCGTCGCGCGCGACATCGCGGGAACGAAGCACGCGCTTCAGGCGGCGGGCAAGCCCGTGTCGGATGGTTTCGTGGCGGCGATTTCACCGGGTTCGGCGGCTCGCGTGGCCAACGCGTTCTACGAGGACGACGAGGCCGTGGTGTGGGCGTGCGCGGACGTGCTGCGCGAGGAGTATAAGCAGATTACGGACGCGGGCCTGACGGTACAGATCGATGCGCCGGACATCGCGGAGGGCTGGGATCAGATGAACCCGGAGCCGTCGGTGGAGGATTACCGTGCCTTCTCGCGCGTGCGCATCGACGCGCTGAACCACGCGCTGGAGGGCATCGATCCGTCTCTGGTGCGTTTCCACGTGTGCTGGGGTTCGTGGCACGGCCCGCACACGACGGACATCCCCTTCAAGGACATCGTGGACCTGGCTCTCCTCGTCAATGCGAACGGCTTGACCTTTGAGGCGGCGAATGCCCGCCACGCGCACGAGTGGACGCTCTGGCGCGATATCGAATTGCCCGAGGGCAAGTACCTGATCCCCGGCGTCGTGTCGCACTCGACGAACGTCGTGGAGCACCCGGAGCTGGTGGCTCAGCGTATCCGCCAGTTCGCTGACATCGTCGGCGACGAGCGTGTCGTGGCATCGACGGACTGCGGCCTGGGCGGCCGCATCTACCCGTCGATTGCGTGGGCGAAGCTGGAGGCACTGGCCGCGGGCGCTCGCCTCGCATCGAAGTGATCGCCTGATCGCTTCCTGGGGCGCGGGGTGGATGGATGTCCACCCCGCGCGAGTTTCCCAGGGTTTTCTCAGGTAAAGCCCCCTGTTTTTTGAGCTTGGCCTCACACAATGAAACGTGTGTTGCAGCCCCCGCTTCCGGGTCGGCCTGCCGCGGTGGGGATCGCACGCCGCGTCGGGTTCCGGGACTGGGGGCTGCGGCGCGTTTGGGGTCCTCTGATCATCCCCATCTCAATTCACTTCTCCGTCATGCGCAAAACGGAGCCCGTTCTTCGTTATTCTGGAAGTAAGCACCCATTGTCGAGGCTGTTCGAGGGAGAACATCATGGGAGCAAACAACAGGGAGGGCACGCACTCCATCCGTTCGCGCGTTGGGTTGCTCGCTGCTGCTCTTGTCATCGTCGCCACGGCCTGCGGCTGCCAACAGACCACGCCCGCGGCGGAGGGGCCGTGGGCGGCCGACATTGAGCAGGCGCGCAATGAGTGGGCGTCCAACGAATTCGTTCAATCTGTCCTCGCCGACTCTGCCATCAGCGAGGCAGAACTACAGGACATGCGTCAGCGCGTGCTTAACTGCCTGACAGACAAGGGCGTCACCGGCGCATCGTTCGGCCCGAGCGGCACGCTGAGCGTCCCCGATCAGCCGGTTGGCTCCTCCATATCTGAGGATCAGCAACAAGAATTCGTCTCCGCCTGTTCCATCGATGCCGGTCAGCCGATCATCGAGGCGCTCGAGTTCGACATGCGAGTCAACCCGGAACACCGGGATATCAACGAGCTGTACACGCAGTGTTTGATCCGCAACAAGGCGGTTGAGCCGTCCTTCACGGCCCAAGAGCTCGCGCGCGCTCGCGAGAGCGGAACGCCTCTCGCAAGCACGTTGCCGTTCATCGATCCAGCTCAGGGACCCGACATTTTGCAACAATGCCTCGAGGACCCCAGCAAATGACCACAACCACCCTCAGGAGTTGAGATGACAAATTCTCGCCGCTGGCTCGCCCTCACCGCGTTTGTCGCTCTCATCGCCGGTGCGGGTGGGGTCAGCGCGGGTATCCTCATTGCCTCGCCGCCCACCCCGGCCTCGCTGGCATCGTCATCTGCTCCGTCGACGGTCCCCGTCACCACCCGCGAGTTCACCGATACGCGCTCCCTCACCCTCACGATTCCCCCGGCCTCGCCTCACGAACTCACCTCCCCCATTGCCGGGCGCATCACGGCCCTTCAGGCAGCGACGGGAACTCCCATCGCGTCAGGTTCTATTCCCTGCGAGATTGATGGCCTGCCCCTTCTCGCCCTAGCCCTGTCCACCCCGCTCTATCAGGACGTGGTGGACGGAGCCACGGGACCAGATATCGCGGCCCTGAACACTGAGCTTGCGCGGCTCGGATATGAGGTTCCTGCGGAATCGCAGCGGGTCACAGTCTCCACCCGAGCGGCCCTGGCCTCGGCGATGGGCGTGAGCGACGGAGCTGGTGGCGTTCCCTCCCGCATCGAGGCCTCTCGCGTCCTGTGGATTCCTGCGCCGACCGTCACCCCCTCGTCGGTCCCCGTTCACCTGGGTGACAGCGTCGATACACAGACCGTTCTCCTCACCCTTGAGGACTCCCGCGACGCCTTGCGCCTCTCCGTCCCACCGGACGCCTATCCCGCGGACCACGTCATCACCCTGGGGGACACGGACTACCCGGTCCCCTCTGACGGCATCATCACCGACCCCACCCTGACGGCGACGATCCTCTCCTCGCACGAATACACAGCCTTCATCCGGTCCGCCCCGAGCGGCGATGGACCCGTTCAGCTGCCCGTCTCCTGGAAGCTCGCCTCCCCCATCACCGTCGCGGTCATCCCACCGGCCTCAGTGATCGGAGACGCGACGGGCGCGTGCGTCTTTGAAGACGGCACGCCGATTCCCGTTTCTATCGTTTCTTCCCAGCTTGGCCGAACCTACGTCCTGCCAGCTACCCCACTCTCCACCGTCGACACCGCCGTCGAGGGACGCTCATGTCCGTCGAGCTAGACAACGTCGGGCACAAGTTCGCCGCCACCCCGTGGCTCTTTCGCCATCTGAGCGCCCGCTGCGAGGACGGTGCCCTCACCGCCATCGTCGGCCCATCTGGTTCTGGCAAGTCAACGCTGCTGTCGCTAATCGCGGGATGGGAGACTTCGACCGAGGGAACGATCACTGTCCCCCGTCCGGCTGGTTCGCAGAGTCCCCGTATCGCGTGGGTCTTCCAGAACCCGTTCGGTGTCCGCGCGCGCAGCGCCATTGACCACGTTGCGCTGCCCCTGTTGGCCCGCGGCATGAGCCGGGCGCAGGCCGATGTCGAGGCGAACCGGCTCCTTGATGCCTTCAATCTGGCGCATCTTGCAACCCGCCCATTTCGGGATCTGTCGGGCGGCGAGGCTCAGCGTGTGCTCCTCGCGCGCGGGCTCGCATGCTCCCCCACCCTGCTCCTCGTGGATGAACCGACCGCGCAGCTTGATCAATCCACGGCTCGCGACATTGCCTCCACGCTCGGCTCTCTGCGCGAGGACGGGGTCAGCGTCGTGATCGCGACGCACGATCCGTCGATTCGCGCGCAGTGCGACGCCATCATCGACCTCGCACACTTCCAGGACGAGGAGGGACAGCGATGAGCACACTCTCGTGGCGCGCACTCCTGTCCGAAGCGTGGAGGGACTGCCTGAGCGGGACGGCCCGCGTCGGGATTCTGACTGTCCTGGCCACCGCCCTGGTCGGAGGCGTTATCTGCGCCGACGCGTTCTCTCTTCGTTCCGTCAGCGTTGAGGCGGCCTCTTTTCGCGCCCATCTGGGATCGGTGCGAGTCCTCCAAGCGCAAGGCAGCATCGACGGGGCTACCTGCGAGGCACTGTCGCGAATCCCCGGGGTGCGCGCAGGAGCCGTTCGCTCGGTCGAATCCGGCTTGTCCCCGCTGGCTCTTCCGGCCTCGTCGCTGCCCCTGTACGAGGTCACGCCTGGAACCGTCTCTCTCCTGGGGACGACTTCGGCCGATCCGACGGGAATTCTGCTCCCTGAGCAGGTAGCCGAGGAACTCGGCACCTCTCAAGGAGCCCTTCTTCCCCTCGCACACGGGCAGGCCGAGGTCGCGGGCACTTACCCGTGGGACGAGAACGACGGGCGTCGTCCCGGCTACGCCTACGCGGCTCTCGCACCCGTGCCCACGACGGGGACCTTCGATGAGTGCTGGTACGAATCCTGGCCGCACAGCGACGATGTGGATGCCCTGGTGCGCTCAACCCTCGTTGGAAGCAACGACCAGAACACCCAGGTCCTCGCCATGAACCCTACGCGCGGAACGGCCTTCGACGCGGCGGGGCGACTGCGACAGAGGCCGACCTGGTGGGCGTGGATCGCAGCGAGCGCAATCGGTGCCGCGCTAGGGGCCGCTGCCACGTGGTGGCGTCGTCTGGAGATCGCCTCAGCACTGCACGCTGGGCTCCGCACATCGGATACGACGTTCCTCCAACTGTGTGAGGCCGTGTCGTGGGTGGGAGGCACATTCGTCCTCACCTCCGCCATATGCCTCACGATCCTGAGCGGAGCGCCACCCAGTGACCGCTCTGACTTGATGCGCCTGGTCGCTACCGAGGGCATCTGTGCTGCGTCGTGGACTCTCATCGGTGTCGTCATCGCATCAACGACGATCCGAGAGCGCCAGCTGTTCGCTTTCTTCAAGGGCCGATAGGTACCGGCGCGTGATCGCGCCTACAATTGGCGTATGAGCGTCCTCGTGATTCAAAACGACCCGATCGTTCCGGCGGGTCAGTTGTCCGCCTTCCTCGGCGGTCACGAGGTGGTGCGCGCCTGGGAGGAGCCGCAGCGCCTCCAGGACCTGGTGGCCGCTCCCCTTCCGGGTGCCCTCATTCTCCTGGGCGGGCGCGCGACCGCCTATGACGACGAGGCATGGCCGTGGCTGGAAGCCGAGCGCGAGCTAACCCGGCGATGCGTGAGCGCCAACGTGCGCGTCCTGGGCATTTGCCTGGGCGCTCAGCTGATAGCAGCGACTTTCGGTGGACGGGTTAGCGTCGCCGACCCCGCAGGCCCCGAACGGGGCGTCATCCCGCTCGTGTGGGGCACGAACGACCAGGCGGGCGGAGGCGGCGCCGTCCCCCTGCGCATGGCCCTAGCATCAACCCACACGGTTTTCGCCGACCACGGCGACGCCATCGTGGAACTCCCCCACGGCGCGCGCGAGTGGGCGCGCTCTAGCAAGTACACGCAGATCTTCTCCTACGGATCTGCCCTGGGCGTCCAATTCCACCCCGAGATCACGCGCGAGATCGCGACCGTGTGGGCGGCAACTAACGAGGATGTCGACACCGAGGACATCGTCGCAGGCTACGACGCACACGAGGGCGAGCTGGCCGCCACGTGCAAGACACTGGCCGACTGGGTCAGCGGCATCTTTTAGGCGAAAATAGAATCGCAGTGCGGGCACCCCCACGCGGCACCCACACTGCGATTGACAATCGGACCTCGTCGCAGCGAGCGGAGTTGAGGCCCGGCTCTCACTCTAGCGAAAAAACCAGAGCCTACAAGGCTTTGTCAGGAACTAAGACCACCACGTGGGACGACTTGACAACGAGGCTCATCACAGCCTCGTCACGGCGCGCGACGTGCCCCGATCAGGGGGCCGCAACCTGCACGAACGATCCCGTTCCGTACGCCCACACGCGACGCTCGGCGGCCGAGACGAAGACGGCCTGGCCGCGCGCCAACTCCACGCTGTCCCCGCCCTGTTCCTCACTCACATGCAGGGTGACCGACCCGGATGTAGCGATGATAATGCGCGGGCCTTCCCCGGGTACGGCGACCTCGTCCACGCGGGAGGCGTGCTTGCCGGGCGCCAGCGTCGTCACCGACAGCTCGAACTCCTGGGCGGGTGCCAGGAAACGATCCGTCGTCGCCGAGGGGTGTTCGGGGGCCACGCGCACGGGAGGCAACGCCGAGAACTCGGTGATCTCAACGAGCTGGGCGGAGTCCACGTACTTCCCGGTCAGGCCCGCGCGCACGACGTTGTCGGAGGAGGCCATGACCTCGATACCCAGTCCCGACTGGTAGGCATGGATCTGGCGCGGCGGAATGTAGACGGCCTCGCCGGGGCGCAGCGACACCGGGTTCATGAGGAAGGCGACGATGATACCCGGGTCCCCGGGGTGCTTCTCCCCCAGGACGCTCACGAGCTCATCGGTGCGCGGCGAGGGGGACACGCCCGACGCGAGGCGGGAGCGGCACGCGGCCACAAACTCCTCGACGCGCTCGGGGGTCGCCGGCGAGTCCTCGTCGAAAAGCCAGGTGGCCAGGGAGCGCAGACCACCGCGCACGGTGGAGAGCTTGAGGCGGTGACGCAGGCGATCTGCGAGCTCTCCCTCGAGGCCGACGAGGAGCTCGCGGGCCTTGCGCGGCACGCGGAAGCCGACGAGGGCGCTAAACTCGGTGAGCGCGTAGATCATCTCCGGCTTGTGGTTCATGTCCCGGTAGACGCGGCGCGTGTCCGTGCGCTCGATGCCCAGGACCTCCTCGCGCAGGTAGCCCTCGCGCGCGATCTCCTTCGTCGGATGCACCTGCAGACTCAGGGTTTGCGCGGGGGCGATGATCTTGGCCAGGTACGGCAGCGTCGGCCCGAACGCATAGAGCAGGCCGCCACCGAGGGCACGCTTAGGGTCCTCGCCGATATGCTCGGCGAGGGTCTGCCCTCCCGTCAGGAGCGTCGGCCCATCCGGGTGGACGCCAAACCACACCTCGGAGACCGGATCATCCCCGGCGGCGGCCCCCAGGAACTCGGGGATCGCGTTCGTGGAACCCCACGCGTCAGCTTTCGTCCAGCCGATCAGTCTTTCCATAGATCGAATCCTATCGGTAACGGGCGCACAAAGACGCGGGGGACAGGGCCGTAACCCCACCCCCCGCGCCTACCGCGCCTCTCAGGCGTCGGGTTGATCGGTGGTTTCGCGCGCCTCGAGGGCGGAGAGCGCGCCGCCGCGCTCGCGCAACTCGGCGTAGGTGCCCTTCTCCACGACGCGGCCCGCGTCCATGACGATGATCAGGTCGGCGTCGCGCACGGCGCTGATGCGGTGGGCGATCTCGACGATGGTGCGCCCCGCCGCCACCCGGGCGATGCCCTCACGCACGCGAAGCTCGGTGGACGGGTCAACCTGGCTGGTGGCCTCGTCAAAGACATAGATCGGGGCATCGCGCAGAAGGGCGCGGGCCAAGGCCAGGCGCTGACGCTGGCCACCCGAGAGGCGCTCACCCATGTCGCCGACGATCGTGTCCAAGCCGTCCTTTTCCGTGCTCAGCCAGCCGGTAAGATCCACGGCCTGGAGCGCGCGCTCCAGGTCCGCCTCGCTCGCCTCGGGGGCGGCGAGCAGCAGGTTGGCGCGCAGCGTGTCGTTGAAGAGGTAGGGGCGCTGGGGAGCGGAGGCGACCGTGGCGCGCAGGTCGCGCAGGGACGCGTCGGCCACCGTCGTGCCGCCGATGGCGACGGTGCCCGTATCCGGGTCCCACGTGCGCGTGATCAGCGAGGCGAGCGTCGACTTGCCCGAGCCGGAGGCACCCACGATGGCGGTGCGCTTCCCGGCGGGAATGCGGATGCTGACGCCGTCCAGGACCGTGGGGGCGGGCAGGGATTCGTCGCCCTCGCTCGGGTAGGAGAAGGTCACGTCGGTGATCTCGATGTCACCGGCGGTCAGCGGCTTGGGGTCGTCCGGGTCGGCAACGACGGGCGCGCGGTCGGTGATCGCAAACACGCGGGCGGCCGACGCGAAGGCCTGGTCCAGGTCCGCGGAAAACTCTTCAACGGCCAGGACCGGGCCGAAGGAACCCATGGCGATACCCAGGGCGAGGCCCGCCTGGGGCAGCGTGAGGGTGCCCGCGAGCACGCCGGAGGCCGCGACCATGGCGACCGTGACGATACCGGCGGCGACGGCCGCCTGGTTGAGGCCGCGACGCACCGCGATCCAGCGGCCCTGGGTACCCAGGCCCGAGGAGATGCGCTTCTCGATCTCGCGCATCTCTGCCTCGCGTCGTTCCTGCGCCCCAAACGCGAGGACCTCGCGCACGCCCTGCACCGAGTCGGTCACGTGGGCAGCGATCGCGCCGCGGGCCTCGCGTAGCTCGCGCGCCGCTCGGGCGGTCGACCCGGAGCCCAGGAAGGGAACGATCGCGCCGACGATCAGCAGGAAGGGAGCCAGCACGGCGGCCAGCGTCCAGGACACGGCGCTGCCCATCCACATGACCGACAGAATCGGGACGATGATCGCCGTGGTGACGGGGGCCAGCGTGTGGGCGAAGAAGACCTCGACGCGGTCGATATCCTTCGTCACGCGGTTCATGATGTCGCCCGAATCCAGGCGGTCCGTGCCCGCGGGAGCCTGGGGCTCGAGCCGGTCGTAGAAGTAGCCTCGCAGCATCGCCAGGGAGTGGAAGGCCACGAAATGGCCGGCGAATTGCTCGAGGTAGCGGGCCAAGCCCTTAAGGAGGCTCAGGCCCACGGCGCAGCCAATGACCAGCGCGATGCTCCAGGTGCTCTCCCCCGACGCGAGGCCGGCGACGGCCCAGCCGCCCAAGGCGAACAGGGCGATACCGATCACGAGGAAGACGATGCGGGCGGCGATGGAGGCCGCCAGCGGCGGCAGGACGCGCCGCGTGATCGACAGGAGTCGAAGGGAGAGTTGCCTGCGGGTCATCGGATCGTTCCTTCCTGCAGGGTCGCGACGCGGTCGGCGCCCTTGATGGTGGCGTCTCGGTGAGAGATCGTCAGGGTGGTGCGCCCGGCACACACTGTGTCGAGGGAGGCGAGGATCTCGCGCTCGGAGGCCAGGTCCACGTGAGCGGTGGGCTCGTCCAGGATCATGATCGACGCGTTCTTCAGGAAGGCACGGGCGATCGCGATGCGCTGGGCCTCGCCGCCGGAGACGGCCAGGCCTCGGGCACCCACGCGGGCATCCAGGCCACCGGGCAGGGAGTCGACAAACTCACCCAGGTGTGCGGCACGCAGGGCCTCGATGAGCTGGTCATCCGTGGCAGCGGGGGCTGCCAGGAGGAGGTTGTCACGCAGCGTGCCGGAGAACAGGTAGGTGGTCTGCTCGACGACCGCGGTCTGGGCGCGCACCCACGACAGGGGCGCGGTGGCCAGGTCGACGCCGTTGAGGCTCACGCGACCGCGGGTGGGGCGCAGGTACCCCTGCAGCAGCGCCGAGATCGTGGATTTGCCGGCGCCTGAGGGGCCGGCGAGGGCGACGTGCTCGCCCTGGGTGAGGATCAGGTTCGCGCCCGCCAGGACCGGGGTGTCCTCGGTGTAGGAGAAGGAGACGCCGCTCAGGGCAATCTCGCCGCGCCGCGGCGGGATAGCCGGAGCCTTGACGCCCTTGGCGTCCGCCACGGGCGGGGTCTGCTTGTTGAACTTCTTGATTTCCTTGTTAGCTGCGATGCCACCCATGCCGATGTAGAAGAACTGGCCGATGCGGTCCAGAGGGTCGAGCATGATCGAGGAGAGCAGCACGAGGGAGACGCCCTCACCGACGCTGATCGCGCCCTGCTCGTAGCGGATGAGGGCCAGCGCGATCGCTCCGGTGATCATTCCCAGGGAGAAGACGGAGTCGATGACGAGGAGGATCAGCTGGTTGCCGGCCAGGTAGTTCATGACCTTCGAGCGCACATCTTCGGCGGCCTGCGCCAGGCGCTTGCCCATGTCCTTGCCCGCATTCATCAGGGCCAGGTCACCCAGGCCCTGGATTGCGTCGAGCTCCTTCGCGGCGAGCTGACGCGAGGCGTGGCGATAGCGCGCGGAAACCGGCTTGAACGCCTTGCGGAAGCCCATGACGCAGATCGGCACGAGCGGAATCGCGATCGCGAGGAAGCCACCCGAGGCCGGGTCGATTGCGAGGGCGACGACGATGACGACGAGGATCGGCATGGTCAGCGACGCGATCATGGGCGCCAGGAAGATGCCCTTGTAGGCGGCGACTCGCTCGACGCCGTCGGTCGCGGAGTTGACGACGCGACCCGCGCGCTCGTTGGTGCGCTGCGAGGGACCCAGGGCGAAGACCTGGCGGATCATCGAGTGACGCAAAGCAGGTTCCATGTGGTTCATCTGGGCGGCTCCCAGGGCGCTGACCGCCCACGCGAACACACCGGATCCCAGGGCGCCCAGCACGCCGATCCACCAGGTCGACCAGGCGCTACGTCCCGCAATATCATCGATGCCCCAGCCGATCGCCAGGTAGGCGGCGGCCAGGCAGAGAGCCGCTGCCCACGAGCAGACGACCACGATCGCACGTTTCATTGTGCTCCTATCAACATGACGCACACGAGTACACAACCAAGGATACCCTTAGTTAGGTTCTGACACCAGTGTCACTTTGGACCGTTTGCGGCGCGTAGTGACGCCCTGGTGAGCCATGTTCAGCCGGCGAGGGTGACTCCGCAATAGGCGATGGTGGCGACGAGGAGGGTGGAGAGCGCGGCCAGGGCGAAGGGCTTGAGGCCCACCTTGATGAGGTTCCGAATCTTGACGCCGCAGCCGAGTCCGAACATCGCTGCAGCCAGCAACCCTGTCTGCAGCAGCCCGCCGGTCGTCAGCACGAAGTCCGGCAGAGGGATAAAGGAACGCAGGAGCACCATGGCGATGAACCCGATGATGAACAGCGGGACGATGGGCGGCAGCTTCGAACTCGACCTCTGTTGACTGGGTTCGCCTGCCGTACGGCTGAGACGGCGCTCCCGGATGCTGAGGATGGCCACGACCGGGGCGAGCAGCAGCACTCGGGCGAGTTTGACGATGACCGCGACCGTGAGCGCTCCGCCGCCGATGATGCCTCCGGCCGCGACGACTTGCGCGATTTCATGGATGGAACCCCCGGCCCACATCCCGGCCGTCTCGGAGCCCAGGCCAAGCAGGTTCGTGAGCAGTGGGACGAGGGGAATCATCAGCGTTCCGAAGATCACCACGAGGGCGACCGCGGTGATGGTGTCTTCCTCGGCCTCGTCGTCCGGGTCGGTGACCCCTGCCGCGCCCGCCACGGCTGCCGCGCCGCAGATGGAGAATCCGCAGGCAATGAGCAGCGAGAGCCCGGATGGAACCCGCAGCAGCCTCCCCAGGAGAACGGTGCCGAGCAGACCGCCGGCGACAATGCACACGACGACGACCAGCATTGGGGCTCCGAGGTCGAGGATGTCGGTCAGTACCAGCTGGAGTCCGAGGAAGACGATGCCGGCGCGCAGGAGCTTTTTCGCGGAGAAGTCGATGCCGTCGGAGGCCGCTGCTGGCAGCCGGACGACGTTGGCCAGGAGTACGCCAAGCACGATCGCGATAATGAGCGGGCTGACTCCCGGCAGCAGCAGGCTGACCCCGTACGATGCTCCGGCCGCGGCCAGGCAGAGGACAAGCCCGGGCAGGAGCGCGCGGACTCGGGCAAGCAGCGCGTGTTCCGGTCGGGCAGTCGCAATGTTCTGGGTCTGTGTCATGCATCCATTGTGTCCTGGGACTCGCTTGCGCGAGTAGAGGCAGATACGGTCCGCTATACAAGTTATGCTTGTGGCTGGGAGGTGGAAGATGCGCTACGAGCCGGACTTGGAGGCACTGCGAGTCTTGGCGCTCGTCGCGAAGGAAAGCAGCATGTCGGCGGCAAGCGCGCAGTTGGGCGTGAGTCAGCAGGCGATATCTCTGCGCATCCGGAACCTGGAAAAAGATCTGCGCATGCGACTGCTGGTGCGTTCCGCACGGGGCTCCCGACTGACTCCGACAGGCGAGCTGGTTGTTGGCTGGGGAACAACGCTGCTGACAGCGGCCGACGAGTTCTCGGATGCTGTCAACTCGCTCCGCACGGATCGCGGGAAGATGATGCGCATCGCCGCGAGCCTCACGATCGCAGAACACCTCCTACCGGATTGGATCGCCCGGTGGCGCATCTCTCACGGCAATGACGGCCCGGTCGTTCAACTCACAGCCGCCAACAGCAGCACGGTCGTCGAGGCCATACGCGAGGGAACCGCAGACCTCGGGCTCGTCGAGACCCCTGTCGTTCCCGCCGGCCTCCGGTCGGTCACCGTCGCTTACGACACCATCGAAGTCGTTGTGCAGCACGGTCACCGATGGGCGAAGACCCGCCGGGTGTCCGTCCGTGAACTGGCGGGCACTGGGTTGGTGCTCCGCGAGACCGGCAGCGGCACCCGACAAGCGCTCGAGAACGCCCTCACCGAGGCGGGCTTTCCCCTCGCAGCCGAGCCCGCAGCCGTGCTGACGACCACGCTCGGCGTTCGCAGCGCGATTATGGCCGGCATAGCCCCCGGCGCGTTGAGCTCCCTCGCCGTGTCCGAGGACGCCCGCGCCGGCCGACTCGTGCGAGTTCGGATCAACAATCTCCAGATCACCCGCCCGCTCACCGCCATCTGGGCCGGGACGACTCCGCCCCCTCACATACGAGACTTCCTGGACGTCATCGCGCGAACTGACCGGTAACGACCAATTTTGCATCGCGACCACATAAAGAAGCCACGGCCTCGCGCAGTCGACGAGGCCGTGGCTCCCTCAAGCAATCACGCTCAGACCAGGCGGTACGTCCAGCCGTAGGGATCCTCGGCGCGGCCCCACTGGATGTCGGTGAGACGCTTGTGGATCTCACGGGTCTTGTCCCCCACCTCGATCTCCACGTCGAAGTCGTCGCCAGCCAGGCGCGTGATCGGGGTGACCACGGCGGCAGTGCCGCACGCGAAGACCTCACTGACCGCGCCCGAGCGGATGCCGTCCACGACCTCGGACAGGGCGATCTTCTCCTCGCGCACGTCCACGCCCTGGTCGCGCAGGAGGCGCAGAATCGCGCTACGCGTGCCACCCTCGAGGATGACGCCGGTGAGCTCGGGGGTGCGGATCGTTCCGTCGGCCATGACGACGAACATGTTCATGCCACCCAGCTCCTCGAGGTACTTGCCCTCGTAGGTGTCCAGGAAGCAGACCTGGGAGAAGCCCTTGGCCTCGGCCTGGATCTGGGGCAGCAGGGAGGCCGCGTAGTTGCCGCCCGCCTTGGCGCTGCCGGTGCCGCCGGGGCCGGCGCGGTGGTACTCGCGCTCCACCCAGATGGCCACGCCCGACAGGCCGCCCTTGAAATAGGGGCCTGACGGCGAGCCGATGACGTAGTAGTCGACGACGCCGGCGGGGTGGACGCCCACGAACTCCTCGGAGGCGAACATGAAGGGACGCAGGTACAGAGACGAGCCATCAACGCCTGGAACCCACTTGACATCAGCGCGCACGTAGTCCACGAGGGAGGCCACGAAGTCCTCGCGGCTCAGCTCGGGCAGGGCGAGGCGGCGGGCCGAGTGGTTCAGGCGCGCGGCGTTGTAGCCGGGGCGGAAGGTCCACACGGAGCCGTCCTCGCGCTTGTAGGCCTTGATACCCTCGAACACGGACTGGCAGTAGTGGAAGACGGAGGCGCCGGGGGTCAGCTCGAGCGGGCCGTAGGGAATAACGCCGCGGTCATCCCAGCCACCCTCGCGGGTCCAGCGCATGTGGGCCATGTGGTCCGTGAACTTCTTGCCGAAGGCCAGGGTCGACATGATCTCGTCATACTCTTCCGGCGTCGCCGGGTAAGCGTTGGGGGTCAGGGGGAAACGACCGGCCAGCTCGTCGGCGGCGGGAAGTACCAGATCGCCGGCAGCCTCAAGTTCCGTGGGGGTGTGCTGCGTCGATGCCATGAGGTCTCCTGTCGTGGTTTTTCACAAATATGAAGCCAGAATATGCCCGCCGTCCGCATTGTGGCCGATTGATTTCGGCATGTGACCCACTCCCCCGCTCCCTGTGGAGGTTCTCACCCCACGGGAGAACTCACTCATAGTGGGTCCACATGCGCAGGACGCGGACAGTGCGCTCCTCTTCGAAGACCTCGTAAACAAGCCTGTGCTGAATGTTAATTCTGCGCGAATACATGCCAGCGAGGTCGCCCACGAGGCGCTCGTAGCGGGGAGGCGTCGCAAACGGATCCTCAGTCAGAACCTTGATGAGGCTCTGAGCTTTCGCCTTGAGCCCGCTGGCGGAGAGCTTCTTCGCATCCTTCGCGGCCTGCTTGGAGAAAACGACTCGCCACATCGCTACCACTCCACGTCATCGAGGGCATTGTCGAGGTCTTCGCGAGCGGCTTCCTTCAGGCTGTCCGCCATCCCGGGAATCCCCTGCAGGTAGAGGGTTTCCTGAATCGCGGACCAGTCGGCCTCGCCGATGAGAACAGCGTTTCCGCGACGTCCGGTGATCGTGATCGGAGTCGACTCCTCGTTCACGGTGTCGATGAGCCGATACAGGTCCGAGCGTGCGGCAGTAGCACTCACAGCAGTCATAATTATCCCTTTCCACCACCATCATAACGTACGCTTTCACGTACGCATAGGCCTGTGCGCACGATTTCTGCCGAAAGGATACGATCGACGCATGACGACTCTGCCTGGCCCCTGTGCGTCCACCCTCCCCTCCCGCGAGCGCCGCTCCCCCGCCCTGATGCTGGAGGACGGTCGGTGGCTGGCCGCCGCAAGATCGGGCCTGTACGCGTTTCGCGCGGAGGCCGCTTCCGGCGACGGGGAGGTCATGCCCGCCGTGTTCCCGTGGTACGACGTGGCTCGGGCGCGTTGGGAGGCCAAGGGCCAGCTCTTTGCCCTGGAGTGGGTGGACCCGGCTCGGCCGCCCCTGACGGGACGTGGGACGGGCGATCCGGGCAAGTTCATGCGTCACCTGAGCGAGTTCGTCAACCGCTCGATCGTCCTGCATTCCCAGGTGGAGGCAGGCAACGGGACGGCGATCACGGCGTGGGTGCGCCGGGGCGACAACGGGCTCTTCTCAGTCCTGACGGCCTCCGGCCCGCTGGATGACGCCGGCAGGCTCGAGGCCGACGCCCTGGAGGCGCGCGTGCGTGAGGCGGTGGGCCTGGACTAGGAGACGCCCCTCAGATCCCGCGCGCAGCAAGACCCTCGGGGCGCCAACCGTCTCGAGAGGCGCTCAGCCCGCCTGAACGTACGCGACCAGGGCGAGTAGCCACAGGTGGGCGGGGTAGAACACGTAGAAGAAGTACTTGGAGAATCGCGTGTGCGGGCCGTGCTCACCGTTGTACAGGTGCAGGATCGGAATCACGAGGATGAGCATGAAATCGGAGTTCTGCGCGAGCATGGACGCCGTCGCCTGCCACGTGTCGTAGGGCTGCCACACGAGGGCGAACATGGCCGCTGCGAGCGCCAGGTACGCGATGTCACGCCACACGACGCGCGAGTAGAGCGCATAGGTAATGACCATGAAGGGAAGAAGAGGCAGGCCACCCTCGATTGGAAGAACCGAGCACACGAGCGAGAGCACAGAAACACCGCCGATCGCCCACTTGTGCCACTTTGTCCCTGACCAGCGCTTGACGAGGGCAAGAAGGCTGGTCCCCACAGCCAGGGTGAGGAAAATATTGTTGTCGTACATGTGGACGCCGCGGGTGGCCAGCAGCAGGCCCAGCGCGTAGTTACCCGCGGCCATGATGAGCGACGCGCCCCACAGGCGCGTCAGGTACTTGCGCATGTTCGACGTGTAGAGAACCCCTTCGACCGCGCCGTAGGCGAACCAGACGGCCACGCACCTGGTGACGACGTGGAAGATGTCCACCCACATGACCGGAACCAGGCCGGGAACGTGCGGGAGATGGTCGAGGACCATGAGCGCCGCCATCGCGAGCTTGATCCAGTACTGGTTGACGCCCAGGCGCGACCGTGGCGCGATGCGAGCGGGGGAGGTGAGTGCGGGAGCGGACATCGTAGTGCTTTCTCCTTGCTGGTTCGGACCCTTCTAGTATCGGCGACCGCTCCTGACCAATTCCATGGGGGGCTGCCCCTATACTCCCCTACCTTTTCCCCGACCCACCAACGCCGATAGGCCCTGAGATACACTCGTGGGGCCCAGCCTCGTGGCTGGACCCCGGACCTCGTCACGGCAGTTCAGTGGACGAGATGAATACGCTCGAAGGGGTCGAGAGAGAAACCCTGTTCGAGGATTGTGCGGCTCCATTCGCGGGCGCTGAACAGCGAATGATCGCGGTAATTACCGCACGAGTAGGCGTCGGTGCCGGGCACGTCCTCCCAGGTGACGTCCTCGGCGATCGCGTGCAGGGACGAGGCCAGGGCCTGCGTCACCTCACGCACCGAGGGGGTCCCCCACATGATGAGGTGGAAGCCGGTGCGGCAGCCAAACGGCGAGCAGTCGATAACGCCGTCGATGCGGTCGCGCAGCAGGGAGGCCAGGAGGTGCTCGATCGTGTGCAGGCCCGAGGTCGGGATCTCACCGGCGTTGGGTTGGAGGAGTCTCACGTCGAAGTTCGAAATCTGGTCTCCCTTGGGCCCGGCCTCGACGTTGATGAGGCGCACGTAGGGCGCCTTCACTGCGGTGTGGTCCAGGGCAAAGCTCTCAACTTCGGCCATCGGTTAGTCCCTTTCAGTGTAGTTTTGCCGACGCTGCTCCAGGCGCATGAGCTCCCGGAACGTCTCGGAGTAATTGGGGTCTTCCTCGTTCAAGCGCGACAGGGCGGCGCGTGCCTCGCCGAGCTTGCGGGTCAGGTCCATACGCACCATGGCGGCGACGACGCCTCGGCAGTATGAGCGCACATCGGCCTCGCCCGCGACGGGCAGGGGCGCGACGGCCAGCTCGGTGACCGCGGGTCCGATGAACTCACCGGCTGTCTCGAGGATCACCTGGACGAAGTGGCGCGAGGCCGCCAGCGTCGCATTCTCGCCCGGACCGAAGTGGGCCTCGGCCTGGCGCATCATCTGCGTAAAGGCGTCGAGTCCGCCGACCGCGCGGATAGCGTCGTGGACGGCGCGGTGCGTAGGCACCGTGAAGGACTGCCCGTCGAGCTCTTCGAAACCGGATCCGACGGCGTACAGGGGATGCTGGAGGACGGCCTCGAGCGCCTGTCGTTCCACGCGGCTGACCGGGTCCTCCGGGCCGCGACGCTCGCGGGCCGGGGAGGGACGACCGGCGCCCGCCATCTCGATCTCGCCGGGGCGCGCCTCGTGCGAGACGACCTCGACGCGACCGGCCGCCCGGATTGCCTGCTCAACCGTACGCACGTCCATGCCCAGCCACCCGGCCAGCTGGCGGGTGTACTCCGCGCGCAGAGCGCGATCCTTGATGTGGGCGACGATGCCTGCGGAGGCACGCAGCCCCTGCACGCGGCCCTCGGCGCTGCGCAGGTCCATCTGCGACAGAACCGAGCGGATTGCGAACTCAAAAAGCGGAATGCGCGAGTTCACCAGATCCACGATCGCCTGATCGCCCTGGGACAGACGCAGGTCGCAGGGATCCTGGCCGCCGGGGGCCACCGCCACAAACGTCTGCGCCGCGAAATTCTGATCCTCGCCGTAGGCGCGCAGCGCCGCCTTCTGCCCGGCGCTGTCGCCGTCGAAGGTGAAGATGACCTCCGAGCCGTGCGCGCGGCCCGTGGAAAGGACGACGCCGGCGGCGGGGTCCGCGTGGTCCCCCAGGAGACGGCGGATGATCTTGACGTGCTCGGAACCGAAGGCCGTCCCGCACGTGGCTACAGCGTTCGTCACGCCGGCAACGTGGGCCGCCATGACGTCCGTGTACCCCTCGACGATGACGACCTTGTGGTCCGTCACAATCGTCTTCTTCGCCAGATCCAGGCCGTACAGGAGCTGAGACTTCTTGTAGATCGGCGTCTCGGGCGTGTTCAGGTACTTGGGGGACTCCTTGTCGGAGTCGTCCAGGCGACGAGCGCCAAAGCCGACCGTCGCACCCGTGATGTCGCGGATCGGCCACACGAGACGCCCGCGGAAACGGTCGTACACGCCTCGATTTCCCTGCGATCCCAGGCCAGAAATCTGAATCTCCTGGTCCGTAAAGCCCTTCGAGCGCAGGTGGCGCGTCAGGGAATCCCACGAGGCCGGGGCATAGCCCACCCCGAAATGCGCGCACATCGCCTGGGAGAAACCGCGCTCGGCGAGGAAGGTACGCCCCCTGTGCGCCTCGGGGCTGCCCAGCTGTTTGATGTAGAACTCCTCGGCCACGCGGTGTGCGTCCAGGAGGCGCTGGCGCTTGCCTGGCTCCTCAGTGCGCACGCGCGCGCCGCCCTCCTCATAGTGCAGGGTGATCCCGGCCTTGGCGGCCAGCATCTCCACGGCCTCGGTGAACGGAAGGTGGTCGATCTTTTGGACGAAGGAGATGACGTCGCCGCTCTCGCCGCAGCCGAAGCAGTGGAACATGCCCAGATGGGGGCGGACGTTAAATGAGGGGGTGCGTTCGTCGTGGAAGGGACACAGGCCCTTGAGGGATCCTATGCCCGCGGGCCGAAGCGCTACGTGTTCGCCGATGATCTCGTCGATCTTTACTGCGTTACGCACCGCTTCGATGTCGTCCTTACGAATCAGACCCGCCATGTCCCTCAGTCTACCGATGCCCGCCCGCGTTCGCGGACCGATCTTCCCTAGAGCTGAGAGGAGAGCATGCCGCACCAGCGGGCATGCCAGGTGGAGGCCGACACGTCGGTGAGAGCAGCTACCTGGTCGATGACTGCGCGCAGGCGCACGCCGTCGTCGGAGGCGGCCCGCCACTGCGCGGCGAACACCGGTTCAAGGGCGTCGGCCCCGGCCTCGTACAGGGCATCGACGAGGTCGGCCAGGAGCGTGCGCTGCTGGTAGTAGACCGGCTCGGTCTCGCGCGGGCTCATCACGTAGTGGACCGCCATGCCCTTGAGGATCTGGATCTCGGCGCGCACCTCGCGCGGAACAACCAGGTCCGCGCGGTATCGGCCCAGCGGCTCATCCCCGAAGGTCTCGCGCGTGGCCGCCACCGTCGCCGAACAGAAACGGCCGATCAGCTCACTCGTCGCGTCCTTGAGGTGCGCGAGCGAGGCGTAGGAGCCGTCGAAGGAACGCAACCACACGGGCATCGACACGATGCGCTCCAAGGCCTCCTCCAGGTCCGAGCGAGCCACCGACGCCCCGTACCAGTCCAGGGTCGAGGCCACGACCGCCGAGCAGTGCGCGTCATTGAAGAGGTCGGCGGGGTCCAGCTTGCGGGTCGCGACCGCGTCTTCCACGTCGTGCACCGAGTAGGCGATGTCGTCGGACAGGTCCATGATCTGGGCTTCCAGGCAGCGCCTGCCGGCCGGGGCCCCCTGACGCATCCACGCGAACACGGGCGCGTCGTCGGGATACACGGAGTACTTGCGCTGCGACTTAGCCAGGTCCGGGCCGCCGGCCTTGACCCACGGATACTTGCAGATCGCGTCCAGGGTCGCGCGCGTGAGGTTCAGGCCCGCAGGCACGCAACCCGCGCCGATCACCTTCGGCTCAAGGCGGGTGACGACGCGCAGGGTCTGCGCGTTGCCCTCGAAGCCGCCGATAGAGGCAGCCGCGGCGTCCAGGGCGCGCTCGCCGTTGTGCCCGAAAGGCGGATGGCCGAGGTCATGGGACAGACACGCAGCATCCACGACGTCCGGGTCTGCTCCCAGTTCCTTGCCGAGCTCGCGGCCCACCTGTGCGACCTCGAGGGAGTGGGTGAGGCGAGTGCGCACGAAATCGTCCGAGATCGGGCCCAGCACCTGCGTCTTCTCGCCGAGACGACGCAGTGCGGACGAATGAAGGATGCGCGCACGGTCGCGCTCAAACTCGGTGCGCTCGGAGGACTTGTGGTCCTCGGGCACCCAGCGATCGGAATCGGCGGACGCGTAGGAAGGGCGCACATCGCCGTCAACACCGGGGATTGCCAGAGATAACTCGTTCACGGTGACATGGTACGCGGACCTCGCCGGGCGGGAGGCGGCCACGGCCTCGCGCCCCGACACACGAGGATGCTCACACCGCCCGCGTTTGGCGGCTGGCCAGCGCGCAGGCGGGGCGTTTTCATGAGAATCTCCTCATGAAGGCACAATGGGACTCTCACGGTCCACTGTCACTCTGGTAGCGATGAAAGGAGCAGACGTGTCAGAACGCATGCGATTGATCTGCGCGATCAGCCTGATCGCCGCCATCGGTATGGGCGCTTTTGTCAGCCTGCGGGCCCTTGCCGCGGGCGGGGAGCGGTCGATGAGCGAATCCGGGCTCACCATCCCCGCCCAGTCCACGCAATCGAGTCCACAATCCGAACCCGTGACACCCGCCACCACCGAGCCCTCAAGCGCGCCCGAGCATTCCCCTGAGCCTGCTCCCGAACCCACGCAGGACGCCGCCCCTCCGGCACCGGCACCGGTCCCCTCGTCCCCGCACTACGTCGCCCCCTCCGGCCCTCAGCGCGCCGTACCTGACGATGACGACGATGACGACGACGACAAGGATGACGATGACAACGACAAGGATGACGCCGATGACTGAGTGAGGCGGGGGCCGGCTCTTACACGAGCCGGTACCCCATGCCGCGCACGGTCTCGAAGTGGTCCTTGCCGATTTTCTGGCGCAGATACGACAGGTACACGTCGACCACGTTGGAGGCACCGTCGAAGTCGATTCCCCACACGGCCGAGAGCAGCTGCTCGCGGCTGAGCACCTGACCCGCATTGCGCATGAAGGTTTCCAGCAGGGTGAACTCGCGCGCCGACAGGTCCACCCATTCCTGCCCCACGCGCGCTCGACGCGTCTTCAGGTCGAGGATGAGCTCTCCGCGCTCGAGCGCCATTGAGCCCGCCGTGACCGTTTCCTCCCGCAGACGCAGGCGTACGCGAGCCAGGAGTTCTTCGAAGGAGAAGGGCTTGGGCACGTAGTCGTCGGCCCCTCCCTCGAGGCCCGCAACCCGATCTGCGACCGAGCTTCGCGCCGTCAGCATGATCACGGGCATCGCCACGCCCTGGCCTCGGATCTGTTCGAGTACCTCGAAGCCATCGATGTCGGGCAGGCCCACATCGAGGAGCATGAGGGCGCCGCGTCCTTGCAGGGCGGCCTCGACAGCCTCCGATCCCGTCGAGTATATCTCCGGGACGAATCCAGCCGAGCGCAATCCTTTGGCGACGAACGCGGCGATTCGCTGTTCGTCCTCAACGATCAAAATGGTTGTCATGGTGTTTCTCCTGACGCGCCGCAGGGGCGCAGCGGGATGACGAGGGTGAAGGTGGACCCCTCCCCCGGTGTTGATTCGATGTCCAGGTGACCGCCGTGCGCGCGGGCGATCGACTCGACGATACTCAGGCCCAGTCCAGAGCCGGCGACGTGTTCGGTTCCGGAGCTGCCACGTACGAAACGCCCCCGGATACGCTCGATGTCGCCCGGAGCGATCCCCACGCCCTTGTCACGCACCCACAGGCGCACCCACTGGCTATCCGACGCCGATCCGATCCCCACGTCCGTGCCCGCCGCAGAGTACTGGACCGCGTTTTGGGCCAGCTGCAGCCACGCCTGGGTGATGCGCACGGGGTCAAGGCAGCACGTGAGAGAGGCCGAGGCCTCAAGGTTCCACCGGCGCTGGCCCAGGGCACGGGCCTTGTCGAGCACGGCCTCGGTCAGGGCCTCGACATCGACGGAGGACGGCGTGACCGTGTCCGAGGCGCGGGCCAGTTCCAGAAGGTCGCCGACGAGGGTGCCCATCCGGTCGATCTCATCGATGACGAGTGCCCGCGTTTCGACGACGTCGTCGCGGTCGGAGGGGTCAAGGAGTTCCATGTGGCCGCGCACGACCGTGATCGGCGTGCGCAGCTCGTGACTGACGTCGTCGAGGAGCTCTCGCCTGGCCATGACCGCCGTCTCCACGCGGTCGAGCATCCTGTTGACAGCCCCCGCCAGGCCCGATAGGTCATCGTTGCCGCGCACGGGAACGCGCGTCCTCAGGTCGGCCTCGCCAATGGAGTCGGTGGCCCGTCGCAGCTCGCCGATGGGGCGCAGCAGGCGCGTCACCGCAAACCATGCGAAGGGAACGACGAGGGCGAGGGTACCAACCGCCGCGAGGACATACAGGACCATCGCGGAGCTGCTCGATTCGCTGTATTCCCGTATGTCGATAGCGTGGACGAGCGCCGCGCTGCTGGAGGTTCCCGCGATTGGAACGACGATGAGGCGATACGTCGTCCTTGTGGTCGTATAAGTCTGAATGATCGTGGTCGTCCCCGTGGTCAGGGGTGCCACGTGAGCCATGAGCTCGGCGTCATCCTCGAGGTGGAGGCGCGGCTCCTGGGTCGGCAACCAGTAGAGCACGCCATCGACGAATCCGACTTCGCCCGCGTGAGCACCCGAAAAAGTGCGCGCCAGGTGGAGGCGCACGATTTCAGAAGGATCGGTGAGAGCCCCGCCCGTTTCCGGGTTGGTTCCGCCCTCGATCAGGTGTTGAAGCGCGACCTTGGATTGACGCAGGCTGTCGACCGCGCGGGCGTCAAGGGCGCGCTGCTGCAAGATGAACACGAGGACGCCGGACACGGTCAGCGCAGCACCCGCAACCAGGATCACCGCTGCGATGATCCTGGTGCGAATACTGATGGCGACCCCCGTCCGAACGGGCTTGCTGCTCATGGCCTCATTGTGAGGCTTGTCCGCACAACGCGCACACCGACGTCCATCACGGTCATCGCCCGAGTCCCACGTGGGTCCAGCCGGCGGCGTTCCAGGCCTCGCGGTCCAAGGCGTTGCGTCCGTCGACGATGGTGCGCGTGCGAACCAGGGGTCCGATATCCACCGGATCCATGTCCACGAACTGGCTCCACTCGGTGGCCAGGAAGACGAGGTCCGCGTCGGTGAGCGCCGCGTGCAGGTCCTCAACCATCGTCAGGTGGGGCTTATCGATGGCCGCGTTGGTCAGGGCGATGGGGTCAGTGACGCGCACGTTCGCGCCGCGCTCGTGCAGGCGTGAGGCCACATCGAGGGCGGGCGAGTCGCGCACGTCGTCCGTGTCGGGCTTGAAGGACGCGCCCAGGACGGTGATGGTCTTGCCCGTGACGCTGCCTCCCAGGGCGGCCTCGGCAGCGGCGACCGCACGGGTTCGTCCCCGCGTGTTGATCGCGTCGACTTCCCGCAGGAAAGCCACCGATTCGCCCTTGTTGAGTTCTTCGGCGCGCGCCACGAAGGCGCGGATGTCCTTGGGCAGGCAGCCACCCCCAAAGCCGATGCCTGCTCCCAGGGCGCGCCGACCGATGCGTTCGTCGTGTCCGAGGGCCTGAGCCAGCATCGTCACGTCGGCTCCCGTCGCGTCGCAGATCTCGGCCATCGCGTTGATGAAGCTGATCTTTGTGGCGAGGAAGGAGTTGGCAGCGACCTTAACGAGCTCCGCCGTGGAGAAGCTGTCGACGATGACGGGGGTGCCGGCCTCGAGGATCGGGCGGTAAGCCTCGTCGAGGGCGTCGCGGCCACGGAAGGCGCTATCGGCGTCGGCCGAGAGGCCGTACACGAGGCGTGAGGGGCGCAGGGTGTCCTCAACCGCGTAGCCTTCGCGCAGGAATTCGGGGTTCCAGGCGAGGGCGGCACCCGTGCCAGAGAGCCTTTCTTCGACCGTGTGCGCGGTGCCCACGGGGACGGTCGACTTGCCGACGACGACCGTTCGCTCGGTGGGATCGAGCAGCTCGACGATCATATCGACCGCCCCCATCAGGTGGCTGAGGTCGGCGGCTCCGCCGTCGTCGGACTGCGGAGTACCGACTGTGATGAAGTGGATGCCGGCACCGGCCAGGTCGCGCGGGGTGGGTTCGGCGGTGAAACGCAGGCGACCCGCCGCGGTCTCCTGGGCGAGCATCTCCTCCAGGCCGGGCTCGTGGAAGGGAGCCTTGCCCGCGCACAGGGCTCGCACTTTCTGGCGGTCCACGTCGATGCCGACGACATCGTGACCGAGCGAGGCCATGCATGCTGCGTGGACGGCGCCGAGGTATCCGCATCCGATAACTGTCATTTTCATGGGAGTGCTCTTTTCTGTCTTGGTGGGTGTACTAGGGGGTCAGCGTGGAAGAAGAGAGTGCGTGGTGCGTCCAGTCCTGAAGCCAGGAGCGAGCTCCCGGGCGGAAGGAATGGACGAAGATGAGGCGCAGCCGCGCGGAGCGGAGGTAGGCGTCGAGACGGGCGCTCGTGGTTGGCATGGACGAGGCGACGTCGTCGAGGAGCCCGATGATGGTGTCGAGGGCGTGTGCGCTGAGGAATCCGCGCAGATGGTGAAGTTCCGCGTGGGCTCGCAGGTTCATGAGATCGAGGGCCGGGTCGGCCATGCGGACTCCGTCCAGGTCAATGACGCCCAGGGTGTGGCCGTCCCAGAGGAGCTGTCCGTCGTGCAGGTCGGCGTGGGAGAGGACGCGCGAGGCGTCGGTGTCGTCTGCGAGGCGGGCGGACACGTCCAGGACGGCCTGGGTGAGCAGCGGGTTGTCCGATACCGTCCCAAAGGCGCTCGCCTGGCCGGCCCAGCGGGCCAGAATGTGGGCCTCATGGGCACCGGTGTGCGCTTCGAGTACGTAATCGCGCGTGGCCTGCCAGGCCTGCGTCAGGGCTTTCCATCCGGGCAGCCCCTCGTCACCGAGGTCGCCCAGGGATCGTCCTGGCAGTCGGGTGTAGGTCACGGAGGTCGAGGTCCATTGCGTCACGTCGGCGACTGCGAGCCCCCACGAGCGGTAGGCTCGTCCGGCGACCACCGTCTTGCGTGCGATTCGTTCTCCACCCTTGCGCACGTGCTTGGTGACGAATCGATCCGCGATAACGACGGCGCGTCGGGCGTGGCGGTGGACCACGAGTTCGCCCTGCCCCACCGGTATCTGGCCGAGGACCGGGTCGCAAGCGTACAGGGACATGGCCACGCCCAAGGGGGTTACCAGTCCCGCCCTGATGTGCCCGCGTCGATCGACGAGCTCGACGGCGATGCCTCCATCTGCGGGCCATGCTCGTTTGAGCCCGTCGATCGCGAGAACGTCGGTGATCAAAGACATGCGCTGTCCTCCTCGATGAGTGTGAGGGTGTGGGTGATGCGCTGAGCCCAGTCGGGGCGCGCTTCACGCAGCGGGTCGGCGAGCCGGAGGGCGAGCGCGTGGATGCGTGCGGCGAGCAGTTCCCGTTCGTCGGGCAGAGTCCCTCCCGCCTGCTCGTATCCGTGCAGGAAGTGCGCGGCCTGTCCCGCTTGCGCGCTGGCCATGTAGGAGGCGACGTCGAGCGCCGCGGATCCCATGCGTGCCCGATCGAAGTCGGTGAGAAGGACGGAGCCGTTGGAGCCCACGAGCACCTGGTCGGGTGAGGCATCGGCGTGGATCGGGACGAGGGGCGCATCGACCGGCTCGGGCGCGCAGTCCGCGAGCGCCTCGATCCGCTTACCGAGGTCGCCATCCAGATGGCCGATGATCCGCGCGTGCAGGGCGATGGTGCGTCGGGTTGAGGGAGCGGAGGTGCTCGGGAGGGAAGCGAGGTCGCGCGGGGGTTTCGCGCAGTGCAGGCGTGCGAAGAGCGCTCCTGCTTCCTCGTGCCATGCCCTCACCTGGTCGGCTGTTGCTTCGGGTGAGGACAGGTCGAAGCCGCCGGCGTCGGCCAGGACACTCACGTGCGGGTCTGCTCCGTCATCGAGGCGCTCCGGCACGGGGACAACCGAGCTGAGGAACACGTCGAGTTCGTGCGCGCGCGTGTCGGCGGCGGCGTGTATTCGCACGACCGCTCCCCCGCTGCGCGCCACGAGGCGGCGCAGGGGGTTGTGTCTCAAGACCTGCCACTTCGCGGGGTCGACGACGCCCGAGTCGTGGGCGCGCCCGATGTGCGCCATGAGGTCCGGGTCGGAGGCGATGGAACCCCACTGGAGCCACAGGCCGTCATCGAGCGTTCGGCTGCTGGTCGCAAGCCCCATGCGCTGGGCCTTGGCTGCGCTCTTGTGTCCCTTGGCGATTGCTTCTGGCCACAGGAGGCGCGCCCATCCGGCGGCAGTTCCGTCCGCGGCTGCGAAGGCGGCGCTGATGGAGACTCCGGGCTTGATGCGCACTCGGGTGGCCACGGCCTCGTCTCCCACAAACTCGGAGAGTTGAGCGCTGTCCGTGAGGAAGGACAGGGCACGGGTCGACGTTGTCATGGCCTCTTCCTTTCAGTGGAGTTTGCGGTGGCGCTGGAGGCCCACTCGCGGAACGCATCGGAGGTGGCGAGGAGCTGATTGGGGGTGCCGTCGAGGAGTACTCGTCCGTCTTCGATCCACACGACGCGGCTGGAGCGCAGTGCGACGGGCGGGTCGTGGGTGATGGCCAGGGCGGTTCGACCGGCGACGAGGCCGTCGATGGCGTCCAGGACCAGGCCGGTGGACTCGGGGTCGAGTCCGGTCGTGGCCTCGTCGAGGATGATGATCGGGGTGTCGCGTAGCAGGGCGCGAGCGATCGCGATGCGTTGGCGCTGGCCACCGGAGAGGGTGCCGCCGCGCTCGCCGACCTCAGCGTCGTATCCGCCGGGCATCTCCATGATGAAGTCGTGGGCGTTGGCGGCCTTAGCGGCGGCAATGATCTCTTCGTCGGAGGCTCCTTCGCGGCCCAGGCGAATGTTCTCGCGGATCGAGGTCGCAAACAGGACGGCATCCTGGTGGAGCAGGGTGACGTTGGATCGAACTGCCTCCAAGGTCAGCTCGGTCAGCGGATACCCGCCCATGAGGACGCGGCCGCTGACCGGGTCCTGGGCGCGCACGGCCAGCGAGACAAGCGTCGATTTTCCCGACCCGGAGGGCCCAATGATCGCCACTCGCTCGCCTTCACCCACGGACAGGGACAGGGAGTGCAGGATCTCTACGCCGTCGTACTGGGTGACGACGCGGTCGAATACCAGGTCTGCGCCAATCTCCGAGGGGCTGAGGGCACCAGGGGTGCTCACGATGTCCTGGCGGACCTCCATGAGGTCGGCGACGCGTTCGCCCGAGGCCCCGGCCCGCGAGATGCGGCCCGTGTACTTGGCCATGTCGCGCAGCGGCTTCATGGCTGTGCGCAGGTAGGAGGTGAACAGGACGAGGTCACCCACGCCCATCGCTCCGCCCAGCACGCGCAGGCCTCCGCCCACCAAAACGACGGCCGTCGCGATGCCCACGAGCAGATCGGTGGAACGTTCCAGGCGAGCAGCCAGGCGCAGGGATTTGACTCCCTGGCGCACGGCCTTGCTGTTGGCGCCTCCGAAGCGGTCCGCGATGTAGTCCTCGAGACCGTAGGCCTGGACGACGGGCATCGAGGCCAGCGACTCCTGGGCGGTGTTCGCCAGCTGCCCCTCCCCCTTGCGGGTACGCCGCGCGGCGGCGGTGATGCGCTGGGAGGAGCCTCGCGACACGAAGAGGAACAGCGCGACGGCCACGACCACGACGATCGCGAGAAGCGGGTCGAGGACGATCATGACGACGAGCATCACCAGCAGAGTCGCGGTGTTCGCCAGCAGCGGCAGGCCTGCCGTAATGGCGACCTCCTGGAGGCGGTTGACGTCGCCGACGATGCGCTGGACCGTGTCGGCACTGCGGTTGCGCGCGTGGAACTGCTGGGACAGGCCCTGCACGTGGCGGAACACGCGGGATCGCAACGACTGCGCAACCCGGGATCCGACCAGGGCGAAGCACACGGTTGCCGCATAGTTGGACGCCGCGCGCAGGCCGACGATGACGACCAGGAGCGCCGCGCAGGCGAGAATCATGGGGGCGGCCGACCAGGGGCCGTCGCCACGATGCAACGCCACCTCGACGACCGAGTCGACGACGATCTTCATCGGCCAGGGCTCCATGACCCGGAACACGACGTCGAGGAGCAGTGCCGTCATTCCGCCGGCGATCAGGCCGCGGTGCGGGCGCACGTCGGGTCCCACCAACCGCAGGGTGCGCGCCAGCGCCCCCAGGTTGTTCTTTTTCTTTACCCGACTCATCTCAGGCCTCCACCAGGTCCAAGGCACTCCCCACGACTCCCGACCACGAGTGGCGCTCGACGGCCGCCTGCCGGGCACGCACGCCCAGGTCGGCTCGCAGCTGCGGGTCGTCGGCCAGCGCGTCGATCGCGCGGGCCAGGGCCCCGGCGTCGGAGGGCGGCACCAGGACGCCGCATCCGAGCAGAGCCACGGGAATCTGGCCGAGCGCACTGGCGACGACGGGCAGTCCCGCCGCCATGTACTCGTAGACCTTCAGCGGTGAGAAGTAGTGATCGGCCGCGTCCTGGGGCTCCGGGTACGGGGCGACCGCGATCGCCGATCCCTCAAGGTGCGAGGGGACTTCGTGCGGGGCCACGGAGCCCCGAAAGTCAACCTCCACGCCCGCGGCCCGCACCGCCGCCTCCAGCGACTCACGCTGCGGCCCATCGCCGATGATCCGCAGGGACCACGGCTGGGAGGCAAGGCGACGCGCCTCGATGAGGTTCTCCACCCCGTGCCAGGGCTTGAGCGTGCCCACGAAGGTCACGACCACGCGGCCGTCTTCCTCCGTCACGGGGGTGATGCGCGTCGTGTCGACGCCGTTGGGCACGGTGTGAGCACGATCCGTCCCCGTCATCTCCTCCACCCAGGCACGCACCGGGTCCGACACGCAGATGATCGCGCGAGCCCCGGTCGCCTGCTCGTTGAGCGCAGCGCGAGCCCCGGCCTCGTCATCGAGACGACGATGCCGACGCTGCTCCTCGATGAGGGGTGCGTTAACCTCTAGGATGCCGGGCACGCCGCATTCGCGGGCGAGCCGGGCAAGCGCTGTTGAGAACAGCGAGTAGCGCTCCCACACGAGGTCCGGAGCCTTCTCTTCCAACGCTTGCGCGATGGCCTGCGAGGCCTCGGCCTGGGCGCGTTCACGGTCGCCCTCATCGCCTGCGTGAAGCGGGTAGGCGACAGTGGGAACGTGAGCGAGGTCGTCGGGAACGCGGTCCCCGAGGCGCACGGCGTGGATCTCGACGTCGTGCCCGCGTCGGATCAACTCGCGCACGACGTCCTGGATGTGCACGGATGCTCCCTTGGTTCCGAACACCGGGATTCCGGGGTCGGCGCACACGTATGCGATGCGCATCAGAGTGTCTCCTTCTCACTCTCGAGGCGGGCAAGGGCGGCTCCCTGGCGGCGCGAGTCGTAGAACTCGTCGATGAGGGCTCGGGCTCCGCGCGCCAGGTCGATGACGGGGGTTGCACCGGAGGCGATGTCCGCGAGAGCCTGCGCGATCGCGGGCGGAGATGCCGGCGGGATGAGGACGCCGGATCGGTCGTTGATGATGACTTCCGGGATGGCGGTGACTGCGGTCGCGACGACGGGGGTGCCCACGGCCATGGATTCGAGGATCACGGTGGGCAAGCCGTCGATGTTGCCGTCCGCGCCGGGCACGCAGGGTGCCACGAACACGTTGGCACTTTCGAGGGCTTCGCGCACCTCTTTTTGGGTGCGGGCGCCGAGAAGTCGGCACGTGTCGGCCAGTCCGAGGTCGTCGATGCGCCGGGCGAGGTCCTCCTTCAGGTCCCCTTCCCCGATGATTGACGCGTCGACCGTGATGCCGCGATCGCGCAGGATCGCCAGTGCGTCGATCAGGTCAGCGAAGCCCTTCTTTTCGACGAGGCGCCCCACGGCGACGGCGCGCACCGTGTCGGATGCGGGCGCGGGGTCGCGGTAGGAGAAGCGCGAGAGTTCCAGGGCGTTGCGTTGTAAGACAAGCCTGGCTCCCGTGCCTTCCAGGAGTCCCTCCAGGTAGTCCATGTTGTATTGGGAGATGGCGATGACCTGGGTCGCTCCGGCGCAGATTCTCCGCAGCAGGTTGACGTCGACGGACTCGTGGTAGATGTCCTTGGCGTGGGTGGTGATCGTGTAGGGGATGCCCGTCAGGGACGAGGCGATCCAGGCGGCGCGTCCGGCCAGGGAGGCGAAGTGGGCGTGCAGGTGGGTGATGCCGTCCGCTCGGGCGGCCAGTGCCAGGGCGATACCCTGGGCGACGTCATCGGCGCACAGGTCGGCGATGTCGGGCGCGAGGCGGGCGAACCGTGCGCGCATCTCCTCGTCTTGGAGTCCAGCGGTGAGGGTCTGCCACATGTCGGAGGCCTTGCGGGGGCGCGGCATCCAGCGCACGGGCGCTTCGACGCGGGCGATCTCGGGGTGGAAGCGAGTGTCGGTCGTGGGGCGCAGTGCGTAGATGCATATGTCCTGACCGAGGTCTTGGCGGGCGAGGATCTCGGTGACCACAAAGGTCTCGGAGAAGCGCGGGTACACCTTGAGGACGTAGCCGATGCGGGTCATTGGGGGTCTCCCTCGTGAGTGTGGGTGGTCAGGGTGGTGGCGGCGCTAGCGGCGGCTGCGAGTCCTCCGCGGGCGATGTGGGACCGGTCGGTCCGTGCTGTGACGGCTGAGCGAAGCCAGTGGGATAGGGCCTGGGGTGTGGCTTCGTCCTGGCTGAGGGTGTCGACGAGGCCAGCGGCAGCCAGAGCGCGGGCTCGGATCGTCTGTTCGAGGCGGGGTGTGGAGCGGGGGACGATAAGGGCGGGGGTGGTGGTGCCCAGGATTTCGCACACCGTGTTGTAGCCGCCCATGGAGATGACCGCTGCGGCCTCACGGATTCGGTGGACCAAGCCCGGGCATGTGCGTTCGACGGTTGTCGTGGGACCGGCTGCAGCTCGGGCTTTCCGGAGGGTTTCCTCGTCGAGCTGGGGGCCTGCGACGATGAGGTGGTCGTGTCCGCTCGGCAGTTGGGTACGGGCCGCTGCTTCGATGATGCGTCCCCCGTCGGAGCCGCCTCCGACCGTCGTCAGCACGAAGGGTCGGGGAATCGGACCGGGATGGGGGTCCACGTCGGTGCGCCCATCGGCCAGGTAGCCGGTGAAGATCGCGCGAGAGGCGAGTTCCTCGGGTACTTCCCCCGTGCCTGTGGCGTCGTGAATGCTCGGGTCTCCGTAGATCCAGACCTGATCGAACAGCCCCTCCAGGCCCCTGGTGCCTCCCAGTTCCTCCCATTCACGGGCGGCAACTGCAGGCTCGTCCAGGATGTCGCGCAGGCCCAGGACGACGCGCGTGCGCGGGTGGTGGGATCGTAGAGCGCGCAGCGGGTCCTCGAGTTCGCGTCCCACTCCCAGCGGATGGCGGTCGACGATGGCGAGGTCGGGGGCAAAGGCGACGAGAGCGGACTCGAGAATTGCCGAGCGCAGGGCAAGCGTGTCGGACAGCGCCCCGGACAGGCGTCGGGGAACGTAGGAGCCATTCGCCTTGGCTATGCCGGGAATGGCCAGCCAATCAAACCCTTCCGGGAGGGTGAAGAGCGGGGAGGGTGCCAGTCCGGAGACGATGAGTCCGCGTACGTTTCCTTCTCCCACACGCGCTGCTATGTGGTGCGCGAGGGCGAGGTTTCGCTTGACGTGCCCCAGGCCCTGGGAATCGTGGCTGTACAGGAGCACGGACAGTGGCGGTGTCACGGCGTCGTCCCTTCTTACTTGTCTGTGTCGTTGACCGGATAACACCAGAATGTCCAGTCAGGAAAAGAAGGGAATGAGAGGATGATGAGAACCCTCTAATACGTGTTGAACAGCTGCGACGCCTCGATGACGCTACCTGGGCACCTGCGGTTTGACGGCGAAGGAATCACGCAACGTCGTTACTGCATAGGCAGGCAATTGACCAACAAAGTACTGTGAGATACCCCTGCGTACCTTCCACCATTTGTTCAAACATGATAATTGTCAAGTGTCGCATTCAGCGTCGAATCCCCATCCACGGAAGGAGTCCCCCGTGTCCAACACGGCACAGGAAATCCTCGATGCGGTCGGTGGCCCCGGCAACATCACCCACTTCACCCACTGCGCGACGCGTCTGCGCTTCGAGCTCAACGACGCGTCCGTCGTTGACAAGGACCGAGTCGAGGCCATTGATGGTGTCCTCGGCGCCGTCCCGCAGTCGGGCGACCGCTACCAGATCGTTATCGGCGGCGCGGTCCAGTCCGTCTTCAACGAGATCAACAACCTGCCGTCGATGGCGGGAGGCGCTGGTGCCGCCTCGAACGACGATGTCAAGGCCGCCGCCCGCGCGAAGGCCCGCGGAAAGAACGCCCTCGTCGATGCCTTCTTCGAGTACCTGTCGGACTCGTTCCGCCCGCTGCTGCCCGTCCTGCTCGGTGCCTCCCTGATCCTGGCTTTCCTGGCGGTCCTCGACTCCATCGGCTTCGTCGACACGCGCGCGCAGACCATCCCCGCGTGGCTGGGCTACGTCAACTCCATGTGGCGCGCGGTGTTCTACTTCCTGCCCGCGATGGTCGCCTACAACGCGTCCAAGAAGCTGGACATCGACCCCTGGGTCGGCACGGCCGTCATCCTGTCGCTGCTCACCCCGGACTTCCTCGGACTGAAGAGCACCGCGTCCTTTGCTGAGACGGTGTGCTCCGAGAACGCCCTGGGTACGGAACAGTGCGTGACGCACATCGGCAGCGTTCCCCTGCAGCTCGCCGACTACGGCGGCCAGGTCTTCGTGCCCCTCCTGATGGTCCCGATCCTGGCCCTGGTCTACAAGGGCCTGAAGAAGATCATCCCCGCCAACGTCCAGATGGTGTTCGTCCCCTTCATTTCCTTCGTGATCATCATGCCGCTGACCGCCTTCCTGATCGGCCCCCTGTCGATCTGGATCGGTAACGGCCTGGGCGGCGGCCTGGCCTGGCTCAACGGCCACGCCCCCATCCTCTTCGCGATCATCATCCCGATCATCTACCCCTTCCTGGTTCCGCTCGGCCTGCACTGGCCGCTCAATGCGCTGCAGTTGGCCAACATCGCCTCGACGGGTTCCGACTTCATCCAGGGCCCCATGGGCGCGTGGAACTTCGCGTGCTTCGGCGCCACCGCCGGCGTGCTCTTCCTGTCGATCCGTGACCGCGACACCGACATGCGTCAGACAGCTTCCGGCGCTCTGGCAGCCGGCCTCTTCGGCGGTATCTCGGAGCCGTCCCTGTACGGTATTCACCTGCGTTTCAAGCGCATCTACCCGCTCATGCTCACGGGCTGTGTGGCCGGTGGCCTGGTCATCGGTATCGGTGGCGGCGCGATCACCCACACCTTCGTGTTCACCTCGCTGCTGACGATCCCCGTCTTCTCCCCCATGGCCGTGTACGGCCTGGGCATTGCCGCCGCGTTCATCACGGCATTCCTGATGGTTGTCCTCTTCGACTACCGCACGAAGGAGCAGAAGGCCGAGGCACGCGCGAAGAAGGCTGCGCTCAAGGCTGGCACCTCCGCCGCCGCCCCGGCTCCCGTTGCTACCCCCGCCGCTCCCGCCGCTGAGGCCGCTCCGGCTCCCGCTTTCAGCGACGAGGCCGTCTCTGACCTGACGCTCACCGCCCCTATGGCGGGCGAGCTGGTGGCGCTGTCCGACGTGGCCGACGAGGCCTTCGCCGCCGGCGCTCTCGGCCCCGGCATCGCCATCTCCCCGGCCGCTGGTGCCGTGGTTGTTGCCCCGTGTGACGGTAAGGTGTCGGTCGCGTTCCCGACGGGCCACGCCTACGGCATCAAGTCCGCGTCCGGCGTCCAGGTGCTCATCCACATCGGCATGGACACCGTGAAGCTGGAGGGTAAGGGCTTCACGCCGCGCGTCGCCAAGGGTGACGTCGTCAAGCGCGGCGACGTGCTGGCCGAGGTCGATTGGGATATCGTCCGCGAGGCCGGTTACGACACGATCACCCCGATGGTCGTGACGAACAAGAAGAAGTTCGGCGAGGTCACCCCGGCCGCTCCCGGCCCGGTTGACGTCACCGACACGGTCGTCTCGGTGTCTCCGAAGGACGCCGCGCATTAATCCTGTGACGCGTCAGTGGTGGGCGGGCCTGGCGGCTCGCCCACCACTTTTTCTTGTCTCGGCGGTAAAGCGCGTTTTTTCTTCGAGCACGTGCTTTTTCTTGCACAAGCTCAAGCGAGGTCGCTAGAGTATTGACCAGTCGGTGATCTCGCAGTCGGAGTGCGAGGTTCCTCGTATCGAAGGAAATCAATCAGATGCCAGACGTTGCATTCGACTCTCAGCGCCACGCGCAGGTGAGTGACGATATCAGCTCCGGGGGGGGGGGCGAACTAACCTCCTCAGCCGAGTCAGCGAGGTTCTTAGCCGAGGCACAATTTGCTGGCCTGTGGACGACTGAGAGCGCCGCTCAACATATGGGCGAGACCGTACGTTCATTCCTCACGTTGTTTTCGACGAGTATGACGAACGAGGCCCAGTATTTGAGCGATCTCGATACGAAGGTCGCACAGGCAGTTTCTGACTTTACCGGCACCGAAGAAGATGCCCGCGCCGCACTGGCGGCGGTCGGCACCGCCCTGCTGGCTCTCAACCAGGGCGAGAGCGCCAACAAGGTCTATTCCGATAAGAGCATTGAGCAGATCACCAGCGAGAATCCACCTACTCAGGCGGAGACCAGCGATGAGCCTGGCGGCAGCGAGGGAGCACCCTCCTACGGCGCTCAAAGTGAAATCTGAGCAGTATTTTCGAGGGAGAGAAGAACGCTATGGTGTCATCACCCATGTACGACCGGCTCATGGAGTTCGCAAACAGTGCGCCAGACAACGAGAAGCTCTACGGGTGGGACGACGAGCATTCCGCCATCGTCCAGGCCATTCGCGAGGCGCGCGACAAGGTCGAGCACTTCAAGGATCATCAGGGTTTCACGGGACAGGCCGGCGAGGCGATGTCCGACGAGGCCGTGCGCGCGATCAAGCGTTTTGACAGGCAGACCAACTACTACATGACCGGCATGTCGTACTACGTCGAGGCGCGACGCGCGATCATGCTCGCGGCGGAGGAGGCACGCCAGCTCTCCCCCACCCTGTTAGACCCCATGACGGAATCCCTGCGTCACGCTGGCGAGGTGACCATCCCCATCGCCTCAAAGTTCGGCTTGCCCGGCAAATTCGTGAACTCCCTGGTGGCCGACGGCCTGGCCTACGTGGAGGGTGTCGAGGCCCAGGCGAATGCCCAGCGCGAGGCAAAGGCGACGGAGATCATTGAGCACTTCGAGTCGACGATGAACGACCTCAGCGGGAGGTTACAGAGTCACAGCGAGACAGGTGCCGACAAATCGGAAATATCGGACACCAGCTGGAAACCGATTCCTGAGCTCCCCGAGAACACTGCTGAAGCCCTGCGGAAGGGACACATCGTCTTTTCTCCCCACGAGGGCGGCGCCTATGGCCGTTCCCGGTCGGATGCCTTCGGCAACGCCGGGCTGCGCGGCACCGATTCTGGCTTGTACCCGGGCGGCTACGACGCGGGCGGAGACATCGACCAGCGCGTCATGCACTCCCCGCGTGTCCCCAACCGGTACCTGCCCGAGGGCGACCTCGGATCGCGGACGAACCCCATCACCGACCCGCAGGATCTCATGGATCTGGACCTGCTGCACACCCGCGTCAACGGTGATCGGCACGCGAACGGGGTCATCGGCGGTCACACCCCGGCTCCTCCAGTTGATCGCGATCACCCGCTCTGGGGGCTTAATACGGCGCGTGCGGCGGAGGCACAGTCCGCCGGGCGCCTCGGCGGCGCAGGACTGCTCGGAGCCGGTGCCCTGGGCCTGCGGGGCGCGGCGCGCATGGGCGGCTCGGGGCTCAGCGCACTCGGGCGGACGGGTGGCCTCGGAGCCGGCGTCACCGGTCGGATGGGCGGGGCCGCGGGCACCTCGACACTGCGCGCCGGATCGTTCAGTGGCACTGGCATGGGCACCTACACGCCCCCGGGCAGCTCGACCGGAGCGGGTTCAGCGGGGCGTAGCGCGGGAGGTCCTGCGGGACAGCAGAGCGGCTTCATGGGCGGTTCCGGCGCGGGAGCTGGCCGCGGGGCGAAAGATGAGAAGAAGCGTCGCCGTCGCAGGTATGATGCCTTCCGCGTCGAGGACGAGGAGGACGAGGGCATGCCGCGCGGCTACGTGAATCCCCTCTCGCAGACCTACGGCTCGGATCGTACAATAACCCCGGCGAAACGCAGGGACGACGGATGGGATATCAGGCAGTGGTGAGCGCGCGCATGTTTTCTCCGATTGGTCGGGGTGCCGCGCTCCGCGTCGCGGGGACGCTGTGCGCCACGCTGGCACTCACGGGCATCGCCACCGGCTACCCGCTCGCACCCGCGAGGGCCGATGACCGCCAGATCACGGCGGCTGACCAGGCCTACTACTCCTACTATCACCTGGACTCGGCACGAGCCAAGGGCTACACCGGGGCAGGCGTCACCATCGCGATCATCGATGGCCCTGTCGACACCTCCGTCCCTGAGCTGGCAGGGGCAAACATTACGGACAAAAGCCCATGCTCAGTCACGTCCAGCTCTGCCCACAGAAGCCACGGCACAGCAGTCGCTTCCATATTGGTGTCAGACGCCTACGGGACAGTACCCGATGCCACACTACTCGCTTACCAGAGCGCCGATGACACCAGCTATTCGGGGCACGATTGCCCGATGAAAGCCGGCATTCTGCCAACGGAAGTGTCATCGTTGATCAACAAAGCAATCAATGATGGAGCATTGGTCGTCAATTATTCCGCGACATCTCCTTCACCTTCAGATCATCTCAAGTGGGCGATCGCTCGCGCTATGAATCAAGGTATCATCATCACTACCGGTGCCGGAAACACAGGTGCGGACAACACCGAGAATTCTCTATCGCGCTGGTCAGGTGTCGTCGGTGTTTCCGCCATTGACACCGACGGTAAGCTCGCTTCCTATTCCTCCTGGGGCCAGGGAGTCACCACGACCGCCGTCGGTGGCCCTATTATTGCGCGAGATGAAAGCGGAAGGATTTCCTCTACTCAGGGCACCTCTTTTTCGTCCCCTATTGTCGCGGGCGCTCTCGCGCAGGCGCGCGCCAAGTGGCCCAATGCGACCCCGAATCAGCTCCTCCAGCTCCTCATCAATACAGCGGTTGGGCACGAACAAGGATGGAATAAGTACGGCGGTTATGGCGCGGCAAACCTCGGTGGAATGCTGAACACCGATCCGAGCCAGTATCCGGATGAGAACCCCCTGGCGGACAAGGGTGGCGGTTCGAGCCCGACTCCCGCAGAGGTCCGCCAGTACGCCGATGGCCTCGTGGATCCCACCCAGATCGCCTACGACAACTCCTACGCCTATCGCGGGCTCGACGAATCTCAACTCTCGAATTCGAACAACGTCTACCCCACCCACCTGGGCACCAGCCCCCGCTACCACGCGAAGTAGCTCAGCAAGGGGGTGTGTGCCGAACACGAGTTCGGAACACGCCCGCTTGCTACTCCTGCCGGTACTTCTCCGTCAGCTCCGGCGTCAGCCACTCCGGCTCCCGCCCCTCCAACGGCAAGAAGACCGTCGGGTGCTCGGTACTCCCATCGCTACGCAGAAGACCCGTATAATAGGAAGTCCTACTCTCAGTACCCGCGTGGACCACAACATCGACGGTGGCAGCATAGCTCGCGTTCGTCCACACGAGCAGCACCATCCCCTCTCTATGTTTCTCCCATAGCGTGAACCCCAGCGGCTTCAGCTTCGCATCGTAAACGTCGCGAATCCGATCGACATCAGTCTCGACGAAAATGTACGTCCGAGCCTTCAGCCGATACAAGGGAGGGTCGTCGGGGTAGGGCTTACTAATAAAGTCGTTCGCAAACAGGCCAACGATCGTGTCCTGGGTGAGGAACTCGTTGCGGGCAGCAACGATAGCGGGCTCCACATCCCGCTCAAACTCCTCGATGGAATGCAGATGCTCAGCCACCTCAACGGCAGCCTTCTGCTCAGGATTCATCCGGTTATCTCCTCTCGGACCGGGAATGCACGCGGCGCACAGCAGCACCACGCAGATCCCCACGACGAGAGCACGCATCAGCCTCACGAACGACCCCTCCATCGACAGAAGTCACGCAGCGCCCACGGTTGCAACGACGAAAGCACACGCATCACACACGGATCATCAGTACCCTGCCCCGTTACTCCTGCCGGTACTTCTCCGTCAGCTCCGGGGTCAGCCACTCCGGCTCCCGCCCCTCCAACGGCAAGAAGACCGTCGGGTGCTCGGTACTCCCATCGCTACGCAGCGGACCCGCTAAATAGTATGCTCTACTTTCGATACCCACATGCGTGACGATATCGACAGACGCTGAGTAGCTCGCGTTCGTCCACATGAGGTGGACCTTCTCCGAATCACGATTCTCCGACAGCGTGAACCCCAGCGGCTTCAGCTTCGCATCGTAGACGTCACGAATACGATCAGCATCAGTTTCGGAGAACATGTACAACCGCGACATCAGTTCATAGAGCGGCGTGCTATCGGGGTATGTCTCATAGATGAAATCGTTCGCAAACAGGCCAACGATCGTGTCCTGGGTGAGGAACTCGTTGCGGGCAGCAACGATAGCGGGCTCCACATCCCGCTCAAACTCCTCGATGGAATGCAGATGCTCAGCCACCTCAACGGCAGCCTTCTGCTCAGGATTCATTCGGTTGTCTCCTCTCGGACCGGGAATACACGCGGCGCACAGCAACACCACGCAGATTGCAGACAGGACGGCACGTGCGAGCCTCATGTCTACTCCTTACCCGCACCGGCGATTACACCGGCGATCTCGTACTGGGCTTGTGTTTTTTCCTTGAAATATTCCATGTGTAGCCCGAAGGGATCGTACTCGTCGGGTGCCGGACCCACGTCACCCGATAGGTGCTTGAAACCCGCCATCGTGTCGGGGTTCTTCCCGAAGTTAAAATCGGTCCCCAACCCTTGGACCACGTCGTACGCATAGGGTGCCGCGCTCACCCACGCGTGCCCCTGCGGCACGTGGTATTCCGAAACGTTCTGCACACCCGCCCCCGGGGAACCGGCCAGCACGACGTCGTCCACGACGCCCTTGTTGACGAGGGTGGCAGCCATGCCCGACGTCGTCGACCCGTACGAGTGTCCGAACAAGGTCATGTGGGCATCCCCCGCACCGTGCTCGCGGGAGGCGTCCATGCCGTTGAGGAATCCGGCGAGACCAACGGCCCCCTCTTCCGCGTAGCCGGTCCCAAGGACTTCGAGCTTATTCTGCGGGGCGTCGTATCCTAGATACTCCACCATCGCAACAGTCTCACCATTCTTCACTTGGTTCTTCGCACTTCTCATCATGGCAGACGCCCGGTTATCGTACGCGTCGAGCGTATTCTCGACGTTGGTGTTCAGGCCGGGCACAACCACACCCACGTGATCGGCCGTATCCACGTTGCCTTGGGCGACGATCGCCTTGAGGTTACGCCCGGAAGAATCCAGGCCCAGCAGCTGGCGGGGAACACCGTCCCCTGTCCCCCCATTTTCAGGATTGACGTAGGTCTTGTTAAGCGTCGTCTTCACCACGTTCAGCTCATCGAGCTCATGCTGCAGCTTTGCCTTCTTCTCCAAGATCGCGTTGCGAATGAAAGGCGACGAAGCGTTGGCTGCATCCGCTTCAAGCTGCGCTATCTCTCCGGGCAGATCCGTGAGCTTTCGGTCGAGAACAATCCGGTTCGCCTTATCCCTCGACGTGCCGTCGACGCCGTTGAGGTTGCCGATCTTCTCCGGGTAGTGCTCGATCAGCCACTTTTTGTTCTCGTCGCTCTGCTGAGACCACCACGAGGCCACCTCCTGCTCGCTCGCTCCCGGGCGGGGAAGGGTCGGCTTCGCAGCGCCCGAGGCCGAGTAGTTCACGTGGTTGTCGAAGGTTCCCATGCCAAGGGCACCCATCATTGCGATCAGTTTGGCCTCGAGGGCAGTGGCCTTCGCGAGAACCTTGGTGACACGATCCGCAACGATCTTGACCATCTCGAGGGGGTGAGTCAGGAGCGACTCAGCAGAGTCGACGAGAGAACCCACAAAAGACACGACGCCGCTGGTGTCGATGTGAATAGGCGACGAAGCAAGCGCCTGCTGAATATCCTCAATGTCGGCCTGGATATCGTCGATGCCGTCGACGCCAGCGCTGGCGATCTGGCTGACACTGATCAGGTAGTTAACCTGCTTCTCGATATCGGAGATGCGGTCCTTCAATGCATGGCGGGCGGCCGTCACTGCCTGCCCCTGTCCGGTCAGAGAACCGAGCTGAGCGTCCAGCGAATCACCCGCGGCCTGAAGCTCACGCGATTTGCTTTCCGACTCACGCGCGAGCTCGGCAAGGGGTTCGGACTTCCATTGGAGAACTTCAAACCAATTCATCGCAGTTCCTCGCACCGTCGCAGGGATTCGAACATGAGCACGCTTTCATTCGTCGCAGGACACAAACCCGTTACATGTTAACGGCGTTTCAGCACCCTCGTCACCTTGTCGAACAACGCTCGCGGCAACCAACTAGCCTCCTTCGACGATGTCCAGGACCGCACGCACCTGTTCGACCGTGAACTGTCCGGGTGCGCTCCCCTCCCATCCGGGCAGGGTCGCGAAAGTTGCCGCAGACCCGAGGGCGGAACCAACCAACCGCGTCGGCGCTCCGTTGGGGCCCATCGCGATGCCGATGACGGGACGGTCGTAGGCCTCGCGCGCCCATGCCTGTGCGGCCAGCACGCGGGCAGCGTCTGTCGCGCTGGTCGCCATGCACGCAAACTTCAGAACGTCGGCCCCCGCGTAGTTCATGGCCGCAAGCACCTCGGCGAGCTGCTCGTCGCCGGGCGTTCCCTCGAAATCATGGAAGGAAGCGACGACGATCGCGCCCGCCTCGTGGGCCTCCTCAATAAGCGCGGAGGATCCATCGCGCGAAATCTCGACATCGACACCTCCCGCGACCAAGGCCAGCGCGCGCACGAGGGCACAGTACTCCTCGTCATCCAGGTATGCCTCGCCACCCTCGACCGACGTGCGGATGGTCGCCAGAACCGGCAGCGGCGAGGAATCCGCGACGTAGCGGGCCATGCTCACCACGTCCGACTCGACCTCGGAGGCGGCCACAAAATGTGACCCGACGAGGGAGGCCAGGAAGGTGTCGGCCCTCCACTCGACGATGTCCGCGCGGCACGTGGCCAGCGCCTCGACCTGCCCGCTCAGGGCAGCCGCGTCCCCGCCGACGGGGACGATGACCTGGGTGCGTGCACCGAGGCTCGCCTTCTTAGCGGCTCGCCCGATGGTGATGAGCCCGGGCGCAGGATCGGGGTCAGGCGCAGATGACTGAGGCATGATTCCTTCGCTTAGTATCCGATTTCTGCCAGGTGCAGGCGCTCGCGTTCGCGCTGCGTGAGGTAGGGCTGGTCCAACCAACCGTCAGGCAGGTGGGGGGTCTTCTCGCCGCCGGCGCGCCCTCGTGGGCCGCGTGCGGCGGGCGGGAAGGGCTGATCGAGGTCCAGGTCCGCGAGGCGCTCGCGCAGCTCCTGCAGGGTGGAGACCATGGACAGGGCGTGACGCTGGGGACCGCCAACGGCGAATCCGCGCAGGTACCACCCGATGTGCTTGCGCATCTCGCGCAGCGCGCGCCCCTCGTCGCCCTGTTCGACGACACACCAGGCGCCGTGACGTTCAATGACGGAGACGACCTCGGCGAGGCTGGGGCCAGCCGGAATGGTACCACCGTGGTAAGCGGCGACGATGTCGCGGAAGATCCAGGGGCGTCCCTGCGCTCCTCGCCCGACGCTGATGCCGTCGCAGCCGGTTTCTTCGAGCATGGCCATAGCGTCGGCGGCCTCGAACACGTCGCCGTTACCGAAAACGGGAATGTCGAGCAGGTCCTTCAGGCGCGCGATCTCGTTCCAGTGGGCTTGGCCCGCGTAGTGCTGGTTCTGGGTGCGTGCGTGCAGGGTGAGCGCGGCGGCTCCCAGCTTCTGGGCGGTCAGCGCCGCGTCGGTCGCGGTCTCGTGCGTCGAGTCGATGCCGATGCGAATCTTGACGGTGACGGGGACTTCGCGCCCGGCTCGCTCCCCGGCCTCGTCGCTGGCGCGCACGACGGCACCTACGAGGTCGGCGAAAAGGTCGCGCTTCCACGGCAGGGCCGCTCCCCCGCCCTTCCTCGTCACCTTGGGGACCGGGCACCCGAAGTTCAGGTCGATGTGGTCGGTAAGGTCGCGCTCGATCAGCATCGTCGCGGCACGCGCCATGACGGCGGGGTCCACGCCGTACAGCTGCAGGGATCGCACGCGCTCGGCGGGGTCTGGACGCACCATCTCGAGGGTGCGTTCGTTTTCCTCGACGAGGGCGCGACTGGTCACCATCTCGGTGACATACAGGCCGGCGGGCGCGTCCACTCGCGGGATGGCAACGTGGCGCGGCTCGTTCGGCGCCTCACCGGGGGTGCCCGGGGACGAGGCCGTGGCCGCCTGCCCGGACTCAGCGGCCCAGGAGGCGACGCCGGTGGGACGCAGGTGGTCGGGCAGCCCGCTCTCGCCCATAATGCGGCACAGGCGTCGGAAGGGCACGTCCGTCACCCCGGCCATGGGGGCCAAGACGACGGGTGTCCACAGGCGCAGCGGCCCCACGCGAAGCGGGGCGGCTGCGCCTGTGGTGGATGCGAGCGAGTCAGCAGCCAAGGCGTTCGATCAGGTACGACTTGACCTTGTCGAGGGGGATGCGCACCTGCTCCATCGTGTCACGATCACGGATGGTCACGGCGTGGTCCTCGATCGAGTCGAAGTCGTAGGTGATGCACAAAGGCGTGCCGATCTCGTCCTGGCGACGGTAGCGCCGTCCCACGGCGCCTGCGTCGTCATAATCGACGTTCCAGATGCCACGCAGCTCGTCGGCCAGCTCTTGGGCGGGGCCTGTGAGCTCGGGCTTGCGCGACAGCGGCAGGACGGCGGCCTTGACGGGAGCCAGGCGCGGATCCAGCTTGAGCACGACGCGCTTGTCGACGCCGCCCTTGGCGTTGGGGGCCTCGTCCTCGTGGTAGGCCTCGATGAGGAAGGCCATGAGGGAACGGGTCAGGCCCGCCGAGGGCTCGATGACGTAGGGCGTCCAGCGTTCCTTCGTGTTCGGGTCGAAGTAGTCGAGCTTCGCGCCGGAGGCTTCCGAGTGGACGCTCAGGTCGTAGTCGGTGCGGTTGGCGATGCCTTCGAGCTCGCCCCACTCGCTTCCCTGGAAACCGAAGCGGTATTCCAGGTCGACGGTGCGCTTGGAGTAGTGCGAGAGTTTCTCCTGCGGATGCTCGTACTCGCGCAGGTTCTCCGCGTCGATACCCAGATCGACGTACCAGGCCTTGCGGTAGTCGATCCAGTACTGGTGCCATTCCTCGTCGGTACCGGGCTCGCAGAAGAACTCGAGTTCCATCTGCTCGAACTCGCGGGTGCGGAAGATGAAGTTGCCGGGCGTGATCTCGTTACGGAAGGACTTGCCGATCTGGCCGATGCCGAACGGCGGCTTCTTACGCGCGGCATTCATGACGTTGGCGTAGTTGACGAAGATGCCCTGCGCGGTTTCGGGGCGCAGGTAGTGCAGGCCGGCCTCGTCGTCAACGGGCCCCAGGTAGGTCTTGAGCAGGCCGGAGAAGGCGCGGGGCTCGGTCCACTGGCCGCGCACGCCACAATTGGGGCAGGCGATGTCGTCGTTGGACAGAGTGGATTCCTCGACGCCCTTCTTTTCGGCGAGTTCTTCGATGAGCTGGTCCTGGCGGGCGCGCTTGTGGCAATTGAGGCATTCGATGAGGGGGTCGGTGAAGGCCTTGACGTGGCCGGAGGCAACCCACACCTCGCGCGGGAGGATGACGGAGGAGTCCAGGCCAACGACGTCGGCGCGGCGACGCACCATGGCATTCCACCAGGCGCGCTTGATGTTTTCCTTCAGTTCCACGCCCAGCGGCCCGTAGTCCCACGCGGAGCGGGTGCCGCCGTAGATTTCACCACAGGGAAAGACGAAGCCGCGGCGCTTGGCCAGGCTAATGACGTTGTCGAGGCGGGAGGGTCCCTTAGCCACTTGTAACTCCTTGAATATGTCAGGCACGACTGGCTGTCGTGTCCCAACCGATACTAGCCGATAACTACTGCGTCGGGTGATTCCGGGCCACTGCGCACTCATGGATCCCACCACAGGGTCGCGCTTGGAGTTCTGGCTGGGCCCTGCGGCACTCTCCACCAGCACGCTCACGGATAGGTAATGAACATACGGATAGGTTATGCAGATCCGGATAGGTTATTAACCTATCCGGATGTCAATTACCTATCCACATCGTCGTAACCTATCCACATGCGCGGGAGCAGGCCCCTCCAGGCCACCCGTATAGCGACGACGGATGACGGGGCAGCCACACACAGGGCACGATGAAGTAGCCGTATCCCCGAGGTACAGACAAGCGCCTCGAACTTAGAGTATCCGTACAAAAAAGACAAAGTGTCAACACTCCACCACCACAATGCGCCATTCTCGTCGGTGGTGACCGCAGCCTTCAACACCGACGGTTCGACACCAGCGCGCCTTACGGTGACACCGCCAGCGCATGCACCGTCCGATAACCCATGAAACAGCCCCGGCCTCGCCCCTTCCGCGAGAGGGGACGAGGCCGGGGACGCGGCGGTTGGGATCGTTTTCCAGCGGGTTGGCTCGGTATCAGCCGACGCGCCGGATGTGCCCCGAGGCGGTCAGCGGCCAGCCGGAGGCGACGACCGTCAGCGGGATGAGGCCGAGCAGCCAGAAGGCCGGGTGCATGGGTGGGAGGTAGCCGGACTTGTGGACGAGGGTGAGGACCAGCCACGTGACCGGCGCGCCGATCGCGCAGATGCCCAGCGGGATCGCGACCATGAGCACGAAGGCCCGCTTCCAGGTCGACCCGATGCAGCGCGACAGGCCGCCAATAAAGCGCCCGGCCCCGTCGCAGGCAACCCACGTGAGGACGACGTAGATCCACGAGTCAATACCGAGGGGGAAGGAATCACGTCCCATGGCGAAGAGCAAGGGATGGATGACGATGAGCAGCCACCAGAGGAGGGATCCCAGGACGATGATGAGGAGAGAGTGAACGTAGCTTGCCGCGGTGAGCACTGGTCGCGAGCCGCCGCTGAGGGCGGAGGCGCGCATGTCGATGGTGGAGCTGAGGACCCCGCAGACGAAGACGAAGACACCCGTGACGGCGGCCGAGTTCGTGGCGGCCTGTTCCACCTGTCCGGTGACGTCGGAGACCGAGAGGTAGACGATGCCGTTGACCACGAAGTTGACGAGGAACTGGAAGCTCACGACCAGCAGGTAGAGCACCACGATGAAGCGCCAGCCGACGAGTCCGACGCGCAGGGGCGAGGGAGAGGACTTGATGAGGTCGGGGTTTGCAGTGCTCATTGGTCTTTCTCCTGGATGAGGTAGGCGAAGGCGTCCTGGAAGGAGCAGGGCGAGAGTGTGAGGGAGTGGGAGGCGATCTCGCGGTCGGAGATGCCGCGTCCGCGCAGGTCTACGACGATCTCTCGGGCGGATCCGAGCGTTCGCGAGGTGATGACGTCGAGGCCGGGGTGGTCGATCAGGAAGCTCTCCACGTCGGCTGCGTTTCCGGTGATGGCGCAGATGCGCGAGGTGAACGTCTCGACGCTCTCGTGGGCGAGCAGGCGCCCACTCTTGAGGGCAACGACATCTTCGGCGACATTCTCGAGCTCGGAGACCATGTGCGAGGAGATGAGGAAGGTGCGCCGGGGGCGGCGTCCCTCCATGGCGTCGGCGGCCAGGGTGAGCAGCTCCTCGTAGAAGGCGTATCGGGTGGGCACGTCCAGGGGCGCCTGAATCTCATCGAGGACGGTGATGGGCGCGCCCGAGGCCAGGGCGACGGCGCCGGTGAGGATCGCGGCCTGGCCGGAGGAGACCTTGCGTAGCTTCTTGCGACGCTTCATCTGGAATCCGAAACGCTGGGCGTAGTGGTCGAAAAGCTTCTGGTCCCAGGTTGGGCGCAGGGAGGCGTAGGCGACTAGCGCCCCGGCCGAGGAGTTGTCGAAGTCCCTGTCGGAGGAGGCCATGACCGAGTAGCCGAGCAGGTCGTTGGGGCGCATGCCCGTTCCATTGATGGACACGCCTCCCGAGGTGGGCGGAAGCAGGCCGGACAGGACCTGCATGAGGGTTGTCTTTCCCGATCCGTTGGGGCCCACGAGCGCGGTGACGGTGGAGTCGCCGAACTCGAGGGAGAGGTCGGTGAGGGCCTGTTCCGCCTCCCCCGGATAGGCGTGGTTGATGGCGTTGAAGGTGATCATGAGTCTTCCTTGGTGCGAGTCTTAGCCGTGTACGCGCGAACATGGTCCGCGATGGAGCCGATGTCGAGGCCGAGCGCGAGTCCCGCCTCGACGGCCGGGTAGAGAGTGTCGTCGACGTAGGTTGTCAGGCCCGCCTCGACGAGGGAAGCGTGGGCCCCCTCGGCGACGAACATTCCGATCCCGCGTCGTTTTTCAACGAGCCCCTCGTCGACGAGGATGGCGAACGCCTTGCCGACGGTGGCGGGGTTGATGCGGTACATGGCGGAGTATTCGGTGGTGGACGTGAGCTGGTCCCCGTCGCGCAGTGCGCCGCGCAGGATTTGGTCACGAATACTGTCGGCGATCTGGACGTAGATCGGGATCCCCGAGACGAAGGTCGGGGGCATGGATACCTCCCCATTCATGTTCAGCGGTTCCTTACATGACTAATAAACCACCGAACCGCCTATCCCGTCAAGCGAATTCAGCAAATGTGTCCCGCGTCACGTCCAATCGTGGCCCGGACTCCCATCGCGCACGGCACCCACAGTCACACATGATGTCCATTCGGCACGGGAGAGACATAGCCGCAAAACATTGAAGTTCCGGGACATCTACACACCTCAGGAGAGTGCCCGCAGGGACATGCGGGCGAGTGTGCGAAGTAACCACCCACTGAGGATGCCACTCAGCGACCGGCCCCCTCTCCCCTGCGCCCACGCCTGCGCAGCTGGGCGAGCCACTGGCCTCTGTCGTTGGTATCGAGCGCCCTACGCCCACGCCTGCGCAGCTGGGCCCGACTACTGGAATCATTAACCCATCCATACGTACTCAAACCCGACGGGTTGCCAAGTCCCGGGTTTTGCGCAGGGGTGTTGAGGCCGCCTTCTTTCGTGTTGTGGGATTCCAGGTTCCACGGTCGTTCTTGTCTGGGAGCGCGGTACACCCGATCCGTGGGCATTGCACCCGTTCTGTTCGGGTGCAGCGCCCCGTAAAGGGTGCAGCGCCACGTAACGGGTGTAGCGCCACGCGACTGGTGCAGCGCCCCGTAAAGGGTGCAGAACTCCGTAACGCGTGCAGCACCACGCGTGATGCCGCCGCTTGTGGCCTGGTCCGGGTTTGTGTGTAGGGGTGTTGAGGCCGCTTTCCTTCGTGTTGTGGGATTCCAGGTTCCACGCTCGTTCTTATCTGGGAGCGCGGTACACCCGATCCGTAGGCATTGCACCCGATCGGTGGGCATTGCACCCGATCCGTGGGCATTGCACCCGTTCTGTTCGGGTGCAGCGCCACGTAACGGGTGTAGCGCCACGTAACGGGTGTAGCGCCACTCAACGGGTGCAGCACCACGCGTGATGCCGCCGCTTAATTCGCTTATCAGGTCCCGGGTTTGTGTGTTGGGGTGTTGAGGCCGCTTTCTTTCGTGTTGTGGGATTCCAGGTTCCGCGGTAGTTCTTGTGTGGGAGCGCGGTACACCCGATCCGTGGACATTGCACCCGATCCGTGGGCATTGCACCCGTTCTGTTCGGGTGCAGCGCCACGCAACGGGTGTAGCGCCACGTAACGGGTGCAGCGCCACGTAAAGGGTGCAGAGCTCCGTAACGTGTGCAGCGCCCGCGTGATGCCGCCGCTTGATTAGCCTGTCAAGTCCGGGTTTGTGTGTTGGGGTGTTGAGGCCGCTTTCCTTCGTGTTGTGGGATTCCAAGTTCCGCGGTAGTTCTTGTCTGCGAGCGCGGTACACCCGATCCGTAGGCATTGCACCCGATCTGATCGGGTGCAGCACCACGTAACGGGTGCAGCGCCACGCAACGGGTGTAGTGCCACGCAACGGGTGCAGCACCACGTAACGGGTGTAGCGCCACGTAACAGGTGCCGCGCCACGCGTGATGCCTCCGCTTGATTGTCTGGCTGTGGTCTCGTGTTGTCGCGAGGTGCGTTCGCGTGCGCATCTGGAGGCATGTGGACCCACAATTGCTCGTTAATGAGGGGTATTGCACCAGGTGGGAGGTGATGCAATGATCGCAACCTGCTGCAATGCTCACAGACGCATCAGATGACCCCCTGGGCACAGCGCCCACACAGCCACCCATCCGGTTAGCGTGCGCAATGAGCGTCCCCGGGCACCACCAATCGGGCAGACACCGCCTTCCGCCGGGTCACGATCCCGCAGTCTATGCAGGCCCGTCGCCTGCCACCCATCCCCCGCTCCCTCCATAGCACTGCGCATGGCCCGTCGCCTGCCGCCCATCCCCCGCTCTCTCCGTAGCACCGCGCATGGCCCGTCGCCCGCCCGCCTCCACACGCCCCTTCGGTCAGCTACAGCAACGCTCGCCCGCAGGCAACGACGCAGGCAGTACTGTTCCGCACCGGACCACACAAAGAGCACCGGCCTCGTCCCACGGGGATAGGGGACGAGGCCGGGGCCGGCTAGGTGAGAGGGCGCGGAAGCGCTTACTCCTTGACGCCGCCAGCGGTCAGGCCGGAGACGATGTACTTCTGCAGGTACTGGAACAGCAGGATCACGGGGACGGCCGCGATCACAGAACCGGCGGCAAAAATGCCCCACGGGGCGGTACGAGCATCAGCCGCCCACATGTACATGCCGACAGCCAGGGTGAACTGCCCCTGATCCTGCAGGACAACCTTCGCGATCACGAAGTCGCCGAGCGAGGAAATGAAGCTCAGCAGGCCGACGACCGCCAGGACCGGACGAACCAGTGGCATGATGATCGTCCAGAAGGTCTGGGCGTGCGTCGCGCCGTCGATCATGGCCGCCTCGTCCAGCGAACGCGGGATCGAGTTGAAGAAGCCGTAGAGCAGGAAGGTGTTCGATCCGAGCGCGCCACCGAGGTAGACGCAGATCAGGCCGAGCTTGGAGTTCAGGCCGAGGACCGGGAAGATGTCCTGGATGCCCAGGAGCAGCAGGTAGAGGGCCACGAAGGCCAGCATCTGCGGGAACATCTGCACCAGCAGCAGGCCGGTGAGGGTCGCGCGGCGTCCCTTGAAGCGGAAGCGGCTGAACGCGTAGGCGGCAGCCGCGCCCATGAGGACGGTGCCCACAGCGGTCGTGGTCGACACGATCAGGGAGTTGAGGACCCACGACCAGTACGCGGAGTACTGGCCGCTGCCCAGCGCCGTGAAGTTCTCGAACGACAGCTTCGAGAAAAGGTTGTTCGAGCCGGTCAGCGTCGCGCCGGGGTTCAGGGACACCGACAGGACGTAGAGCAGCGGAACGAGGCAGTAGATGATCATCAGGATGGCGACGATGTGGCGCCATCCCACCTCGGTCCACCAGCGAGCGCCCTTCAGGGTGGATTCGCGATTCTTCTTCACTGTTGCAGTGCTCATCACAGCTCCTCAAGGGTCTTCGTCTGGCGGAAACCGAGCCACGCGATCACGCCCACGACAATGAAGATGACGATGGACATGGCCGAGGCCAGGCCGTAGTTCGGGGAACCCGACTCGATCGCAATCTTGTAGACCATCGAGATCAGGATGTCAGTCTGGCCGACGTCCAAGCCCGGGTAGTTCGGGCCGCCGCCGGTCAACATGTAGATGAGCGAGAAGTTGTTGAAGTTGAACGCGAAGGAGGCGATCAGCAGCGGGACCGTGGACTGCAGGACGAGCGGCAGCTTGATGGACCACACGGTGCGCAGGCCCGAGGCGCCGTCGATCTTGGCCGCCTCTTCGACATCGCCGGGCAGGGACTGCAGGGCACCCAGGCACACGAGGAACATGTAGGGGAAGCCAAGCCACAGGTTCACGCCCAGGATCGAGAACTTCGCCAGCAGGCCGTCGGTCAGCCACGGAATGTCCGCGCCGCCCAGGACGACCTGGTTGATGAAGCCGAAGTCCTTGTTGAGCATGCCCTTCCACACCAGAGTGGCCAGGAAGGCCGGGAAGGCGTAGGGAAGGATCATGAGGGACTGGTAGATCTTGCGGCCCTTGATGCGCTTGTCCGCAAACACGAGGCCGAGGATCAGGCCCAGCGCGAAGGTTGACAGAACGGACGCGCCGGCAAAGACGAAGGACCACAGCAGGGCCTTGAGGAAGGGGCCAGCCAGATCGCCGCGGGCAAACATGTTCATGTAGTTGTCGAAGCCGACGAAGACGCGCCAGCCCGGGTCGATCTGGTTGCCGTCGGCGTCAACGAAGGCACCGATCTTGTTGTTGGCCGTGTAGACGACGCCGGAGGCCGTGTCGGTCAGAGTGTCGGCAGCCTCATCGTAGTTGTAGCGGGACTTGGCCAGGTAGGCGCTCGACCCGTCGTCGGTACGGTAGCTTCCGTCGTTGGGGTCGGAGGAAGCCGGAACCTTGATGGCGAAGACCTTCTGCTGCGTCTCGGGCTTGAGGATCTCAGCGATCGTCAGGACCTTGTAACCGTCAACCGCGCTCAGTGTTCCTGCGGCGTAGGTGCCGGACACTTCGTGCAGCGGAGTATCGGAGTCACCCACGCGGATGGTGCCCGTCGCGGTATCGACGACCGCCAGGCCGAGGCCGGAGCTATCCTCAACGACGGCTGCGGGCAGGCTGGGCGCCCCCTCAGCGCGCTGCTCGGACGCCTGAAGGATCGAGGCGATGGCATCGTCCTTGCTCGAGTTGTGGCCCTGGCCGTAGTTCGTGAAGGACACGTAGCCCGTGTACCCCATGACGAAGACCTGGTAGATGAGCAGGAAGACCATTCCGGGAACCAGGTACTTCGCGGGAATCATCCGCTTGGAGAAGTACACCCAGTTAACGACGAGGAGTAGGACGGCCAGGACGGCGAGCACCGTCCAGGATCCCACCATGTATGCGGTGAAGATGCCGTAGAGTCCCAGGGCATCGATGAGCATCATCAGGATGAGCTTGACGAAGAAACCGGGCCTGGTCACTTCGCTCGCGTGCGAAGCCTTGGGCCCCGCCTTCTTCTTTTCTGCAGCCTTCACTGGCTCAGACATCGTGTCCTCCACACGTGCGCGTTTCGCGCCATTGCGACGATACCCGCCTTGCAGCGGGTCGGGAAGCACCGCGAGGTGCGGTTGCGCCGCACAGCGGCGCGGTTGTTTGGAAGAGTCTCGCACCCGCCCGCCGCGTGGGAAGCGGGCGGGTGCGAGGCTGGGTGCTCACCAGCGGCGAGCGGGCCCCCGGTCGACTAGCGTCCGGCGGGCGCGATCACTTGGAGGCGATCGCGTTGTTGATGTTGGTGACCATGGTCGCCCAGCCATCGGCGGGGGTCTCCGTGCCGGTCACGATGTTGGCCTCGGTCTGTCCCCAGAAGTTCCACACGGAACCCATCGCGGGGACCGCGGGAGCGAGAGCGCCGGACTCGGCGACCTTCGCGAAGTCCTTGATGTCCTGGTCGTCCGACTTGGCAGAGACGGAAGGCATCGCGGAGGCGCGGCCACCGAGGTCCTGCATCTTTTCCTGAGCCTCGGGGGTGGCCAGGTAGTTGAAGAACTGCTTGGCGGCGACCGGGTTGGCGGACTTGGCGCTCTGGTAGAACATCTGTACGCCAACGAAGGGCTGGGCGGCGTGGGAGCCTGCGGAGGGGATCGGCAGGACGGAGACGTCCATGCCTGCCTCACGGAAGGCGGCTACGTTCCAGGGGCCGGTCACCGTGTAGGCGGCCTTGCCGTCGAGGAATGCCTGCTTGGCGATGTCACCGGTGATGGACGGAGAGATCACGCCCGCGTCGCCCTGGGCCTTGAGCCAGTTGGCGAAGTCAGTGCCGCCGGAGGCGCCCATGGCCAGCTCGGAGGTGTACTCGCCGTCAGCGTTGGTCTTGAAGACGGGGGCACCGAAGGAGGTCTGGAAGCCGTAGAAGTGGTACGGGTCGCCCTTGTCGCCCATCTGGATGATGAAGGGGTACTGGACGGCGGCGGTCTTGCCGGAGGCGAGCATGTCCTCGTAGGTGGTGGGGCTGTCCTGGGTGAGCGCGTTGTTGCGCACCAGGGCGACGGACTCAACGGCGTAGGGAACGCCGTAGGTCTGGCCGTTGTAGGTAACAGCCTTGACGGCGACGTCGGCGAAGTTGGACTTAGCCTCGCCCAGGTCGACGGGGGCGACAACGCCGTTGGCGACGAGGGCACCGAGCTTGTCGTGGGCCATGACAATGAGGTCGGGGCCGTTGCCGGTGGGAACCTGAGTGGTGAACTCGGTATCCATGTCAGATTCGGACTTCTGCACGACGTTGACCTTCACGCCGGTGTTGGTGGTGAAGTCTTCTGCGAGGTCCTCAACCTGGGAGAAGCGGGTGTCGTCCGCCCAGATTGTCAGCGTTGCCGCCGCATCGGCGGTGTTGTCAGAGGACGGGGTAGAGGTCGTCGTGCCGTTGTTGCAGGCGGCCAGGGCGGTAGCCGCCGCAAAGACGCCGAGTGCTGCGATGCCACGTCGCATTATTTCTCCTGTGTTGATCAGGCGGGTCGCCTCCATCAGCGACCTGCTACGCCTCTACTGTAATACGCCCGATTTTGTTTCTGCAACAATTTCCGAAAATGTATGCAAGCTGTTACATTTGTAGCGAAATACCGCGCGCGAACGCCCAAAGGAGAGTCAAGTCGATGACGAAGAATCGCACGAGCATGGCCGATATCGCCGTGCATGCGGGCGTCTCCACTGCAACTGTTTCACGCGTTTTCAACGGCGTCGGGCAGGTCTCTGCGGAGACGCGCCGCCGTGTCCTGACCGCGATCGACGAGCTGGGCTACGATCGCCCAGCCACCGAACGCACGCCTGCCACACCGACGATCGGCGTCATCGTACCGGAGCTGACGAATCCGGTCTTCGCCTCCTTCGCCCACCATCTCCAGGAGGAGATTTCCCGCGCCGGCGGCATTTGCGTCATCCGCTCACAGACGCCGGGCGCGACATCGGAGTTCGATCACCTCTCCTCTCTGCTCGAGCACAGGGTCGATGGCCTTATCTTCGTCTCGGGCAGGCACGCCGACCTGCTCGCAGACCTCAGCCCCTACCGCGACGTCGCCGAGCGCGCGATCCCCTTCGTGACGATCAACGGGGCTCGCCCCGAGGTGCCCGCACCCGATTTTTCCACGGGTGATGCGCTGGGCATTCGCTCGGCAGTCACGCACCTGCACGAGCTGGGCCACTCGCGCATCGCCCTACTGACGGGACGCACGCACGTCGTCCCCGCCCTGCGCAAGGCGGAGGCTTTCACGCAGGTCATGGGCGAACTGCTGGGCGACCGCTCCCCCATTATCGAAGAGACCTTCTATACGTACGAGGCCGCGGCCGCCTATACGCACGCACTCCTTGAGCGGGGCGTCACGGCGATCGTCACGGGCTCAGACATGCAGGCCCTCGGCGCGATCCGCACGATCTCCTCGCTCGGATTGTCGGTCCCGGATGACATCTCGGTCATCGGCTTCGACGACACATTCCTGATGAGCCACCTCGATCCACCGCTGACGACGATTCACCAGCCCGTGCAGTCGATCGTCTCGTCGGCGGTGCGCAGCCTCTTCGAGGCGTTGGCCACACACGACTATTCCCCGACGCATGCGGACTACGTCTTTTCCCCTGATTTGATCGTGCGCGGCTCGACGGCGCGCGTCCGATAACGTCCCCGCTCACAGACGTCCGCGCGTCGGGAATGACTTGACAAAGATTCTCAATGACAAAGAGAATGATTCTCATGTCGAAGAGAATCCTCGCGGCCGCATGCGCGGCTGCCACAGCGCTCGCCCTGTCCGCCTGCACCTCCCCATCCCCGTCCGGAGACGACTCCTCCAACAACGGAAAACTGGCCGTCATGGCCTCCTTCTACCCCCTGAAGTACCTGGCCGAGAAGGTCGGCGGAGAGAACGTCACCGTCACCTCGCTGACCCCGGATGGGGCCGAGCCGCACGACCTGGAACTGTCCCCCAAGATGGTTGACTCCCTGTCCTCCGCTGACGCGATCGTCTACCTCGCGGGCTTCCAGAGCGCCGTTGACGAGGCCATCGAGCAGCACTCCCCCAAGACCGTCATCGACGTCTCCTCCACCGCCGAGCTGGTCGAGGCTGGCACCGACGCGAACCACCCCGCTGAGGAAGAGACCAGCGAGGATGCCCAGTCCGGCGAGGCCGCGGACCACGATCACGATCACGAAGGCCACGATCACGACCACGGCACCCACGACCACGAGGGCCACGACCACCACCACGACATGACCGCGGATCCGCACTTCTGGCTAGACCCGGTGCGCATGGCCAAGGCCGCGACCCTGGTGGGCGACAAGCTCGCCGAGGCAGACTCCGCCCACGCGGACACCTACAAGGCGAACGCGAAGGCCCTAGCCGAGGAGCTCACCACTCTGGGTGACACTCTCGTGACCAAGACCTCTACCTGCACGATCAAGACCTTCGTCACCGCGCACACCGCCTTCGGCTACCTCGCCGACCGCACGGGCCTCACCCAGGTCGGCATCTCCGGCCTCGATCCCGAATCTTCCCCCTCCCCGGCTCGCCTTGCGCACATCGGCCAGGTTGCCAAGGAGCAGGGCGTGACCACGATCTTCACCGAGGCTCTCATCGACCCCAAGGTTGCCCAGACCCTCGCCGACGACCTCGGCCTCACGACCGCCGTCCTCGATCCGATCGAGTCTCAGACCGATTCGTCCAAGGACTACGCTGCGGTCATGAAGGACAACATCGACGCCCTGACGAAAGCAAACAACTGCCAGTGACAACGACTGACACCCACACGACGGCGGGAGCCTCCCACGCGGGGGCTCCCGCCGTCGTGCGTCTCGATAATCTGCACGTGGCCTGGGATACGGACCTGATCCTCCACGGGATCTCACTCGATATCCCCGCCGGCCAGGCCGTAGCGATCACGGGCTCGAACGGATCGGGCAAGTCCACGACCCTCAAGGCTCTCCTTGGCACCGCTCCCATCACGAGCGGCGACGCCCAGCTGTTCGGACACTCGGTCACCACGCGCCGCCGCGTGCCGTGGAACAAGATCGGCTACGTCCCCCAGCGAGTCTCCTCGGGCGGGGCAGTCAGCGCCAGCGCGATCGAGGTCGTGCGTTCCGGCCTGCTCGGGCCTCGTCGCCTGTGGGCACTTCCGGGCGACACGGCGAAGGCCATGTCCGCACTCGAACGCGTCGGCATGGCTCACCGAGCCAACGCGCCTATGAACATCCTCTCGGGCGGGCAGGCGCAGCGTGTCCTCATCGCGCGCGCCCTCGTGCGCCGGCCAGAGCTGCTCATCATGGACGAGCCGATGGCCGGAATCGACGCCGCGTCGCGCGCGCGCCTGGCTGAGATCGTCGCCGACGCGAAGGCTGAGGGCACCACGATCCTGATCGTCCTGCACGAGCTCGGCGAGCTCGGCCCCCTCCTGGACCGCGAGCTGCACATCAGTGCGGGTCACGTCTCCTACGACGGAGCTCCCCACATCGAGGACGACCACGAACAGCACCACGGCGGCGGCGACCACTGCCATCCCACGACCGAGTCTGCCTCCGCCTCCGGCGACCGAGGCCTCGTGAGTGGGATGTGGACGGGAGAGACGCATGATTGACGCACTAACTACTCTCCTGTCGTCCCCGATGATGCAGCGCTCCCTCCTGGCGGCGCTCATCGTTGGACTGACAGCCCCGATCATCGGCACGTACCTGGTGCACCGCAGGCTGGCGATGCTCGGCGACGGCATCGGTCACATCTCACTGACCGGCGTCGCGCTAGGTTGGCTCGTCGGCGCGTTCGCGAACGTGAGCCCCGTGGACTCGTGGGCGATCCCGGGTGCGGTGATCGTTTCCCTCCTCGGCGCGATCTCGATCGAGCTCGTGCGTCAGAGCGGACGCACGTCCGGCGACACCGCCCTCGCCATGCTGTTCTACGGTGGCATCGCCGGCGGCGTGCTCCTCATCGGCCTGGCGGGGGGAACCTCCGCACAGCTAAACTCCTACCTCTTCGGGTCGATCTCGACCGTGCGCTGGAGCGACATTACCCTCATCACGATCCTGGGGGTGGCGATCGTGGCGCTCGGCATCGGGCTGGCGCCCGCCCTGTTTTCGGTGACCAACGACGAGGACTTTGCTCGCTCAACGGGACTGCCAGTGCGCACGCTCTCCCTCCTCATCGCGATCCTGTCGGCCCTGACTGTGGCCGTCGCGATGCGCGTCGTTGGCTCGCTGCTCGTCAGCGCGCTCATGGTGATTCCCGTGGCGATCGCCCAGCTGGGCGCGCGTTCGTTCCGCTCCACGATGGGCCTCGCAATGGGCCTTGGCGTCATCATTTGCGCGTCGGGCCTGTCCCTGACCTACTTCGTGGACCTGTCGCCCGGTGCGACCATCGTAGTCGGCGCGATTGGCCTGTACGCGATCGGATTCGCGGCTAGGGCTATTGTGGACCGTGTCCGCAGGGCACGGCGACTTCGCACGGCCCGCCAGCACAACCAGCACCCCGAGCGCGAACATCTCGCTCACGCAGACGCATGACGACGAAGGGAACTCCATGCAGCGCATGACGAAGCAACGTCAGGCCGTCCTCGATGAGCTGACACGGGTCAGCGACTTTCGTAGCGCCCAGCAGATCTTCGAAGACCTGCACCTGCAGGGGCAGCGCGTGGGACTGGCGACCGTCTACCGCTCACTCCAGAGCCTTGCGGATGACGGTCGCGTTGACACGCTGCGCTCTTCCGAGGGGGAGGCCCTGTACCGTTCGTGTACGACGAACCACCATCACCACCACCTGGTGTGTCGCAAATGCGGTTTCACCAAGGAAATCGAGCAGTCGCAGATCGAGTCGTGGGTGGATTCTGTGGCGTCCGCGCACGGTTTTAGCGACGTCGAGCATTCGCTCGAGCTCTTCGGTGCGTGCGCCTCGTGCGCTTCGAAGAAATGACGTGGCAAGGCCGGGTTAGCCGGGAAAGGCCTGGGAAGCGCACGACGCTTTCCCAGGCCTTTCCCGTAGGTTAGGATAGGCTTCGTTTGGCAATCCTCACTTTGGGAGCATCATGTTCAGCGCCGGAATCGATTCCATGGTCCCCGCCTTTGCACGAGAGGGCATCTGGCTCTTCGTCTTCCTCTTCTTCGTCGTCCTCTTCCGGGCGCAGGCGACCTATTGGCTGGCGCGCGGTGCCGCCTCCGGCGCGCTCCTCGCCAACGGACGCCAGGGTTTCCTCGGCGCCATCGCACATTGGTTTGATGGCCCTATTCCCCGCAAGGGAGCGGCCATGCTCGACAAATGGGGAATCATCGTCATCCCGCTGTGTTTCCTGACGGTGGGCATCCAGACCGCAGTCAACGCGGGCGCTGGCCTGGTGCGCATGCGCTGGAGCACCTATACGATCGCCATGATCCCGGGGTGCGTCCTGTGGGCACTCCTGTACGGCCTCGGCATGCTCGCAGTCTTCACCGCCGCGATCCGCGCAGTCGCAGGTTCCCCGTGGGGGTGGGCGGGCCTCGCCCTCATCATCGCGCTCATCGCCGCGAAGATCTTGTGGGGCCGCCGTAAGCGCCGCGCGGTCGACGCCGCGCTGGCCAAAAACAACGCCTAATGCTGCGAGACACGGTCGATCGCACCGCCGAAGCGACGATCGCGCCCCGCGAACTCCTCAAGGCATCCCCACAACTCCTCGCGGTCAAATGCCGGCCACGGAGTGTCGACGAACATCATCTCCGCGTAGGCCATCTGCCACAGCAGATAGTTGGAGAGCCGCTGCTCCCCCGACGTTCGGATCATGAGGTCGACGTCGGGAACATCGGGGAGATACAGGTGGCGCGTCAGTGTCTTTTCGGTGACGCCTCGCGGGCTGAGGCGCCCGGCGGCGACATCCTCGGCGATGGATCGGGCGGCGTCGGCGAGCTCGGCGCGCCCGCCGTAGTTGACACACATGATCAGGTCGAGGGTCTTGCAATGCGAGGTCGCCCGATCAGCCTTTTCGAGCGCATTGATGACGCTCTTCCACAGCTTGGGCCGACGCCCGCTCCAGCGCACATGAACGCCCCACTGCGCAAGCTGGTCGGTGCGCCGCGCAAGCACGTCGGATGCGTAGTTCATGATGAAGGAGACCTCGGCGGGCGAGCGCTTCCAGTTCTCAGTGGAGAACGTGTAGACGCTCAGGTATCGCACGCCAGCGTCGATCGCGCCGGCGATCGTGTCCATGAGCGCATACTCCCCCGCCCGGTGCCCCTCGGTCCGGGCAAGGCCGCGACTGTTCGCCCAGCGACCGTTGCCATCCATGATGAGGGCGACGTGCGCGGGGGCCTCGCCCCTGCGAAACACTGGTGCCTCGCAGTGCCACTGCCCGGGTCCCAACAGCGGAGCGGCGGGGTCTTGCGGGGCGCGATCCATGGGGGTGGGCCGCAGGTCGGTCATGGGTGGCTCCTATCGATGACGCTCAGTGAGCGCAGACGGCGTTCCAGATGCCATTGAGTGTACGAGGAGATGATGCCCGAGGCCTCGGCGCGCGCGTATGGTTCGCAGCGATCTGCGCGCTCCCAGGTGCCACTGAGCAATTGTCCGAGCAGGGCGACCGTGTCAGGCGCGGGGGAGGAAGCGCCGGGCGGGCGGCAAGTATCGCAGACTGTGCCGCCGTCAGGAATGGAAAACGAGAAGTGAGGCCCCTGGGCACCACACACCGCGCAGTCAAAGCAGGAGGGTGCCCATCCAGCCAACGCGAGTGCTCGCAGCGTATACGAGGTACGAATGAGCGTGGGATCGTGACGGTGCCTAGCGAGGGCGTTGAGGGCACCGAGGAGAAGCAGGTATTGGGAGTGCGTTCCGTCGTGCGCATCTGCGGTGAGGCGCTCGGCCGTCTCGACAACGACGGTGGCCGCGAGGTAGAGATCATAGTTCGCGGCGATTGCGTCGCCGTATTGGGCGATCGATGCGACCTGCGTCAGCGTGTCGAGGGTACGGCCGTGGTGAAGCTGAGCGTCGATAACGGAGAAGGGTTCGACGCGCGCCCCGAACTTGGAGGTCGTCTTGCGCACCCCCTTTGCGACGGCGCGCACCTGCCCATGCTCGGCGGTGAGGAGCGTGATGATGCGATCCGCTTCGCCCAGCTTGTGGGTGCGCAGGACGATTGCCTCGTCTCGATAGGACTTCATCACACGGCCATTGTGTCACGCCCACACAGTCGCGGCGTTTCCAGTCTGTGCTCATCGCGCCGCGCGAAAACATGTGTGAAGTGCGCTGTCGCATCGATCGACACATGGCGGCGCGTATGCTGTCAACAGTGCATAAGAAACTGACAGCGTGGTCGGTCACACAGTCAAAATATAATTTTCAAGTAGATAGTTTCTTCGTAACTCGATATGGTTTATCCATAACCGTAGAAGGAAGGAAAACATGGCTCCGCCGATTGATGCCCGCGAAAAGCTTGGCACCGCACTGCGCCAGGCCCTGACGCAGACCCCGCTGTCAAAGATCTCTGTCAGCGCACTGACACGCTCCGCCGGGGTCACCCGTCAAGCGTTCTACTACCACTTCAACTCCCTCAGCGACCTGAACGCCTGGGTTTTCCGCGAGGAAGTCACATCTCGCCTGACCACCAGTTCGGGAGAATGGCTCGATGCCATTGAGGCGACGATGACCTGGATGCACGACCATCGCGACGAGACCGCCTCGGCCATGAAAGCCATCGAAGCCAACGACCTGTGGGCATTCCTTGCCTCCCACATCCAGGAACTCATCGAATCCCAGCTGTCCAGCTCCGCCACTGCCACCGCGCGCGACGTCGTCGCCCAGCACTTCGCCCTGGCTACCACCGCACACATGGCTCAGTGGATGCTCTCCGGACTTGAGGTCAACCCCTCGGTCGCGATCGCTCGCATGCGAGTACTGATGACCGGCCAGACCACCCCCACACTGGCCCGCCTGTCCAAGTAAAACTGTCATTCCCACCGACCACCCGAGGACAGACAGACAGACAGTCTTCTCAGCCCCGACCTCGCCCACCCAACGAGGCCGGGGCTGAACCACACACTCCCCCAGCCGAAACCACGCATTCCGGATGCGTACAAGCCATTCTGAGCTATACAATTGGTCAGTCGAACATTGCGCTGAATTTTCGCGGATCCGCGATTCAGCCCGCACAGCTCACTAGTAACCCCCTCTTGTCATGTCGATGAGGACCACCGATGCCCCAGACAGATGCGAAAACAATGCTCGCGCAAGCCCTGCGCGACGCACTCCAAACCGTGCCACTATCGAAGGTGACGGTCTCCGGACTCACGCGCACCGCCGGCGTGACACGCCAAGCGTTCTACTATCACTTCGCCGACATCAAAGACCTGACCGTCTGGGTTTTCAAGCGCGAGGTCGCCGAACAGATCATCGCCCACTCCACCAATGAGGACTGGTCCGACGGACTCCTCGCCATGCTCACGTGGATGCAGAAGCACACGGAAGAGACCCGCTCCGTCGTCTCCTCCCTATCCTCGGAGGATCTGCAGATCTTCCTCTACAAGCAGCTGCGCGCCGTCATGGAACCCATCGTCGACCGGTGCAGCGTTGGCCTGACCGTCCACATTGACGACCGTGAATTCGTCACCGAGCACTTCACGCTCAGCGTGCTCGGACACGTGTCCCAGTGGATCGCCACCGGCATGAGCGCCGACCCCACCATCCTCACGGGCAGGATCACGCGCATCCTTGACGGACAGGTGCGTCGCAGCCTCGAGCTCTTCGCGTCCCCCTCCCAGACATCTGCGCAGGCCTGAAGATACGTCGAACCCCGGCCTCGTTTCTCCATCAACGAGGCCGGGGTTCGTGTCGCTTGTCTGGGATCAGTTGTTAGCGCAGGGCGCGGTTCACCGCCGAGATGACAGCCTTATAGGAGGCGCGCGTGATCGAGGAGTCGATGCCGACGCCCCACACGATCTGCCCGTCTACGGCTGCCTCCACGTATGCGGCGGCGCGCGCGTCGCGGCCCTGACTCATCGCATGCTCTGAGTAGTCCAGGATGCGCACGTCCAGTTCAAAGTCATGCAGCGCCGAGACGAACGCGTCGATCGGGCCGGTGCCCGTCGCCTGCACCTTGATAACCTCGCCATTGTCAACGAGCCTCGCGTTAAGCTCGACGTTCTCGTCGTCGACGGAAGAGACCTGAGAGGAACGCATTTCGAAGCGACCCCAAGGCTCGAGACCGGGAGCGGCGCTCGTGGGCAGGTACTCGTCGGCGAAGATCTGCCACAGCGTTGTCGCATTGATCTCGCCACCGTAGGTGTCCGTGTGGCGCTGAACAATGCGGGAGAACTCCACCTGCAGGCGGCGCGGCAGCTCCAGGGAATGCGCCGTCGACATGAGGTAGGCGACGCCGCCCTTGCCGGACTGCGAGTTCACGCGTACCACGGCCTCGTAGGAGCGGCCAACGTCGTGCGGGTCGATCGGCAGGTATGGAAGCTCCCACACGACCGCGTCCTCGTCGCCGCCGGAGGCATCGACCTTCGCCTTACGCGCGGTGAAGCCCTTCTTGATCGCGTCCTGGTGAGAACCGGAGAAGCTCGTGTACACGAGGTCGCCGACGTAGGGGGCGCGCGGGGAAGTCTCCATCTGCGTGCAGTACTCGACCGTGCGACGAATCGCGTCAACGTCGGAGAAATCAATGCCCGGATCAATGCCCTGGCTGAACAGGTTCAGACCCAGGGTCACCAAGTCGACGTTGCCGGTACGCTCACCCTGCCCCAGCAGGCAACCCTCGATACGATCCGCCCCGGCCAGGAGCGCCAGCTCCGCCGTGGCCACGCCGGTGCCTCGGTCGTTGTGCGGATGGACGCTCAGGGCCACGTACTCGCGTCGACTCAGATTGCGGCTCATCCACTCGATCTGGTCGGCGAACACGTTCGGTGTTGAGCGCTCAACCGTTGACGGCAAGTTCAAGACGATCTCGCGTCCCTCGCCCGGCTCCCACACGTCCATGACCGACTCGCACACCTCGAGGGCGAAGTCCAGCTCCGTGTCCACAAAGATTTCCGGGGAATACTCGAAACCGAAGATCGTCTCATCCCCCAGGCGCTTCTCCGCCTGAGCGAGCACCTCGCGGGCACCGAACTGCGCCAGCTCGATCGTCTGAGCCTTATCCGCATGGAACACGACCTCGCGGAAGACGGGGGCCGTCGCGTTGTACAGGTGCACCGTCGCGCGCGGGAAGCCGACCATGGCCTCGACCGTGCGCTCGATCAGCTCGGGGCGCGACTGGGTGAGCACCGAGATCGTCACATCTTCGGGGACCGCATCGTCTTCGATGAGCGAGCGCACGAAGTCAAAGTCGGTCTGCGAGGCCGACGGGAAACCGATCTCAATCTCCTTGTACCCCAGCTTCACGAGCATGTCGAACATGCGACGCTTGCGGGCAGGGTCCATCGGCTCAATGAGGGCCTGGTTGCCGTCGCGCAGGTCGGTCGACATCCAGCGCGGGGCCTTCGTGATGCGCTTGGAGGGCCACTGGCGATCCGGCAGGTCGACGGGATTCGTGTCGAGGAATGCCCGATATTTACGAATCGGCATGCGCGAGCCGGAGGGGACGGGAACGGCAGATGTAGTCTTCACAGTTCGTAGTCTATCGACGGGGCCAACGCCGCGGGCAGACGCTGCGCATACTGGACGTGAGATGCGGCGCGGAGCTCGCCAGCGCACCTGTCACAATACATAACGCGAAAGCATGTACGGTTCCCGCTCATATGTCATGATAAATGGGTCCAATGTCCCACACACTGACGCGCGGAGCATCAATGTCATCTCTTCTACTCGCCCAGTCTTTTACCCCGTCGACAACGGCCGTCGCGGGCAACGTTTTCCTGACAGCGATCGTCGGGCTCCTCCCGCTCGTCGTCTTCTTCGTCCTCATGGGTGTCTTCAAAGTCGCTACCCACTGGTGCTCAATTATCTCCCTGGTTCTGTCCCTGCTGATCGCGGTCTTCGCGTTCCAGATGCCCGCCGGCATGGCGCTCCTGGCGGGCACGCAGGGCGCAGCGATGGGCTTCATGCCGATCATCTACATCATCATCGCGGCCGTGTGGCTCTACAACCTCACCGAGAAGTCGGGGCGCAGCGCCGACCTCAAGGCCGTTTTTAATACGATCGGTCGCGGTGACCAGCGCGCCCAGGCCCTCATTGTTGCGTGGTGCTTCTGCGGCCTGCTTGAGGGCTTGGCTGGCTTCGGTGCACCCGTTGCCATCACCTGCGCGATGCTCGTGACCCTGGGCGTTCCAAAGATCAAGGCAGCCGTCGTCACGGTCGTCGGCAACGCCATCAACGTCGGCTTCGGTGCGATGGCTATTCCCACGACTACCGCCGGCAAGCTTGGCGGCGCCGACCCGGTCGTCGTCGCCGGCGACATGGGCCACCTGACCTGGATCTTCTGTCTGTTCATCCCGCTGCTGATGCTCTTCATCCTGGACGGCGCGCGCGGCGTACGTCAGCTGTGGCCCCTCGCCCTCGTCACGGGTGCCGCGGCCGGCGCGGGTCACTTCTTCACCCCCTCGGTCTCCTACGAGCTGACCGCGGTCGTCGCTTCCCTGCTCGGCTTCGCCGCCTGCTACGCCTTCCTGCTGCTGTGGGGCCCCAAGACCCCCGAGGAGTGCGCGACCACGACCAACGAGGCCGACAAGCCCACCGGCTCGCGCATCGGTCTGGCCCTGCTGCCCTACGTGCTCGTCGTCGTCATCATCGCGATCACGAAGCTTGCGAAGCCGATCAAAGCTGTCCTGTCCTCGACGGACGTCAGGATTCCCTGGCCCGGCCTCTTCGGTCATTTCCTGTCCAAGGACGGCACAGTTGTCGACGGCCCCTACTATGACCTGCAGATCCTGTCGAACCCCGGCACCTGGATCTTCGTCACCGGCATCATCGTCGCCATCGTCTACGGCTCGAACTCCTCCGGCGGGCGCTTCCAGACCTCTGTAGGTAAGATGTTCGCGGTGCTGCCCCAGACGATCTACTCGCTTCGCATGGCGATCCTGACGATCGCCTCCGTCATGGCCCTGGCTTTCGTCATGAACCTCTCCGGCCAGACCACCTCGATCGGCGCAGCACTGGCGACCACCGGCGCTGCGTTCGCGTTCCTCTCCCCCATTCTGGGCTGGATCGGCACGGCCGTTGCGGGCTCCGCGACTTCGGCGGGCGCGCTCTTCGCGAACCTGCAGTCGACGGCAGCCGCGGGCGCCGGCCTCGAGCCGAATATCCTGCTGGCCGCCAACACCATCGGTGGTGGCCTGGGCAAGATCGTGTCCCCGCAGAACCTTGCGATCGCCGCCACCTCGGTAGATTCGAAGGGTTCGGACGCCGAGATCCTCAAGAAGGCCGCCCCCTACTCGATCGGCCTGCTCCTCCTCCTGTGTCTCCTGGTGTTCGTCGCATCCCAAGGCTGGCTCGGTGCCTACATGCCGCACTGAGCATCGCCGCACTCGCTCGAGGTCCCGGGAGGCAACTTGCCTCCCGGGACCTCCCCCTTGTAGGCTCGAATCAGCAAAGTCAACGAAGGAGACGCCGGTGGCGGACTCGCAGTGTCAGAAGACTGCCATCTCATCGTCATGACAGCGCTCGGGCATAGTTTCACTCCCCCTTCGTATCCTGGCCAATCCCAGTAACGATTCTCCCGACCATCACCTCCATGACATGCTCTCCAGGACCGCAGTGGTAACTGCCCCAACCACTCCCGCGGCCTCGTAGACGACAGCTCGAAAACTCCAACCAAGGAAAGACATGAGGCTCCCACTCAAGACCGTCGCGTCGCTGCTCGCGGTCGCGGCGCTCACCGCTGCCTGCAACCCGTTCACCCCCAAGGACACACCGAGGGCCACACCGACTCAATACCCGCAGGATCCCCGCTTCTCCGAGTTTGTCTTCGAGAGCGACGAAGAGCCGACCGTCAAGGCCCGAACAGACTCCGTGAACGTGCGTTGGCCGAACATGGAGGCGAGCGAAGCGCACGTCGTCCTCGAGTATTCCCCGGCACTTGCCTTTATCCCCGCACAGGACCCCGAATTCTGGCTCACCGCTGTTGCCACCGTTCCCGACGAGACGGTGCAGCTCCTAGCGGAGGGGACAACCACCGACACACTCCTGCCCGGCATCTATCCCGATCTCTACGAGTACGTCCCCCAGGACTGCCAGTTCACCACCATCGACCCGAAGTTTGCGGACAATGCCCTCGCACCGGATAAGGAGAAGATCCCACGCGACTTCGGTCCCATGAACATCGAGGCACTAGCTATGTCCGAGGATTGCCACCTTCTCGTACTGACCGCTCTCGGCCACTCCTGAGCCCCACGGACCTCCCCTCCGCTCTCGACCGCACCCCGGCCTCGTTGATGACTGCCCAAAGAATCACCGCAAGAATGAACATCGAGTTCCCACTTAAGACCGTCGCGTCGCTACTCGCAGTCACGGCGCTCACCGCCGCCTGCAACCCCTTTGCGCCCAAGACTTCCGCGCCTCAATACCCGCAGGACCCGCGCTTCGCCCCTTTCACTGTCACTGCTGAGAACAAACCCGTCTTCGGCAACGATACCGACTACCTCGATCACCGAATGCCCAACCTGAAGGCAACGGAAGGCCACTACGCGCAGATCCTGGTTGCAGACTCAGGATGGATCCCCGTACCGGAGACGAAGTTCTGGTTCTCCGGGGTCACAGCAGCGTCGGACGAGACGATCGCACAACTGCAACGAGAGAGTGAGGGCGGCGCGCAGCTCCTACCCGGCATCCACCCCGATCTTTACCAATACGTGCCCCAGGAATGCGAGTTCGAGACTGTTCCACCCGACCGCGCCAACACGATCCTAGACACTGCGGCACACAGCTACCCGAATTCAACCGACTCGTTCAGCGTCACCGATCTAGCGATTTCTACCGGCTGTCATCTCATCGTCATGACCGGCGAAGGTGTTAACGGCTGATCAGACAGCCGCCAGTCGAACCTGCGGCTAGGTCCAAGAGCTTGCCCTTTGCGCGGACTGCCACCTCGTCCTCGTCACGAGAGAGGGAGTCATGGGATAGCAACTCACCCGCAATCCCCAGCCCTAGCCTCGTCCATTGTCGAGGCCCGAAGGGCGTATGAGCACCCCAAAACATCAGAAAAACGAAAAACGAAAACTCATCCTGAGCTAAGTCGCGTCCCAAAGGTCCTAAATCCCCTGACAGCGGGGGTATTTTCGACGAAAAACGCTCCCCAGTTTTCCGCACAAAATCAAGCGAAACCCTCCTCCTTCTAAGTTGTCCTGACAAAAATGGTCGCTGGGACCTCCGGCCCAGCCATATTCTGAGTTGGACAGCACCCACGAGGAAGGATCCCCTGTGCGCATCGCTCTCTTTTCCACCTGCCTGGCAGACGTCATGTTCCCCCAGGCTGCCCAGGCGACAGTAACCCTGCTTGAACGCCTCGGCCACGAGGTCGTCTTCCCTGAAGACCAGGTTTGCTGCGGTCAGATGCACGCCAACACCGGCTACTTCGAAGACGCCGCGAAGATTACCCGCAACCACGTCAAAACCTTCGAGCCCGTGCTCGACGGCCAGTGGGACGCCATCGTCGTCCCCTCGGGCTCCTGCACCGGTGCAGCGCGCCACGAGCAGAAGGTCGTCGCCGAGCACGTGGGCGACACCGAGCTGGCAAAGAAGTCCCAGCTCATCGCCCAGCACACCTACGACCTCACCGAGCTCATCACCGACGTTCTCGGCCTCGAAGACGTGGGCGCCTACTTCCCCCACACGGTCACCTACCATCCGACCTGCCACTCGCTGCGCATCGCCAAGGTCGGCGACCGCCCCTACCGCCTGCTGCGCAACGTCGAAGGCCTGACCCTCATCGACCTGCCCGACGCCGAGGTCTGCTGCGGTTTCGGCGGCACTTTCTCCATGAAGAACTCCGAGACCTCCACCTCGATGCTCGCGGACAAGGTCACTAACGTCATGTCTACGCGCGCCGAGGTCCTCGCCATGGGCGACTACTCCTGCCTCATGCACGTCGGCGGCGGTCTCTCCCGCCTTAACTCGGGCATCCGCCCCATGCACCTCGCCGAGATTCTGGCGTCTACCAAGGACCAGCCCTTCGAGGGCAACATCTCCTTCGCACCCGAAAGCGCACAGGTGATCTGACATGACCGCAACGTTCATCGGAATGCCCTCTGCCCCCGAGTCACACACCGGCGGTTGGCGCACCACCGTCACCATCCCCGAGGACACCCTCCGCTGGGGTCATTCCTTCCCGGAGGGTGCCCATAAGACGCTGGCCAACACCCAGATGCGCCGCAACCTGGGCCACGCCACCCGCACGATCCGCACCAAGCGCGCCCAGCGCGTCGCCGAAATGCCGGACTGGGAGGAGCTGCGCAACGCAGGCGAGGCCGTCAAGTTCGAGGTCGCCTCCCGCATGCCCGAGCTCCTCGAGGAGTTCGAGCGCAACGTGACCGCGCGCGGCGGCATCGTCCACTGGGCGCGCGACAAGCACGAGGCCAACCGAATCGTCGCCCAGATCATCAAGTCCAAGGGCGTTGACGAGGTCGTCAAGGTCAAGTCCATGGCCACCCAGGAGACCAACCTCAACGAGTACCTGAAGGAACAGGGCATCAACGCTCGCGAGACCGACCTCGCCGAGATGATCGTCCAGCTGGCCGACGACATGCCCAGCCACATCGTCGTCCCCGCGATCCACCGCAACCGTTCCGAGGTCCGCGGCATCTTCCTGGACCGCATGGAGGACGCGCCTCGCGACCTCTCCGACGACCCGACCGAGCTGACCGGTGCCGCCCGCGCCCACCTGCGCAAGAAGTTCCTGCACGCCAAGGTCGCCGTCTCGGGTACCAACATGGGCATCGCCGAGACAGGCACCGTATCCATCTTCGAGTCCGAGGGCAATGGCCGCATGTGCCTGACACTGCCCGACACGCTCATCACCCTGATGGGCATTGAGAAGCTGGTGCCTCGGTTCCAGGACGTGGAGATCTTCTCCCAGCTCCTGCCCCGCTCCGCCACCGGCGAGCGCATGAACCCCTACACCTCCATGTGGACGGGCGTCACCCCCGGCGACGGCCCCCAGGAATTCCACCTGATCCTCATGGACAACGGCCGCACCAAGGTCCTCACCGACCCGATCGGCCGCCAGGCCCTCGCCTGCATCCGCTGCGGCTCGTGCATGAACATCTGCCCGGTGTACCAGCACACCTCCGGTCACGCCTACGGCTCCGTCTACCCGGGCCCCATCGGCGCGATCCTGACCCCGCAGCTGACCCAGGGCCTCGCCGAGGACGATCCGGTGCACACCCTGCCCTTCGCATCCTCCCTGTGTGGCGCTTGTGGCGAGGTCTGCCCCGTCAAGATCGACATCCCGACCATCCTCATCCACATGCGTGCGCGCACCGTTGATGTCAAGCGCAACCTCGTGCCGGACGTGTGGGACCTCGCGATGGGCGCGACCACCCCGATGATGACGAACGCGAAGCTGTGGAAGGCCGCCGGAAAGGGCGCGAAGGCCACCCGCCTGTTCGCTAAGAAGGGTTCCATCGGCGCGCTGCCGTTCCCGGCCTCGCTATGGACGCGCGCACGCGACCTGCCGGTCGCGCCGAAGGAAACCTTCCGCGAGTGGTGGAAGCGCACCCACAAGGACTCCGATGCCAAGGCACCGCGTACCGACGCACCCGCGAAGGGCCTCCCACTCGCTTCCGAGCACGGCATGACCACCAACACGACCCCGAAGGAGGCGTGACATGAGCATCACCACCATGGACGCGAAGACCGCGATCCTGGCGCGCGCACGCGACGCCATCTCTCGTTCTCAGCAGGGCCGTCCGGTGCGCCCGATCCCCCGCGACTACATCCGCTCCACCGAGCACGCGCCCGGTTCCGACGCAGTCATCGAGGAAATGATCGAAACGCTCGAGGACTACTCCGCCAAGGTCGTCGTGGTTTCCAAGGAATCAGAGGTCGCCGACGCGATCTCGACGTTCTTGGCCGACCAGAAGGCCACGTCCGTCGTGGTTCCGACCGGCCTGGACGATGTCTTCAAGGAGGCTGCCGCCCGCGACGGGCGCACCGTGCGCGAGGACAGCCGCGAAGAGGCGATCCCCACGCTCGAGCTGGACGAGATCGACGCGGTCGTCACGCGTAGCCGCGTCGCGATCTCCCTGTCTGGCACCATCGTCCTCGACGGTGAGCCCGACCAAGGGCGCCGCGCGATCTCGCTCGTGCCCGACACCCACGTCGTGGTCCTGAGGGCCTCCGACATCGTCCCCACGGTGCCCCAGGCCGTCGAGATTCTCGGCAAGAACCCAACCCGCCCGATGACCTGGATCGCCGGCGGTTCGGCGACCTCCGACATTGAGCTGGTCCGCGTCAACGGCGTGCACGGCCCCCGCTTCCTGCGAGTCGTCATCGTCAAGTGACCTGATCACGACGCAGTAGTGCCCGGTTGCCTCACGGCAGCCGGGCACCATGCTTATCTGGGCCGCGGCCCACCTGATGTTTCCCTGCGACAGAGTCTCAGCGCAGGTAGCGTCCCGTCACCGAGGCCTCGCTGTCCACGATATCGCTCGGAGTGCCCTGCGCGACAATACGACCACCTTCGATGCCGCCGCCCGGGCCCATGTCAATGACCCAGTCAGCGCAACGGATCAGGTCCAGGTCGTGCTCGATGACGAGGACCGTCGCTCCACGCTCAATGAGGTGCTGAAGCACGTTCAGGAGGACCTGCACATCATCCGGGTGCAGGCCGATCGTCGGCTCGTCGAAGACGAAGAGAGTGCCCTCCTGGTGCCTACCCATTTCCGAGGCAAGCTTGAGGCGCTGGGCCTCGCCACCGGAGAGGGCGGGAGTGGCCTCCCCCAGCGTCAGGTAGCCCAGGCCGAGACCGACCAGGGTCTCGAGGAGGGCACCCGCTTTCTTCAGCCCACGCACGGCCGCTCTTGCCTCGTCCACGCTCATCGCCATGATGTCGGGCAGGCTCAGCCCATCGCGGCGGATCCGCAACGCCTGCGCGCCGTAGCGGCTCCCTCGACAATCTGTGCACTCAATGTCCACGTCGGGCAAAAATTGCACATCCAGGGTGATCTGCCCAGTACCGTCGCAAGTGGGGCATCGAAGCAAACCCGTGTTGTACGAGAAGGCACCGGGCTTCAACCCGGCCGCCTGCGCCTCCTCGGTGCGCGCAAACGCCCGGCGCAGCTCATCCAGGACACCGGAGTACGTGGCCACGGTCGAGCGTACATTCACTCCGATCGGCGTCGCATCGATCAGGTTCACCCGTGAGATACCAGCGGCATCCACGTCGCGCACGTGCGCGGGCAAAGGCTCACCAGCAAGGCGCGCACGCAGCGCGGGAACCAGCGACTCAAGGACGAGTGTCGTCTTACCCGACCCACTGACGCCCGTCACGGCCGTCAACGAACCCAGCGGAATATCAACACTCAGGGGCCGCACCGTGTGGATCTGGTTAGTCTCCAGGTAAAGCGCACCGCGCCCATCGATATCCGCGCCCCGATCCGACTCCCCCGCTGCACGCTCAACCCGACGCAACCCAGCCATGTACGGGCCGATGCGGGAAGCTGGGGCATGGGAGGCCTCGACGATGGGCCCCTGGAAGATGACGCGACCACCGTCCGCTCCCGCTCCGGGTCCGATCTCGATCAGGTGATCCGCGGCTGCAAGGACACGTGTGTCGTGGTCGACAACGACAGCGGAATTCCCGTCGGCGACGAGTTCCCGGATAATCGCCAGGACGCCGTCGACGTTGGAGGGGTGCAGGCCGATGGTCGGCTCATCCAGCACGTAGAGGACCCCGGTCGTCCGGTTGCGTACGGCACGGGCGAGCTGCACGCGCTGGCGCTCGCCGTTGGACAACGTCGACGACGCGCGGTCGAGAGACAGGTAGGACAGGCCGAGCTGCACGAGGCGATCCATCGGCTCGGTCATCTCCTCGACAATGACGCGGGCCATGGGAGCTACCTCATCCGGAACGAGGCCGGGGACGCGCTGGACCCACTCGCGCAGCTCCGTGAGCGTGAGGCGCGAGGCCTCGCCCAGGTCGATGCCCTCGATCAGCGTGGAGCGTACACGTTCCCCCAGGCGCGTGCCGTCGCAGGCGGGGCATGTGCGGGTGATGAGGTATTTTTCCACGCGGGCGAGGGCCTTCTCGTCTTTCGCCTTCGACAAGGCGTTTTCGACCGTGGCGACCGCGTTGAAGTAGGTGAAGTCCAGCTCCGCGCCACCGGTCTTGGTGGCGACGATGATATGGCGTTTCTCAGCGGGCCCCTCGTAGACGATCGCCTTCTCCGCATCGCTCAGGTCCCGGAAGGGCACGTTCGTGCGCACGCCCATTTCGCGGGCGACGTCCTTCATGAGCTTCCACATGAGGGACCCCCACGGGGAAACCGCGCCCTCGTCAATAGTGAGGGATTCATCGGGCACGAGGGATGCTCGGTTGACGACGCGCTGGACGCCCGTCCCCTCACACACCGGGCACGCACCGCCCGAGTTAAATGCCATCTCCTCCGCACCGAGACCGTAGAAGGAGTCAGCACACTGCGGGCACGTGAGAGGCACTTCTAGGGCCACGTTGCGCGAGGGCGGGACGCGGTGCCCGTTGGGGCACACGTAGGAGCCAACGCGTGAGAACAGCAGGCGCAGGTGGTTGAGAAGCTCCGTCGCCGTACCGAAGGTGGAGCGCACGTCAGGTACACCTGGGCGCTGGCGCAGCGCGAGCGCGGCGGGCACGTGCGCAACCTCGTCGACCGAGGCCTTGGCAGCCTGGGAGATGCGCCGACGCGTGTAGGTCGCCAGGGACTCCAGGTAACGCCGCGATCCCTCCGCGTAGAGCGTGCCCAGGGCCAGGGAAGATTTGCCCGACCCAGACACGCCCGCGACTGCGACGAACGCGTTCAGAGGAACGTCGACGTCCACGTTTTTCAGGTTGTGGACGCGGGCGCCACGTACACGGATGACGCTGGGCATGTCAGAAGCCCAATCGCCCCAGCATCTTGGGGTCGGACTGCCAGTCCTTGGCGGTGCGCACGTGCAGGTCGAGGTAGACGCGGCGGCCCAGCAGCTCCTCGATGTGGGCGCGGGCCTGGGTGCCGATCTGCTTGAGGCGCGAACCCTTGCGGCCGATGATGATGGCCTTCTGCGAGTCGCGCTCGACGTACACGTTCACGTGGATGTCAAGCATGGGCGGGCGGTCGTCGCCTTCGCGGCGAGGCCTCTCGATGATCTCCTCGACCTGGACGGCCAGGGAGTGGGGCAGCTCGTCGCGCACACCCTCCAGCGCGGCCTCACGGATAAACTCGGCGATGAGGGTGTCGCGGGACTCGTCGGTGACGTCACCCTCGGGGTACAGCGGGGGCGAGAGCGGCACCGTGTCGGCAAGCACCTCGCGCAGGTGGTCAATGCCCTTGCCCTCCACGGAGGACACCGGCACGATGGCGGCCCACTCCCCCAGCTTCTCGATCGAGAGCAGATGCTTCATAACGCGCTCACGCGGCACGGCGTCGCACTTGGTCGCAACCGCGATGATCGGGCGCTTGATGCCGCGCAGCTCGCGGGCGATGAACTGGTCGCCGGGGCCGATGCGCTGGTCGGCGGGCAGGCAGAAGAGCACGACGTCGACCTCCGAGAGAGCCTCGCGCACCATGTCGTTAAGCCGCTTGCCCAGCAGTGTGCGGGGGCGGTGGTATCCGGGGGTGTCGACAAGGACCAGCTGGTATCCCTCGCCGTGCACGATGCCGCGGATATTGTGGCGCGTCGTCTCGGGGCGACCCGACGTGATCGCTATCTTGCGTCCCACCAGGGCGTTCGTCAGCGTCGACTTGCCGACGTTGGGGCGGCCCACGATGGAGATGAAGCCGGCGCGGAAGTCCTCGGGAAAGTCCGGGATCTCGATGGTCGCCGCCGCATCCTGGCGCAGGGCAGCAACCGAGGTGAGCGCCTCGAACGCATCCAGGTCGGCGTCCTCCTCGTCCTCCAGGCCTTCAAAGGCCTCACCGTCGAAGTCTTCGTCATCCTCGAGGTCTTCGTCGTCGCCGAGCTCAGCCCCGGCCTCGTCCTCGGAATCCTCACCGAGGCCGGCGTCGATCTGCGCTCGAGCGTCGGCTTCCGGGTCCGCGGCGTCGCTCGCCACCTCGATGCGCGCGTCCCCGAAGGCGTTGGGGCCGGCCATGAGTTCGTCGTCGGAGGGGAATCGCATGTCAGTTGTCCTTATCGTCGGCGGGGATGGTGTTGGTGATGAGCGGAGAATCAGGGTCGAGGCGGCACAGGATGGTGGAGACTTGGCGGCGGCGCCCGCGCGCCTCTTCCGCGGTCATCGACACGCCGGCGAGGGTGCCGGTCGCGCCGGGCAGCGGGACCCGCCCGATGGCCTTGGCGAGCAGGCCGCCGACCGAGTCGACGTCCTCGTCCTCGATCTCGCGGTCCAGGAGCTCGCCCAGCTCGGAGATCGGGTAGCGCGCGGGAACGCGCCAGGTGCCGGGTTCGATCTCCTCGGGCTCGATGGAGTGGCGGTCGTGCTCGTCGGTCAGCTCGCCGACGACCTCCTCGAGAATGTCCTCGAGGGTCACCAGGCCCGCGACGCCGCCGTACTCGTCGATGACGATGGCCATGTGGAAACGCTCGGCCTGCATCTGGCGGAGCATGTCGTCGGCGGGCTTCATTTCGACCGCGTACTCGGCGGGGCGCATCATCTGCTCGGCACGCATGTCGAGCGCTCCACCCGTGGCTTCCCAGCGCGAGACGAGGTCCTTGAAGTACAGGATGCCGCGAATGTCGTCCACGTCGTCGCCGACGACGGGCACGCGCGAAAAACCGGAGCGCACGAAGAGGTGCAGCGCGGAGGGGGCGGAGGTGTCGGCGTCGATGGTCACCATGTCGGTGCGCGGCACCATCACTTCTCGCACGAGCGTGTGCCCAAGGTCCAGGACGGACCGGACCATGTCGCGGTCCTCTTCCTCGAAGCTTTCGGGCTCGCCGACCTCGTCGACGATTTCACGCAGGTCAGAGATCAGCTCGGCGCGCACCTGCGCCTCGGTGGGGGCGGGCGTGGGGCGCGAGGAGCGCACGCGGGTGAGCAGCGGGTCCGCGAGGTGACTGAGGCTGGCGAGGCGGGCTGAGAAGCCTGTTCCCGCCAGGGCGACGCCCTCGGGGTTACGCGCGCCCCACTGGGCGGGCAGGAAGGACACGAACAGCAGCTGGAATGCCCCGATCACGCTGACGGCGATGAGGGCGACGGCCCACCACGGCAGGCGCGTGTCAACCAGGACAATCGTGCCCATGACCGCGTAGATGACCTGCCAGAAGGTACGGAAGGCGCGCAGCGACAGCAGGGTGCGCCGACGGCGGTCGACGAGGCCGTAGAGGACCCGCGCGTTGCGGCGCTCTTCCTCGATGAGGTCCTCGACGCCGGCCAGGGTCAGGCGCTGCACAGCCTGCTCGACGCTCTGTGCGAAGGACGCGAAGGCCAGGGCAACGACCGCGAGGATCAGGAGGGCCACGGAGGGCACGTCCACGATCGGCGAGGCCGGGGATGCCTGGAGGGGAAGGATCATCGAGTGGCCAGGAAGGTCAGCAGGAGCTTGCGTTGGAGCGCGAACATGACCTCGCGCTCGGCGTCCTGGGCGTGGTCGTAACCCAGGAGGTGGAGCATGCCGTGCGTGGCCAGGAGCAGCATCTCCTCGGCGGCGCTGTGGCCGGATTCTGCGGCCTGGCGGGCGGCGACCTGCGGGCAGATGCAGATGTCTCCGAGCATGCCGGGGGGCGTGGGGTGCTCCGCTGTGCCGGGGCGCAGCTCGTCCATGGGGAAGCTCATGACGTCGGTGGGACCGGGCAGGTCCAGCCAGCGCACGTGCAGGTCTTCCATCGGCTCGGGCTCGATGAAAATGATGTTGACTTCCGCGTCGGAGCTAACGTGCATCTGGTCGAGCACGTAGTCGGCCAGGGCGGAAAACTCGGCTTCGTTGATCTCGTAGTCGGTCTCGTTGATGACCTCGGTCATGACGTGTACTCCCTGCGTGCGGTGTTGTGGCTGCGTGTGCGCGCGCGGCGGGCGGCGTTCTTGTCGTCGAATCGCTGGTAGGCGTCGATGATCGCGCCGACCAGCTCGTGGCGCACGACGTCGGCGCTGGTCAGGTGGCAAAACTCGATGTCGTCGATGTCGCCGAGGATGCTTTCGACGACGGACAGGCCGGACGTCTGGCTGCCGGGCAGGTCGACCTGCGAGGCGTCGCCGGTGACGACGACCTTGGAGCCGAAGCCCAGGCGGGTAAGGAACATCTTCATCTGGCCCACCGTCGTGTTCTGGGCCTCGTCGAGGATGATGAAGGAGTCGTTGAGGGTGCGTCCACGCATGTACGCCAGGGGCGCGACCTCGATCGTTCCTGCGGCCATGAGCTTGGGCAGTGCCTCGGGGTCGAGCATGTCCCCCAGCGCGTCGTAGAGGGGGCGCAGATAGGGGTCGATCTTGTCAGTGAGGGATCCGGGCAGGAAACCCAGGTTCTCCCCCGCCTCGACTGCCGGGCGGGTCAGGACGATGCGGCGCACCTCGCCGGACAGGAGGCGGCGCACGGCCTGGGCCATCGCCAGGTAGGTCTTGCCCGTGCCCGCCGGTCCGATGCCGAAGACGACGGTCGCTCGGTCGATCGCGTCCGTGTATGCCTTCTGGCCGGGGGTCTTAGGGCGGATCGAGCGCCCGCGCGCGGAGAGGATTTCTTCCGTGGGCGCCTCGCCCGAGGTGAGGCGCCCGAGCAGGCCGATGGCCTGTTCGACGGCGGTTGCGTCCAGGGCGGTGCCGCGCCGGGCCATGCCGATGAGTTCTTCGAGGAGGCCAGCGGCCACGTCGATGTCTGCCTGGGTGCCGGCCAGGGAGATCTCGCGCCCGGTCACGAGGAACCGGACGTGTGGGAAGCCGCGTTCGAGGGCGCGCAGAACCTGGTCTGAGACGCCGAGGACCGCGATCGGTTCCATGCCCGCGGGGATGGTGACGCGCCCCGTGGTGTGTGCGAGGGTGGCCGCCGCGAGCGCCGGCGCTGTGTTCTGCGTAGTCATACTGTAGCCATTCTACTGTGCGCCGCCCCGACGCAGGCGATGCGCGGGCCGACAGCTCAGTGACCCCGGACGCATCGGGGCGCGCTACCGCGTATCCCGGATGCGTGGGAAGCCGGGAAGCAAGCACAATGGCACTATGCCCACCCTCGAAGAACTCGTATCGCATCCGCCGGAGCTGCCGGTCACGCGCGCCCTGGGCGATATTGCGGCGGCGGCGCGGCCGGGGGCCTGCGCGGTCATCACCGCGCCTCCGGGCACGGGCAAGACGACGCTGCTGCCGCCCGCCGTGGCGGTGGCGTTGGCCGGGCACGACGCGTCGGCGGGGCGGGTGCTTGTCACCCAGCCGCGCAGGGTGGCCGCGCGGGCAGCTGCCCGCAGGATCGCGCGCCTGCTGGGCGAGGACGTCGGCGGTCAGGTCGGTTATTCGGTGCGCGGGGATTCTCGCATCAGTGAGCGCACGCGCGTGGAGATGGTGACGCCGGGAGTGGCGTTGCGCCGCCTGCAGCGCGACCCGGAGCTTCCCGGGGTATCGGCTCTGATCGTGGATGAGTTCCACGAGCGTGACCTGGACACGGACCTGGCGTTGGCGTTTGCGCTGGACGCGCGCTCGGCTCTGCGCGATGACCTATTCGTGGCGCTGACGTCGGCGACGCTGGAGGCATCGCGCACCGTCGATTTCCTGCGTTCCGCGACGGGCGATGATCCCGCCCTGGTTGACGTGCCGGGAGACATCTATCCACTGGAGGTGCGCTACGATCCCCCGCCGCGCGGCGTCGAGGCCGTGGGCGCGATCGGTGCCGACCGGGTGGGTGTGCGCCGCGAGTACCTGGCACACGTGGCCCGCACGGTCGAGGAGACGGTGAGGGCCACCGAAGGGTCGGTCCTCGTGTTCTTGCCGGGCGTGGGCGAGATCGAGGCCGTCCGAGGAAACCTGCGCCTGGGCGGCATCCCGGTGCTCGCGCTGCATGGACAGTTGAGCGCCGCCGAGCAGGACCGGGCGCTGTCCCCCTGTAGCGGGCGCCGCGTCATCCTCTCCACGTCGATCGCGGAGTCGTCGCTGACGGTTCCGGGCGTGTCAGTCGTCGTGGACGCGGGTCTCGCGCGCGAGCCGCGCTTCGACGCGGGCCGCGGGCTGTCTTCCCTCGTGACCGTGCCGGCGGCGCTGGCGCGCCTGGAGCAGCGGGCAGGACGAGCAGCGCGAAACGGCCCCGGCCTCGCCGTTCGCGTCATGGATTCCATGGACGTTGCCCGTAGGCCCGCTCAGTCCGCGCCAGGCATCGCGACCCAGGACCTGACGGACGCGCGCCTCCAGGTCGCCTCGTGGGGCACCCCGGTGGAGGAGCTCGCCCTACTCGACCCTCCACCTGCTGGCACGTGGGAGGCCGCGGGGCAGCGCCTATCCTCCCTGGGAGCCATCGACGAGGCCGGGACCGCCACCGCTCTCGGCCGCACTCTGGCGTCGCTGCCGTTGGATCCGCCCCTGGGCAGAGCCCTCCTGGCGTCGAGCGCGATCCTGGGGGCGTCGAAGGCGGCGCGCTTCGTGGCCCTCCTGTCGGAGGACCTGCGTGCGCCGGGGGCTGACCTGGGTGCGTTGGAGCGTCGGCTGGGTCGCGCAGGCGCCAGTGACGCGGGGATCGGGAAGGCGCAGGCTGCGCGGGTGAAGGAGACGCAGGCACGCCTGGAGCGTTTGGCGCGGCGTCTGGCGGAAACCGGCGCGGGCGACGATCGCGGGGCGTCGACCTGGGATTGCGCGGCGAAGGGGCGTACCCGTGAGGACGAGCTGGCCCTGACGTGCGCGCTCGCGTACCCGGAGTGGATTGCGCGTCGCCGCACGAATTCGACGGCCTACATCCTGGCTGGCGGCGTGGGTGCCGAGCTACCCCAGGGGTGCCCTTTGGAGGGTCAGGAGTGGCTGGCCGTGGCCTCAATTGACCGGGCACCGGCCTCGCGCCACGCGCGCATCCTCGCGGCGGTGCCCCTGTCGGAGGAGGACGCCTTGGCTGCGGGCGCGGCGCTGGTAGCGACCCGCACGCAGGCGTCGATTCGCAAGGGGGCGCTGCGAGCGACCCGCACGCGCGCTCTCGGCGCGATTCCCCTGTCGAGCGCCCCGGCCTCGTCCCTGAGCGAAGAGGAGGCGACCGCGCTGGTGGCCGAGCACCTGGCCTCGCGCGGACTGGGTGATCTGTGCTGGGGGAAGGAGGCCTCGTCCCTGCGCGAGCGCATGCGGGTGCTTCACGACGTGTTGGGTGAGCCGTGGCCCGACGTGTCGGATGAGGCCCTCGCGGGCAGCGCCCGTCGGTGGCTTGCCCCCTGGGCGAAGCATCTCGCGTCGGGAGCGTCCCTGAACTGCGTGTCGATGCTCGACGCGCTGCGCTCGATGCTGCCGTGGCCTCAGGCGGCGCGCCTGGATGAGCTGGTGCCGGAGAAGATGCCGATCCCTTCGGGCGGTACCCGGCCCGTCGATTGGAGCGGCGCGCACCCGGTGCTCACGCTGCGCGTCCAGCAGGCCTTCGGGTGGACGGACACGCCCAGGCTGGTGGACGGGCGCGTTCCTCTGGTGCTGCACCTGACGGATCCGGCGGGACGCCCCGCGGCGGTCACCTCTGATCTGACGTCGTTTTGGGCGGGGCCGTACCGGGACGTGCGCGCGCAGCTTCGCGGGCGCTACCCGAAGCATCCGTGGCCCGAGGATCCGCTGCACGCACAGCCCACGAACCGCGCCAAGCGCCGGGGCTAGCACACCGCTGCCCCGCGCCGGGCGTTCAGGCGTCGAGTTTGCCGACTATCCCCCGCCCGTCGGGCAGGTTCTTCGACGGCATCTGGTAGGCGTCGAGGTCCGCCATGGCGGGACGCTCGAGGCCCAGTTCGCGCAGCTGCGCGTAGGTCGACATGCGCACGGGACCCAGCTCGGCGACCGGCTGGCCTTCCTCGGTGAGCGTGACGACTTCACCGGATGAGGCGCGCGCGAGAGCGGCCCCCACATCCTCTTTGAAATCACCAATATCTAGAGCCCTCATAGGTACATCTAAGCATGCCGATGAGGGTTTGAACGAGTGGCACGATCACTATGTGAGCCTTCGTTCCTTTACACCCTCAAAATGAGCGACATACCACCGTTTCGCCGTGATAATGCACACCTGGAATGTGCCCAGCTGTTGGAATAGTTCCGGCCGCGCTGCGTTGGGATAGGAGAGCCTTTTCTACCCAAGGAGAAACATGTCCACGAACGCTATCGAAACCGTCGACCTGCTGGTGATCGGCGGCGGCAAGGCCGGAAAGTCCCTCGCGATGGAGCGCGCGAAGGCGGGCTGGAAGGTCGCCATGGTGGAACGCCAGTTCGTCGGCGGCACCTGCATCAACGTCGCCTGCATCCCCACGAAGTCCCTGGTCAACTCGGCTCGCCGCCTGAGCGACGCCCGCACGGACGAGGCCTTCGGCGTGGTCGGCACCGAGGGTGCGCGCGTGGACCTGGGTAAGCTCCGCGCCCACAAGGAAGGCATCGTCGGTGCGATGGTCGGCGCGCACGAGAAGATGTTCGCGGCCCCCGGCCTGGATTTCATTCGCGGCGAGGCCCGTTTCACGGCAGAGCGCACAGTGACCATCGCCCTCGAGGACGGTGGCGAGCGCACGATCCGCGGCGAGCGTGTCCTCATCAACCTGGGTTCGCGCCCGGCGCGTCCCGCGATCCCCGGCCTGTGGGAGTCGGGCGCGTGGACCAACGAGGAGATCCTGCGCCTTGAGGAGCTTCCTTCCTCCCTGGCGATCATCGGCGCCAGCTACATCGGCGTGGAGTTCGCGTCGATGATGGCGACCTTCGGCGTGGAGGTCACGCTCATCTCCTCGGGCGATCATGTGCTGCCTCGCGAGGACGAGGATGCGGCCCGCGTCGTCGAGGCTGGGCTGGAGGCTTCCGGCGTGCGCATCGTGCCTGGCCGCGCCGAGTCGGCCTCGCGCGAGGGCAACACGACGACCCTGACCCTCTCCGATGGGTCGACCGTGTCCGCCGAGGCGGTCCTGGTGGCTGTCGGCCGCGTGCCCAACACGGATGGCATCGGACTGGACGAGGCCGGGGTTGCCCTCACCGATCGCGGTTTCGTCGCGGTGGATGAGCACCTGCGCACCTCCGCGCAGGGCGTGTGGGCGGCCGGCGACTGCGCGGGCACCCCCATGTTTACGCACGCCTCCTGGTCTGATTTCCGCATTATCCGCGCCCAGCTGACCGGCACCTCCCTGGACGAGGCGACGACCACCACGAAGGGCCGCACGATTCCCTACGCCGTGTTCGCCACCCCCGAGCTGGCCCGCATCGGCCTGTCCGAGTCCGAGGCGCGCGAGGCCGGCCTCGACGTGCATATCGCGAAGGTGCCCACGGCCGCGATTCCGCGCGCTAAGACGATGCGTTACGCGGGCGAGGGCTTCTGGAAGGCCGTCGTCGACGCGAACACGCACCAGATCCTGGGCGCGACCCTCATCGGCCCGAACGTCTCCGAGGTCATCAGCGTCGTGCACGTCGCGATGGCGGGCGGCCTGACTTACGAGCAGCTGCGCTTCCTGCCGATCGCTCACCCGACCATGGGCGAAGGTCTGCAGGTTCTCTTCGATTCTCTGGGCTGAGCCTGGCCTGCGTAGCCATCCGGCGTCGGGCCGCGCAGGGCGCCCCCCGAGCGGGATCGTCCGAGCGGGATCGATAAACATAAGGCGGGTGGGTCCGAACGACATGTTCGGACCCACCCGCCTTCTAGTAAACCTATCGGGTAGCCGGGGGACGAGGACGGGGAACGCTCCTCGACCTCGTCACCCCTGGCTCAGCCGAGCCAGGCTCCCGAGCGGTCGAAGTGCTGCCAGGTTCCGTCGATAACGGTCCAGCCGGTCACCATCTTGCCGGAGGCGTTCAGGTAGTACCAGGTGCCACCGTCGTTGACCCAACCGGTGGCCATCGCGCCGCTGCTGGTCAGGTAGTACCAGGCGCCGCCCACGTTGGTCCAGCCGGTGGCCATCGCACCGTTGCTGGTCAGGTAGTACCAGGCGCCGCCCACGTTGGTCCAGCCGGTGGCCATCGCACCGTTGCTGGTCAGGTAGTACCAGGTGCCGCCAACGTTGGTCCAGCCGGTGGCCATCGCACCGGTCTCGGGGTCGAGGTAGTACCAGGCGCCGCCGACCTTGGTCCAGCCCTTGGCCATGCGGCCGGACGGGTTCATCCAGTGCCACGCCGAGTCGAAGCTAACCCAGCCGGTCGCCATCACGGAGTCGCCGTTGAAGTAGTAGGTTTCCCCGTCGATCACGATCGACTTGTTGCGGGCACAGGAGCTGTTGCCGTAGCAGTACTTCCAGCCGGCATCGCTGTTAACCCAGGCACCGCCGTCGTGCACGGACTCATCCACGTGGAAGTAGATGGTGTCCTTCACGTCGTCGTCGGCGCGCGCGTCCTTGTTGCGGCCCTCAGCGCTGACGGTCACGTCGACGTGGGGGGCGTCGGTCATCAGGTCCGTGGCCGCGTAGGGGCCGGCGACGAGGGTGACCTCGTTATTCTCGAAGGCACCGGTTCCGGTGGCGCTCACCGCTTCCTTGTCAGCGACCTTCAGGGAGGCGTTGGTGACGGGGCCGGCGACCGTGGCGCGCACGTAGAAGGTACCCGACAGGTTGGCGTCGGCCAGCGGACGCCAGTCGGTGGCGCCGTCGCGGGAGTACTCAACGGGGCCGAGGACCGGCTGCGGCTGGTCCTTGAGGACGGCAGCCAGGGCGTTGACGAGGCCAGCGCCGCGGTATTCCTTGCCGTCCGTCGGATCGGCGAGGCGGTCGTAGGTGTAGCCGGCCTGCTTCTTGAGCAGGTCGATCGTCTGATCGGCGGTGTAGTCCGGGTGGATCTGCTTGATCAGCGCGGCCACGCCGGCTGCGTGCGGGGAGGCCATCGAGGTGCCGGACAGATAGCCGAAGGGCGGGTTCTTCTTCCAGGTGGGTACCGTCGACCAGATGCGCGAGCCGGGGGCTGCCACGTCGACGGAGTTCTTACCGTAGTTGGAGAAGCCGGAGCGTTCGAGCTTAGCCGTCGCGGGATCCGTGCCGGTGGGCAGGGCCAGGGCGGACACGGACACGACGGAGTCGTTGAGCATCGCGGGGACGTCGATGCCGCCCTCGACGTTGCGCTCGGCAGCAGCACCCTCGACGTCGTTGGGCGATGCCTTGTCGATCGTCGGGTTGTCGTGGTCGTCGTTGTCGTTGCCTTCGGCGGCGATGCTGACGACACCGAGGTCCTTCGCGTAACGGATCGCGCGCGAGGCAGCCTCAAGACCCGCGGCCTGCGAGCCCTCGTTGGGCATCCAGAAGGCGTAGGGGTCCATGTAGTAGCTGGAGTTCGTTACGTCAATGTCGTGCTCGGCAGCCCAGTCGAAGCCGCAGGCCACGTACTCGGGGTAGAAGGAGCCGGCCTCGTTCGACACCTTGATGGCGACGATCGTCGCGTCGGGGGCGACGCCGTCCACGCCGTAGGCGTTGTGCGCGGCTGCGATGGTGCCCGCGACGTGCGTGCCGTGGTAGTGGTCATCCTTCCAGGCGGAGGGGTCCGTGTTGGGGATGCCGTTGACCTGGCAGCCCACGGAACGATCGGCGTCCAGGTGCTCCTTGAGGTCCTTGTGATCGGGGTCAATACCGGTGTCCATGACGCCGACGGTGACCTTCTCGCGGGGGACGTCGACCTGCTGCGCGTCGATCGCGCCGATGGCGGCCAGGCCCCAGGCGTTGGCGTCGCCCTCGTCGGGGACGAAGTCGTTGAGCTGGGAGTCGGCGGCCAGGCCGGTCGGGTGCGTGCCGGCGGCGTCGGCGACGGCGTTGGCTTCAGCGGCGGTGGTCTGCGGCTGGTCGGAACGCACCTCGGCGCCGGTGACCGTCTTGTAGCGGGTGGGGCCAATCGAGTGGTAGGAGATGCCGGCGTCGACGAGGCTCTTGCCGAGCGTCGGGGCGAAGGCGGCCTTCACCGACTGGACGAAGAAGAAGTTGAGTTCGGGGTACTGGGCCAGGACCACGCCGTTCTCCGAGGCCTTGGACACGGCCGCGTTGAAGTCGTAGCGCGTTGCGTCGGCGGGCAGGTTGACCGCGTAGTTCATGACCTCGTCGCGGGCGCGAGCATCGGAGGTGATCCCCGGGACGCCGGCCGCGTGGGCGGGAGCGCCGAGCGCAGTCATCGTCAGGCCGGCCGCGAGGGCGGCTCCTCCCGCGATGAGGGTCTTCCATGAGCGTTGATGCATTATCAATCCTCGTTTCTGTACTGATAGGGGCGCGCCTCCCGAGCACATCGGATGGTGCGCCATTGGACCATCGTGTCAAGGTTTGCCACTAACCTTCCAGAGGGTTTCACATTTTAAGAATTCTTGACCCTTGGGTCGGAAATGCTTGACCAGCGGTAGCGACCGAGGAGCAGCACAGCGACGTAACATCGCGAGACGCGTCGATGACGCCGGTCGAACCCCTGCCGCGACGAGGCCTCGTGAGCTTCGTGAGCGAGGAGCATAATCTACCGACCAGACCATTAGACACTGCTTCAAAATCGAAAAGTAACTGAAGTTGTTCCGGCGACTAAACCTTGCAATGGCGGGCCTTTGCCAATCTGCCAGAGTGGCCAGATAGCTTGACATTTGCGCATGAAACATCGAATCATGTGTGCTACGGTCAGTAGCGTCAGTCACACGCCCGTGTTGGGAGGCAACGATGCCAGCGTCCGTCTACATCAGCTTTGACGCACCCGAGGGAGTACCGGCAATCGCATAAAAAGTAATATACCCAATTCCCTCCAACTCTAATGAGAAATTAGCAGCCACACAACAAGCAAACGCCATAGAAAAATGAAATTACATCGCATTTCGATTAAGAACTATCGATCAATCAGTAAAAAAACAACATTCGAACTCAGCGACTTCACTTCACTAATCGGACCGAACAATGAAGGTAAGACAAACATCCTTCGCGCACTAACACTCGCTTTCGCAATCATTCACCAATGGAAACATCGACCAATTCCAAGAAAACAACTAGAGGGAATGTATGCGAGACGCTTTTATGGACAACTCAGACTGAACTCAGGAACGAATCTGATCTCAGATTTTGACTTTGAAAGGGACTATCCAAAACACATCAAGAAAGTCACTTCTATCGAAATTGAGCTTATCTTTCAACTAACCGAGACAGAAATAGAAGAATTCAAAAATGAAACTAGAATGAACAATAATGGCGAACTGCCACTCACAATCAAAATCGAACCTAATACACTATCCCTTGTAATTAACAAACGAGGGCGCGGAAATATAACATACAATCGAAATATTCGAAAAATAGCCAACTACATCGACACTCGAATAGGCATTCTTTCGGTTCCAGCAATTCGCGATTCGACTCAGATGCTAGAAGTTGCTCAAGACTTTGCACAACGACACCTACAAGCATCTCTTTTTGCAAACGAGCACTACCAAGACCTCATGCAGAAGATCAAACAGATAGAAGACGATTACCTAAATGCACTATCAGATAACATAACAAAGCAGATCCAAGGGTATGCACAAAACATTTCCGAAGTAGAACTAATACGCACAAACAGGCGCAGCACAATGCCGCTAATCGAACGGCTTGAGATTACAGACAATGTCAGGACAAGCTCCACAGAGAAAGGCGAGGGACTACAGAGCCTCATCGCCATCGGCCTCATCCAGGAAGCAACAAAACACTTAGGCAATCACAAGGCATATATCCTAGCGATCGACGAACCTGAAGCACATCTCCACCCAGACGCGGTCAGAGCAATTTCCAACACGCTGCGCGAATTGGCAACAACCCAACAAGTAATTGTTGCAACACACAGCCCAATTCTAGTTGGACAAACACGCTTACATACCAACATTCTCGTGGAAGACAGTACGGCACAGATGCACCCCAGTCTCACGCGAATCAGACAGTGCTTAGGAATTCAACTATCTGATTCGCTGTTTAGTGCACCCATTTGCATTCTCGTTGAAGGACTTACTGACCAAACGATCTACAGAACACTACTTTGCGAACGATCAGCAAAGGTAAAACAAGGGTTCAATAATAACCAAATTACGATTTTACCTACGCATGGCACAACAAAATTGACACGCCACATCGAAATTCAACGACAGTTTCTCAATCGGATACTCATCTTACTCGACAAAGATCAAGCCGGAGAAAAAGAGGTAGCCTCTCTCAAGAAGGAGAATGTCGTCGACGATTCTGAAATTAGAACAATTCCCGCTCTCAACCGTTCCCCTGACGCGGAAGTAGAGCTGGAAGATATGCTCACATCGGACTTCATCATCAAGGCACTAAATAATCAATTTGGAAACTCATTCAAGTTGGATGACTTCAAACCAGTTGACACGAAATGGTCAAGCAAGTTCAAGCGAGTTGCCAAAGTTGCAGGCCTGAATGAAGACAGCCTTGATTCAGCGAAGACAGCAATTTGTCGCGCTGTTGAACAAGAGGGACTGAGCGCACTTCGCAAGGAATATTATGAGTATATTGACCGTATTAACCAAACACTTGAAGGCATGCTAGACGAAACCAATGAGATCACTTCCTCTAGGTAGGACGCCGCAACTAACATACCTATCTACCAGCACTAGTAACCTCCTGCCAACAACTAGCAAAGCTCCCGGATTCCCAAGGGCACCCACAGCGCACCTAGACCTCCGATTTCATCCTCTTCATCAGTTGGGGTGGGTTTTGGAAATCCTCATAATTGGGGGTGTAGTTGGGGTCTGATTCCTCTTGTTTGAGGAGTGCTTGGGTGATGTAGTGGATGAGGTTTCAGAATCCGAGGGCAGAGCCTCGTAGGTGTTCGAGGCGACCGTTGATGGCTTCGGTGGGCCCATTGCTGGTGTGGGGGTGGTCGAAGTAGGCCAGGATGTCCCCGGCTCGGCGTTTGAACGTTCTTCCCAGTGTGACGATCTCCGTGAGGGAGCTAGGGGTGCCCGCGTCGCTGAGACAGTCTGTTTCGGCTTGCTTCAGGACCTTACCGCGGATTGTGTTGGGATCGCGCTAGGCATCGATGATGTTCTGGTAGGCACTCCAGGTGACCTCGAGTGCGACGCGGCAATCGGAGGCGAACAGGTAGAGTATCTGGTGTTGCTGGTGCGGCATGAGCAGGCAGGATCTGGTGTGTAACATTCTGCGGTCCTTGTACAGGGGATCCGTGGCACACCCGCGCCGGTGGCGAAGTTCTTACCCGGTGCGTCTGCGGCACTCATCGAGAGTATCCCCGGTGAGGTGCACGACGTGGAAGAGATCCATGACCGCCCTCGCGCCGGGGAGATCTTCGGCAGCGGCGCTCTTAAAGCCGGTGAATCCATCCATCGCGACGATCTCAATGCGCTCGCGCCACGTGTTGGGCTGGGCCACTAAAACAGCGTGGTTGTTTCACAGGAGACACCCGTGAAACAACCACGCATCAGCACGAAGCACGACAGTTCTCACTCTCGCAAGCATCCTGCGCGACTCAGAAGTCATCGCGGAGCGTAGGGCTACTCGAGCGAATCAATCAGGTCGCGCACAAGCTGCGACGGCGTCGTACCGCGCTCTTGAGCCACCTCAGCGAGCTTGGCACGACGAGAACGGTCAAGACGGAGGGTGAACGGCTTAGCACCAACACCAACGCTAATCGGGCGTCCGGCCACAGACGAACCGAGATGCTTCCCGCCGTAGGGCACACCGTTCTCGGCCTCGTTCCCCCAACGCTCCAGATCCTCATCAGTGAAGGTCGCACCATCAGCTGACGTATGCGTCGCCATCATTACCTCCTTAAACCAACCTCTGCGAGCACCGCTCGCGTTACCAGCATCGCATGGAAAACAAGCCATCCATCAGGTTCGTCCTCAACCGCAATATATTCCAGAAGCCGACCCTTGCGGTCGAGGCCAACTCCGACCCACTGGATCGGATGCGTATCGCGCGCACGCGAACGCAACGTACCCTCGAAGGCCACTGTGACATCGTCGTCCTCAACGTCACTATGAGGTCGATGGACGCGAGGATGAACCCGGACTCGCACGCGTTCACCTCCATGGTTTCGTATAGACATCAGGGTAGTACGAAATAGGTCCCGAGGGAACGGGACTCCCACGACATCTCTCCGGCGCAGGCGCGACACGCACGAGGGGCCGCGCACGTCACGGTGCGCGACCCCTGAGCGTTCAGCCGGGAGGGAGTTCAGGTCTACACCGGGGTCGCCACCTGGATCGAAGACTTCTACAACCGCCACCGCATCCACACTAGCCTCGGAGGCAGATCCCCCATCGAATACGAACTACACCAAGCGGCCCGGACCACAGCCGCATAAACAAACCGTCAACAACTTGCGCACAGGCCCATTCCGCCTCAACCACCTACTGATTAGCAACACCGACACCTGGGAAGAAAAACAAGGCCACTAACCCACCCAATACGCTGGGCACGACGACCGAGAAGGCGGGCTTCACATCCAACCGAGCAGGGTAACGGAGTAAGATTCTCGCACCAAGAGGCTCCGAGAACAGGGCTATCGAAGTTCCTCCAGAAATTGCGGGCGTGCCTTCATCGCATGGATGAGGAGTTCACCGCCACTGTCAAAGATCAAGACGACCATTTCCAAAACGCGTCCAGATTGGCCAATGCCCACCACGAGCCACCGCCTGGGGTCATCCCCATCATCGAGAGGGCGAGAGTTCAGGGCATGCTCATAGGCATACAGGACGGACTCATCTGTGAGCCGGTCGCGCCCAAAATGCTTGCGTGCACTGGCGTGCAGTTTAGGCGATATGGGTCCACTCGCGCACCGCTGCACGTATCGCGTCGGAACGGCTATCGATCCCCTCAGAGGTAGCACGTACCATCAGCGCACTGAGCGTCTGCTCGTCCAAACGCACCGTGACAGCCACTCCCGGCCCCTTCCCGACCGAAGGGCGGCCCGGACGCGGGGGCGCCAGCTTGGTCAGGTTATAGCCGCGCTCAGCCTCATCGGCCCACGCCTGAATCTGCTCATCGCTGACGGGGTTTCCATGAAGAAGACGCTCACTCATAGTGAATATCGTATACGAAATTCTCGCCTTGCACTATCGAATACATAATGGCAGTCCAACGAGGAAACCACCCTCTCCACGCACGAGGGGCCGCGCACGAGAAAGCATGCGCGGCCCCTCTCTGACGCTCGACCGGGAAGGATCCCCGGCCTCGTCGCGACTACTGCAGCAGACGGCCCTGCTCATCAAACACGTAGCGAGTGCCGTCGATCCAGCGCTCACCGGTCGTCATCTCCCCGGAAGTCGACAGGTAGAACCAGGAGTCCCCGTCCTTGAGCCACCCGCTGTTCATCGCGCCGGAGGGGGCGAAGTGGTACCAGGACGAGCCCAGGCGCACCCAGCCGGTGTCCATCGAACCCGAGTCGGACAGGTGGTACCAGGTGGAACCCTCACGCAACCAGCCGGTGCGCATGGCGCCGGAGGACCCCAGGTAGTACCAGGTGTCGCGCACCTTCGTCCAGCCGCTGGCCATCTCGCCGCTGATGGGATCCAGGTAGTACCAGGAGCCGCGCACGCTGACCCAGCCCGAAGCCTGGCCGCCGGAGGGGCCGTAGTAGTACCAGCGTCCGCCCTCACTGACCCAGCCGGTCACCATGTAGCCGCGCACGTCGAAGCGGTAGATCGCCCCATCGATGCGCAGCTGCGTCGAGGTCGGGTAGGTGCCGTTCTCGTAGCGCCACCACCAGCCGAACGCGCCGGACACCCACCGGCCCGAGCGAGCGTCCTCGGGGCCGACCTGGTCGGAGCTCACCGTAAAGGGAACCTGGAGCGTCGCATCATCGTCCGCGCGGGCATCGTTGTTACGCCCCATGGCTTCAACAGTGAGCGTCGCGGCGCCCGCGTAGCGCCCCGCGCCCTTGAGGTGGGACACGTCCACGCCGTCGGCCTGCAGCGTCACCAAGTTGCCCTCGAAGGCACCGCTACCGGTGCCGGTCGCGACCTCGCGGTCACCGACGAGGAGGCGCGCGGAGGTCACAGGCCCGGTGACGGTCACCCGGATGAAGACGCGCCCGGCCAGGGTCTCCCCGGCCAACGGCCGCCACGTGGTGCCGTCGGTCGAGTACTCCACGGCGCCGATCTCAGGCTTCGCCTGGTCCTTGAGGACCGCGTCCAGGGCGTTAGGCAGGCCCGCACCCCGGTACTCGCGGCCCTCCACGGGCTTCAGGCGCCCCCAGTTCGACAGGTCGCTCGCCTGCTGCTTCGCCAGGGCGATGATCTGCTCGGCGTTCATCTCAGGGTGGACCTGGCGAAGCGTCGCGATGACGGCGGCCGCCAGGGGCGAGGCCTGCGAGGTGCCGTACAGGTTGCCGTAAGCCTTGCCGTACCAGCTCGTCAGGGGCGCATAGATCTTCGCGCCGGGAGCCGCAAAGTCAATGCTGGTGGCACCCCAATTCGACCAGGACGTCGGCTCGAGCATGCCGGTGGCCGGGTCCTCCCCCTCGGGCAGCGCCAGCGCGGACACCGCCAGGGTGGAGCGCAGCATCGAGGGCATGTACACCCCGCCCGTCACATCACGCTGGTACGCGCCCCACGTGTCTCCAGGCGAGGAGTCATCGGTGGCGGGCGGGTTGTCCAGGTCGGTCGTCCAGTTTCCGGCCGCAACCACGTTGATGACGTCCTTGGAGGCGGCGTAGTCGGCGGCGCGCTGCACGGCCTCCAGGCCAGCCGCCTGCTCGGGGTCGTTCGGCATCCAGTACTTCCACGGGTTGACGAAGTAGGAGCCGTTGGTCACCGAGATCCCGTGATCGGCCGCCCACACGAAGCCACAGGCGATGTACTCGGGGTAGAAGTATCCCCCGTTGCGCGAGGCCACGTTGATGGCGGCGATGCGCAGCGTCGGGTTTACCCCGTCCACGCCCACGCCATCGTGCTTCGCGGCGATCGATCCGGCGACGTGCGTTCCGTGGGTGGCGTCATCCCAGCGCCAGGCCGCGGGGTCGCGGTTAGGGACCCCGTTGACCGAGCAGGACACCGACTTGGAGTGATCGACCTGTCCGGCCAGGTCCGGCACCGTGTCGTCGATGGACTGGTCCATGACGCCGACCGTGACGGGTGCTCGCATGACGTCAACGTCCTGCGCCTCGAGGGCGTGCAGGGCCTGCAGGTGCCACCCGTTGTTCGTCTGGGGATCCGGCGTCAGATCCGCATCCCGCTCTCCCTGCGCGCCGTCGGATCTCGGCGCGGCGGCGATCGCGGCGTCAGCAGCGAGGCGGGTCTCGTAGTCGACCGGAACCATGACCTCGTTACCGCCGACGGGCGCCTGCCGGGTCGGGCCGATGGAGTCATAGCTGATGCCTTCCTTCACGAGGGCAGCACCCAGGTCGGGTGAGAAGGTAGGCGAGGCGGCCTGCACGAAGAACGTCCCGAAGGCCGGGTACTGGGCCAGGACCAGGCCGTGCAGGTTCGAGGCCTGGGCGAGGGCGCGCTGGAAAGTTGCGTGATCTGTTCCCCTGGGGAGGTTGACCGCGTAGTTGGCGGGCAGTTGGTCGTTGCTGCGCGCGGGGGCGGTGATGCCGGCCTTGGCCGGGCCGGAAGGCGCGGGCGTCGCATCGGCGTCGGGTGCGGGTGCCGGGGGCACCGCCGCATTCGGGTCACGCGAGACGGTGAAGACGGCCTCGCGGCCCGTGTCGTCGTCGGCCTGTCGGTCGAGGTTGATGCCGGTGGCGCTGACCTGGACGCGCGCGGTCACGGAGTCCGCGCCCTCGGGCAGGAGGGTACCCAGATCCAGGTTCTCAATCGACACGCCCAGGGGGTCGTCTCCGTACTTGCCCGACCCGTCGCGGTCGACGGAGGCCAGGCCGGCGACGTCCATGTGCAGGTGGCTGATCGGGGCGATGGCCTCGGCGTAGAAGGTGACGGGACCGGCCGGCAGGGTCGCGCCGTCCACGTCCTTCCATTCGCCCTTACCGACCCGGTACTGCAAGGTCTGAACGGTGGGCTGCATCTGGTCGCGGCGCATGGTGGTCAGCGCGTTGATGAAACCGTAACCACGGTATTCCTTGCCGTCGTCGGGAGCTTCCAGGCGCGTGTATTCCATCGCGGCTTGCTTGCGCATGAGGTCCGTGATCTGCTTGCCCCGGAAGCCCGGGTGCGTCGCCTTGATGAGGGCTGCTATGCCCGTGATGTGGGGCGTCGCCATCGAGGTGCCGCTGGTCTTGGCATACCCGGAGGCATACAGCGACGTGGGAACTGTCGAGTAGATGTCCTGGCCCGGCGCGGTGAAGTCGATGCTGGTTCCGTAGTTGGAGAAGTCGGCCCGCTTGAGGTTCGCCCATTCGGGCTTCGTCTCCGGGTTGGTACGCGTGGCGGCGCTGACCTGGCTGACGCCCTCAACCATCGCCGGGACCTTCACGCCGCCGGAGGCGGGACGGTCCTTGACCGGAGTATCAAGGTCGGTCGGCGACCCGCTGTCGGTCGTGACGTTGTCGTTGTCCATGCCGTCGTTGCCCGCCGAGGCCATGACGGCGAGCCCACGACCCTGCGCGTAGGCGATCGCCCGCGTCGCGGCCTCCAGGCCGGCGGCCTGCTCGGGGTCGCTCGAGCTCCAGTAGACCCACGGGTCCATCGAGTAGGAGTTGTTGACGATATCAACGCCGTGGCTGGCCGCCCACATGAAGCCGCAGGTGACGTACTCGGGGTACATGAGCTGGTCCTCGTTCGAGGCCTTGATGGACACGAGGGTCGTGTCCGGCGCGATACCGTCGATGCCGATGTCGTTGTGGTTGGCGGCGATGATGCCGGCGACATGGGTGCCGTGGAAGTAGTCGTCACGCCATGCCCCGTAAGCCTGGGAGGCGATGCCATTGCGCCCGCAGGATACGGACCGTGAGGTGTCCACGCGCCCCACGAGATCGGGGTGGGTGTCGTCGATACCGGTGTCGATGACGCCGACCGTCACGGGGGCGTGCGCGATCGGCACGGCGGCTGCATCCGCGGCGCTCATCGCCTGGGCACCCCAGTTGACGACCTCTTCGGGCTTATCGGCCTCATTCACGCTGACGCCCCGCAGGGAAGACGGGCCACCCGACTGCGCTCCGGACTGAGCGGGGCTCCGATCGCCGGACCGCGGCGCGAGCTGCGCGGCAGGCGCATCCCCGGTGACGGGGACGCGCTCCCCCTCGGGCACTGCGGCCACGCGGGTCGGACCCACCGAATGGACCGAGATCCCGGCCTTCGCCATCGCTACCGCCAGGTCCGGGGCGAACGAGGCCGACTCGCTCTGCGCGAAGAACGTCCCCAGCTCCGGGTAGGAAGCCAAGGCGACGCCCCCGGCGGAAGCGACCAGGGAGGTCGCGCGCGCCAGGTCCTCGGAGCTGGAGTGTCCACTGAGGTTGATTGCGTAGTTCATCAGGCCCGCGCTGGCGCGGGCGGGCGCGATGAGGCCGGTGTGATCGTCGGCCCGGGTGGGTGGGGCGGTCGCTGTGGCCACGCCCATGGACAGGGCGAGGGCCGCGACGAGCCCGATGCGTGCGACATTGCGGCGCATGGTTCCTCGACTTTCAGTTGTGAGTCTGGCGAGTACGACAATGTACTCATCAGAAGTATCATGCTTTAGTTTGTCACTCGCCACAATATAGACCAACTTAAATTCGCCATCACCTCAACAAAGGCGACGCTGTCGGGTAACCACTCCCCCGCTCTCGCACGCGAGGCCTCCTGACAGCGCGGCGGGGCCACACACCGTCAGGTGCATGGCCCCGCCGTGACGACGTCGCACAGCCTAGTGCCGCAGGTGCCCGTCCGGACCGAAGGTGTAGGTCGTCCCATCTACCTGCTGGGTACCGGTGACCATCGCCCCCGAGGAACCCAGGTAGTACCAGGAATCACCCTCATGCAGCCACCCGATCGCCATGCCACCGGAGGGCGTGAGGTAGTACCAGGTGGATCCATCGCGAACCCAGCCGGTAGCCATTGCACCCGAAGCGCTGAGGTAGTACCAGGTGCCATTGAGGAACACCCAGCCCGTCGCCATCGCGCCCGTGGCCGGATCCAGGTAGTACCAGGTGCCCTCGACCTGCGTCCACCCCGAGGCCTGCGCACCCGAGGCCCGGTGGAAGAACCACTGGCCTGCCTCACGGACCCACCCGGTCACCATGTATCCGCGCGCGTCGAAGCGATAGGTTGCTCCGCCGATCGCAATCGCCGTAGAGGCCGGGTAGGAGCCGTCCTCGTAGCGGTACCACCAGCCGATCGCATCTTTCATCCACGTGCCAGCCTTGGCCTCGTCGGCCTGATCCTGACCGCCCGACACCGCGTCGAGGGCGTCGAGGAAGCCGTAACCGCGGTATTCCTTGCCGTCGATGGGAGCGTTGAGACGTCCGTAGTTGGCAGCGGCCTGCTTCTTCATGAGGTCAATGACCTGCGCGCCAGTGAGCTCGGGATGAACGGACTTAATGAGTGCCGCGATGCCCGACACGTGCGGGGTCGCCATGGACGTGCCGTCCGCGACGGCGTAGCCGCTGCGGTAGAACAGCAGCGGAGCAGTGGAGTAGATCTGGTCGCCCGGGGCTGCAAAGTCGATCGTGTTGCCATAGTTGGAGAACTCGGCGCGACCCAGGGAAAGCCCAGGCTTCACGTTGTAGGCCTGACCGACCGCACTCACCTGGGCAACACCGTCAAGCATCGAAGGAACGCGGACACCCCCACGCACCTCGCGATTCTTCGTCGGCGTGGGAACATCGGTCGGGGATCCGTTGTCGATCGTCGGATTGTCGATGTCGACGCCTTCATTGCCTGCCGCCGCAATAACGGCCAGCCCCTCACCCTGCGCGTACTTGATGGATCGGGTCGCAGCCTCCAGGCCGGCCGCCTGCTCGGGATCGGTCGGGCTCCAGTAAACCCAGGGGTCCATCGAATAGGAATTGTTGACCACGTCCACCCCGTGGCTCGCCGCCCACATGAACGCGCAGGTCACGTACTCGGGGTAGATAAGGCGGTTGTCGTTGGTGGCCTGGATGGCGACGATGGTCGACTCCGGGGCGATGCCGTCGATGCCAATATCGTTGTGATTCGCGGCGATAATGCCCGCGACGTGCGTGCCGTGGTAGAACTCATCACGCCAGCCAAAAAAGTCCTGCGTGGCCACGCCGTTGACCGAACACTTCACGGAGCGCTCGGGATCGACGCGACCCTCCAGGTCCGGATGCGTGTCCTCGACGCCGGAGTCGACGACGGCAACCGTCACGGGGGCGCGCTTGACGTTCACCGCCCCAGCATCGCGCGCGTGCATGGCGCGGGCACCCCAGTTGAAGATCTCCTCGGAGGCTTGATCGGGTGCGGCGCTCGCGGCCTCGTCGCGCATCGAGTTCAGGCCGCCTGCAGCGCCGGGGTGCGGGGAGGGGGCCTCGTCCTTCTTATCCGTGGGCAGCGCGACGCGCTCGTAGTAGAGGACGGGCGCGACGCGCGTCGGGCCGATCGAGTGAACCGAGATGCCGGCCTGTCGTAGGGCGGCAGCCAGGTCGGGCGCAAACGAGGGCGTGGCGCTCTGGGCGAAGAAGGTGCCAATCTGCGGGTAAGAGGCCAGGGCGGCGCCGCCGGCTCCCGGGACGAGGGCGAGTGCCCGCTGGAGGTCCTCGGGGCTGGTGCCCGCAAGATTGATGGCGTAGTTCATCTCGTCGTTGTCGGCGCGGGGTGCGGAGATGAGGCCGCCGGGTTCTTCGGCTCGAGCGGCGGGGGCCGTCGCGGTAGCCAGGCCGACGGAGAGGGCCAGAGCGGCGACGACACCGATGCGTGCGGCAGTGCGGCGCATGATTCCTCGACTTTCGGTTGTCACTGTCAGGATTTCGACTGCATTTACAGCTACTCCAATCTTCCTAGAGTTTGCCAGTAACAACAAAACCAAGGCTTACCTAAGCCCACAGTGTGGCCCGCCCATCACTCGCGCGCGCCACTCCCTCACCCGCTCCTTCTCCGTACTTTCTAAGACCGCGCATTTCCGCCGAAGCGCTGTCACAACTCACACCAGTTCACCGGGGATGACGTGCGCCCCGGAAGAGGACGGCGAGGCGGGAACGACGCGACGGGAGCAGGCCGCGGGGACGACAAAGCGGGGAGCGCACGCACTCCCCGCTTTGCTGCTTCGTCTACTCCAGGCCGGCGTCGTTACTCCAGGCCGGCGTCGAGGGCCAGCAGGTGATCGACCGTCTGCGGACGGATGAACCAGCGGGCCGCGCCGTCCTCGACCGCGAGCACGCCGGGCTTCGTCGCCATGTTGTAGTTCGACGCCATCGAGTAGCCGTACGCGCCGACGGCGGGCACGACCAGCAGGTCGCCGGCCGCGATGTCGGCCGGCAGGTCGATATCGCGGATGATGATGTCGCCGCTCTCGCAGTGCTTGCCGACGATGCGGCAGCGCGCCAACTCCAGGGCCTGCTCGGGGTCGCGGTTCGCGAGCGTCGCCGTGTAGGCCGCGCCGTAGAGGACGGGGCGAATGTTATCCGACATGCCCCCATCGATCGCCACGTAGCGGCGCACTCCCCCGCCTTCCAGGGAAATGTCCTTGACGACGCCCACGCGGTAGAGCATCACCATCGCTGGTCCCACAATCGATCGGCCCGGTTCGACGGACACGTGCGGGATGGGCAGGCCGTGGTGGGCGCAGCGCTCACGCACGACACCCGCCAGGGCGCGGGCGAGCTCGACCGGCGAGGTCGGCTCCGGATCCTGGGCAGTGTAGGCGATGCCCACTCCCCCGCCCAGGTCGATCGCAGGAACTTCCAGGTCGAGCTCGGCCTTCAGGCGCGCCGCGAAGTCGACGACGATGCGGGCGGCCTCGGTGAAGGCCTCGGTCCCAAAGATCTGAGAGCCAATGTGGCTGTGCAGGCCTCGGAAGTCCAGGTGGGCGGCGTCCTTGATGGCGGCCACGGCCTCGTACGCCTGGCCGGTGGCCAGTGACAGACCAAACTTCTGGTCCTCGTGAGCGGTCGCGATGTACTCGTTACCACCCGCGTGGATGCCGGACTTCAGGCGCACCATGACGGGCGCACTCACGCCGAGCGACGCGGCGATGCGCTCGATCTGGCGGACCTCGTCCATCGAATCGATGAAGATCCGGTGAATGCCCAACTCGAGGGCCAGGCGGATCTCCTCGTCCGACTTGTTATTGCCGTGCAGGCCGATACGCTCAGGGTCCACCCCGGCGCGCAGCGCGAGGGTCAGCTCCCCCAGGGAGGCAGTGTCGACGCCCAGCCCCTCGGCCACGACCAGGCGCGCGACGTCGGCGCTCAGGAAGGCCTTGCCGGCGTAGAAGGCGTCGCCGCCGTTCATGCCGTAACCATCCCAGAACTCTTCGGCCATCGCGCTGGCCCACACGCGGGCGCGGCCACGCATGGCCTCAACGTCGAGCACGAAGGTCGGCGTGCCGAAGTCGGCGGCCACCGCCGTCAGGTCGCCGCCACCCAGGCGCAGCACGCCGCCCTCCCGCGCCGCGCTCCACGGCCACAGGTCGGGGCGCTCGTCGGGGGTCGGGCATGTCAGTGTTCCGACGGGCACGGAATCCGCCTCGCTCACCGGCTCACATCCTCTCGGGGGCACTCACGCCGAGGAGGCCGAGGCCGGTGCGCAGCACCTGGGTGACCGCGTCGTTAAGCCACAGGCGGGCGATGTGACCGGGCTCGACCGGATCGTCGCCGCGAGGCGTCACGCGACACTGTCCATACCAGGCGTGATAGGTGGCGGCCAGGGACTCCAGGTAGCGGGCGATGCGGTGCGGCTCGCGCAGCTCGGTGGCCTGCGCAACCTGCGCGGGGAACTGAGCGAGGGCAGCCAGCAGGGCCTCGTCGGCCTCGGAGTCGAGGGCGGCAGGGTCGAAACCGGCATCGCGGGACACGCCGTGCTCGGCCGCGTTGCGGGCGACGTTGCAGGTGCGCACATGCGCGTACTGCACGTAGTACACCGGGTTATCGTTGGAGTGCTGCGAGAGCAGGTCCAGGTCGATGTCGACCTGGGTGTCCATCGACACGCGCACGAGGGCGTAACGAGCGGCGTCCACGCCGACGGCGTCGACGAGGTCGTCGAGCGTGACGATCGTGCCAGCGCGCTTGGACATACGCACCGGCTCGCCATCCTTCACCAGGTTGACAAGCTGGCCGATGAGGATCTGCAGATTCTCACCCGGCTTATCCCCGAAGGCCGCACACATGGCCATCATGCGCCCGATGTAGCCGTGGTGGTCGGCACCCAGCAGGTAGATGGCGGCGTCCGCGCCCCGCTCACGCTTGTTCAGGTAGTAGGCGACGTCTCCCGCGAAGTACGCGGCCTGGCCATCCGACTTGATGAGCACACGGTCCTTGTCGTCGCCGTAGGTGGTCGTGCGCAGCCACACCGCGCCGCCCTCGTCGAAGATCTCGCCGCGCTCGCGCAGGCGCTCGATCGCCTCGGCCACCGCACCGGAGTTGTGCAGCGAGTCCTCGTGGAAGAAGACATCGAAGTCGGCGCGGAAGGAATGCAGGCGCTCCTTAATCTCCGCGAACATCAGCTCGACGCCGCGAGCGCGGAAGACCTCGATGGCCTCTTCCTCGGGCAGGGTGATCGGGTCAGGCTCGCCGGCTGAAGCCGCGTCGGCGCGGACCTGGTCGGCGATGTCGGCGATGTACTGGCCGCCGTAGCCGTCCTCGGGGACCTCGCGACCCATCGCGCGGGCGTAGAGAGAATGGGAGAAGCGGTCGATCTGCGAGCCGTGGTCGTTGAAGTAGTACTCTCGGGTCACTGCAGCGCCGGAGGCCGCCATGAGGCGGGCCAGGGAGTCGCCGACGGCCGCCCAGCGGGCACCGCCCAGGTGCACGGGGCCGGTCGGGTTGGCGGAGACGTACTCGAGGTTAATCGAGCGGCCCGCGAGGGTCTCATTGCGGCCGTAGGCGGCACCGGCCTCGACGATGGTGCGGGCAAGCTCGCCAGCGGCACCCGCGCCCAGTCGGATGTTAATGAAGCCGGGGCCCGCGACCTCGACGGAGTCGATGCCGTCGGCGGCGGCCAGGTCATCGGCGAGGATCTGCGCAAAGTCGCGCGGGGCCATGCCGGCCTTCTTGCCGAGCTGCATCGCGACGTTGGTCGCCCAGTCGCCGTGCTCGCGCACGCGGGGGCGCTCCACGGTCACGGGGTCGGGGACCAGCGAGGGGTCGATCGAAATGCGACCGGCGGCGGCAGCGTCCAGCAGGGTCGCGCGGATGAGAGTAGCAAGTTCTTCAGGAGTCACCCCTTTAGACTACGGGGTTTGTGCTCCCATCCGCGAACTCTCCCCGGCCTCGTGGATGAAAACCTGGCCACATACGCGTCCCATGACCGTCCTCTCCCCACCCCGATCGACCGCAAGACGGGTACAGTTTCGGGTAACCGAACATTTTCTGCCAGCAGTGAGGAACACCCATGACCACCACGGACGCCGAGCGGCGCCACAAGCTCATCCCACTCCTCGGCCCCGCATTCGTCGCGGCCGTGGCCTACGTCGACCCCGGAAACGTCGCCGCCAACATCACGGCGGGTGCGCGCTACGGGTACCTGCTCGTGTGGGTTCTCGTGGCCTCGAACGTCTTCGCGATGGTCATCCAGTACCTCTCCGCCAAGCTCGGGCTGGTCACCGGCCAGTCCCTGCCCACCCTCCTGGGGGCACGGATGCACAAGCCTGGACGCATCGCATTCTGGCTGCAAGCGGAGATCGTGGCCGCGGCGACCGACCTCGCTGAGGTCATCGGCGGCGCGCTCGCCCTCCATCTCCTGTTTGGCGTCCCCCTCCTGTGGGGAGGCATCATCGTCGGCGTCGTCTCGATGGCTTTGCTGCTCGTTCAAGGCGGCGGGCGTCAGCGCCAGTTCGAAACGATCATCGTCGGACTACTGATCGTCATCACGTTGGGTTTCCTCGCTGGACTCTTCGTCGCGCCTCCCAGCCCCTCGGGCGTGCTCGGCGGCCTCCTCCCCCGCTTCCAGGGCACCGACTCGGTCCTCGTCGCCGCGTCCATGCTGGGAGCGACGGTCATGCCGCACGCGGTCTACCTGCACTCGTCGTTGGTCAACGACCACGAGGCCGACGAACTCGGCCCATCCACCAGCGACTCCCGGCATTCCTCGGGGCACCTCTCGCGCCTCCTGCGCGCCACCCGCATCGACATCTACTGGGCGCTGAGCATCGCGGGCCTGGTCAACATCGGCCTGCTGCTCCTGGCGGCCGCGGCACTGTCCGGTCAGAGCGGCACCGACACGATCGAAGGCGCGCACGCCGCGATCTCCTCAACGCTCGGCCCCATCGTCGGCACGGTCTTCGCGGTAGGCCTACTCGCCTCCGGCCTGGCCTCCACGTCGGTGGGCGCCTACGCGGGCAGCGAGATCATGAACGGTCTGCTCCACATCCGCGTGCCCATCATGGTGCGCCGCCTCGTCTCGCTGATCCCGGCGCTCATCATCCTGGGGGCGGGTGCCGAACCCACGTGGGCGCTCGTCGTCTCGCAGGTCGCCCTGTCCTTCGGCATCCCCTTCGCGATCATTCCGCTCATGCGCCTGACCGCCTCGCCCGAGGTCATGGGCAACTACGCGAACACTCGCCCCCTGCGTTTGGTGGGTTTCCTCATTGCGGCTGTCATCGTCGCGCTCAACCTGTTCCTCGTTTACCTGACGCTCACCGGCCAGGGCTAGATGCCCGGGGCATGCAAAGCGCGGCCGGGGGCGGGCGGGGCCGGGCGGGGGGCCGGGGCGGGCGGGCGGGCGGGGGCACAAAGCGCGGCCGGGGCGGGCGGGCGCACCCGCACCGTCGCGCGAGGTGCCGCATGAAACCACCGGCACCACTGACGTACGAAAACAGCCAAAAACCGGGCATCATGGGTCAACAACGGTGCCACCAGTTTCACACGTGCCCACTCAATCACCGACAGTGGTGCGACCAGTTTCAACCACACAACCAAACACCCCACACACTGAAACCACCGACACCACTGCCATGACTTCTGTGCGGGCGCACGAAACCACCAACACCACTGACGCACGAAAACAGCCAAAAACCAGGCATCATGGGCCAACAAAGGCGCCACCGGTTACACACGTGCCCACTCAATCACCAACAGTGGAGCCACCAGTTACACCCGTGCCCCCTCAATCACCGACACTGGTGCCACCAGTTTCAACCACACAACCAAATACCCCACACACTGAAACCACCGACACCACTGCCGTGACTTCTATTCGGGCGCATGAAACCACCAACACCACTGACGCACGCCCCACGCCCCCGCGTGAAACCACCGGCACCACTGCCGTGACTTCTGTACGGGTGCACGAAACCACGGACACCACTGACGCGACTTCTATGCTGGCGCGCGAAACCACCAACACCACTGACGCACGAAAACAGCCAAAAAGCGGGCACTATCGGCCAACAAAGGTGCCACCAGTTACACACGTGCCCACTCAATCACCAACAGTGGAGCCACCGGTTTCACACAAGCTGAGGTTAACACCGACAGTGGTGCCACCAGTTTCAACCACACAACCAAATTCCCCGCACACTGAAACCACCACCACCACTGACGCACGCCCCACACCCCCGCGCGAAACCATCAACACCACTGACGCGGGTTCTGTACGGGCGCATGAAACCGCCGCCACCACTGACACACGAAAACAGCCAAAAAGCGGGCACTATCGGCCAACAAAGGTGCCACCGGTTTCACTCGGGCCCACTCAATCACCGACAGTGGTGCCACCGGTTTCACTCGGGCCCACTCAATCACCGACAGTGGTGCCACCGGTTTCAGGATAACGGGCTCAGGGACTGGTCGGGCGATACCGCCGAGGCCATGAACGGCAGAACAATGACACCGGACTCGCAGTCGACATGAATACCCGCGCACTCGCGGATAAGTTACGGCCAGACGAATAGGTTAGCCCCTCGCGGATAGGTTAGGGCCAGACGGATAGGTTAGGGCCAGACGGATAGGTTAGGGCCAGACGAATAGGTTAGCCCTTTGCGGATAGGCAAATGACCTATCCGCATGTTCGTCAGCTATCCGCTAGCTCAGAACCTATCCACGAAGCAGACAGACCGGGAGCTCACCCGTACTTAGAAGCCTCGTCTGCACCTGCACGACAAGTGGTCGATGCACCGCCCGAGAACGGTCACTCGCTCGGCCAACAACGACGATGAAAGCTCAACCAAGACCATGAATGCCCTCCACCCGCAGCGAAAGTCCTCCAACAGCAACGTAATCCCGCTAACAACCATGAAAGCCCGCCACTAGCCATATAAGTCCGCCGACGCCCATGAAAGCCCGCCGAGGGGATTTCAACGGTCGCCGCGAACAAGCCCGGGCACACGAAACGGGGCCGGTGGTGATCCACCGGCCCCGCCCCGTGTACATCACGCCAGGAGCGCGCACCTCATGCGCTCAACTGTGAGTTCCAAGCAACAGCGAACGCATGGACGCGCAGAGCTGCACGCTCAGGAAGCCCACAGCCATCAGGTCGCTCAGGCGCGCACGGAGCGCTCGTAGTCCTTCATCAGGTCGATGCGGCGCTGGTGACGCTCGTCGCCACTGAAGGGCGTCTCCAGGAACGCGTCGATGAGGGCGAGAGCTTCTTCCTCGCTGTGCTGGCGGGCACCGACGGCCACGACGTTCGCGTCGTTGTGCTCGCGGGCCAAACGCGCGGTCGCATCCGACCACACGAGGGCGGCGCGCACGCCTTCCACACAGTTGGCGGCCATCTGCTCGCCGTTACCGGAGCCGCCGATGACGATGCCGAGGCTACCCGGCTCATCGACGACGGCCTGTGCGGCCTCGATGCAGAACGGCGGGTAGTCGTCGAGCGCATCGTAGGTATGAGCTCCGTGGTCGACGACGTCGTGACCGGCCTCGCGCAGGTGGGCGACGACCTTTTCCTTGAGTTCGAAACCGGCGTGATCGGTGCCGATGTGAACGCGCATGGTGTCCTCCTGAAGAGTTCTCTAACAAGCAACGCCCCCTAGTATGGCACACATCACCGTCACGCATGGTCGTATGAAACCCTGCTAAACTGGCCGAGCTGCCCCGATAGCTCAGCGGATAGAGCGCTTGCCTCCGGTGCAAGAGGTCGCAGGTTCGAGTCCTGTTCGGGGTGCCACTCATATCCGCAACGCTCGCAGTGCCCGCCAACGGCGGAGGGAAACCCGCGCGCAAACGCGCCCCCGCCTCGTCGATGAGGCCACTCCCACCCCCTGGAACGCTCCGCACCCCGCTCCCCCACCACATAAAATAGGGGGCGTATCTATCGTCAATCAAGGACTGGCCGATGACCTATCCCTGGTGGAGCCTGCTCCCCTTCGTCGCGATGCTCGGATGCATCGCCGTCTTGCCAATCATCCCCAAGACCGCGCACTGGTGGGAAAAGGAATCCTCCCAGCTGTCCGTCGCGCTCCTGCTGGGCGTGCCGACGACGATCTGGATGTTCATGAAGGCGGGCACCGGACCGCTGATCGCCACGGGCGTGGAGTACGTGCAGTTCATTTCGCTGCTCTTCGCGCTGTTCGTGGTGTCCGGCGGCATTCACCTGGCCGGCGACATCAAGGCGACCCCGCGCAACAACACGATCTTCCTGGCGATCGGCGGCCTGCTGGCCTCGTTCATCGGGACGACGGGCGCGGCCATGCTGCTGATCCGCCCGCTCCTGGAAACCAACAAGGAACGTAAGCACCGCGTGCACACGGTCCTGTTCACGATCTTCATTGTGGCGAACTGTGGTGGCATACTGACTCCGCTCGGCGATCCGCCGCTGTTCCTCGGCTATCTGCACGGCGTCCCCTTCGCGTGGACCTTCGCGCTGTGGAAGGAGTGGCTGTTCGTTCTGGCGCTGCTGCTCCTGTCGTACTACTCGATCGACCGCGTGCGTTACGCGTCCGAGGACACGTCCTCGATCGAGGCCGACGACCGCGAGATCAAGCCCTTGAGGCTGCACGGCACAATCAACCTCCTGTTCTTCGCGGTCATCATCCTCTCGGTCGCTTTCGCTCCCTCGTGGGACGGCGAGGCCCTGGCCGAGGGGCACGTGCATTCCTGGACCGAGCTGGTTCCGTGGCGCGAGATCATCATGCTCACGGTCGCGGGCCTGTCCTACAAGCTTTCGGATAAGAAGGTGCGCTTCGAGGAGAACGCCTTCACGTGGGCCCCGATCATGGAGGTCGCGACCCTCTTCATCGGCATCTTTGCGACGATGGCGCCGGCGCTGCGCTACCTGGAGCAGATCGCGCCGTCGCTGCCGCTGACGCGCATGACGTACTTCGTGTTCACGGGTGGCCTGTCCTCGATCCTGGATAACGCCCCGACGTACATGACGTTCTTCGAGATGGCGAAGGCGTCCGGCGGCGAGGGCACCCTGGTCGCGGGCGTGCCCGAGTACTACCTGATCCCGATTTCGTTGGGTGCCGTGTTCTGTGGCGCGATCACCTACATCGGCAATGGCCCGAACTTCATGGTCAAGTCGGTCGCCGAGTCCGACGGTGTGCCCATGCCGTCCTTCGGCCGATACATCGGCTACGCGTTCACGCTCCTGGTGCCGACCCTGGCCGCCATGGCGATGATCTTCGTGGGCGAGTCCTGGCTGGTTCGAGGCCTGGGCATCGCTCTGGCCGCCGGCCTGGCGTTCCTCTCGCTCGTGCGTATCCGTCGCGCGGGCCTGGACGAGGCTGTGGCCGACTTCAGCGGCGACGAGTGAGCCAGCGGTCCTGACAACGGTATCGGGGGGGGCGGAGCCAAGCGGCTCCGCCCCCCCGTTTTTTGCTGAAATTTTAAGGTTCTAGAGGAACCTAATCTCTTTAATGAGGACTTGACGATCACTTTGACGGAGGGCTATCCTGATCTGTTACTGCTGACCGAGTCGTAAGGGGAGACAGTTGTCCGGTGGAATCGTATGGGACGCGACCGCAGTGTCACGTGCCATCAACATCCTGGAGTACTCGAGCGAGAGAGTCGCCTCTGAGACTCTCGAAGCACCTAGTGGCGCTGGGAGTAATGAGGCGGATCTGACAGCGAAGATCGAGAGGATCAATCGTGTCATACAGAAGGCATCTTTTTGTTCTTTTTCTATCGCTCGCGGACTGACCGCAGCATCCGAGAATTTTGCAACCACCGATAATCAGGAAGCTGCCAGTCTTCAGTCAACAGGAGAGTATCTGCGCGCCAGGGGGCCACGATGAGTACCGATGAAGATACACGCCAACACGGAGCATGGTTTTCCATGCCTTTCCCGATTAACGTCGACAATCTCTTCACGTTCAAGGATCAATGCGAACAAGCTTCCGGCGCATTGCATACCGCAGACGGAGATACAGTGCGCGCTTCCTCCATTGTCGGCCAGCAGGAGGCACTTCTTGTCGACCCATGTCAGCACGATTTACAAATCGTATCGGACGTGTGTGAAGAAATCTCCAACGATCTGAAAGCACTCACGAACGCTGTATCCGAACTCGCCTGGTCGATGAAGTCAGTACGTGAGGAGTACAAGGGAATCGCGCAGAAAGCCCAAGACTGTGGTCTGATCGTCGAAGGCGACACAGTGACCCTATTCGATGAGTCGGACGATGACCTTGTCCATAGTTTTAATGAGCTGCAAGCGCAAGCTGAGGTCCAGCGGTTGAATTATGAACGCGCCGAGCACGTGTTTTCACTTGCGTTAGACAGTCTCAAAGTGGACGCCTATGAGCAATGGATTGAGCCCGTTTTCAACGGACTCAAAAGCCAGTTCGTTTTGGACGATGAGCACCCTGACGCTAACGCTCTCCCCTACACGATGGGTTTAATTGACCTTGGTGGTAATTCTGTAGCCGCAACCACGATGATGCGCTACAGGGGAGGTTATACGCCCCCCCGCGGGATACTTCGCCAACGGCGACCTGCAAGCTTGGACATTCCGTCCCACGGGGACACAAGTCATAGAACCGGCTGGCACACGAACGATAGCTCCGATAGCCTCGAAAGCTGGAAAGGTTGCCGGCGTAGCGGGGGCGGTCGTCGACGGAGGTATCACCGCCTATGACACCTACCAAACCGATACCGAGCAGCACCCCGAATGGAGCGAGGGCCACAAGGTTGCGCGGGCAGGCGTGAAGGGGACCTTCACAGGTCTTGGCACATGGGGAGGTGCCTGGTTAGGAGCCAAAGGCGGTGCCGCCATCGGCGCTGCAGTCTCGGGGCCTTTCGCCCCCATTGGTGCCGTTGTTGGCGGCGTTGTCGGCGGCGTCATCGGAGGAGTGGCTGGCCACTACTTAGGAGAAACGGTTGGAGATGCAGCCAATGAGGGCATCGTTGACCCCTTAAATGGAGCTTGAGCACATGAAAGATAATTTGAACATCGCTATTATTGGTATCGGATTAGGGCTGTTTGGAGCAGCGGTGTGGTACGCCGAGATGTTCACAGACTCAAAGGCTGCGAACCTGTGGCGCCGAATGAACGGCAAAGGAAGAATCAGTAGAAATTATGCTGCTATCGGAGCACCCGCATTTGCATGCATTTTTCTTCTCGGCGGCATCCTAGGATTGATCAATTATTTTCAACTACCGGGGATTTTGTCGCGCATTGCCGCCATTTCAATCCTAGTATTTCTATCTTTCTTCCTCATTGGCCTTCTGCCCATCAAGTTTCCCCGGTGGGTCTACGCCGATTGGCAGTACGCCAAGCGCCATGGGCTCTTAGACGACGATGGCAACATCGATCGGGAAGCGTGGGCCCGTCACCACGCCAACAAAAGGGATCTATGGTGATGAACGGCCACGATAACCCTCAGGCAGGTGTTATTGGCCTTGTCGGCGGCGTCATCGGAGGAGTGGCTGGCCACTACTTAGGAGAAACTGTTGGAGATGCAGCCAATGAGGGCATCGTTGACCCCTTAAATGGAGCTTGAGCACATGAAAGATAATTTGAACATCGCTATTATTGGTATCGGATTAGGGCTGTTTGGAGCAGCGGTGTGGTACGCCGAGATGTTCACAGACTCAAAGGCTGCGAACCTGTGGCGCCGAATGAATGGAAAAGGGCAGATTAGCAGAAACTACGCTGCTATTGGCGCACCTGCGTTGGTTATCATTTTCTTTGTTGCCGGTATATCTGGAATTGTCAGATATTACAGCCTTCCTAGACTTTGGCTTACAAGCATCGCAGCAGTAGCGTTATTCGCTGCTGCTTGCACACTCATTGCTCTTCTTCCAATTAGGTTTCCTCGCTGGCTGTACGCCGATTGGCAGTACGCCAAGCGGCACGGGCTCCTGGATGAGAACGGAAACATTGATCAGGAGGCGTACAAGAAGCACGCGAGAGGGAAGGGATTCTGGTGAACGAACAGGTAACAATGACCCTTTCCTCGGGATGGAGATTCCTGACCCCTGAGGAATACGCACAGCTCGGCCCCCTGGCAGATGATCCCAGCGTCCGTCTCGTCGCCATCGCTAAGACGAAAGATGAGGGAAACGTTCCAACCTTCGTGGTGACCGGCGGGGCGCTCAGCACCGACGTGAGCGACGACGACGTCTACGCGGACAGCGTCAGGCAGGTGGAGGAAGCGTTGCCTGGGTTCCACCTTATTGATGACTTCGCGTGGCCGATGCTCCCCGAGGGCGCCCGCTGGCGCACTGGCGTGTACATTCTTGAAAATGTCTCTCTGACACTCAGCCAGCTCACGTGGATCACACGCACTGCGCCCACGACGCAGCAACCACCGCAGCGTTTCCTGTGGACCGCGACGTGTACGCGCCCCAGCGTCCTATTCCCAATGATCATCGATGATTTCATCACGATGGCTCAAACCCTGGAGGTGACACCATGAGCGACCATCCAATCGAAAGCGACTCCTCGGATCAGATCATCGTCACCGTCGAGCAGGCAGATGCCCTACTCGAGATGATTGCCAGTGACGAGAATGCCGGGCGTATTTCAAGCGCCGCTCTCTCCAGCGGACTGGTGTCGCTCGGACTGGCCGGCGCCAACGGGTTGTCCGGCGATTCCGCACGCATCCTCGAGCCAGTGCGAGCAGCTCACACCCAAATTGCGATCCGCGTCGTATCCCCTAGCATGCGCGGGGTCATACGCGACTGGAGGATCTGGCCAACAATGCCTCGCTCCGTCGTCATGCGTTCCGACGTGGACGGCGTGCACTTCAGCCAGGTCGATTACTGCGAGGTCCCCCATATCTTGGCCTTCGCCTCCCTGCTGCACGCAGGCCCCACCATCCACGATGGGCCTCCTTACATTCCCGCGGATTTCGTCGCTGCGATTCGTGCCCTGGATGTACAGCGCGCTCAGGATGTACTGAACGATCTCGTGACATATGGTCCCGCTGAGTCACACTTCGCCCAGGACTGCGTCTCGGGACACTGGAGCGTCGTAACATGCGTGCGCGAGGAGACATACCGTCGCAAGTGGCAAACCGGCTTACACTATGACTGTTTCGTGACAGACCATCTGCACGCACAAATCCACGCGCCACTTGACGAGGAAGCTCTCGCCCGCCTGTCAGCCGATCCAACACTGGACGCACCGCCACGCGCAGCGATATGGGCGATGATGATGGGAATGCTCGCCCCCTAGTTTTCCCCCGAGCGGGCGCGGGCCTGGACGAGGCCGTGGCCGACATCAGCGACAACGAGTGAGCCAGCCGTCCTGACACAAGCGCCGAGAGGGCAGAGCCATGCGGCTCCTCGCCTCTCGAGGCGTCCTGACCTCAGTCCCTGGGGCCCGAAACAGAACCGGGAGCCGGGGGCTGCGTCCACAGGCCCCGCTGGTCCAGGAAGTCGCGCAGGAAGACGGGTCGGTCGGTGATGATGCCGTCGACGCCGACCTCGAGGAGGCGCAGCACGTCGGCCACCGTGTTGATGGTCCACACGTGTACAGCCAGGCCGAGGGTGTGGGCGGTGGCTACGAAGCGCTCATCGACGACGCGGATGGGGCCCTGGTGCATGGGGACCTGAGCGGCCATTGCTCCCCGGCACGGGCCGGGCACATGCCACCAGGCGGGGTTCGTGGCGCTCTTTGCAGCACCCACGAGGCGTACGACGGCCTCGGTGCCCAGCGACGTCGAAACCGCACGGGCCGGATCCGAAGCCGCGATGTCACGCACGGCGCGCAGGCGCGGCTCGGAGAAGGAGGCCACGAGCACGCGATCGGCCGCGCCGTGGTCGGCGATGACGTCCAGAAGCGGGCCTTCCACGCCCGCCTCCTTCGCGTCGATGTTGAAGTACATGTCCGGGAAGGCCTCGAGCACCTGGGCGAGCAGCGGCATCTGCTCCCCGGATTCACGATGGCGCAGCTTGGACAGCTCGCGCCACGTCAGCTGCGCGATCGCACCGCTTCCGTCGTAGCAGCGGTCCACGGTCTCGTCGTGGCAGACGACAACCTTGCCGTCGGCGGTCACGTGGGCGTCGGTCTCCACGTGACGGATCCCAGCCTCGTACACGTGAGTGAAAGCGCTCATCGTGTTCTCGGGGGCCTCCTCGCTGCCGCCGCGGTGGGCGAAGACGATGGGTCCCTGACGCATGGTGACGGGCATCATGAGCAAGACTCCTGTCCGAGATAAAGAGCTTTGTTTGTCTGCATCCACGCCTCGGGGTCCACCGGGGTGTTCGAGGAGTCGTGAATCTCGAAGTGCAGGTGCGGGCCCGTCGACCAGCCGTTATTTCCGACCGCGCCGATGACCTGCCCGGCGGTGACGGTGTCGCCGACCTTCACCGTAATCTTGTTCATGTACTGGTGAAGGTAGGCTGAGTAGAAGACGGTGCCGTCGGACTTCGTGTGCTTGATCTGCACGTAAGCACCCGAGCGAGAGTTCTCCGAAACCTCCTCGACGACGCCGCCGTACACGGAGGTGATGGGCGTGTCGAGCGGGGCTGCCATGTCAATCCCCTCATGGGCGAGGAGCTGACCTGACACGGGCGAAATACGCATCGTGAAGGGCGAGGTCACGGTGTATGTGCCCTGGGCGAGCGGCCAGTAGATCGTGTCGGCGACGACGCGCACGTTGCGGTTTCCATCCGCGCCGGCGCCCGAGGCGCATCCGGTGATGGAGACGGGGGCATTGGCCTTGGCGCGCGAGTTCGCGGTGAGGGTGCCGTCCAGGGCGGTGGCCTGGGGCAGGGTCGTCGAGACGGCCCAGCTCGGGCCGCCCACCGAGATGCCGAAGGCGCGCGCGGGCACGGTCAGAGAGGAGTCGGAGCCGACGCGTCCCGTCATGGGAACGGCGATCGTCGTACCCGCCAGGCCCATCACGAGGAGGGCGCGCAACGCGTATCCGACGGGGTGGACATTTGCGCGTCGCGAACCCCCGGGCGAGGACTCTTCCTCGGGTTCGCCCTCAGTCTCTCCAGACGGGGCGGACGAGGCAGTGGCCTCCTCGTCGGGGTCGGGCTCGTCGTCGGGCGACGAGGCGGGCAGGGACGGGGGTTCCTCCACTGCTTTCTTCGCGGCCGGGGGCGGTGGAGGGGCGACGGGTTCGTCACCGAGCGGAATCTCGGCGGTAATCGGGTTGTCCCGGGACTCGTCCCGGTTCTCGGAGCGCGCTGCGCGCAGCTGCGACCGCTTCGGCAGCGGGCATTCAGTGTCGCTCACGCTCTCCCCCCTCGTCTGTTCTCGTCACGGCTTGTTGACCTCAACCTAATGTACCTTGCTGATCGCGCCTCGTCACGGGCGCTGGAGAACGTCGCGCACTTCGCCGACCAGCAACTCGAGGATGTCTTCCAGGAAGAGGATGCCGACGACGCTTCCCGCGTCGCGGACGAGCGCACAGTGAACGCCGGTTCGCTGCATGTGACGCAAGGCGTCCTCAACCTGGTCGTCGGAAGACACAGCCTCGAGGCGGCGGATGCGCCACGGGGTGATCGGTTGTTCGCGCTCCTCGCCGGTGGCGTACAGGACGTCCTTGAGGTGCACGTAGCCGATGATGTCGCCGTCCTCTCGGACGATCGGGAAGCGCGAGTAGCCCGTGTGGGCAACCTGTTCCTCCACGTCGGCGGGGGTGGCACCCTCGGGCAAGACCACGAGCGTGTCGAGGGGAACCATGGCGGTTCCGGCCGTCTCCTCGGAGAATTCCAGGGTACCGCTGAGCAGACCCAGTTCGTCGGTGAGAACGCCCTCGGCCTGGGAGGCCACGACGATGGATGCGACCTCCTCGACGGTGTAGGTCGACGAGATTTCCGAGCGCGGCTCGTAGCCGGCCAGGCGCACGAACCAGTTCGCGAAACGATCCATGGCCTCGATGATGGGGCGCAGGACCCGACCCAGGCGCACGAGGACGGGGGCCAGGATCAGGAGCATGCGCACGGGCGCGGCGATCGAGATGTTCTTCGGGACCATTTCGCCAAAGACGACGTGGCAGAAGAGCACGATGACGAGGGCGGCAGCGAATCCGACGACGTGGCTGGTCGCCTCGAGAGCACCAAGGCGCTCAAGCGGCGACTCGACGAGGTGCGCGATAGCTGGCTCGGCGACGACGCCCAGCGTCGTGGACGCGACCGTCACGCCGAGCTGGCAGATCGCCAGCATCAGCGACACGTGCCTCAGGGCGTATAGGGCGTCGGCAGCGCCGCGCGCCCCCTCGTCGGCGAGCGGCTCGACCTGCGAGCGGCGCGTCGAGGTGACGGCGAACTCGCCGGCGACGAAGAATGCGTTGACGGCCAGCAGCGCCACGGTGATGGCCAGACCCACTCCGACGCTCACTGCTCCTCCTCCTGATCGTCGCCGGACGCGGGCGTGATGGCCACCTGGGCGACGCGTCGTCCCTGCATCTGAGCGACCTCGATGCCGACGCCGTCGACGATCACGCGCGATCCGACGACGGGGATCTCACCGAGCTCGTTCATGACGAGGCCGCCGATGGTGTCGTAGGGGCCGTCCTCGGGCAGGTTGATGTCCGTTCGGCGCGCGAGTTCGTCGGGGCGCAGCGTGCCGGGCACGAGGAGGGTGCCGTCGGGGCGCGGCCGAATGCCCAGGCGCCGCTGGTCGTGCTCGTCGGAGACTTCGCCAACGATCTCTTCGACGACGTCCTCGAGGGTCACGATGCCGGAGACTCCGCCGTATTCGTCGACGACGACGGCCATCTGCAGGCCCTCGTCGCGCAGCTGAACCATGAGGGGGCCGATCGGGACGGTCTCGGGAACCGAGGGCGCATCGGTCATGAGAGAGGAAGAAATGACGGGGACCTCGGCTCGGCGCTCGGCGGGCACGGCGACCGCTCGGCGCAGGGAGACCAGGCCGAGTATGTCGTCGGAGTCGTCGCCGATGACCGGGAATCGCGAGTGTCCGGTTTCGCGCGCCAGGTCGAGCACGTCCTGGGCGCTGTCGCCCTCGCTGAGGGTGTGGAGGCGGCCGCGGTCGGTCATGACGTCGGCGGCGCTCAGGGTGGACATGCGGATCGTGTTGACGAAGAGGTCGGCGGTGGACGTGTCGAAGGTGCCTTCTTCGACGGAATGCTCCACGAGGGCGGTCAGCTCGGAGGCGGAGCGCGCCGAGGAGATCTCCTCCTGCGGCTCGATGCCCATGCGGGCAAGCACCCAGTTCGCGGTTCCGCCCAGCACCCAGATCACGGGGCGGGCGACGGCTGTGAAGGCCATCTGGAAGGGGACGACGCGCACGGCCATGGCCAGGGGGTGGGCAAGGGCGAGATTCTTGGGAACGAGTTCGCCGAAGAGCATCGAAAAGACATTGATACAGGTCGCGGCGGCAAAGGCCGCGATACCGGTTGCCAGGCCCCACGCGAGGCCTACCGATCCGAGCAGATCCTCAAGGAGGTCAGCCAGCGCGCTCTGCGTCGTGTAGCCGAGCAGGATCGTGGTCAGCGTTATGCCCACCTGGGCGCCCGACAGCTGGGTGGACAGGGTGCGGGTGGCGCGCAGGACGGAGGCGGCGCCACGGTCCCCCTCCTCGGCCTTCTTGTCGAGGACGGCCTGGTCGACGGCGACGAGGGAGAACTCCGCGGACACGAAGACGAAGGTGCCGGCTGTGAGGACGATACCGAGCACAAGCATGAGGGCAGTCGTCATCGCGCGCCCCCTTCGACGAGGCCGGGGCGGGCCTTTGTCGTAGGCGCGGGCAGGTGGTGAGAAAGAGCGGCGAAAAAGCCGGCAGTGTCGCAGTCCATGATGGTTACAGTCTAGCGGCCCACGCCCTCTCCCCCGTCGCGCATTTCCACACACCGCAAGGCATGTGCCAACAATCATTCTTCAACGGACCAAAGGCCCTTGAAGTACACGCCAAAGGTGTACCAGGTTTCGTGAAGACCATCACGCGGCGGTAGGATTACTCGAGTATGGCCGCGCGGGAAATGGCCTGATCGCGCGGCACGACACTTACGGAGGAATACGTGCCCACTCCCACCGCTTCCCAGCCCGATCCTCAGTGGTACATCGCGAAGATGCGAGACCTCTACGAGCGCGATCCCCAGCTCCTGGACCCCTCCTGGCGCGCCTATTTCTCCACCGAGTCCGCTCCCCCGCAACTGCGCACCAAGCGCCCCGACATCCCCGATGCTGCGCCCGAAGCATCCCCGGCCTCGCCGATCGGCACGCCGGCCCCCGTCGACCCCGTCGCCCCCGTGTCGGTCACCCCGCCCACCCTCGACATTGAAGACGACGCACCCGTGGCCGCACCGCAGCAGCCCCACGTCATCTCCGTGACGCGTTCCGACCTGCCGCCCGCGCCTCCCGCCGCGGTCGCCGAGGCCACCAGCCCCTACACGCGTCAGCAGCACGGCCGCGCGGCCTTCACGCTCTTCCACGGCGCTCCCGCACACGACGAGCTCCACATCCTCAAGTCCGCCGCGCGCGCCACGGCCAAGCACATGGAGGCCTCGCTCTCCATCCCCACCGCGACCTCCCAGCGCCAGATCCCCGCCAAGCTCCTCATCGAAAACCGAGCCCTCATCAACGCGCACCTGGCGCGCACCGTCGGCGGCAAGGTCTCCTTCACGCATCTCATCGGCTACGCCCTGGTGGAGGCGCTGTGCGAGATGCCCAACCTCAACGTGCGCTACACGCTTGAGGGAGGCAAGCCCGCCGTCGAACAGCTCGCCCACATCGGCTTCGGCCTGGCCATTGACGTGGCCGACGCGCAGGGCAACCACTCCCTGAAGGTCCCCGTCATCCACGACGCCGACACTCTGACCTTCGCCGAGTTCGTCAACGCCTACCAGGACCTGGTGGCGCGCGCCCGCACGGCGACGCTGACGACCGCCGACTTCCAGGGTGCCTCCGTGACCCTGACGAACCCGGGCACGCTGGGCACCACCACCTCCGTGCCGCGCCTCATGGTCGGCCAGGGCCTCATCATCGGCGTGGGCGCCACCGACTACCCGGCGGAGTTCCGCGGCGTCTCCCCCAAACGCCTGGCTTCCCTGGGCATCGGCAAGACGATGTACTTCTCCTCCACCTACGACCACCGCATCATCCAGGGTGCGGCGTCGGGGCGCCTCCTCGGCCTCGTCGACGCGAAGCTCTCGGGTCGCGACGGCTTCTACGAGCGCGTCTTCACATCGATGCACGTTCCCGCGCGCCCCTACTCGTGGGAAGCCGACTACGAGTACGACCCGAACCGCGAAAAGGGCAAGCCCGCCCGCATCGCCGAGATCATCCACGCCTACCGTTCGCGCGGCCACCTCGCCGCCGACACGGACCCGCTGGCCTACCGCGTGCGTCGCCACCCCGACCTGGACATCTCCTCCTACGGCCTGAGCGTGTGGGACCTCGACCGTCCCTTCCCCACAGGCGGTTTCGGCGGCTCGGACCAGATGCTGCTGCGCGACATCCTCACACGCCTGCACGACACGTACACGCGCACGGTCGGCATCGAATACATGCACATCCAAGACCCCGAGCAGCGCGCGTGGGTTCAACAGCGCATCGAGCGCCCCTACGAGGCCCCCTCCCCCGAGGCCCAGCGCCACATCCTGGGCACCCTCATCCGCGCCGAGGCCTTCGAAGAGTTCCTGCAGACGAAGTTCATGGGCCAGAAGCGCTTCTCGCTCGAGGGCGGCGAATCCCTGATCCCGCTGCTCGACCACATCCTGGCCGACTCAGCGCGCACCGGCATCCACGAGGTCGCCATCGGCATGGCGCACCGCGGCCGCCTCAACGTGCTGGCCAACATCGCGGGCAAGTCCTACGCGCAGATCTTCGACGAGTTCGAGGGCAACTACATCCCCAACTCGGTCCAGGGATCCGGCGACGTCAAGTACCACCTGGGCACCTGGGGCGTGTACTCCCTCGACGACGGCCTGGCCACCAAGGTCTACATGGCCGCCAACCCCTCGCACCTGGAGGCCGCCGACGGCGTCCTGGAGGGCATCGTGCGCGCCAAGCAGGAGCACCTGGGCGACCCGGACCTGCCGATCATCCCGATCCTCATCCACGGCGACGCGGCCTTTATCGGCCAGGGAGTCGTCCAGGAGACCTTCAACCTCTCCCAGCTCGAGGGATACAAGACCGGCGGCACGATCCACATCATCGTCAACAACCAGATCGGCTTCACGACGGGCCCGACGCAGGGCCGTTCCACCGGCTACGCGACCGACCTCGCCAAGGGCATGCAGGTCCCGATCCTGCACGTGAACGCCGACGATCCCGAGGCCGTCATCCGCTGCGCACACCTGGCGTTTGAGTACCGCAACGCCTTCCACAAGGACGTCATCATCGACATGGTGTGTTACCGCCGTCGCGGTCACAACGAGGGCGACGACCCGTCGATGACCCAGCCCGTCATGTACTCCCTCATCGACCGCATCCCCTCTACTCGAGCCGTGTACATCCGCGGCCTCGTGGGTCGCGGCCAGCTCACCGAGGACGAGGCCCGCCAGTCGATCGCCCAGTACGAGGCGGAACTCGGACGCATCCTCGAGGAGACCCGCGCGGGCGGCGCTTCGTCGGTGTCCGAAATCAACCCGGGCAGCCGCACGCACGACCCTGCCCTCACCGCCGGAGTGGGCGAGGCCGGGGAGTCCCGCGATGAGGAATGGACCATGCCGGAGTCCCAGATGCCCGGCATCGGCATGATGATCGGCTGGACGTCCGCGGCCCCCGCCAAGGCGCTGCGCCGCATCGGCCGCGCTCACACGCGCTTCCCGGAGGGCTTCGAGCCTCACCCCAAGCTGCGCCAGCTGTGCGAGCGCCGCCTGGAGATGGCGCTCGGAAACAAGCCAATCGACTGGGGCTTCGCGGAGCTCCTCGCCTTCGGCACGCTCCTCATGGAGGGCACCGGCGTGCGCCTGTCCGGCGAGGACGTGGGTCGCGCGACCTTCGTCCAGCGTCACGCGATCCTGCACGACGCGAACGACGGGCGCGAGTTCACGCCGCTGCGTTTCCTCACCGAGAGTCAGGCGCGCTTCGACGTGTGGAACTCCCCGCTGAGCGAGTACGGCGTCCTGGCCTTCGACTACGGCTACTCGCTGGAGAGCCCCGAGACACTCACGATCTGGGAGGCCCAGTTCGGAGACTTCGCCAACGGCGCACAGACGGTCATCGACGAGTTCGTCTGCTCGGCCGAGCAGAAGTGGGGCCAGCGCTGCTCTCTCGTCATGCTCCTCCCCCACGGCTACGAGGGTCAGGGACCCGACCACTCGAGCGCGCGCATCGAGCGTTACCTGCAGCTGGCCGCCCAGGACAACATGTGGATCGTCCAGCCCTCCACGCCGGCGAACTACTTCCACATGCTGCGCACGCAGGCCTACAAGCGCCCGCGTAAGCCGCTCATCGCCTTCACGCCCAAGCAGCTGCTGCGCCTGTCGGCCGCATCCTCGCACATCGACGAGTTCACCTTGGGTGCCTTCCAGCCCGTCATCGGCGATGCCTCCGTCACCAATCCGGCATCGGTGACGCGCGTGATCCTGTGCTCGGGCCGCCTGTTCTACGACCTCGTCAAGGAGCGCGAGCACCGCGGCGACTTTTCGACGGCAATCATTCGCCTGGAGCAGCTCTACCCGCTGCCCGAGGCCGAGGTGGCCGAGGCCCTGGACCAGTACCCGAACGCCTCGGTGACGTGGGCGCAGGACGAGCCGCGCAACCAGGGTGCGTGGCCCCACCTGGCGCTCAACCTCTTCCCATCCTTGGGACGACCGGTCCGCGTGGTCTCGCGCCCCGAGTCCGCGACGACCGCCGCGGGACGTGCCTCGCTTCACAAGGAGCAAGCAGCTACCCTTATTGCGCAGGCCTTCGAAGGCTAACGAGGGCCCGCGCTCCCACCGGGGGCGCGGGAGGCACCGGAAAGGAACACCATGCGGATCTGCTTCATCGGAGACGAGCTCGTCGCGGGCGTCGGCGACCCACGAGGCCTGGGCTGGGTCGGTCGCGTCAACGCGCACTCGACATTCGATCTGCCCGCCACGTTCCTGACCCTCGCCGTTCCCTCCGAGACGACAAAGCAGATGGCCGCACGCTGGGAGGCCGAGGTCCTGCCGCGCCTGGCCGAGGGGGAGCCCCACGGCCTCGTCATCGGGGTGGGCCCGGGCGACGTCGCGGCGGGCATCTCGACGGCACGCTCGCGCCTGAACCTGGCCAATATCACCGACCGGGCGACCGCTCTGGGCATCCCCAGCTTCGTCGTGGGCCCCCCGCCGCTCGCAGGCGTGGACTCCGGGTCCCTCAAAGCGTTGTCCGCCTCGTGCTCCGAGGTGTGCGCGCGCCGAGGCATTCCCTTCGCCGACTGCTACACGCCGCTCGTCGCGCACGACCAGTGGTTCGAGGACATGGCGGCCTCCCTCGCCCGCGGCGGGGACGGCCAAACCCTGCCCGGCCAGGCCGGCTACGCCCTCATGGCGTGGATCGTCCAGCACCAGGGCTGGTACGAGTGGACGGGAGCGACACCGGCGGACGCCTGAGACCGAGCGAGAGCAACGCGCCAGCAGATGTTACCGCAGCGTACTCTCTGTTGATTGCGACGTCGGAAGGTCGCATCACTTCGACATCGCGACGCGCGCACAACACGTTCGCGATGCCAACAAGCCCCTCCTAGGCCCTCTACCAAACCAGGGTCGTCCCCCTGTCACATCGTCTATCGGCGTCGATTGGAAGCCGCACAGCCAGATCATGACGGCCAGCCGCGAGACGTGACGGGAACGCACCCCGGCATCATGAATTCCGAGCACATCAGTGAGACCATGAGTAACCAGCACCCCACCTTTCCCCCGAGCGGTTCCCCGGGCGGCAGCCAGGAATCGTCACTTGTCGGGCGCGCACTACAGGGACTCTCAACGCGCGCAAATCTGCTCGCGCTTGTCGTTATCGCCGTCTTCGGCACCATCGCCTACGCTTTCGCGTCGCTCGGCCGGTACGTGCACTTCGGATACTGGCGACTCGTATGGATTGGCGCCTATTGCGTCATCGGCCTCGTAGCAGCGATCGCGTGCGCTGTCCTTGTTGTTGTGCTGCGCGGGCGCAAGAGCAGGGCCGAGGCCGAGGGGAGAACGTCGTCGGGTACGCTCTTCGCCATTGCCTCGATTGCGGCGGGCGTTGCTGGAACTGTGATCGCCGCCATGTCGGGCGTTTACGGGATTGCAGTAGCCCGGGACTTCGTGGAGGGGCCGCACACGATGACAGTCACCTCGTGTCAGCTCGCCCAGACGGCACACTACAAGCCGTCGGACGATTACGGCACCACCATCGATTACTACGACAACCACGTCACCATGACCCTGGAGGACGGGACGACGCGAACGATAACGCTCCGGACCAGCGACTCCGACGACCTCGCCGAACGCGGCAGCGTCTCATCAACCATCTACGAGACGTGCCGGGCGCGTTCAGGCGCGACGTCCCTAACCGTCGACGTCTATAGTCACAGCTGGATCATCGTCGACGCACGGGTGGAATGAGGGTCACGTGGCTCAGCAGGAAACCACCACGCACGACAAGCTCCTCGTCTTCGGGATAACCGGCGCATTCATGTCCCTCACTATCGTCTTGGGATACTTCCTCTCACCGGGCTCATGGTCACCGGCCATCACCACCGCAGCGGCCTCGTATCTGGTTGTCTCCATCGTGGTCGCGGCTGGTGCCGGCATTCGAGTCCTCTACAGGGACTGGAAGACCCCTCCTCGTCACCGAGTCGGCGACTCCGCTGTCGTTTTACAGGCGGGCCTTGCCGTCCCTTCCACGACGCACGCGGCACTGCGGATGCACCTGAACCCCGGCCTCGACGGGTATCCGCGCACCCATAGTATTGTCGGTACACTCCTAACATAGATCTAGCCTCTGCACGAGGACACAACCCCACTGACCAGCGAGACACCATGAGCAACCAGTACCCCCACGGTTATCCTCCGCAGCACCCCTTCCCGGGCCACGCCCCGACCCAGCCGGCACCCGGTCAATACATGGGCCAAGCCCCAACGCAACCCGCACCCGGCCAATACATCGGTCAAACCCCGACCCAGCCGGCACCCGGTCAATACATGGGCGGCATGTACCCCCAGCAGCCCTTCCCGGGTCAGGGGCCCGCTGCGCCGCATGGAGGCACTAACATGGGTCGTTCGGTCATGAACACGAACTACGCGATGGTGCTTAACGTTCTGAAGTTCCTCACGTTCAGCGGTGTCGTTGCCTATTTTGTGCTGAGCAATTTCTACGACGTGGGCGACATCAAACTCACGTGGCAAAGCATCGCGAGCGCCGTGGGCACCATCAGTATGCTCATCTGTGCGGTCATCATTGTCGTGACGGCTCTCCGCATGAACCGAGCGAAGCGCGCTGGCGACAGGACGAACATGCGTAAGCCCATCGTCTGGCTCGTGGTTCTCTCCATCCCCGTCCTCGTCGTCGGAACGATGGCGGTCATTGGTTCCGTGCAGTCGGTTGCGGACACGATCGAAGGAACAAAGACCGTCACCGTCAAGTCGTGCTCCTACAGTGAGCTCAGAATGCGCTCGCGACGGGGAGGCAGCTCTACGTCCTACAGGTTCGATCTCACCCTCACCGACGGCTCGAAGCACACAACTCGCTTGAGCAGCGCCTACGACACGGCCGGCGTCTACAACACCCTCTACACTGCATGTGCTGACAAGAAGGGGCCCTCGTCTCTGACACTTGAGGTCTATCCCCACAGCTGGATCATCGTCGACGCACGGGTGGAATGAGGGTCACGTGCCTCAGCAGGAAACCACCACGCACGACAAGCTCCTCGTCTTCGGGATAACCGGCGCATTCATGTCCCTCACTATCGTCTTGGGATACTTCCTCTCGCCTGGCTCATGGTCACCGGCCATCGCCACCGCAGCGGCCTCGTATCTGGTTGTCTCCAGCGTGGTCGCGGCTGGTGCCGGCATTCGAGTCCTCTACAGGGACTGGAAGACCCCTCCTCGTCACCGAGTCGGCGACTCCTCTGTCGTTTTACAGGCGGGCCTCGCCACCCCTTCCACGACGCACGCGGACGGGCAGGCCGGCGTCCCCGAGCGCCCATCCGCTCCTAAGCCGCCAACCGACTTCGCCAGCATCGACGGGGCCATTAGCTACGCGCAGCAATCCGGTTTCTCCATCATCAACCTGTTCACCGAGCACACGCCGCTGAGCGAGTACCGCGACGCCGTGGGCGCGGAGATCATCTACCTCGTCCTCTCCCACATCGCCGAGATCGACAAGAACGCTTCTATCACCATCTCCGGATCCGCGATCGACGGGGCTCTCACGCTCACCATCAGCGCGCTCACGGCTAAATCCCACGTCCTGGCAGAGCGACGCATGGGCGAGATCCGGGCCCTCGTCGACGCCCTGAACGGTACCGTAGAGACCGACGAGGAGATCAGTACCTGGACGCTCACCGCAGACATGCCCGCCGCGGCAGGCGCACCCGCCTAGCCCCAGCCTCCCCACCATGCACCCCGGCTGACGAGGGTTCCTGCGCCCAACGAAGCCACCTTCTCCACCCATCAGCCCCTACGCCCGAGGCCACGCTAGGCCCCAGCACAGCCGCGGCCACGGACCTCGCCACCGGGCCGAGAACCCTCACTGTGTCCTCCTGCAGCCACGAGGCGCGCACGCGCAGGTTGACAGTGGGAGACTATCGAGGCAACCCCACGTTCTTCCGCTCGAGACCTCGACCCCACTGTCGATCATGTGGGAAATCATCGAGGTGCCCCCACGTTCTTCCTCTACTTGACGATGCCCCTTCCCGACGGACGACTTGCCAGACAGTCTTCGCATCCGCACGTTTGGGCATGCCGGTACGATCGAGCGCCCCTGGATGAGGCCTGTATCGAGAATCCTGAGACGACCCCACTGACTCTCCATGTCTACCACTGTTCCTGGACCATCGACGCAGCGCGGCTGGATTAACGAGTCCTGCCCGTTCCCCAGCCACACGCATCCCCCGCGACCTGATTCTCCCCATCTGCGAGGCCGTGAAACGGGGCGTGAAACGGGTCGCCTCACGCCTGGGTGAGGATCCCCGAGATGAAGCGCGCGCTGTGGTCGAGGGCGGCCTCAGCCTCGGGAATAACGGGGACTGAGAGCACGTAGACGTGGAAGCCGTCCGGCTCCACGCGCAGGCGCACGTCGACGCCCACGCGAGCCGCCTTGCAGGCGAACTCGATCGCGTCGGGCCCCAGGATGTCCGCGTCGCCCTGGAAGATGCGCATCGGCGGCAGGCCCGACGGATCGCCGTACAGGGGGCTGACGCGCCAGTCGGCCGGGTCCAGGTCGCCCGCCCACGCGCGTCCCGCCCACTCCAGTCCGGGCGCGCGCAGAATCTTGTCGCGGGGCTGTACATCGTCGATCTCGGGGTTCGTCATGGTCACGTCCACCCACGGCGCGTACAGGACAAGGCCATCCACCTGGCGCCTTCCCTCGTCGCGTCGCTGCATGGCGAGGGACAGCGCCAGACCGCCACCCGCCGAGTCGCCAAAGATGACGACGCGGCCAAACTCAGCCTGGACCTCGTCGATGATGGGCTGGACGAAGTCGAACGCGTCGGTCGCGGTGTGCTCGGGGGCAAGCGGGTAGTCCGGAATGATCACGGGCAGGCCCGTGCGGTCAATGAGGCCCTCAACGATGCCCCACTGGCCGTCGACAAGCGGGAACAGGTAGGCGCCGCCGTGCAGGAACATGAGGGCTCCGCCCGAGCGCAGTCCCTGCTTCGGGAACACGCGCGTCACGCCTTTTTCGCACGTCGCGGTAAAGCGGGCTCGCATGCGTTGAGGCATCGGATGCTGCTGCGGGGCACCCGCCGCCATCTCACGCGCGGCTTCCTCGGTGTGCAGCGCGGGAGGCGTGAGGCCCTTTCGGGCGTGAACAAGACGCATCTGGAGGGACATGGAGCCTCTTTCGTATCGGCAAATCAGTCTGGCCGCACCGGGACGCACCCGCGCGCCAACGGGTACAAGTTGCCTGCGTAGATACCGGCGATCAGCGCGCCCGACGCACCCGCGCACCAACGGGTACAAGGATACCCTGCGAGGGAGTATTCCCACCTGTCTCTGTGGCTCCGCAACACCCTTTGGGCACGCGGTCGACAGTGCGCACGTCGCAGTCGAAACCTCCTTGATGCCCGCAGTAGTTCCCACATTCGCCGGACCGGGCGTCGGGGACACGAGCCATAATCCACGCGGATAGGTTATGAGCACGCGGATAGGTTATGACGATGCGGATAGCTTATTTACCTATCCGCATGCGAATAGCCTATCCGTACACGCCCAACCTATCCGCGTGAGAACGCGGTGTCCGTTATCCTCGACCGCAATCGGCAGCAGGTACACTCCTGAGCCTCTCGTCAGGACAAGAACGATTTGCTCGAGGGGCCGCGATCGGCAGAAAGAGCCCGGACATACTCCCGATGCCGAGCCTGACACGCTTCCCAACGGGAGGGGTACTCGACCCCCTGAAAAACACGACAATACCGGCCACAACGAACTCCTTCACCAAGATCCGTTGCAACCACCGCTAGAACCTAGACTACTTCCGCTCCAATCCCCTCCGTAACGTTATCCACAGGGGCTCATGCCCAACGGCCTGTTTCCACAGCATGTCGCCCAGCACTTTCGTGTTACTACCACAAGCAACGACACTGCCTGTATGGAACAGACATCAATCCTTGTCGCACCTCACTCGGATGCGCCCGATCAGCAACATACTCACGTGCCGACACGAATCATGCGGGGGGGTGAGTGCTCTGCTTGATATTGATCCCACGAGCGCTGGCCCCTGGGATACATGGGAGGCGATCGCACGCGCACGCATGCACGCAGTCAATGTTTCTCATCAGCAAACACCGGTCTTTGTCGGGCAGAGCTGCCTGCGGCTCATGGGAATACGCGGCTGGTCCCAGAATCCACCTATCACGATTTTTCGGGGCAGCCGACGGAGCACTTCCAAGCTACCATCCTGCGTTGTCGCTTCGATGACTGTCCCCGCGACGTCAGTCTCATGTTCCCCATTCCCGCCGCTGTCGAGCGAGCGTTCCACTATCGATGGCCTGACTACGGAACACCCATACGACGTACTCGTCAGATGCGCGCTTCACGAGGATCCACTGGAAGCGTTCGTATTGGGGTGCATGGCACTCAACGCATGGAGCCAGTTCTCGATGTTTCACCAGGATGCGTGCCGCCAGCACGCGGAGGAAGTTCGCGTCGATCTCCTGAGGCGACTCGACAAAGCAGGACGCGTGAAAGGGTACCGACGCGCACGTTCAATCTTGCGGGCCATCGATCCTGGATGCGCAAATCCTGCGGAAGCCGCTCTTCTGTGGCTTGTCCGTTGTATCTGCCCGTTCGATGCCGCGACTCAGGTCCACATCGGCGTGCGAGGCTATCACTACTACGTTGACATCCTGATCGAGGATTTACGCATCATTATCGAGTTCGACGGGATCGCAAAGCTCGGAGAGACCCGAGGAGAACTCGAACGAGCTAAACGGGACTGGGTGGTGCGTGAGCAGAACCTTCGTGATGCCGGATGGCAAGTCGTTCGTGTGAATTGGACGGACTACAACGACTGGGAGGGACTTCGAATTAGGCTCATACGAACCCTGGGGCCGATGAAGCCAGCCCCCGAAAATCGTTCGCTCTGGAAGCTCCCCTCAAAGCGGTGTGACGGTCCCTCGCGACGGTTCTACAGTCGCACGACGCGGATAGGTTATGAGCACTCGGATAGGTTATGACGATGCGGATAGCTTATTAACCTATCCGCAGGCGAATAACCTATCCGTACACGCCCAACCTATCCGCGTGAGAAGGAATTGTCCGCAATTAACTACGGACCGGGGGTTCCTATGCCAACTTCTCGCCCCTATCATCACGTCAGCCCACCATCACGTCACCCCGTCACCACATCAGCAACTCCGTGACACACGCTCCCAGTAGTCGGGCGTAGAGCGAGCTCGGCGAGTTTCTGCCGCCAGCAGCACGCCAGGGGCGCACAGGCACGCACACGAGGGCGGGCACACAAAAACGCGCCCGGACCAACAGGTCCGGGCGCGCAACGTATTCGGCTCAGGCGTTAGGACGCTTGCCGTGGTTCGCGCCGTTCTTACGACGATCGCGACGCTTACGACCCCGCTTCGACATGTCATTCTCCTTGGGTTTGTTGTCTAGACTGAAGCATTTTTGCACACATTGACCCAAACCACCAAGGCGCAGGCCGTTCGCGGCGATGAAGGTCACCGAAAAATAGGCGGCAGCCCCGGCCTCGTCAGCCGGCACAACGCCACGCGGTCGCGCGTTGCCGCACCGCGATCAGCGCCAGGTAACGGACACGCTCGAAATGGAGGCGACGATGCGGGCTCGCAACGCGGGAGGGGCCTGCTCGGACTCGTAGCAGCCGCGCATGAGGGCGCGCACGTGGCGTTCGGCATCCAGGGTGTCGGCGCAGTGCGGGCAGGAGGCAACGTGCTGGATCATGAGGGCACGGGCGCGGGCGTCGGGTCCGGGCACGGAGCCGTCGTCGATCAGGTTGGATCGGCGGTCGCACTCCTCGCAGTCAACGAGGGCGTACAGGGCGTCGAGAACGTCCTGGCAGGTCACGTGGGTGTTCACTTGGCTCCTCCGATCCCGTATTCCGCGGCGACGTCGGCCAGCAAGGAGCGCAGGTTCTTGCGCGCCCGGTTCAGACGGCTCATGACTGTCCCCATGGGTACTCCTAGTTCTTCGGCGATTTCCTTGTAGCTCATTCCCTCAACGTCAGCCATGAGGACAACCATCCGATGTTCCTCCGAAAGCGAATCGAGGGCATCGCGCAGCTGGATCGACGGCAGCGCTTCGAGGGCTTGTACCTCGGCGGACTTGAGACCGACCTCAGAGTGCGAGGCGGCCTCGGCCAGCTGCCAGTCCTCGACGGTGTCACTGGAGGCCCGCTTGGGCGCGCGCTGGGCCTTGCGGTAGCCGGTGATATAGGTGTTGGTGAGGATCCGGTACAGCCAGGCCTTGATGTTGGTGCCGGGCTTGTACTGGTGAAACTTCTGGTAGGCCTTGAGATAGGTCTCCTGGACCAGGTCCTCCGCGTCGGCTCGGTTGCGGGTCATGCCCAGCGCCGCTCCGAAAAGTTGATCCATGAGGGGCATCGCTTCGTCCATGAAGCGCGCCTGGAGCACCGCGTCGTCCTCCATGGACGAGGCCGGGGCAGGATCGGGCATGAGCTGCGTCGGTGAGGGGGTTGTCGTATCCATCGACTCCCAGTTTAGTCGCGCAGTCGGGGGTGCGACTGTGGGCGTCGTCTGGAAGGGCATACTGAGGGCAACGCCTCTCTGCGGCCAATATTCCCCAAGCCCAAACAATTGTGCATTACGCCACTTTCATCCCGTTGTTTGGGAGAGGCTGGGCCATTCGGCTTCCCCCGGGAGCAAAGGTGTCGAAGAATAGGGTTATGAATCTGCTGCGCATTGTTGCCCGTCCCCTGCTCGCTGCCCCCTTCATCGCCGATGGGGTTGATGCCCTAATGCATCCGCACGATCATGTGGATCAGGCCTCGGGGGTGCGCCCCCTCATCGATAAGGCGACCGATGCGGTCGGCCTGGAGCCGCTGACTGATCAACAGCTGGCCGTGGCTACCCGCGTGACGGGCGCTTTGTCGGTCGTTGCGGGTCTGCGTTTCGCGCTGGGCCGCAAGCCCCGCGTGGCAGCCCTGACGTTGGCCGCGATCGGCGCACCCATGGCACTCGTGCATGCTCCGATGCCCGGGGCTACGCGCGATATGCCCACGGGCCACGGCAAGTACCTGCGCTCACGCGCACTGGGCAAGCTGGGCCTGGTTGGCGGCGTCCTGATCGCTTCGACGGACCGTGTCGGCCAGCCCTCGGCGCTCGTGGCACACGCGATGCGCCGCGATCAGCGCCGCGCGATCGCCGCGGCCGAGGCCGCCGTCGTGGAACGCCTGACCGGCACCGCTTCGTGAGCGCCCCCTGGCTCGCTCCCCTGGCCGCCTCCCCTGTGGATGCCACGGTCGAGGTGCCGGGTTCAAAGTCGATCACGGCGCGCGCCCTCTACCTGGCCGCCGTCGCCGATTCCCCTTCCGTCATCCACGGTGCGCTGGACGCGCGCGACACGCGCCTATTCGCGGACGCCCTGGAGGTGATGGGCGCGCGCGTCGAGGACGCGGGTGCGGGAACCCTGCGCGTCGCGCCGATGACACTCCCGCCCCGCGGCGGACGCATCGAGTGCGGCCTGGCGGGCACCGTCATGCGCTTCCTGCCTCCCCTGGCGGCCCTCTCCCCCGAGGAAACACTGTTCGATGGGGACGAGCAGGTCTACGCGCGCCCGCTCGGTCCGCTCCTGGACGCGCTGGTGCGCATGGGTGCCACCGTCACCTACCACGGTGAGCGCGGGCACCTGCCGTTTACGATCCAGGGCCCGATCCACACGCCGCTGGGCGCGCAGGCCTGGGTCGATTCCTCCTCCTCCTCGCAGTTTCTCTCCGCGTTGCTGCTCGTCTCGCCCCTAGTTGGCGATCCCCTCTTCGTATCGGCTCCGGGAGTCGTCCCCTCGATGCCGCACGTGGAGATGACGCTGGCGTCCCTGGCAGGCGTCGGCATCGACCTAGAGGTCGTGGACGAGGGCCGCGCCGACCTCGCGACCTGGCACATCTTCCCATCGCGTCCTCACGGCGGCGAGATCACGGTCGAGCCGGACCTGTCCAACGCCGGCCCCTTCCTGGCTGCCGCGATGGTGACGGGCGGGCGCGTGCGGATCCCGGCGTGGCCGGCGGCGACGACGCAGGCGGGTGACGCCTGGCGCGCGCTGCTGGGTCACATGGGCGCGGACATCACCCTGGATGAAGGGGGCCTGACCCTGAGGGGTCCGGGCGCCGGCAACTATCCGGGCATCAAAGCCACGATGGCCGAGGTCGGAGAGCTCACCCCCACCCTGGCCGCGATCTGCGCCTACGCCTCCACGCCCTCGCACCTGAGTGGCATCGCGCACCTGCGCGGACACGAGACGGATCGCCTGGCGGCCCTGGCCGCAGAGATTAACCGCGCGGGCGGGCAAGCCGAGGAGACGGAGGACGGCCTCGTCATCACGCCGCTGCCCCTGCACGGGGCACAGATTCGTTCCTACGCGGACCACCGGATGGCGACGTTCGGCGCGATTCTTGGTCTCGTAACGCCCGGTATCACGGTCGACGACATCGCCTGCACCTCCAAGACGCTTCCCACCTTCGAGGCCTTGTGGGCCTCCCTCGTGAGTGCTGACGGCCAGGGGTTCGCCCCGGAAGCCCCGGTCTCGTCCGCACGGGAGGAGGAGTGATGGCGCGCCGCGACACCGGAACCGACGACCCGCGCGTGCGCGTGCGCGCCGGCAAGGGATCACGCCCACGCACGAAGGACCGACCCGACTGGTCCTCCAAGCCCCTGGGCCGCGTCATCGGAATCGACCGCGGCCGCTACCACGTGTCCGTGGAAGCGGACAGCACGCGCGTGGTGGCCGTGCGTGCCCGCGAGCTGGGGCGTGGCTCCGTCATCATGGGCGACCGCGTGCGCCTCACTGGCGACCTGTCGGGCCGCCCCGACACGCTCGCGCGCATCGTCGCCGTCGAGGAGCGTTCCTCCGTGCTGCGCCGCTCCTTGGAGGACGCACCCGATCAGCGAGGAGAGAAAGCGATCGTCGCGAACGCGGACACGATGTGCATCGTCGTGGCACTGGCAGATCCGCCGCCGCGCACGGGCATGATCGACCGCTGCCTGGTCGCCGCTTTCGAGGCGGGCCTCGACCCCGTCCTGGTTCTGACGAAGGCGGATCTGGCGAGCCCGGACGAGCTGCTCGCCGCCTACGAGGACTTTAACCTGCGGGTCGTTCTCACGAGCGCAGAGGTCGGGGAGGCCGACCCGGGCGTCGCCGAGCTGCGCGCCCTCCTGGCCTCCCATTGGTCGGTACTGGTCGGGCATTCGGGGGTCGGTAAGTCCACGCTCATCAACCTCCTGGTGCCGGGCGCGGGTCGCGCGACGGGCCACGTCAACGAGGTCACGGGGCGCGGGCGTCACACGTCCACGTCCTCGGAGGCCTTCGAGTTGGCGGAGGGCGGCTGGATCGTCGACACGCCGGGCGTGCGGTCCTTCGGCCTGGGACACGTGAGCGTCGCCGACGTGCTGGGGGTCTTCCCGGAGGTCGCGGACGCAGCGTCCTGGTGCCTGCCTATGTGCTCGCACAACGAGGAGGAGCCCTCGTGCGCGCTTGACAGTTACGCGCGCGCCACCGGTCCTTTCGCGATCGACGAGGCCGGGGATGAGGACGCGGATCAGGTGCGCCGCGAGCGCGCCTCCCGCCTGGCGTCAGTGCGCAGGCTCCTGGAGGCCGTGGCGATGGCAGAGGCTACCAGCAAGGCTGCCCGCTAAAAAGTGTGCGCCGAAAGTGCTTGACAGCGCCCCCCCCTGTGTGGACAATGAGGATATAGCGATGGTCGCTATCTCTGGTTCACAAGGTCGTGATCGCTATGTCCACTATCGAGCAAAACCTTATCGGCAACACCGCAGGGCTTTCGCGGGTCGACAAGGTCCTCCGCTACTTCTTCTTCGCGCTGTTGATCGGCACGGTCGTCTATTCGATTGGCGGCACCTTCTTTGGGAGGGCCAACCGCCTGAATGACTACGGGCTCGTCATTGCCTTGGCGCTCCTCGCTTCTCAGATGCCAGGATATTCGCGCGCGATTCCCGGCATTCATCCTGTCCTTCGGGCCTGCGAGTGGGCGGTGATGGGCTGTTCCCTCGTATGCACCGCCGCTGTCATCATCGGTGATGTCACGGACGGGGGCGGCGACCCCGAACCCTACAACACACCATCGAACGTTGCGATAGGGGCCGTGTTCGTTGCCCTCTGTTTCTACGTGGTGCTCTTCATCGCAAAGGAACGCGCTCGCAGGCGCGGACCGATCCACCCATCCGGATAGCCTCACACCTTCACATCGTCGCCGACAGCGACCACATCTCACCCCTGTTTGAGACGTGGCCGCGTCGCGCCGCGTCCCGCTAGAGTGGTTGGCATGTCGAATCCCGAAAACTCCTCCCCGGAGCGCCTCGACAGCGAGCGAATGATCCGCGTTGTCTTCATTGTTGCTTTCATCGCCGTCCTGTTCCTCATGGTGTACTCAATGACCGAACTTGGCCGTTTGAGGACCTCTTCGTTCACCTTGGGCGTCTGCTCAACCACCTTTGGCATGCAGCTGCCGGGAGCGGCACGCCGCATCTTTGCGGCAACTCCGGGTTATTTCGTCGTCGAGCGTATCGGCCTCGTCTGCGCAGGCCTATGCGTCGTTACCGCGATGGTGAGCGCGTTCGCGCCGCTCACGGGTGAGATGACGGCCTACCGCCACTCGATGCTGACGACCTGCGTCTTGACCTTCGTTACCATGACGTGCTTCTTGCTGCTGCGGATGAAACGCGGTGCCCGTTAACCAGGTGTTGCGCGTTCGCGTACTGCCTATCCTGTTACGCCGGATCTATCTCTGCCCGTCACGCCGGATTCAGCGCTGGAAGCGGCTGACGAAGTTGCGAAGGATCAGGCGTGAGGGATCCGTGTCAACGGTCGCGACCTGGGCGCGGATCGCCTCGGCTTTCTCCACCGGGTAGTAGCGGCCAGCGTACTGGTCGATGCGCACGTTCACGCCTTCTAGGTCCATCTCGGGATGGAACTGGGTCGCCCACGCTGCCTCGCCGACGCGCACCATCTGGATCGGCGTGTCATCCCCTGCCAGGAGGACCTGCATGCCGGGGGCGAGCTCACGCACGGCCTCGTGGTGGCCGACGTAGGAGTGGAAGAGGTCCGGCGTGCCCTCCAGGAGCGGGTCGTCACGGCCCGCGTCGGTCTTCGTCAACGCGATGCCGCTGATGTCCTCTCCGTGATGGGTGTCGACGACGCCGCCCAGGTGCAGGGTGAGGGTTCCCAGCCCGTAGCACAGGCCCAGGAGCGGGAAGGACTCTCCGAGCGCGCGGTCGTAGAAGGAGCGCAGCCACGCCTCGGCGCGCACCTGGCGGTCTTCCTTCAGGTGGTCGTCGGCGTTGGCGTCCCAGGGGGATCCGCACACGAAAGCACCCGAGTACTCCGAGAGATCAAGGTCGGGCAGTTCCCTCTCGATGCGAACCTGGCGCACCTGGTCGGGGGTCAGTCCCGAGAATCGCGGCAGGTCGGCGCTCTCCGAGGCCAGGACAGGGCCGTCGTCGCGCGAGGTCAGCATGAGGAAGGGCTTGGTCATGCCCACAATGCTATCGGCTGGGCGCGCGCGTGCAGCTCGTGTCCGCTCTCCAAGCGTGTGTGACGGACGCAGATGTGGGCGGGCTCTGCCACACTGGAGCCATGTTGATTCTGCACACCTCTGACTGGCACCTGGGGCGCACGTTGCACGGAGCGTCCCTGGGCGAGAGCGCAGACGCGTTCATCGACTGGTTGGTTGCCCTGGTGCGCGAGCGGGGCGTGGATGCCGTGCTCATCTCGGGCGACGTCTTCGATCGGGCGGTTCCGCCAGTGGACGCTCTCGCGCGGATGCGGCGCGCCCTGCGCGAGCTGACGGCGCAAACGACGGTCATCCTGACATCCGGAAACCACGACGGGGCCGCCCGCCTGGGGCTTTTCGCGGACATGCTGACCACCTCGCTGCACGTGGTGACCGACCCCGAGGCGATCGGTAGTCCCATCGAGGCCGCCGGCGCGCTGATCTACCCGATGCCCTACCTGGAGCCCGATCTCGTGCGCCAGCTGCTGTCGGACCTGCCTGTGCATGCTGAGGCCGCCTTGCCCGCTCCCCTTCCCCGTTCCCATCAGGCGGTCCTGGGGGCCGCGCTGCGACGGGTGCGCGCGGACCTGGAGGCCCGCAGGGGCTGCGGCGACGAGCGCCCGGCCATCGCGATGCCGCACGCCTTCGTGACCGGCGCCCAGGCCTCGGACTCCGAGCGCGACATCCAGGTGGGCGGCGTCCCCTCCGTGTCCGCCGATCTTTTCGACACTCTCGGAGGCCCAGAGCCCCTGCCCCACGGCCTGGACTACGTTGCCGCCGGGCACTTGCACCGCCCGCAGAATATCTCGGGGGCCTCGGTCCCGATCCGCTACGCGGGCTCCCCCATCGCATATTCCTTCTCCGAGGCCGGGGCGGCGAAGTCGGTCACGCTGGTCACCACGGATGCCACCTCGGTGACCGACATCGAGGTGGTGCCCATCCCTACGCTGCGCGCCATCGCGGTGCTCGAGGGGACCATGGACGAACTGCTCACCGATCCCGACGAGGCCACCACCGCCTCGTACGTCTCGATCACGGTCACGGATGACGCGCGCCCCGAGCGCATGGTGCCGCGCATCCGCGAGGTCTACCCGCACGCCCTCGTCGTCATGCACCGCCCCTCCCAAGCCCCCTCGTTGGCTCCCACGATGAGCGTGCGCGCCTCCTTGGACCCACGCGAGGTAACGGAAGAGTTCTACGAGGCCGTGGGCGGGCGCGCCCTGAACCCGCGGGAGCGCGAGCTCGCACTGGACGTGTGGGCGGCCCTTCGAGGAAAGGACGTGCAGTGAAGATTCGGTGGCTGCGCATTCACGGCATCGGCCCGTTCGCGGGCGAGCACACGGTCGACTTTTCCTCCTTCGAGGAGTCCGGCCTGTTCCTGCTGGATGGTCCCACAGGTGCGGGCAAGTCGACGCTCATCGACGCGATCACCTTCGCACTGTACGGGGATGTGGCGCGCACGAAGGACGCGTCGAAGGACCGCCTACGTTCCAACCACATTTCGGACGCGGATCCCTCGGAGGCGGAGCTGGTCTTCGAGGTGGCGACGGGCATCTACCGGGTGAGTCGTACCCCCGCGTACACGCCAGCAGGCAAGAGATCGCAGCGCAATTCGAAATCGACGCTGACCCGCGTCGTGGAGGATCCGGACGCGCCGGACGGGTGGCGCACGGTTGAGTCGGTCGCCTCGGGTCCGCGCGACGTGGGATACGAGATTCCACGCATCGTGGGCCTGGACAAGGAGCAGTTCCTGCAGACGATCGTTCTTCCACAGGGCAAGTTCTCCCAGTTCCTCAATGCTACGTCGGATGCTCGCGAGCAGATCCTGCGCGACATCTTTGACACGCAGATTTACGTTGATTTCACGAAGGCTCTGGAGGAGGCCGCCAAGTCCTCCAAGCGCGACATCGAAGAACGACGCGTCGCCGCGATCGGGGCCTTCGAGCGCGTGCGTTCCCTGGACGGTGCCCTCAGCGAGGACGCGCACACGGACGTTCTCACCGGCAATCGGGCAGCCGCCGCCGCTGATGCGGAGCAGCTGGACGCCGGAGCGGAGGATCCCAGCGCCGTGACTCAGTGGGCGCAGGGCGCGTGCGAGCGAGCACACGAGGCGTACGAGCAGACCCTGCGTGTTGCCCAGGCGGCTGCCGCAACTGCACGGGAGGCTTCCCGCGCGCTGGCCGAGGGCCGCGCCCTGGCCGAGGCCCAGGCAGAGCACGCACGCGTGAGCGCGACGCTCGTCGAGCTCAGCGCCTCGCAGGACGCAATCGCGTCCGACCGCGAGCGTGCCCGTCGGGCACGCCGGGCGCTGGCAGTGGCACCCGTCGATGCAGCCGAGGTCTCGGCGCGCGCTCGTCTGGAGGCCGCAGGAGACCAGGTCGTGGCCCTGTCCCCGGCTCTCGGGGGCGAGGATGCCATCGATCCGGCATCGCTCACGCCAGAGACCGTGGCCCATCTGGGCGATCGGGCTCAGGCCGGGCGGGACGAGGCGACGCGCACGCGCGGCTCGCTTGAGGAAGCCCTGGGCGTCGAGCGATCCCTGCCCGACCTGCGCGCGCAGATCGAGTCGACTCGCTCCGGACACGAACAGGCCCTGGCGCGGGTGAGATCCATCGAGGCTGAGCGCGAGGAATTGCCCCTCGCGATCGAGCAGGCCACCGCGGCCCTGCGCCTCATGCGGGCGGATGCGGACACCCTCCCCGAGGCCGCGTCCGCGCTGCGCGCCATCAACGAGCGCCTGGATGCCTCGATGCAGGCCGATCTGCTGCGCTCGGCCCTCGTGGGCGCATCGGAGGAGCTGCGCGCGGCCACGGTCACGGCCAAGCTCGCGAACGCGGCGGCAGCCGACGGCCACGACCTGTGGATCGCCCAGAGCGCCTCGGCGCTCGCACGCGAGCTCGAGGAGGACGCGCCCTGTCCCGTGTGCGGCTCCACCGTTCACCCAGACCCGGCTCCTGCGTCGGACGGGGAGATCACTCGCGAACAGGTCGCCGAGCTGGACCGGGCGCGCGACCGCGCGGAGAGCGCGCTGCGTGAGGCCCAGGGGCGTCATCAGGATCTTGTTCGTCGCATCGCCCAGCTCAACGAGGTGGCTGGAGCTCCCACACCGTCGCTCGAGACTGAGCGGGATCGAGCAGCCGAGCTCGTCGCGACGCTGGAGGACCTCACCCCGCAGATCTCCCAGGTTGAGGCTGCCCTCGCGCAGGAGCGCACGCGCCTCGACGGCCTCACCGATGCTCTCGCCAGCGCCCGTGAGAGCGCCGCCTCCCTCGCATCCACCCTGCAGGAACGTGAATCCACGTTGACCCGCGCCCTCGCTCGCCTCGAGTCCGAGCGCGCAGGCTTCGATTCCCTGGACGAGCGCGCGGCACACCTGGATGAGTGCGCCCACCGGGCCTCTTCGCTGGCCGCAGCCTGCGCGGATTGGGACAGCGCTCGCCTCGCCCACGAGCAGGCACAGCGATCTCTCGCGGAGGCATTAACGGAACAGGACCTTCAACTCGACTCCTGGCGCTCCCTCATGCTCCCGCTCCCCCAGGTCGAGGCTCTCGAGGCGCGCGTGTCCGCTCACGAGAAGGCGCTCTTCGCGGCACGCGAAGCACTCGCGTCGGAGCGCCTCACCCGTGCGGCGTCGGCACCCGCGCCGGACCTCAAGGCCCTCGCCGAGGCCTCCCGACAGGGCGATGAGGAGAGCGCGCTGGCCGCCCGGGCATCGGGCATTCTCGAGCAGCACTGCGCGCAGCTCGACGCCGCCCGCATCTCGCTGGAGCGGGCGTTGGATGCGCTCGCGCGCTCCCGGGAGCAGGCGGGCCCCATCCGTCGCCTCGCGGACATCGCCGCCGCCTCCGGCCCGGAGAACCTCGCGTCCACTCCCCTATCGGCATGGGTACTCATCGCACGCCTGGAGGAGGTGCTGGCGGCCGCGAATCCGCGCCTCGCGGCAATCTCGTCGGGGCGTTACGAGCTCACGGCCGTCCCCGACGATGGCACGGCCTCGCGCAAGTCTGGCCTGGGCCTGGCAATCATCGATCACGACACGGACGCTCTTCGCAGCCCGCGCACGCTGTCGGGCGGGGAAACCTTCTACACATCCCTCGCCCTGGCACTCGGCCTCGCGGACGTCGTTTCCGCCGAGGCGGGAGGCGTCGAGCTGCGCACGATGTTTATCGACGAGGGATTCGGCTCGCTCGACTCGCACACCCTCGGCCTCGTGATGGCGCAGCTCCAAGCCCTTCGCTGCGCGGGACGCACGGTCGGCGTGATTTCGCACGTCGAAGAGATGGCGACACAGATCGCGGATCAGATCCAGGTACGGCCGCTGCCGGAGGGCGGATCAACCCTGCGCGTGCGGGCCTAGGAATCGACAGAGACGGGCATCGGGGTGCGGCTTCCCGGTCCGCCCCCACGGGTGCTTGGCGTGCCCGAACGGGTTTGCCGGCCGCACGCGGCGGCGCTGCACTCTGGCTGCGTCAGCCCTTGTGCAGGGCCAGGACGGCGGGCCGCTCGGAGCGGTCGAACCACGCCAGGGAGGACTCCCACAGGGCGGCCACGGCCTCGTCGGCGTCCTCCTGGGTGTCGGCACTCAGGACGGCCTGCACGGCGGGACCGGCATCGGGCAGGTCCGCCAGGATCGCAGCCACGTCCGACCAGGTGTATTCGAAGGCGGCGGCCTCGAAGATGCGGGGCTCGATCTGCTCGCCGGGAGTCAGAGTCGTCGAGGTCGGGGTGTCGACGGCCAGGACCACTCGGGCCGTGCCCGCCCCCTCCGTCTCCCGGGCCAGCTCGAGGGAGGACAGTGCCGCCTCGGTGATGGCGTCGTCCTCGAGGACCTCGATGTCCTCACCGTTCATGCCTGCTTCGGGCATGCACAGGACGCCACTGCGCACGGGGGGCAGCGGGACGGACAGGTCGGACAGGACGGCGGGAACGTAGACGCGCATGGTCACAGTGTAGGCATCCACTGCGCGACAATCGCCTCCAACGCGTCTGAGGCGTCGCAACGAGTGCCTTTCTCCCCGAGCGCTTTGCCTCGTAGGGCGGCCCGCCCGACGCCCGGGTCCTCATAGACGACGTGGAAATGGTGGTCGGGCATGAACGCGCCGATCGCGCCCTGTAGGGATGGAACCGGGTGCGGGCCAATGGCGTGCGTGCTCACGCGGTTAACGATGATGTCGACGGGCATGTCGCGCCCGTGCTCCTCCCACCAACGCGCCAGGAAGGAGAGTCTATTGATGCCTACGATGTCCCCACGTGCCACGATCACGAGCCGGTCGGCACGTTCGAGTACTCCGAGGGCGGCATCGTCGCGGCTGGCCCCTCGAGCAGTTTTTTCGAGGGATGTGGCGGCGACATCGACGACGCAGTGGCGAGCACTCAGGCGCAGCGCTCCGACGATCGATTCCATGCTCGGACGGCTCACTTCGCGCCAGCGGTGTGGAGTGACGAGTCCAGTGATGACACGCAGTCCCTCGCAGCGTTGAACACTGGCCGCATCGATGTCCTGGGGCGTGAGGGGACCGCGAGAGGCTGTGCGCGCCAACAGCGACAGGCCCGAGGCCTGGACCGGCAATCCGAGAAGGTGAGCAACCGTCGGGTTAGCGGTGTCGGCATCGACGAGAAGCGTCGGCGCACTGCGCGCGAGGATCGTCGCGATGCCGCTTGCCAGGGTAGTGCGTCCGGGGGCTCCGCTCGTTCCCCACACGGCGATGACGGCGCCCGGAGACGAGGGCGGAGGCGGCGGCTCGGGTCGTTCGTCGGCCTGGACGTCGTGGACTCGGAGGCTGCGCGTAGCGGCGATCAGTGAATTGACGACCTGTTCGGGACTGCCTGGGGCCGCGACCGAGGCGACACCGAGGGAGGCGAGCCTGGCCCGCTCCGAGTGCGGCGCGAGAGCCACGACCGACATGCCGCACGCGCGCAGCGCTTCGACGGTCTCGACCGTCATGTCCGGGTCACTGCCGTCGATAACGGCCAGGTCTGCGACGCCCGCACGGGCCGCAGCGACAACCTCGGCGAGGTCGGCGCAACGCCGGACGATAGCCAGGGTCTCGGAGTGCTCTTGTATCGCCTGAATGAGAGGTGCCTCGTATCGCTGATCGGCGAGGATGACGACCCCGTGGACGGATGTCATGACGCACCGACCGGGACGGCAGCGAGGCCGTCTGACGAGCTTTGCGCGGCCAGGAGGACGGGCAGCGACTGGGAGTTAGCGAGGATCTCGATGCGCTGTCCCCTCCTCGTCTGGGACGATGACGGGGCATCGATCGTGCGTACGAACGTGAAAGACCCCTCGATCTCACGCGCCGGTGCGGTTCCTTGTGCCTGCGTGCGCGTGGGAACGGTCCACAGTCGAATCTTGGTCCCATCCGCTACCCCATCCGGCAGGCCGGTCGTCACGGTCACAGCGAGACGCACCGTATCCCCCGTGTTTTCGGGTGCCCCCTGCGCGATATCGGAACGCATGAGAATCTGGCCGGGCGCGAGCTGACGGGTCGCGACGGATCCCATCGGCGCCTCGGATGTTGGGGCATAAACGGAGTCATCCACACGCAGGACGACTTCGCGCACGTTGTCGGCGGTGATGACGTCGCCGGGCGCGATAGTGCTCGTCACGGTGTAGACGCGGGTTCCTCCCCTCAGGAGCCCGCTCAGGACACTGAAGGCGATGACGGACGCGATGACGAGGACCACTCCGATGATGAATCGGCGGTCCACCTTGCCTGGGGTGCGCGTCGGAATCGACACTGAAGCTGAGACGCGTTTCACTCCTCTATAATGCACCGTCAACCGAAAAAACGGTAGGTTGTCGGCTATCCATCAGAATCAACAGACCCCATCGGCCAGATGACAGACAAAAAATTGCCGACTCAAACCAATCAAACGAAGCAATCACAACTGATAGCATGTTGTCATGGCAACACGATTCCTCACTCTCGCTGATGTCGCCGAGACCCTGAATCTCACAATGTCAGCCACCCGCGCCCTCGTTTCCTCCGGCGAACTCCCGGCCATCCAGGTCGGCGGCAAGCACGTGTGGAGGATCGAAGAATCGGTCCTGGAGCAGTTCATTCAGGACCAATACGTCGCGACGCGCGAGCGTCAGAAGGCGGACAACAATCAGTAATCGGCTGACCATCGCTGGCCGACAACGCGGAGACGACGAAGCCCCGCAAGCGCCAGCGAAACGGTCATCCCTTCCTGTTCATCGCGCCCGTCATAGCTGATGGCCGCACCGCTGAGAGCGACATCGACGTGGTCCGCATAGACCGCGTCGATGACGCCTCTGTGGTCACCACCGTCAGATTCGATGGCGACGCCGACCCTGCGAGCACTCAGCTCACGCAGCACGTGCCCAACACCGACACCACCCCTGATCGATGACTCCCGGGCGACGCTGCGCCCCAGAGGCCAGGCACCAACGACGGCGGACAGCATGACGAGGCTGTCGCCGCCCTCACCGCGCATGAGCACCCAGGTTCGAGTCGAATCAAGGACCTGACCCGACACGACCTGCCCGCCGCGCAACGCGAGGCTGACACCACCCACGACGCCAGCGAGCCGTGCCGACAGAGTGACAGACGCACGCTCAGCATCCGTGAGCTCATCGATGAGCTCCTCCAGGTCGCGCACGCGCTGCTCTTCAAAGCGCGATTCCAGCTCGGCAATGAATGCTGACATATCCATATCCATACGATGCCACACCCCAGGAAGAAGCGCCGCACATCACATTTTTATATCAATATTCCCAACGTATTGACATATACTGATACGAAGCGCATAGTTAGCTGCATCGAATCCGTCTCACTCAACGAAGAGTTCACCATGACTGATGATTCACGTACTCCCCCGGGGCAGGCACACCTGTCCGACGCATTTCTCTGGCTGGTCGGCGCCCCACTGACCATCCTTGATGGCCTGTACCTGTCCAGACTCGCACCCCCCATTGAGCCTGAGCGTCCGGAGACTCTCATCCTGCGGATACTTGGCGTGCTCGCCTTCCTCCTGCTGTCCTGGAGCCTCCTCAGCTCGGCATGCGCCCACCTCGCCCTCCTGCGGGGTGCCCCACCCGTGCTGCGCCGAGTCGCACACGCACTTGTCCTGCGCTGCGGAACGAAGCTCTCGCGCTCGTTGCTCGCCCGGGCGGGCGCCAGCGCGCTCATCGGCTCCGCGCTGGTGACCGTCGCTCCCGTCGCCGCGTCGATCGCGACGCCCCAGGAGAACCCATCGGCGGGCGTGTCGCTGACGTGGGCGGATAGCCCACATGCCGTGGACGCCACGCAAGAGCCACCACAGACGTCGCCGGCAACTCAGGCCGGTCCTCCAAAGGACTCATCCCCACCACCTGCATCGGATGATCCCGATTCGGCCACGGTGTCGGTCGGCGATTCACTGTGGTCGATCGCCGCATCCCTCCGCCCAGGAGCCGACGACGCGGACATCGACGCGACGTGGCGCGCAATTTACGAGGCCAACGCGGACACTATCTCCGACCCGGACCTCATCCACCCCGGACAGCGACTCACTCTCCCCCAGGACCTGCCATGAGCACCCGAATCGCACCCAGATCTCGCATTGACGAACCACGAATGAGGCGAGCGGTGCCAACAGGGTCACGACCCGCTCACCCAATCCAGCCCGCACCCTTCCGCTGGAGCCGCAACGAGACGCTCCCCCACGTCGACTCGCCCTCTCGCATTCCTCAGCCCACACGCGCTGGCGTCTCGCTCGGGCTGCCCGACGCCGAGCAGTGGGCAGCCACACTCGCGCGCGCGATCGTTGAGGTGGTCACCGGGGCGCGACAGGCCCCGCAGCTGCGACGCTGGCTCCTTCCCGAGCTCTACGGCGCTCTCACCGCCGTCCACCTCTCACCCTGCGCGCGCGGAACACGGCCAGTCCACGTTCGCACATGCTCGATCGATGCAGCGACCACCGAGGCCGCAGTCATCGTCTCGACCGCTGCCCGCACGTACGCGCTCGCCCTGCGCCTCGAGGCATACCGCGGACGCTGGATGATGACGGCTCTCGAGCTCGCCTGACCCTGTCGATGGGTCACACCCACGAACCCAAAACGGGTGAGGGGCTCCCGCAGGAACCCCTCACCCGTTTGATGTGCCGCTCAGCGACGGCGGCGCTTCTTGGCGGCCGCTCGACGCTCCGCACGATTGCCGCCAGACGACGACCCGGCCGCCTCGGTGCCCTCGGCGGAGGTGTAGCTCACGCGGCTCGGAGCCTTCGCGCGACCCACGTTACCCATGACCGAGCGAGCGTGAGCCACGGCCTCGCGCGCAGCCTCGGAGGAGGCGGACTCGGCGGCGGCAACCTCTTCTACGGAGGGCTCGGTGGTCTCGGTGGTCTGAGACGAGGCGGGGGCCGGCTCGGGAGCAACGGTCGCGGACGCGATCGAGCCACCGGCTTCCTCCTCGGCCGCGGCAAGCGCGCGCTCGAACTGCTTGGCGTAAGAGAACACCTGCTGGACGGACTCCTCGCGGATGCGCTCAACCATCGCCTGGAACATCTGCGCACCCTCGTCCTTGTACTCGACGAGCGGGTCACGCTGACCCATCGCGCGCAGGCCGATGCCTTCCTTCAGGTAGTCCATCTCGTAGAGGTGCTCGCGCCACAGGCGGTCCACCACGGAGATGACGACGCGACGTTCGAGAGTGCGCGTAGGCTCCTCGCCCAGCTGCGCCTGGGCCAGCGGATTGGCATTGAGGCGATCCTCGGTGTCCGCGTAGACCGCGTGAATGTCACCGACCAGCTCATTCACCAGGTCATCGCGCACGAGGGACGCTGCACCCCCGTGTTCCTCCTCGACCTCGCCAATCGTGACCGACGGCGGGTAGTAGCCTCGCAGGTTCTCCCACAGGGAAGGAAGATCCCACTCGTCCACGGACTTGTCGGCGATAGCCTCATCAACCAGGCCGGTCACGAGAGATTCCATGAAGGCGCGCATCTGCGGCCCCATGTCCTCGCCCTCGAGCACCTTGCGACGCTCGCGGTAGATGGTCTCGCGCTGCCCCGTCATGACGTCGTCGTACTTCAGGACGTTCTTGCGGATCTCGAAGTTGCGCGCCTCCACCTGGTGCTGGGCCGACGCGATCGACCGCGACACCATGCGGTTCTCCAGGGGCATGTCCTCCGGGTAGGCACCCGAGGCCATGATGCGCTGGGCCATCCCCGAGTTAAACAGGCGCATCAGGTCGTCTTCCATCGACAGGTAGAAGCGTGACTCGCCCGGGTCACCCTGACGGCCGCTTCGACCACGCAGCTGATTGTCGATACGACGCGACTCGTGGCGCTCCGAACCGAGCACGTACAGGCCGCCCAGCTCACGCACCTCCTCGCGCTCGGCCTCGACGGCTTCCTCCGCGGCTGCAAGGGCCTTAGGCCACGCCTCGCGGTACTCCTCCGGATTCTCCTTCGGGTCGATCCCTTCGGCGGCCAGGTTCTTCTGAGCGATAACCTCCGAGTTACCGCCCAGCATGATGTCCGTGCCACGACCGGCCATATTCGTCGCCACCGTGACGGCCCCCTTGCGACCGGCCATCGCGACGATGGCGGCCTCGCGGGCATGCTGCTTGGCGTTGAGCACCTCGTGCGGAATGCGCTTCTTCTTGAGCATCTGGCTCAGCAGCTCGGACTTTTCGACCGAGGCGGTACCGATGAGGACCGGCTGACCGGCCTCGTGACGCTCCATGACGTCCTCGATGATCGCATTCAGCTTGCCCTGCTCCGTCGGGTAAACGAGGTCGGACTGGTCCTTGCGGATCATCGGCTTGTTCGTGGGGATCGGGATGACGTCGATCTTGTAGGTCGACGCGAACTCCGCGGCCTCGGTCTCAGCCGTACCGGTCATACCGGAGCGCGAGCCCTCGGGATACAGACGGAAGTAATTCTGCAGTGTGATCGTGGCGAGAGTCTGGTTCTCGGCCTTGATCTCCACGTTTTCCTTGGCCTCAATCGCCTGGTGCATACCGTCGTTGTAACGGCGCCCCGGCAGCACGCGACCCGTGTGCTCGTCAACGATGAGGACCTCACCGTCATCCACGATGTAGTCGCGGTCCTTGAAGAACAGCTCCTTGGCGCGGATCGCGTTGTTGAGGAAGCCGATCAGCGGCGTGTTCGCGGCCTCGTAGAGGTTCTCCACACCCAGCTGGTCCTCGACCTTGTCGATGCCCGGTTCCAGGATGCCGACGGTCTTCTTCTTCTCGTCGACCTCGTAGTCCTCGTCGCGCGTGAGAAGGCGAGAAATGCGAGCGAATTCCATGTACCAGCGGTTCAGGTCGCCGTCCGCGGGGCCCGAAATGATGAGGGGGGTACGGGCCTCGTCAATCAGAATCGAGTCAACCTCATCGACGATGACGAAGGCGTGGCCGCGCTGGACCATATCCTCGGGCACCTGCGCCATGTTGTCGCGCAGGTAGTCGAAGCCGAACTCGTTGTTCGTGCCGTAGGTGATGTCGCAAGCGTACATCTCGCGACGCTCGGCTGGCGTCTGGCCCACGAGGATGCAGCCGCATGTCAGGCCCAGGAAGTTGTAGACGCGGCTCATGATGTCCGACTGGTACTGCGCCAGGTAGTCGTTGACCGTCACGACGTGAACGCCCTTGCCGGTGAGAGCTCGCAGGTAGGAGGGCATCGTGGCGACCAGGGTCTTACCTTCACCGGTCTTCATTTCCGCAATCTTGCCCTGGTGCAGCGCGATGCCGCCCATGACCTGAACGTGGAAGGGACGCATGCGCAGGATGCGCCACGAGGCCTCGCGGACCGTCGCGAACGCCTCGACCAGGATGTCGTCCAGTGTCTCGCCCTCTTCGAGGCGGTCCTTGAACTCCTGAGTCTTTGCCTGCAGCTCCTCGTCAGTCAGAGCCTCGAAGTCCTCCTGCATGGCATCAACCTGCGACGCAAGCCGGTCCAGCTTGCGCAGCATACGCCCTTCGCCTGCGCGAAGGATCTTGTCAATAATCGACACGAATAGCTCCTGATGTCTATAGCCCGCTCCCTTGTAGAGCAGACAGTCAAATCCACCCATTAGTTTACGAACTAACTGCCCAAAGTGGAAACGCCCGCGCAAACATGGACGCAATTAACGCTCAGAGCACAAGGGGGCGCCCCGGACTAGGTGCCCGGGGCGCCGCGGTTCTTCAACCGTCAGACTGTCGTGTTCAAGCGAAGCACGCCGTACGTCCACCCGTGGCGGTGGTAGACGACGCACGGCTGGTTCGTGTCCTTGTCGACGAAGAGGAAGAAGGGGTGTCCAACCATCATCATCTGATCGAGGGCCTCATCCACGCTCATGGGCGGGGCCTCGTGCACCTTCTGACGGACGATGATCGGGGTGTCACCCCACTGCTCCTCGCGGGCCTCTCCGACCTTCAGGTCCTCAGCGCTGCGCAGCGGCTTGGGGGCCTCGGGTTCTGCTGCGGCCACCTCTTCGACGACGGGAGCTTCGAGGATTTCGGCTTCGGCCAGGTCGCGCGGGTACCGGCGGCGGTGGTCCTTGACGCGATCGCGCAGGCGGCGCAGGCGCTCGTAGAGCTTGCCGGCGGCAATATCGACGGCCGCGTAGCGATCGGCGGACTTGGCCTCAGCACGGATGATCGGGCCCTTACCGTAGACGGTCAGCTCGATACGCTCGGCGGTGTCGGCCTGGCGGGGGTTACGTTCATGAGTCAGCTCCACATCGACGCGCTGAGCACGCGGGTAGAACTGAGTGATCTTCGAAACCTTCTCCTCCACGTAGTCCCTGAAATTCGGGTGAATCTCGGCATTACGTGCGACGACGGTGATGTCCATGTGTTTCCTCCATGGTGTGCGGCGGGCATCGTTGCCCGCAGGTGGGGATTGTTCGGTGCTCACTGCCCGAACCGTGGTCTGAGCTATCACCTCCCGCACTGACATGAGGAGCGTCCCTACTGCTCACGCTATCGAAAGTCTGTGGCAACATCATACCCCAGGCGGTGACCTGCGTCATGCGATAAGCCCGGGTCGGCAGATCGCCGCGACAGCGTCGATCCTGCCCAACACACGCTCCATCTCCCGGATCGTCGCGCCCGTCGTCACCACGTCATCCACCGCAACAACGAGGGCTCCATGCCCCGGGACCGCGAGCGCGCGCATCGACCCTATGCGCCCCACCGTGCGCTGCGCCCCGACCTTGCCCGACTGCGAGGACGCACCCACGCGCAGACGCACCGCATCCACCACGCGCACGCGCACGCCCGGCCGCGCGCTCGCCGCCAGCGCTCGGGCGGCGGCTCTCGCCAGCGGCAGAGCCACCTGTCGGCCGCGCAGGCGCCTCTTCCACGAGGAGGGCGCGGGCACAACCCACACGTCCACCGCGCGCCCCTCCGACGACGCCCTCCCTCCAGGGGAACCCAACGCGGCGGCGGGCGAGGCCGCCACGCCCAGCACCTGCGCCAGTGCGGTGCCGAGGACTGCCCCGGCCTCGTGAAGAACGTCGGTCACGTCGGTGCGCGAGGAATGTTTCGCGGTCAAGACGATACGCCGCAGCGGCCCGGAGTAGTCCCCCACGGCAGCGAGGGGAATCGGGCCTCGCGCACCGTCCAGGGATGTGAGACGAGCGGGGCCACCCACCAAACATCGACAGGACTGACACAGGACCTCGTCCCACGCGCGGCAGCCGGCGCATTGCGCGGGCAGGAGCGCGCCAACGAGGCCCCTCGCGAGGGCACTCAGACCGCATGCTGCCGCCATGTCTCTCACCCCGCGTAGCGCGCGGAGGTCAGCCCGTCGGGGACGTTTTGCCACAGGGCACCCGAGCGGATCAGAACCTGTTCTTTGCCTGCGGCATCGGTGCCGGTGATGACGACTAAGGATGAGGATCCTCCGGCACTCATCGACGCCACGCGGATTGGGAGGGAGACGTTCGAGGGCAGGCCGCCGAGGGGCATCGTGACCAGCTGATCTTCCTCGCCCGACTCGCGCACGGCAAGGACGAGTCCAGTCGATGTCGTCCACGAGACGTCCACAACCGATCCGTGTTCGACGGGAATCTGTTCGAGTGATCGAATGGCCACCGGACGACCGCTCGCTTCTCTTTCGACGACGCCGACCCAGGCGGTCGCGTCGCTGCCTCGCAGGACGAGGGCGCGCGTGCCGTCGGGGGAAATGCGCACCGCGTGAATCTGCCCATCGCTCTCGGACTCCACGCTCACGCTGAACGCACCGTCCACTCCCCCACCGACACTGACTGACGAGGCCGTGGCCGAACCCCACACCCAACCGAAACGATCGACCGACGGACCCAGAGGCACCCGACCGGGCAGGAAGGCAACCGCCGTCCCGCCGCGCTGCGCGTACACCCCGTCGCTCCCGCTCCAGGCAACCAGAGACGAATCCACGGGGGAGACGGTCGGATTAGAAGCGTCGGAGACTGAGTTCAGCTCCGTCACGGCCGAGGATGAGACGAGCCCGACCCCACCTGAGCCGGCGCCCACGAGGGTATCCAGGGAGTAGTTCGGCGGTGCCGGAACTGCCTGCATATCCAGCACTTCACCGGACAATGACACGTGTACCTGCGACACGTCCGCCACCTGGGTAAGGGTGCGAACGAGTTCCCACGCGAGGCTCGTCCGCGCGCCCTCGCCGCCGGGCATCACGGCGTTGAGCTCGACGCGTGCCACCCCATCGGTGACGTCAAGGCCCTGGGAGGGCACGGTCGTGCCCGCAGGAATCGCGTTGAGCGTCACGGACTCCAGGGACTGGCGGGGTCCTTCGACGAGTCCCGCAAGCAGGTGCGAGGCGAGTCGCCGTGAGGGGTACCAGCGCGGATCAGCGACCAGGTCACCCCCTTCGTTCGTCGGGAAATAGAGGTTCGCGAGGGAAAACGAGGCCGTGAAGGCGGCGCGACTCATCAACACCATGTTCTCGGGGCTGTTGATCCGCCACTGGCCGTCCTCGCGTAGGAGGGTGAACGTGCGCGACACGGTCGAAGCAGCCACTCGGGTCAGCACACCGCTCGCGTCGATGCTGGCGACACCGAGAACAGAGACCGTCACATCCACCTCGGAAGCGTTCTCCGATCCGGAACTCACCGACGGCGCCGTATCCGTGTCGTACACAAGGATCTCCGTCTCCGGCTGCCAGGAGCGCGCCGATGCTGCGGTCAGGAACAGGCGCGCGGTCGTGTAGTCATCCTGAGGGCCTGCGGCGCAGGCGAGCAGGAAGTCATTAACCAGGGTCGCGGCGTCGGCCCCGTCGGTGGGTCCTTCCGCGGAAAACTGGATGCCGCTACCGTCCCTGGCAGACACGTCGAAGGGTGCAGGGGACGATGAGGTCGGAAGCGAGGTGCATCCGGCGAGGGCAAGGCAGGTCGCGAGGGCAAGGAACATCACTCGGCGTCTCATTCGTCCTCCCACAGTGCCAGGGGTCGGCTGTTAATGTCCTCGCCCGCCTTCTTCGGCAGGGTCATCAGGAAGGAGGCTCCGCGTCCGGGCTGGCCGTACGCCTGCAGGCACCCGCCGTGGATGGCCACGTCTTCGGTCGCGATCGCGAGGCCGAGGCCGGTGCCGCCGGTCGTGCGTGCGCGCGCAGTATCCGCCCGGAAGAAGCGGTCGAACACGTGGTCTGCGACCTCCTGGGTCATTCCCACTCCGCGATCGCGTACTCGGCAGGCAACGTCGCTCCCGGTCGTCGCGAGTGTAATCGTGACGGTGGTGCCGTCAGCATGTTCGATCGCATTGACGACAAGGTTGCGGATGACGCGCTCGATGCGGCGTTCGTCGACCTCGGCGGCCACGCGTACGGGGGCGATTATTTCGACGCTGACTCCCTGGCGCTCTGCGAGATCCCGACACCCCTCGACGACGCGGCTGACGATGGGTCTCAGGTCGCGGTCCTCTGCATCGAGCAGCGCGCTCGCAGCGTCGTAGCGAGAGATCTCGAGCAGGTCTGCGAGCATCTGTTCCATGCGCTCGGTCTGATCGTGCAGCAGCTCGGCGGAGCGGCGTGCGTGGGCGGGTAGATCGTCGCGGTTATCCCAGACAATATCCTCGGCCATGCGAATCGTCGTCAACGGCGTGCGCAGCTCGTGGGACACGTCGGATACGAAGCGTTGCTGCAGTTTGGCAAGCTCGTCGTATCGCGAAATGGTGTCTTGTAGCGAGGACGTCATCGCGTTGAAGGCACGTCCCAGATCCGCCATCTCGTCGTCGCCGCGGACGTCGACGCGCACATCCAGGTCGCCCTCCGAGGCCCTCGCGGCAGCTTGGGCAGTGACGCGCACAGGCAGGAGCAGGCGGTGCAGGAGGGCGAACACGCCGATCGGCAGCGCGACGATGATGGGCAGGGCCGACAGGAAGAGAACCCGTAGGACAACGTCAACCTGCGCCTGATCGGCCGACAGTGAATAGAGGATGTACAGCTCGTGTGTGCCCGCGCGGGGCAGCTGAACCTGAGTACCAACCAGGATCCCCGGTTCTTCCTTGTTGCCGTCAGCAGAACGGATAGCGACCGACTGCCATTGCGCTCCTCCCCCGGCGACCGCGGCGCGCATCTCGCCGGTTACGAGGGCGTGCATCTGCTCATCCTCGATCTGGTTGATACGCAGCGAGGCCGTGGTACCTTCCGAGCGCAGCAGCGCCACGTTCGTCGCGCCCGCGCCGGCCGCCGATGCCTTGAGCGAGGCCAACGCGCCGCGCGCAGACTCCTGCACCTGAGCCGGGGACGAGGCTGTCGAGGATGAGAAAACGGACTGAGCGGAAGAGAATCGCAAGGAAGCGTCCGCCAGGATCGCGTCCTTGCGCGTCTCGAACATGGATGTGCGCAACTGGGAGGCAATGATCACGCCGAATACGACAACGATGACGAGAGTGGCAACCGTGATCGCGAGGGCTATTCTGGCCGACAGGGAGTGGCGGATGCGGCTAGCGAGGTGCGACGAGGCGAGGAAGACCCATGGCCTCGAGGTTGTGATGGCGCGCAGCAGGTGCCTCAGCGCGTCCCTACGCCCCTGCGCCTGCGCCTGCGCCTGCACGGTACCCAACCCCGCGGACGGTGACAACGAGCTCGGGGCGCTCGGGGTCACGTTCGATCTTCGAACGCAGACGCTGCACGTGGACGTTCACGAGCCTCGTGTCGGCCGCGTGACGATAGCCCCACACCTGTTCGAGGAGTTCCTCGCGCGAGAAAACCTTCCACGGCGCACGCGCCAGCGTCACCAACAGATCGAATTCAAGAGGTGTCAGGGCGATGACGCGCCCCTGACGCTTGACGATATGCCCGGCCACGTCGATGGACAGGTCCTGCAGGGCGAGGCCCTCTTCCGCCTGCGCATCCTCACGCCCGCGCAGGCGGGCACGCACGCGGGCCACCAGCTCTTTAGGCTTGAAAGGCTTGGGCACGTAGTCGTCCGCTCCGGCTTCCAGGCCCATCACCACGTCAGATGTGTCAGAACGGGCGGTCAACATAACGATCGGGGCATCCGACACGCGTCGAATCGCTCGGCACACGTCGAAGCCATCCATTCCGGGCAGCATTACGTCGAGCAGAACCAGGTCCGGATGGTGTTCCTGGAAGTGGGCCAACGCTTGCGATCCATCGGCACAAAAGACGACGTCGAAGCCCTCGTTCTGGAGGACAATGCCGATCATCTCGGCCAGGGCGACGTCGTCGTCGACGACCAGGATGCGCGAACTCATGTCACGATAGTGTCACGAAATCGTCACGAACGCAGAAGACTCGCGCATCAATGACCCAATTTATCGCCTGGACAAGGTTTCACGTGACCGTAGCGTATGGCAGGATTGATGACAGCAGAGACTATCAACATGGAGGCACGCATGAGCTCCCCGTGGACCGCTCCCGACTCGCCGACCCCGTATCAGGCCACCCCGTCACAGCCAGGCACGTCAGGTGACCAGGCGTTTGGTGCCCAGCCCGGCTACGGGGCGCAACCCGGCTACGGGGCGCAACCCGGCTACGGGGCGCAACCCGGATACGGGGCGCAGCCCGGCTACGGTGCCCAGCCCGGCTACGGGGCGCAACCCGGCTACGGGGCACAACCCGGAGGCGCAGGCCAGCAGGGTTATGCGTCGCAACCCGGCGCTTCCGGCTACAGCGTGAACTCCAACCAGTGGGGTTGGGAGTCCAAGCCCGGCATCATTCCGCTGCGCCCGCTGACGATCGGTGACCTGATGAGCGGTTCCTTCGCCGCGATCCGCCAGAACCCGAAGATTCTTTTCGGCTTCACCATGGCGGTCATGGCGGTCATGGCGCTCATCACCATGGTGACGGCTTTCCTCCCGACCGCCCTCGGGTCGGTCACCAGCTCGAGGGACCCCCAGGCCTCACTGTCGGGTACGGAGGACTTGGCAGTCCTGCTGCTGACCAATTTGGCATCGCAGGGTGTACAGATGCTGACGACGGTCGCAGGCACCACGATCATTATGGGCATCCTGGCGAGCGCCGTCTCTCAGATGATGATCGGGAACAAGGTGACGCTCTCGCAGGCTTGGGCCATGACCCAGCCGCGACTGGGCGCTCTCATCGGCACGGTCCTTCTCCTCGGTATCGTCTCGTCGATCCCGTTCCTCATCTCGCTCGTTCTCTTCCTCGTCGCCTTCTATTTTGCCCTCACCTCTGAGTCGTCCCAGTGGCTGGCCCTGCTCTGTTTCCTCATCCTTATCCCTGGTTTTGTCGGCTCATACTTCCTCTCCATCAAGTTCACATTTGCCTCGGTCGTGACGGTTCTGGAAGAGATCGGACCTGTCGCCGCCTTGAAGCGCTCGTGGAGTCTCATCAAGGACTACTTCTGGTCGACTCTCGGCCGCATCATCCTCGTCTCACTCGTCGCCGGTTTTATCGCCGGTTTCATCGGCGGATTCATCGGTGTTTTCGGGGGGATCGCGCTGTTCTCCACGGCCGACAACGACACGGGTTCGATGATCGTCGCTGCGGTCATGGCTGGTCTGACCACCCTTGCCAGCGGCGTCGTCATGCCGTTGACCGCGACTTACGAGACGCTCATGTACGCGGACCTGCGTATCCGTAAGGAAAACTTCGCGGCGGTCCTCCTCCAGGCGAGCGCCCAGCCTCAGTGAGTCCCATGCTCGGATGCGAAGTTCCGCTGACGCCTGACCAGGGCGAGGCTCGCGATTGGCTCCTGAAGGAGCTTTCCAAAGGGGAATACGGTGAGATTTCGGGTCCTATCGTCAGCTTCGTCGCGGATCTGATCGAGGATTTCTTTAACCTCTTGTCGTGGAGAGGCAACGGCACCCCACCCATCTCCCTGATCCTGACAATCCTGGCGATTATCACTATCGCTGCCCTGGTCATCGTGCTCATCCTCCACCCGATTCGCCTGGCCAAGCACCGGTCCGGATCCGTGTTCGAGGAAGAGACCACCGCTCCCCAGGTTCAGGCCTCGTTCGACGAGGCCGTGGCCTCCCACGATTGGAATCTTGCGTTCGTGTGGGCCTATCGCCTGATGGTCCTTGGCCTCGACGACCACGACATCGTCTCCTCGACCCCGGGTTTGACCGCCCGCGAGGCTGCCGATGCTGCGACCCGAGCCGCCCCCGACCTCGCCCCACAGCTCTCCGCTTACGCGGAGTCTTTCGATAGGGTTCGCTACGGCCACAGCACGGTCACGCGCGAAAATGTGGACGCACTGCGCGCCTTCACACCGGTCCTGCTCGAAGTGTGTAGCCACGCAGAGGATCCGTCATGAAGTCCCGGCAGGTAGCAGTCGTCACCCCCACGGCTCGCGAGCGTTTCTCGGCGTCGCGTCCGATGCTGCTTCTCGTCGCCATCACGCTGATCGCCCTGCTGGGCGCGGCATTCCTCAGTCAGATGGGATACAACGACGCGCCCGTTGGCATTCGTAACAAGCAAGGCGACGGCGCCCGCGCCCTCGCCCAAGTCCTCGGCGACCACGGTATCTCCGTGCGCGAGGTGACGGCCACACAAGCAGCCGAGGTAGGCGACGACACGACCCTTGTCGTCATCTTTCCCTCGCGGATGAAGGACTCCGTCGCCAAGGCGATCGAGACCCGCACAAACGTCGTCTACGTCGGCCTCGAAGAGGATTACGACTCATCCGCCCCATACTTGGGTGGACTGCGCGCGCAACGCAACTGGCGTGATCCGCGCGTCGTCGCGGCGGGGTGTCAATCCGAAGCGGCGACTCGCGCCCGCTCGCTCACCTCCTCCGCCTACGTGATCACCGGAAGCGGCGATGGCTGGGAGTTGTGTTTCTCTGAAGGTGGTGCCTATTACGGATACGCGGAGAAGTCCGAAGCGGGGCGTTTCCGTGCGATCATCCCCGATTCTCTTCGCCTGCGAAACCGCGCGATCACTGAGGAAGGAAACGCCGCCCTCGCCATTAATGCCATCGGACGTACCCCGAAGGTCGCATGGTATTCGCCAACAAAGAGCGATTCCCTCGGCGCTGGGAAAGAAGTCGACACTGAGGCCCCCTACCTCGCACCCGCTTTCCTCCTGTCGATCGGCGCGTGCCTCATCGCCGCCTTCGCTCGAGGTAAACGCCTGGGTCCCCTGACGCCGGAGAACCTCCCGATTGAGGTTCCCGCCTCCGAGACGATCATCGGTAAAGCACGCCTCATGCGTTCTCAGCGGGCGTACGAGCACGCCGCCACAGCGCTGCGCAGCGCGAGCGCCTCACGCATCGCGACCGCACTCGGCATCGCTCACACCGCCGACCGGGAGACTCTCACCCGCGCGATTGAGCAACGAGGCCTGTTCACCTCGCGCTCGTCCGCTCTCTTGTGGGGGCCTCCCCCCGCCTCCGAGAAGGAACTCGTCCGCCTCGCCCATGACCTCGACGCTCTCGAAAAGGAGATCCGCCAATGACTAGCCCGATTCCCGGTCCCTCGTCCGACGGCGTGCCACAGCCCGGGTCCTCGCCCCAGGGCGCGCCCCAGCCAGTCCCGGCACCCACGGCCGCCCCGGGCGGTTACGCGCCTCAGCCAGAGGCGCCGACGCAGGGTGCCCCGGCCTCGTACGCACCGAACACACCCCCGTTGCAGGCCGCGCCGCCTCAGGAAGGGGCACCCCAGGCAGTGCCGCAGCAGTCCTCCTCCTACTCGGCCCCCACAGGCGAAGGATGGACCGGCCGCTCGCTGAGCGAAGATGAACGACGCACGCAGGAGTCTCTCCTGGCACTCAAGGCGGAGATCGGCAAAGCAGTCGTCGGCCAGGAAGGCGCGATTACCGGCCTGATCGTCGCCCTCGTCGCCGGCGGTCACGCCCTGCTAGAGGGCGTCCCGGGCGTGGCCAAGACGCTGCTCGTGCGCACCCTGGCGCGCGCGCTCGACATCGACATGGCACGTATCCAGTTCACGCCCGACCTCATGCCCGCGGACATCACGGGCTCTATGGTCTGGGACGCTGGACACTCCGAGTTCGTGTTCCGTGAGGGCCCGGTGTTCACGAACCTGCTGCTCGCCGACGAAATCAACCGCACGCCACCCAAGACCCAGTCCGCACTGCTGGAGTCGATGGAGGAACACACCGTCTCAATCGACGGAGCAACGCGCGCACTGCCGAATCCCTTCATGGTGATCGCTACCCAGAACCCGGTCGAGTATGAGGGCACCTACCCCCTTCCCGAGGCGCAGCTGGATCGTTTCCTCCTCAAGCTCGAGCTGCCCCTGCCGTCGCGAGAGGCCGAGATCGACATCATCGCCCGCCACCAGGCAGGATTCAACCCGATGTCTCTGGCCGAGGCTGGCATCCAACCCGTGGCGGGTGCCGCCGACATCCAGGCCGCTCACGAGGCAGCATCCCGCATCGAGGTCGCCCCCGCCGTCATGGCATACCTCGTGGACCTGTGCCGTGCCACGCGTACGTCCGCAGCCGTGCGCCTGGGGGTGTCACCGCGTGGCGCCACCGCTCTGCTGCGCACCTCGCGCGTGTGGGCGTTCCTGCAGGGGCGCGGCTTCGTCACCCCCGACGACGTCAAGACGATGGCCCCCGTGACCCTCGCGCACCGACTGGGCCTGCGCGCCGAGGCCAACCTGGAGGGCGTCAGTACGACCGATGTCATCACGGGGGTCCTCGCTGCCACTCCCGTCCCCCGCTGAGGCTACCCGTGGCATTTTCCGCGCGCAGCGCGCTCCTCGTCCTGGTGGGCCTCTTCCCGCTCGTCTTCGCCCCGTCTCGCGGTTTCGCATGGATGTGGTTCGGCATCATCGTGCTCGTGTGTCTGCTGGATACTGTGGCCGCACCCTCGCCGCGCACCCTGCGCATGAGCCGCGAGGTGAGCGGCCCGATCCGCGCTGATCAAACCGCCGAGGCGTCCCTACGCCTGACGAACACGACGGCGCGCCAGATGGTCCTGGATGTGCGCGACGCCTGGCCGCCTTCACTGAGCCCATCGCCGCCCCGCCAGCGCGTGCGAGTGCGTCCACGATCCGCCGTGAAGATCACGACGCTCCTGTCCCCCAACCGGCGAGGGACCCGCCACGCGGACGTCGTGACGATCCGGTCCTGGGGCCCCCTGCACCTGGGGGCCCGTCAGGTGTCGCTTTCCGCACCGCTGAGCCTGTCGGTGCTGCCGGAGTTTAAGGCGCGGGTCCTCTTACCCTCGCGTCTGGCTCGCCTGCATGAGCTTGAAGGGACGACGCCGACAACGCTGCGCGGAGCTGGCACCGAGTTTGACTCGCTGCGAACCTACGTCGTGGGTGATGACCCTCGCGATATCGACTGGCGCGCCTCCGCTCGTTCGACCGAGTTGATGGTGCGCCAGTGGCGCCCCGAACGGGACCGTCACGTTGTCATCGTCGTGGACTGCGGTCGCGCCTCCTCCGCGCTGCTCGGAGCCCCCGAACACGAGGAGGTCGACTCGATCGCACTGGGCCGCGCCCCCCGCTTGGATTCCTCCATCGAAACCACCCTGCTCCTGGCGGCGCTGGCCGACCGTGCGGGCGACAAGGTTCACGTCGTGGCCGTCGATTCACGCGTGCGAGCTCGCGTCTCCGGTATACGCGGTGCCAAGATCATCGAGACGCTCGCGCAGGCTTTCATGGACTTGAACCCGCGCCTGGATGTCACCGACTGGTCGCGGGCAGCGGACGCGGTCGAGGAGACCGTGCGTCACTCGGCATTCGTCGTCGTCGCCACGAAGATTCCGCCCGCCGGACTGGAAACTGAATTCACCGATGCGCTGGCACGACTCACTCATCGTCACACGGTGCTCGTGGCCTCGGCGACCGACCCCGACGAGATTCGCGCCCGCAACGGACGCGAGGACGCGGAATCGGTGTTCCTCGCGGCCTCGGCCGCTCTCGCCGAACGTTCCGACGCTGCCGGCGCTGCCGACGTGCGCCTCGCCGGTGCCCTGACCCTGCAAGCCTCGGCCGGGCTGCTGCCCGCACGTACGGCCGATCGCTACATCGAATTGAAGAAGAGCGGACGCCTGTAGCGCCGGGGAGTTAGCCCGCGACGGGCTGATAGTAGCCCGCGTCGATACCGACGTCGGCGTTGCTACCCGCGAGGTGTGCCCTGCGGCCAAGGATGAGCGTGTACGCCCACACGGCTGATGTCATGACGATCCCCAACGTGATCTTGACGGCGTCGGGCAGCTCGGAGGGAGTCACGAAACCTTCCAGGACACCGGATCCCGCGAGCAGGATCGCGCAGCCCACGGCCACCGTCACGGAGCTGCGCGCAGCCACACCCACCGCCTGGAAGCGCGTCGATGGGCCGGGCACGAGGAGCGCCCAGAAGACCCTCAATCCTGCCGCGACCGAGATGAAGATAGCTGTCAGTTCGGGCAGACCGTGCGGCAGGATGAAACGGAAGAAGTGCCAGGGACCGGCATAGACGAAGACGATAGCGCCAGCCATGCCAACGCTCGTTGCGTTACCCCACAGGATCCTCAGCGGATACACACCGGTGATGCCCGTGAGGACTCCCTGAAGAGCAATCCACGCGTTGTTCGCCCACACGGACAGGCCGAACTCCGCGTTGGTGTCTTGGTGGTAGTACTCGACGAAGTCGCTCTGGGCGTATCGACGCAGCTGCTCGGGGGTCCCCAGCTGATTCATCGCATCCGGGGTGGTGATCAGGTAGTGGGCCTCAAGAACACCAATGACGATGAACACGAGCATAACGCCGACCGTCACCCATCGGATCTGATAGAGAGAGTACGGCAGTGACACCTTGAAGAAGCGCGCGATGACGGCCCCGCTGATCCCTCCAGTCCCCGCCAGACGCCCACGAGCCGCGGACAGGATACGCGAGAGCTCCGCGATGACATCGGGGTCGGGGCTATTCGTCCGAACACGGGCCATGTCCGTTGCGGCTGAGCGGTAGAGGCGATCGAGCTCGTCGATCTGCTCACCCGTCAGAGAGCGGGCACGCGTCAACTCCTCGAGGCGTTTCCACTCCGTTTTTCCGCTCACCCGCAGCACATCGATGTCCATTGGACTAGCGTGTCATACATGAGCGCGCAACGCAGTCAATCACGCGTCATTCAAGACGACTACGTCCGTACGGGTGAGGCCGTCTCCCTCGACATGTCTCCGGCCTCCCCTCCCGAACGTTTCGCCGCCGCAATCATGGATGGGATCACCTACCTCGGGGCAGGCTTCCTCATTATTCTCTCTGCCTCACGCACGTTGTCGGTTACTTCTGAGTCGCTCATGCGCGTATTCACCGTCGGCCTCATCTCATCAATCATGTTCTTCATCCCCTTCATCGTCGAGGTGTCCACAGGAGGTCGATCCCTGGGCAAATGGGCCATGAACCTGCGAGTCGTGCGCGACGACGGAGGCGCAATCACCGCCAGGCACAGCGCTGTACGCGTCGGCGTGGGAATCCTGGAGAACTGGATGGTGTCGGGCGGACTCGCATTTATCACCGAACTCGTCAACAAGAAGGGCAAGCGCCTGGGCGATCTCGCGGCGGGCACGATGGTGTGTTCGCAGGGGGCTTCTGTCTTCTATCCTCCCCTGGTGATGCCCCCGGGGCTCGAAGAGTGGGGACGCACGGCGACGATTCTGCCCCTCGACGACTCCCTCGCCGCCGAGGCACGAGCCTTCCTGGGAGCGAACCGCTCCATTGCTCCAAAGCTACGCGGGGAGGTCGCCCTATCTCTCGCCGATCGACTCATCAAGCGCGTTCAGACGCCCCTGCCGCCGGGACTGCACCCGGAGATCGTGATTGCGGCCATTCTCGTCGCTCGCCGTGATCGCGAGTGGGAGCGTGAACGTGAGCGCCGAGAACGCGGCAAGGCGAGGTTCCACGAGGCGACTCAGGCGCGCTTCGGGCTGTAGTTTCTAGTCCTCGTCGCTCTTCTCAGAACCGTCAACCACCGTGAATTGCGCGCGCCTGCGCGCGTACGGGCTCGACGGGTCCAAGGGGCTGGAGGTATCGGGGGTTCCAACGGAGCGAGCGGCACCGAAAGGCCCCACCTGGGGCCGACGCGATGCGGGTGCCGGAGCTGGCTCGCCCTGCGCTTCCTGGGCGACACGGCGGACGGCATCAACGAGAGCCGCCAGGTCGTCACCGGAGGGTGGTGCCGGCTCAAAATTTGTCGCCAGACGAACGACCTGCCATCCCAGCGGCGCAGTCAGATTCTGTGCGTGTTCCTCACACAGGTCGTACGAATTAGGGTCGGCAACGGTCGCAAGGGGGCCGACGACGACCGTCGAGTCGCGGTAGTCGTAGGTCAGGGTGGCGACGGCGGCCGTCGAACAGCCGGGCTTCGAGCAGTGGCGTTGGGCAATCACGTCCCTAAGAGTACGACACTCTGTGCCCGTATGGCCCACTCCAGCGCATCATGCGCCTACCCTGAGGAGGTGTTTCCCACGCGCCGCCACATCTCGAGCCGCAACCGCCACGGTCGCGGTCCTCGTGGTCCCCTCTTTTTCCCGGGAACGCCGGCTTGGAGGACACGACGAGAGGACTTCGATCTGATGGTGAGTGAGCTCGTCTCCGAGCTCATTCGCCAGTGGTCTCAGGTGTCCACGATCGAGTTTGCCGTCGAGGACGTTCCGCCCTCCGATCCGGCTCCGTGGGAGTCACACAGCGTCGTTGTCGCACGCATTTTCCCCGCCGATCGGCGCAGAGGGCTACGGGATCGAATCGTGGTGTACCGACTGCCGATCACCCTGCGGTGCGCACCCGAGGAGGTCGCGCTGATGACGCGAAGGGTCCTCGTCGAGAGGATCAGTCATGTCCTGGCACTCCCGCCGGACGAGATCGACGACGCGATGCGCTGAATCAGCCGTTAGTTGACCGTGCGGATGGAGCCGGTGACGGCACTGATGCCTTCGGTGCCGACGTTCCAGGTGGTGCTCATGCGCCCCACCGCCGTGTCGGCCGAGATGACCAGGGCAGCCTGAATGGGAGTGTCTGCGCTGATCTGGCTCGCGGAATCGGGGAGGCTCACCAGGGTCGGGACGCCCGGGGCGACGTAGATCGTTCGCCCGCCCACGCGCACAGCGACGGCGCCCGGGGTCGAGGCTAAGGTTCCGCTCGACTGCCCTTCTTGGGAGGTACCGGACTGGGAGGTACCGGGCGAGGGCGAGGCCCAGATGTCGGGGGTCGCGGTTGGCCCAGGCTGAGCCGATTGAGCAGCGTCCTCCTGACCTGCGGCCGCGGCAGCATCAGCGGGCGCATACAGCAGGAGGCTCGCCGACGCGGCGTTCACCCCGGAGTCGGTGGCGAGCGATGTCGCTCGAATGGGGGTCGACGAGAGCACGGAGGTGGTCATCGCGCTCAGCTGGCTGGCCCCCGGGATCGTGGCGTCGGTGAGGGCCGTCGCCGGGCTTGCGTTGGACCGCATGATCCACGCGCTGGCACGCTGAACCCACGGAGCCCCCAGCGTGATCGTTGTCGTCTGGGCGACGACCTCCCGATCGGAGGTGACGATCAGCGCGATTGGCAAGGAGTCGCTCGATGCGCCGTCCAGAGGCATGTCGAGGGTGGTTCCCTCGGCGACGGTCGCCTGGCCGCCGGGGAGCGGGTGCACGCCGGTCGAGTCGGCGACAGATACACTCACGTGTGCCTCGCCCGAGGGAGAGACCATACGCAGGAGAGAGGTGCCCTTGGGGTCGATACCGAGGATCGTCTGCGAGGTGGCGGGCACGACCGCGGAGGCGAGCGTAGCGCCCTGGGGCACCTCGCCGTTCATGAGCGAGGCTTGCACCCAGGCGGCAACCCCTCCCCCGTCAGCGCGCACATGCACTGCGAGGGCGTTCTCGTCGGGGAACCATCCCGCAAGAAGAACCGACACGGAGGAGGTCGCGGGGACTGTGACCTGGCGCGATGCGGCGTTGAGGGGCCCGGAAGCGCCGTAGCCGTCGATGCTCACAACCGAGGCCGTGGGGCCGGGGTTGGACAGCATGAGGGCCATGTCGGCACCGGAGATCGTCGCTCCGGTCGCGATCCACTGGGAGGTGCGCGGCACCGCGCATCCGACGGCGCTGAGACCGGCGAGTTCGCCTCCCCCCTGGCCGACGAGGGTCAGGGCAGTGGGGATGGTGCCGCCGTTGCCCGTTACGGATGCGGGTGCCGGGCTGGTCGGGGCCGATGTCAGCGAGGTCCAGGCAGTTCCGGGCGCAACGTTGGTCGTCTCGAAGGGGTCGATGATTCCCGCGGGGCATGCGAGGCGCACCTGCGACGGGTGGGCACTCTGCGCCGTCCCGTCAACCGTGCTTGGCGACGCGCCAAGCCACATGGATCCGCCAGCCATAACAGCCACGGCGATCCCCGCGCCCGCAAGCGTCGTCAGGGGACTGATGCGAGGCTTTGTCATCTCTTCCTCCACGCGGATAGTGCGCTGGCACAGGCAACGATCAGACATGCGCCCGCGGCGATCCGCCACGGAATGACCCACCACGCGTCGTAGGTGACGGTCAGGTGCCCCGAGGTGGGCATGTCAAAGGCCTGGGACCAGCCGTCGCCGGAAGCAACGGGAGTCAGTGCGACCCCGTCAACCCACGCATGCCATCCGGAGTCTGCGCGCTCGGCAAGGACGAGGGTGCCGGAGGCCTGCACGTCCCCGTCGACGCGCAGCTGAGACGATCCAACCGGGGTCGCGATGCCGTTGGGGGATTCGACGCGAACGCGTGCCGGCGGGAGGCCGCCGGGGCGCACGCGCCAGACGGTACCGGAGTTCGTGTCGCCGACCTTTTCGAGCCCGTCGGCACGGTCGAGTCCGGATGTGAGGGCCGCGGAACCGCTCGCACCGAGGGGTACGAGGATCGTGTCGACGTCGTGCGCGGCGAGCGTCTGTACGGTCCCGTCGTCGGGGTAGACGACAAGGGTATAGGCGGCCTGCGCGAGCGAGGCAGTGGCCGGGTCTTCCAGGGTGCCCGTGGCGGCACCGGAGCGCGCCTGGGCGAGGTTGAGGGCGTGAATGGCGGGGGCCGAAGTCGTCAGCGAGGGGCCGTTGCCTCGCCACAGCAACGCGTTGACGGTGTCGTTGACGGGATCTCCTTCGAGAACGAGGATACGACCGGCGCGAGGCGAGCGCTGCGCTTGGGAGGCGACGGCGGAAGCAATGGGCGACGAGAGAGCAGACACCGTCTCGCGCTGCGACATCGTGAAGGTCGGGACCTCGTCGGCGTCGGAGCGAGAGGCGAAGGCGGAGACGCTGACGGTGGACGCGGCCCCGAGGAGCGCAACGGCGACGAGGCCACCCGAGGCTCGCAACACGAAGGACCTGGAGGCGTCCCATGCCAGGAGGTCGTCGTCTGCCCTGGAAGTTGCCACGGCGTTCACGCGCGTCGAGAGGATGACCAGGAGCCCGAAGGCAAGGGACAGGGCTGGTGACGCCCACGCGGAGGCCACCTGGGCACCGGCGATGCCGACACCGATGTGCGAAGCACCCCACGCAATCGCGGAGACGATGAGGGCGCAGGCATAGGCAACGATAACGGGATGCGAACGCGAGCGGAGGAGAGCAACGGTCGCCAGGACGAGGGCACCGCCACCAACGACGCCGAGAGCGATGGCCTCGAGGGTGCTCGAGGGGGCGGCAGGCATGCCGAGCAACGCCATCCACGAGGGCGCACGGGTGTAGGCGTGAACGCCGCCGCTCGTAGAAGCCAGCGCGGGCCATGCGGCGGGGTGGGCAACGATGGAGCCGTAGGTGGGCAGGAGGAGCGTCAGCGCCGGCAGGGCGACGATGAGCCGGCGGCGGGAGCGCCGCGCAAGAGCGATGCCACCGACGGGCATCGTCCACGGGGCGCAGCACGACAAGACAACGAGCGCGAGCGCGGCGCATCCCGCGTTGACGCCTCGGGGCTGCAGGGGCGCAGACTCGATGCCGGAAGCGCCTGCGACGAGCAGAGGTCGGGGAGCTCCCGCGCAGAATGCGGCGAAGACGGGCAACGCGATATGGGCGAGGGTCCCCGCGAGGACACCGTGCGTCCCACTGAGCGCAAGTGCGGGCGCGAAGGCCCACGCGAGCGATACGAGGAAACGCAGGCGCAGCGAGGCGCTGAGGGCACGGCTCGGGATCCACGCGGCCATGGCTGCAAGCGGGCTGGAAGCCACCAGCAGGAAGGTGGCACACGCTCCGGGGGTGATTCCCAAGGGTGCGAACGGTGCACTCAGGAGCGCCAGCAGAATCGCCAGGGGGTCGGCACCACCCGCATATCCGTCACCGCCGGGCACCCATGCGGACCACGCCGCAGTCCACAGCTCGGTCCAGGTAGCGGGCATCGACACCCACGCTCCACCAACGAGGCCGGCGGAGGTCCCCCACCACTGAGCCGCGGCGATCAGCGACGTCACGAGGGCGAGGACGAGGCCGACCGAGGCGGAACGGAGACGGTAGCGCCGCATCGAGGCAACGATGAGGGGGTCAATGCGTTCCCCGTGCTCGTCTTCGTCAACCCTCGCCGGCTCCTTGCGCAGCGAGGCGGGAGCCGTCTCGAGGGCACGCAGAGCGGAGCGAGGAACGGTCCGGGACCGCGCGGCTCGGGCACGACCGGCGAGGAGGCGTGGGGTTGCGCCGATGAGAGAGAGGAGTGCGCCGAGCTCGGGAATCGCCAACGATGTCCGTCCCGTGAGGACACGTCCCAGGGCGCGGGCGGGGCTCCACACGAGGAGCCACAGGGCCAGGAGGGGAAGAAGGACGGATGGAGCGGCCTTGCACCAGTTGTACATCTGGGCGTAGCGCCGCTTACGGAAAGATCCGTCGGTCGCAGCGTCGCCGTCGGCAAGGCCGTCCGAGACGTCACCCGTCGGCTCATAGTGCTCGGTGTCGTCAGCAGCCGCAAGGCCGGAGTACAGGGAGACGCGCGCATGACGCACGCGGGCCTTGGGCGCCACGATGACTCGGTACCCTGCCAAGTGAAGCCTGCGCCCCAGATCAAGTCCGTCTCCGAAGGGGCCGAGTGCGGTGTCGAATCCTCCGACGGCCTCATAGGCCTCGGCGCTGATGAACAGGCCCGCGGTTCCGACGCCGAGAACGTCACTCGTGCCGTCGTACTGCCCCTGGTCGATATCGTCGTCACCGACGCGCTCGAGGCGTCGGGCGCTCGCCGTTGCGAAGATACCCAGTTCGAGGAGGCGCGTTCCATCCCAGCTGATCTGCTTGACACCGACGGCACCGACGGTCTTTCCGACGGTGGCGGCCCGGATCAGTTCGCCGAGACACTCGGGCTCGGGGGCGCTGTCATCGTGCAGGATCCACCACCACTGCTCCGAGGAGAAAGCGGCTTCCTGGGCACGTGCGCGTTTGATGGCGTCGCCCAGGTTACGAGCGCGACCGACGCGCACGAGTTCGGCGCCCCGGGGAACTCGATCGGCCGGGAAGGGAGTGACGTGACGTCCTGCGACGTCGATGATGGTCAACGAATGCGGGGCCACCGATTGTTCTTCGATGGCCCGCAAAACGGACTGGGTGAGCGGCGTTTCTCCCCTTGTGACGAGGACCGCGCCGACGGAGCGCTGTGTCGGGCTCAACCGGCCATACGGCGCAGGCGCCGCCTCTCGCGCTCGGACATACCGCCCCAGATACCAAAGCGCTCGTCGTTAGCCAGCGCGTATTCGAGGCAGTCCTCGCGAACCTGGCAGGCCTGACAAACAGCCTTGGCCTCGCGTGTGGAGCCACCCTTTTCAGGGAAGAACGCCTCGGGATCCGTCTGCGCACACAGGGCGTGCTGCTGCCACGCAAGGGGGCCGTCAATGCGGGCGTACTGCGCCGCGTCGGCATCCTCGGACCACTCGAGGGGTCCGTCACCGAAGATGTTCCACATTGCGGGAGCTCCTTATAACGAATCGATCAATACGAGAATTACACGCGTGTCATTGCCCAAAGTCAAGCCGTTTCGCGATAATGAGACCTTTCCCGTAGCACTTGACCCGGCGGTAAAACAGTGCCCTCTTCCAAGGACTTCACAGTTACTAAGTATTTGGAAGATCTGTGACCTTCGATATACTTGAAACCATGAACAATAAGTCCTCAGAAAATATGACCAGGCTCACCCACTTTATCACGGCGGTTAACGATTGGTCAGGACCAGCTCTCACCCAGTACGGCCAGGAGCGAGTTGAACTGGGAGGACCCGTGGTCAGCCGGTGGCTAGCGAAGATCGCGAACTACCTGACAAACGAGCTCGCCACCGATCTGTTCGGCACGGGTGAACCAACACCGACTCGCATCTACACGACTCTTCAGCCCTGGCAGGACGTCCTCTGGCACATCGCAGCCCGGGCAACGGGGTGGGAAGTACTCGACACGCGACGCCCCCTGCCCGGAGACCTCTTCGTGACGAACAACCTCGGGGCCGAAGCATCCGACGCACTGGAGTCAGGCGCGCACGTGCTCGCCCAGCCCGCGCAGTACCTATCCTTCGCGTGGGACGGGCCACTGGACGGAGCGATGGACGGGCTCGCAGAAATCTCGACGCAGCCGGATGCCCTCATCGTCGACACGCCCCCGCTGCTGACTGCAGCCCGCGACGAGGCCCTGGCAGGCTCACGCCCCTCCGCTCCGGCGCAGGGGCGGCGCGTCGCGCTTGTGTGGGATCCCCGCACGGGCGCGGGACAGGTACTGGATCAGTGGATGCAGGGACGCTCGGTGGTCATCATCGACCCACACGCCGTCTCCCCAAACGAGCTCGAGCAGATTCTCACGACGGAGGATGCAGACGGGGGCCTTCTCACCTATCGGCGGTAGGGCTCACCACACGCCCAGGACGCGGGCAGCCGCGAGTTTGAGACCCTCCATACGGTCGCGGCGAATCTGCGTCCAACGCAGGGCGAAACGAAGCCTCGAGGCGAGGCCCTGTCCCTCAAGCTCGCGCACAATGGCTTTCAGCTGGCGCGCACGACGCTCGTCGAAAGTTCCGACCTGCGCAGCAGTGCGGGACATCAGAATGAACTGCTTGCGGTAGAAACCATTGCGCAACTTCGCCATGCGGGCATCGCGCGCGCCGGAACCGGAGTTCGCGCCCTGCACGTTGCCACCGTGCTGACGGTACTCCAGGGTCGGCTCTTCGCCGATCGCCCACGTCAGGCCGATCGAACGAGCGAGCGCGTACACGTACCAGTCGTGTACGCCGATGTGGCTGTAATCGAGGTCACGGAGCACGCGCGCCAGCGCCTCGTGGGCCTTCGGGCTAAAGACATAGGTGGAGCCGGGACCCGCGGCCTCGAAGAGGAAGTCCCAGGCCCGCTGCGGCTGCGACTTGCGAATCAGCCGGCGCTCCCCCACGCGCCCTCCGGGTAGCGACTGGAAGGAGGTGACGTTCGAGGACACGACATCGGCCCCCACGTCCTGCATGAGGGACAGCTGAGAACTCAGCTTATCCTCGTGCCACACGTCGTCCTGGTCGGTGAACGCAACGAAGGAACCGTCGGGGGTGTGCGTCGTGAACAGATGCAGGAAGTTGCCCGTCACACCGGGCGTGCCGTCACGCTGGGGCAAAACGGTGATCCGAGGGTCACCAGCGGCGCGCGCCTCCAGGTGCGCACGCGTGCCATCACTCGACGCGTCGTCGGACACGACGAGGTGGACCTCCACGCCCGTCTGAGCGAGCACGGAGTCCACCTGAGCGTCGAGCCACGCCCCGCCCTCGGCCATCCCGTTATAGGTGGCCATGAGAACGGTGACGCGGGGACGAGGGAGTGCTTGGTCTCGGGTCACGTTGCCCAAGGATTCAGTGCCCTTCGGCGGCGTACTTCGCCTCGACGGCTTCCTTCAGGGGGGCCCACCACGCCTCGTTCTCGGTGTACCAGGCGATCGTGTCGGCCAGGCCGTCACGGAAGTTCGTGAACTGGGGCTCCCAGCCGAGCTCGGTGACCAGCTTGGAGTTGTCGATCGCATATCGCAGGTCGTGGCCCGGACGGTCGGTCACGTGATCGAAGTCGTCGGGCGCGTAGCCCATCAGCTCGTTGAGAATCGCGACGACGTCGCGGTTGTTCGTCTCGCCGTCCGCGCCAATCAGGTAGGTCTCGCCGATGCGACCCTTCATAAGGATGTCCCACACGGCCGTGTTGTGGTCGCGCACGTGGATCCAGTCGCGCACGTTCAAGCCATCGCCGTACAGGCGGGGGCGCACGCCGCGCAGGCGGTTCGTGATCATGCGGGGGATGAACTTCTCGATGTGCTGGTAGGGGCCGTAATTGTTCGAGCAGTTCGAGATCGTGGCCTCGACGCCGAAGGAACGCACCCATGCGCGCACCAGGAGGTCCGAGCCCGCCTTGGACGAGGAGTAGGGCGAGGAGGGATTGTAGGGCGTAGTAGGGGTGAACTTCGCGGGATCGTCCAGCTCGAGGTCGCCGTAGACCTCATCCGTGGAGATGTGGTGGAAGCGGACCTTGTGGCGGCGCACAGCCTCCAAAAGGGTGAAGGTGCCCACCAGGTTGGTCTGGATGAAGGGCGAGGGGTCGAGGAGGGAGTTGTCATTGTGCGACTCGGCAGCGAAGTGCACAACCGCATCCGCGCCGGCAACGACGCCGTCAACGAGGTCAGCGTCGGCGATGTCGCCCTCGACGACGGTCAGGCGCGCGGCGAGCTCGGAGGGCACGTCGGTCAGGGAAGCGCGGTTGCCCGCGTAGGTAAACTTGTCCAGGACGACGACGTCGACGTCCGGGTGGTCCTCCAGCAGCGTGTGGACGAAATTCGCGCCGATGAAGCCGGCTCCGCCGGTCACAACGATCTTCATGAGGTCTTCTCCTTTGCGCGCCCGTGGGCGTCCGAGGGTGCTACTCACCCGATTCCTGCCCCTATTATGCCGTAGTTCTCACGCATTCCCTGCCAGTGTCTTTCACTTACCCGTCGGATACGTCACTATTCACCAGGCTGAAGGTCCGCTGAGGCACCGCATCTCGCTGATAGATTGGAGATATCCCCCAACAGAAACGGACCCCTCGTGACTCGTCTCCTCCCCGCCCTCGGCCTGGTCGCTATCTGCGCGCTTGCCACGGCCTCGTGCTCCCCGACCGATGAGACGCAGAGCGCTCAGTCAACCCCCGCAGTCTCCGTTTCCCCAGGAGACCCGGGCCAGCCATCGAGCTCGACCATGCCGACCCTGCACGCAGCCTCTCCCGGATGCGCCGCAATGGACGAGATTTTCACCGAGGCCCTCAACGGCTCCGAGACGGGACAGGTCTACAGGGACGTCGCTACCAAGGGCTCCGAGGAGACCACTGCTGAGGAGCGCCACCGCGCGTGGGAGGCCTTCGCGGCCGCTTTCAAGAACGACTACTCCGAACGCCTCCTGCAGGCCGCAACCGACGAGACCTCCAAGCAAGCCCTTGCCGCCCTCGCGGTCTACGTTGAGCGTAACGCCGCCCTTGACTCCGGCACTATCCCCGAATTCGCCGATCAGGAGGCCGCCGAGGCCGCCCTCAAGCGCGGCGAGAAACCCGAGGTGAATCCCGCCTACACCCAGGCCCTGGCCGAGGCCACCAACGCCCACTCCACCCTGACGACCTGCATGCCTCACTGGCCCATCGTCTTCTGATCGATCAAGGCCTCTCCTCTCCGAATCAAGACACTGAGGGACTCGTGTAGATTAGACGTACTTGTCCCGGAAAGATTGGTTTCTCCATGGCACGTGCGCTTGTGAATCAGCTGGCACCCCTGCGCGCCCGTTTCGTTTCCTCCGCAGCGCGCCCTCTCGCGCTGATTCTCCTGGTCCTGGGCGTCCTCGCCGTCGCCGCGGGCTGGGTCTTCGCCTCTCCCCCCGGATCCTCCCCGGACGACGACTACCATCTCGTGTCGACGTGGTGTCCCAGGCCGGTGGAGTCCTCGTGCGAGACGACCACGATCGACGGCGACCTGTACGTGATGGTCCCCATATCCACGTCGCACGCTCAGTGCGAGGCCTTCAACCCCAATCGATCGCACGCGTGTATCACAGAGTATTCCGACGACAAGATAGTCCCGTCATACCGGTACAACGACGGGCAGTACCCCTACGGCTTCTACCAATTCCATCACCTGTTCTCGCGGCACAACGTTGAGCGTTCCGTATGGATCATGCGTTCCATCAACGTTGCGATCGCGACCCTCCTGATCGGAGCTGTCTGCTCACTGTCCAGCCGAGAGGTCCGCCGCTCAACGGCGCTGGCAGCCCTCGTCGCGTGGACGCCGATGGGCCTGTACTTCATCGCCTCGAACAACCCCTCCTCGTGGGCGATCACAGGCGTCTTCTCCTACGGCGCGGCACTCTACGGTGCACTGAACGCCCAGGGGTGGCGACGCTGGTCGCTCCTAGGCGTCGCAGCCTTCGCGTCCCTCCTGTGCTTCGGGTCGCGCGGTGACGCCGCCTTCTACGTGTTCGTGGTGTCGCTCGGCATCCTGATTCTGGCGGCGCGCCGCCGCCACCTGCCCGAGATCGGCATCGCGTCGCTCCTGAGCGCGATCGGCGTGTGGTGCATGCTCGGCTCCGGTCAGTCCAGCCAAATCGCCCAGTCCGATGCCTCGGTGACCCTGCACGAGCGCATCGAGGTCGCGATCATGAACATCCGCTACCTGCCCGAGTACTTCGCAGGCTTCGTTGGCCTGTACTCCGGCCCGGGCTGGCGTGATACTCCCCTGCCGGGCTACACGACGGTCCTGGGGCTCCTCGTCCTCGGTGCCGTCCTGTTCTACGGTGCCCGCACTATCAGCCTGCGCAAGGCCCTGGCCGCCTTCATGGTCTTCGGCGCGATGGCAGGCATCCCCCTGTTGATCGCGACCCCGACGACTTTCCCAAACCTCGGCGGTTATCACTCCCGCTACGCCCTGCCGCTGTTGGGCACGTGGCTGCTCATCTGGCTGTCCTGCGCGATCAAGAAGTCCTCGCTGGCCCGAGGCCAGGTCGTCATGGTCGTGTTCTTCCTCAGCGTCGTCGACGCGGTCGCCATGCACACGACGATCGCGCGCTACGTTCGCGGCCTACTGCCGATCCGCCACTTGGGATGGATCGCACCGGGTAACCTGAACGGTGACATCCAGTGGTGGTGGGCTGACATGCCGCTCAGCCCGATGGGCCTGTGGATCATCGCGTCACTGGGGTACGCATGTGCTCTGACGTGCGCGATCTACCTGCTGCGCCCGCGCCTCCAGGACGCATCCGAACTGACCATTTCGACCACTAAGGAAGGTACTGAATGAGCGCTCAAGTCACCGTCGTCGTACGCACTCGTAACCGCCCGGCGATGCTCACCCGCGCCCTGGCGTCGATCGCGTCTCAGAGCTTCGACGACTACGAAGTCGTCATCGTCAACGATGCGGGGGACGAGGACCAGGTCCGTTCCGTCGTCGACAAGCAGAACAGCGCCGTTCGCTCGAAGATCACGGTCGTCACAAACGAGGTCTCGAGTGGCCGCGAGGCTGCGCTCGAGTCGGGTCTCGCGGCGTCGCACAATCCCTACTATGCCGTTCACGATGATGACGATTCCTGGCATCCGCACTTTCTAAACAAGACGGTCGCCTACCTCGATAAGCATCCCGACGCGGGGGGCGTCGCCACCCGCTGCGAGATAGTGCGTGAGCGCGTGCGCGCCGACGGGACGTGCACGGAGATCGAGCGCGAGGTCCTGTCGACCGACAACTATGGCCTGTCACTCGTGGACATGCTGGTGGAGAACTACACGCCGCCGATCTCGCAGCTCATCCGCCGCGAGGTCGCGGACCGCGTGGGGCACTGGGACGGCTCCCTGCAGACGCAGGCGGACTGGGACTTCAACCTGCGGCTGTTGGCCGACTCCCCGGTCGGCTTCATCGACGAGGGTCCCCTGGCCTACTGGCATCACCGTGACACGAAGGACGCCGCGCTGGGCAACTCGATCGTCACGGACGCGTATCTGCACAAGTGGGACAACCTGCATATCCGTGATCGTTACCTGCGTGCGATGCTGGCCACGACGGACCCGACCTCCCCACACCTGGGGCAGGCGCTGCTCAGCGCCGAGTACTACCGGCGCATGCGCGAGGAGATTACCCGCACGGAGAGCAGCTACCACGGGGCTCTCAACCTCGTGCACGTCGACATGCTCAACACGATGACGGCGCTGCACCAGCAGGTGCACGAGCTTGCTCAAGAGGTTGCGTCCCTGCGCGAGGAGCTCGCCGCGGGCTCGCAGCTCGCGCGGTCGGTCAGGAGCGCCGCCTCCAAGTCCAAGCGCGCCGCCAAGCGGCTGATGGGCCGCAGCTAATCGCATCGCTGCACGCCATATAGTGAGAGAATCGGGCCGGTCGCGGAGCTTTCCGCGGCCGGCCCGCTGCCGTGGGACGCGCAACCCTTAGGGCAGGGGCCGCACGACGTCCGGGGTCATGCGGTCCCACCCGTATCCGGCGGTGATGTGCTGCATGCGGGCGGGGCGTCCCATCCAGTCGGTGTGGACGATGAGGTCATCGCCCAGGTAGATGGCGACGTGTGTGACAACCCCACCGGTCTTGTAGAAAATGAGGTCACCGCGCTGACGCTGCCCGAGGGGAACGTGCTGGAAGTAGGGGTAGGCATACAGCTCCTGGGACGTGCGATAGGAGGGCCACGCGTGCTTGATGACATCGATGGGCTGGGGGTCGAGTCCGGCACGGTACAGGGACTGGAGAACCAGACCCGAACAGTCGAATCCTTGGTCGTAGGGGCCTGCCCCTCCCCACGTGTAGGACGAACCCGTTTGATTCCACGCATACCCGATCATGGCTTCGATACGCTCGCTGCGCCTGGCCGTCAGGGGCAGGGGCGTCGCCTGGTATTGGTCGACGGTCCACGGGTAGCCGGTGTCCATCGCATCCCAGGTCGCCTCGTCGACGACTCCGGTGACGGGCAGGCCCATGCGCTGCTGGAAGTTCTTGACGGCGGCCACGAAGGGGGCGTCGACCGAGGCGAGCTTGCTGGAGTGCCACAGGCCGAGGCGCACCTGGGCAATGCGCACCTTCGTGCCGTTCATGCCCCACGTGAGCGTGTTGGTCGCTCCTGCGAGCCCCGTGATGTGGTCGGTAGGCTGGAGGTACTCCGCCGGTGCCTCGTACCCGCGCCACGCGCCCGAGGCGTCGAACTCGTAGCGACGGCCGCCCTGCTCCAGGGGTGCGGTTCGCATGATTCCCGTATTGGGGTCGAGGTAGTACCACTCTCCACCGTCGCGCACCCAACCGCCCATCTGCGCGCCGGATGCCGCGAAAAAGTGCCACCCGTCTTCCAGGCGCTGCCAGCCGGTGCGCATCGCACCCGACTCATCCAGGTAGTACCAGGTTCCATCCACTCCCGTCTTGCCCGTGCGCATGACGCCGGTAGCGGGGTCGAGATAGTACCAGGATCCCCCATCGCGTAGCCAGCCGCCGGTCAGCGCTCCGGAGGGAGCCAGGAAGAACCAGTTGCCGGAGTTGCGCAGCCAGCCGGTAGCCATGTATCCGCTGGCGTTGAAGTAGTAGCGACTTCCGCCGATCTCCACCCACCGGGAGGACGGGTAGCTGCCGTCGGAGCGGCGCCACCACCAGCCGACCGAGTCGCGCATCCATGCGCCACTGTCGATCTCATCCGAGGCACCCATCGTCGGAGCTTCGTCCGACACCGACGAGGCCCCACCCGCCCGGTTCTCGCTGCTCGCGTTAGGGGCGGCGGGTTCGGGTGCGTCCGTGGCCTCGGGGCTGGGAGGGGACGACGGAGTAGTGAGCGAAGCGGACTGGGTCGTTGCGGAGCTTAGGGCTCCGGATTGCGCCGCGCCTTGTTCCCCGGCATCGGCGCGCACCTGCGCGGGCAGGGCTATCAGCGCGAGGGACAGGGCGGCGGTCAGGGCGCACGGGTACGCGCGTCGGGCGAGCGTGGACGTCAATGCCATGGCGGTGCCTTGTCGCTGGGAGACAGTTCTCCGAGAAGTATATGACAGTCATCACCATGGACGGGTGCGTTTGGCCCACCGGCCGTACGACAAGTCCCGTGGCCCATCGGTATGTGCTCCGCTGGGCCCCGCGCCACTGTCGGCGCGTCAGTCGTCCTTCTCGAGCGCGTCGGCCTGCTGGGCCTGCTTGCGCGCGAGGTGCTCGTAGTCGGCGGCACCTCGCCTGGGAACGTCGCGCATCGGACGCGCGGGAGTCAGGTCCGTAAATGAGGCACCCAGGTTCACTAGACCACCCGATTCCATGCCCGGGCCGGGCAGGACGTCAAAGCGGCGAGCCTTTTGCAGGGCATCGATGACGCTCGTCATGTCGTGATTCTGGATTGCCGCCGAGATCGTGTAGGCACCCGGGTTGAAGGTCAGACGTGGGATCTCGATGTCGAGGTGGCCGGTACCCGGCTCGATCGAGGTCGGCACGTAGCAGGCGTCCATGCCGTGCAGCCCCCACACGAAGACACCCTCGCGGGTATCGATGGAGGCACCGAAGACCGGGGATTCGATACGCTCCTTCGCACGGTAGTGCAGTCGCAGGCGCACGGGATCACCCGGGTAGACGAGCGAGGTGGGCTTCCCCGAGGAGGACAGCAGGTCGATGCGTTCGATCATGGCCTCGCCGCTGCCGAAGCGCGTGCCGCCTCCCTCGACCTCGACAGCATGATGGGCCACGTCGGAGTAGGTGTCGATGACCTCTGCGGCCGCGCCCACGTCGACGAGCGTCCCGTGGTCCAGCCAGGCGGCTTGATCGCAGAATGTGCGCATCTGTTCGAGGCCGTGGGACACGACGACGACCGTGCGTCCCTGGTCCTTGAGCTGGGCGAACTTGTCCATGCACTTGTTCTGGAATTCCATGTCGCCCACGGCCAGGACCTCGTCGACGAGGAGAATGTCCGGTTCGACGTGGATGGACACAGAGAAGCCCAGGCGCACGTACATGCCCGAGGAGTAGTTCTTCACCGGCTGATCGATGAAACGCTCAACACCGGAGAAGTCGATGATCGCATCGAGCTTGGAGTCGATCTCCTTCTTGCTCATGCCCAGAATCGCGCCGTTGAGGTAGATGTTCTCGCGGCCCGACAGCTCGGGGTGGAAGCCGGAGCCGACCTCGAGCATGGCGGCCATGCGGCCCGTCGAGGAGATGGAGCCCCTGTCCGGGGAGAGGATCTTCGCGATGCACTTCAGGAGCGTGGACTTGCCCGAACCGTTGTGTCCAAGCAGGCCGAAGGTCTTGCCCTGGGGGATCTCGAAGGAGACGTCGTCGAGGGCCCAGAACTCCTCAAACTGCGCGCGAGAACGCTGCAGGAAGGCACCCTTGAGGGACTGGTTGCGGTTCTTGTAGATGCGGAAGCGCTTGGACACGCCGTCCACCGAAATCGCGTTCGTCATCAGAGTTCCTCCACGATTCGTGCCGAGAAGCGGCGGAAGATCAGCGAGCCGAGGCCAAAGACTCCGAAGGCCCATGCGGCACAGCCGAGCCACACCTGCCACGACGGCATCGCAAAGCCGTACAGCGTCGAGCGGTAGGCCTCCAAAAGGAGCTCGGCGGGGTTCAGGCGGAAGATCGTGACGATCGGGAGTGGCTCGTCTCCCCACGTCCAGCCCTTCGCGGCCAGATCGGTCTGAACCTTGTTGAGCATCGACAGGGAGAAGACGACGCCGGAGGCGTACATCCAGATCTGATTAAAGATCTGCCACAGGTGCGAAATGTCGCGGAAGTAGACCGACGCGACCGAGAGGATCAGGCCCATGCCGATGACGAAGAGCATCGCGAGCGCCGTGATGGCGATGACCGCCGGGATCATAAGCAGGACGCCGGGGCCGCCGGCGATGCACATGATCACGATGATGACGCCCAGCTCGAAAGCGAAGTCGTAGGCCAGGGCCAGGACCGATGAGTAAATGAGGACCTGACGCGGGAAATAGACCTTCGTGAGCAGGCCCGAGTTACCCACGAGGGAGTCCATGCCGCGCGAGATGCCACTCGATATGAAGTTCCAAGCGATGACGCCCACGCCGATCCACAGCGCGAATGAGGACAGTCCCGAGTTCACGCCCTTGTCTGCCTCGCCGCGGAAGACGACGCCGAAGATCAGTGCGTAGACCGCGATCGTCGCGATCGGGTTGATGAAAGACCACAGGCGGCCGAGCGCGGTGCCCTTGAACTCCGAGGAGATCGAGCGCTGCGCCATGCGCACCGTCAGGTCGATGACCCGTTTCGTCTCAGACACGGCTACTCCCATCGCTTCTATTGTGGTCAGGAAAACTATCTTACTTGCCCGCCCCCGGCGCGAGCGCGAGGTACCGCTGCGTGAACTCCACAATCACGACGCTGGGCTTGTAGGCCTCGATGAGGGCCGCGACGTCCGTCGGCTGCTCGGAGTCGAGCCCGTGGCCGACCTGAATCGTGTACTCGAAGGTCGCGGCCACGTCGGGACCCAGGTTGTTACCCTGAGAGTCGCGCACGATGAGCGCAGTGCCGCGTCCGTTCGGGTTGAAGGTGAGGGCCGGCTTATTCTGGAAGTCGACGGGGCTCGCCAGGGACACCTCGGGGGCTCCCGTCGCCTCGGACAGGCGCGCGGCGGCGTCGGCCAGATCGTCTCGGTTCTCCAACTGCAGCAGGTGAACGCTGCCCGGGTCCTGCTCGTAGGTGGGAACCGCCCACGGGCCCACCTGAGCGGGGGCACCCAGGGCCTCGTACTCGTTGGGGGCGTCCGCGCCGCTCACCCCGGAGGGCGACAGGGACGGCAGGTTCGCGAGATCGGGGTTGACCGCGGCCAGGCAGGACAGCGTCTGACTCCAGGCGACGTGCGCCGCGTAGGGCGACCAGTGAGGGTTCACCGCCGAGTACAGTGGAGCGTCGCTCCCCTCGCGGGCCTCGCGCAGGCCCTCACGCACGTCCACCCACGCGTGGGTGGGCAGCGCCGATCGCATGAGATCCAGGGAGGTCGTGCCCATCAGCGGGTCGGCCCACTGGGGCAACTTGTCGGAGTACACGTCCCACGTGGCCGGGGCGGGCATGAAGAGCGCGGTCGCCCCCTGGGCGCTGGCGGCGGTCTCGATGCCGCTCATGTAGCGGTCCCACGCGCCCACCTGGTCGGGGGTGGGGCGCACGCGGCCGAGCGCCTGGGAGAAGTTCGCGTTAAAGACATCGGAGAGGAACAGGTAGCCGTCACGGCCCTCCACGTACGTGGTCACGCCCGTCATGCTCTGTTCGAACGAGGCCTGGGCGGCATCGGTGGGCAGGTATCCCCCGGTGCCCGCCACGCCGGGCGTCCACGGGCCCACGTCGGCGCGCGGGGTGGGCGCACAGACCTCGGGAAGGGACTGGGGCGTGGTGCGCGCGAAGGACGATGCCTGGGCAGCCGGAGCGGGCGCCTGTGGTGCGGGGTGGGTGACCTTGTACCACGTGCCCACGCCGGTGGCAGCGCAGGCGCCCGCGAGGAGAACCGCGAGGGGCACGTAGTGGAGGCGGTGCTTCCACGAGCCCGCGGGCACGCCCTCGTCGAAGGAAACGTCGCGCAGGCCCGAGTCGGATTCCTTGAACTGGCCGGCAGCCTTCTTGTCGCTCACTTGCTCTCCTCCTCGGCTCGGGCGGCCGTCTCTTCGGCCTCCATGACCGTCGCGATCCTGGTCGAGGACAGGGCCGGCGTGACGATGCGGCGGGCCACGGCCTCGTAGGCGGGACGGAAATGCTCGATGAGCCTTTCCATCCAACCGGGCAGGTAGTTCTTCTGGCTCATCGCGGGCTTCTCGATGAGATGCCACGACAGGTATGCCAGGATGTGAACGGTCACGACGACCGTCAGGTGGTAGGCGATCCAGCCTCGATCCTGCAGGTGGAAGTAGGCGGCGAATGCCATGATCGGCCACGCGTAGATGTAGATCCCGTAGGACAGGTCGCCGTGCTTCTCCCAGTTCTGCAGGGGCAGGCGGATCGCCAGGTACATGAGGAAGTACAGGAAGCCGTACTGGCCGACGATGTTCCAACCGCCCGAGGCGTAGGACAGGACGCCGAAAATGAGGCCGCCCCATGCCAGGCGCGAGTCCATGGGGATCTTGTCGCCGTAGAGGGTGAAGAGCATGCCGAAGGCGAAAGGCCCCATGAACATGAGCATGAAGGGGTCACGCAGCAGGTAGTTGACGTTGGAGACCTGGCCCGCGCCCATCCACTGCAGGGCGTTGAGGGCGATCAATACGAGCGCGAAGGTGCCGCCCACCTTGCGATTCGCGAGCGCCCCGAACAGGCCAAGGATCGCGACCAGGATGTACGCCTTGAACTCGTAGATGAGCGTCCAGGCCGAGCCGTTCCAGTCGCGGGCGCCATGCAGGATGAAGTACGGCAGATTCTCGCCCATTCCGGCGATGTTGCGCTGGCCCAGATTCAGCCACATGTTGTTCACGAAGTAAGTGAGCGGGGACTCGGTGGCCGGGTGCAGGTAGCCGGAGATGTTGTGGAAGGTGTGCCAGTATGCGATCGGCGCGAGGATGGCCACCGTGAAGAGGAGGGCCGCCCAATACGCGGGGAAAATACGCAGGACGCGGCGCCACATGTAGCGCCAGATCGTCGCGCGCCCCATACGCGAGCGCGTGATGAGGAAGCCCGAGAAAAAGAAGAAACCCGCGACGGCGACGCCACCGATGGACTGCTCCTTCGAGATCTGCACGCCCAGGTCCTCGCCGCCGTAGAAACCGGCGATCGGGCCGGCGTGCGAGAAGATGACCATGAAGGCCATCAGCCAGCGCAAAAACCCGATCGAGTTGGACCTGGAGTTGAAGGCCTGCGCGACGGACTGGGGCGTGTGGGGGGCCGCAGCCCTTATCGTGGAGGCCAGGCTCATCGCTTACCCTTCATGGTTCGGATCTTATGGACGGCGCCGCGCGCAGCTCGGTACGCGGGTTTGAGGGCGTTGCCCAGTCCGGGGGTACGCATCATGATGTTGGTCTTGACGGCACCTAGCAGGTTAGGGACGGAACCCATGCGCGCCTTGAGGAAGGGCACCTGGTCGATAGCGAAGGCGGGCATCATCGACGAGGTCGAGGCCAGCTTGTACTCGAGGTAGCCGTAGTACACGCCCGCCCATTTCGGGGTCATGACGGGGCGCACGTAGTAGCCGCGCGACAGGACCGCGTAGGACAGGAGACGCTCGATGACGTGTGCCAGGGAGCCGTCCTTGTAGCCGCCTTCCTCGGGGAAGTCCTCGGGGACGAGGCCGGCGCCGGTCAGCAGGGATAGCGCCTCGGGGCGAGCGATGAACATTGAGCCGTATGGTGCCAGCGGCTGGTGATCGTCGAAGGGGACGGTGATGCCGACCTTCTTGGCGAAGTCGCGGGCGGGGGTGCGGTTCGCGAACCAGGCGTGGCCCATCGTGGGGTAGCCCATGTGCGGCATGGGCGCGATCGCCATGCCCATGCCCGGGTGGGCGGCAAACTCGGCGAGGATACCGGCCACGTGATCGGAGGAGGCCAGCAGGTTGTCGTAGAGGTGTTCCTTGAAAAGCTGGGCGGCGTTGTAGTCGTCCTGGACGGACTTCTTCGAGTGAATCTTCACGACGATGTCGTACTCGCCGGAAGTGAGCACGTCGTTGCAGTCGACGAGGAATGCGCCGATGTCACGGCCGCGGTTGGATGAGACGACGCGCACGTCGGCGTCCACGCCTCGCTCCTGGGCTCGCGCCTCGATGAGCGCCTTGTTCTGTGCGTTCGAGGTCGTGGCCACCAGGTGGTATCCCTCGGGCAGGACGCTCAGGCGCTCCAGGATCTCGTCGGCCATATCCGCGTAGAAGATGTGCGCGACCGCGAGGACCTTGAGGGAGGCGGCAGCATCCAGGGTGGCCTGGTCGGCGCGCGGGGAGATGACGGTCGTCAGGCCAGCGTTCGTCACGAGGTCACGCGGACGCGAGGTACGCGCGAGGTTCGTGAGGATCAGGTCGGTGTCGTAACCCGCCTTCTCGGCCAGCTCCAGCATGTCCGCGCCGACGATGGCGTGGCGGTCCAGGTAGAGCGGATCGTGGAAGAGGTTGCGACGCTTGAGGATCGGACAGCCGTCAGCCAGGAGCAGCGACGCGTTATCGAACACGGGGTTGCGCGAGGGGTAGTCCTCGCGCGGATATGCCACGACGTGCGTGTAGCCGAGGTTCCCGAAGTACTCGGTGAAGCGCGATTCGTGCCACTGGATCGAGTCGTTGTAGGAACGGATCGGGGGCATTTCATCCCAGTACTTGCGAAAGTCCGGGGAGCTGAGCAGCGGGTTGCGCACGGCGATCCAGTGGGACTGGATGTGACGGGGCATCCGGGTGGCTGCCAGGAAGGGATGCGGGCGCACCTCGTCGTGTTCGGTGATTCCCCAGAAGTCGACCGCACCGGCGGCCTCCACCCGGTCGAAGAGGTTCTTCCACGGGTTGACGGGCGCGAAGAAGGTGTAGTTGAAGAGGATCAGCTCGTCGATCTGGCCGAGGCGATCCCAGCCGAAGCGGGCGATACCGTCGCGGTATCCGCCCACATCGAATCCGGTGTTCTCCCTCTCGAAAACCTCGGTGGCACCCGTGAGGAGGCGCGCGCGAGCGGTGTCATCCAAGGGAGAGTTGGACACGACGAGGATCTCGTCGAGGTACTCGCGCAGCGAGGTCAAGCATTCAACGATGTAATCGTCGACGAGGCCCTGGGGATCAAAGAACAGGAAAATACCTGCGCGTTTCACGGCTCTACTCCCCCGTGCCGTCGACGGTTGCCAGGATCTGGCGAATCTTCGTGGCGTCACCCCACACGCCGGGCGAGTCATAGGGGCGATCCGGGAATGCCCCGTACTCGAGGGTGATATCGAGTTTGTTCTCGCGGATATAGGCCTCGACGCGGTCAGCGAGGCTCAAGGGTTCGCCGCTGCAGATGTTGATGATGCCGTCGACCTCGTCCTGGGAGACGGCGGCAGCGATCTGGTAGGCGAGCTCCTGAATGGAGATGAAGTCGTAGAGGTTCTTGCCCGTGGTGAAGGGGAAGGTCTTCTTGCCTTCCTGGGCGGCAGCCAGGAGCTTGGAAAAGATCGAGGAGCCGTGCGCATCGTCTCCGACGATGTAGTAGCCGCGCAGCCACTGCACGGTCGCGCCGTGCTTGGTGGCCAGCAGCATCGTGATCTGTCGCAGGGCGTTCTTGGAGATGCCGTACAGGGATGCGGGGTTGCACGGGGAGTTTTCGTCGATGGCACCCTCCCAGTAGCCGACCTCGTGCATGGAGCCCATGACGGCCAGGTGGGTGCATCCGCCCTCGAGGAGGTTCTCGATGAAGCGGTAGTGGGCAGGCAGGTCCTCGATGTGGGCCGGCGAGTTGTGGACGAAGCCGTCGCGCCATGCGAGGTGCAGGACCGCGTCGGGGCGTCCGAGCTGGTCGTAGATGTCAGCATCTCCGCTAAAAATCTGGGTGTCGATGCGGCGGGCCCGCTCGTCGACACCGTCGAGGCGGAAGTCGACGACACTGACGTCAAGGCCGCGCTCCAGCAGGGCGTGAACAATGTGGCGGCCGATGTAGCCGCCGGCTCCGGTAACGAGGACAGTCTTCACCATGGCAGTCAGTCTATCAAGGCCGGGGCGCTGCGCAGCTCCGCCCCGACTTGTGTGCCGCGACGCACCCGCCTGCTCCGGCCTCGGCGAGGAGGCGAGCGCCTAGAAGCGGGGGGCGGTGCGGTGGCGCAGGGCGCGAGGCAGGGCGATAAGTCCCTGGAGGACTCCTCGGGCGACCGGTCCGCGCAGGCCCGAGCGCGCGGCGCGGGCGATGGAACGGGCGACAGCGCGCACGACGACGCCCCAGGGGGCGTGCTGGGCGGCAACGATGATGCGGTTGCGCGCGTTGACCCGTAGGAACATGGGCGAGGAGGTGCCGGAGGAGGCCGCGTGCTCGTGGTCGACGACGGCTTCGGCTGTGAAGCGCACCTCGTAGCCTGCCTCGCGCAGCTTGTAGGACAGGTCCGTGTCCTCGTAGTACATGAACAGGTCGGTGCGCACTCCCCCGACGGCTCGCCACGCGTCGGCGTCAATCGCGCAGGCGCCGCCGCACAGTCCGAAGACCTCGGGGGCGGGCAGCGGGGAGTCTGCGGGGTCCAGCCAGGAGCGGTCGTAGCCGTTACCGGCGGCGTCGACCTCGTTGCCGGTGGAGTTAATGAGGATCTGCCCGCCGCTCTCGCCATCGGCGACGCGCGTCCAGCGGCTGCCGTCGCGGGCAACGAGGAACTCCGTGTCCGAGGGGGTGGAGGGCCGCCAGCTGCCGGTCAGGAGAATGAGCGCGGTGGTGGCGCCGACGGTCCCACCCAGGGGCGCCAGGAGGGCGTCGAGGAATCCGTCGCGCACAGTTGCGTCGTTGTTGAGCAGGACGACGCAGTCTTCGCGTAGTCCGGCCGCTCCGGCCATGACGCCGGCACCGAAGCCGCCGTTGGTCCCCGCGTTGACGAGGGACACGCGCGCAGGTTCGGCGGCCCCCCTGAGTTCCTCGAGACCGTCACGCAGGACGGTCAGCGAGTCGTCGCCGGATCCGTTGTCGACGATGACGAGATGGTCGCGCTCCGCCAGCTGCGGGGCGACCGAGTGGGCGGCGCGCAGAGTGAGGGGCGCGTTCTTCCAGTTGACGAGGATGACCCTGGCGCTGCGCTGCCTCATCGCGAACCCGCCAGCTCGGCGTAAACGGCGGCGTGGGCTGCGGCGGAAGCCTCCCACGTGTAGTCGTGGGCACGCTCGATACCGGCGGCCGCGAGGCGGTCGTGCTCGCTTCCGGCGGCGGCCTCGAGGGCCTGGGCGAGGGCCGAGGCGTCCGTAGCCGCTACGAGGAGGCCGGCGTCGTCGCGCGTAATTTCCGCCATGCAGGTGTCCGCGCTGGTCACGACGGGCGTGCCGTGCGCCATGGCCTCGAGGACGGGCAGGCCGAAGCCTTCCCAGATTGAGGGGAAGGTGAAGACGCGGGCCCCCGCGTACGCGCAGGCCAGGTCGGTGTCGTCCAGTCGTCCGAGAACGTGGACGCGCCCGTGCGGCAGGGGCGCGTCGGTGGGGTCGGATCCCCACCCGGCGGGTCCGACGAGGACGAGGTCGAGGTCGGCGCCCTGCAGCTGCTCGTAGGCTGCCAGGAGTGTCGGTAGGTTCTTGCGGGGCTCGCGGGTGCCGACCCACAGGATGTAGGGGCGGGCCAGGCCGTGGCGGGCGCGAAACTCCTCCACCTGCGCGTGCGTGACGGGCGTGTGGCTCAGGCCGTGCGGGATGACGGTGATGCGCGAGGCGTCCAGTCCGGCCCGGGTGCAGTCGTCGGCGGTGGCCTGGGATGGGACGATGATCGCCTCGGCGCGCTCGCGCGTGATCTCGAGGGCACGGTGGAAGTAGGCGGATCCGTGAGCCGTGAAGTGGTCGGGATCGCGCAGGAAGGCAACGTCGTGAACGGTGACAACCAGCGGGCGGGAGGTCGGCGGGATTGCCCAGGTGGTCGCATGCACGACGTGCGCTCCCCCGCCCGATCCGACGCCGAGCATCCGGTCGACGCTCGGGGTTCCCAGTCGGTCCCACGCGGCGTACAGGGCGCGGCGAGGCAGGGCCGAGTGAAGAACCGGGATGGTCATGCCAACCTCGTGGGGGGCGGGTTCGCCCCTGCCGCGGCGCGCTGCGATGCCCAGGGCTCGCACGTCCTGATCTGCCAGGCGGGCGGCGACCTCGACAATGTACCGGCCGGAGCCTCCGGGCACCGGCTGCCACAGTTGTTCGACGACCATTCCAACGTTAACGCTCATGCGTCCAGGGTAGTTCACGGGCGCGCTGGGGCCGAGGCAAAAGTATGAGCGCCCGCAAAATGGCATACGATAAGGGGAATAGTTGTTGCTCCCGACCCAATGGGGATGATCGTGGCCTACTCCGTTTCTCACTCGCATCCGATCCGCGTCCTTCTGGACGGAACCGCGATCCCCGCAGACCTGGGCGGCGTCGGCCGCTACGTGGACGACCTGGTTCCGGAGCTGGTCGAGCAGGGCGTGGACCTGACGATGGCGGTTCAGGAGCGCGATGCCGAGCACTTCGCGACGCGCCTGCCTTCGGCCCGCATCATCCCGATCGACAAGCGTTTCGAGTCTCGTCCGGCGCGCATGGCCTGGGAGCAGACCGGTCTGCCCAAGCTGATCCGCAAGGTCCGCCCCGACGTGCTGCATTCCCCGCACTACACGTCCCCGCAGTTCCCGGGCGTGCCCGTCGTCATCACGTTGCACGACGCGACGTTCTTCTCGCACCCGCAGGCGCATTCTCGTCTCAAGCAGCGCTTTTTCACCACGGCGATCCGCCGCGCGATCCGGCGCGCGGACGCCCTCGTGGTGCCCTCCCTGGCCACGCGCGACGAGACCATCAAGTACGCGGGCGGTGACCCCTCGCAGTTCTACGTGGCCTACCACGGCGTGGATCGCTCGATCTTCCACCCGGTCTCGGATGCCGAACGCGAGCGCGTCAGGGCTTCCCTGGGGCTGGAGGGCCGCGACTATATCGGTTTCCTGGGGACGCTGGAACCCCGCAAGAACGTGCCGAACCTCGTGCGGGGCTGGGTCAAGGCCGTCTCCGATCGCCCAAACCCTCCGGCCCTCGTGCTGGCGGGAGGTAAGGGCTGGGACGAGGACATCGACCCGGCCCTGGCCTCGGTGCCCGAACACCTGACGGTCCTGCGTCCCGGATACCTGCCCCTCGAGGACCTGCCCGGTTTCCTGTCGGGCTGCGTCATCCTGGCCTACCCCTCGATCGCGGAGGGCTTCGGCCTGCCGGTCCTGGAGGCCATGAGCTGCGGTGCCGCGACGCTGACGACTCGACTGACCTCTCTGCCGGAGGTCGGCGGTGACGCCGTGGCCTACTGCGACATCGACCCCGACTCGATCGCCTCGGCTCTGGTGGATCTGCTGGACGACCCGGCTCGCCGCGAGGCGCTGGGATCCGCCGCAATTCCGCGTGCGGACGAGTTCACGTGGGCCCGCGCGGCCAGCGTTCATATTGAGGCGTTCCGGGCCGCAGCCCACGCGTGAGTCCCCGCACCGAAGGAGGCAGTCGTATGCGCACGTCCGTGTCGCAGCGCCGCACGTTTATCGCCGTGTTCATGCTCGTCGTCGCAGTCGTTGCGGCCTCGTTGGCGTGGGTCGTTGCATCCCCGGTCGGGGCTTCCCCGGACGAGGATTACCACGTCGGCTCCATGTGGTGTCCTCCGCCGGTGGACGAGACAGGCTGCCAGATTTCCACCAAGGACGGCGAAAAGGCCGTTATGGTGCCGCAGTCGCTGGCCAAGGAGCACGTCACGTGCTACGCCTTCGACCACAACAACTCCGCGCAGTGTTCTCTTAACGCCTCGGATGACGTCCTGGCACCGACTGTGCGATGGGATGACGGGAACTACCCGTGGGGGTACTACCAGTTCGCCCACCTGTTCGTCCAGCACTCGACGAACCGAGCAGTGCTGGCGCTGCGTGCAGTCAACACGCTACTGGCGATCGGCCTGGTCGGCGGGATCATCGCTTTGTCCGATTCTGGGCTACGCCGCGCGATCGGCGTCGCGCTGACGGCGGCATGGCTGCCGATGGGCTTCTACTTCATTGCGGGCATGAACCCCTCGTCGTGGGCGATGACGGGCACCTTCGCGTTCGCTGCGGGGCTATTGGCGGCGACCCGCAGCGCCGGCGCGCGGCGCGTCGGCCTCATTGCCTGCGCGGTCGCGGGCGCGGTCTTGGCCTGCACGTCGCGCGGTGACAGCGCGTTCTTCCTGTTCGTCGTGACGGTTGCCCTCGCCTTCGCGGTTCCGGCGAGTAAGCGCATTGTTCCCGAGGCGATCCTCGCGTGCGTCGCCTCCGTCGTGGGCATCTGGGTCATGGCACGCACGAACGTGGCGGCCTCGCACCTGGGTTCGGGGAACGAGCTGGCGGAATACTCGCTCAAGCACATCGCGTGGCTCAACGTGTCCTCGCTTCCCAACTACCTGCGTGGCTTCGTCGGTCACCTGCTCGGGCCGGGGTGGAACGACGTGTCCTACCAGGGCACGGTCTCCTACGGTGCCTCCGTCGTGGTCGTCGCCGTTGCACTGTGGTCGCTGCGCTCGTTGACCTGGCGCAAGGCCCTGTCGGCGGTCACGGTGGCGGGTGCGATCATGGGCGTTCCCGTGGTGATCGGCATGCGCGGACACTTTAACAACGTCCTCGTCTACCAGCCGCGCTACATGCTGCCCCTGTTCGCGGTCTTCCTGCTCATGCTCCTTGCCCCCTCCCCAGCCCGCGCGGACGGCGAGGGGCGGCGGATGGGCAGCGAGCTTTTCCGCATCCCCTCTGGCGTGGTCGGGCGCGCGGTAGCCGGACTCGTCGCAGGCGTGTGGGCACTCACCAATGCCCGTGCCCTCTACCTGGTCATCGAGCGCTACGCGTTCGGGCGCACGCCTCACGCAATGCCCATCGACCTATCGACGCGCAACTTGAGTGCGGGCAACGAGTGGTGGTGGCCGACGGCTCCGATCGGCCCGATGACATTGTGGATCACAGGCGCTCTTGCCGCAGCAGTAGCTATCGGCATCGCCTGCTACCTGGGGTCTCAGTCCCCCGAAACGTCGCCCGAGCCTCGTCGATAAACATCCCACACTCAATTTGTTCACATTTTCATACAACAGTGCTACGATCGAACATGTAGCACCCAGATGAACCTGTGAACGAAAGGTGGTCGCATGCCCTCGGCGAACGTCGGCACGCTCAGCGAGCCCCAATTCAACATCCTGACGACCCTGGCAAAGTCCGCAAGACCCCTGACGCAAAGGGCACTCTCGGAAGCCACCGGCATGAGCCTGGGGCGCGTCAACACTGCCACCCGCGAGTGCGAAGCAGCGGGCTACATCGACGAACGCTCCATCACCGACGCGGGCCGCGAGGCACTCGAGCCATACCGCGTCACGGGCGCCGTCATCATGGCCGCCGGCCTGTCCTCACGCTTCGCCCCCATCAGCTACGAGCGCCCCAAGGGTACGCTCAAGGTGCGCGGCGACATCCTCGTCGAACGCCAGATCCGTCAACTCCACGAAGCCGGTGTCACCAACATCGCGCTGGTCGTGGGATACAAGAAGGAGTACTTCTTCTACCTGGCCAACAAGTACGGGGTCGACATCGTCGTCAACCGCGAGTACGCCACGCGCAACAACAACGGCTCCCTGTGGCGAGTGAAGGACCGCCTGGACAACACATACGTGTGCTCCTCGGACGACTACTTCACCTCCAACCCCTTCGAGCCCTACGTCTACAAGTCCTACTACTCGGCGAACTACGTCGAGGGTCCCACCGACGAGTGGTGCATCAAGACGGGGCCGGGCGACCGCATCACGGGCGCGACCGTGGGGGGTTCCGACGCGTGGGTCATGCTCGGCCACGTCTACTTCGATCGCGTCTTCTCCGCGCAGTTCCGCAAGGTCCTCGAGCAGGTCTACCACCTGCCTGAGACGGTCTCGAAGCTGTGGGAGTCCATCTACCTCGACCACATCAAGTCCTTCGACATGGTGATCCACCGCTACCCGGACGGCGTCATCCACGAGTTCGACTCGGTCGACGAGCTGCGCAGTTTCGACCCCCTGTTCATGGAGAACGTGGACTCCGAGGTATTCGACCACATCGTCGACACACTGGGGTGCACAAAGGCCGACATCCGCGACTTCTACCCGCTCAAGCAGGGCATCACGAACCTGTCGTGCCACTTCGCCGTGGGCGACAACGAGTACGTCTACCGTCACCCGGGCATCGGCACGGAGAAGATCGTGGACCGCAGCGCGGAGTTCGCCGGCCTGCGCCTCGCCGCCGAGCTCGGCATCGACGACACCTTCCTCACGGGTGACCCCGAGGCGGGCTGGAAGATCTCGCGCTTCGTGCGCGACGTGCGCAACCTGGACGTCACCCGCCCCGAGGAGCTCAAGGCGGCCATGGAGATGGACCGCGCGCTGCACACCTCCGGTCGAATCCTGGACCGCTCCTTCGACTTTGTCACCGAGGGCTTGCGCTACGAGGGCCTCCTGAAGACCTTCGGGCCGATTGATGTGCCCGGCTACTTTGAGCTGCGCGACAAGGTCCTGCGCCTCAAGGCCTTCGCGGACACGGACGGCTTCGATAAAGTCCCCTCGCACAACGACTTCTTCCCCCCGAACTTCCTGGTGGATAACGATGGCAACATCAGCCTCATCGACTGGGAGTATGCGGGCATGTCGGACATGGCAGCCGACTTCGGCACGATGACCGTGTGCACACCGGAGATGACCCGCGAGCGCGCGGCCGCCGCCCTCGAGTACTACCTGGGCCACGCCCCTTCCGAGCGCGAGGCGCGCCACTTCTTCGCCTACGAGGTGTTCGCCGGCTGGTGCTGGTACCTGTGGGCGCTGGTCAAGGAGGCCGAGGGGGACGACGTCGGCGAGTGGCTCTACATCTACTACTCGCACGCGACACGCACGCTCGATTCCCTGCTCGCAGCCTACGAGGCAGCCTCGAGCACTCAGATCTCCACGGAAGGTGAACTGGCATGAAAACTCAGCACGGAGGCAAGCGCTACGGCTTCTTCTCGGGTGCCCTGTGGGGCCTCGACACGGTCGTGCTGGCAATCGCACTGGCCATGACCCCGTTCCTCGACTTTGGTCAGTCGGCGCTCGCCGGGGCTGTCCTGCACGACGTCGCGTGCGCGCTGATCCTGCTGGTCTACATGGGTCTGCGCGGCCGCCTGAAGGACACCGCGAAGGCACTGCGCACCCGCCCGGGTAAGTCGGTGATCGTGGCGGCGCTCCTGGGCGGCCCGATCGGCATGAGCGGGTACCTCATCGCGATTGACAACATCGGCCCGGGCCTGACGGCGATCATCTCGACGTTCTACCCGGCGCTCGGCACCCTGCTGGCGTTCATTCTCTTGAAGGAACGCATGGCGCCTCGCCAGATCGTTGCCCTGCTGGTCGCACTCGCGGCGATCGTTGCGACGGGCTGGTCGGCGACGTCCGAACCGATCGAGGGCGGCAACGCGATCCTCGGCGTGGTCGGCGCGCTGGCCTGCGTCATCGGCTGGGGTTCCGAGGCCGTGATCCTCACGTGGGGCATGCGCGACGAGGCCGTCGATAACGAGGTGGCCCTCCAGATCCGCGAGACGACCTCGGCGGCCGTGTACCTGTTCATCGTGGCTCCCATCGCTGGCGTCTTCGGTTTCACACTGCATTCGCTGGCTCACCTGTCGGCGGGCGTGGTGGCACTGGCGGGTCTGGCGGGTACGGCCTCGTACCTGTTCTATTACAAGGCCCTGTCGGCCATCGGCGCCTCGCGAGGCATGGCCCTGAACATTTCCTACTCGGCGTGGGCGATCATCTTTGCCCTGGTGTTGCAGGGAACGATCCCGACACCCATGCAGGTCCTGTGCTGCGTCGTGATCCTGGTGGGCACGGTCCTGGCGGCCACCTCCAACTGGGGTGACCTGCTTCCCAAGCGAACGGAGAAGGTCACGAGCTCCCAGGCGTGAGACAATGGCGGGTGGGCGCGCTTGCGCCCACCCGCGCTGCCATATTCGGAGGACTGATGACGACGCCCGACACCGACCTGCGTAAGGTCCAGAAGCTGCTGACGCTGATCCTGGCCGAGCTCGACCGGGTGTGCCGCCGCATCGGAGTGTCCTATGCGATCTACGGCGGCACCGCGATCGGCGCGATCCGCCACGGCGGCTTCATCCCCTGGGACGACGACATCGACGTGATGATGACGCGCGCCGACTACGAGCGTTTCCTTGCCGAGGCGCCGGCCCTGCTGGACGAGCGTTTCCGCCTGGATAACACGCGCACGCGCGACGATTTCCCCTTCATGTTCACGAAGATGGTCATGCCGGGAACGCTGTTGATTCCCGATGCAGACAAGAACTCGAAGTACCGGATGCCTTTCTTCCTGGACATCCTGCCCCTGGACGAGATCCCGGCCGACGAGAAGGCCTTCCAGGAGATGTCGCGCCAGTCGTGGCTGTGGGGTCGCCTGTTGTTCCTCCAGGGCACGGCCCGTCCCCACCTGATCAACACGCCCGCGTGGAAGAAGGCGCTGATCTTCTCGGCGACGACGCTCGCGCACCTGGGCCTGAAAGCGGTGCGCGCGACGCCGGCGAGCCTGCAGGCCCGCTGGGAGCGCGCTGTTCGCCGCTACGAGGGCACGGGCACGGGCGTGTACGCCGACTTCACGATGCGCGACCCGCAGAACTGGATCGTGCGCGAGGAGGAGTTCTTCCCCACCCGCGACGTTCCCTTCGAAGACATCACGGTCATGATCCAGAACGAGTACGACGCGCTGCTGCGCCGCGGATACGGCGACTACATGCAGCTGCCTCCCCCGGAGAAGCGCTACAACCACGAGGCCGCCGTCATCGACTTTGGCCGCTACGCCGAGGCCCTGTAGGCCTCGTCCCCTGACGATCGGAGAACTGATGAGCGCAGCAGACCCCGCAACCCTGGCAGCCATTCAGCGCGTCACCAAGCGCTGCCTTGCCGAGATCGACCGCGTGTGCGCCCTCCTCGATCTGCGCTACGTCGCCTACGGAGGAACAGCGATCGGGGCGGTGCGACACAAGGGGTTCATCCCGTGGGACGACGACGGGGACGTATGCATGCCGCGGGAGGATTACGAACGTTTCATCGCCGAGGCCCCCGCTCTCCTCGGGGACGAGTTTTTTATCGCCTCGCCTGCCACCCACCCGGACTATCCGATCAGCTTTGGCGTGCTGGGCTTGAAGGGCTCGGAGTTCGTCTCGAAGGTCGCGAAGGACCGCTCCTTCCGCATGCCGATAGGCGTCGACCTGTTCGTCCTGGACGAGATCGCAGATGACCCGGCGCGTTTCCGTGCACAGTCGCGCGGCACGTGGCTGTGGGCACGTCTCATGTTCCTGCGTTCCATCCCCAACCCGCCGACGGGCCTGCCCGCGCCCGCGCGCCAGCTGGCCTCAGCGGCGATGGCCTGCGCCCACTGGGGGATGCGGGCGCTGCGCGTCAACGAGGCCGCCCTGTACCGCCGCTGGCAGAGCGCTGCCCTCAGGGGGCGCGAAAACCCTCAGAAGGCCGCGGACGGGACGACGCTCTACGGCGATTTTTCGACGCGAGATCCACGCCGGTGGAGCGCGTCTGAGGCCGAGCTTTTCCCCGCACTCTCCGCTCCCTTCGAAGACATCACCGTGCGCATTCCAGCCTCCTACGACGTAGTCCTGACGCGCGGCTACGGTGACTACATGCGCATTCCCGATCCGCAGGATCGCGTCACCCATGAACCGTTCCACATCGTATTCGGCCCCCACGATCCGGGCCCCCAGGCCACCAAGGAGACCGGCTCGTGAGCGAGAAACACCCCGCGTCCTCGTCCCTGCCGAACACGCCGGACACCGGCGACGCACCGGTGGAGGCCACCGAGGGGGCACTGGAATCCCGCGGCCAGCTGGGACGCGACTACCTGTGGAACACGGCGGCCTCACTCATGTCGAGCCTGGCCGTGGTCATCATGGGTGTGGCCATCGTGCGATCGGGCGCCACTGATTCATTCGCGCGAGCCCAGTATGGCCTGTTCACCCTGGCGCTGGCGATCGGCCAGCAGTACCAGACGGTGGGCCTGTACGAGGTTCGCACCTTCCACGTGACGGACGTGCGGCGCCGCTTCGACTTCGGCACATACCTGTCGACGCGCCTGTTGACCTGCCTGGTCATGGTCGCCCTCATCACCTACCACTCGTGGAACGCGTCGACGCACGACCCATACCCGGCGTTCACGGTTATCGCGGCGATGGCCCTCCTGCGTATCTTTGACGCGTTCGAGGACGTGTACTACTCGGAGTTCCAGCGCTCCGGCCGCCTCGACATCGCCGGAAAGGCGTGCTTCGCTCGCATCTTCACCACAACGTTCCTATGGTCGGGCCTGTACTGGTTCTCCCAAGATCTCCTGTTGTCTACGCTCGTGACGTTCGCGCTCACATGCGTGGTACTCGTGGTCGCCTACGGTCTGCCGGCACGCGGCGTTTTCTCGTTGCTCCCCTCGCTTAACATCCGTGGAATCACGGGGATCCTGTGGGAGTGCTTGCCCCTGTTTATCGCTGCGTTCCTCAACCAGTATTTGGCGAACGCTCCACGCTTCGCGATCCACGCATCCCTCGGCGACGAGGAGCTGGGGGTCTTCGCAATCATCTACATGCCAGCGGTCGCGATCAACATGCTCTCGCTGTTTGTGTTCCGCCCCCTGCTCACGCGCATGGCGATGCGTTGGACGGAGCGCAAGCAAGGCGAGTTCTTCTCCATCGTACGCAGGGGCCTCCTGACGACCGCCGGTGCCTTCGCTGTCGTCGCCACGGTGACGTACGTGATCGGCGCTCCCCTCCTGACCCTCGTGTTCGGCACGGACGTGTCGGGCTACGTCGGCGAGCTGATGGTGCTCGTGTTGGCGGGTGCACTCAACGCTGCTGGCGTCATTCTCTACTACGCGCTGGCGACGATGCGCCGCCTGAGGGCCGTGCTCGTTGCGTACGTGGCGGCAGGCGCGACCGCCTACGTGATTGCACCGTTGCTCACAAACTCCCACGCGATGATGGGCGCTTCCCTTGCCTACGCGGCCACCATGGGGCTGCTCGCCATTCTGTTCACCATCTTCATGCTCGTTCCCCACACGCGCGGATCCATTGAAACGGAGTCCATCGATGACTGATCGCACCCACCGTCCCGTCAAGGTCGGGATCTTCATGGAGTTTTTCCTGCCCTACCTGGGTGGAATCGAACGCTACCAGGATCGCCTGAGCGAGCAGCTGCGCGAGCTGGGCTATGACATCTTCATCGTCACATCCCTGCACGACGAGTCGCTGCCTCGTTTCGAGGAGAGGGATGGTCTTCGCATCTACCGCCTGCCGACCAAGGGACTGTTCAAACAGCGCTACCCGTTCTTTAAGCGAGACGAACGTTTCAAAGAGACGATGGCGGCGGTCGCGGCCGAGAACGCAGACTTTTATATCGTCAATACGCGTTTCCACCTGACGAGCCTACTCGGCGCGCGCCTGGCGCATCGCCTGGGGCGGCCGGTAGCGCTCATTGAGCACGGGACCGCGCACATGAGCGTCGGAAACCCGGTGTTGGATTTTTTCGGCGGCATCTACGAACACGGCCTCACCCACTTCGTGAAGAAGCACGTGACTTCCTACTACGGGGTGTCGCGCAACTGCAACAAGTGGCTGCGCCATTTCGGGATCGAGGCCTCTGGCGTCTGGTACAACGCGGTGACTCCAGAGGACACGGCAGTGGCGGACGAGCGCTACGAGCGCGAGTGGCCGCGCGGCGGTTCCGACTCCGAGATCGTTATCTCCTACGCGGGTCGCCTCATTGCCGAAAAAGGCATCGTCGCGCTACTGGACGCGTTTGCGCTCCTCCGCGCCGAACTTCCAGATGTTGCGTTGCGTCTGGCCGTGGCGGGTTCTGGCCCTATCGAGGAGGAGCTGCACGAGCGCTACGGTTCGGATCCAGCGGTGTCTTTCTTGGGGAAACTGGATTTTTCTGCGGTCATGAGCCTGTACCACCGCTCGGACATATTCGTCTACCCATCAATGTATCCAGAAGGCTTACCGACTTCGATTCTCGAAGCTGCTTTAGGAGATTGCGCGATCGTGGCCACGCCGCGCGGCGGGACCGAAGAGGTCATCACCTCCCCCGCTCTGGGCTGGATTGTCGACGGGCGCACGTCCGCCGAGCTGACACAGGCCCTCGTCCCCGCGTTGCGTGAGGCGGTAACCGATCCGCTCCGTCGTGCGTCGTGCGCGGCAGCTGTGGGGGCTCGCGTACGTGAGCACTTCACGTGGGCGTCGGTGGCCCGCGAGGTCGCATCCGTCATCGACGAGGCCGTGGCTCGCTAAGTATCCGCAGCTGCTCGCACCCAGTAGCCCACCCGGGGCTGCCATGCGCGTCCAGCGTGTTTCATAGCGTGACCTCACAGCCCGCTCACCGCCCGCGCCGCGAACGCACGTCTTGTCACCCGTGGCTGCTCTGTACACCGGTCGCGGCTAGTACCACCCGACCCCACCGCCAGACCTCCGAGCGGCGCGAGGCCCGCCCGCCCGCTCGCCGCCCGCGCCGCGAGCTTCGCTCGGCGCGTCGTCTCGAAGCCCGGCCAGGCCCCGCAGGCCTCGCGCCACCCACCAGTCGGGCGGCCACTCACCCCTGGCCCTGCCGCCACCCACCGGCGCCACAGCCACCTCCAGCCCGCAGGACTGACGCCCATCCAATCGGACAACAATGGGGGTTTTGCAGCATTAGGAACTCACTGCCGGCGTGTCGCCGGCGTGTCGGGGTTCTAATGGTGCCATTCCCCCACGGCATGTCCGCTGGGCGGGACCGACAGCGCTCACGCTCATCAGGTCAACCACGGAAACCACGTTTTCCCACGTAACGAAGCCATGACGACCATGTGCGGATAGGTTATCGCAACGCGGATAGGTTACTTCAATGCGGATAGGTTAATGACCTATCCGCATGCGCCTAACCTATCCACAACGTCACAACCTATCCACATCCAGCACGATCGCCCCATCGCCCCCGGCACACAGGGCAGCCACGGCCGTACCACGACTGCCTCACACCACCCACCAGTCGGGCGGCCACTCACCCCTGGCCCTGCCGCCACCCACCTGTGCCACAGCCACCTCCAGCCCGCAGGACTGACGCCCATCCAATCGGACAACAATGGGGGTTTTGCAGCATTAGGAACTCACTGCCGGCGTGTCGCCGGCGTGTCGGGGTTCTAATGGTGCCATTCCCCCAAGGAATGTCCGCTGGGCGGGACCGACAGCGCTCACGCACGCCCCGCCACAACCAACCGGCGGGCGAGTTGAGCGGGATGCTTCCCTGTTGCGGTGTCATCATCGCCCTTCCTATCCGTTCAACAAACAGGTGTACCCGGTGGGACGGCCTCCCCACCGGACACACGGACGTGGACTTTTCGTTCTCAGGAGTAGTCCTTCTGGAACTTCAGCTCCAGCTCCTCCAGCGAGTGGAACTTCGTCTCGGGGACGACCTTCCAGTAGAAGAGGAAGGACAGGAAGTTGATGGCCGCGAAGATCGCGTACGTGCCGGCGCCACCGACGGTCGCCATGAGCGGCGGGAAGATGACGGACACGAGGGCGTTGGCGAGCCACAGCGTGCCAACCGCGATGCCGAGGGCGGTGCCACGGATGGCGGCCGGGTAGATCTCGGAGACGAGAACCCAGGTCACGGTGCCGGACTGCTTGATGAACACGAAGAGGCAGACGATGCCGAGAACCAGCCACGGGGCGAAGTTCGGGGCACCGGAGATGTTGCCGTCAGCATCCAGGTAGGGGCTGATGAAGACCGCGAACACGGCGGAGAGGGCGGCCAGGGAGATCGTGATGCCGAGCTCCTGGTACATGCCGACGTGACGGCGGGCGAAGCGGGCGACGAGCCACAGGCCCACGGCGGAGCCGATCGCGGAGATACCGCCGGATACGACGTTGAGGGTAATGGCGTCTTCCATGGGAACGCCCGCGGCGTTGAGGATCTTCGGCGTGTAGTACATGGCCGTGTTGATGCCGGTCAGCTGGTCGGCGATACCCAGGACGATTCCGATGTAGAGCAGCTTGCGGGCCCACTTGACCTTGAGGATCTGGGACAGCGACCACTTCTCCTGCTTGGACTCGGCGCGCTGGACCTCGAGCATCTCGTTGAGCTCGCCCGCGACGTCGTCCTTCTTCTCGTCACGAACGCGCTTGAGGGAGCCGACGGCCTCGACGATGCGCAGGTTGGCGGCGTACCAGCGGGAGGACTCGGGCATCATGCGGATACCGATCCACAGGGCGATGGCGGGCAGAGAGCACAGGATGAGCATGTAGCGCCAGGTGAGGCCGTTACCAGCGCCGGAGACCTCGGCGATGTTGACGGCGGCCTGGACGGTCTCCCAGGCGACCGAGGAACCAGCATGGCCGAGCACGTTGCCAGAGGCATCGACGGCGTCGCCGGTCAGCGTGACGGTGGGGCCGCCCTGCAGGCGGGCGATGACGGCGTTCATGGAGAAGGCCATGAACTGGCCGAAAACGATCATCATCTGGTCGGTTGCGACGAGGACGCCGCGCAGTCGCTTGGGCGCGGTCTCTCCGAGGAAGACGGGAACCGTCGCGGAGGCACCACCAACGGCGAAGCCGAGGATGATGCGCGCCAGGTAGAGAACCCAGATGTTCGGGGCGATCGCACATCCGATGGCGCCGAAGAGGAAGACGATGGCCAGCAGGGTGATGTTGTGGCGACGACCAAAGCGGTCGGAGAGGCGACCACCGAAGAATGCGCCGGCGGCGGCACCGATGCACAGCAGGCCTCCGACCCAGCCTTCTTCGAAGGTGGTCATGTGCAGTCCGCCAGCATTGCCGGGCATGTACATGTAGGGCAGAGCGCCCGCGATCACGCCGGTGTCGTAGCCGAAGAGAAGCGAGCCTAGCGTCGCAACGGCAGCGATGGCACCCAGGGAGCGCTTCTTGCCGGAGGCCGGAGTACTCGCGACGAGGTCACGCACCCTATCGGGCGTGTAATCGTCAATCGTTGGAACGTTTGACATGTGATTCTCCTATTGCTTCTTCGTTGGAGCTGTGCGGATGAAGGGCGCTTCACCCTCGGTCGGCCTGGCGGCAGATCAAGTTCCAATCTCGAACCGAGAATATCTCGATCACGATCATGGAAGCGTTGGGATCTCGACGTTGAATGTTTGACAGCATCGTCCTTGCGTACCGACGGGCCGGGCGCTCCTCGACTATCCCCTTTCGACAGTCGTCAAACACTCAGCATGTCTCAGATTTGACCATACAAACACTCAATCGAACATCGAAACTATGCTGACTCACTTAGAGTCACGCGATTTGTAGCTCATTTGAAGCCGCCTACTTAAATACCTTTATTCTAACGAAGCTACATGAAGAGGAGGGGTGGACGCAGCGCGCCCACCCCTCCTCGGAACTTTGTCAAGCTCAGGCGTTCGTCGGGAAGTTCATGCCGACGTAGCCCACCTTCTCGCCACGCTTGGGCCAGCGGGTCGTGACAACCTTGGCCTTCGTGTAGAAGCGCACACCCTCGGGACCGTGGATGTGAGTGTCACCCAGCAGCGACTCCTTCCAGCCACCGAAGGAGTAGTAGGCGACCGGGACCGGGATCGGCACGTTGACGCCGACCATACCGGCCTCGACGTCAACAACAAAGTGGCGGGCGGTGTCGCCGTCGGAGGTGAAGATCGCGGAGCCGTTGCCAAACTCGGAGGAGTTGACGATCTCAATGGCCTCCTCATAGGTGTCGGCATGCACGACCACGAGGACCGGGCCGAAGACCTCTTCGCAATACACGCTCAGGTCGCGGTCCACATTGTCGATAATCGTGGGGGCCAGCCAGAAGCCGTCCGCATATTCCTCGCCCTCGGGGCAGTAGCCACGACCATCCAGCACGATGTTCGCACCCTTGGCCTCGGCCTCGTCGATCCACTTGGTGATGCGCTCCTGAGAGGAACGGGTAATGACCGGCCCCATCTCGGAGGCAGGGTCGGTGCCGGGGCCAACGACGATCTTCTCGGCGCGAGCCTTGATCGCGGGAACCAGCTTCTCCTCGACGCCGCCGACGGCGACGATGACGGGCAGAGCCATGCAGCGCTGGCCGGCCGCGCCAAACGCACCGGCGCTGATGTGCTGCGCGGCAAACTCAACATCCGCGTCGGGCATGACGATCGCGTGGTTGTTCGCGCCGCCCAGGGCCTGGACGCGCTTGCCGTGGGCCACGCCCGTGTCCTGCACGATGTGAGCGACCGGGGTGGAGCCGACAAAGGAGATGGCATCGATACCGGGGTGAGTGAGGATGTCGGTGACCAGGGTGCGGTCGCCGGCGATGACGTTGAACAGGCCGTCGGGCAGACCGGCCTCCTTGTAGAGACGGGCTATGATCAGCGAGGCAGAGGGGACGACCGAGGCAACCTTGAGAACGAAAGCGTTACCGGTGGCCAGGGCGACCGGATGCATCCACATGGGGACCATCGCCGGGAAGTTGAAGGGGCAGATACCAGCGACGACGCCGACGGGCTGTCGCAGGGTGTGCACGTCCACGCCGGTCGAGGCCTGGTCGGTGAACTCACCCTTGAGGGCAGCGTTGATGCCGCAGACAAAATCGATAGTCTCGCGACCGCGGGCGATCTCGCCGAGGGCGTCGCCGTGGGTCTTGCCACCCTCACGGACAATGGCGTCGGCGATCTCATCCTGATGCTCGATGACGAGCTGACGGAACTTGAACATGATGTCCACGCGCTTGGCCAGGGCGGTGCGACCCCATTCCTTCTGTGCATTGCGGGCGATCTCGACGACGTGGTCGAGGCAATGCTTGTCGGCCAGCGCCAGCTGGTCGACGACCTTGCCGGTGGCGGGATTCTCGACGCCGATAGTCTTCTCGCAGTGAGCGACATACTCTTCGCCGTTGACCCACATGTTGATTGTCATTGATTTACCTTTCTTCCCATTCATCCACGAATGGCGGAACAACTTTGTTCGGACAAATGGTAGCACGCGGGTAGGACCAATGTCGCGACAGACGCCCTAGCAGCGCACGGAGGAGCGCATTTGTCCCGACTATTGGACACCCGCGCCCGCCTGCTGGTGCCCCCAACACCGGCCTCGTCCCTGTTCTCCACATCCGAGCCTCGCCACGCAATCCTCATCCGAGCCTCGCCACGCACTCCTCATCCGAGCCTGGCCCGCGCACGCACACCCCTTAACACGCACGCAAACCCCTTAACACGCACGTGGGCAGGCCCGCCCACGTGCAGATCATCGGGTTAGCGTGCGGAACAAGGGGTTAACGCTCCACCTATCGGGTTAGCGTGCGCACGCGGACAGGCAGTCGCATCCACACATACTCACACACACCAGCACACAGCCACACCTGCACACACCAGCACACGCACCCACGCAAGCCGGACCCATACGGCCACCATGCGTCGCCACGGCCGTTGCCCCCAAGGCACGGGACACCCCACCCACACGGACCCCGCCCACACGGACCTCACCCGCGCAGACAAGACTCTACGCGGCTGACGCTCACGCGAACAGAAACGGGGTGACCCCGGATTTCTCCGGGGTCACCCCTCACGAACCACGCGCGTCACAGGTAGTGGCGCTGCGGCTTGCGATCGTTCTGGTAGTCCTCGTAGGCGCGCTGCGTGGACTCGAGCACGGACACCTCCGAGATCGCCACGTCCCACCAGGAGGATCCGGGCGGGTTGGGGCCCATCAGGTCGGTCTCAATGTGGATCATGGTCGCACGATCGGAGGCGGCGGCCGTCTTGTAGGCCTCCTTGAACTCCTCGATCGTGTGGACCTCGAGCACGTCAATGCCCCACGAGCGGGCGTTCGCAGCGATATCCACGCCCGCGATTGTGTCCGTATCCTCCAGGTGCGAACCCTGCCCGCGCTGGCGGTACTTCGTGCCGAAGCGCTGGGAGCCGCGCGACTCGGACAGGGCGCCGATCGAGGCGAAGCCGTAGTTCTGCAGCAGGACGTAGATGACCTTGATGCCCTCCTGGGCGACCGTGGCCAGCTCCATCGGAAGCATCTGATAGGTGCCATCGCCGACGATCGAAACGACCTCGGACTGTGGACGCGCCAGCTTGACGCCCATCGCGGCCGGAACCTCGTAGCCCATGCAGGAGAAGGCGTATTCGACGTGGTACTGGACGGGGGTCTTCGCCTGCCACAGGGCCTGTAGGTCGCCGGGCATCGAGCCGGCGGCGTTGATGACCACGTCCTCGTCACCCATGAGCTCATTGAGCGCGCCGAACACCTCGGTCTGGGCGGGCAGCGGCGCGTTGCCCACGTGGTAGCACTGCTCAACCTTGGCGGCCCATGCCTCACGCTCGGCGGCGATCTCGGCGGTGTAGGACTCGTCAACGCGGTAGTCGGCCAGCTCCTCGGTCAGTGCCGCGAGTGCCTCGCGGGCGTCGGCCACGACCATCTCCGCGCTCTGCTTGGCAGCGTCGAAGGGCGTGATGTTGATGTTGACGAAGGAGACGTCGGGGTTCTTGAACTGCGTCTTCGAGGCCGTCGTAAAGTCGGAGTAGCGCGTGCCCACGCCAATGATCAGGTCGGCCTTATCGGCCAGGTGATTACCCGAGTCGCCGCCGGTCGAACCGACACCGCCCACGGAGCAGGGGTGGTCGCAGTTGATGGCACCCTTACCGGCCTGCGTGTCGGCGACCGGGATGCCGGTCGCGGCCGCGAACGCACGCAGTTCCTCCGAGGCCTCGGAGTAGATGACACCTCCGCCGGCGATGATGAGGGGACGCTTGGCGTCGCGGATCTTGGCGACCGCACGCTCAATGGCGGCGCGCTCGGCCGGGGGACGGCGCACGTGCCACACGCGCTTGGAGAAGAACTCGACCGGCCAATCGTAGGCCTCGGCCTGGACGTCCTGGGGCAGAGCGATCGTCACAGCACCGGTCTCGGCCGGGTCGGTCAGGACGCGCATGCCGCTCAGCAGCGAGGGGATCAGCTGCTCGGGGCGGTTGATACGGTCGAAGAAACGCGACACGGGACGGAACGCGTCATTGACGGTGACGTCAAGCGAGGTCGGATCCTCGAGCTGCTGGAGGACCGGGTCCGGGATGCGGGTCGCGAACTGGTCGGAGGGGAAGATGAGGACGGGCAGGCGGTTGGTCGTCGCCGTCGCGGCGCCGGTCACCATGTTCAGCGAGCCCGGCCCGATCGACGCGGTCGTCATCCAGGTCTGCAGGCGGTTTGTCGTCTTGGCGAAGGCCGCGGCCGCGTGAATGGCGCCCTGCTCGTTTCGGGGCATGATGTAGGGCATCGGGTTCTCGCCCTCGGCAGGGGCGATCTCGTTTTGTAGCAGCGCCTGTCCGATGCCGGCGACGTTGCCGTGTCCGAAGATGCCGAAGGCACCAGCAATCAGGCGGTGTTCGACGCCGTCGCGCTCGGTGTACTGGTTGGACAGGAATCGGATGATCGCCTGCGCGACCGTCAGGCGCACGGTTCCCTTGTAGGCTTCTTTGCTCATGGGTGGTCCTTTCGGGGCTGCCTTACTTGTTCATGGGGAGACGGGGGTCCACTTCCTGGTTCTCCCAGGTTGCGCGGATCCAGTGGTGCGCCGGATCGTCGGGGGCCAGCCACACGAGATCCTCGTTCGGGCCGGCCATGACATTGAGGTAGTACATGTCGTAGCCGGGGGCCGCGACGCAGGGACCGTGATACCCGTGGGGCACGAGGGCGACATCGCCGTCGTGGACCTCGCAGCATAGGTCGATCGGGCGGCCGGGGCTGCCGTAGGTGCGGTGCAGACCAAAGCCCTTGGATCCCTCGGGGCCGTCTTCGATTTCGAAGTAGTAGATCTCCTCGAGCTCACGCTCGTCCTCGGAGTCCTGCTCGTGCTTGTGGGCCGGGTAGGAGGACCAGTTACCGCCGGGGGTGATGACCTCGCAGGCCAGCAGGTGCGAGGTGGTGACGCCCTCGACGGCCAGGGAGTAGTTGTTGACCTGGCGCGAGCAGTCGCCGGCACCGCGCAGGTCGACGCGGACCTGACTCTTGGGGTAGTAGGCGACGGGGATGTCACGGGTGGCGATCGCGGAGGGCAAGGCGAAACGGCCGCCTTGGGCAGAGGTGACGGTCAGGGTCTTGCCGCGTCCCACGTACAGGTAATCGGTGACGCCGGAGAGGACGCCGCGTCGGCCTTCGAGCTCAAAGGTCTGACCGTCAACCTCGACGGTGGCACCGCCTGCGAGAGGCAGGACGAGGAGCTCGGCCTCGCCGGTTTCGACGACCTGGGAGGCACCCGCTGTCAGGACGAGGACGCTCAGGCCAGAGAAGGCCCAGCCGGCGCGCCTGGGATCAATGTCGACGGTGAAATTGCCGTGGCCGGAGGAACCGGCGGGAACGTAGATATCGGGAAGAGTCATCGTAGTCTCCTGGTAGGGGTGGCATCGGTGCCGCGGAAAGAAATGGGGACAAGGCGGGGCGGGTTAGCTACGGGAGGACCCCCGTTTCGACGAAGGTATTCAGCTGTTCTTGGGTGGGCATCGCGGTTGAGCATTCGATGTGCGAGCACACGTAGGCTCCCGCGGCCGAGGCGTAGCGGATGGTACGCTCCAGGTCCCACCCTTCGACGAGGCCGTGGATGAGCGCCCCTCCGAAGGCATCGCCCGCGCCCAGGCCGTTCACGACATCGACATCCCAGGCCTCGACCCACACGCGCTCGTCGGCGGTCTTGGCGAGGGTGCCCTTGGGTCCCTGCTTGACGATCGCGAGATTGATGCCGCGTTCGAGGAGTGCGTCGGCCGCTCCTTCGGGATCGGAGACGCCGACCGCCATCTCACACTCCTCGCGGTTACCAACGGCGACGTCCACGCGGGACAGGACAGCTGCGACGCGCGAACGTGCCTGGGCCATGCCGCTCCACAGGTTGGAGCGGTAATCCAGGTCGAGAATCGTCACGCCGCTGGAGCGATCCCGATGATCGAGGGCGCGCAGGTGCAGGCCGAAGGAGGAGTCGCGCGACAGGCCGGTCACGGTGAACCAGAAGATTCCGGCGCGCTCGACGGCGTCCCAATCCACCTGGTCCTCCCCCAGCTCCAGGTCCGGGGCGCTGGGTTCACGGTAGAAGTAGAGAGGGAAGGAGTCCGGAGGGAACAGCTCGGCAAAGGTCACGGGGGTGTGGAAGTCGCGCACGGTGACGACGTGGTCGGAGGAGACGCCGAGGCGTTCCAGCTCCCGGGTGACGAAACGACCGAAGGGGTCGTCCCCCACGCCGGTGATGACGCCGGAGCGATGCCCGAGGCGCGCGGCGGCGACCGCGACGTTCGTCGGGCTTCCGCCGAGGAACTTTCCGAAGGTCTCGACATCCTCGAGATGGGCGCCGATTTGGAGAGGAAAAACATCGATGCCGGAACGACCCATTGTCAGAATGTCGACATAGCGGCGCTCAAGGGACATGGTGGCACCTTCCTCTCCATTGGGGTGGCCCGTAAACGTTTCGTTCCAAGGATGCACTATCGACAGGCAATCGTCAAACTTTGTCCATACAATATATACCAGCGCGTCACTCTCCTGCGCTAGATCGACGCTGATACTATGTAACCCTAAATATTTAGCGCAGCCGTCGCTCACACACGAAGGTTTGACATGTCAAAAGCATCGCTCACCACAGAGAACGCTCCCTACGTTCCGGACATTACGCTGGACCGTTCCTCCCCCGTACCCCTGTACTTCCAGATTTCGGAGCCCATCGCAGAGCTCATCAACTCTGGCGCACTACCGGCGGACACCCGCCTGGAGGACGAGCTGTCCATGGCGGCGCGACTGCACGTTTCCCGCCCCACCGCGAGACAGGCCCTGCAACGTCTGGTCGATCGAGGCCTCCTGACGCGCCGCCGCGGCGTCGGCACGATTGTGTCCCCGCGCCACGTCCACCGCCCCATGGAACTCACCTCGCTCATGCGCGACCTCGTCGATGCGGGCCACAAGGTTCATACAACCATCCAGCGTTACGAAGCCCGCCCGGCGACAGCGCAGGAGGCAGATGCCCTGAAGATCACCGAGGGCACCCTCATTGTCCACATCGAACGCACCCGCTTCGCCAACGATGAGCCGATCGCCGTGCTGACGAACTACATCCCCACGGACATCGCGCCGACCATGCAAGAACTCGAGTCCGGCTCCCTCTACGACCTCATGCGCGAGCGCGGGGTCACCCTGGCCTCGGCCCGTCAGGTAATCGGCGCACGCAGCGCTACCACCAAGGAAGCCAAGCTACTATCCGAGCATCGCGGCGCGGCACTGCTGACAACGCAGCGCACGACCTACGACCCCTCGGGACGCATCGTCGAGTATGGCGCCCACATCTACCGCGCGTCACGATACTCCTTCGAGGCCAGCCTTTTCGCTCAGTGACGAAGCATTGACACTTTGTCCTAACAAACTGTTGACAGGTAGAAGCGCTGGCCGTAGACTCATTCCCGACGGAGAAAGTTGAAAAGCAATCACAAAGGAGTGCTTCCCGCCATGTCCATCGAGTACACCCCCGGCCCCCTTCTGGACGCCGCGCGCAACACCCCCACCGCCCTGTGGAACGATTCCTCGGATCCGGGCGAGCTGGCACAGTCCATCTCCTTCGGCGGCGTCGGCGCGACCTGCAACCCCACCATCGCCTACACCTGCATCAACCAGCGTCGCGACGTCTGGCTGCCACGCATCGCTGAACTCGCCAAGGAGATGCCTGACGCCACCGAGTCCGAGATCGGCTGGCAGGTCGTGCGCGAGCTGTCCCTCGAGGCCGCCAAGCTCCTCGAACCCATCTTCGAGGCCGAGAAGGGGCGCAACGGCCGCCTGTCCATGCAGACGGACCCCCGCCTGGCCCGCTCCGCCAAGGCCCTGGCCGACCAGGCCGAGGAGTTCCACAACCTCGCCAAGAACATCATCGTGAAGATCCCCGCCACCTCGGTGGGCGTTGAGGCGATCGAAGAGGCCACCTACCGTGGCGTCTCCATTAACGTGACGGTGTCCTTCTCCGTCGCGCAGGCCGTCACCACCGGCGAGGCCATCGAGCGTGGCCTGAAGCGCCGCGAGGCCGAGGGCAAGGACACCTCCCAGATGGGCCCGGTCGTCACCCTCATGGTGGGCCGCCTCGACGACTGGATCAAAGAGGTCGCCGCGCGCGACAAGATGTTCCTGGATCCGGGTCACCTCGAGTGGTGTGGCGTTGCCGCCTTCAAGCGCGCCTACCAGGAGTTCCGCGAGCGCGGCCTGCGCGCACGCATGCTCTCCGCTGCATTCCGCAACGTCATGCACTGGTCCGAGTTCGTCGGTGGCGACGTCGTCGTCTCCCCGCCGTTCAAGTGGGCCAAGCTCATCAACGAGTCGGACTACAAGATGGAAGAGCGCATGGATATCCCGGTGCGCGAGGACATCATGAAGACGCTGCTCTCGATCCCCGAGTTCGTCCGCGCCTACGAGCCCGACGGCATGACCCCGGAGGAGTTCGACACCTTCGGCGCCACCGTGAAGACCCTGCGTGGCTTCCTGCAGGCAGACGCCGACCTCGACACCCTGGTGCGCGACGTCATTATGCCCGCTCCATGATCCACTCGGTGGCCCCACATCTGAGGTGTGGGGCCACCAACGGTCACGGTTTCTCTGCCCTCCAACAACCCACTCCTCACCAGAAAGAAGCAAAGATGCTCAACATTGCCGTCATCGGTGCCGGCCGCATCGGCCACGTCCACGCCAAGACCATCGCCGCCCACCCAGGTGCCACCCTCGCCCTCGTTGCGGACCCTTTCGGTGACGCCGCCGAGAAACTCGCGGCCACATACGGTGCCCGCCACACGACAGACGTGGACTCCGTCTTCGCTGATGAGAGTGTCGACGCCGTTGTCATCGGCTCCCCCACTCCGCTGCACATCCCCCACCTGCTCGCCGCCGCCAAGGCAGGCAAGGCCGTGCTGTGCGAGAAGCCGATCGCCCTGGACATGGAGGACGTCGAGGCCGCCCGCGACGAGCTGAGCGCCGTGTCCGTGCCGGTCATGTTCGGCTTCAACCGTCGATTCGACCCTTCCTTCGCCGCGGTCCACACCCAGCTCGAAAAGGGCACAATCGGCGAGCTGGAGAACCTGCTCATCATCTCGCGCGACCCCGCCGCTCCCCCGGCTGAGTACGTGAAGGTTTCCGGCGGCATCTTCCGCGACATGACCATCCACGACTTCGACATGGCTCGCTTCTTCCTGGGCGACATCGTCGAGGTTCACGCCTTCGGCCAGAACTTCAACGAGGAGATCAAGGAAGCCGGCGACTTCGACGCCGCCGTCGTCACCCTGAAGAACGCTGCCGGCGTTGTCGCGACCATCGTCAACAACCGCAAGTGCTCGGCTGGCTACGACCAGCGCCTTGAGGCCCAGGGTTCGACGGGGACGCTCAACGCGGACAACATCCGCGCCACGACCGTGCGTCTGTCCAACGGCGAGGTCACAGATGCGGCCGAGCCTTACCTGGACTTCTTCCTGCAGCGCTACGCGGACGCCTACCGCATTGAGCTGACCGAGTTCATCGACGCGGTCGTCGCGGGCACCAAGCCCACGCCGTCCATTGACGATGCGATTGAGGCTCTGCGCTTGGCCGAGGCCGCGACGGAGTCGGCGCAGACCGGCAAGCCCGTGTCGCTGGCCTGAGATGAGCCTGAATTGTCCCGGTGGGACGCAAGGCGTCCCACCGGGATTCTCGCGCGTGGATGGTCATTGTCGAAGCACTACGCCATCTGACGGGGATGCCAAAACAGCATGTCAGGCGGGTTTCACAGGTCGGCGCATGCGCGTGTGTTCACGCCTCACACCGGGGGCTGGGAAATCTCCCAAGGCAGATTCTTTGTCTGGACAATTAGACAGGATCGAGTAGAATGGCGACACCGGCACTTCTCGCCGATGTTGACAACCGCGACTCATAGGAGAGCTGCAATGACTCACGTCTACGATCCCGCAACCGCGATCTTCGACCCGAACGGCATCACATGGGGCATGCACCCGATTGCGTGGCGTAACGACGACATTCCTGAGGTCGGCGAATGGAACACCATCGACATCATGTTCGATGACCTAGCCGAGGCTGGTTTCGCAGGCACCGAGGTCGCCGGCTGGTATCCCTCGAAAGAAGAGACGAAGGAAAAGGCTGAGGCTGCCGGCCTGAAGATCGTCGCCCAGTGGTTCTCCTCCTTCATCGTCCGCGACGGCGTCGAGGCCGTCATCCCGGACTTCCGCGCCACCTGCGAATACCTGCAGTTCCTGGGTGCCTCACGCGTCGTGGTCTCCGAGCAGACCGGCTCCGTGCAGGGAATCCGCGACATCTGTATCTTCGAGAACAAGCCCGTCCTCAAGGAAGAGGAATGGCCGGTTCTCGCCGCTGGCCTGAACAAGCTCGGCGAAATCGCCCACGAGTACGGCCTCGATTTGGTCTACCACCACCACCTGGGCACCGTCATCCAGACCAAGGACGAGACGCTGCGTATGCTCGAGCTGACGGATCCGGACAAGGTCTCCCTCCTGTTCGACACGGGCCACGCGTTCGTCGGCGACGGCGACGTCATGGGCCTGCTGCGCGGCGCGATCGACCGCATCAAGCACGTGCACTTCAAGGATGTGCGCCCCGCCAAGATGGAAGAGTCACGCGAGGCCAAGCGTTCCTTCCTCGATTCTTTCCTCGCCGGCATGTTCACGGTCCCCGGCGACGGCACCATCGATTTCACCGAGCCCTACGCCTTCCTCGTTGAGCACGGCTACAAGGGCTGGATCCTGGTTGAGGCCGAGCAGGATCCGAAGATCGCCCCTCCGCTCGAGTACGCGCACATCGCGCGTGACTACGTGTTGGGCACGCTGCTGGGTCAGTGAGCAGCTTCGCGCGGTTCCTCAACATCCCGCGCAAGTCATGAGGGGTGGAAGCGACTCGTTCGCTTCCACCCCTCTATCGACGCCCCGTCAAGCACCTAAACCGTCACCGCTAACTGCCCTCACACGGGGCATCTTCTCCTTTACTACAGCCTCACGGGGCTGACAGAAGCCGCTATGCCCGCACAGTCCTCGGTCGCGCAAGCCCACCTCTGCCACAAAAGGTTGTCGGTGCGGGCAATGCCCGCACCGACAACCTCGTCTCACGCCCGAGGAGCGGTGAAGACAAGCGGAAGCGCTTCCCCGCGAGCATCGCTCGGTGGGCACTCCCCCACCTGCAAGGTCGATCTCTCGCCATCCCACGAGCACGCCGCGCCCGGCGTAGGAAACGTGGAGTGCGAGTAGTCCAATCCCCGCCACAAACCGGAGCCACTACAGAACGAGACTCATCTTCTCGTCGCGCAGCATTGTGAATGGATCCAGGTACTCCACGTTCAACCCGTCGCAAGCATCGGGAATCTTGATCCGCTTCTTAGATCCTGGTGCAGGTTTTTCGCGCGTGACGACCACCCGTCCATAAGCCAAAGCGTGCGCGACAATCCACGAGTCCGCAACGCTCTGAAATTCATTGATCGCACTCGGTTTGTAGCTTTGTCCCCGGGCCCACTCCATCACTTGCCGATACGAGGCCATCACAAGAGCGTCTGGATCAACGAATTGTTTCCTGTTTCTCCTAGCCCAAACCTTCAACGAATCCTCGTCATCCTCACGAACAAGTTCTTTGTAGACATGCGTGATACTCACAGCGCGCTGCGAGTTGAATAATCCCGCAATGAAGTCCCAGTAACCAGGCGTCAGGTCAAACGCATAGTAGGTGTTTGCCGCGTCAATGAAAACGTTTGTGTCGAGGACGTACATCGCTCACGCCACCTGGAGATGTCTCGCGAGTTTGTCGAATACTTCCCGTTTGTGGGTACCGATCAAACGGAAACTCTCGGTGAAGCCCGTACGCCCCTCCAGGGTGGAGGTGATGATCGCGGTCGCGAGCGGTCGGCCAAGACGTGCAGTGAGGGTGTTGTAAAAGTTACCACCACCGCTACCGCGCTTCTCACCACCATAGTCAGCACGTACCGCATCCAAAAGCTCGACGTAACGTTCCTCGTCGATCCGGCGAGCACCGTGCAGCCTGTGGAGCGCAACCTCGGCGGATACGCCAAAGCGACGCGCAACGTTACGGTAGGCCTGCACAGTTCGCGCCGAACCGAAAGCCTTCATCACCTCATCAGGCAGCAATACAAACGCAGCGACCCGATTGCACCATGCCTCCTCATCAGTTCCGCCGAGCTCGCGGTCGCCGCCGGACAGTGCGCTGTGGCCGAGCAGCAGGTGTGCAAACTCGTGCACCAGGGTGAAGTTCTGTGCAGTGTAGGGCTCACCGGCGACATTCACGAAAATCAAGGGTGCAAGATCGTCGTAGAGGCTAAAGCCACGGAACTCATCCGTAGACAAGGACCGATGAGTGTTGGTTCCAACGATCCCGCTCATCATCACAAGGACACCCACATCCTCGAGTGCCTTGACAATGTCACGTCGCCATTGGTCCGGGGTGGTCGCCGTTATCTGGTCAAGAAGCAAGAGCTCACGTACACTCCGAGCAACCACGTGTGGCTTATCCTGTGAGCTCGCGGAACCCAAGAACTGAAGTTTCTCTGCCCCCTGCTCGCTCGCATAATCGTGATACCAGTCCTGGAACTGTTGATAACGGTCGATCGTGTCGAGCAGATTTCCTGATGGACGCTCAATGGCGGCACTCTCACGAGTACGCATGTCGGCGATAGGCAGTGTCTCATCGGGTGGTTCAGGCATGATGAGTGCACCGAGGGACGTGTGGGTGTAAGCAGCAAACTTTTCGAGATCGCGAAGAGTCGGCTGGCCGCTTCCTTCCATCCAGTCCCTAAGTTTCGGAAACCTCATAAGTGCCTCTTCAAAGGTACGCTCAGAGCGCTTGAGGGCCCACGACAGCACTGGCTGACTGACGGCAATACGCTCGCTCATAGTGTTCCTCCTCCCATGCACCTATCGATAGCTCCATCGTACAGTGGACCCCTGCCATTTCCGTCTCTTTGCACGGTTCTCCATGCAACATCACCCTACTAAGAACCGTGTCCTCAGCTATGGCACAAGCTGCCCAAATGCTCCTCGAAGCGGCGGTGCCGCTCCTACTAAGAAAACTGTCGGCGCGAGCCTCAGGCCCGCACCGACAACCTCGTCTCACGCCCGAGGAGCGGTGAAGACAAGCGGAAGCGCTTCCCCGCGAGCATCGCGCGGGCGCTCTCCCACCTGCAGCGTCACTCTGCCCCCGTCCCACGAGCACGCTGCACCCGGGCTGGCGTCGGTCGCTGCCTCACTCTTCGTCCTGGCTCCGTCAGCGAAGGAGTCGACGGGCACCATGCTCGCGTTCCTCCTGATCGGCGACGCGGTCACACTGTGGACGTATCGCCACGCCGCAAACACCGCGATCCTGAGACACCTCGTACCCTCAATCCTCGCCGACGTAGGCCTTGGGGCTCTCCAAATAGCTGTGAGTACGCAATCACAGATGCAGCGCACTGTCGGCATCATCCTTCTCATTCTCATCATCATCATTACGCTCGCTCAGCGCCGGTGGGTTCCGCTCGTCCTGCGCGCAGAGCGCGTCGCGCGAGCAGTCTACGGGACACACGTCATCGTCACGACGATCATCGCGACGGCGCAACTGCTCATGTAAGCGCGGGGAGCCTGCTCGTTTCCCATGATGGCACCCACTAGTGGTATGCATTCCAGAGCGCATCAACCGTCAACATCGATAAAGGAGTCATGTCACGTCCGCACGTGTCTGTAGTGGCCTTCGGATCGGCTGCGCCATAGGGCACGCCACCTCGCTCGCTGGAGCGTGTTCGTCGAGCAACGAAGACCGCAACCTCCCCGCGTGCACTGGCAAGAACTACGTCGTCGAATCAGCGATCAAATATCAGCTCATCGAAGGCTTCAGTCCCCCGCGACTGACGAGCATCGAGGCCGATACTGTCGACACCATGCTTCACACCACACCCACCGGGAGCTTGTCCGACAGAGTCAACGTGCCGGAGGGCTTGCATCAGACGATCGGGCTCGGGAAATCAACGCCTCTCGGCAAACTCGGTGCCTTCACTCTTATCGACTTGCGCACGCCCTCCGCGGGAAAGCACTGGCCGAGACCGGTGGTCTACGTCCAGCAGGATACCCAGCTCATCGACACCGCACGCACCCACGCCGCCAACAACGGCCTCGCGCTCCACAGCAACGAGGAAGACAACCGGCCCTGAGGACTCTCATCACAGCGACAACCGTTGTCGCAACGACTCCGCATCAGAAATGACAGCATCCCCCTGCCCAAAGTTCCGTTAGAACAAACAACTGTCAAACTGCTGACAATCGGGCACACAGTTGGTAGCTTAGGATACGTCAACTACAGGTTTGCGCCGAGGCAGACTCCAACGAACGGAAGTTAGATGGGCAAGAAAAAAGCGGAACAGATTTTGTCAATAAAAAGCCTCCACGATGTTGGAAACTGGGACTACACAGCAACATCAAGCAATGCTCCAAAGCAATTCCAGAGAACAAATCTCATCTACGGGCCAAACGGATCCGGCAAAACATCCCTAGCCAACATGTTTTACGGGCTAGCTCATGATTGGCCGACCGAAACAGAACGAACCTTCGGACACGTCTCCCTTGAAGTGGGGTATGAAGATCAATATTCGAGGACAACTAACAATCTAGACGATCCCGTATTCGAGCAGGTTCACGTATTCACACGAGACATGGTCAAGGAAGCTCATGCACTAACTGTCGACGATGCGACAATGTCTGCAATCCTCACGCTCGGAACGGAACGTGTAGACCGCGAACGCCGAATCGCCGAACTAGAGCAAGCACTAAGTATTGAAACCAAAAAACTAGCCGATACTAGTAGCCGCAGAGAACACTCTGAATCGATGGCAGAAGATACGGTATCAAACTTTCAGAATGACATATTCAACACTCTCAAAAGCTATAAGGGATGGGCCACCAAGGGAAAGTACAATCAGAAGCGCGCAGAACAGGATCTGCAAGAATATGTCACCAGCAAGATTGCCAAGATTGACAAGATGCTACAAGAGCGGGCAACTACAAATGAGGAGGTAATTCATTGTCTTGAATCCCTCGATGAGAACGAGGTGTCACAGCACCTCAAGACACTCGCAGAAGGAGAACAACGACAACTGGCACTGCCAGTCTTTATCGGGGATAATCTGATAAAACGCATCAACACAATCAACGCGCTCTTAGAAAAGGTCCCAAACGTCACAACACTAGACACGCTCGACAGCAATCCGGGTGCCTCAAACTGGGTACAACAAGGTATACAACTGCACGAAGGCGCGGAACAATGCATATTTTGCGGCGCTCGTATATCCACAAGCCGAATGATCGACATTCGTACCCACTTTTCTCACGAAGTCGAAGAACTGCAGGCTACGCTTCGACAGCACAGAAGTGACTTTGAACAGGAGATAGAGGTAGGCAAAACGTTAGCCGAGACTATCGACAGGCTGGCAGACGAATTTTCCGATAGCGACGAACTAAGGAACTTCTCGCAGAACTACACTACTGAACTAGCTACATACACAACATGGATCCGAGCTGCAAAGCAGATCATTGAAAACAAGCTGAACAACGTCATGATAGCCAGTTCAGAGCTGCTCCAGACAACAAAGATGCCTGATCCAACATCTCTGATCGACTGGATCAACACCTATAACCACAACTCAAGTAGACAGGCAGAGCGAAAAGAAATCGCAGAAGCAACAATTCGCTCCTACTACTGCGCCCGCCACTGCACGGCTTATCGAAGCGCCACCAGAGATAGAGACAAACTCAACTCTGAAGCGATTTCACACGAGAATGAAATGAGACGAATTCAAGGCGAACTGAGTGAACTCAGAAATTTCAGTGGAGACCCACTCCCTTCTGCCCATTCCCTCAACAAACGAGTTTCCGACTTACTCGGCCGCAACGAACTACACTTCGAGGTTGATGGAGACCATTATCGCGTGACCCGAAACGGTAAGCCCGCCATCCGACTAAGCGAAGGAGAACAAACAGCAATCACCTTCGTGCACTTCATCGAGATGGTGGATGTTTACACAGCGAACGGCGGACATCCAATCATCGTGATCGACGATCCGGTTTCGAGCCTCGACGAACGCATCCAGTACGGAGTTGCATCAATGATGCGAGAACTGATGATCAAGTTCAACGCACGCAAGAATAGTTTAGAAACTTCGGACGTATCACAACTATTTATATTAACACACAATTTTGATTTTTTCAGATATCTCTTCTGCTCGCTTGCCGAGAAAGCCAAGCCAGTTGGCCCCACTTCCGCGTACGAAATCGCTTCTCAACACGCCTCCGGAGTCCGTCGCCCCTATCTTGTGGATTGGCACGTCGGCGACGGATCAAAGATGGAGGTATTCTCCTCCTATCATCACGCATTTGGTCTGCTCGGCAGAGCAATTGGCACTGCCAACAGAGGAACCACGCAATCCATTATGGATCTACAACTACTATACCCAAACCTTGCACGACGACTTCTTGAGCAGTTTTTGGCATTTGAGTTTCCTCATCTCGCAACAAACTTCAAGGACGGAATAACCGCTGGTGCTGCTCGCGTACGCAAAAACGGACATAACGCCGGAGTAGACCCCGCTGAGGTCAGCCAGATTATTACAGTTTGCCAGCATATCGTATTACCGGTCACAAACACGGGCTCACACAACAGATTTCCCACGACTGTTGGCACGCACTCGGGTCAATCCATCGATCTCTTTATCCGCCAAGTCTTCTATTTCATGTATCTTGTTGACGAATCTCACTTTCAGGGAATGTGTAAAGCACTCGATTTTAAGGATGAATATGCATTGCTGCCTGCAAGCGCCCGACCTAAGCAACCATGAGGAATACGACGCATGAATAGCGCATTTTTTGCTTCGTACTAGCGGTTATGTGTTGAGCGTATTCGCGTTGGCACATTGAAATGTTGTCGGTGCGGGCAATGCCCGCACCGACAACCTCGTCTCACGCCCGAGGAACGGTGATGACGAGCGGAAGCGCTTCACCGCGAGCATCGCGCGGAGGATTGTCCCCGGCTTCAATGACCAGGCTCTGACCATCCCAGGAACATAGGGCTCCCCGCGTCGAGCAGGCAGCACGCGAATAGTCAAACCCCTGTGGCAGGCCCGACACGGACGTGACCAACGCGTCCGCCACCACGGCAATGTGGTCACCGTGGCCCAGGAGCCGTACCCAGGCCTCGTCCTGGCAGTCCCCCGTACAGGCGCTCACCGCACCCACCTCACCGGCGGACAACGGGCTCACGCCGCGCAGCTCCGAGCCGTACAGGTCGTTCCACACGCCCAGGCCCTCCAGGCACTCGCGCTGCTCGCGCGGGATCGTGCCGTCGGCGCGCGGTCCGACGTTGAGCAGGAGGCGACCGCCGCGCGAGACCACGTCCACCAGGTGGCGGACGGCGGCCGCGCCGCTGAGGTACTGATGCTCTCCCTCGGCGCGGTTGTAGCCGAAGGACAAGCCGACGCCTCGGCAGTTTTCCCATGGCTTGCCGCTCGTCTCGGAGTCGCCCATGTGCTGGTATTCGCTCGTCAGGTAGTCGGCGTGAACGCCGCCGTAGCGGTCGTTCGTGATGCCCTCGGGGCGCGCCGCGTAGAAGTACTCGAAGAGCGTACCCAGGCCGTAGGGGCCGAAGTTCTTGCCCTCGTCCGGCCACTCGATGTCATTCCAGATGACGTCGGGGGCGTAGCGGTCGATCAGGTCGCGCACGTGCACGAAGCAATAGCGCGCGTAGTCCGCGTCCTTCGGGCGGCACAGGTCCTTGCAATCATCCTCGGAGAGGATGGGACGATGGGGGCGGTAGTGCCAGTCCAGGCCACCCGAGTAGTACAGGCCGACCCGCAGGCCCTCGTCGCGCGCGGCATCCGCGAAGCCGGCCACAAGGTCGGTGCGCGGTCCTCGGCGCACCGTGTTGCGCGTGCCCGTCTCGGGGGCATCCCACAGCGTGACACCGTCGTGATGTTTGGTCGTCAGCACCGCGTACCCAGCACCGGCGCGGTGGAAGAGTCGCATCCACTCGGCCGGATCCCACGCATCCGGATCCCACGCGTCCAGGAAGGCATCATAGGGTGCCGACCCGTACAGATCCTTGTGCCGCAGCGCGGCCGGTGAGCCCGGAATACGAATCGTGTTGAAGTACCACTCGGCGTAGGAGTTATGGGTGAACCAGGCCTCCCAGTCCTCCTCGACACCCAGTTCCCCGTGATCCTCGGCCCACGCGGGAACCGAATAGGGGCCCCAGTGGACGAAGATACCGAGGGGGGCGTCCTCGAACCACTGCGGGGTCGGGCGCGCCAGGGCGCTCCAGCGATCGGCGTGGGCAGTCAGCTCGTTGTGCTCACTCACGCTCATCACCGTCCTCCGAAGGCACCCAGGGTGACGCCCTTTTCCAGCTGCTTCTGCAGGAACACGACAAGCAGGATCGACGGGATCGTTGTCATAGTGACCGCGGCCATCAGCGGGCCCCAGTCAGTGCCGCGCTCACCCGAGAACATCTGCAGGCCCAGGGGGATCGTCGCCAGCGTCGAATCGTTGACCACGATGAGGGGCCACAGGAACGCGGACCAGTAGTCGATGAACGCAAACACACCAACGACGGTGATCGGTGCCTTGAGGAGTGGCAGCAGAATCTTCGTGAGGATCTGCCAGTCGCTGCAGCCGTCAATGCGCGCCGCCTCTTCGAACTCGAGGGGCAGGGACTTGAGGAACTGACGGATCAGGAATGCACCAAAGGCGCCGAAGGCGAAGGGCACGATGAGCGCGAAGTAGGAGTTCACCAGGCCCATGCGCTGCATGCCGATGTACAGGGGGATAACGAGGACCTCCTGCGGCAGAACGAGCGTTCCCAGGAACACCATGAACAGGTGATCGCGTCCCTTGAAACGCAGGCGCGCGAACGCGTAGGCGGAGAGCACCGACACGACGACCACGAGGCCCGCACCGCACAGGGAGACGATGAACGAGTTGAGGACGACGCGACCGAAGGGAATCGAGTTGAGAGCCGAGGGGTAGTTGTCCCAAGCGATCCGGCTACCCGACGGACTCAAGCTGAAGACCTCAGTCGTGGGCTTGAGGGAGGTCGCAACCATCCACGCAAAGGGGAAGAGGAACGCGACGGCGATCAGCCCCAGCAGGACGACCGATATCACCGTGGAGATGCGCTTGTTATGCATCGTAGTTCACCCACTTCTTCTGACCGGCAAACTGCACGGCCGTTACCGTCATGACAATCACGAAGAGCACCCACGCCATCGCGGAGGCGTAACCGAGCTTGTCGAAAGAGAAACCGTTGCGGTAGAGCGACAGCACGATGGTGTTGGTCGCCTCGCCGGGGCCGCCCAGCGTCAGGAAGTAGGGCTGAGCGAACACCTTGAAGGCGCCGATGACCGTCATGACCGTGCAGAAAAAGACGGTCGGGGAAATCATCGGGAAGACGACCTTGAAGAAACGCTGGACGCCGTTGCAGCCGTCGATCGTCGCGGCCTCGAGAACCGAGGTGTTCAGGCCGTTGAGGCCAGCTGTCAGCACGACGATGTTGTAGCCCAGGCCCTGCCACAGGCTCATCACCAGCAGCGATCCCATTGCCAGCGCCGGATGGTTGAGGAAGGGAATGTGCTCGATCCCCAAGACACCGAGCGCGGAGTTGACGACGCCTTGGTCAGAGAGCATGAGCCTCCAGATGAGGGCGTTTCCGACCATCGGGGTAACGACCGGGATGAAGAAGATGACGCGCAGGACGCGGCTGAGCCACTCCGGAACGCGCTGGAGCCAGTAGCTCAGGCCGATCGAGATCACCAGGTTCAGGGCCGTGTAGCATGCGGCGAACACGACCGTGTTGCGCATGACCGTCCAGAACGCCGGATCCTCGCCGCTGAGCATGCGTCGGTAGTTTTCAACTCCGATGAAGCGGCCGCCGCCGAAGGGGGACCAGTCGAAGAAGGAGATCACGAGCGAGGCGATCAGGGGCAGGACGATGAAGAGAAGGAAGCCCGTCATTCCGGGCGACAGGTAGAGGAGGGCGCGCAGGCCATCGCCCGACCGCCCCTCGGCGCGTGCGGTTTTTTTCGCACGCTTGGAGGCCTTGGCCTCCCCCGAACCGGCCGTGCGGTCGGGTACGACAGTGTCAACGCTCACGAGCTATGCACACCTTTCCGTCTTGTGAGAAAGCGGGTCCTCGGCAGGTCGTTGACGCCATCGTTAGCGCTAACGGTCAGGACCCACTAAACGAGGCCGGGGAACCGAGCGATCGCCCCGGCCTCGTCAATGGTGAGCTAGCCTCAGCCAGCCGAGTTCTGCAGATCGGTGAGGATCTCAAGGGCGGTCTTCGTGCCACGGAAGCCCTCAGGCGAGTACTGCTGGAAGGACGTGTTGATCTGGTTCCACGTCGTGGTCGTCACCAGCGGGGTGCCGTTGTCAAGCAGGGCCTGCACGGCGGCCGCGCTATCCTCGGGCTTGTTGGCAGCCCAGTTGTCCATCGCGGAGGCAACGGAGGGAACGGTGCCCTGCTTGTCGGCAACAGTGCCGATGACCTCGGGGGTCACCAGTTCCTTGAGGACGTCGAACGCAGCCTGCTTGTCCGGGCAGGACTTGGAGATGCCGAAGCCGGAACCCTGGATGATCGCGCGGGGCTGGCCGGAGGGTGTCGGGATGACCGCGACGCCCAGCTTGTCGCCGAGCTCCTTCTCGAAAGAACCGTACATCCACGGGCCGTCCACGATCATCGCGGCCGTGCCGGAGGTGAAGGCGGTCTGAGCCGGGCCGTCATTGTCGGCGGCGTTGGGTGCCACAGCGACCTGCTCCTTGTGCACCAAGTCAAAGGCAAACTGGACGCCCTCGACGAACTTGGGATCCGTCAGGGTGTTCTTGCCATCACTGGAGACCTGGCCGCCGAAGGAGATGCCGAAGTCACCGGCCGCGTTGCCCAGGAACAGAGGCTTGACGGCCATGCCGTACTTGCCGTCACCCGTCAGAGCCTTCGCATCCTTGAGGAACTGCTCGGTCGTGTAGGAGGTCGAGGGGGCCGTCAGGCCAGCCTTTTCGAACATCTCCCGGTTGTAGTACAAAACGTCAGGCTCCGCGTCGTAGGGCAGGGCCAGGACCTTGCCCTCGACCGTCATGCCCTGCATCATCGCAGCGTTGTAGTCGGAGGCCTTGATGCCGGCGGCTTCCATGTAGGAGTCAAGGGGCTCCAGCAGGCCGGAGAGCTCCTGAGCACGGGCCGCCTGAGTGGTCAGGATGCAGGGCGCATCGGAGGCGACCATGCGGGTCTTGACCTTGGTCCAGTAGTCGTTGAAGGCGGGGCCGTCGAAGGTCAGGGTGAAGTTGGGGTCCTTCTCCTTGGCCGCATCGACGAAGGACTGCCACTGGGCACGATCGTTATCGGTGGAGACCCAGGTGTACATCTGGTGGACCTGGTCGGAGCCAGAGCCACCGCCGGACGCGGTGCTTCCCGAGCCGCACGCACCAGCGAGCAGCGCGAAGGCAGAGGCGGTCGCACCGAGTGCGAGGAACTTGGAGATAGTGGGGCGCACGCTGCGCTCCTTCCTTGTCAGGGGCACCGGGATTCCTGTGGTCGCGCTGCCTCTCTGTAGCGCGGTTGCGGGTAAGGATCCCGTGGGTGCCGTTTCTCGTCATTGAAATTGACAGGACAACTGTACCAGCCCCTGAGCTGGGCACACAACCGAAGTTTCCTCAAGCGTCACACGCGGCCATTTAGTCTGACCAATCTGTAAAGACCCACAGGTGCGTGAACGACTTGCGTTTCAATCATTCTCGTCAAACTGCCACCAGGTTGTCAGCCAGCAAAACGGATTTAACAGGGATTCATGACGTGAGCGCGTCGCGCAGCGCATCGTCCAGAGAGACAGCTCCACTCGTGCCGAGCATCGACTCAAGACCCTCGAGCGTGTGGTGCGACGGGCCCGCAAGGAAGGCGACCATCGCACCGACCTCATCCGCGGACACACCCATTCGAGCCGCCCAGGCACGCCTATACAGGCGCAGCTGGGTGACGAAGTAGGCCACCTTGTCCGGCTTGGTCGTATCCGTCACCGGACGACCGCTCTTCCAGTCCACGACCAGGAAGCGCGGCCCGCTCCCATTGCCGCGCACTCGCTCGAACACGGCGTCGATACGGCCTTGGACGGACACGCCACCCACCTGAACCGAGAAGGCCTCCTCGATCGCGACGGCCCGATAGTCCTCCAGTTCGCGGGCGACAAAGACCCGGAAGCTGGCGCGCAGACGCTCGAGGCGCTCGCGCTCACCGTCGGTCAGCAGGGCTTCGTCGGCCGTCGCGTCGCCCCCGGACAGGGCGCTGTCCTCCCCCGCAGTGACGCCAGCAGGAGCCGTCGTCTCGGCAGCCGGTTCGGCCGCCGCTAGATGCAGCTCGCGCTCCACCCACGCGTGAAACACCGTGCCCAGCGCGGAGAACGAGCTGGGGCGAGTCGGCATCGGCCGACGCATGTCCCGCGCGAACTCATCCGCGTCCTGCAGGAGAGCCGACACCGAGGTCGCGGGGACACGCTCCGCCCACAGATCGACGACGGGCGTCTCCCGGGACAGGTGATACTCCTCGATGAGAGCGACCGTATCGCGCACCGCAGGGTTATCCCCCAACTGCGCCAATGCCTCGTACACGTCCTGATCCTGCGCCAGGTCACGAATCCGCGCCTCGACAGCCTGCGCAGCCGCCGCAACCCTCTGACGCGAGGGTCCCGCCTCCTCCGGGAACGACACCGACGCCACACCGGCCTCGCGCTCGACAATGTCCTCGTCGCCGGGCTCCGGCGCGATCAGGCACACCCCGGACCCGGACACGGATTCCACCCCCAGGCTGCGCCAATCTCCCCTCGCCCACACTCCGTGCTCCCCCGCGCGCACGAGCGAGTCATCGACCAGATCCGGCGCATCGCCGAACAGCTGTGCGCGCGCCTCCATGAGGTAGCGGGAAGGCTGGCGCGAGGTCGAACCCGTCCGATAGATCCACGATCCCACGAGGAGCTGGATACTGCGAGCACGCGTCATCGCCACGTACGCCAGGCGGCGCTCCTCGCGCTCCGCGTGCTCACCCAGCGCGCGCCCGTAGTTCCCCTTTACCCACTTCGAATAGGCGGCAGAGGGCTTGGACTCCCCCTCCACGTCCAGCAAGAAAGGCGGCAGATCCGCGCGATCCCCGCGCAGCGGGTGGGGCAACGCGCTCGCATCCGTCAACCAGGCAGTAGCGATCGGCGGCTCATCCAGCCACGACACCGTCTTGCGCTTGTCGTGCGACGGGAAAACTCCATCGCTCAACCCGAAGACGACGACGCAATCCCACTCGAGCCCCTTGGAGGCGTGGACCGTCATGATCTGCACGGCGCGCGGGTCAGGCTCCCCCAGGGGCGCCTCGAGCCCGTCCTCGCGCTCGTCGGCCATGCGCAGGTAGGCCAGGAACGAGCCGAGGGAGGCCCCCGGCGTGTCCTTCTCGTAGGCCGCCGTCACCGCAATGAACTCGTCCAGCGCGGCGCGCCCACCCATCGACAGCGGATCGGCGATCACATCATCCAGAGTCCCCATGATGAGAATCGCCCGCTCGACCTGCTCGGTGACCGAACGCCCCACGCCCTCGCGCACCCGCCGCAGTCGCTCGCCCAGCAGCCGCACGCGGCGCACCGCCTCCTCACTAATCGCGGGCCGTCCCTCGGCCGCCCACCCCGGCTCCGGCGGAGAATCCACCGCATCCAGAAGGACCGCCTGGTGCGGGTTTGTCCCCTCCGAGCGGGCAAGGACACGCGACCAATCGCCCAGCGCCATCAGGTCAGTGGCCCCCAGGTCGACGCCGGCCAACAGGCGTGCCAACCACGGGGAGGCCTCGACGTCGTAAGCCAGCTCCAGCGCGGCGCGCACGTCCTGCACGGCGGGTTGATCAAGCAAACCGCCGAGCCCCACAATCTCAGTCGGGATTCCCGCGTCGCGCAGGGCCGCGTCCACGTACGCAAAGTCCTTGCGTCGCCTGCACAGCACCGCGACCGTGCGGCGTTTGCCGCCCGGGCCCGCCTGGGAGCGGACACTGCCAACGAAGTCGACGACGGTCCCCAGCGCGGCCTCGTAGTCGGGGGCGTACGCGACGTCAACATGCCCGGGTCCAGCTCCGTCTCGCGCGACCAGGACGGGCGACTGGGCCTTAAGGCGCTGCTTGCCCTCCTGGTAAGCGGCGACATCGCGCAGCGGCGCGGCCACGCGGTTCGCCGCATCCAGGATCGCCTGGTCGTTGCGCCATGCCGTGGACAGGGTGAGCGTCTGGCTCTCCAGCGCTTCCCCCGTCTGGAATCGATCCAGGAAGGACTCCAGGGACGAGGCCGAGGCCCCCCTCCACCCGTAAATCGCCTGATTCGGGTCGCCCACCGCGGTGACAGCGTGGTCGCCGAACAGCATGGACAGCAGGTCCATCTGGATCACGGACGTGTCCTGGAACTCGTCGAGGAGGACCGCGCGGAACTCCTCGCGCAGAGACTCACGAACCGCTGGCGCTTCGCGCACGATGCGCGTGGCCAGGACGAGCTGGTCGGAAAAATCCAGCACACCCATGTCCCGCTTGCGCTTATGGTATTCCTCAATCGGGTCGAGGAAGGCGATGCGGCGACGGTTCGCGCGCAGCAGGCGCCGCGCGTCGTCGTTCGTCTCCCCCACCTGTTCGAGCTCGCGCCCAAAGTCAACGAGGGCCTCGCGGGCGCTCTCCACCGCGTACCCGTGCTCGGCGATCTCCCCGGCCAGGTGCAGGATCTGGCCGACTGCGCCCAGGGGCGTGAGATCCTCGTCGAGGTCGGTGGGCCATGCCTCGACGATCTGCAGCATGAGGTCCAAAGCTCCGGCCTCGGAGAGCATCGAGAAGTCGGGGTCGATGCCGATACGCATCCCGTGTTCGGACACGATGCGCTCCGCAAATGAGTTATAGGTGAGGGACACAGGATCCTCGTCGAGGCGCTCGCGCAGCTGAGGCATCTCACGCGACAGCAGGCGGATACGCTCTCGCAGGCGCTCCCCCAGCTCGCCGGCCGCCTTGCGCGTGAAGGTCAGGCCCAGGATCGACGACGGGCTCAAGTCCGTGTGATTGGCGAGGAGCCACAGCACGCGCATCGACATGGTCTCGGTCTTACCCGACCCGGCACCCGCGACGACGAGGAGGGGACGACGCGGGGCCTCGATCACGCGCACCTGTTCCGGCGTCGGCGTCTTCGTCGCGTCGACGATCGACTGAATCTGCATAGCGCTCAGGCTCATGGCGCTGTCCTTTCCCACGTCACTCCACCACCTTGCGGCCGCGCTCGCGTGCCGGGCACAGCCGATCGAAGGAACAGTACCTGCAGGCCTCCGCAGAGGGCCTCGCCTCAAAATACGGGCCACGAGCAGCGAGTGCCACCTCGCGCACCCACTCGCGCCACCGCTCCAGCTCCTCCCCCTCAAGCGCTGGCTGATCGAAGATCTGCGGCTTGGAACCACCCAGCAGTGCGATACGTGCCCCCGCGACCTTCTCGCCCGAGGCAAGGAGGGCCATCTGGTAGGCGGCCAGCTGCGGGTTCTCTTTGACGCTGGCCTTCGTGTAACCGCTCTTACCGGTCTTCAGGTCAGTCACGCGAACGCCCTCGTCCACCTGCTCGAGTCGGTCCATCCGGCCTCGGATGGTCACGCCCTCGACCTCGGCCGACACCGTCTGTTCCACCGTGACGTCGCCGGGAACGCCGACGACGTAAGACGCCAGGTTGTTCACGATGTCATGGGCGTGCCGATCGGCGACGCGCCCCGCCCACGTGTCCAGGTTGTAGCCCAGCTCCTCGATACGCGCCTCCAGCGCCGCGGTGAGCTCCTCGGGGGTCCCGTGCGGATGCTCCTCGGCCACCGCGTGGACGAGAGTGCCCAGGCTGGCGGCCGCGTTCGACGGCGCGTCGGCTCCGATCGTGGTGAGGAACCACCGCAGTGGGCATGCCAGCGCACGTTCGAATTGCGACGGCGACAAGACGATCTGCCCACGGTAGTCCTGTGCGCTGGTCGGCGTGCCGCCCGCGCCCAACCAACGCTCCGGCTGCGCGGACTCTATGCCCTCGCGGGCCATGAACGCCAGCAGCGTGGCCGCAAGCTCGGCGTCGACCGGGTCATCCGGCGAAGCCGCGCGTGCCCGCAGGTCGGCGATGTGCCCGGACAGGGACAAAGGCGCGTCGACCTGATCAATGGGCACCACGTCGTTGTCACGCGGCGTGCCCGCCAGGCGCGCCACCATGTCGAAAAACACCGAGGGGGCCGCATCCTCCGAGCGCACGGCACCGGCGTGCACGACGCAGCGCGAACGCGACAGGGCAGCGACAAAGAGGCGGTACTCGTCATCCAAGACCACGCGCCGAGCGGAGCGCGTCGAGTCAATCAGTTCCTCGCGCCCGTCCTCGCCCACCACCGTGCGGCCCGCACCCACGTCCGCGAGGAGGTCGGCGCGAAGGATCCTGTCGCGCAGCCGCAGGTTCGGCCAGGCCCCGTCCTGCAGGCCGGCGAGGACGACGACCTGCCAGCGGCGGCCCATCGCCTGCGCGGGGGTCAGGACCTCGACGCCGGAGGGGCGCACGCCCACACGCGAAATCGTGTCGATGGGGACAGAACCTGAGAGCAGCTCGGAGGCAAAACGCACGGCGGAACCGGCCGGGTTGCGCTGTTCCCACACGTCGGCGACGCGCAGGAGGGCCACGACGGCGTCCAGTTGGTCGTCGTACCAGGCCGAGGACTCATCCGATGCGATGGCCCGAGAGCGCCAATCGCCCGCAACCCCGCAGGCCTCCCACAGGGACCACAGGCGCTCCTGGGGGCGCGCGCTGCCGCTCATCCCCAGCTCCCACAGGCGCGCGGCGGTCTCGAGGGGGCGCGCGAGCAGAGCGGCGGCTCGAGCGCGCTTGCCGCCCGCCTGCTCGGCCTGCTCCAGGGTGGGCTTCCACGTCTCGGGATCATCGACGAGGTCCGCAGACGTCAGCGGAATCTGCGCGGCCTCGTCGCCCGCATCCTCGGCGGCCTGGGCACGCGCGGCATTCAAGCGGCGCAGCAGACGGTGAACGGCGAGAGCGTCGGCGCGCACGAGGGGCGAGGGCACCAGGCGCTCGGCGAGTTCCCGGCGCGCGGCCACATCCGTGTCGCTGTCCCCGGCTGGCATCGTCACCAGGTCCAGAAGCAGGCGCGTCGTCGGCTGTGTCGCGAAGTCAAAGGCTCGGCCGCCGCCCGCCACGGGCACCCCGCCGCGCTCCAGGTAACGGCGTGTTTCGACGACCATCGACGAGCTGCGCACGATGACGACCTGGTCCGAAAAGGCAATGCTGTCGTGCAGGTGATGGGAGCGGATCGCCCGCGCGATCATGGCACCCATCTGCGAGGGCGTGGCCCCCAGGTGCGTCACCAGCTGCCCCGCGGGTGCGTCGTCTGCGACTGAGGCCTCGCGGCGGGCGGGCGAGCCGGACTGCGCGATGCGCGCGCAGGCCTGCTGCTCCAGCTCACGCACGGCGCGGGACGTGTCGTAGACCTGGCCCAGCTCCTCGATCTCGATGTCGAGCGCGGAGGCGAGCCTGCGATCCAGGTGCGGCTCGCCGCCGCGATACCCCGCCACGGCCACGTCGGAATCCGAGAAAGCAACGATGCGGGCACCCGCATCTCGGCAGGCGCGCAGCAGGGTCAGTGTCGAAGGAGTGCAATCCTGCAGGTCATCGACGATCACGACGTCGGGCACCGGGCACGCGGCCTGCACGCCATGAGAAGGCGCGTCCTTCTCCCAGGCGTCGATCAGGTCAGCTGCCAGGGATTGGATGCGCGACAGGTCAACGCGCAAGGTCTGCGGATACTCCGGGCAATGCTGCGGACCCTCCTCGAGGGCGGCCACGATCGCGCCGGCCGCCTGCCACTGCGGACGCCCAAAGCGCGCCCCGGCCTCGGACAGGGCGGCCGCGCCCATCCCTGCCTCGCCCGCGCGGGCCACCAGGTTACGAAGCTCCGAGCGAAATGCCGGCATCGAGCGCATCTGCTCGCCAATGTCCTCGGGCCACGGGGCGTCCACCGACTTGAGGGCCTCGGCGAGCATCTGATCCTGGGCCGCGCCCGTCACGAGCTCCACCCCCTCAAGAGGGACATCGCGCTGGGTCCGCCACGTCGCCACGACCTGATAGGCAAAGGATGCGGGAGTGCGCACCGGACGCACCGTGTCCGGGCCGAGGGCCTGAGCGCGCGGCGTCAACACGTCGACGCGCGCGCGATCCGGAGCGAGAATCAGGGCGGATCGCCCCTGTGCGGCCGCCCGCTCGAAGACGGCGAGCGCGCACGTCGAACGCCCCGAGCCGGGCGCACCCCGAGCAATCACGTCACCCGAACGTGCAGCCTCCACGACCGCGCTCTGCTCAGGGTTCAGCTCCGGCAACCGCCACCAATCGGCGTCGCGGCTGCGCAACCTGACCTTTATTTCGCTCATGACGCAATACTGACAGACCCCACCCGCATCTGCGGCACATATGATGGCCATGACGACATTTACCAGCAAGGAGTCATCATGGAGATCTTCATCGGCATCCGCGACAATACGCGCCAGCTCGCCCTCGACGTCGACATGACCGAAAACGAGCTCATGGCGAAGGTCAACGAGGCCCTCATCTCCGCCCACGGCGTCCTCGACCTCACCGACACCAAGGGCCAGCGCACCCTCGTACCCGCACACGCCCTCGGCTACGTGCAGATCGCCAACAAGACCGAACGCCGTGTCGGCTTCGCGATCCACTGATCGCACCACCCACAACAAGAGAAGCCGGGGAGCGCACGCGGCTCATGTCCGCGCCGCTCCCCGGCCTCGTCTACGCCCTGCGGCCTCAAGCCTTCAGGTGAATGTCCTTCATGCGCTGACCGTGACGCTTGATCACGTACTCCGTGATCTCATCAACGTTCTCCGGGGAAGCCGCCAGCGACGGGTAGGTGAACAGTGTCGCGCGCACGAGGCCGAGGGCCTCGCCCGCGACACGGCGACCCCACAGGGACAAGCGCGCCGACAGCTGCTCATCCGCCTCGATCTGCGGGCCCAGGTGGCTGCGCACCCAATGCCCCTGCTCGAAGGGCCACACGTCCTCAATCCCCTCGAATAGGCCATGCACCTGAGCGACGCGGATCAGCATGTCGCCCAGCATGCCGCGGGTAATAAACGTCTTGACAGAGCGCTCCGCGAACGTCGTCGGACGCGTGCGCGCATCCAAGTCGTCGTACGCGCTCGTGAACGCGTCGGCGGCCGCCATCAGATCAAAGCCGCGATGCTCGCTCCACACCTCCAGCTGCTGGTAGAGCGTGAAGCACTGCGCCGCCATACGCGCATGCTCCACGTGAGCCTCGAACGAGGGCGCCTGCTCCCCGTCCTTCGCGAGGCGCGTCATGAACGCGAGCGACGAATAGGCGAGAAGACCAATGACTTCTGTGTCGTCGGCGGGGACGGAATCAAATTCGTGTGCCATGACTCCAGCATAGTGCCTGACAACCTCCGCGGCCCGGTGCATCCGCCCCTCAAACCGCTTCGCTACACCCCCGCTGTGACCAGCCCCTCCCCCGCTAATGTCACCCACACCATTACACTGAAAGACGACCACCGGAAGACCGGTCGCATTCTTGAACACATGACACATACGCACGGACGAGAATCCCCGTGCCAGACAATGCGCGATCGGCACCGACCCCAACCCCGGGAAAGCCCGGGAGACAAGGTAGATCGTGACCAACACGAGCACTGAGGCAACTGTGCCCACCCCCGACGTTGACGCCACCGAAGCGGCCCCCCAGGCCCCGGCCTCGTCCGTCGAATACTCCGCAGGCGTCGTCCGTCTGGGCAACATCCAGCCCGCAGCCCCCGAGGTCGAAGAGGCCACCCCGGACATCACCGACAAGGGAGGCGAAGACCTCGACAAGAAGTCCTTCGCGGACTTCGGCGTCACCGACCCCATCGTCGATGCCCTCGAAGACAAGGGCATCACGCACCCCTTCCCGATCCAGGCCCTGACCCTCGGTCCGGCGCTCGAGCGCCACGACATCATCGGCCAGGCCAAGACCGGCACCGGTAAGACCCTCGGCTTCGGCATCCCCGTCCTTGAGGACGTCATCGCGCCCGACGAAGAGGGCTACGAGGACCTGCTCAACCCGAACCAGCCGCAGGCCCTCATCATCCTGCCCACCCGCGAGCTCACCAAGCAGGTCGCCCAGGACCTGCGCGGTGCCGCCAAGTACCTGTCGACCCGCATCGTCGAGATCTACGGCGGCGTCGCCTTCGAGCCCCAGATCGAGGCCCTCCAGCGCGGCGCCGACATCGTCGTGGGCACGCCCGGCCGCCTCATTGACCTGCTGCGCAAAGGCCACCTACACCTGTCCGGCGTCGAAACCGTCGTCCTCGACGAGGCCGACGAAATGCTCGACCTGGGATTCCTGCCCGACGTCGAAACCCTGCTGGGCCGTGTTCCCGAGAACCGCCACACCATGTTGTTCTCCGCAACCATGCCCGGCCCCGTCGTGGCGCTCGCCCGCCGCTTCATGGTGCAGCCGACTCACATCCGCGCCCAGGATCCCGACGACCAGAACCAGACTGTCAACACGGTCAAGCAGGTCATCTACCGCGTTCACGCCATGAACAAGGTCGAGGTCGTGGCCCGCATCCTCCAGTCCGAGGGCCGTGGCCGCTCCGTCATCTTCTGCCGTACCAAGCGCACCGCCGCTCGTCTGGGCGAGGACCTGAGCGCCCGCGGCTTCGCCGTCGGCTCGCTGCACGGCGACCTGGGCCAGGGCGCACGCGAGCAGGCTCTGCGCGCCTTCCGCAACGGCAAGGTAGACGTGCTGGTCGCAACCGACGTCGCCGCGCGCGGCATCGACGTCGACGATGTCACCCACGTCATCAACTACCAGTGCCCCGAAGACGAAAAGATCTACATCCACCGCATCGGCCGTACCGGCCGCGCGGGCAACTCGGGCACGGCCGTCACCTTCGTCGACTGGGACGACATTCCGCGCTGGTCGCTCATCTCCAAGGCCCTGGGCTTGGGTGTGCCGGATCCGCTCGAGACCTACCACACGTCCCCTCACCTGTTCACCGACCTGGACATTCCCGAGGGCACGACCGGTCGACTGCCGCGCGCCAAGCGCACGCGCGCAGGCCTGGACGCCGAGGTCCTCGAGGACCTGGGAGGCTCCGCTCCCCGCTCCGAGGGTCGAGGCCGTGGCGGCCGTTCGGGATCGCGTGGCGGTCGCGGGCGTTCCGCTCGCAGCGGCGATTCCAGTCGTTCTTCGCGCGGGTCGCGCGGCTCGCGGGCGCGCGGTTCCCAGGATGGGGATCGCACGCTCAACGCCGGTAAGGGCGGCCGCTCCGATCGCGGCACGCGCGGCCGCGGCCGCGGCGAGCACTCGCCGCGCTCGGGATCAGCCGATTCCACTTCCGCTGGTTCTACTTCTGAGCGCGCGCCCCGCACTCGCAAGCGCATCCGCCGCCGTAAGGGCGGCGAGTGAGGCGATAGAGCGAGGCGATAGAGCCCCGCGTTGATGCGACATGAGGAGGGGTCCAAGCCGCACGGCTTGGGCCCCTCCCCTGTTGTGTTGCGGGGGGGTGAGCCGAGAAGCATGGTTGCAGCGTTTTACTAGCACCGATGTCACTGCTAGCGACGTACACGCGGCTCACCAACTGACCGAGCTGCTCTATTGGCGCATTGAGGGCGCAGGATTCAACCTGATCGGGACCGTTCAACCCGTTACGCCGCGCTGCACCCATTACGTGGCGCTACACCCGAACAGAAGGGGTGTAATGCCTACGGATCGGGTGCACCACCTCCCACAACAACCACACCTGCGCGCAACTCCTGCCCACACACCCCAACCGACAGCCCCAGACACAGCCACAGCCACACGGCCACGCAATGCTCGTCCCAGCTCCACACGAGAGTCGCTACACCCGTTACGCCGCACTACACCCGTTACGTCGCACTGCACCCATTACGTGGCGCTACACCCGAACAGAAGGGGTGTAATGCCCACGGATCGGGTGCACCACCTCCCACAACAACCACACCTGCGCGCAACTCCTGCCCACACACCCCAACCGACAGCCCCAGACACAGCCACAGCCACGCAATGCTCGCCCCAGCTCCACACGAGAGTCGCTGCACCCGATACGTCGCACTACACCCATTACGGGGCGCTACACCCATTACGTGGCGCTACACCCGAACAGAAGGGGTGTAATGCCCACGGATCGGGTGCACCTTCTCCCACAACAACCACAACTGCGCGCAACTCCTGCCCACACACCCTATCCGGCAGTCCCAGACGCAGCCACACAGCCACGAGATACTCGCCCCAGCAGCGGGTTGGCATCGCAGCAGAAACGAAGCAGGAACTACACCCGTTACGGGGCAGTACACCCGTTACGGGGCGCAACACCCGAACAGAAGGGGTGTAATGCCGCGGATCGGGTGCAGTGCCCCCACGACAAGAGCAAAAGCGGGCTGCCCTGTGCCAGCAGCTTGACAACGTCGCTCGGGCACTGCCACGCAGCTGTCGAAAACTCGGTGGAGCACCGCGCTGTCCCCCATCTTCAGATACCACCGACCAGCGCACTGTCTCTATACCCCACCAGGTCGTCACCGGGAGGGGCCGATGCTCGGCTGCGCTCCGTCATTGAGGTCGTGCCTGCATCTCAGGACAGTCCTCGCGCTGTCGATGGGCTCGCCTTTCGAAGTGAATGGCCGACACCTCCCGCTGCAGCATCCCTGCACGAGCCTACCGAAGCCCCGTGCGGCTCACTCCTCTTCCGACGCCGGCAAGATGCTCGTCGCGCGCTCGGTGAGAACCCGCTCGACGACGCCCGGCAGGCGCGTCGGCACTTCGCGGCGACGCAGCGCGAGGAGGCGCACGCGCGTCCACGGGGAGACTCGCACGCTTTCGGGCCAGCGAGTTGAGACGTACTGGACCGCGTCCACGACCTCCAGGCGTCGCGTCGAATTGCCCACGCGCACCCACAACTCCGCTTCCCCCTTACCCTTGGGTCCCCTCAGGTAAACGGGGCGGGGCGAAGGCGGGATGGTCACGCGGCACACATCTTGGCGTTCGTAGCCGTCCTGCGGGTCCGTGGCCTCGGCAAAGTCGAGCCTCGGCAGAGTGGCGGCGTTGGTCCCCATTCGCTGGCCCCACAGGTCGCGGATCCACAGCTCGAAACGGTCGGCGTCCGGGGTCTTGAGGGTCGCATAGTCGGGGCCGAGCCCGATGAGCCTTCCCTCGTCGTCGACGCCGATGAGGAGAGTGCCGCCACCGGAGTTCATGAAGGCGGCGACGGTTTTGGCGATAACGGTCTCCATTGCGTCGTCGCGTTTGCCGGAACGCATGTTCCAGCGGGCGCTCGACTTGAATTCGAGGGAGTCGGATTCGCCGCGCTTGGCAACCTCGGAGATGGGGTCGAGGCCGGGGCGCGGGTGCAGGTAGGCGGCGATCAGGGAAACAACGATGACGACGACGAGGGCAACCAGCGCAGCGACGCCGATCATCCCAGGTTTCCACAGGTCACCGGAGTCGAAGATCCAACCGGCGATTACCAAGCCACCCCAGAGGCCGGCTAGGCCGGTCAGAGTTGCTGACGCGGTGGACATCGTCATCCGGTTCTTGAGAACGCGCCGAACTGCAACGCCGATCAGCCACGCGATGAGGACCATGACCTGCTGGATGAACACCATCCAGATCAGGTCCGGGCTCGCCGGGACGAATGAGCCGTTCGTTGGTTCCACGGGTGTCCTTTCGGGTTTCGACGCTTATCGCTCCTAAGACATCATAGGAAACTGAACGAATCCTCAAAGCCCGGCGTACGTTCCCTCGAAGCCGCGCAAGCAGACGCTCCCTCCGTGTCGTGGTAGCACGCCGTGAGGTTGCTGGCGTAGGACGTGGGACCGAGGCCCTCCCTCCGCGTCGGGGTAGCACAGTCCCGCCAGGAGTTGAGTTCGAGCGGCCGATCGAATCCTCCACCCTCGCTGTCGCGGCAAAGCCCCGGCCCACGGCGGGGGTGAACTGCGCCCCGAAACTTGGACGCGTTTAATGGTAGCCGTTATGCGGCTTCCTGTAGGGCCTGATCCCGGTATTCTGCCGGGGTCAGGCCCTTGAGCTTTACTTGGCGTCGTGTTGTATTCCAGTGCGTGATGTAGGTGTCGAGGTCGGCTTTGAAGCTCTCGAAGGTCTGCCAGTCTTGGCCGCGAAAGAACTCGTCCTTGAGGTGTCCGAAGACCTGCTCAGTGGCGCCGTTGTCGATGCAGTTGCCTTTGCGTGACATACTCTGGATGAAACCGTTATCGGCGAGTGTGCTGATGTAGGTCTCGTGCTGGTATTGCCATCCCATGTCCGAGTGCAAGATCGGCTCGACCCCTGCGGGTTTGGCTTCCATGAGTATTTGGAGCATCTCTTGTTGCTGGGCGAGGTTGGGGCACATCGAGATGGAGTGGGCGACGATCTCTTTGCTGGCAAAGTCGTAGACCGGAGCGAGGTAGGCCTTACCGAAGGAGAGCTTGAACTCGGTGACGTCGGTACCCATTTTCTGCCAGGGGCCGGTCGCCGTGAAGTCGCGGCCGATGATGTTCTCAAAGCTTTGCCCCACGGGCCCCTTGTAGGAGTTGTACCTGTGGTAGGCCCTCTCGCGGCGTATGCCGCAGCGCAGCCCCATCTCGCGCATCATCTTCAAGACCGTCTTGTCGGCGATGCGCTCTCCTTCCTCAGCGCGCAGGCACATGGCTACCTGCCTGTGACCGCACCCGTTGGGGGTTCGTGAAAAGATCTGGGCAACCTTGGGACGTAGCTGCGCTCTGGTTGGCTGCTGGGGGTGAGCCAGCGCGTAGTAGTAGCTCGACCTGGAAAGGCCTGCCACCTCAAGGAGATCACGCACCGCGTGTCCATGCCCTGAAAGCTCGGCGACCGCTAGGGCTTTGTCCCGGTTTCGGAGCGCCTCTGCGCCTTCAGGGCAATCGATTTTTTTAGGTATGCCACCTGCGCCTCAAGCTTACGCACACGCGCGGCGAGTTCCTCCTCACGCGTTGGTGGCACCGCCCCCACCGACCCCTTCGGCCTGCCCTTGGGCTTGGGCTTGAGGGCCTGCGCGCCGCCCTCACGGTACAGCCTGCACCACTGCTTCAACGGTGTCGCACTCGCAATACCGAAACGCACCATCGCCTCAGGCTTACTCATCCCACCATCAACCACGGCCCTCGCTGCGGCGACCTTGGTCTCATAGTCGTATCTGGCCTGCTGTCCTCCCATGGCAAGAAGCCCATCCTTCCCAATTGCACGGTACGTCTTCTGCCACTCTCTCACAGTCTCGGCACACACACCCAGCCTCTTGGCGGTCAAACCATAGCCAACCCCCCTCTCAAACATCTCCACCGCCTGCTCCCGAAGCAAACGATCATGCCTCAACCGCAGATCCACAGACATGAAAAGCCTCCCATTCCCTGGACTTCACTTTCGATGTCCAAGAAACGGGAGGCAGTTCAGGGCCGCGGGCCGGGACGATACTCATCCCATGAGGTTGAATGCCTCTGCGAGGCCCACGAGCAGGTTCGCACTCGCGTGGAGCGCCCAGCCGGGCAGGATCGATCCCCCGGCGCTCTTCTCGTTGAGCCACCCGGCAATCCACCCGCTGGCACCCGTCAGGATGCCGATGGGGAGCAGATGGACAGGGTCCGCGAAGGATGCGAACAACGCGACGTGTAGGAGCCCGAAGACGATGGCCTGAGCGCAGTTGCCAAAGGCGAAACCTCTCCTGGCGATGATCCGTTTGCCGAGGAAGCCTCGGAAGAGTATCTCTTCGGCGAGGGAGGTCTGGATGATCGCGAAGAGCAGCACCGGCATGATGCCGCCGAAGCCTTGCCCGGCGAAACGTGCGGCGGGAACCTGGCCCGAGAGGGATTGGAGCAGCGCTGTTGAAGCTGCACCGATCGCCACCCACGCGAGGATCGCAACTACACGATGCGCTCTTCTTGCATCCCATGTCGGCCGATGCAGGCCGATCCAGGAGGCGAAACCGGTTGCGCGGCGCTCTGTGAGCACCCACCACGCGAGCGGGACCACGAGGATCAGGGAGAGCTGGACGAAAGCACTGATCGCTGACGATAGCGGTAACATTGAAACCTCCTACGCCTGGCTCGCCTGGGCGCGAGGACGGGGAGCTCCGGGAGTGCGAGTGCGCCGAAGATCAAGGCCTACTCGCCCACACGAGAGGACGGGTAATACTAGCGAAGGGACGTGTGCTTCTCGATCGAGCGAGAGGCCCACAGTCCCATGACCAGTGCAAACAGGGGCACGAGGACATAGGAGCCGATGCCGATGACGTTCGGTTGCCCCTCGGTTCCCATCGTCGCCAGGTACGAGGTCCACATAATCTCGGTGGAGAAGTGTCCATCGGTTGTAACAGACAGCGGAAGGAAGAACGTGCCAACCGTGGAAAGCACCTGGTTGACGATGTACAGCAGGACGAAACCGATGATGGGCGCGCCGAAACCCATGTGATTGAAACGCCCTTCCGCGCCGATGGACATGACGGCACTACCCTGCACGAGCCACGACAACGACACGAGCACCTGCACCACAATCATGATAGCGACGGTGGAGGTGGGAACTCCGGCCACGAGGGAACGCGGCCCGGCCGTGTACTCAGCGAGGCTAATGCCGTCGCTCCACGCGGCGGCCGAAGCGACGGCGATAATTCCGCCGACGGCCAGGGCGAGAGCCAGGAGGCACTCGATCACCATCCGGGTGGTCTTCGCCCAGAAAATGGTCGTGCCGGAGACGGGCAGGCTCATCGTGAAGTAGCCGCGCTGCCCGTACAGGGTCTTCCAGTAGTCGGCCATCGCCGCGATCGCGCAGGCGACCGGCGTGAGCGCACACAGGGCGTAGGCGAGGACAGCGGTGGAGCCGCTGATTCCCGGCAGCCCCGCGGCGACGATTCCCGACGCGGCGGCAATAGTGACGATGAACGCCCCGAAGGAGCGCGCATTCGCGCGGTAACGCGAGCGAATCTCGTAGGCAAGTAGTTTGGTGAACATCAGCGGTATTCCTTCCGGAAGATAGCGTCAAGGGAATCGCCGTGGGAGGCGCGCAGGTCGTCGGCGTCGCCTTGCAGGAGGACCTGCCCGTCCTTCATGAAGAGCGCATAGTCGACGAAGTGTTCGATGTCGGAGATGAGGTGGGTGGACATGATGAGCAGGGAGGCGGGGTCGAACTCGCGCAGGATGCCGTCGAGGATGACGTCGCGTGTGGCGGGGTCGACACCGCTGATGGGTTCGTCGAGGAGGAACACGCGGGCGCGCCGGGACATGACGAGGCTGATCTGGAGCTTCTCCCCCATGCCCTTGCTCATCTCGCCGAGGCGTCGGTCGGTGGGCAGTCCGAAGAAGTCGACCATCGAGGCCGCCTTGTCGGCGTCGAAGTCGGCGAAGAACGTGGAGTAGACGCGGATCGCATCCGCTGCCGTCCACTCGGTGTTCAGGAAGTCGGCGTCGGGCAGGTAGGAGACGATCTCCTTGGTGGCGACGCCGGGCGCATGCCCGTCGATGGTCACGGCGCCCTCATAGTCGGAGAGGATTCCGGCGAGGATCTTGAGCAGCGTCGTTTTACCGCAGCCGTTAGGGCCCATGAGGCCGACGATGTGCCCGGAGTCCAGGCACAGGCTATAGTCGCGCAGGGCTGGGGTAGAGCGGTAGCTCTTCGTCAGGCCGGTGACCTGGACGAGGCCGGGGACAGCCGCGTTCGCGCCTGTGGGTTGGGTGGTCATAAGAGTGTTTCCTCCTGGTTTACAGGTCCGCGTTCCAGCGTTCATCGACGAGGCCGTGGGCACCTTCAACATCGACGCCGAGGGCGCGGCAGGCGCGGATGAAAGCGTCTGCTGCGGCGCGCGCGTCGTCCCTGCGCAGGGCACGCAGGGCGGCGTCGTCGGTGGCGACGAAACGTCCGGCGGTTCGCTTGGGGATCGTGAGCCCTTCATCATCGAGGGCGGCGAGGGCTCGTTGGACGGTATTGGGGTTCGTCCCGGCCTCGATGGCGAGGTCGCGGACGGATGGGATCTTCTCTCCCGGCTTCCAGGTCCCGTTCGTGATGCGGGATCTGAAGGAATCGGCGAGTTGGATCCAGATGGGGCGGGTGTCATCGATACGCATCGACGCCTCCCTCCTGTCTTTCTGTATTAATACACTAATACAATGACACAGATCCAGAATTGTGTCAACCCACTAATACAGTTGGGTCGCGCGCCAATACCGATGCGCACTCCCGACACACAGGAAGGGCCCGGAACCGTGCGGTTCCGGGCCCTTCCCTACGCGAATGCGTCAGGCGATCGGCTCACCCTCGATGTGCCAGACCTCGCGAGCGTAGTCGGAGATCGTGCGGTCGGAGGAGAAACGGCCGGAGCGAGAGATGTTCGCCCACACGCGGCGGTTCCAGGCCTTCTGGTCGCGGTAATCCGCGGCCATACGATCCTTGGTCTCGCGGTACGCAGCGAAGTCACCCAGCACGTAGTACACGTCGGCGGGGTCGTAGCCGCCCTCAAGGATCGAGTGGCGCACGTCGTGGAACCAGCCGGAATTGTTGTCGTTGAGCGTGCCGTCGGTCAGGGCATCAATGACGCGCTTGAGGCCGGGGACGTTCTCGTAGTGCCAACGGGGGTCGTAGTGGCGACGCAGCTCGGGCAGCTCATCGTCGGTCGCGCCGAAGATGTAAGCGTTCTCGTCGCCCACGGCCTCGAGAATCTCGACGTTCGCGCCGTCGAGGGTACCCAGGGTGAGGGCACCGTTCATCATGAACTTCATGTTGGACGTGCCCGAGGCCTCCTTGCCGGCCATCGAGATCTGCTCGGAGACGTCGGCGGCGGGGATGATGTGCTCCGCAGGCGAAACGTTGTAGTTGTGGACGAAGACAACCTTGATGCGGCCCTTGATATCCTCATCGTTGTTCACCAGCTCGCCGATGGCATTGATGAGCTTGATGATGGCCTTCGCACGGATGTAGCCAGGGGCGGCCTTCGCACCGAAGATGAACACGCGGTTGGAGGTGTCCAGCGTCGGGTCATCCTTCATGCGGAAGTACAGGTCCAGGACGTAGAAGGCATTGAGCAGCTGACGCTTGTACTCGTGCAGGCGCTTGATCTGGACGTCGAAGATCGCATCGGGGTCGATCTCGACACCCTCGCGCTCCTTGACCCACGCCGCGAAGTCGACCTTGTTGGCGCGCTTGATGTCGGCAAGGCGCTGCAGGACCTCGTCGGTGCCGGCCTCGGTAAACTTGGCGAGCTCGGTGAGGTCACGGACCCACGCGTCGGAGCCGGTGACCTCGTCGAGGAGGGTGGCCAGGCGGGGGTTGCACTGCTTGAGCCAGCGTCGCGGGGTCACGCCGTTGGTCTTGTTGTTGAAGCGCTCGGGCCAGATGGCGTGCCACTCCTTCAGGGTGTCACGCTTGATGATCTCCGTGTGGAGGGCGGCGACGCCATTGATGGAGTAGGAGCCGTAGCAGGCGATCCAGGCCATGCGCACGGTATTGCCGGCGACGGGGGCCATGTAATCGATCGTGCCCTGGTCGAGGCCACGCTCAGCCATGTCGATGCGGAAGCGGCGGTCGATCTCGCGGACGATCTCGGTGATGCGCGGGAACAGGCGCTCGAAGATGTGGATGTCCCAGGTCTCCAGGGCCTCGGCGAGAACCGTGTGGTTCGTGTACGCGAAGGTCTTAGAGACGACCTTCCAGGCCTCTTCCCAGCCGAGGCCGTGCTCGTCCATGAGGATGCGCATGAGCTCGGGGATGGCGAGGACCGGGTGGGTGTCGTTGAGCTGGACAGCGTTGAACTCGGCAAAGCCGTTGAGGTCGGTGCCGTGGTGACGCACGTAGTTGGCGACGATTTCCTGCAGGGAGGCGGAGCAGAAGAAGTACTGCTGGCGCACGCGCAGGACCTTGCCCTCGAACGTGGTGTCGTTGGGGTACAGGACGCGGGAGATGTCCATGGTGCGCTCACGGTCGACGATGGCGTCGGTGAAGCGCTGGGAGTTGAAGGCGTCGTAGTCGAATTCCTCGATCGGCTCAGCCTTCCACAGGCGCAGGGTGCCCACGTTCTTGGTGCCGTAGCCGGTGATCGCGATGTCGTAGGGGACGGCGCGAACGGTCAGGTCGGCGTAGGAGACGATGCGTGCGCGCTCTTCGCGGCGAATGACGAAGGGGTATCCCTCTTCCATCCACGGGTCGGGGTGCTCGGTCTGGAAGCCGTTGTCGAAGAGCTGCTTGAACAGGCCGTAGCGGTACAGGATGCCGTAGCCGCGCACGGGCAGGTCGAGGGTGGCGCAGGAGTCGAGGAAGCACGCGGCGAGGCGACCGAGGCCACCGTTACCGAGGGCAGCATCGGGCTCCTCTTCGAGGACCTGGCCGAGGTCGAGGCCGTAGGCCGCGAGGGCTTCGCGAGCCTGCTCGACGAGGCCGAGGTTCGACAGGTTGTTGAGCAGGGCTCGGCCCATGAGGAACTCGGCGGAGAAGTAGTGTTCCTGACGGCCCTTGGCGTAACGCTCGGTGGTGGCGGCCCAGTTATCGGCGATCTGATCGACGATTGCGGCGGACAGACCCTGCCACACCTCCATCAGGGTCGAATCTTCAACGGGGCGTCCAGAGGTCGCGCGCACATGAGAGGGCAGCGACTGCGTCAGATCCAGCGTCATACGATTTCCTTTTTTGTAACTGCGCCATGCCCGCCGCGGGGGCGAGCGCCCCAGGGCGGGGCTGGCCTCAATTCTAGAGGGTAGCGATTAACCACCACGATTCCCTGCGCTGACACGGGTCTGGGAGAAACCCCACCCCAAGCCACGTGACGGAGTACACCAGCCACATTGACTCTAAGACCAAAGACCCAGGTTGACACCGACGGACACCGGCCACAAGATCCCGACCTGCACCAGCTTTCACCACACTCCAGCATGCTGCCGGCTCACAAGCGAACACGGTCAGCATCCGCACTCTTAGGTTCTCATATAACTGACAGCGGCCACCCCAACAGTTGTCTGGGGGCAGCTTGTCCCCCGCAAGGTGCGTCCCTGCGGGGGGCACGCTCCGCAGGGACGCATAAACAGGAAAGTGGCACCCCTCGATGGAGCGGTGCCACTTTCCATCACCGGTTCAACATGAGGGCTCAATTCATGGTGACTTTCGGTAGTTCCATTGTGCCTGTGACGCACGCATCAGTTCAAGGCGAAATGGCTATTTTTCATTGCAAATTCGAGGTTCTGGAATGCACATTTGTGCACAAACGGCGCTCGATCTGCGCAAACTGGATAAAACGCGGGCCCGCTCTGATCGAGCGGGCCCGCGATGCTTCTCGAGCGATGACGCCTCAGTGGCGCTTGCGAGCGACCACGAGGGTCACGCCACCAGCCAGGGCGATAACGCCGACACCGGCAGCGATCGACGCGGCAGAACCGGTGTTCGCCAGGGTCGGGGCAGCCCCACCCTCGGATCCAGCAGAGGCCGGAGCGTTCGTGTTGCGGATGCCGCCACGTGCGGAGACGGGGGCCGGGCCGTTGCCGGTCGCAATCTGACCGCGGGTGGACACGCCAGCGTTGCCGACGGGGCCGGAGGCGGCGCCAGCGCCAGCCTGATCGGCGGCGGGAGCCTGGTCAGCAGCGGGGGTCGAGGGCTCAGGCTGGCTCGGCTGCGGGTCCTGGGTAGGCTCCGGATCCGGCGTGCTCGGCGGCTGGGGCATGCCCGTGGGCTGGGGATCAGGCCGCGGGGCATCGTTGTTGTCCGCGCCGTTGCCGGGGGCCGGAGCGGTGGTCGGGGCGGCGGTGGGGGCCGGATCCGGGTTCGCGGACTGATCCGGGGCGGGCTCGGAGGCGAAAGCAACGCCGGCCGAAGCGGCGATCAGGCCGAGGGCCGCGGTCGCGGAAAGCAGAGACGAGGTCGTCTTCTTCATTGTTTCTCCTGGAACAGGTGTGGTGAGGGACGAATGCGTGACCCTGACAGGTTTGGGCTGTGTCGCGTCACAGCTTTCTCACCCACCCTACAACACTTCCTGACCATTGCGCACAAATTTCCGTCAACTTCGCTCTGGCGAGTCGCACACACTCTGTCGCCGACCTTCCAACAGCCTCGCCGAACACAAACGGTGGCGAGGTCAGGACAGCTTCGCGGTCGCAATGAACTGGAAGATTCCCTCCATGATGAGTTGTGTCGCAATGGCGGCCAGCAGCAGACCGGAGATCTTTGTCAGCAGCATGATGCCGCCGGGCCCGAGGAAACGCGAGAGCGCCAGCGAGAAGCGCATAGTCAGCCACATGACGACGTGCGCCAGGATCACGGCGACGATGACTGCGATCCACGAGCCCACGTTCGTGCCGGCCTGTCCGACGGCCACCATGACGGCGACGATCGAGCCGGGGCCCGCCAAGAGCGGAGTACCCAGCGGCACGAGCGCGACATTCACGCCCTCGTCCCCCGTGTCTGGTGTCGATGAGTCGGTGCCCATGAGGAGCTCCATGGCGACGAGGAAGAGCAGGACGCCGCCGGAGAGCTGAAGGGCCTCCATCGAAATGTGCAGGAAGCGCAGGATCTGCCCGCCCAGGATCGCGAAGGTCAGGATGACGCCGAAGGACACGGATGTCGCCTGGATCGCTGCCCTGCGCTGCTTGACCTGAGAGTAGCGCGAGGTCAGCCCCAGGAAGATCGGCACGGTGCCGACCGGGTCCATGATGACCGTCAGCGTCGCGAAGGCGGTCGCAAAAAGCGTGACGTCGAACAGGCTCACGGCTCGACCACCTCGATGCGCCCCTGCGCGACGACCTCGGCGATCACCTTCGGGTCCGTCGTGTTCTCGCCGATGCGGTTCGGCTTACCGGCACCGTGGTAGTCGGAAGAGCCGAAGATCGCCAGGCCCATCTCGGCTGCCATGCGCTCCACGTCGGCGCGGTCTTCGGGCCCGTGGTCGCGATGGTCGCGCTCGATCCCGAAGAGTCCGGCCGCCGCCATGTCGGCGATGACGGCCTCGGGCAGCAGGCGCTGGCGCTTGCGTGCCCGGGGATGAGCCAGGACGGGCACTCCCCCGGCCTCGCGCACGCAGCGCACTGCCTCGACCGGATCCGGTGCCCAGTGGCACACGTAGTAGGGACTCGACGGGTGCAGGGCCTCGACGAAGGCTGCGCTACGGTCGGGGAAGGCACCTGCGGCGACGAGCGCGTCGGCGATGTGAGGGCGCCCCACGGGGCCGCCCTCGGGCGCGAAGCCGAGCACGTCCTCCCACGCGATCGGATAGTCCACCGACAGTTTCTCGACCATGCGCAGGGCACGAGTCTGGCGGTCCTCGCGTGTCCTGCGGAAAATCTCGACGAGGCTGGGGCTGGCTGGATCAAAGAGGTAGGCCAGCAGGTGAACGGTGATCCCCGAGGACGCGCACGACACTTCAGCGCCCCGGATGAGGCTCACGCCGGTGTCCGCGACGGCGGCCACGGCCTCGTCCCATCCGGTCGTCGTGTCGTGGTCCGTCAGCGCGATGGCATCCAGCCCGGCCTGGGCGGCGATAGCCAGGAGCTGCGCGGGCGTATCCGTCCCGTCGGAATACGCGCTATGAGTGTGGGGGTCGATTCGCTTCACCATCTGAGATTACCCCATTAATCCCATCACACAACCGCTCGAGTGACGAGCCTCCGCGAGCGCCACTCGGCTTCCACAAAACCCGATTGTTGCCGGACTTGACGGTGTTTTCTGCGCGTCCTCTCGCCTCGTCACCATCCGACGTGAGCACCATCCGCGCTGCGGCGACGAGCTTTCGACTGTAGGAAACTGGCAGCACACGGCCCTTTGGCCTCCTCAACACCGATTGGAGTACGCGCGTGTCTGACAACGATCAGACCCGGGTGTCTACCGCGACTGACGCGGGAGATGCCGGGTATAACAAGGCTCTCAAGAACCGTCACATTCAGATGATCGCCATCGGCGGCTCGATCGGCACCGGCCTGTTCCTGGGTGCCGGCGGCCGCCTGGCCCAGGGCGGCCCCGCGCTGGCCTTCGCCTACGCGGTGTGTGGCGTCTTCGCGTTCCTGATGGTCCGCGCCCTCGGCGAGCTCGCCGTGCGCCGTCCCTCCTCGGGCGCATTCGTGTCCTACGCCCGCGAGTTTCTGGGCGAGAAGGGCGCGTTCGTCACCGGCTGGTTCTTCTTCCTGGACTGGGCGGTCACGGTCATGGCCGATATCACCGCGGTGGCGCTGTACATGCACTACTGGTCGATGTTCGAGTCCGTCCCGCAGTGGGTCATCGCCCTCGTCGCGCTCGCCCTGGTCTTCGTCCTCAACATGATGAGCGTCAAGGCCTTCGGCGAGGCAGAGTTCTGGTTCGCGATGATCAAGGTCGCGACGATCCTCATCTTCATGGGCGTCGCCATCTGGGCGATCATCACCCAGGCTCACGTCGGCGAGTACACCGCGGGCCTCCACAACATCTCCGAGTCCGGCGGTTGGTTCCCCGAGGGTCTGAGCCCGGTCTTCGCGCTCACGCTCGGCGTCGTCTTCGCGTTCGGCGGCACCGAGATGGTGGGCGTCGCGGCCGGCGAGGCCAAGGATGCGGCGAGAATCCTGCCCAAGGCCATCAACTCGATGGTCGTGCGCATCTTCTTCTTCTACGTTGGCTCCGTCGTTTTGTTCGCCTTTGCTCTGCCCTACAACGCCTACTCGTCGAACGAGTCTCCCTTCACGACGTTCTTCTCGGGCCTGGGTGTTCCCCACGCGGGCGACATTATCCAGGTCGTCGTCCTCACCGCTGCTCTTTCCTCGCTCAACGCCGGCCTGTACGCGACCGGCCGCACGCTGCGTTCGATGGCGCTCGTGGGCGAAGGCCCGCGCTACGCGGCTCGCCTCAACAAGAACCACGTTCCCTACGGCGGCATCATCATCACCGCATCGCTGGGCCTGCTGGGCGTTCTCATTAACGCTTTCGTCCCGGAGAAGGCTTTCAACATCGTCATGGATCTGGCGGGCATCGGCATCGCCGGCACCTGGGCGATGATCCTCATCTCGCATCTGGCGTTCCTGCGCAAGGTCAAGCGCGGCAAGGCTCAGCGTCCCGAGTTCCGCATGCCAGGCGCCCCCTACACGAACTATCTGGCACTGCTCTTCTTCGCGGTCGTCGTGGCATCCAACGTGACCTCCGAGTCGGGCCGCTGGACCCTCGCGCTCTTCGCAGTGGTCGTCGTCCTTATGGTCGCCGGCTGGTACTACGTGCGCGGACGCGTCGGTAATCTGACCGACGAGGCTGCCACCTCCCTGCAGGGCGAGGAAACACTGGTCTCGGGCGACTGAGCGAAAGAGAGGACAGATCGTGCGTCTTCACGTCACGTATGCCGGCGGCACCATCGGCATGGTCGACTCCCCCGATGGCCTGCGCCCCGGCGCGGACCTGCAGGGTTGGTTCGGCTCCCAGCTTCACGGCATCGAGCTGGCGTCGAACATCTCGATGTCGACGCTGGACCCGCTCATCGACTCCTCGGAGGCCACCCCCGAGGACTGGCAGGCCATCATCGATGACATCAACGCGCACGCCGAGACGGCCGACGCCTTCCTGGTTCTGCACGGCACGGACACGATGGCTTACTCGGCCGCGGCGCTGTCCTACGCGCTGGCGGACATGGGAAAGCCGGTCGTTTTGACCGGCTCCCAGTACCCGCTCGGCGTCGTGGGGTCGGACGCGTCGGCGAACGTCACGGGCGCCTTGCGCGCCGCGATGTCGCATCACGCGCAGGGGGTCATGCTGTTCTTCGGGCACAAGCTCCTGGCGGGCAATCGAGCCACCAAGACCTCGTCGTGGGCCTTCCGCGGTTTCGAGTCCCCCTCGGTGTCCCCCATGGCGCGCACTGGCGCCCCGTGGCGTTGGTACGGCGCTCCGAGTACGGGAGCAGGGTTGGCCCATCCCAGCCCCTACACGCGCCAGGATATCGCGGTCATCGACGTGGTTCCCGGCATGAGTGCCGCGCGACTGCGGGCGATGACAACGCCCCACCCGGACGCGGTCATCCTGCGCACCTTCGGCGTGGGTAACATCCCCGCCTCCGAGCCTGGTTTCGTCGACGCCCTCACGGAACTCGCCCAGGCCGAGGTCCCGATCATCGTCGCCTCCCAGTGCTATCAGGCCGAGGTGATGCTCGGCCACTACGAGGCAGGCAACGCCCTGGCTCGGCTGGGCGCGATCGGCGCGCACGACATGACGCTCGAGGCACTCTACGCCAAGACCGTTTTCCTGCTCTCGCAGGGCAAGCGCGGCGCGGACTTCGCGCGGTGGATGGATCGCTCCATCGCGGGAGAGCTCACCCTTCAGGACTGAGCCTCTTCCACCTGACCCAGCCCCGGCCTCGTCCCTGGCGCGAAGCGCGCCACCTGGGAACGAGGCCGGGGTTTGTCATGTCTTTCGCGCCCATCAGCGCACAACGCGTGCGTAGAATAGCGCCCATGAGTGAAGAAGCTACACAGTCCATGTCCGATCGCGGGGATAACCGCTCCCGCCAGCCCCAGTCTTCCGCGTTCCGCGACTTCATCGGCTCCGGTTGGGGACCTCGTCCCACCGAGCTTCCCGCGCGCGAACGCGTCGCCGATTTCCTCAATGACCGCACCCTCAAGGCCGGTGCCCCGTTTCCGGGCGAGCGCCTCGTCGTCCCCGCAGGCCCTTACAAGGTCCGCTCGAACGACTGCGACTATCGTTTCCGCGCGCACTCCGCCTTCGCGCACCTGTCGGGCCTGGGCGGCGAGAAGGAACCTGACACGGTCCTGGTGCTCGAGCCGAACGACGATGGCACCCACACTCCCCTGCTCTTCTTCAAGCCCCGCGCCTCGCGTTCCTCCAAGGAGTTTTACGCGGACGCCCGCTACGGCGAGTTTTGGGTGGGCGCGCGCCCCTCGCTTGAGGAGCTCAGCGCACAGACCGGCCTGGAGACCCGCCACATCGACACGCTGCGCGACGCGCTGGCGAAGGACGCCGGGACCGTGCAGCTGCGCATCGTGCGCGGCGTTGACGCCAACGTCGAGGCGATGGTGAACGAGGTGCGTTCCCAGGCCGGGCTGCCCGCAGGCGAGGAGGCCCGCGAAGACGACGAACGTCTCGAGGAACGCCTGTCTGAGATCCGCCTGACCAAGGATGCGTTCGAGCTCGAGGAGATGGTGCGAGCCGTCGAGGTGACCAAGGCCGGCTTCGAGGACATCATCCGTATCCTGCCTCGCGCCGTCGGCCACCGCCGTGGCGAGCGCGTCATTGAGGGCGCATTCCGAGCGGTCGCCCGAGAAGAGGGCAACGGCGAAGGCTACGAAACCATCGCCGCGTCGGGCAACCACGCGAATACCCTGCACTGGATCGACAACGATGGCGTGGTGCGCGAAGGGGACCTGGTGCTCGTCGACGCCGGCGTCGAGGTCGATTCCCTCTACACCGCCGACATCACGCGCACCCTGCCCGTCAACGGTCGCTTCACCGAGGTCCAGGCGCGCGTCTACCAGGCCGTCCTCGACGCGTGCGAGGCCGCCCTGGCCCGCGCCAGCGAGCCGGGCTGCCGCTTCAAGGACGTGCACGACGCGGCCATGCGCGTCATCGCCACGCGCCTGCACGAGTGGGGCATCCTGCCCGTCACCCCGGAAGAGTCCCTCGCCCCCGAGGGCCAGCAACACCGCCGTTGGATGCCACACGGCACCAGCCACCACCTGGGCCTGGACGTGCACGACTGTGCGAAGGCGCGAGACGAGCTCTACAAGGGCGCGCTGCTCGAGCCGGGCATGGTCTTCACGATCGAGCCCGGCCTGTACTTCCGCGCCGACGACCTGCTCATCCCCGAGGAGTACCGCGGGATCGGCGTGCGCATCGAGGACGACGTGGTCGTGGGCGGCGACGGTACCGTCACGCGCATCTCCGAGGACATCCCGCGCACGATCGCGGACGTCGAGGAGTGGATCGCCCGCGTTCAGTCCCGCTGAGCCGCGCTGCGACGCTGAGGTTAGGCCTCGGTCTGGTCCTTTTCGGGGGACGAGGCCGGGGCTTCCTCGTGTGCGGAGGCATCGTCAACGGGGGTGGGGGTCGCGGCGGCGTCCGGTGCCCCCGCCTGAGACGTCGTCGGGGATGCTGCCTCGGCCTCCTGGCTGGGAGTCGATCCGGTCGGGACCTCGCCGTCCTTCGTCGCAGCGCCAAAACGAGGACGACCATCGGGGAAGAATCCGACGGAATCCTTCTTCGGGCGTTGTTCCTCGGCGCGCGGGCGCTGGGCACGCGCCCGGTTGCCGGGGGTGCGCTGCAGGAGCTGGTAGGCGCGATCGATGTCTGCCGAGGCGAGGACCGCGTAGCGCAGGGCGACGACCTGCTGGGAGGACACTAAGTCGCGGCTGCGGCCCCGGATGATGAAAGCCAGGGCGGACAGGGCCATGCCCGCCAGCGCACCGACGACGATGCCGCCCACGACCCATCCCCCTGTGCCACCCGCATTCTGTCCGGCGGACATGAGCATGCCGGCCAGGGCCCCCCACAGGGCGCCGCTCGACGCGCCGGACATCGAGGCGCGGGCGATCGTCATGCGCCCCGCCACCCTCTCAACCAGGTGCAGATCCTGGCCCACGATCGTGATCGACGAGATGTCAAAGCCGCTGTCCGACAGGAAATCGACGGCCGCGCGCGCCTGTGCGTACGTCTGGTAGGAGGCAACCTCCGTACCTGTGGGCATCTGCGGGTCCATCGCGACAGCCATTTTCTCTCCTTCGTCACGGCCTCGGTGGCATGGAACGCATTGTTCATGCGGCGACCGGCTCGTCGTTACTCTTTCTTTGTCAACAGCCTAAGATGATTGTGTGAGCATTGCATCTATTGAACTAGGCACCAAGGGCAGGCGCGTCTACATCGGAAAGCTCGCTGGCACCAGTGTTTTTGACCCTTTGGGCGACCAGGTCGGCAAGATTCACGATGTCGTTGTCATCTTTCGGCTGAAATCCGAAGCCAACGTCATCGGCTTCGTCGTCGAGGTCGGCCCGCGTAAGCGCGTCTTCCTGCCGCTCACCCGCGTCACCGCCATCGAATCCGGTTCCGTCATCACAACGGGCCTGCTCAACATCCGCTCCTTCACGCAGCGTCCGATCGAGACGCTCGTTGTCTCTGAGCTCTTCGACCGCGTCGTCACCATGAACGACGGTTCCGGTCAGGTGCGCATCCTCGACGTCGCGATGCGTCAGCGCCGCCCCAAGGACTGGGTGATCTCCACGCTGCACGTCCAGCGCGTGCGCACTTCTTCCCTCGGTTTCACGCGCAGCGGTGAGACCCTCACGGTGGACGTGTCCGAGGTATCCGGCCTGCTCAAGACAGATTCCAACCAGGCCGCGACCGCGCTCGTGCAGTACACCGAAGACATGCGCCCGGCGGACCTGGCTGACTTCATCCACAGCCTGCCTCAGGATCGTAAGATGGCGGTCGCCCAGCAGCTCACGGACGCGCGTCTCGCCGACGTGCTCGAGGAACTGGGCAACGACGACCGCATCGCGATCGTCTCCGGCCTGTCGGCCACGCGAGCCGCCGACGTTCTCGACGTCATGCAGCCCGACGACGCGGCTGACCTCGTCGGCGAGCTACCCGATGCTCAGGCGCAGTCCCTGCTGGCCCTCATGGAGCCCGAAGAGGCCGAGGACGTGCGTCGACTCATGACCTACGACGAGTCGACCGCCGGTTCGCTCATGACAACCGAGCCGGTCATTTTCGGCCCCAATGCGACCGTCGCCCAGATGCTCGCGGCCGTTCGCCGCGAGGACATTCCGGCCTCTCTCGCGACGGTAGCTTTCATCGCCCGCCCGCCGCAGGAGACACCGACCGGCCAGTATTTGGGCATGGTCCACATTCAGCGCGCGCTGCGTGAACCCCCGCAGACGCTGCTTGGCACGATCCTGGACCGCGACATCGAAGCCGTGGAACCCAACGCGCACATCGCGACCGTGACGCGTCTGCTGGCAACCTACAACCTGACGGTCCTGCCCGTCGTTGACGAGGACGGGCACCTGCACGGTGCCGTCTCTGTCGACGACGTCCTCGACGAGCTGCTGCCCGAGGACTGGCGAGACTTCGACGACGACGTGACCGACCGCATGATGGCAAGGAGCATCGATGGCTGATCGCCTGGACAACCCGATCGACAAGCGTCGGTGGTTCTTCCGCCGCTCCTCCGGTAGCGGCGACGGTTTCGGCCGCTTCGCGGAGGCCACCGCACGCTTCATGGGCTCCCCGAAGTTCGTCCTGTACATGACGATCTTCGTCATCGCATGGATCACGGCGAACCTGATGCTCGCCAGCATCAGCGAGGAAGCCGCGTGGGACCCCTACCCCTTCATCCTATTGAACCTCGCGTTCTCGACCCAGGCCTCGTACTCGGCCCCGCTGATTATGCTTGCGCAGAACCGCCAGGATGCCCGCGACCGCGTCGTTGCCGAGCAGGACCGCCTTCGCGCGGAGCGTAACCTCGCCGACACCGAGTACCTCGCCCGGGAGATCGCGGGCCTGCGCCTGGCGCTCCAGGACGTCGCGACGCGCGACTTCGTGCGATCCGAACTGCGCGACATGCTCGAAGACCTGCGAGCCGAGATCGCCGCGGACGCCGCCAGCACCTCGTCGAGACAGACGGAGGACGACGCCGGGCACGGGCGCGACGGTGCCTTTCGTCCCCTAGAAGATGGGCACGGCGGCCACTAGAGTGGAGTCCATGCCAGTCACGCTTGATTCCGTCATGGAGGCTCTCGGCCAGGTCATCGACCCAGAGATCCGCCGCCCCATCACCGACCTCAACATGGTGACCCCCGACCTGGTCACGATCGACGGCTCCTCCGTCGCCGTCAAGGTCCTTCTCACCACCGCCGGATGCCCCCTGCGCACCCAGATCACCCAGGACGTCACCGAGCGTGTGAGCGCCCTCGAGGGCGTCAAGAGCGTCTCCGTCGAGATGGGTGTCATGGACGACGAACAGAAGAAGGCGCTGCGCGAGAAGCTCAACGGCGGTCGTCCCGAGCGAGAGATCCCCTTCTCCCGCCCCGACTCCCTCACACGCGTCATCGCCGTCACCTCCGGGAAGGGCGGCGTCGGCAAGTCCTCCATGACCGCGAACCTGGCCGCTGCGCTGGCCGCTCAGGGCCTCAAGGTCGGCGTCATGGACGCCGACATCTACGGTTTCTCGATCCCGCGCATGCTCGGCGTGGCCCACGACCCGCAGGTCATCGACGGCATGATGATCCCGCCGGTGGGTGCCGGCGGCGTCAAGGTCATCTCGATCGGCATGTTCGTGCCCGACGGCCAGGCCGTCATCTGGCGCGGCCCCATGCTCCACCGCGCCCTCCAGCAGTTCCTTGCGGACGTGTTCTGGGGCGACCTGGACGTCCTGCTCATCGACATGCCTCCGGGCACGGGCGACGTCGCGATCTCGATCGCGCAGCTGCTGCCCAACTCGGAGATCCTCGTCGTGACGACCCCGCAGGTTGCCGCCGCCGAGGTCGCTGAGCGCGCCGGTTCCATCGCCTCCCAGACGAACCAGAAGGTCATCGGCGTCGTCGAGAACATGTCCTTCCTGCCCCAACCCGACGGCTCTCGCCTCGAGATCTTCGGTGCTGGCGGCGGCGAGTCTGTCTCGCAGCGCCTGACCGCCCAGCTCGGCTACTCCGTGCCGCTCCTGGCCCAGGTGCCCCTCGACATCGCGCTGCGCGAGGGCGGCGATCGCGGCGAACCCGTCGCCGTCGCTTCGGGCCCCGCAGCCGAGGAACTCTCGGCCCTCGCCAAGCAGCTGTCCGCCACGAACCGCGGACTGGCAGGACGCCCCCTCGGGGTCTCCCCCATTCAGCACTGAGCCCACGCGGCTTCGCCCCGGCCTCGTCCCCATCGACGAGGCCGGGGCTTCATCTGCTTGTCGCGCGCGGTTTTCGCCCGCAATCGGAGTGCCACCGCGCCCCGAGGTCACGCCGCCTGTACCCTGAGGCGTGGGGAGGGGCCAAACGCGTGTGCGCACCTCACCCAGGCGATCAAACACGAGTGAGGATACGGCGATGGCGGACAAGGCCCAGACGTGGGTGTACACCGAGGACTACGTGGCGGAAAGCGACGCGCTGACTGCCGCTCGCGCTGTCGCCACCGAAATGGGTGCCACTGCCGTCTCCCCCGGCACGGGTGCTGCCCTGCGCATGCTTGCCGCCGTGTCGGGGGCCCGCGCTGTCTTGGAGATCGGCACCGGTGCGGGCGTGTCCGGCCTGTGGATCCTCGACGGTATGGTTCCCGACGGAGTCCTGACGACGATCGATTCCGAGTCCGAACTCCTTGGCCACGCGCGCCGCAACTTCGCTGCAGCGGGACTGTCCTCTCACCGCACGCGCCTCATCGCCGGGCGCGCCCTTGACGTCCTGCCGCGCATGGCTGCCCGCGGCTACGACATGGTCGTCTTGGACGGCGACCTGGAAGAGACGCCGCAGTATCTCGATCACGCGGTTCGTATCCTGCGTCCCGGCGGCACCATTGCCTTCGTGCACGCCCTGTGGCGCGATCAGGTCGCGGATCCCGCTCGCCGTGACGCGCACACCGTGGTCGCCCGGGAGGTCGTCAACTACCTGCGCGACTCCGATGAGTTCGTGCCCGCCCTGCTGCCCGTCGGCGATGGCCTGGCGGTCGCGGTCAAGCGCTGAGTACCCCTCGACGCACAGAAGCGGTGGGACAGGCTTTCCTGTCCCACCGCTTCTGCTTGCGATCAGATGGCCGCGCCGAGCGCTCCGGCGAGTTCCGCAGCTTCGTCCGGACTCATCTCGATGACGAGACGCCCGCCCCCTTCCGTGGGGATCCGCATGACGATGCCACGACCTTCAGCACTGACCTCCAGGGGTCCATCCCCCGTGCGGGGCTTCATTGCTGCCATGTCTATACTCCTTCTCAGAGTTATGCCCGCGCCTACTCCGGCGGGGTAACATCCCCATTTTACCGGATGTGCGCTTTCTTTCCTCAACAGCTCGCAAAGAGAAATCAACAGACAATAGACCACCCGATCAATTGAGGCTCCTATCCCAGCATTTTGAGCGACGAAATACCCTTTAGAAAGAAGAACTAACTAGCGGGTACCCGTCGCGAGACGAACAGCTTCCTCCGGGTCATCAACGACATGAAGCAGCTCCACATCGTCGGGAGAAATCATTCCGTCCTCGACCATCGAGGAGCGAATCCAATCGACAAGACCCGACCAGTAGTCAGTTCCCACAAGAATCAGGGGGAAGGAACGAATCTTCCCCGTTTGCACGAGAGTCGCCGACTCGAAGAGCTCATCCATCGTGCCGAACCCGCCGGGCATCACGATGAAACCCTGGGAATACTTGACGAACATCGTCTTGCGGGCGAAGAAGTAGCGGAAGTTCACGCCAAGGTTCACCCACTGATTCATGCCCTGTTCGTGAGGAAGCTCGATGCCCAGGCCCACGGACGTACCACCGGCCTCCCACGCACCGCGGTTTGCCGCCTCCATCATGCCCGGACCACCGCCCGTCACCACCGCGTAACCGCGGCTCACAAGAAGCTGACCAATGCGCTGAGCGCACTCATAGAGGGGATCATCGGGGCGCGTACGAGCGGACCCGAAAACGGAGATGGCGGGGCCGACCTCCGAGAGGGCCTCGAATCCCTCGACGAACTCGGACTGGATACGCAGGACACGCCACGGGTCCTCGTGCTTCCAGTCAGCGCTTTGGTCGGGCTGCAGCAGGGACGCGTCAGCCGTCAGGCGCGGGATCTGGTCCCCGCGCAGAACGACGGATCCACGACGGTAGGTGTTCGTCGACTTGGTCAAGGTCACGCCTCCTGATGAATGTCGGCTGCGTCGCCGACCGATGCGAGCACGAACGCGCGCAGCGTGTCGTGCACTCTGACAATATCCGATACCGGCGTGTGCTCGTCGCGCGTATGCGCCAGCAGGGGGTCGCCGGGGCCGAAATTCATGGCGGGCACGCCGGCCTCACTGAAGCGCGCGACGTCGGTCCACCCGACCTTAGCGCTGAGCTGAAGCTCACGTCCCTGCGCCCGGGCCACGGAGCGGGCGACGGCCAGGAAGCGCTCAGCCAGGGGCGAGTCGGCACCGGGCCGCGCCCCTTCGCACAGGTCGTCGACATCGATCCTGGCCGCCGTCCCCTCGAACAGCTCACGCACCTTGTCCAAGGCCTCATCGGCGCGCATCGAGGGGGCGAAACGATAGTTGACGCTCATCGAGGCGGCTTCGGGAATCACGTTGTTGGCGATGCCGCCCTCGACGCGCACGACCGACAGGGATTCGCGGAATTCCAACCCATCGACCGTGACGACGGGGTTGCCGTGGGCGGCGATGCGCTCGATGACGGGAGCCATCGCATGGATCGCATTGTCGCCCATCCAGGCGCGTGCCGAGTGCGCGGCGCGCCCCGGGAAGTGCGCGATGACACGCAGCGTGCCGTTACAGCCGCCTTCCACGTGAGCGGCAGTGGGTTCGCCCAGCAGCGCCAGATCTCCCGCCAGCCACTCGGGGTGGTTGCGATGGACGCGTCCCAGGCCATTGAGGTGGGAGGCGACTTCCTCGTGGTCGTAGAAGATCCAGGTGACGTCGACGCTCAGCGCGGCCTCGTCGCCTCCTCGGATGGCCTCCCCGGCCTCGCGGGCAAGCGCGAGGGCCGCGGCGCACCCGCCGAGCATGTCGACCGCGCCGCGCCCCCACAGGACCGCAACCCCGTCGCGATCCTCGTATCGACCGGGAACGTTGTCCGCGATGGGCACGGTGTCGAGGTGCCCGGCGAGAACGACGCGCTGCGACAGACCGAGCCGGGTCCGCGCGCACACGGCGTCCCCGTCGCGCAGGATCTCCAGGGCAGGAAGCGATCCGAATCCAGCGTCGCGCAGGACGGCCTCAACCGCATCGGCCAAGGGCCCTTCATCCCCCGACACCGAGGGAATGTCGATCATCTGGCGCGTCAGCTCCACCGCATCCATCACGTCCGTCAGCTGCATGGCTCCTCCTTCGTGGATGCCTCCAGGATAGCGGTGGGCTCCCCCACCCGCGTCTGTGCGCTGCTGGCCGCGCAAGCACCCGGGCCTCGTCCCTGATACTGATTTTTGCGGCAGACCCCCATAGTGTTACTCTCAGCACATGACACGCTGTGCTAGCCCGTTGCTGTTTGCGGGTATCGCTTCTTTCTTGTCCACGCGTACCGGCGGGCGTTTCCGCCTGATAATCGGCTACGAAGCCCCTCAGAACCAGGACCTGGCCCGCGATGGTGCGGCAATCATCGAAGCCTGTGGCGGGCACGCTCTGCTCATGCCGCGAGCACTCCCCGCTCCCCTGACGGCGTTCTCCGTACGCATGGTGATGGCCGATGGTGCCGTCTACGTGAGGGCCTCAGGCGAGGCGCTCGTCTACCTGGGTGGGCGCGCGATTGATCGCTCGCGCGAGGGGTCGCTGGCCCCCGACGCCGAGCTCGCCCTCATCGACGAGGCGGTGGCCAACTGCGGCGACGAGGCTTCCGTGCCCCGCGCCGAGGAGGGCTGGGAGTGCGTCGGCGAGGGCATGATCGGCGCATACGTGGATCGCTGCGCCTCTCACATCGCGTCTCTGGAGGTTTCGGGCGCGCGCCCGGTCTCCGTCTCAGTCGACGAGGCGTCGGGGCTGCTGGCGACGCTCCTGGCGCGCCTGGGCGTGCCGATCGCCGAGGAGGACGCCGGGCTCTCTCTGGTCGTTTCCACGGACGGGCGCACGCTGAGCGCATCGCTACCCGACGAGCAGGTGCAATCCGTGCTCGCCGACGCGATCGCGACCTCCCCCGCAGCCCCCACGGGCGCCGGCTTGTACTGCGTAGACCCGGCGTTCGTGCTCGACGCGGATGCCCTGTGCGCGGGCGCGGCGTTGGCTGTGCTGGGAGCCTGAGAACAAGCAGCCGTGCCCCGGGAACGCATCGCGTCACCCGGGGCACAGCTGTCGGAGCTATCAACTCACACGTCAAAGGGCGTGGAGATGACCATGCCACCGGTTTCGATCTGGCCGGCCATGTCGGACAGGCCCAGCTTCAGGTCGGAGGAGAGCATCGGCGTGTAGGCACCGAAGCCGGTGAGGATCACGTCGCCCGAGGCCAGCGACACCGGCACGACTGAGGCCTTTTCGCCAGCGTTAGCGTGGGCGATGAGCGTCTCCATCGCGGCCGCGTAGTCCACGACGATGCCGGTCAGCACGGGAGCGCCGATGGTGGAACGGACCTCGTCGGAGATCTGGATGTAGCTGAAAGCGTCCGCGAAGGACTGCGTGTCCACCTGCACCGACACCGCCGCTCCGGACTGGCCGGACATCGCAACGCTGTCCGCAGACTGCGCCTCGTCACGGGTCAACCCCTTCAGGTCGGCCTTCGTCAGGCCCGACCAGACGAGGCGCACGGCCGGGTTTGCGGCCTCGGTGACGGCGCGTGCCACGCCCTCGTTCGCCTCACCCGCGAAGGGGGCGATGATATCTGCTCCCTTCGAGATCGCGTCGGCGCCAGCCGTGCGCGCATCGTCGGCGCTGCCCACGAACGTACCGTCGTTCGTCACAGGGTTCCATCCCAGCACGCTGATCGACGTGCCATTTGCCAGGTTGTATGCGTCCACCCCCTGCGAGAACGCGGACATCTGCGAGCTGGTGACGTTCTCACGCGCCCCGCCGATGACGGCGAGCGTGCCCGTGGTCGTCATACCCGCAGCGGCGTAGCCGGCCAGGTAGGCGGCCTGCGAGGCCTCCACGTCGACGATGGAACCGTTCTTCAGGGAGGTCGCGGCACCCTTGCCGTCCACGAAGGAGGCACCCACGAGGGCGAAACGAACCTTCGAGGTGTTGCGAGCGGCCTCGGACACGGAGGCGGCCATAGTCGAGTCCGTCCCCACGATCAGCGTGCATCCGGATTCCACGAGCGAGGCCGGTGCGTCCTCGCCGCTGGCCGCCTCAAAGGGCACCGACGCGTCGGCGGCGGCACCCGCGAGCGCGGTCGCGACGGGATCCGCGGCGGCGTCACCGCGGACGCCGGAGATGGCTGCGCAGACCTTTGCGGAGTCGGCGGGGGTGGCGGCGGGCGTAGTCGAGCAAGCTCCAAGGGCCAAGGAGGCCGCGGTCGCGGTGATTGCGAGGGCGGCGACGGTCCGCTTGTTCACGTGTGATGCCTTTCGTCGGGGCTTCTTGCTGTTCATCACGCTACCAGCCTGGCACCCGTAGGCGAAGGGCGGGGCGGCGCACCTCACCCGAGAGCGAACAGCGCGTGGCGAGGCCAAAGCCCCTTGTCGGAAGCCACTTCAGCACGTTCCTCGGGGAGGGGTCAGAGCAGGTCTGAGCGCCCCTGGTCGGCGAGCTGATCGACGACGGCCTTGACCGACTGCGCGCGGTCTCGGCGGGTCACGAGGATCGCGTCGGGGGTCAGCGTAACGGCCACGTCGGGCACGCCCACGAGGGCGACGAGAGGGCTGTCCTCGCCGAGGCTTCCGAAGACGGCAGCGCCCTCGGAGTCGACCCGCAGCGCCTCGCCCAGGTTGCCGCCCTGCGCGACGATGCCGGTGAGGGCATCGAAGTCGCCCAGGTCCGTCCACCCCAGCTCGGCGTGCGCGGGAACGACGGCCACTCCCCCGTCGGCTGCGACGGGTTCGGCGATCGCATGATCGATCGCGATCTTCGTCAGGTGCGGCCAGTTCCGCGCGAGCACCTCGTCGAACGTGGGAGTATCCCACGCGCGCGCGATGGTCTCCAGGCGTGCGTGCATGTCGGGCAGCAGGCGGGCCAGGTGAGAGGCGAGCACGCCCGCCGACACGATGAACATTCCTGCGTTCCACAGATAGCCCGCCGCCACGTAGCGGGACGCGGTCTCGGCATCCGGCTTCTCCACAAACTCCGCCACCCTGCGGGCACCGCGCTCAGCGTCACCGGCCCCAGCCTCGTCCGCCAGGGCGCCCCCCGGCGCGATGTAGCCGTAGGCGGTCGAAGCCTCGGTTGGCGTCAGGCCGATCGTCACGACGTAGCCATCGCGCGCCGCACCGATCGCGGTCTCGACGGCGGCGCGCAGCAGCTCGGGGCGGGCGATCAGGTGGTCGGCCGCAAAGGAGCCGACGATCGCGTCGTCGCCGAAGCGCTCGCGCACGACGTAGGCGGCCAGGCCGATCGCGGCCATGGAATCGCGGCCCGACGGCTCGATGAGGAGGGTGCGCTCCTGAGACGAGGCGAACTCGGGAAGCTGGTCGAGCACGCCGTCGCGGTGCGCCGCTCCGGTCACGATCGTGACCGACGAGGCCGACTCCTCCAGGCGGTCCACCGTGCCCTGTAGGAGGGTTCGGCCCGTACCAGCCAGGTCGAGGAGGAACTTGGGGCGGCGGCGCCGCGACAGCGGCCACAGGCGGGTGCCAGCGCCGCCGGCGGGGATGATCACGTGGAGCTCACTCATGTCCTCAGTATCGCAGATACGACGAGGGGGCGAGGCACTGGCCTCGCCCCCTCGTGGAAAGCGTCTGCTACGCGAGTGTCACTCGGCGTCGCCCTCGGCGGGAGCCTCGTCGGCTTCCTCGGACTCTTCAGCGGCGGCTTCCTGGACGGCGACGATGACCGTCTCGGGATCGAGCTCGACCTCAACGCCGGCGGGCAGCGTCAGGTCGGAGACGCGCACGGCGGCACCGGCCTCGAGGCCTTCGATGGAGACTTCGAGGCTCTCGGGGATGGAGGTAGCGGGGGCCTTCACCAGGATGGTGAACTCCTCGACGGAGTGGACGGTGCCGGGAGCGGACTCGCCGGTGACGACGAGGGCGACCTCGACGTCGACCTTCTCGCCGGCCTTGACGGCCTGGAAGTCGGCGTGCAGGATGTCGCGGCGCACGGGGTGAACCTGAACGTCCTTGACGAGGGCAAGCTGGGTCTTGCCGTCGATCTTGAGCTCGACGAGGGCGTTCTTGGTGCCGCGGACGATCAGGAACAGATCGTGGCCGGGAACGTCAAGGTGACGGGGGTCTTGACCGTGGCCGTACAGGACCGTGGGAACCTTGCCGGCGCGGCGGGCGCGGCGGGCAGCACCCTTACCGAACTCGGAACGCTCTTCGGCAAGCAGGACGGGGTTGTCGCTCATGTGTTTTCCTTCGTTTCTCAGGTCCGGCGTCGGTGTCGGCAGAGTGAAGGAAACGCGAGGCATTTCGATTCAGGCCCTGTCGATAACGGCGGATACGGATCCGCCCTCGCCGGAGCAACCCCAATAGGTTACCCCACGGCGAGGGCGGATGTGAAGCGGGAGCCGCTCAGTTAAAGAGCGATGTGACCGAACCGTCTTCGAAGACCTCGTGGATCGCGCGAGCCAGGAGAGGTGCGATGGAAAGGACGGTGAGCTGCTCGAAGCGCTTCTCAACGGGGATCGGGAGGGTATCGGTGACGACGACTTCGGCTGCGCCGGATTCGGAGAGGCGCTTCGCGGCGGGGTCGGAGAGGATGCCGTGCGTGGCAACGACGATGACCTTCTTGGCACCGGCATTGTTGAGGACGTTGATCGCCTCGGTGATCGTGCCTGCGGTGTCGATCATGTCGTCAACGAGGACACATTCCTTGCCTGCGACCTCGCCGACGACGCGGTTCGCGACGGCGACGTTGGGGCGGGTGGTGTCGCGGGTCTTGTGGACGAAGGCCAAGGGCGCGCCGCCCAGCTTCTTCGACCACTTCTCGGCGACACGAATGCGGCCCGCGTCCGGGGAGACGATGGCGGTGTTGGTCAGGTCGACGCGACCGCGCACGTAGTCCACGAGGACCGGCATGGCGAAGAGGTGGTCGACCGGGCCATCGAAGAAGCCCTGTTCCTGCGAGGCGTGCAGGTCGACGCTCATGATGCGGTCGGCACCGGCTGCCCGGTACAGGTCAGCCATGAGGCGCGCGGAGATGGGCTCGCGTCCCTGGTGCTTCTTGTCCTGGCGCGAGTACGGGTAGAAGGGAGCAACCACGGTGATGCGCTTGGCGGAAGCGCGCTTGGCAGCGTCAATCATGATGAGCTGCTCCATGATCCACTTGTTGATGTCGCCCTCGATGGACTGCAGGACGAACACGTCGGCGCCACGAACGGACTCGTTGAAGCGCACGTAAATCTCGCCGGAGGCGAAGTCGTAGGCCGTCACCGGCGAGACCCCACATCCGATTTCCTCGCCCACAGCGTGAGCCAGATCCATGTGAGCTCGTCCAGAAACGAGGACGAGGTTCTTCTCTCCGGTGGTCACCAGTCCGCTCATGCGGTTGTCTCTCCTTGTGTTGGATCAGGCGCGGGGCGCCGCGATCAATGTGCCGATGGTGCTATATGGCGTAACCATCGTATCGGCTGCGACGCAGCCCTGACCGATCCACGCGGTGGGGACCGCAGCGCGGTCCCCAATTTCCGCATCAATCAGCGTGGCGCTAGGACCGATTTCACAGCCGGTCCCAACGACGGTTGTCCCCCGCAGGCAGGTGCCGGGGTAGATGGTGGTATCGGCGCCGACCGCGACGTCGATATCAATCCAAGTGGAGGCCGGGTCGACGATCGTCACGCCGGCGCGCATATGAGCCTCGCAGATGCGGCGGTTCATCTCGGCACCGAGCTCGGCCAGCTGGACGCGGTCGTTCGCACCCGCGCTCTGCCAGTGGTCGGTGAGTTCGAGGGCACCGGCGCTGCGCCCGGCGGGGGCCGCGGCGGCCAGGACGTCGGTCAGGTAGACCTCGCCCTGATCGTTGTCGGTCCCCAGCGAAGCCAGGGAGGCGCGCAGGAAGTCCGCGTCAAAGGCGTAGATGCCCGCGTTGATCTCGTTGATCGCGGCCTGCTCGGGCGTGGCATCGCGCTGCTCGACGATCGCGGTGACCGTGCCCGAGGAATCGCGGATGATGCGCCCGTAGCCGGTGGGATCCTCGACGCGCGAGGTCAGGACGGTCACGGCGTGACCCGCACCCTCGTGGGTGGCGACAAGCTCGGCCAGGGTGCCAGTGGACAGGAGGGGCACATCGCCGTAGGTGACGACGATGGTGCCGCACACGGGCTCGACAGCCTTATCGAGCGCCTCGAGGCCGCACTGGACGGCGCGGCCGGTGCCGGGGATCTCGTCCTGGTCGGCGATGATCGCGCCGGGTAGGACGCGCGTGATCTCCGCGGCGACGACGTCGCGCTGGTGGCGCACAACGGCGACCAGATGCTGAGGGTCAAGGCCGTGGGCTGCGCGCAGGGCGTGTCCGATCATGGACAGGCCGGACAGGGGGTGGACGACCTTCGGGAGGGCCGATTTCATGCGCGTTCCCTGACCTGCGGCCAGGACGATGACGGCGGCGGGGCGAGACATGTTCCTCCTCGGGGTCTGCGGTCCCATCGGGACCGGTCGCTCCGCCCCTAGGATTCGAACCTAGACTAAAGGCACCAAAAACCTCTGTGCTGCCGTTACACCAAGGCGGAATGCGTCCACCGTGATGATACCCGCACCCCGCACGCGCTTTCAAACGCGGACCCCCGCCCGCTGTTCGGTCCTGGCGCTGCTTCGCCGAGGCCTCGTGTGATACTGGGGTCATGGCTGAGAAGAGGACACGAATGAGCGGCTTCGCGCGCCGCGAGCAGCTGGTGTCGGTGGGACGTTCGCTGTTCGCCGAGAAGGGCTTCGGCGCGACCAGCGTCGAGGAGATCGCCTCCCGCGCGAAGGTCTCCAAGCCGGTCGTCTACGAGCACTTCGGGGGCAAGGAGGGCCTGTACGCGGTCGTCGTCGATCGCGAGGTGCAGGCGCTCATCTCCTCCCTCCAGTCCTCGTTGGAGTCTTCGGAGCGGCCGCGCCTCATCTTGGAGAACGCAACCCTGGGCCTGCTCGACTACATCGAGCGCAACACGGACGGCTTCCGCGTGCTCGTGCGCGACGCCCCATCGGACCGCGCTGCGGGGTCTTTCTCCTCCGTCATGGGCGACGTGGCGACCAGCGTCGAGCACATCATCGCCGAACAGTTCAAGCGATCGGACTTCGACGCCACCTGGTCTCCCCTGTACGCGCAGATGCTTGTCGGCCTCATCGCCCAGGTCGGCCAGTGGTGGCTGGACGATCGACGCATGAAGAAGGACGAGGTCGCCGCCCACGTCGTGAACCTCATTTGGAACGGCCAGCGGGGCCTGAGCCCTCACCCGACGCTGCGGGTGCGCTCAGCCGAAGCGCGCTGACTGTCGCTCCGCCGAGAGGGCAGGCGAGGGCGGGCGAGGCCCGCTCCCCCGTTGCACGCACGACGAGGCCGCGGCGGGTTTCCCCAGCCACGGCCTCGTTCGATGAGTGAGACTCAGCGCGCCTCGTAGGAGAGGCAGTCCGCGGTGCCCGCACCGACCGAGATGGAGGCGGCGGTGCACTCGAGGGCGTTGTTGTGCGCGCAGTCGGCCTTCTGGCAGGCGCCGACGAAGGTTTCGGCCTTGGCGAGGCCGCCCTTGACGGTCAGCGGGATGAAGGTCGTGCAGGAGGAGGAGTAGCCGACGGTGATCGCGGCGGCTGCGCAGTTCTTCTCCTTGTTGTAAGAGCAGTCGGTGACGGAGCAGTCGAGGATGCGGGGCATATCTGCCATTGGAGTGTCCTTTCAACGCGGCCCCGAGGGGCCTTCATCTGGCCGGTCGCGGCCGGGTTGGCCGCGCTGTTAACTCCAGTGATACGCCTTTTCGCAACACATCCCAAACGTGACGACTTTTCGTTGCAATTCCAATGGTCTCAACGAGGCTTGTGGGCATCATTTTCGCACCCACTCCATCACTAATTACGCAACAAAATGGGGGGCGTCTTTTGCGTAATTCGGGTAGGTGAGCCTGCGCTGCACAACTGTGGCAAACCTACCCTGATCGGCCCACACGCAAGGTTCAACCCACGCCGCCGAGGGGCAGCGCGGGCGATTGCGTCCCGCAGTCGACAGCCGGGACTACTCAGAACAACCCTCTCAAAACAAACGGTCCGAAAAACCCAGACCCCTCCACACCCACTCCAGCGAGACACTGAAATCTCTTGCAATGACCACGCGATTCTCTCAAAATCGGACGCACGATCACGCATGACAGCAATCCGACCGCGGATGGCAGCAGGATCGCCCTTGATCTCAAATGTCGGAGCACCTTTATGTGTCACACTCACGCTAAATCCCCTGCGCTACTTGTTCCGTTGACAAAGCAGCCGCAGCTAACCTCACCTTCATTGGTCATGGGGATCAGTCCACCCTGCACATTCAACCACTTGATTAGCTGAACATAATCGGTCAGCGCATCAACACTCACTCGAGCAAATCGGCAGCCTCGAGCCAAGCGTCCTCCAGCTCGCCCATCTCGGCCAGAACGTCCTGATGGGAGGCAGACACCTTGGTCAGCTCAGAGACCGCCGAGGGGTCCGAGGCCACCTGGATCGACAGCTTCTCCAGCTTCGCCTCCAAGGCCGAGGCCTCGACTCGCAGGCGCTCCAGCTTACGTTCGATGCGGGCCACCTCCTTCTTGGCCGCGCGCCGCGCCGCTGCGTCGCTCACGCCGCCACCAGTGCTCCCGCGCCCCGCAGTCACCTCGCCCGAGGATGCGTCCGCAGGCTGCGCGGCGCAGCGGGAGGCGGAGCCGGCCTCGTCGCGACGAATGGCGGAGACGAAGACCCCGACGTCGCCCGAGGCCCGCATCTGAAGGTACTGCTCGACGCCGCCGGGCAGCGCGCGGACCTGTCCGTCGCCGAGGAGGGCGACCTGGTGGTCAGTGACGCGCTCGAGGAGGTAACGGTCGTGCGACACGACGACGAGGGTCCCCGGGAAGGTGTCGAGCAGATCCTCCATGGACGCCAGGGTGTCCGTGTCGAGGTCGTTCGTGGGCTCGTCCAGGAGCAGCACGTTGGGCTGGCTCATGAGCAGGCGCATGAGCTGGAGGCGGCGGCGCTCGCCGCCCGAGATCTCGCTGATGCGCGTGTAGGCGCGGGCGCGCGTGAAGCCCATGCGCTCCGTCATCTGGGAGGCGCTGACCTCCTTGCCGTCCACGACGACGGTCTGGGCGACGTCGGCGACGGCCTCGACGACGCGCATGTCCGCGAGCGCGTCGAGCTCGTGCGTGTCCTGGGAGAGGGTGGCGACCTGGACGGTCTTGCCGCGCTTGACGCGCCCCGAGGTGGGCTCGAGGTCCCCGCGCAGCAGGTTCAGGATCGTCGTCTTACCGGCGCCGTTCACGCCGACGATGCCGACGCGCTCGGCGGGGGCCAGGCGCCAGGTGACGCCCTCGAGGATGGACAGCCGCGACCCGTCGGGACGCGCGAAAGACACGGAGACATCCTCGAGGTCGATGACGTCCTTGCCCAGGCGCGCGGTCGCCATCTTCACCAGCTCGACGGTGTCGCGCGGGGGTGGCATGTCGGCGATGAGTGCCTCGGCGGTGGCGATGTGGAACTTCGGCTTGGAGGTACGCGCCGGAGCGCCGCGACGCAGCCACGCGAGCTCCTTGGTGAGCAGGTTGGCGCGCTTGGCGGCGGCCACGTCCGCCTGGCGCAGTCGCTCGGCGCGGGCAAGGGTGTAGGCGGCGTAGGAGCCGTCGTAGATCTCGACACGGCCGGCGATCTGCGGGCGGTCGCCCCCCGGATCGACGCCGGGGACGACCTCCCAGATGTGTTCGCACACGGCGTCAAGGAACCAGCGGTCGTGGGTGACGGCCAGGAGCGCGCCGGACGCGCCGGGGCGGGCGAAGCGGGCGTTGAGGTGGGAGGCCAGCCATGCCACGCCCTCGACGTCGAGGTGGTTGGTGGGTTCGTCCAGGCACACGATGTCGGCTGTGGCGGCCAGGACGCGGGCCAGGGCGACGCGGCGGCGCTGCCCGCCCGACAGGGTGGCGACCAGTGCGTCCGGGTTAATGTCGGCGAGGAGTCCGGCGTGGATGTCGCGCACGGCGGGGTCGGAGGCCCACTCGTATTCCGCCATGCCGGGGTGGACGGCTGCGACGACCGTCTCCTCGGGGTTGAGTGTGTCCGCCTGGGTGAGGACGGCGACGCGCACACCGTCGCGGCGGGTCACCACTCCCCCGTCGGGTTCCTGCGTGCCCGCGACGATGCGCAGCAGCGTGGACTTTCCGGCACCGTTGGGTCCAAGAATACCGACGCGGCTGCCATCGTCGAGGCCGACCGTGACCCCGTCAAGGAGCTTGCGGGATCCGGCGAGGGCGCCGACGTTTTGGGTTCCGAGCAGGTGCGCCATCAGATGGCCTCCGTCGATTCAATGCGGGCACCGCATGCGGGTCCGCAGGTGGGGATCGCGCGCGCGACCGTGGGCACATCGCTCAGGGCGGACGCAAGGCCCTGCGCGTGCTCAGCGTCGCGCGCGAGGGCCGCGACGGTCGGGCCGGACCCGGACAGGGTGACGGCCAGGGCTCCCGCGTCCGCCGCGGCCCTGATCGTCTCTGCGAGCTCTGGCCGTAGGCGCAGGGCGGGTGCCTGCAGGTCATTGACGAGGCAGTGGCACAGCTCCTCGGGCCCCGCGCACAGGGCCGCAACTTCCTCGGGCGTGGGCTCGGCCAAGGCGGGCGCACCCGCCGCGTCGAGACGGTCGAACTCGCGGAACACGTCGGGGGTGGACAAGCCTTCGTGGGCAAGAAGCATCACCCAGTGGTGCTGCGCCCCGGCCTCATCCACCTCTCGCAGGACGCTCATGTGGTCGCCGCGCCCGGTTCCCAGGGCGATGCCTCCGGCCAGGCACGCAGGCACGTCGGCGCCAAGCGAGCGCCCGATGGCCTGGAGCTGTTCGCCGCTCAAGCCCAGCTCCCACAGCTCGTTGCAGGCCACCAGGGCGGCGGCCGCGTCGGCGGACCCACCGGCCATGCCGCCGGCAACGGGGACGCGCTTATCGACGCGGATGCTCAGGCCGGCAGCCGTGGAGGCCCAGGGACCGGCGGCCGCAAGGCGCTGGAGGACGCGCGCGGCGCGTACGGCCAGATGCGTGGCCGGGTCGACGTCGGCCATCGCACGCGTCGTCGCCTCGTCGACGCTACCGTCACTCAGATAAGCGATCGTCTCGACGCGCACGCCGGGTGCCTTGGACGTGCGCACGGTGACGGTCTCGCGCAGGTTCAGGGCCTCGAAGACCGCGACGAGGGGGTGGTAGCCGTCTGGCGTGGGCGCTCCCACGCGCAGGGTTAGGTTGACTTTTCCGGGAGCACTGGCGCGCACTTCACGCATGGCGATCCTTCTGTGTGGTGACGTCAGCGGGCTGCGGTCGAGGGGGCGAGCGTTCCGTTCGCGCGGGCCTCAATAACGGCGCGTCCGAGCTCGACGAACTCGTCGATCGAGAGGGTCTCACCGCGGCGAGCCGGATCAATGCCTGCGGCGGACAGAAGATCCTCGGAGGCCTCGGGGCCGCCCGCCCAGTTCTTTAGGGCGGCGCGCAGCGTCTTACGCCGCTGGCCGAAGGCCACGTCGGTGACCTCAAAGGTGGCGCGGCGCAGCTCGTCGTCGCCACGCGGGGTCTGAAGGCGAGTCAGCCGCACGAGGGCGCTATCCACGCCGGGCACCGGCCAGAACACGGAGCGGCCGATCGTCCCGGCGCGCTCAACCGAGCCGTACCAGGATGCCTTCACGGAGGGGACGCCATAGGTGCGCGATCCGGGGCCCGCAGCCAGGCGGTCCGCGACCTCGGCCTGAACCATGACGACGACGCCCTGGATGGAGGGGAAGGCCTCGATCATGTTGAGCAGGACCGGCACCGCCACGTTGTACGGCAGGTTCGCAACCAGCTTCGTGGGGGCGGGCCAGTCCACGCCGAAGTCATCGACACCGCTGATTTCGGTGGCGTCCATGGTGACGACGTGGAAGCGGTCGGCGGCCTCGCTCATGCGGGCGCGCACGGTCTCGGGCAGTGCGGCGGCCAGGGGCGGGTCGATCTCGACGGCTCGCACGCGCGCGCCGACCTCAAGCAGGGCGAGCGTCAGGGAGCCGAGGCCGGGGCCGACCTCGACGACCTCATCGCCTTCTTCGACGCCTCCCGCGGCGACGATCTTGCGCACCGTGCCCGCGTCGTGCACGAAGTTCTGGCCCAGCACCTTGGTGGGGCGGATGCCGAGCGCCTCGGAGATGGCACGCACCTCGAGGGGGCCGAGCAGACCCGTCTCGGATGGGACGGCACCCTCGGGCAGGGTCGGGTCGATGCGGCGGCGCGTCTCGCGCTGGTTACGGGGGCTGGAGGATCGGCTCACGCTGGCAAGTCTAGTGCACGGGGCCGACGAGGCCGGGGCAAGCGGCGCTGTGAGGCTCGGAGCGTCACGGGGCGGGCGCAGGTGGCAGGACGACGCGCACCTCATACTTGCTGGCCCGCTCACCAAGAACAGCGTTGACCTGCTTCTTCACGATGTCTTCCAGACGCCCCTGCGCCTTGTCGAGCAGTCCCTTGGAGACAGCCTCCTCTGCTGCGGCGGCTTCCCGATCCGCCAGGAATGTGGTGACCTCTGCGACCTCGATCTGGTTAACGATGGAGAAGGACTGGTCGTAGGTCTCGACCGAGGCGGGATCGATGGAGGCGGAGAGGACCTCGACGGCAGGCACGGTCACCGTCACGACATGCCCCGCCTCGTCCACATCGACCTGAATCTGGCTGACATCGGCCACTCCGGCCTTCACCTCTCCCGAATAGGTGATGAGGTAATGGGCGCTCGTGCCCGGCACTTCCATGCCGAACACCTTGGTGCCCTCCTCAGAGTATTTCCCCACCTGGGTGAAGTTGTAGGATTCGGTGGCAAGTTCACCAATGTCGGCGAAGGAGTTTTTCACAAGAGTCGTGTCAACGGTAACGACAGGTTCCGCACCCTGGTCATACCCGGGCCCCAACCCGAGTACCGGGGCAGCCTTCATGCCACCGGCGAATCCTGCACCTGCGATCACCAAAGACGCAGCCAACTTAGCAAGGGGTGATAAACCCATGATGACCTCACTGACACAATTAGGGTGAATATTAGGTAACCTTCATGAGGATTGTATGGTAAGCGTCAAGTTGCCACAACCCCGACACCACGCGGATAGGTTATCGGCGTGCGGATAGGTTATCGGCGTGCGGATAGGTTGTTTTCCTATCCGCATGCGCCTAACCTATCCGCATCTTCACAACCTATCCATATGCCGACGGCGAGCCGGGCACCGCATGCATAAGCTTGCCAACAGCCAGCTCCCCGTCTGGCGCAGCACGCATCCACCTGCCGACCCCAGACGGGCACACGCCCGTATACGCAAACGAAAGCCGGGCCCGACAACCCTCGTTGTCAGGCCCGGCGCTCGGCAGCTCTCAGGCTCAGTACCAGCCCACGGCGTTGGAGTGCGCCCAGGCTGAGCAGGGTGTGCCGTAGCGACCCTTGATATAGCCGATACCCCAGTTGATCTGGGTGATCGGGTTGGTGCGCCAGTCAGCACCGGCCGAGGCCATCTTGCTACCCGGCAACGACTGCGGGATGCCGTAGGCACCCGACGAGGAGTTCTCGGCGTAGGGGTTCCACTGGGACTCGCGATTCCACAGAAGGACCAAGCACTGGTACTCGTTGTCACCCCAGCCCTGACCCGCAACGAGGGGCTTCGCCAGAGAACGCGGATCCTCACCGGAGTAGGTCGTGGGAACCGCACCGGCGGCGGCAGCTGCGGCTGCGGCAGCAGCAGCCGTGGCAGTGTCGGCGTTCTTCGTCTCGGCTGCGATCGCGGCGATCTCTTCCTTCGAGGAGATAGTGCCGAGCTTCGCGCGGTAGCGCACGGAGGTCGTGCCGTCCGCCTCGGTCTTCTCCTCAAGGGTAGCCTTCGGATCAATGCCGGCGGCGACGAGGGCAGCCGGCGTAGCTTCCTTCGTTCCCTCGCTGCGCACCTGGGTAACAGGCTGCGACGTCGAATGCTCGGTGAGCGGCACGGAGGTCAGAACCTCATCGCCATTCTTCTCCTGCCACACCGTCCACGTGGTGACGCCGTTGACGCCAGCCGTGGTCACCTGAGACTCGCCCACGAAAAGATCGGAACTAGTCGCCGTCGTCTCACTAAAGGGGATTTCAACGGTCGTCGTAGCCTCGCCACGGGTCACGCGACTGACGTTGATGGTCAGCTCGCCGTTGGCGCCGGTCGACACGGCCACGCGATCCAGGGCGTGCACGGACACGCCCGACGCTTCGAGAATGGCACGCGCGTCCTGACCGGGGCGCGCGGCGACCTCGCGTGTGGAGCCGTCGACCGTGACCGCGACGTTACGCGCACGCGACACGAGCGGGGTCAGCTCGTCGCGAGACGAGGAGCGGTCCGCCGCGAGGGAGATAGCCGAGCCCAGCGGTGCCGCGTCGGCAAGGATGCTGTCCGCGGAGGAGGCAGTGGTCCACAGGGTGCGAGTCTGGCCATCGACGGTCACCGTGTAGGCCTTGGAGGTGCGCACAACGATCGTGTCGCCGTCACGCACGGCCTCGCCCGGGCCGGGCTGCACGAGGTCGTTGCTGCCGATGCTCACACCGGCAACCTTGAGGGCATCGCCGACGGTGTTGCCCCACGATGTCACGGGGCGGGATACTCCGTTGACCTCGAGCATGACGGAGGTGTGCGAGGCGGCGACGCCGACACCGGCGATGCCGAGGACGCCCGCCGACGTCAGGGCAGCAACACCCAGAACGACGCGCGGAGAGGGGGCAAAGGAGCGCAGACGGCCACCGAGGACGTGCAGGGCGCTGGCGGCGGACGCACTCAGGGAGGTGCTCAGATGATGGCTCACAATTCTCCACTTACTCGCTATCGGTACTGCTGGTTAGCTTAGCGTGAGCGCCCGCTGGCATACCAGGGTCCTGGCGTGCCAGCGGGCAATGTCACGTCAGACGAGGCCGAGCTTGTAGGCGCAGCCCCACTGGCCCCAACCGGAACGCTGCTGGAGCATGCGCGCACGCATGGTCTGTTCCTCGACGGAGGCGTCGGAGGGCAGGCCGCTACCGCCCACGGAGCGCCAGGTCGGCAGCGAGAACTGGTACATGCCGTAGTAGCCGTTACCCGTGTTGATCGACGGGTTGCCGCCGGACTCACACTGGGCGATGGCCGCCCAGATCGCTGCATCGTCACCGGAGACGGCGGCGGGCGCGGAAGCGGACGAGGAGGCCGAGGACGAACCGGAGGACGCCGAGTCGGCGGAGGCCGAGCTTGCGGTTTCCTCGGCCTTCTTGGCCTTCGTGCCCTTGGAGACGATGCGCTTGGTGGGCTCGGTGCGAGTAGTGGATAGGACGGCGGAAACGGTGACGTTACCGTCGATGGTCTCCTGGTAGGTCTCGGTCACCTCGGAGCCGGCCACGCCTTCCTGCACGGTCTTCTCAGTGCCCTCGTCGGCCTCGGCGTCCTCACGTTCTTCGGTCTCGTAGGGGATCTCGGTCGTCGCGGACACGTTGCCGCGCACGACGCGAGCCACGCGCAGGGTGGTCTCGCCTCCCTCGTTTTCCAGGGTGACGCGGTCGATCGGACCGGCGCTCACCCCGGCCTTGTCGAGGATGGCGGTCGTGCCCTCGGAGGACGAGACGACGACGTCAGTCGTGGCACCGTCGGCGATCACGTGGATGGTTTCACCGCTCTCAGCAACGGGCATCTCGGCGCGCGTGTAGGAGCGGTCGGCGGCCATGGACGAGGCGGAAGCAGGCAGGGCCGCGAGCACGCCGGAGATCGACGAGGCGGTGGACCACGCGGTGGTCTGGTTGCCGTCGACCGTCACGTCGTATTCGTTGGCAGTACGCACGACGACGGTGTCACCGCTGGCGACGCGCTGGTCGGAGGCGGGGGCGACGAGGTCGTGGGCGCCGACGGAGACGCCGGCCGTGCTCAGGGCGTCCCCTGCGGTCGTGAAGAAGCCGGACACATCGCGGGTGACGCCGTCAACCTCGACGGTCACGTGACGATAGGAGGTCCCAACGGCTGCGGCAGCGGTGCCGGCCACCAGTAGGGCCGTCGCGGCTGCGACGGAAATGACGGTTGTACGGGAGGGCTGAACGCTCACGTGTCTCCAGACTTTGTAGGTTCCAATTCGAGGACCGCGTCTGCCCGCGTTCCGCAGGTTGCGGCAGGGGCGGGCGGGCAGGCCGAATCGGACTGACACTCCCACCGTAACCAATTTGTTACCGTTGCGCGACCACTTTGACGCAATTCACCACTCAGAGAACGCGCGCTAACAGCAAGCGCGGGAGTCACGAATCAGCCGCGTTCGTGCGGCATGACCCCTCACCAGGTTCCGTAAACCGCCTCGGTGTTGTCCCGCAGCTGGTCGCAGGCCACCGCCTCGCTGACGCCCCACTGATCCGCGATGAAACGCACCGTGTGCGCCATGACGTAGGAGGCGTTGGGGCAGCCTCGCCAGGGGACGGGGGTCAAGTAGGGGGCGTCGGTCTCCACGAGGACGAGCTCGCGCGGCAAGGCGGCGAGCGCGGCGCGCAAATCGGAGTTTGCCGGGTAGGTGACGGGGCCTGCGAAGGAGGCGTACCAGCCGCGCTCGGCGAGGCGCTCGGCCATTGCGGCGTCCCCCGAATAGCAGTGGAACACGATGCGCTGATCGGCACTGACGCACTCTTCCAGGATTGCGAGGGTGTCCTCATGGGCGTCGCGGTCGTGGATCTGCAGGGGCAGTCCCGCGCGCTGCGCCATGTCGATGTGCGCGCGGAAGGACTCCTTTTGCGCCTGCCGACCGGGGTCTGCGGTGCGGAAGTAGTCCAGGCCGCTCTCCCCCACCGCGACGACCATCGGGTCGTTCAGGCGGGCCTCGACGGCGGCCAAGGCCTCGTCGAGGGGAACGTGGTAGTCGCGCACCTGTGGGACCAGACCGTCGGGCGAGGGATCGGCGCAGCCCGCGTGCAGGGCCGCGTCGTTGGGGTGGATCGCGATCGCGACACGCACGCCCTCGTGGGCCCTGGCCAGCTCGATCATCGGGTCGAAGTCGGGAAGCTCGCAGGCGCTTGAAATCATCCTGGTCACGCCAACCTGGCGGGCGTGCTCCAGCTGCTCGCCGAGGCTGAGCACCTCGCCCTCGCGCCGGGGAATCTGTCCGACGTGGGTGGGCAGGTGCGTGTGGTTGTCCACCACGGACGCCGCGAGGGGCGCGGGCACGTCGGGCCAGGGACGAGGCTTACGCGGGCTCATGGAAGAGTCGTGACCTTTCGAAAGAGGCGAGGAAGAAGGCGGAGTTCACCGGGACAGAACGATCCCGCGGGAGACCTCGTCGACAGCCTCGTCCCCGAGGAGCTGGCGCACGATCTCGAGGCCGAGCTCCAGGGAGGTTCCAGCCCCGCGGCTTGTCGTGATGAACTCGTCGACGACGACGGGGTTGTCGTGGGCGATCGCGCCGCCCTCGGCGATGGCCTTGATGAAGGCGGGGTTCGCGGTCGCGTGGCGACCGTCGAGGACGCCCAGCTCGGACAGGATCGAGGGGGCCGCGCAGATCGCTGCGATCGGCTGGGAGGCGTCGAAGCGGCGCAGCACTTCCGCCTGGATCGCGGGCGTGCCCTTCAGGCCCAGGGTGCCGGGCATGCCGCCGGGCAGGAACAGGACGGTGTAGGCCGACAGGTCGACGTCTGCGAGCATGAGGTCCGCGACGACGCGGATGCCGTGGGAGCTGGTCACGTGGCGCGCATCGGTCACGGAGATCAGGTCGGCGCGCACGCCGGCGCGGTACAGGACGTCGGCGACGGCCAGGGCCTCGACCTCCTCGAAGCCGTCGGCCAGCATGATGGCCACGGTGGCATCGGTGGCAAGGTTCTCGGGAGTGGGCATGATTCCTCTTTCCTCACGGCTACTGAAACGAGCGTTGCGTCCAGGTTAGCGCAGCCGCGCGCGCCCCGTGAAAACACCACGGCCTCGCCCTAACCGGAGCGAGGCCGTGGATCGATGAGCCGGGGCGCTTACTCGGAGCGCAGGGCCTCGACCGGGTCCTGACGCGAGGCGCGCGACGCCGGGATGATGCCCGCGATGACGGTCAGGCCCACGGACACGGCGACGAGCGTCAGCGCGGTCAGCGGCGAGAGCTGCGCGATGTTCTCCACGTTGAAGGAAGAGTAGGCGACGGCGTTGGCGATCGCGCACAGCCCGTAGGTCACGCCCACACCCATCAGGCCTGCCAAAAGGCCTTCGATGACGGTCTCCGCGTTGAAGACGCGCGACACGTCGCCCTTCGAGGCACCGATCGAGCGCAGGATGCCGATCTCCTTGCGGCGCTCGAGCACCGAAATGTAGGTGATGATCGCGATCATGATCGAAGAAACAATGAGAGAGATCGACACGAAGGCGATGAGCAGCCAGGAAATGATGTCGACGATCTTGGTCACCGAGCTCATCAGGGTTCCCATGATGTCGGAGTAGGTGATGACCTTATCGGTCGCACCGGCGGCCTTATGGTCGGCGTTGTAGGCGTCAAGGGCGGCCTTAACCTTGTCCTTGTCAGCGAAGGACTTGGGGTAAATCGAGATGTTCGACGGAGAAGCGATATCCGCCCACCCCAGATTCTTCAGGTTCGTGTCCAGGGTCGGCACGTTCGTGGAGAACATGGTCGCCATGAGGGCCGCGAGGGATTTCTCGTCCACGTTGGACTGGAAGGCCTCGGCGAATGCCTGCGGGTCCATAGAGAAGGCGCTCGACATGTTGGTGGCGAACTGCTCCATGGTGGTGCCAATCTGTTGACCGATGGCGGTCGACAGCTGCTCCATCATCTGAGTCATCGCGCTCGTCATGGCTTCCTGCATGACCTGCCCGATCACGGCGCTCACCCCCTGCGTGAGGGTGCCGCCGAGTTGAGCGGCGATCTGGGTGGAGATCGCGTTCATGACCTGGGTGGAGATGTCGGTGCCGATCTGGGATAGGGCTGGGTCGTCCCCGAGAGCCTTCGCCAGATTCGCGGCGAGCTTGTCGGAGTCAACGACCTGGTCCGAAGAGACGGCCGCACGCAACTGCTCGAGGACCTCGGGCTGAGAGAAGTAGGCCGAGGCCAGGGTCGCGAAGTCGGTTGAGCCTCCCGCCTCGATCTGTTTCTGGGCATATTCCTGGAATCCCTGCGCGATCTGGGATGCTTGGGCGCTCAGGTACTCGCCCGCACCGTCCTTGACGGCCCCGTCGGCCAGCGCCGAACGGATGATCGTCTGGAAGTCCACGTTGGCCAGTTGCGGCAATTCCTTGCTCAGGTCGCCCAGGTCGAGGGAGGACAGGTCAAAGGCCATTCCCGATTGCGGACCCGACTGCGCGGCCAGCGCCGACAGGTCGATAGACGACAGGTCCATTCCCGACATGTCGAGGTTGGAGAAGTCGAGGCCGGACAGGTCCATGCCGGAAAAGTCCAAGCCCGACAGGTCCATCTGCATCTTCGAGGGGTCGATCTGGAACGCTGCTGAAAGCTTCGACTCGTCGACGGTGAACAGGGAGGACATGTCGAAACCGCTGGACTGGCTCTTCTGGGTGTCCGCGAGCTCCTTGAAGGTCTTGCCCGTGAACACGTCGACCTCGGGCTTGGAACGCTGAGCCTTGACGATGGGGCTGGCGGCCGCCTCCTCGATCATTTGATAGGTCATGGCGGGGGTGTAGGCGATCCCCTGCCGCAGGGCACCGCCCTTGTCCGAGTTCGGCTTCACGATGCCCGAGATGGTGAGCTGCTGGCCACCGTCCACGAGCTTCTTCATGTAATCCTTGTCGTTGGAACGATCAGTCCATACCTTGTAGGTGTCGTCCCACGTGTACCTATCGAAGGCATTGACGCGACGGAAGGTGGTGCCCAGGATCGTGGAGTAGTCGTAGGTCGCGGTGCTCGCACCGGACTGGACTCCCGACTGGACTCCCGACTGCGCTCCCGACTGCTTCTTCCCTCCGAGCGCGCCCTGGTAGTACTGGCGCATGAGCTGGTCGAACTCCTTGTGGTCTTTGAAGCCCAGCGTGTACTCGAAGAGGTTGGGAATGTTGCCGTCCTCGTCCAGGACGAGGACCACCTGGTTCGCACCCGTCGGCCATGAGCCCGCAACGACGTCGTAGGCGGAGGTGTACAGCGAGGAGGTAGCTGGCATCTGATAGAAGGCGTTGGTCTCCATCATTGCCCCGAAGGAACCCGAGCCGAAACCGGCCTCCATCTGCTTCATCGACTGGTCGGGGCTAACCTGAACGGTCTCCTTGGAGGTGTCCGACTGGTAGATCTGGGGAACGAGGTCGTAGTCGTATTCGACCGCGTTGACCATCGAATCGATGTCCCCGCCGTTGTTATCCAGGTAGGTCTTGAGGGAGGCCAGGTCATTCGTCTTGGCGTCGCGGATCGTGTCGGCGAAGGTGCGCATTTTAGAGACGCCGACCTGACCGTCGGGCGCGGGGTTGGAGTCTTTCGAATCTGAGGCCGACACGGACAGCGCGGCCGTCATGTCGATGCCGGTCTTTTGAATCGTCAAAGGGTAGGACCCCAGGGTCTCCTCTTCGGTCTTGGCGATGTAGGCGTTCGTGCCGTTGGCCAGCGCCAGGATCGCGGCGATACCGATGATGCCGATGGACCCCGCGAAGGAGGTCATGAGGGTGCGCCCCTTCTTCGTCATGAGGTTGTTGAAGGACAGGGACATCGCCGTCAGGAATCCCATGGACGTGCGGCGCGCAGCCTTAGCCTCGCGGCGATCCTTGGCTTCGGGCACGAAAGGATCAGAATCGGCGACGACGCAGCCGTCGGCCAGCTCGACGATGCGGGTCGCGTACTGGTGGGCCAACTCGGGGTTGTGGGTGACCATGATGACGAGGCGGTCGCGGGCAACGTCGCGCAGCAGGTCCATGACCTGAACGCTGGTCTTGGAGTCCAGGGCGCCGGTGGGTTCGTCCGCGAGCAGGATCTCGGGGTCGTTGATGAGGGCGCGTGCGATGGCGACGCGCTGCATCTGGCCGCCCGACATCTGCGAGGGCTTCTTGTTCACGTGCTCCTTCAGGCCCACCCGTTCGAGGGCGTCGAGGGCTCGCCGGCGTCGCTCGGAGCGGGACACGCCCGACAGGGTCAGGGCCAGCTCGACGTTGGCGAGCACGCTCTGGTGCGGGATCAGGTTGTAGGCCTGGAACACGAAGCCGATGCGATTGTTTCGGTAGGCATCCCAGTCGCGGGCCTTGTAGTTCTTCGTCGAAATGCCGTCGATGACGAGGTCGCCGCTCTGGAATCGGTCGAGGCCGCCGATGACGTTAAGCATCGTCGTCTTGCCGGAGCCGGACTGGCCCAGCACGGCCACAAACTCGTTGTCGCGGAACGCCACGGAGACCTTGTTGAGCGCCACCTGGACCAGGCTCGCTGTCTGATAGGCCTTGACGATCTCCTTGAGTTCAAGCACGTTTCATCCTCACATCTACTGTTGGAACCCCTTCAAGTCTAGGCGAGCGGGAATACCCCCTGACCGCAGATGTTCACTGAATGTCCCCTGATCGGACCCTGACGCACCCCTGATTCCCCACCTCACGGGTCGCCCGACAGGCCCAAAACCCCGCCTCCGCCTCGTTCATCGGAAGGCCTGACAAAGGGGCGAGGGTGAGCGGGTAGACTGACCGCATGACCGACCTCACCCAGATCACAGTGCCCAACGAGGGGGCGATCACCGACAAAGTCAAGGAAATCTACGAGCGTTCCTTCCCGCCCGAGGAACAGATCCCCCTTCCCGAGCTGCTCAAGGCGGCCGAGCTCCCCGAGGTGTCCTTCGTCGCGTGGGTCGACGAGTCTCGCCCGGCGGGCGAGGACGGGGCCGCAGGCGTGGTCGCCCTGACGTTTTCCTTCGTGTTCCCCGACCTGTTCTACCTGGGCTTCCTCGCGGTGGACGGGTCCACGCGCAGCGCCGGCTACGGCTCGCGCATCCTCACCCACTTCCGCGAGCGCCACGGCGACGTGCCGCAGCTGCTCGAAATTGAGCCTCTCGAGCGCGAGGCTGGGAACTACCAGCAGCGCGAGCGACGGCTGGCGTTCTACGAACGCAACGGTTTTACGGTGACGAACATGATCACCCACGAGGCCGACCAGACCTACCGGGTCCTCGCGCGCGACGGCATCGTGGCGCCGCAGCGCCTGGAGGAGGCGCTGAACTCGGTGACCGATGATCCGGCGTACGCGTCGCGGGTGACGACGGACTGACGCTGCGCGTCGCGTCGGGTCTCGCCCCCGCCTGGCCCCGTCTGCCCCAGCTGTGCCCCGCTTGCGTGGAGGAGCGGGAGGTTGCTCAATGGTCGACGCCGTGGCTCGAAACCAGGAGGATTTCCTCATTGTCGAGGCGGGCGAGCGCGCCCTCGAGTGCCGCCGAAGAGAAGATACCCTCGTCGCGGGCCTGCAGAAGGGCGTCGCGCTGGGCATGGATGGCCTCCAGCGCCAGTTCACGGATCTGGTCTCGCGTGAAGGAACGCTCAACCTCCTCCTCGCTCATATCGACGGTGCCGTGGTCGTCGTCATCCACCTCGCTCGCGGAAACGGTGGCCTGAGCGGCGGCGTCCTGGAAGATGTCCGTGAGGACGCGGTCAGCGGCATGCGCAGTCCGCACTTGCTCACCCGTAGCCTCGTCAGTAAGTGCATGCCCCAGCCGGGAGAGTGTGCGCGAGACGCCGGCGGAGAGCAGGGTCTTGCCGTCGACCTCGTGAATCGCCTGGGCCAGCGCCGTATCGACGAGCGCGGAGCCCATGACCTTCAGGAGCTTGGCGCGCTCCTCCTCGGAGATGTCGCCCGTCGCCATCTTCGGCTTGACGAGGCGAATAAGGCCGGGCAGGGTCAGGCCCTGGATGACGAGGGCGCCAGCGGCGATGAGCAGGGCGATCGTGAGCAGCAGCGCGCGCATCGGGGCGTGCATCGAGATTGTCTGCGCGGCCGCCAGGGTGATCGCGCCGCGCATGCCCGCCCAGACGATGACGCTGCCCTCGCGCGGGCCCAGCGGCTCGTTCTCGAAGTAATCCAGGTCGGATCCGCGCATGGCGTTGCGGCGCGCGCGACGCTTGAGGCGGCGACGATAGAGGTTGAGCGCCTCTTCCCAGTGTTCGGGGCTCAGGTCGCGAGCCTCGAGCATGTCGGCGTCGACTTCGCTCGCCTTGTGCATGCGCTTCTCGAAGCGCTCGATGCGCGCGGCCTCGGCCTCGTAACGCCGCTGTCGGCGCTTGTGCCGATGGTCCAGCCAGGTGAACATGAACGCGATAAAGACGGCTCGAATGACCATGATGAGCGCGCCGAGGGTGACGGCAAGGAAGGCGGCGAAGGCCAGGCCACCGGAGAACGCGGCGGTCTCCTCGACGATCCCGAAAGCCTGGAGGCCCATCGTCAGGAAGATTCCGCTCTCCAGGACGAGGGTCATGGTCTGCCAGTTCTGCTGGGAGAAACGCCTGTTGGTCGCGGAGATGACGGCGGCGCGGCGACGCGAGACGACCAAGCCGGCGACGACGGCAGCGACGAGGCCGGAGCCTCCCAGGTGCTCGGCGGGGATCGAGGCAATGAAAGGCATCGTGAACGAGAAGACTGTATCGGCCGAAGGCTCCTTGATGAGTGCGCGCAGGCGCACGCCGACCTCGCCGACGACCCAGCCAATCGCAGCTGCGATACCGAGCGCAAGAGCGACCTTGCCGATGAGCAGGCCCGGGTTGAGGGCATGTTCGTCTGCTGCCAGGCCGGCGTTCATCGCGGCGGAGAGGAGGACCAGCGAGGTCGCGTCGTTGAAGAGGCCCTCGCCTTCGAGCACGGTGATGATGCGGTGGGAGACGCCCGAGCGTTTCGCGATCGAGACGGCGACCGCATCCGTCGGCGACAGCACAGCCCCCAGGGCGACGCCCCAGGGCAGCGAGATCGCGGGGACCAGCCAGTTGATGACGAAGCCGACCGCGAAGGCGGAGAGGAACACGAGGGGGATCGCGAGCATCGCGACGGCGTGCATCTCGCGACGGAAGTCCATGGTCGGCATGCGCACGGCCGCCGAGAACAGGAGCGGCGGCAGCACGACCTCAAGGATGAGATGCGGCTCGACCTCGATGGCGCCCACCTGCGGCAAGAAGCCAATCGCCAGGCCGATAACCAGCAGAATCAGCGGCGACGCCACGCCCACCTTGGGGGCGAAGAATTGGCATGCCACGATGATGAGCATTCCGGCCACGGCAATAAGAAGGGGATCCACAGGTCAATTGTAGTGCGAGCAACCCCACCAGCGCCGTTGCCATCTCACCACAGTGGCTACGCGCGCCGCGAACTCGCGCGGCGTACCACGCCCCGCCCTCCTGCCTTCCACACCGGCCCCAAATGTCAAACAGACCCACACGAGCAGAGCACGTGCTACCATTAACCCATAGGTTCAAGGAGGTCCTCATGACTGCTTACGACCACTCGTCGGGGTACACCTACGGCACTGATGCCGTCCCCACAGCTCCGCTTACACTCAAGGATCTACGCCAGATTGAGGCCGCCGCACACGTCCAGCCCGGTGACGCTGAGCTGCTCTCACGAGCAGAACCCATCCTGGCGCCGCATGCCATGGAAATGGTCGACACGTGGCGTGGAATTCTGGCTCAAAAAACGTATCTGGCAGCCCATTCCGCGCACCCAGATGGACAGCCAAACCCCGAGTACGCGCAGGCATCAAAGCCCCGCTTCGCCCAGTGGATCATCGACATGTGCACGCGCGAGCGGGACCAGGCGTGGTTGGACTACCAGTATCTGATCGGCGCACGGCACATGTCCGCAGCGAAGAACGCGGCGGATAGGGCGGACTCGACACCATTCGTTCCCCTACGCTACGTGCTCGCCTTCATCGCGCCGACTGTGGAGGTCGGGCACCGTCTCCTTGCAGAGGGCTTCGAGGGCGACGAGCTGAACGCCGTCCGCGATGCGTGGACTCGCGCTGTGACTGTCGCCGTGACAGTGTGGGCGTATGCCTACCGAGACCACCCCGAGCAGTTCTGATCCGGCACTCGCCACCTACAATTCCCCCATCGGTCGCCTCACGCTGGCCGCGTGGGGCGGTTCGATCGTCGGTGTGTGGGTGGCCGGGCAGCGCTTCTTCGGTCGCCTCTATGGCATCAACGAGGTCGTAGCGCCCTCCTCGGTCGATCTGACCTCGCCTGATTCCCGGGACAGCGTCTGCGCCGAGGCCAAGTGGGATGAGGCCGACGCGCGGGCTCTGGGCGCGGCCGCATCGTGGTTGGATGACTACGTCGCGGGCGCGGCCCCCTCCCCCGCCGCCGTGCCCCTCGCGCCCACGGGCACGGACTTTCAGAGGCGCGTGTGGGAGGCGATGGACACCATCCCCTACGGCGCGACGCGCACCTACGGGCAGATCGTCGCCCAGCTGCTCGAAGCAGGCGTGCCCGCCTCCGCGCAGGCGGTCGGCGGCGCGGTGGGGCGCAATCCCCTGCTCCTCATCCGCCCCTGCCACCGCGTAGTCGCTGCCAGCGGCCCGGGAGGATACGCGGCCGGAACGGAGGCGAAAGCCTGGCTCCTCGCGCACGAGGCGGCCACGGCCTCGTCGGTGAGCTGACTCAGTCGTTCTCCCGGTCGGCCTCGATCGCCTGGGCCACCAGGGCCTCGTCAACCGGTAGCGCGGTTCGCGCGTAGGCCGCCGCGTCCTCCTGGGTATCCGCGATCTCCTCGGCGATCGAGTTGGCCTCGCGGCGCAGCTCACGCCCATCCACGACCGATGCGCGGGCAAGCGTGCGGGCCTCGGCACGGTGTTCGTCCGTGTACTCCAGGTCGTCGGCGTGCTTGCGCACGAGGACGCGGATGAGCTTGCGGCGCAGGTTTTCCTCGCGCAGGACGGCGGAGCGCTCGCGCAGCCAGCCGACGGCGAGGACCATCAGGAGGGCGACGCCCAGCCAGCCGATGATCGGATACATGCCGCCGATCAGCTTCTTGAAGCCCATCAGCGAGGCCGCATACCCCACCGCGACAACGCCCACGAGGACAAGGCGCATGCGGCTTGTCGAGCCACCCGAGAAACGGCGCGCGGTCGAATAAAACAGCGAGAACACCGTGTTGTAGATAAGGGCGAAAATGATGAGCGTGTAAACGAAGGCGAAGGCCGGGTGGATCGACCGGGCGATCTCGAGCGCCGGGACGTTCACGTTCCATATGCGATCCATGTTCAGGTAGAGACACACGGCGTCCGCGCCGATCACGAGCGCGATAATGGCACCGCCGATACGCCCGGCGCGGCGTGCCTCGCCGATGCGCAGCACCGAGCCGCCCAGCACGAAAGCCATCGCAATGCCGTTGACGACGCACAGCGCGAAGTAGTTGATCGAAGACAGCCACAGATTCGGCAACGCGGGGGTCACCTGGGTTGCGGCGGCGTCGAGTTCGGCAAGGCCCGGGTGTGGGATCGACAGCGAGTAGACGGTCAGAATCGTGATCGCGATGATGATCATGGGCGTGAACACGCCGATCACCCTCATGATCCGATCAAAGTCGAGGAAGGCGGTGAGCACCACGAGAACCGCGCACAGGGCGCTTCCCGCCCACGCGGGGAGGCCGAATTGCTGCTCGAGGTTCGCTCCCGCTCCCGCGAGCATCACGAAACCCATCGCGAAGCCCGAAAACACCAGGACCACGTCGATGACGCGGCGCAGCGCCGGGTGGGTGATGCGTTCAAAGACCTCGTCGTGGTGGCCGGAGCGGTAGTAGGAGCCCAGCTGCAGAGCAACAGCTCCGAAGATGACGTTCAGGACGCCGAGCGCGGCGATACCGATGAGTCCCTTCGCCCCGAAGGACAGGAAGTACTGGAGCAAGTCTTGGCCGCTGGCTAGGCCCGCGCCGACGATGACTCCCACGTAGGCGAAGGCAACAGAAAGGTACTTCTTGGACATAGGGGCCTTCCACTGGTGAACATTTCACGAGGCCGAAGCTACTTCCACGGTAGAGGCGCAGCTTGGAGGGATGCACGCCCGTGGGAAATTGTTCACAGCACCGCAAAGACCCTTGTCCCCTACTTCCCTTCGAGCAGCTGGATCGGCGGGCGCGGTGCTTCCATCGCATTGATCGGAGCCTCCGGATCCGCGTAGCCGAGCGCGAAACCCGTAATGAAGCGGTAGCCCTCAGGAACCTCGAACTCAGCCTCGACGGGCGCGCGCCAGGTCGCCAGGATGCCGACCGGACAGGAGTCCACGCCGCGAGACTTGGCGGAGAGCAACAGGGTCTGGAGCATGAGGCCTGCATCCATAGCGCTCCACGGAAGCATGTCCTCGTGGACGAAGACGAAGCCCATGACGGGCGCGTCGAAAGCCGTCACGTTGCGGCGGTTGACGCGGTTGCGCCCCTCGATGTCGCCGCGCTCCACACCGTAGGTACCGTAGAGCAGCTTCGCGACCTCGATCTGGGCGGGGCGCACCTCGTCCGGGTAGCGCTTGCGCACCGGGTAGTCGCCGTCGGGGATCGGGATCTCCGCGTTCGGATCTTCCGCCTTGCGCGCCTGGGCCGCGATCTCCTCGTCGAAGAGTCGTCCGTAGTGCTCGCGCAGGCGCGCGGCGCGCTCTCCGGTCGCGATCGCGACACGGAATGCGCGCGTGTTGGACCAGCTCGGCGCGGTCGTCGCGTCGGCAAGGATCGCATCGAGGATATCGGCTGGAATCTCACGCTCCGTAAAGGCGCGCGTGGAGCGACGTGAGGCTGTCAGGGAGGAAAAGTCGATCGTCTCTTCGTTGAGTGTCATGCTCTGAGGCTACCCCTGTGATTCCCCTGAACATCGGGATGATCCACCTACTGGGCGCGGTTATCCGACAACAGCCGTTGACAACCGCGGACTCGGCGCTCAGCACAACAGCTGAACGCATGTAACATACAACACAGTTTCCTGGCGTGACATCATCAGCCATCGCGACGTCTAACATGTAGCGCGCAGCCAGCCTCAACGCCGGCATCACGCTTCCACACGTTCCAACGTCCGACCAGGAACGCAATCACATCGTCGGACCCTCACGAAGGAATACATCATGCTGTCACTTATCGGAATGGTCATCACCGGCGCCATCCTCGGTGCCCTCGCGCGACTCATCATGCGAGGTGAACAGAACATCTCCATCCTGTGGACCATCATCCTCGGCGCGGTGGGCGCGCTCATCGGAGGCACGATCGCCAGCTTCTTCGGCGTCGCCGACACCAGCGGAATCGACTGGATCAGGTGGGCCCTGTCCCTGGTTGCCGCCATCGGCGCAATCTCGGTCTACCTCAAGCTCGCCGGTCGCAAGTGAACGACACTCACTGACACGCCCCAAATTGCGACGCCATCAAGCTTAGTGGCATACGCCACACAAGAAGGTCGTGAGGTTTTCACGACCTGAGGCGTCTTCTTCATAGCGCGGCAATCATGACGGGCAGCAAGACAATTGAATCCGGCTACACACTGGCCGACAAAGGAAGCCACCACGGTGCCTGACTGACCACTTGCTGATCCGCGCACAACCCGTCACCAATCATCTCTCGAAGAAACGAAAGAGGCTCACATGAGCAAGAACACCATCCCCCAGACCGGCCAGCAGCGCGAGCGCAATGAGAACGTCGAAGAGGAAAAGACCCTGCGCGGTCCCCTCCAGACCGAGCACGGCGTGACCACGATCGACGAGAACGTGGTCGCCAAGATCGCCGGAATGGCCGCTCGCGAGGTGCCCGGCGTCTACGACATGGGCAACGCCGTGCGCCGCGCCTTCAGCGCTGTCACCGACCGCATCCCCAACGCCCAGACCAACGTCGCTGGCGGCGTGAGCGTGCAGAAGGGTGAGACCCAGGCTGCCATCGAGATCACCATCGTCATCGACTACGGTGTCTCTATCGTCGAGGTCTCCAACGCGATTCGTCGTAATGTCATCGAGCAGCTTGAGGGCACCACCGGCCTTGAGATCGTCGAGGTCAACATCAACGTCACCGACGTCCACCTTCCTGACGAAGACTCTGACGATTCCGAAGCTGCCGACCTCAAGTGATTCACCCCGACGCTTTGATCTGAGGAATTTCTTATGAAGACAACGCACCTGGCCCTCCTCACGGGCCTGTTCCTAGGAACCATTCTCGCCTTCGGCTCTTTCGCCGACTTCGTTCTGGTCGCCCTGTGCGGCCTGGTCGGATGGGGAGTAGGCCTTTGTCTGGAGGGCCGGGTCGATGTCCGAAGCCTCCTGGATCGGCGAAAGAAATGACGATGGCGACCGCGACCCAGCGCGCAATCGCGCAGCCGGGACCCTCCGAGGACTCTCACCCGTCCTGGGAGGACCGCGGCACCACGACCATTCCCTCCCGAGTCGTCGCCCGGATCGCTGCCGAAGCAGCCTACGAAACTGCGAACGTTGGCTCGAACGCAGGTGGACTCCTGGGGATCGGCGCGCGCCACAACTTTCATTCGCGACCCGAAGCGACGTGTGACATCTACGGTCAGGTGGCCGTCATCCACCTGAACCTGGGCCTGTCCTTTCCAGCGCCGCTATCTTCCGTTGTTGAGGATTTGCGCCACCACGTGCGCCGTCGAGTCGAAACGCTTACTGGACTGAACGTCGGCAAGATGACGATCGAGATCTCCTGGCTCCATCCGAGCAGCCACGTTAGGAAGAGCCTGACATGAGAACACCGGTTCCTTCACTTATCCGCCTCCCCTCCCGCACCATCCCGAGCATTATCCTCGCGCTGCTGCTCCTCACGGCCGGAGGACTGGGAGCATGGATCACAGGACACAGGATCATCACCGGAAGTTGGCCGACACCCGCTGACACTGCACTGTCCGCTATCGGCTCCGCCACTGTCGGCTCCCCCGCAGCCCTTGCAGTCGCCTTCTTTATAGCGCTATGCGGCCTGTCGATGATTCTGTCGGCACTGTGGCCGGGACTTCCCGGGCGTCTCGAGATCCTTCCGGATGATCTTCCCGGGCAGACCGCGACGAAGCGCCGCGACCTGGCGGACCTCATTCGCGCTCAGGTTGAGCAAGTTGACGGCGTCCACTCCGTCACCGTGGCCATCCGCCGCTCCCGCGTCGATGTCCTGGTCCGCAGCGTCCTGGATAACCTCGACCCCGTGCAGGATGCTGCCCGTCAACAGACCAATGAGGCGCTGGCATTGCTCGCACCCGTCGGCATTTCACGCAGCCGCGTGCGCGTCCAGCGAACGAGCTGAAGGAGATCCCACTATGCGTTCAGTTTCTGGTGCTTTCAATCGGATTATCTTGGCCACCTTCGGTCTCGCTCTCGTCGCGGCGGCGTCGTGGTTCGTGGCCTCGGGCCTCGGCGCTGGCCGCTACTGGCCAGCCGTCGACCGTTACCTGGCACCCGCCCAGGATTCTGTCAGCAGCATCCTCGCGCCTCTCACCCATTCGAATTGGCTTATCCCGATCGCTGCATTGCTGTCGGTGTTAGCGATCGTCGCGGGAGCATTCGTGCTCATCAAGCAGATTCCTCGCAAGGCAGCCGCTTCTCCCCTGAGAATCACCGGTTCCGATGGCTCACTACTGGCCTCCCTGGCTCCCGATGTCCTCTCCCAGGCGCTGTCTGAGAGGGCGCAGGAGATACCCGGCGTCGAACAGTGCTCGGTCTGGGTGGCAGGGTCCCACAAGAACCTTTGGGTTCAGGCAGACATCACTGTCTCTCGAGACAGTGCGGTCGAATGGGCAGTGTCTGCGCTCAGGAATCGACTCAACGAGGACATCGCAACGTCCCTCGGTGCTGCTCCTCGACAGATCGACGTCCTGATGAATCTCAACAGTCCGTCACGGTCGAATAGTCGTTCAGAGGCGGTGACAGGACAACGCGCCCCAGTCATCGACGGGAGCAACGTTGACGCCTGAGGTACAGGGCGAGGCAACACCAATGCCTCGCCCTGCTCCTCATTCGCGCTACGATGCTGACATGACTACCCCGGCCGCGCCGCCTCACGACGACCGATATCTGGTCCTACGCGCTCAAGACGGAGACATCGGCGCGTTTGAGAAACTCGTCGATCGATATCAGGGCCGATTGTTCCGATCGGCCTACATGATCGTACGCAACCGCCAGGACAGCGAAGACATCGTCCAAGAGACGCTCATTCAAGCCTGGCGGAGCATTCACCTGGTCCGCGAGCCGGCCGCTTTTCGAGGATGGCTCTTGCGGATTTGCACGAACAAGGCCACCAGCCTGATGCGTAAACAGCAGCGCCGAGCGACCGACCCCTACGACGCTGAAAGCCTCGAGACCGCGAGTAACACTGCGCAGGCCTCTGCGAACAATACCGCCGATCCAGCTGACTCCAGCGAAGTGAACGCACAGATCAAAGCGCTGGCCGAAATCTTAGCTTCTGTGCCCCCGAACCTGCGTATCGTCTGGGTACTGAGAGAAATTGACGAGATGACGTACGAGGAGATAGGCCAAACCCTCAACCTGACCGTTCCAACCGTTCGAGGGAGGCTGGCACGCGCCCGCTCTCTCGTCATGCGCATGATGAAGGAGTGGTCCTGATGCGTGGCGCGAAAAAGCTATCCGACAACGTCCGGAACTCGGCGGCTTCGGCACGTTCTCTTATTCGTTCGCACGAGCAAGACGATGCAAACACACAGAAGTACTTGCAGGTGATTGCATCTCTACACAAGGAATGGGATGAACTCGAGGCGCAGGGCAGCTCATCAGTGATGCCCCGTCGCTCCCTCATGGACGCCATTGCGGCCGAAACACGACACGGATCCCAGGTGGAGATGCCGGAAACGGATCTCGGCCCGTACAGCATGTCCGAGTTTTCATTGCGGGCACTGATTCGAAAGACCATCGATGCCGTGCCCGGCGCACGGGCATTGCGTTCGTCTATGACGCACGCCCCCACGAGCAAGGAGCACCGAGGCCTCGGGGTTCCTGAGACCATCTCCTGCCGGATCTCCGCGCACATCAGCGTCGACAGCCTGCCACTTCTCACTCAGCAGGTCCGCGATGCCGTTCGGGCAGCTTGTCGTGAGAACCTGGGGGTCTCGCCCATTGTCAACATTCACATTGAGGATCTCCACGATGACGACTAGCCGCTCAGCCGCCGAGCTGGTGCACCTCGTTACTGCTATTCCCGGGGTGCGAGGAATCGAACCGGGACTCACCAGCACGTTAAAGGTGATTGGTAAACGCATGCAGCAGCAGGAGTCTCAGCAGGACCGTTTCGGCGTCATCATTGACGAAGGTACGAACAGGGCCATCATCGAGGTCGGCCTCGACGAGTCTCGGCCTGTCAAAGAGATCGTGCGTGACATCCAAGAAACCGTGATCCGCTCCCTCGCCGAGCCGGACTCACGGGACGATGACGCTGTGAACGATGAAGGCTCCGAACACGTCGACAACCCTACGGGGCACCGGGTCACAGTGCGGGTCCAGTCGCTTCTCTAGGCTCTCACCGCCGACGAAGCACGCTGACTGACCGCTATCGCCCTGACTATCGGACGCGATGCCCTACCGCGCCAGGGCTTGCTCGAAGGCTGCCACATCCTCCTCGGGGGTCGCCCACGAGGTGCCAATGCGGGCGAGGAGGCGTCCGTCGGGCAGCGTCTCCCAGATACTGTAATGCACTTTGCGCGACAGGCGCTCGTGCCCGGCCTGGTCCAGCGCCACGAACGTCAGGTTGGTCGGCGAGTCCATCGTGACCACGTATCCGGCGCGCTGGAGGGCCGCGCGGATCCGGGCTGTGGCCGCCACTGCCGGATCACCGATGGTCAGGTAGAGGCTCTCCTCAAAGAGCGCTTCGAACTGGACGCCCAGGAGACGCCCCTTAGCCAGGAGGGCGCCATGCTGCTTCATCTGGGTGACGAACTGGCGGATCGACCCGCGCTGCGGGATGACCACGGCCTCACCAAACAGCGCACCGCACTTGGTGCCGCCGATGTAGAACACGTCGGTCAGGCGCGCCAGGTCGGCCAGGGTCACATCGTTGGCGGGCGAGGCCAGCGCGTAGGCGAGGCGCGCGCCGTCGACGAAGAGCTTCAGATCGCGCTTGCGGCACACCGCGGAGAGCTCCTCAAGCTCCTTCAGGGAGTACAGGGTGCCGTACTCGGTGGGCTGAGAAATATAGACGAGGGCGGGGGCGATCATGTGGTCACGCGCACCGTCGCCCTCCCACGCCGAGCAGATGCGTTCGACGTCGGCGGCGTTGATCTTTCCGTCGACGGCCGGAGTGTCGAGGATCTTGTGGCCGCCGCGCTCGACGATGCCTGCCTCGTGCATGTTGATATGGCCGGTGTTCGGGGCGATGACGCCCTGCCAGGGCAGGAGGATCGCGTCGATGACGGTGGCGTTTGTCTGGGTACCGCCGACCAGGAAATACACGTCCGCGTCGGGGGCGGCGCAAGCTTCGCGTATCAGGTCGCGGGCGCGCTCGCAGTGCTCGTCGGTGCCGTAGCCGCTGGTCTGTTCCATGTTGGTGGCAACGAGGGCGTCAAGCACCCGGGCATGCGCCCCCTCCTGGTAATCACTGGAAAAGTTCGGCAGCGCGTGGGAAGAATTCACGCGGATATTATTCCACGCAAAGCATCAGATAGTTGCCGAAATACCACCCGGCGCTTTAACCCATCGCGCACAGCGATTATTCTGACGGGATCGGGCTAAGCCGCCCACCCTCACTCAGGAGCAAAAGGAGGCCACGGAAGATGTCGACACGCAGCAGGGGCCGCGAGGAGTCCACCAAACGCGACAGCCGGGAGTACTGGAATAAACGGGCCGCTAATTTCACCCGCTTCGCAACCGGCGAGTACGAACAATGGCTCATGCAACTCCTCGCGCTCAACCCCGGCGAGGTGGTCTTGGACATGGGATGCGCAACCGGTACGCTCGCGGTCCCCCTAGCCAGGGCCGGACACCACGTCCATGCCTGCGACTTTGCCGAGGCAATGCTCGAAATCCTCGATGAACGCGCGGCAGCGGAACAACTGCCCATCTCCTCTCACCTTCTCGCGTGGGAGGACGACTGGGAGGCGGCGGGCCTGGGCGCGAACAGCGTAGATGTCGCCTTCGCCTCGCGTTCCCTCATGACCGAGGCCGTGGCACCCTTTATCGCCAAGCTTGACTCGGCGGCCCGTTCCCGTGCCGCAGTTGTTGTCCCCGCGAGCCTGCCACCCTCCTCCGACCCTCGCCTGCTCACCTACCTAGGGCGCACGGCCAAGCACCCCCGCAACCCGCGCAAGGTCCTGCGGGCTCTGCGTGCGTTGGGGCGAGTCCCCGTGACCGCCTCCACCACGACCTTCCGCCCGATGCGCTTCGATTCCTTCGACGAGGCGCGCTCCGACCTGCGTCGCCTCGCCCGCTCCGAGCCTTTCACGGTGCGCGAGCAGCGTCTCTTCGACGACTACGCGACCCAGCATCTCACGCGCAAGGTCGTTCAGTCGCCCACCGGCGAGGACCGGCAGATGTGGGTTCTCGACTACCCGCTGCCGGTCACCTGGGTGTTCATCGGGTGGCGCACGGAGGAAAGCGAGTGGGGGTAGACTCCCGAGCAACCTGCGCCGGCAACGCCCGGCTGCCAGCCGACGCAGCGAGACGATGAGTGCGGGCGCGCGACGCCCGGACTAGCCCCGCGAGTCCGGCGCTACTGCCAGTCGGGGCGGCGCCTGCGAGCCTTGAGTTCCGAGCGCCTCTTCTTGGCATCCAGGCGACGCAGTTTGGACGCGCGCGTCGGCTTCGTGACACGCCGCGGGATCGGCGGAGTCAGCGCCGCCCGCAGGATCTCGCCGAGGCGCTCGCGCGCGGCGGCGCGGTTGCGGCGCTGGGAACGAGTCTCGGCGGCCGTGATCGTGAGGACGGTTCCGGTGAGTCGCTCGCGGAGCACCGACAGGGCACGCTCGCGCTGCTTGTCGTTGAGGGCGCTCGTCGATCCAAGGTCCAGGCTGAGCTGTACCCGCGAGTCCGCGGTGTTGACCCCCTGCCCTCCGGGGCCCGAGGCGTGAGAGAAGCGCTCGGCCAGCTCCCCCGCGGGCACAAGAAGGCCGCGCGGGCAGCCCGGCCCGGGAGGTATACGCAGATCGTTCATGCGTTCCAGTGTGCACCACCTACCCCGGCCTCGTCAGACTGGCGGCCTACCCATCGACGGATTCTGGTGCTCCCCACCTGGCCCAGCCCCGGCCTCGTCAGGCGAGCAGGTTGGCGACGCGCGCTTTCAGGTCTGGCAGCACGTCGGCGGCGAACCAGGGGTTCTTCTTCATCCACATCTGGTTGCGCGGCGAGGGGTGGACCAGTGGGAAGTAGGCGGGTAGATACTGCTTGTAGCCGCGCACGACCTCCGTCAGGGAAGCCGAGGAGGGCAGGTGCAGGTAGCGTCTCGTCGCGTAAGCTCCGACGAGGATCGTCATCTCCAGGTTCGGCATGAGGGCGAGCAGGCGCGGGTGCCACTTGTGGGCGAAGTCCTTGCGCGGTGGCAGGTCGCCGCTCTTGCCAGTGCCCGGGAAGTAGAAGTCCATGGGAACGATGGCGAGTTTGCCCGAGTGATAGAAGGTGTCGCGGTCGATACCCATCCAGTCGCGCAGCCGGTCGCCGCTGCGGTCGTTCCACACGATGCCGGTCTCTTCGGCGACTCGCCCGGGTGCCTGACCGACGATCATGATGCGGCACTGAGGCCCCGCGTAGAACAGCGGCCCCACGCCTCGCTTCGTGAACGAGGCGTTGGCCGGGTCTGCGGCGATCTCCTCGGCGATTGCGAGGACAGCTGGGTCGGTGATCTCTGGCGTCATGCCACCATGGTAGGCCTGGCCACACCAATGAGGAGTGGCGACCCCAACAGGCATACAGTGGATGGCATGAAGACAACGAGCACCGGGCATGCGGGGCGAGGGCAGTGACAACAGGATTCGTGCGCCGTTCCAACAGGATGAGCGTTATCGCCGCGTCGGTTGCGATCACAATCTCACTGTTTGGCCTCGCGGGCCTGACGTCGAGCGCCCTCAATCGCTCCGGGCACGGCCAGAAGGACCCCTCCCCCGTCTCCTACGAGGAGGACGGCACGACCTCCGCCTTTTCCGCCCCCTCGGAGCTCGCGGGGTCGATCCAACAGATCACGTACGAGCAGGCCTATGAGGGCGTGACCTACGAGAAGGAGGCCCTCGTCTACGTGCCCGCGTCCTACACGCCGGGGGTTCCCGCGAACATCGTCTATCTGACGCACGGATGGTGGGGCACAGCCGACGGTCTGACCGAGGGCGTGGCCCCCATCGTCGATCAGCTGACCTCCGTGGGGGCCATCGCTCCCACGATCGTCGTGTTTGCGAGCTACTACCCGGATCGCTCCTTCGCGACTGAGGACTACGAGGACGACTACGCACTCAATCGCTTCTTCGCGACGACCGAGATCGACACGCTCATCGAGGCGGTTGAGTCTCGCTACACGACGTACGCGCACGGGGACACCTCGGACGAGTCTCTGCGCGCCTCGCGCAGGCACCGCGCCTTTGGCGGCTTCTCGATGGGCGCGACGACCACATGGGACGTCTTTTCGATGAGGCCACAGTACTTCTACGGCTACCTGCCGATGGCAGGAGAGTCGTGGATCGGGCACGAGACGGACGCCGACACCGACCAGATCGCTGAGCTGATTGCCGCGGGGGTCGAGCGCGCGCACTTCGGTCCGCAGGACTTCCGGATTCTCGCTTCGGTGGGGTCCGACGATCCCGCACTGTGGGACATGATGCCCCAGCTGACGCAGCTGCAATCCGACTATCCCGACCTGATGACAGACGCAAGCCTGCAGCTGTGGATCGACGAGGGAGAAAGCCACTCCATGACCTCGGTTGCCAACCAGGTCGCCCACGACCTGCCGCTCCTTTTCCCGCCCGCGTAGGGGATTCTCCCCGCACACCGGCAGAGCCAGCCCTGGCCTCGTCCCTTATCTTAGGGACGAGGCCAGGGCTGGCTGACAGATAAACGAGGCCCCTATGCGCGGGGCTGGCGCTCCGCCCACTCGCCGAGGCTCACGCGCGGACCCGTGAAGAACGGGGTGTCCTCACGCACGTAGAGACGCGCCTCGGTGTAGCGCTGGGCGTGCATGACGCCCTCCAGGCGGTCCAGGCTGTCTGCCTCGAACGCGAGCACCCACTCGTAGTCGGAGAAGCCGAAGGCGGACAGGGTCGAGCCCTTGACGTCCGGGTAGTGCGCGAAGCCGTTGCGGCCGTGTTCGGCCATGATGCGGGCGCGCTCTTCGGGGGCCTTGAGATACCAGTCGTAGGAGCGCACGAAGGGGTAGACCATCGCCCAGTCGCGGGGGGCGACGCCGCCGAAGCAAGCGGGAATGTGGCGCTTGTTGAACTCGGCGGGGGTGTGCAGGCCCATGCAGGACCACACGGGATCCAGGAACTTGCCGAGCGCGCTGGCGCGCAGGCGGTGGTAGGCGTCCTGCAGGACCTCGGGATCGTCGTCGAGCCACCACACCATCAGGTCTGCCTCGGCGCGGAAGCCGGACACGTCGTAGAAGCCGCGAATTTCCGCGCCCGCGCCCTTCACGTAGTCCAGGGACTCGGCGATAATGCGGCCGCGCTCGCCGTCGTCGGCGGGCAGGGACTCGCCGAGCGCAAACACGGAGTAGAGGGCGTAGTGCTGCTTGTTGTTGACCTCGTCGAAGTCGACGCCCGTCGCGTCGCGCGGGTCGGTGACACGGGCGTGAGCGGCGTGCGAGTGGGGCGTCGCCTCGGTGCCCGCATGGCGGGCCTGGTGGCGCGCGGCGTGCTCACCGACACGGTCCGGCACTCCCGCGGGATGTCCCGGGTTCTCCGGGTTCTGCTGGGGCGGCACGACGGCGTGGGGATGCGGGGTAGACATAGAGTCCTCCTGGGGTGTGGCTGTTTGACCGGCGGCTCGGGCGGGCGCGCCGGAAGAATGAGGGGCGTGTGCGGTGCCGGGGTGGGCGCTGGCACCAGGGGACGAGGCGTGGCCGGGGCGTGCCGGGGAGAGGCAGCAGTCGCTCGGGCAGACGGTGTGGAAGGGGCCGGTACTCGTCACGGTGACGGGCACGGGCTGCTCGCCTCGCGCCTGAGCGGCGCGCTCTTCGAGCACGTCGACCAGGGAGGACACGAAGGCCGGATCCGTCGCGACGGTGTCTGCACGCTCGTAGGGGATCCCCAGGCGTGCGGCGGTCTCCTTCGCCTCGGTATCGAGGTCGTAGACGACCTCCATGTGGTCGCAGATGAAGCCAATGGGGACGACGACAGTACCGGTCAGCGGGTTCGCGTCGGCCGCGATATCCTCGAGGAAATCGTTGATATCAGGCTCAAGCCAGCGGGCCTGCGGGGGTCCCGACCGCGAGCAATACACGAGGTCGTAGCCCAGATCGGCGCGCCCGAGGATGCGCCTCAGCTCCGGCATGATCGCTTGGATGAGGGCGTGGTGCTGGGCGACGTAGCTGATTTCGCTTGCCGAGGTTCCCGCTTCCGACGACGCCGCACTCCCCTGCTGCTCGACGTGACCGTCCGAGGCTGCCGCGGCCTCGTCAGTTGAGGGACGGAAGGGGAAGGGCGAGGACCCTGCCTCCATGCTCACTGGGATGGAGTGGGTGACGAAGATCAGGCGAATCCCGGAGGTATCGACGCCGCGCGCCGCGAGGGCCTCCCACGCGCGCCGAACGGATGTGATCTGCGCGCTCGCCATGCCGGGGGTCGAGTAGTAGGGACGGACCTTGTCCAGGATGATGTCAGCGTCGGGGTTATCGGCGCTGTCTTCTGCCCCTAGTACGATCGTCCCCCACTTGTCGCGCAGGGCGTCCGCGGCCTCCGCGAGGTCTTCGCGATACTGGCGGCATCCCGAGTACGAGGCGTAGGCGGAGGTGGGCAGGACGAGGATGCGCCGGGCACCCGCCTGGGCGAGCTCGTCGAGGCCTTCGGCAACAAAGGGGTGCCAGTTGCGATTTCCCCACCCGACGGGAATGTCGTGCCCGCGCCTGCCGAGCTCCGCGGACAGGTCGGCGATCAGGCGCTGGTTGCAGGCATTGATGGGCGAGACGCCGCCGAAGCGCTTGTAGTGCGCAGCGACCTGGAGCAGACGCTCATCCGGGATTCCGCGACCGCGCGTGGCGTTGCGCATGAACGGCAGGACGTCGTCCGGGCCGTTCGGTCCACCGTAGGACAGCAGCATGATCGCGTCGTAGGTATCCATACCTGGCACTTTCGCTCCTCCTTCAGGCCTCGCGCAGACAGTGTAGGGCCGCGCGCCTCCCCCACGCAGCGACAGATTGTCAGAAAAACGCAGCAAATCAGCATTTTCCCCGGCAGACAGCACCACCTTGCACCCACAAGTTAACACTGTAAACCTTACTCGTGACACAAAGTTAACAGCGTTAACCTATGGGAGAATCACCGTGTCGCACCCACACGCTCCGGGCCTGGACGCCCGGGGAATCCGCAAGAGCTACGGCACTCACGAAGTCCTGCGCGGGGTCGACCTGCGCGTCGAACCCGGTCAGGTCCTCGGACTACTCGGACGAAACGGAGCGGGCAAGTCCACGCTCATCACGATCCTGTGCGGACTGCGCCGCGCCGACTCGAGGACCGCATCCATCTGCGGCCAGCGCCCCGCATCCGCCGATGCCGCACGGTCAATCGGATACGCACCCCAGGAGCTGGGCATCTACCCCGACCTGAACGTCACCCAGAATCTGGCTGCCTTCGGCGAGCTGCACGGACTCGGTCGACGCGAGGCGGCCTCGCGCGCGGGCGAGGTCATAGACCTCCTCGGCCTCACAGAGAAGCGAGGGCAGCGCGCCTCGCACCTGTCGGGCGGACAGCAACGCAGGCTCCACGCGGGCATGGCGATCATGCACCGCCCGCGCCTGGTGTTCATGGACGAGCCGACCGTCGGCGCGGACGTGGAGGCGCGCAGCCAGATCCTGCGCGCAGTCCGCCGGCTCGCCGACGACGGAGCGGCCGTCGTATACACCTCGCACTACCTCGCCGAGTTTGAGGAGCTTGGCTCCGACATCGCGATCCTGAACGAGGGGCGCATCGTCGCGAGCGGCACGCTCGAAGCGATCGTATCTCACCACGCGCGCGCCGAGGTCACGCTCGAGTTCGATCGCCCCATCCCCTCGATCGACGGGTGGAGCGCCGACGACAGGCACCTCCGACTCATCGGGGACGAGGCCGACCCAGGTTCGCGGATCGGCGAAGCCTTGGCCTCGCCCGCCCTCGAAGGCGCGCGCCTGACGGACGTGCGCGTCATGCAGGCGAGCCTGCACAACGCGTATCTGCAGATCGTCAAGGAGAGTGACCATGTCGCGGCTTAAGCAAATCGGAGCCATGACCCGCCTCAACATCCGCCTGCAGCTCACTGACCCTGCGCCCACGCTCATCCTGACGGTGATCCCCCTCGTCTTGATCCCCTTCATGATGCCGGCGTTCAAGTCGATGCTGCTGGCCGACGGATACACCGGCGTGACCGGCGCGGAGCAGGCCGTCCCATCGATAGCAATCCTCTTCTCGTTCCTGGCCGTGCAGAACATCATCAGCTCGTTCTTCAACGAACGTTCGTGGCGCACGTGGGAGCGCCTCTAGGCCTCCCCCACCTCGCGCGCGTCCATTCTGACGGGCAAGGCGCTGGTCGCCTTCCTCATGCAGACCGTTCAGATCGCGGTTGTCCTCGCGCTCGGCGCTCTCGTTTTCAGCTATCGACCGACCGGTTCCCTCGTCACGCTGGCCGCGATTCTCCTCAGTTTCTCGTCGGTTCTGTCGGCGCTCGGCGTCGCGCTCGCGCTGTGGTCACGCAGCCGCGACGCAGCCCTGTCACTGTCGAACATCATCGGCATGCTGGCGGCCGGCATCGGTGGCTCCTTCTCCACGGTCTCCTCGTTCCCCGATTGGGCGCAGCACGCCGCGCGCCTGTACCCCGCATACTGGGCGATCACCGCGATTCACGAGGTGAGCCTGGACGGGGCGGGACTTGCCGACATCCGGGCGCGGATCGGCGTCCCGTGGGGTTTCTTCGCGGTGATCGCGGGGCTGGCACTGGTACAGTTCCGGTATCACAGGGAGTAACGTCCACCGAAGCGGAGAGTCCATGCCGTCGTCACGCCAGCGCGCGCTATCGCGAGACATCATCTTGTCGACCGCGCTCGACGTGGTCGACGAGGAGGGGCTCTCCGCTTTGTCTCTGCGGTCTTTGGGAAAGCGTCTCGGCGTCTCCCAGGCCGCTTTTTATCGTCATTTCCCCGACAAGGCGGCCCTCCTGGAGGGCATTGCCGAGCAGGTCTGGCGCCTCACGTTCGAGTCGTTCCTGGACCGCGTGAACACCGGGGCGGTCGATTCAGCTTCAAAGCCCACGCACGAGGCGTCGGAGCCGACCGAAGGTGCCCCCGCCTCGCCCCTGATGACCTACATGCGCGCCTACGCGCATTGCCTGGCATCAACGCTGCGCTCCCACCCGGGCGCGGTCATGCTTCTGCTCACGCACCCGATGTCGACGCCCGAGCAGCTCTCGCTCCTGGCGCGCGTATTCGTGACGCTGGCCCGGCGCGGCTTCACGCCGAATGCGGACATGCTGGGGCTGGTCAACGCGGTGTCGATCTACACGACGGCGTTCATCGCCGCCGAGGTCGTTCCGCCCGTGGGCGGCTCCCCCGAACAGCCCGCCGACCTGTCGGCCGCGAGCGCCGCGCTCGACCCCGAGGACGCGCAGGCGCTACGCCCGCTCATCGAGGATCTCCTGGACGGCCGCTACGACTTTAACGCTCAGTTTGAGCGGGGCCTGGAGGCGATCCTGCGCGGCTGGAGCTGAGGCTAACCGACCAGCTCCTCAACCTCGCGCACGATGCGCGCGACTCCGCCGAGCGAGGACAGTTCCGCGCGCAGCCCTCGGATTCCCGAGGTCAGGACAGGCTCGTCGACGAGGGTGCGGGCAGCGCGTGCGATGAGCGCCGGCTTGGGCTCGCGCACGGTCAGGCCGCAGCGCACGTTTTCCACGGCCTCGGCGTTGAATTGGCGCTCAAAGACGCGCCCCGGGACTATCACCTGGGGAACTTCGTAGGACAGAGCGTCCATCATCGAGTTTTGCCCGCCGTGGTGCACGAAAACGCGGGCACGTGGCAGGAGATCGGCGACGTCGAAGCGGGGCGCGCAGGTCACCTCCTGGTCCCCCACAGCGTGGATGGCCTCGGCCACGCCCGCGACGTAGACGTCGCATCCGAGGGCCTCGGCGAGCTCCCGTCCGGTGCGCACGGCCACGCCCGCGGGGACGCTGCCCGCGCCGAGGTAAACGAGGACACAATCGCGCGGCGTGGCCGTCAGTACGGGCGGCTCGTCCAGGAACCCGCAGTAGACGGCCCGCTCCCCCGCCCGCGGCTCCAGGGTCGGGCAGCTCAGGATGAAGCGGCGCCGCACCCCCTCGAGGATTGTCAGGGACGAGGCCGGGGCGGGCATTCCCATCTCGCGCAGCAGGCGTCGAATTCCTGCGGAGTTGCGCGGGTTGGAAGCGTAGGAGGCGGTCGTCGGCTGCGAGCCGCTGCCCACGCACGGGATGCCCTCGGCGCGTGCGGCGATGACGGTGGCGAGACTGAATTCGGAGTAGACGACGTCGGGGCGCGCGGTGCGTATGTGGGCGCGAAGTGCGTCGACAGCGGCGCGCGTGTAGCGCTCGTCGAGGGCACCGGTCAGCCAGAGGACCTCCTCGAAGCTGCGCACGGGCTTGCGGCCCATGAGGCCGAGGCGCGAGGCCAGGGGGAAGGTGTGGCGCGCGATGGCCTCGGGAAGGCCGAGGGGTGAGGGCACCGGAATCTCAAGCGCGGGAGCAATGGGATCAACGCAGTTTCCGTCGTCTCCCCACGCGAGCACGGCCTCATGGCCAGCGTCGCGGAACGCACGTGCGACGCGCTGCGCGCGCGACCACGGTCCACCCATCCGCGAGCGGGCAACCATGGGAATGACGAGAACCTTCACGTGTCAAGGGTACGCCGCTCACAACCGCACGCCCGCAGCGCGCCCACGCACCGGTGCTAGGAAGGGCACCCCTGAACACCAATAAGGTCGAGGACTTCGACTGATTGGCGACACCTCTACCGGTTCACGCGTTTGACGAAGCGGAACATGTAGTCGGCCTCGCCCATCGGTTCGTCCGCCCCACGGGGATGGGAGGGGTCGGGGTGACGTTCGTTGAAGAACTCGACGATGTGGAAGCCGCACTTGTTGACATAGAAGTGGATGTTGCGCACCTCGAAGTATGGAGTTTCCAGGGTCCATTCCGTGACGTGCGAATGGGCGGCCTCGATGGCGAACCAGGCGCGCGTCCCCACTCCCCTGGAGTGAACCGAGGAATTCATGGCGAACAGTAGGACCTCGCCTCGTTCCCCATCGACGGGAGGATCACGTTGCCCACGACATTGCCATCCTCAACGAGGCGATAGGCCAGCGCTCCCGGCGCTTTCAGGGACTCCTCAATGTCGGACAGCGGGAGAATCGGCTATCCGGTCGCACTGCCCGCGCCAGGACCAGCCGGAGGCTGCTCGCGCACGGCAAGACGCTCCCCCATGAAGGACCCCTGCGGGTTGCCCTGGAAGTGCTCGAAGGAATCTTGAAAGTCCGCGATCAGCGCAGAACGATCGGCATCAGTCAGGGGAACAAGCGCAATCGTCATGGGTGCATCGTATCTGTGAACGGCTACACATCTAACAACAGGGGACACTTGCCGCCGTATCCTGGGGGAGGGCCTCAACGACGTGTGCCTGGCGATCCACGACGACGTCCCCTTCGCCACACGCGAAGGTCTGCGAAGAACTGGGATTCTAGGCTCCTGAAGCAAGAGCAGTAAGCGCCCGCTACCCTTCGGAGCTACAGTTCGAGCCTCATGTGCACGAGCTCCTGGAACCCCGTGGACGAGGACCAATAGCCCCGGGGGTTGCGCCCGCACTCCTCGAACCCCGCGCGCCGATACAGGGACATCGCTCGCTCATTGTCTGCCACCACATCGAGCTCGAGCTGGGTGTAGCCCGCCCGGCGCGCACAATCGATGCACGATTCCATAAGCACTCGGCCGATCCCCATCCCCCAATACTCCTGGAGCACGCTGATCCCGAAACGCGCCCGGTGAGCCACCTTGCGCCTACCACCCACCGCCGCAACTCCAGCGCTGCCCACGATCTTCCCATCGACGACGGCGACGAGCTCAACCCCATCATCACTACGTTCCGTTTCCGCCAGAGAGCGTGCCTCCCGCTCCTCGTCAGTGCCCTGCTCATCCGGGTAGGACAGCAGGTAGTCGGTCTCCGAATGCGTGCGGCGCATGGTCTCGCGCAGCGCCCGGGCGTCCGAGGCGACGGCATTCCGCACAAGGAGCTCCACCCCACCTGTCAATGCCACCATCGCAACATATCTCATCGTCGATTTCCTTCTCTCCTTAGCAGCAGGGCTCGTTGTGGAGTAGCGGGGTCTCCATACCAATACGTGGACGACTGATCGCGGACCTAGGGTCCAGGGAAGCGGACAACCCACACGCCCGACCGGGTACTCCCCTGTCGTTCGAGGACACCTTCTTCCTTGAGCTGCGCGACGATGCGCTCAGCGCTTCGCTTCGAGCAGCCGAGGTGCTGCGCGAGTTGAGCGACGGTGGAGTGCGCATTATCCCCCAGGAAAGCAAGCGCACGGGCACCCACGGTGTCCGCTGCATTCGCTGGCCGCGCATAGGGAAGTATGGCTTCCCTGATCGCTTCGAGCATGAACTCGACGAAGTCCTCGCTCGAGCCGGCCGCGCCGGAGCGGGCCAAGGCCTCGTAATAATCCGCCTGCCACCTCCTGATCGCCGACTCGATGGGCACCCAGGCCAGTACCGGGCGCCACCGCGCCAACAGTAGCGTGTGCCAGAGCCGTCCCATCCGGCCGTTCCCATCTGAAAAGGGGTGGCAGAACTCGAACTCAAAGTGGAAGATGCACGAGACGAGGAGTGGGTGCATGCGCGTCGTATGCACCCACTCGAAGAGGCCGCCCATCACCTCGGGGACATAAGCGGCTGGCGTCCCCGCATGGATGAGGGTACCCCCGTTGAACACGCCGACATTGCCGGAGCGAAAGCGCCCAGCATCGGGAACGAGGCCACCCATCATCACGCGGTGAACGCGCAGCAAATCCTCCAATGAATGAGGATCAAGCTCGGGTATGAGATCGTAGGCTGTGCGCGCGTTTTCCACCTCGAGAATGTCGCGCTGATCGCCGAGCACTCGTTTGCCATCGATGATCGCACTCACGGCACTCTCGTCAAGCTTGTTGCCCTCGATGACGAGCGAGGAGTAAATCGTGCGGATCCGAAGCTCCCTGCGCAGGGCGGGACTGGTCGACAGCGGAGCCTGCGGCGAGAGCATACCGACCAGCTCCGCAATCTCCATGCAGAGGGTATCGATAACGTCAGTGCGTTCGAATGACGGCTCGTAGGCCATGACCACCCCCTATTACCGCCACAATTATACCGCCAGTGGCGGTAATCCGGGGGCGGCTTGTGGGCGGCGATCGGTGAGGCGCAGACGAGGGCGACTCGTCTTACCCTGGGTACAGGAACCGGATTCGTGGCACCACCAGGAGGGCTCACCCATGAAGCGAAGCCAGCAACACTCACTGTTCGAGGAGTCCGGCGAGGACACGCGTCCTCTCGCCGACCGGATGCGCCCGGTTTCTCTCGACGAGGTCGTGGGTCAGTCGCACCAGATCGGGCCGGGCAAGGCCCTGCGCTGCATGATCGAGGCCGACCGAACGCCCTCGATGATCTTCTGGGGGCCTCCCGGGGTCGGCAAAACCACCCTGGCGCGCGTGATCGCCCGCCACACCCACGCCTCGTTCATCGACTTTTCCGCTGTGACCAGCGGCATCAAAGAGATCCGCGAGGTCATGAAGCAGGCCGACGCGCAGGCGTCCATGGGTAGCCGCACGATCGTCTTCATTGACGAGATCCACCGCTTCAACAAGGCCCAGCAGGACGCCTTCCTCCCCTTCGTCGAAAAGGGCGCGATCATCCTCATCGGCGCGACCACCGAGAACCCGTCCTTCGAGGTCAACAACGCCCTCCTGTCGCGCTGCAAAGTCTTCGTCCTGCACGGCCTGACCGAGGAGGACCTGGTTGCCTTGATGCGCCGAGCCCTGAGTGACCCGCGGGGTTTCGGCAACCAGAACGTACATATCGAGGACGACCTGCTGCGCACGATCGCGACCTTCGCCGACGGCGACGCGCGCGTGGCCCTGTCCACCCTGGAGATGGTCGTCCTCAACGGCGACGAAGAGGACGGCGTGACGACCGTCAGCCAAGACACCGTCGCGCAGCTGACCTCCACCAAGAGCCTGCGCTACGACAAGGACGGCGAAGAGCACTACAACATCATTTCGGCGTTACACAAGTCGATGCGCAACTCGGACCCGGACGCCGCCGTGTACTGGCTGGCCCGCATGCTCGAGGGCGGCGAAGACCCCCTCTACGTCGCCCGGCGCATCACGCGTTTCGCCTCGGAAGACGTCGGGCTTGCCGACACGAACGCCCTGAACGTGGCGATCAACGCTTTCCAAGCCGCCCACTTCATCGGCATGCCCGAGTGCTCGGTCCACTTGGCGCAGGCCGTCATCTACCTATCGTTGGCCCCGAAGTCGAATAGCTCCTACATCGCCTACGAGCACGCCAAGAAGGACGCGCTACACACGCTCGCCGAGCCCGTGCCGCTGACCATCCGCAACGCCGCGACCCGCCTCATGAAGGACCTGGGATACGGGCAAGGCTACCGTCTCGCCCACTACGAGGCAGACAAGGTGGCCACCGACCTGCAGTGCCTGCCCGACTCGCTCGCGGGCGCCGAGTACTACAGGCCCACCGAGGAGGGCAACGAGAGGCGCTTCAAGGAGCGCCTGGAATGGCTGACGCACCTGCGCAAACAGGCGAGGGCCGCGACCCCGGACGCCTCGGCCAACGACGACGAGGCGTAGGCACCCCGCGGCCCGGAGGGCCATGCCCCTCACGGCCGCCCCATGTCGATGGTCGTCATGGACACCATGTGGAACATGTCCGAGATGCGCATGTACGCCCTGGGGATGAGCCCTACGCCGCGCCGGTCAATCTCGCGGTAGTAGGGCACGTGTTCGACGAGGCGCGCCCCGCCTTGGAGCCTACCGACGAACTGACGGGGGTCGTCAACCGAGAAGTGCATGGTCGAGCCGTTCTTCATGCGCTTGACGTACGCCTGCGAGAGCTTCAGCCCCCTGGAGGAGGTCGAGTCGAAGACCACTCGCACGGCGTCAAAGGCGCAGAGGTGGTTCAGGAAGTCGATGACTCTTTCCTCCTCGAAGTAGTAGAAGACTCCCGAGACGACGACGATGGTGGGCCGCTCACCATACTCCTTCACCCGCTCGATCCACGAGTAGTCGAACATGTCGCCCGGGATCAGGACCTGGCGCTGGCCGGGCGAGAGGAGTTCGCCACGCACGCGGATGACCTCGGGCAGGTCGAGTTCGAACCAGAGGGCACGCCCATTGTCGCAGCGCCAGTACGTTGTCTCCAGCCCGCATCCGACGCTGACAACCGCCGCGTCGGGGTGGGCCGCGAGAAAGCGCCGTATCCGGCGGTCCATGTTGACCGAGCGCGCGATGCTCGACACCATGGTGTACTCGTTCTGCCCGCGGTTCATCGTCGCCGCATCCTCAGGAAGAGAGGATTCCAGGCCGAGGGCCTTGGGATCGTGGATCATCGACGGGTAGTGCCTCGAGGCGTAGATGCGCCCCACGAGGGGGATGTACAGGGTCTTCGACAGCTCACTCAGCTCGGGCACGTCGGCCACCTCTTTCGGGTCTTCGGATCGGGCTGTTCACAGGGAACACCGTCGGGTGCCGTCTTTCAAGGCACCGAGGTCCCAGTGTCCCTCTCCCACGGGCGCCCGAAGCGCCATTGCCCCGGCCTATCCTGGTGGGAAGGGCCGCGCGGCGCGGCCCCCGACCCCGACCCCGAAGGGAGAGACCCCATGGATGGAAACACAATCGACTGGGAGGCGGCGGCGAGGCGCTGGATCGACCAGGAAGCGGGCGAGGCGCGCATGCCCGAGGATGAGCTGATCGCCGAGATTGAGGCCTTCCTCAGCCGCCACAAGATCTGCGCGCTGGCCACGGCGGGGAATGGTATTGTCCGCAACACGACCGTCGAGTACGTCCACGCCGAGGGGGCCTTCTGGATCATCAGCGAGGGCGGCCTGAAGTTCCGGGCATTGCGGGAGAACAGGAACGTGTGCCTGGCCATCCACGACGACGACGTATCCTTCGATAGCCTCGCCGGATTGCAGGTGACGGGCACGGCGCAGGTGCTCGAGCCCTTCGGCGAGGAGTATGAGCACGCTTGCCGGTTGCGCGGCATCCCGGTGGAGCGCCTGCGGAATCTGCCCTTCATCATGAACATCATCAAGGTGACCCCCACTCGCTACGACTACGTCAGCGGCAGGCTCAAGGAACGCGGGTTCTCCGCCCGCCAGCACGTCGACCTCTGAAGGGGACGCCGGAGGATCTGGCCTTGAGGAGGCACCCGTGAACGTGGCGGAGACGCTCACTCGCTTCTTCCGAGCCAAGCACGAGTTCTTCCTGGGGTGAGGAAGGCGACAAGCAGCGCGAGCACCCTCACATCGTGACATCGGCGGTTCGGGGCGCTCAGGATTCTCGATGACCGGAAGCAACCCCTCCAAGGATGATTTTTCGTTGTGTTGACGGGAATTTTTCTTGCCGTTATCGTGGGCGGGGGACTGAGTGAGCGCCGACCGCTCCTCTGCCCGCCTGTCACACGTGAGCAGTCTCCAAGGAGGGATGCCAGGCGCGGCTTTCCCTGCCCCAAACCTGGGAATCATCGCACGCAGATTGATTCACGCGCGCGCAGAATGTGAGGAGAACGCATGAGTATGTACTTCGGAGACGTGTCGCTGTGCTACACCAACTCGCTGGCAATGGCCCTGGACTCCTACGGGTTCGACGTGCGGCCCGAGCGCCTGGAGGCGCTCATGGTCATGGGCAACGGGGCAAGCGTCATGGAAGACGACCCGCGCCATCCGATCGTCTTCTTCGACAACGGAATGCCCGACGCGTCCATCAGTAACTGCCTGCGCGCGCTCGGCTTTACGTGGGAGGACTTCTTCGTCGAAGGACCCGCGGCCGGCCTCGGCGAGGTTCGGGATCGGCTCGCCCGCATGCTGGAGCGCGGCCCCGTGGTGGCGGGCCCTCTGGACATGGGACTGCTCACCTACAACCCGAACTTTCGTGAGCTTGGCGGGGTCGATCACTTCGTCTGCATCCTCGGCCTTACCGACGGTCGGGTGCGGCTGCACGATCCGGCGGGATTCCCCTGCATGAGCATGGAGTTCCAGGACTTCGCAAAGGCCTGGGAGGCGCGGACGATCTCCTACAGGAGGGGGTCGTTCTCCATGTGGGGCGCCTTCACGCGGGTAAGGGAACCTACGCAGGAGGAGGTCTACCGTGAGGTCTCCTCTATCATGAGAAGACGCTACGAGGCAGGCGAGGCGGGCGTCATCCGCGCCTACGCCGAGGCCATCCGACGCAACGGAATGAGCCAGCAGCAAAAGCAGATGCACCAGTACTTCAGTTTCCGCTTGGCCGCGGCCAGGAGCCTCTACGCTGCCCGATTCCTCGCCGACCACGACCCGGAGCGGGCGGAGCTCAAGGAGCGGATCGCCTCCCTGTTCGGGCAGGCGCACCTGCACAACCTCGCGGAGGACAACCTCGCCTTGGCAGACACGCTGGGGAGGATCGCTGAGCTGGACGACCGCTTCAGGGAGCTGTGTATCCTGAGAGGATAACCGGGGAGCGCCTCGCGACGGGGAGGCGGCAGACACATCCGGCACCGTGGCTCCCGTGTGAAGAAGGACGGTGGGGACGATGGGACGAGTTCGCGTGGTTTACGAGGACGACCTGCCCTGGCCGGTATCCCAGGCGTGGCAGGTCGTCACCGACGTCGATCAGTGGCGGTGGCGTTCGGACCTGGAGCGATGCGAGAGGGTCGGCGAGCACGACTTCGTGGAGTATCCCAAGGGCGGCAAGCCCATTCGTTTCACGACCGTGCGCCGGCAGGAGGAACGACTCTGGGAGTTCTCCATCGACGGAGATACCCTGGAGGGATGCTGGCGAGGCGTATTCGTCCCGGCGGGATCCGGGTGCCGCCTGCGCTTCACGGAGGACGTGGACGTGCGGGGCAGGTTCGTCCCCCGCTGGGTTGCCAGGCTGTTCCTACGCTCGTACCAGGCCCGATACTTCAGGGACCTGCGTGCGGAGTTGCGTCGCCGCTACGGCGAGGCCGGGGCGTGAGTCGCGGGGGCCGGCAAGCCGCTCGGACTCTTGTGCCGAGCGCTGGCGCGGCATGCACCGCGGCCCTCGGCTAGTCGCGCCTCGCGCACGCCCTTCGGTGGGCGCGGAGCTTCTTGAGCGCCCAGTCGTAGTGGGAGCTCGTGGCGCTCACGAAGTAGGAGCCGAGCGTCGTGGTCCCCGTCCAGTCGAATCGTCCCCTGTCGAACAGGTCCTCGTCGGAGAACCCCTCCGCCAGGGCCATGACCCCACTGTGGGACTGATCCAGCAGGTCGCGGGCCTCTTCCAGGGGCGTGTCCTGATGCTTGCGCCACAGGGCGACGTTCATGTCGCCGTAGGTCCGCCACGTGAAGGGTTCGGGCAGGAATGGCCGCTTCGCCCCGACCTCGTTGGCACCCACCCAGTCCAGGAGGAGCCGGTGCCACTCGTGGAGGTGAGCCAGGACGTCGCGCAGGTTCTTGTCCCGGCTCCAGTGCGCCTCCTTCCGGCCCTTGTCGGCGGAGAAGTCGAAGGGGGCCGCCAGTTCGTCCTCGGTCATGGAGGCAGCAAACTCCATGAGCTTCCCGTACCCGTGTGCGGATGCGGTGATCAGCTCGTTCTTGCTCGTCGGTCGCGCCACGACACGGCCTCCTTCATCTCCTAGGCAAAGGAGTTCCTGACTCCTCCCATTCTAGGGCGGGGGCGACCGACGGGGCGTGCGCAGATCCAGGGGGAAAAGAGGAACACTCCCCACGGCAACGCTGTGATCGGCTCATTCAGCCTCTTGGACGGCTTCGCTTTCGAGGCCGGTGACGCTGGAAACGCCGCGCATCAGCAACCATGCCGTCGATAGTGCGATCGCTATGAGCATGGGGATCGGCTTCACGGGTTGCCCGAAGTAGGTGCTGAGGATCTGTGCCAGCCCAATGACCGCCCCGCTGTACTTCCACAGGGGCCGGGACAACAACCCGGCCCAGGCGATCATGAATACCCCGAGCATGATGTCGCACATGTGCCACGCCCCGTAGATCTCGGCCACAGCCCCCCGGAGACCGTCGTCGGCGACGGCAGGCAGCCCATTGACGGGGTAGACGAGCCTGCCGGTCCCGAGCACAATCACCACCCATGCAATCAGCATCAGCACGAAGCTCGCCACCGCGAGCCCGGTCAGCGTTCTCCCATTGCGGACACGCGATTCGAGCCCGATGTAGAAAGCCCACCCGCCCAGGACGGCTGCAAGCATCAGTAATTCGTCCATGGCCATGAGCAGAGCGCTGTACTGATCCACAGTTTCGCGCAAGGAGGCCGTCGACGCCATCTGGAGACCAACGTACAGGAAGCCGATCCGGACGGCCGCGTACGCCAGAACAGCCGCGACGAGCACACCCCGGGCCAACTGGCGTGTTCTTCCCCGTTCAGCTGGCCGACTGCCCACGTGTTTCACCCTTGCTCCCATGGAACGCCCAGGCCCGGCCAAGCACGCCGCGCACGATGTAGCTGGCACCCGCAAGCGCGAGAGCCAGGCCCAGGCCCGTGTAGAAGAAAGCAATGAACCAGTTGGGGAAGAGGCCGATGGCGCGCATGACGATCCCGAAGGTCATCATGACCGCCATCATGATGTAGCTCTTACGGTCGAAGAATCGAAAGAAGAGGTGGCGATCCCCCTCCAGGTCGGCGATACGCCGGGCATTCTTCTTCACGAGCCTGGAGAACATCGAGTGGAAGGCACTAAAGACCGCGATCGCGCCGCCGACGAGGGCGATCAGGATGATCGCGGCGACTCCTCGCATGTCGATGGCCGCGCGCACGCCCAGGATGGCGACGTTCAAGCCGGCGAGCAGCCAGACCACGCCGGCGACGGCGATCAGCGGCTGTTTCTTCATGCGGAATCGACTCATCGAACGGGTTCCTTGTCTGTGGCGAATTCGGGGGCGTATAGGGCGGCGTCCAGGAGGGTGATGAGCGTCTCACAGTCGCTTCCCTCCGCGAGCGAAGAGAAGAGGGCGCGCAGCACGTAGCGGCACAGCGGCTCGGGGCTCATGGGGCCGACGAGGCGCGAGGAGTCCACGGCCTCGTCCGCGTCGAGGACGCGCGCGAGTCCGCGCTCGATGTGGGCGAGCATGGGGGCGCGCACGGCATCGAGTGCCGCGTGTTCGGCGCTGGGCAGGCGGCGCATCTCGGTAAACCAGTCGACGCTCATCTCCGCACGGGCAGAGCTCAAGGCCTCGCGGAATCGCCTCACGTAGGAGGTGAAGCGTTCACCGGGGCGCACGACGCACAGCTCTTCGGAGAGGTTCTCCTCGAAAAATCGGGTGAGCACTGCGGCCGTCAGGTCTGCCTTCGTCGGGAAGTAGCCGTAGACCGATCCGACGGCGATCCCGCACGCGGAGGCGACCTTGCGCACGGAGAGCGCGGAAATACCGTCGCGCGAGGCGATGGCGTAGGCCTGGCTGACCAGGCCCTCCCGGTCGATCACTTGTTTGGGCACGTATTCCTACTGTCTTGCGAGCTGCAACAACTCATAATGAACAGTGTTCAGTATAGGGTTGCGCAGCCTCACGTCAAGAGCAGAACCACAAATTCATACCGCCATCACCATAATACTAGCCGCACATCACATATCCAGATGCACCCGCCCCACACAAACCAACCGGGGATAGGAATACTCTGACATCAGCAGCGTCCGCACGCCTCAGCGCCACACTGCCGAGCCATCGCACGCCGCTCACGACAACAAAGGAGTTCACATGGACCACATCACCCTGAACAACGGCATCACAATCCCCCAGGTCGGCCTCGGCACCTACCTGCTCGAGCCCGATGATGCCCAGTCAGCGGTCACCTACGCACTCGACAACAACTACACGCTGATCGACACGGCGAACGTCTACGTGAACGAGCGCGCCGTCGGGCGCGGAATGCGCGCGTCCTCGAAAGCGCGCGATGAGATCTTCCTCGAGACGAAGCTCTGGCCATCGTTCTTCAAACGCCCCACCGCCGTCGAGGAGACGCTCGAGCGTCTGGGCACGGACTACATCGACCTGATGATCCTGCACCAGCCCGCCGGCGACACGGTCGCGGGGTACCGCATCCTCGAGAAGGCGCATAAGGAAGGCAAGATTCGCGCAATCGGCCTGTCAAACTTCGACGTTGCCCAGACGCAGCGCATCCTGGACAAGTGCGAGGTTGTCCCCACGATCAACCAGGTCGAGTGCCACCCGTACTTCCCTCAGACGGAGCTCAAGGAACTCCTCAAGGAGCACAACATCGCACTGCAGGCCTGGTACCCGCTCGGCGGGCGCGGCAACGACTCGATCATGACCGAGTCCCTCGTCCAGGGCCTCGCCGAGAAGCACGGCAAGTCCCCCGCCCAGGTGCTGCTGCGCTGGCATATCCAGCAGGGACACATCGTCATTCCGGGATCGAAGACGCCGTCGCACATCGCTCAGAACATCGACCTGTTCGATTTCGCGCTGACCGACGAGGACATGGCCCAGATCGATTCCCTCGACAAGGGGAAGCCGTTCTTCGAGCACAACGACGAGGTCTTGGCTGGGTTCCTCGCGTACGTGCCCGACGTGGAGGGCCAGAAGTAGTCCCGCTACCGCGCACTGAGCTGAACGCACGACTGTTTCGGTAGCGACACCAGGCGCACATCACGAGGCCTACCTTGCTTGGCAGGGTAGGCCTCATTCCGCGACAGCAAGGTTATACTCGCCACAAGTCAACGAAGTCCGATGGAGAAAACCCATGTCTCGAGTCGCATCCCTCGTCACCACGTTCTGCTTCGTCGCGACAGCCTATGCGGGCGGGCCTTTTACCGTAGTTTTCTATCGTCCCTACCCAATGCTCCGGATCGACGTCTGGTTCCCCGCGATGCTTGTGTTCGCCGTGGCGACTGTCGTCTTCACCAATATCTCGCGCAACAGGCGCAAGCCCCGCGAACTGGCGTTCTGGGGACTCTTCATCAAACTTAGCTTCCTCCCCTTCTTCCTTATCACGTGCTTGTTGCTTCTCTTCCTGGGACAATATTTGTTCGCTCCAGGCGGCCCCGCCCCTCACGTGCTCTTCCTCCCTCCCCTACTCCTGGGGAGCTACATCATCATGATCGTCACCTCATCCCACGGGTTCGCGGCAATCGTTCGGGCGCGCAACGAGCAACTAATCTCCCCTGAAACGGCGAAGCAGCACAAGCGATGGCATGCCATCCCCGTCGCCGACCTGGTCTCCTCGATCAGGCTCTACGCACTCCTGCGTCGACTCGACAGCGCCTCTCCGACCACCATGTAGGACGACTATCCCTCCATGTTTGCCTTGGTCACACCGTCCTTCAGGGTTCCGTACACGGTGACGCTGTGCCCGAAGAACACATCGTCATCATCAAAGTAGGCGGAGAATGAACCCTCGGCGTCCATCACGATACTGCGCAGCTCGATCCGGCGAGCAAAGCTCTCTTCGGTAATCTCTGGGGCCTCCTCGTCGGCGGAATCGCGCCACTCACACGCGAGTTCGGTCAGCTCACGTGCGGCGCTCGCTCGCATGTCGCGGTCCCAGCGATCCTGGTCCGCCAGCATCGCTTTCATCGCTTGCCTGGCCGCGATCCAGCTGTCCTCGCTTGCCGCATCGACCTCAAGCGACACGTCGATCTGCTCACCCTGCCACAGGACATGTCCTTCGAACACGTCGTAGTCCTTGTCGAGGGTGAGCTCTCCGAGCACCTCGTCGGTCACCACGACCGGTCTGCGGTATTCGGCCAGAACCTCTTCGAGCGCGGGGCACGGGGGGCGCTCTTCGAGGACCTCGACGATCAGGAACTGACTGAGCGACGAAGCAGCCACACCATGCGGAGCCTCGTGCGGGACTTTCTTGCGCGCCTTGAGTCGGTAAACCGCCTCCTGACAGAAGAGATCGAGGATTCCTCCAGCATCGTGTTCCTCATCGCTAACGGGATAGACGATCCGGCCGTCCCCCGTGTACAGTGCGCCGGTCTGACAGTCCACATACGCGACGAAGTAGTGCGCGACCTCCCAGAAGCTATTCCTCTTACTCGCTCCCCTGCCGCCGGCAAGCAGGACGAGGATCTCCCTGGCCTCGTCCTCAAACGTGCGCTCCCATTCCTCCTGCGTCATGCCGTTATGCGAGCGCATGTATTCGAGCAGATCCACGTGTCATCCTCCTTGATCCAGGGCTGCCGCTTCGCTACGACGAACCCTACTCCACGTGATGCGCCGTGAGCACTGCGAAGCCAGGCCAACAGACAGCAAATCAACCGTTTTATCCCCAGAAAGAACCCGAACTGTACCCGGTTCGGGCCTATAATCGAGACAACGAAAGGAGCGATGATGCCGACAATGACCCGCACAGCTGAGGTGAAGACCCGCACGACCGCACAGATCAAGGCCGATGCCGCAGCCGTCTATGCGCGCTGGGGAATTAGCCTCTCCGACGCGACCAACATCTTCCTTGCCAAGTCGATTGAGGTTGGCGGCCTCCCCTTCGATATGCGCCCCGAGATCCCCACGTTTGATGGCCTTGAGCGCTACGCCTACCGCCCACCCCTGGATGCGAATGGAGTCGCACGACTCCCTGGAGACTGGGATGACGGCGAGTGAGGGAGCGCCCAATTCACGAGAAACAGCTCGCTAAGAAAAATAGATTATCCATACCACACTCAGCAACTATGAATCAGTTGAGAACTGAATCAATATCATTGACCATTAGGCGCAAGAGATCACCTTTACGAAGCCCCCGCTTCATCCCCATATCTTTCCGCAACTGAACCATAACCTTTTCCATCCCGAATAGATTCTGGAGTGGATCACCTGAAGAGTTCGACGAAGCTGTTCGCCAATTCCCCCAAGCCTGAATAGCTTTAGAAGAGCCCCAGAGCGTTAGCTCCTTGTTAAACTGCTTTAGAATTTCTGCGAGCTCATCATCTGCCATAGTCTTCCCTTTTGAAGCGACTGCCTGAAAATCATAGACTAAAGAAATAAGCCTCATATATGGCTCTTCACGATGCGCGCGAAGATACTCATTCTTTTTCATAAACGAGTTCACTACTGTGTTCCCAAGAAAAGATACCGCAGACACAGCACCAGTTATCAATGCAACGATGATAGCCGAATCAAGACTCGATAGCGAACTAAAGAATACGCCAAAAGCCGGCCCAAGCTTCACCAGAAAAAAGTAAATGAGACCAACAATCACAGCGAGAAAAAATAGCAGATAAACAAATCCAAGGATAGTTTGTCCCGTCGTTATTTTCAGCTTATTCTCCAGCTGCGACTGTTCACTCATTCCGCTATCACTCCCACTCGATGGTGGCCGGGGGCTTGGAGGTCACGTCGAGGACGACGCGGTTGACCTCGGGCACCGAGTTGGTGATGCGCGTGGAGATGCGGGCCAACACGTCGTAGGGCAGGCGGGTCCAGTCGGCCGTCATCGCATCCTCGGAGGAGACGGGGCGCAGCACGATCGGGTGACCGTAGGTGCGGCCATCCCCCTGAACGCCCACGCTGCGCACGTCGGCGAGCAGGACGACCGGGCACTGCCAGATCTCCTGATCCAGGCCAGCGGCGGTGAGCTCCTCGCGGGCGATCAGGTCGGCGGCGCGCAGGATATCCAGGCGCTCGCGCGTCACCTCGCCGATGATGCGGATGCCCAGGCCGGGGCCAGGGAAGGGCTGGCGGTTCACCAGGTAGTCGGGCAGGCCCAGCTCGCGACCGACCGCGCGCACCTCGTCCTTGAAGAGGGTGCGCAAGGGCTCGACCAGCTCGAAGGTCATGTCCTCGGGCAGGCCGCCCACGTTGTGGTGACTCTTGATGTTGGCCGCGCCCTCGCCGCCGCCCGACTCGACGACGTCGGGGTACAGGGTGCCCTGGACCAGGAACTTGACCTCGCCGCCGGCGGCGCCAACCTCTTCGATGACCTGCTTCTGGGCGGCCTCGAAGGAACGGATGAACTCGCGGCCGATGATCTTACGCTTCGCCTCAGGCTCGGTGACGCCGGCCAGGGCGGACAGGAAGCGCTCGGACTCGTCGCACGTGACGACGCGGATACCCATGCCGCGCGCGTAGTCGTTCTCCACCTGCTCGCGCTCGCCCGCGCGCAGCAGGCCATGGTCGATGAAGAAGCAGGTCAGCTGGTCGCCGACGGCCTTGTGCACGAGCGCCGCGGCCACGGAGGAATCCACGCCGCCGGACAGGGCGCAGATGACCTGCGCGTCGCCGACCTGCTCGCGGATCTTGGCGACCTGCTCGTCCACGATGGAACCGGCGGTCCACGTGGGCTCCAGGCCAGCGCCCTCGTAGAGGAAGTTCTTCAGGGCCGCCTGGCCGAACTGGGAGTGTCCGACCTCGGGGTGCCACTGCAGGCCGTAGAGGCGACGCTCGCGCGACTCGAAGGCAGCGACGGGAGTCTCGGAGGTGGATGCCGTGACGGTGAAGCCCTGCGGGGCACCCTGGACGGCGTCGCCGTGGCTCATCCACACGATCTGATCGTCAGGGGTGCCGCCGAACAGGCAGGAGTCCCCCGCGACGGTCGCCTCGGTATGTCCGTACTCGCGGGTGCCCGTGCGCCCCACGGTGCCACCCAGGGCGTGGGCCATGGTCTGGAATCCGTAGCAGATACCCAGAACGGGCACGCCTGCCTCGAAGATCGCCGGATCGACGGAGGGGGCGCCCTCCTCGTACACGGAGGACGGGCCGCCGGACAGGATGATGGCGGCGGGCTCCTTGGCGAGCATGTCGGCCACGCTCATGGTGTGGGGGACAATCTCCGAGTAGACGCTGGCCTCGCGCACGCGGCGCGCGATCAGCTGGGCGTACTGAGCGCCGAAGTCGACAACGAGGACGGGATGCATGTCAGAAGCGTTCACCCTGCCAATGGTACCCGCGCGCGCCCCGCCCCGTCGCACTCCATTACGCATGTCACCACAGCGTACGCCGAATACGACGACGGCCCCGCCCCCGGGTGGGGACGAGGCCGACTCGCGTGACGCTGAAGCGCGGATCAGCGGAAGATGGAGCGCAGCACCGGGAAGGTGCCGGTGGCCACGGCGGCCTTCACCAGGTCGCCGATGATGAAGGGCACGAAGCCCTTCATGAGGCCCTGCTCAAGCGTCATGTGAGCGAAGGGGATCATCCAGGCAAGGCCCGCGACGTACACGGAGAACAGGGACACGAGCGCGGTCGGCGCCATGGTGATGATGCGACGGTCCGCGCCGCGCTGGGCGGCCGCTCCGGCGATCGCTGCGACGAGGAGGTAGCCCAGGATGTAACCGAAGGAAGCGAAGGCCCAGCCGACGTTCGTGCCGGTGAAGACGGGGGCACCAGCAATACCGAGGAGGGCGTAGGCGGCAACCGAGAGGAGGCCTCGACGAACGCCCAGGGCAGTGCCGACCGACAGCGCGCCGAGCGTGCCCAGGGAGACGGGCACGGGCGTGAAGGGCAGCGGAATCGAGATGCGCGCCAGGACGATCATGGCGATCGTGCCGGCCGCCACGAGGGCAATCTCGCGGGCGATCGTTCCGCCGAGACGGTCTGCGAGGACGCGGTTCTTGTGCGCGAGGGCGGCGGGCTGGACGGTCAGCGTGGTCATAGGGAACCTTTCAGCAGGGCTAACAGCCTTTCATTCAACAATTGAACAATATGTCGACTGTCGCTCCCCTGTCAAGCACACGGGAGAAGATCTCAGGGGGCGAGCGTCACACCGGCGCTCGCCCCCTGACGTCAATCAACAGGCGTGATCAGTGCGCGAAGTGGCGTGTGCCCGTCAGGTACATCGTGATGCCCGCGGCCTTCGCCGCATCAATCGACTCCTGGTCACGAACGGATCCGCCGGGCTGGACAACGGCCTTCACGCCCGCATCGATGAGCACCTGCAACCCGTCGGCGAAGGGGAAGAAAGCATCCGACGCGGCAACCGCACCGACAGAACGCCGCTCGGGAGCCTCGCCCACAACCTCGGACGCGCGAGCGCCGCCCGCACTATCCACGGCGGAGACGGCCGCGTCGCCCGTCGAGCGCGAGCCCAGCGTGTTCGCACGCTCAACAGCCAGCTTGCACGAGTCCACACGGTTCACCTGGCCCATGCCCACGCCCACCGAGGCACCATCCCTGACCAGCAGGATCGCGTTCGAACGCACGGCACGCACCGTACGCCACGCAAACTCCAGGTCCGCCAGCGTCACCTCGTCGGCCGCTTCACCCGCAACGAGAGACCAGTTCTCCGGGGCATCTCCAGGGGCATCGATGTCGTCGCGCTCCTGGACCAGCAGGCCGCCACTGATCTGCTTGAATTCGTACGAGCCGCGAGCCGGGGGCTCGACCTGCAGGACGCGCAGATTCTTCTTGGCGGAGAGCACTTCGAGCGCCCCCTCCTCGTAGTCGGGGGCGAGCACAACCTCCGTGAAGATCGGGACGATCTGGCGGGCCAGCTCCACGCTCACCGGGCGATTCACGGCGATCACGCCACCGAACGCCGACACCGGATCGCACGCGTGCGCGAGGCGGTGCGCCTGCGCCACATCATCGGCCACCGCGATGCCGCAGGGGTTCGCATGCTTGATGATCGCCACGCAGGGACGCTCATGATCGTAGGCCGCACGCAGAGCCGCGTCACCGTCCGTGTAGTTGTTGAAACTCATGGCCTTTCCGTGCAGCTGGCGAGCGTTCGCGATCCCCGGGGCCAAGGCCTCGTCGCCCGCCCCCTCATCCTCGAAGGACTCGTCCATCTCACGGTACACGGCCGCGCCCTGGTGCGGATTCTCGCCGTAGCGCAGCGACTCCACGCGCTCGAAGGCATCCGCGACGAACACGGGCATACCCGAGGCCTGCCCCTCCTCCTCTGGCACCTCCACCGCGTAGTCTTCCCCGGTCTGGTAGCCCAGCGACTCCAGGAACGCCGCGTCCGAGGCATCCAGGTGGGTCTCTGCGGCCTCGTCGAGGGTCTCGCGCACGTCCTCCAACTCCAGCTCGTCGGCAAGCCAGCCGGCGATCGCCAGGTCGTAGGTCGCCGTGTGCGCGAAAGCCTCGGCGGCCAGCTCGCGGCGCTGCTCGAGAGTAAAGCCCTCCCCCGCCACGGCCTCGACCACGTCCGCGTAACGCTGCGGGGAGGTCACGACCGCGACCGACGGATGATTCTTTGCGGCGGCGCGCACCATCGAGGGGCCGCCAATGTCGATCTGTTCGACGCACTCGTCGAAGGACGCACCCGAGGCGACCGTGTCCTGGAACGGATACAGGTTGCATACGACCAGGTCGAAGGCCCGGATGCCCAGCTGCGCGATCTGCTCGCGGTGCGCGGCCTTACGCTGGTCGGCCAGGATGCCGGAATGGATGAAGGGGTGCAGTGTCTTCACGCGCCCCTCAAGCACCTCGGGAAAACCGGTGACGTCGTCGACCGGGGTGACGGCCACGCCCGACGCCGCAATACGAGCGGCCGTGGATCCGGTGGAGACGATCTCCACGCCGGCATCGCCGAGCGCGCGGGCGAGATCCTCCAGCCCAGTCTTGTCGTAGACAGAGATCAGGGCCCGTTTGATGGGGCGCACGTCGACGGGTTCAAGGTTGTCCAGGGAGACGGACATAGTTCCTCCAGGTTGATACCAAACCCAGGCGCCCAGGCGGGCGACGCCTCGCGGGAAATGCGGCCGCTCCCCGGTGGTCATCCACCCTCGCCAGTCGCGGCACCCCCCAGTCTAGTTCAGCCCTCTGCGCCGCGTCCCCTTCGTCGCGGGGTCATCCGCGTCACCTTCGCCCTGGCCCGCTTGACTGTCCGCAGCCTTGTCGTCGCCCGCTTCCGCGTCCTTCGCATCAGCGGGACCGGAGGCCTGCGCCCACGCCTCGTCCATCTCCGATGCCGCGGCCCCCTCACGGGAGGCGCGCTCGGCGCCGCGTCGGCGCAAGGCCTCGCCCTCATTGCGGACGCGCCCCGCTCCCTCACCCAGGAGGGCCCGCGTCGTCGGATGGGTCGCCAGCGCGATGATCAGGGTGGGCAGCGCAATCTCGAGAACGAGCGCGAGCGTCGCCCAGCCCACGCGCGGACCCATCGATGCCAGGCGCGCGGAGCCCAGGCTCATCGTCGCGCTCCACATCCACAGGGCCGTCACCGAGGCGACAATCACCGAGGCCAGAACGCCCTGGGCGCTCTGGTGTAGCAGGTGCTCGCGCCGGAAGGAACGCGCCGCGACAACGCCCAAGGCGATGCCCAGAGCGATCGGAGCAAGAATCACCCACATGCCGGGGGCCGTCTCGGGGACGGCACCCAACAGCGGAATTGGCGGAATCGGGCCGGGGGCCGCCACCGCCGGGGAGTGCAGCGAATCCGTCGCCGTCAGAAAACCAGCGCCCGACCACCAGGCGGCAGCCCAAGCCATCACCGTCGGAGCAAACAACACCTGCCCGCCGACGATGAACGCCGTGTCCGTGGCCGAGTCCGCACCCAGGATCTCCTGGATACCGGCCATGCGGTTCCACCCCGCGACGAGCGCGACCACGGACGCCACCAGCGACGCGGCCGCGAGCGCGAGGAGAGACAGGCCACCCAGCTTGAATCCGCCCGAGATCCAGTGCTGCATCGACGGGGCCTCATTATCGCGCGAATACCCCGACGCAACGAACCACAGCGAGCCGATGAGCGGGATCAGAATCGCGCCGATCGTGCCCGTCCACCAGTGCGAATAGATGCCCGATGCGCCCGCAAGAAGCCAGGACGTGAGCAGGAAACCGGGCACTGCGAACAGCGCCGAGGAACGCGGGAAGTCAGCCGTATTGCGCAGCAGGAGGCGCACGAGAACAATCAGTAGGATGCCCGCCAGCGTCGGAATCGCGCGGTAATGCACTCCCCCAACCACCGACGTGCCTCCGATGACGGCGGCCCACAGGTCTGAGCCCAGGCCGAGAGCATCACGCGGCGTCGTGTTATTCATCCACGAGTTCGATCGCATCGTCAGATACGCGATCATCGTGAAGACCGTGATGAGTGCCCATCCCGCGAAGGCAGCTTCGATGCCTGCCAGCACGCCGCGCGCCCAGCCCTGCGGGACGGCGACACGAATCGTCGCGCGATCCGGCACGTACGTGGTCGTGGTTCGCCGGGGGCTGGGTACTTCTCTGATGCGCTCGCTCACATGCCCATAGTGTCAGAATCGGCCCGGGGTCGCGACGCTGCGCGCCGACCCCGGGCCGATTCGTGCTGTGACGTTAGCGCGAGAGAATCTCGCGGGCGATCTGCGCCGTCTGCGAGGGGGTGCGACCCACGCGCACGCCCACGGCCTCGAGCGCCTCCGCCTTCGCGGCGGCCGTGCCCGACGAACCGGACACGATTGCACCCGCGTGGCCCATGGTCTTGCCCTCGGGGGCAGTGAAGCCCGCGATGTAGGCGACGACGGGCTTCGTCATGTTCTCCTGGATCCACGCCGCCGCACGCTCCTCGGCGTCGCCACCGATCTCGCCGATCATGATGACGAGGTCGGTGTCCGGGTCAGCCTCGAAGGCCGCCAGCGCGTCGATGTGGGTGGTGCCGACGACCGGGTCACCGCCGATGCCCAGGCACGTCGTGAAGCCGAAATCGCGCAGCTCGTACATGAGCTGGTAGGTCAGCGTGCCCGACTTGGAGACGAGGCCAAGGCGTCCCGGTCCCGTGATGTCCGCCGGGGTGATGCCCAGGTTCGCCTGCCCGGGGGAAATGATGCCGGGGCAGTTCGGGCCGATCAGGCGCACGCCCGCCGCGAGCGCGCGCTCGACGACGATCGTGGAGTCCTGGACGGGGATGCCCTCGGTGATGAGGACGATCGTCTCGATGCCCGCCTCGATGGCCTCAAGGGCGGCGCCCTTCGCGAAGGCCGGGGGAACGAAAATGACGGACGCGTTCGCGCCGGTTGCCTCGCGGGCCTCGGCGACCGTGCCGAAGACGGGGACCTCGACCTGGCCGTCGGTCACCTTGTCGGCGCCCGGACCGTAGCCGGCCACGTCGAAGGTGACGGTCGTGCCGGCCTTGCGCGGGTTCGTCCCGCCGACGATGGTGGTGCCTGCGCTGAGCATGCGCTGGGTGTGCTTGCGTCCCTCGGCGCCGGTCATGCCCTGGACGATGACCCGGGTGTCAGAGTTGACGAAGATAGTCATGGGTGTTCTCCTGCGGTTCTCGGGTCGTTACTTCGACGAGGCCTGGGCTGCGAGCTGGGCCGCGCGCCGGGCCGCCCCGTCCATCGTTTCTTCCATGTGGACAAGCGGGTGGGCAGCCTGCGTGAGGATCGCTCGCCCTTCCTCGACCTTGTTGCCATCGAGGCGCACGACCAGCGGCTTGGAGGCCGCGTCGCCCAGCGTCTCGAGCGCGCCGACGATGCCTCGGGCAACCTGATCGCAGGCGGTGATGCCGCCGAAGACGTTGACGAATACGGAGCGGACCTGCTCGTCGCCGAGGATGATGTCGAGACCCTTGGCCATGACCTCGGCCGAGGCACCGCCGCCGATATCGAGGAAGTTCGCGGGCTTCATGCCGCCGAACTCTTCGCCGGCCATCGCGACCACGTCGAGCGTCGACATGACCAGGCCCGCGCCGTTACCGATGATGCCGACCTGGCCTTCCAGGCGTACGTAGTTGAGTCCCGCGGCCTTCGCGGCGGCCTCTCGCGGGTCCTGCGCGGCGACGTCCACGAGCTCGGCGTGGCCGGGGTGGCGGAAGCGCGCGTTGTCGTCAAGGGTGACCTTGCCGTCCACGGCCCACACGGAGCCGTCGGGGCTGGAGACCAGCGGGTTGACCTCGACAAGGGTCGCGTCCTCCTCGCGGTACACCGTCCACAGGGTCTCGAGGACGGGCGCGATGGCCTCGGCCGTTTCCTCGTCGAAGCCCGCCTGCTTCGCGATGTGGCGGGCGACCTGGGCGTCGATGCCGACGGCGGGGTCGAGGGGGACGCGGGCCAGTGCCTCGGGGCGTTCCTTCGCGAGGGTTTCGATGTCCATGCCGCCCTCGCGCGAGCACATCGCCAGGTGGCGGCGGTTCGAGCGGTCCAGCAGGATCGAGAAGTAGTATTCGGCGGCGATGTCCGCGCCGGATGCGATCATGACCTTCTTGACGATGTGGCCCTTGATGTCGAGGCCGAGGATCGCCTCAGCCTTCTCGTAGGCCTCGTCGGCTGTGTGAGCGAGCTTGACGCCGCCGGCCTTGCCGCGGCCCCCGGTCTTGACCTGCGCCTTGACGACCAGGAGCGAGGCACCGTCCTCCAGGAGTTCGCGCGCACCCTCGCGCGCCTCTTCGGGGGTTGACGCCAGGCGGTAGTCGAGCACGGGCACGCCGTGCTCCTTAAACATCTGCCGGGCCTGGTACTCGTAGAGATCCACCTTATTCCCTCCGTTGAACGTGGTGTGGTCAGCGCAATAATTCTAACGTGCGACCGGCACAAACGCGCCATTTCCTCCCATTATCAAGGCTTGTCACAGCCTTGACCGGACGGGCCTTTCCCTTTGTCAATGCTTTGCGTTGCCGGGGGTACGGTGATCACGCTCCTGCCGAAGCTCGAGCGACCGAACAGACTCCAACGCGGAGGAACGACCCGAGGGGCGGCGCATACGGGACCCCCGGCAAAGGCGCGCGGACGGCCGCCGGGGATTTTCACGACACGAGGGTCAACCACGCGCGTCGGTGGCGACGTACCGGCCCGGACCGAGGGGGAACTGCACGACACCAGGGTCACACGCCCGTTGGCACCGGCGCACCGGCAACGACCGAGGGAGAATTGCACGACACCAGGGTCACACGCCCCTCAGATGGCTTCGTGTCGGGTAAAAGCCCCCACTGCCACCTGAGAGAAGGCCACCTCGATGCCTCATTGTCGTTTTCGTGAATGGGTTCCAAAGATGCGGATAGGCTATGGCGATATGGATAGGTTATCGCCACGCGGATAGGTTAATAACCTATCCGCACCCTCATAACCTATCCATGAGCCGACAACCTATCCGCGTGCGCGGCGGGTACCCCCTCGACTCGAACACGCCGATCTCACGCCGACAACCTATCCGCATGCGCAGCGGACGCCACCGGCGTGGGGGGTGCCGCGTGGCCTACGCGGAGTGGCCTTGGTGCCGGCGGACGGCGGCAGGGACGCGCAGCAACACGCGAGACACAGCGGTACGGCACAGGTTCCGGCGAGCGATGGCAGGGCAGGCCTCGTGATCGACCAATCGGGGCGAAGGTCGCGCGTGGCGATCTCGCGGGCAGGACACCGCCCACCGACACAACCAGCAGCACAACGACGCGCCCCACGCGCTCGCCGTCGCGGTCGGGACACCGCCTACCAGCACAACCAGCGGTCCCGTTGTCGCACTCCCGCATCATGACGTACGAGCGAGCCATCTCCTACCGGCACAACCAGCAGCCCGGCGCGACAAGACAAGCAACACGATCCCCGGATATGAGGCGCGGCACAAGCCACGCGACGCCGAAAAACCAGCGGGAAAAGCTAGGAAATCTTCTCCATCGGTGCCATGCGCACAAGCAGGCGCTTCTCGCCCAGGCCGAAACGGATTCGGGCCACGGTGCGCGGCCCCTCGCCTTCGATGCCGGTGACGGTGCCTGCACCCAGGGTGGCGTGCTTGATGCGGTCGCCGACCTTGAGGGACAGCAGCGCCTTGTCGTCGGCGGGCTTGGCGGCAGGTGCGACACCCATGCGGGTGACCTTGCGAATGCCTGCAGTCTGTGCGGAGGCACCACCACGGCCGGACCCGAAGGCACCCGTGTCGGTATCGCCCCACGGGTCGCGCCCATCGGAGCGACGAGAGCGCCCGTAGGATCCCGAAGCGTACGATCCGGAGCCATAGGAGGCGCGCATGCGCTCCCCCGACGTGGCCGCACGGCGCACGTCGAGAAGCTCAGCGGGAATGTCATCAATGAATCGCGAGGGCGGCATCTCCTGGGGCGTTCCCCACGCGCTGCGGACGGCGGCACGCGTCAGGTAGAGGCGTTCGCGCGCACGTGTGATAGCCACGTACGCCAGGCGACGTTCCTCCTCCAACTCACTCTCGTCCCCCAGGCTGCGCTGATGCGGGAAGGTGCCGTCTTCCATTCCGGTGACGAACACGGACGGGAATTCCAGGCCCTTCGCGGTGTGTACGGTCATGAGGGTGACCTGCCCACCGCGCTCCCCCTCTGCGGGCACCTGGTCCGAGTCCGCCACGAGAGCGACGCGCTCGAGGAAGTCCGCGAGAGTTCCGCCGGGAGCGTCGGCCGCGAAGGCTCCGGCGACCGAGTGCAGTTCCGCGAGGTTTTCCACGCGCGAAGCATCCTGCGGGTCTTCGCTGCGGCGCAGCTCCGCGAGGTAGCCGGTCCGGTCCAGGACCTCTTCAAGGATGTCGGCCTGCGATGCGCCGCGCGCCTCCGCGGCGCGCAGAGTTTCGATGAGCCCCCAGAAGGAGGCCGCCGACTTCGCGGCGCGCGGGGTGATACCCAGGACCTCGGGAGCGTTCTCGGTCGATACCGCGGACGAGGCCGGGGCAGGAGCACTCTGAGCAGCAGCGTCGCTCACAACCGTGTCCTCCCCCGCTGTTTCATCCGAGGAAACCCGGGCAGAGGACTCAACGGAAGCCTCGTCCGTGCAACGAGCGAGCGTATCGACGTCGATGCCCTCCCCCTCACCGGCGGGGCTTCCTGCGCGCAGCCACAGGTGGCGCAGGGCGGCACCAAAGGAGATGCCGTAATGGGCGGCGTGCGCCGCGATGGCCTCCTCGGCCTTGGCACCGATGCCTCGCTTAGGAACGTTGAGGACGCGGCGAGCCGCAACCGTATCATCGGGGTTGGAGATGACCTGCAGGTACGCCAGCGCGTCCTTGATTTCGCGGCGCTCGTAGAAGCGCGTACCGCCGACGACGCGGTACGGGATGCCCTGGCGCACGAGGAGTTCCTCGAGTGCGCGGGACTGGGCGTTCGTGCGATAGAAGACCGCGATATCGCCCCACTCAACGCCCGTATCAGCGAGGCGGTCGATCTCACCGACGACGAAGCGAGCCTCGTCGTGCTCGGAATCGGCGGCGTCCAACGTAATGAGCGCACCATCGCCCGAGGCCGTCCACAGGTTCTTCGCGCGGCGCCCCGTGTTGCGGGCGATGACAGCGTTCGCGGCCGACAGGATGTTCTGCGTCGAGCGATAGTTCTGCTCAAGCAGGATAGTGCGCGCGCCCGTGAAGTCGCGCTCGAACTCCTCGATGTTACGGATCGTGGCGCCACGGAAGGCGTAGATCGACTGGTCGGAGTCGCCCACGACGGTCAGCTCGGCGGGTTGCACGCCGTCCTTGCCGTCCCCCACGAGGGCACGTACAAGCACATACTGGGCGTGGTTGGTGTCCTGGTACTCGTCCACGAGGATGTGGCGGAAGCGGCGGTGATAGTGCTCGGCAATCAGCGGGTTCTCACGCAGCAGATCGACGGTGCGCATGATGAGGTCGTCGAAGTCCAGCGCGTTCGAGGCGCGCATGCGCTTGTCGTACTCGACGTAGGCGTCGGCGACGATGCGAGAGACGGGGTCTTTGCCAGCCGTCTCGGCGTAACGCTTCGGGCCGATAAGCTCGTTCTTCGCGTCCGAAATGCGCGCCGCCACCATCTTCGGGGTGAAGCGCTTGATGTCGACGTCCATGGCCTTGAGGACCATCTGGATGAGGCGCTGGGAGTCCTGGGCGTCGTAGATCGTGAAGGACGAGGACAGCCCCGCCGCCTCATGCTCGTAGCGCAGCAGGCGCACGCACGCCGAGTGGAAGGTCGACACCCACATGCGGCGCGCATCGTCGCCCACGAGGGCACCCGCTCGCTCGCGCATCTCGGCCGCCGCCTTGTTCGTGAAGGTGATCGCCAGAATCTCGCCCGCCCGTGCGCGGCCCGTGGCCAGCAGGTAGGCGATGCGGTGCGTGAGCACGCGCGTCTTGCCGGAGCCTGCGCCCGCCAGGATGAGCAGGGGCGAACCCGCGTGCGTCACCGCCTCGCGCTGACGATCGTTAAGGCCACGCGTGAGCGACTCGGGATCCACGACCGGGCGAGATGCCCGCTCCCAGCCGGACGACAAGCCGCCCGAGGGTGCGGGAGGCTCCCACGCCGACGGAGCACCCGACGCTCCGCCGGGTACCGCGATATCCGGCCACGTGTCGGCACCCAGGGCGTCCTCCACATCAAAGGCGGGCACCTCCGGTGGCACGTAGTCGTCCTGGAAACCCCCGTCGGGGCCGATCAGGAAACCAAGGTCGGGCAAAGAAGTCGAGTCACTCATCGTCTCCAAGGGTAAACCGCCCCACCCACACCTGCGACCCCCGTCCCGGGTGGCGCCAACCACGAAAGGGCGCACACGACGAGGCCGGGGCCTCCCCGCGATGGAACGCGAAGGACACCCCGGCCTCGTCGAAGAGATTACTTCTTGCGGTACAGCGACTTCGTGGCGTACACCGGCTCCGTCGTCACCTGGATGCCCAGGGACCGGAAGATGCCCTCGTCCACGGGGCCCAGGATGACCGACTCGTGCACGTCGCAGCCGCGCAGCGAGCTCAGCTTGTCCAGCGCACGGCGCGCGTTGTCGTCGCCGTTGGCGCTGACCGCGAGCGCGATGAGGACCTCGTCGGTGTGCAGGCGCGGGTTGCGCGACCCCAGGTCGTGGGTCTTGAGACGCTGGATCGGCTCGATCGACTGCGGAGCCAGGAGCTGGACCTCGTCCGGCAGGCCCGCGAGCAGCTTCAGGGCGTTGAGGAGCATCGCCGAGGAGCAGCCCAGCAGCTCCGATGTCTTACCCGTGACGATGCGTCCGTCGGGCAGTTCTATCGCGGCGGCCGGCTCGCCCGTGGCCTCGGCCAGCTCGAGGGCCGGACGCACGACCGGACGGTCCATGCGACCCACACCCACGCGGCTCATCAGCAGGGAGATGCGCGCCGACTGCACGGGCTCGCTCATCTCCTTCTTCTCGGTGACCAGGGCCTTGTAGTAGCGGCGGATGATCTCCTGGCGCGAGGCCTCCCTGCAGGCCTCGTCGTCGACGATGCAGTGGCCCGCCATGTTGACGCCCATGTCGGTTGGGCTCTTGTACGGGGAGGATCCGAGAATCTTCTCGAAGAGGCGGTTCAGGACCGGGAAGATTTCGACGTCGCGGTTGTAGTTGACCGTCTTGATCCCGTACGCCTCGAGGTGGAAGGGATCAATCATGTTGACGTCGTCGAGGTCGGCGGTGGCCGCCTCGTAGGCGATGTTGACCGGGTGATCCAGCGCAATGTTCCAGATCGGGAAGGTCTCCCACTTCGCGTACCCCGACTCGATCCCACGCTTGTGGTCGTGGTACAGCTGCGACAGGCACGTCGCCATCTTGCCGGAGCCCGGGCCGGGAGCCGTCACGACGACGAGGTTGCGGCTGGTCTCCACGTACTCGTTGGCGCCGTAGCCCTCGTCCGAGACGATGCGATCGACGTCCGAGGGGTAGCCGGGGATCGGGAAGTGGCGGTAGACGCGGATGCCGAGCTTCTCGAAACGTTCCTTGACGTCGGCGGCCGCCTTGTTGTCGTCCGTCCACTGGGTGATGACGACGGAGCCGACGTACAGGCCGCGCTCGCGCAGCTCATCGATCTGGCGCAGGACCTCGTCGTCGTAGGTGGTGCCCATGTCGGCGCGCACCTTGCGTCGCGCGAAATCCTTGGCGTTGACGGCGACGATGATCTCGACTTCGTCGGCCAGCTCGCGCAGCATACGCACCTTGTTGTCGGGCGTAAAACCGGGAAGAACGCGCGACGCGTGCATGTCGTCGATCAGTTTGCCGCCGAACTCCAGATACAGCTTGCCGCCAAACTCGCTGCGTCGTTGGGCAATGTGTCGAGACTGCATCTCGACGTACTGATCACTATCAAAACCGATGCGGTGCATGCATCCTCCGAGGTCGCGGAAATAAAGGGGCCGTCCGTGCGGGGGCGGTCAGGCGCTGTCACGCTCTCGGAATTCCATTGTAGGCACGCGCGAGCCGAACGCCAGGAGCAGGGCGCACGAAAGGGGTCCGACTTCACACGATGTGTCGCTGCATCGCCCAGCGGGTCAGCTCATTGCGGTTGGAGAGCTGGAGCTTGCGCAGGACCGCACTCACGTGGGTCTCGACGGTCTTGATGGAAATGAACAGGTCGTGGGCGACTTCCTTGTAGGTGTAGCCGCGTGCGATGAGGCGCATGACCTCCTGTTCGCGCGCGGACAGCAGGTCCAGCTCGGTGTCGGTCGCGGAGACTTCGCCGGTCCCGAAGGCGTCGAGTACGAAGCCGGCCAGGCGCGGGCTAAAGGCGGCGTCACCGGCGGCGACGCGGCCGATAGCCTCGACGAGGTCGGGGGTGGCAATCGACTTCGTGACGTATCCGCGTGCGCCCGCTCGGATGACCTGGACGACGTCCTCGGCGGCGTCCGAGACGGACAGGGCCAGGAAATGCAGTCCCTCAATATCACGGCAGGTGCTGGCGACCTCAGCGCCACCTCCGCCGTTTCCGCCGGGCAGGTGCACGTCGAGGAGGGCGACGTCCGGGGTGAGCGCGCGGCACGCTGCGATGGCGCCCTCAACGTCGGAGGCGTCTCCGACGACCTCAAGGTCGGCCCCTGAGTTTTCGAGCTCGGCGCGCACGCCTGCGCGAACCATGGGGTGGTCGTCGATGACGAGGATGCGAATGGTCACTGTGTCCTCCAGTTGGGCGCTGTTTCTTCCAGGATATCGGAGCGCGGCACGCTCAGAGCGATTTCGGTTCCAACCGCGAGACGCCTGATCGTGGCACTTCCTCCGGCTCGGCGCATGCGTCCGACGATGGAGTCGCGTACGCCGTGGCGGTCGGGCGCGATGTCCGCGGGGTCGAGGCCCGGGCCGTTGTCCTTGATGTAGGCCTCGACGACGCGGGCACGCACCTCGACGTAGACGGAGACGGGCGGGGCGCCGTGGCGCACGGCGTTTTGGCAGGCCTCGGACAGGGCGGCGACCATCGCGAGCTCGCCGGGCCCGGGGCGCATGTCGCCAACGACGACGACGCTGATGGGCACGCCGTAGCGGCTCTCGACGCCGACGACGCCTTCGGTGACGGCGGATTCGAGCGAGTCGGCGGCCTGCGAGTGGCCCGTGTAGAGCCACGCGCGCAGTTCGCGCTCCTCGGTGAGGGCGATGGCGCGCACGCGGGCGGGGTCTTCGGCGGAGGCACGGATGAGGGTGAGGGCCTGGAGCACGGAATCGTGCAGGTGAGCGGCGATGTCTGCCCTCTCGGCTTCGCGCACACGCTGGGCTTGGGCCTCGGACAGGTCCTTCGTGGTGCGCACCCACAAGGGGCCGAAGGCGAAGAGGACACCCGCGACGATGGCGACTCCTATGAGGCCTCCGCGCAGCAGGACGACGGGTGGATTGTCGCGCGACGCCTCCATGACGACGCCGAGGCTCAGCAGCGCGATACCGCCCACAACGGAACCGACAAAGCGCCAGGACCGCCAGCTTCGTACGTTGCGACTTTGGCTCCACACGAGGGAGATACCCGCAACGATCGACACGATGGCACCCATGTCGCGCCAGTCCAATGTGCTCGTCGCGTTCAAGATGGTGCCTGCGATCGCGCCACCGAGCAGGGCGACGCCGACAACAATCATGCGGTTGCGTGACACCTGGCTGGCGCGTTCCTCGCGCAGTCGGACGAGGCCGGGGCTGAGTGTCCCGTTGTCGGTTCGCTCGGGATTGTCTTCGGGGACGCTCACCCACAGCCACAGGTAGACACCGATACCGATGCCGACGACGCTCAGGCAGACGACGACGATGCGCACGAGCGCGACCGACACTCCCAGGTGCACGGCGAGACCGGAGCACACGCCGCCCATCCAGGGGGCCTGCATGTCCGGGCTCGCGACTGTCGCACGCACGAGCGGAGGCCTGGCCGGCGGGGCCGGAATGGGCGGCGTCCAACCCGGGTGCGGGGATTGTTCGGGTCTGCTCACAATCCCATTGTGGCATGTGTCGGGGCATTCTCCGGGGTACCCCCAGAACAATCAGGGGCAGTTCAGGGGGTCCCCTACTTTCGGGGGGACCCGTCACTTTGGTTGAGTAGTGGTATCGATCCGCGTCTCGTGGATCCCATCGAGAGGAAGTGGACCATGAGTTGGCCCAATGGCACATCAGACCCCAACGCCCAGTACCAGCGCCCACCCCGCCAAGGTTTCTTTGACGCGATTCGAGGCTCGGGCTGGTACCGCGCTCAGAATCGCACGATCGCCGGCGTATGCTCGGGCCTTTCGGCACGCCAGGGGTGGGATCTGACCCTCGTGCGCGTCGTCATGGTGGTTGCAACGCTGTGTATGCCCGTAGTTGCGATCGCCTACGGTCTTGCCTGGCTTCTCCTACCCGAGGCCGCCGACGGTCGCATTCATGCCGAAGAAACGCTAGAGGGACGATTCGACGTCGCAGTTATCGGTGGCGTGTTCATGGTTCTCGCCGGTCTGTCATCGGCACTGTCGTCGATCGGAATTGTCAACGGCGTGGGCTTCGGCTGGTTCCAGCTGCTCGCGTTGGCTGCTGCCATGACAGCCATCGTCGTGGTCATCGTGAGCGTTGTGCGCTCCGCTTCTCAGAGCGGCCCGCATCGACACGGCGCTCCCCCGTACGGTACCCCGCAGCATGGCGCTCCTCAGTACGGCATGCCCCAATACGGCATGCCCCAGAACCACACGACCCAGCACGGCGCGCCCCCGTACGGTGCGCCCCAGAACCACACTCCTCAGAACAAGACGTCGGCGATGGGAGCGTCCGCCCCTTTTGATCAGAGCGCTCCGGCCGCTAAGAGATCGGAGAACACGATGCACCCGCACAACAACACGCAGTCATCCCCGGGGGCCTCCTCCACCGGTGCGCCCGCAGGCCCTGCCGGCACACCCGCAGCGAACAGCCCGTCGGGTTCACCGGATGCGGCGCGAGCGTCACAGCATCACCCCGGCTGGACACCTCCACCGACCGCCCATCCCTCCCAGACCAGCGCAGGCTGGACGTCCGCAGCGAATTCGCCCCGACCTCGTCAATGGACCGCACCCGCGCTGCCGACGCACAGCCCACGCGCCGTGTCTGCTCGCGCGAACCTCGCGATTACGGGCATTGTCGTGCTCGTCTTCGCAGCCGTGTTCACCGGTTTGTACGCTGTCGGCGAGGGCGTGACGATTCCCTACATCTCCGCCGAGACACTAGACCTCACGATCGCCCGAATCATCGCGATCGGCGGCGGAGTGTGCCTCATCGTCGTCGGCCTCTCCCTGGCAATCGCCGCCCTGCGTGACCGACGCGCCGGCTGGCTTACCACCCTGTCCGTCATCGGCTTCGTCTTCGCGCTCCCAACAGCCATCATTGGCTCTCAAGGAGGCAACCCAGCCAACGTAAACTTCAATACCAACACCGGTTCCGCGAATACGCTCGACTGGACGGTTGATACCGTCAGCGGTACCGATCCGACGGCCACGACCGTCCTCGACCTGACCGGCGCTCCCGTCGGCACGACCAAGACGATCACGGTCGACTGGCGGGCGTGGAAGCGACTCACCATTCAGGTATCCGAGGGACAGCCAATACAGATCGTGTGCCAGTCCAGTATCGACACCCTGTCCACCAACATGGACGACGACGGTTGGGCGGCTGACCTGGACAACTGCTCCGGTAAGACCGTGTCGTCCCCTTCCTGGGGCAAGCCCAACCTTGGTGGCCTCACGGTACTCATCGCCGATACGGCGAGGATGGACACACTGACGATCGTTCAATCGCCCGACGCCGCTCGAAAGTGGACGTCCGCGCCGGATGCAACCCCGTCGCCCACCCCCTCCGAGACGCCGACCGACACCCCCACCAGCTCCCAGTCGGGTAACTGAGGAAGGAACACGACCATGACGCCCTCAAACGACGATAAGACCACCCAGATGCCCAGCGTCGAAGAGACGACGGCGCTGCCGACCACTCCAAACCTGGATGCAACGGTCGAGATGCCGACATCCTCTCCCGAGTCCTCCTCGGATCCCCTCGCGCTCTTCCGCGAGGCGCCAACCGCGCAGATGCCTGTCGATCCTTTTCGCTCAGACGCTGACGCTGCGAGCCCGACGGCTGCACCGGGCGCTGAAAGCACACAGGCGCAGGCCGGCTCTCCTGTGGGTTCGCTAAGGCCGGGTGGCGCCACCGCTTTCGACCCGGCTTTCACGGGCGAGCAGGCTCCGCAGGGGAACGAGGCCGGAGCGGGAACTTACTCCTCTTCTTCCTCGGGCGACTCCCCGGCTGCAGGCACCGGCCCAGTCGGTGCAACGCCAGGAACTCAGACGTGGAGCGCCCAGAACAGCTACGGCTCGACGCATCCCCTCCCGGAGGCACCCAGCAGAGGCGTGAGGGTCGGCTCTTTCATCTGGGCCATCCTGGTGTGCATGGTGGGGGTATTGCTCATCGCCGAAACGTACATCACGAGCTTCAGCCTTCCAATCCTCGGGATCAGCGCCGTCGCCGGCCTCGGCGTCATCCTGATTGTTACTGCCCTCTTCTCCGGACATTCCAACAAGAAGACGAAGGCGGGAACCGTCTCGTCGGCATCAAACCCCGCCGAATCCGCGCGCCGCGCCTGACGAGGCACCGGGCCACACGACAGCGGGCCCGGGAAGCAGTTGCTTCCCGGGCCCCTGTCGTGTGTCAGACACGTCAAATCAGAGCAGATCCAGCATCGCCGGAGCCACCAGCTTCAAGACGTTGTCGCGACCTTCCTTCGCGTTGGGCGCATCCACGGCAAACGCGGCCATCTGCTGGCAGGTCGCCAGGTCGTGCATACGCAGGGCGGCGCGCACGGCGTTGACCTTCGAGGGGGCCATCGACAGGGATGCCACACCCAGGCCGGTGAGGACCAGGGCAAGCAGCGGATCGCCGCCGGCCTCGCCGCACACGCCGATAGGCTTGCCCGTCGCACGACCACCGTTGCAGGCGTGGCGGATCATCTCCAGGACCGCGGGCTGCCACGGATCCAGGAGGGGTGCCAGGTTGCCGTCCAGACGGTCGGCAGCCATCGTGTACTGCGTCAGGTCGTTGGTACCGATGGACGCGAAGTCCACGATCGACAGGAGCTGCTCGGCTCGCAGGGCGGCCGCGGGCACCTCGATCATGATGCCGACCTTGGGCAGGCCGTAGCCGCGCGCCTTATCGGCGAACCACTTGGCTTCGTCTGCGGTCGCGACCATGGGGGCCATGACCCACAGGTCCGCACCCGTCGCCTTGTGGGCGGCGGCGAGGGCCTGCAGCTGCGTGTCGATGAGGTCCTCGCGCACCTGGCACAGGCGCAGGCCGCGCACGCCCAGGGCGGGGTTCTCCTCGGCACCCAGGTCCGCGAAGCTCAGCGGCTTATCAGCACCGGCGTCGAGCGTACGCACGACCACGCGGCGCGATCCGAAGGCCTGCAGGACCTTCGTGTACGTGTCGATCTGCTCCTCCAGCGTCGGGGCTTCCGAGCGCTCCAGGAACAGGAACTCCGTGCGGAACAGGCCCGACCCCCTCAGGTCGACCTTCGAGGACTTGAGAGCGTCGTCGACCGTGCCGATGTTGGCCAGGAGCTTGACGCGGTAGCCGTCGTAGGTCGCGCCCTCGCCGGTCGAGCCGGCCAGGGCAAGCGCACGGCGACGCGAGCGCTCCTTGAGCAGCTCCACCTCGGAATCGGTGGGGGCGACGATGACCTCGCCGACGCCCCCATCGAGGGCCAGCATCGTGCCTTCCTCGACCTCCATGATGCCCTCGGCCTTGACGATCGCGGGGATGCCCAGCTGTGCAGCCAGGATCGCCGTATGCGACGTAGGGCCGCCAACCTCGGTAATGATGCCGAGAACGGTCTCAGGATTCAGGGTCGCGGTCTCGGCGGGCGCCAGGTCCCGGGCCACGAGGACGACGGGGCCGTCGAAAGCCGGGACGCCCGGCTCGGGCAGGCCACGAAGCTCGCAGATCGCACGATCGCGCACGTCGTAGAGGTCGGTCGCGCGCTCAGCCATGTAGCCACCCAGGCCACGCAGCATCTGCGCGTAGTCCTCTACGGCGTCATGGACGGCCTGGGTCACACCGAGGCCCTTCTTGAGCTTCTTATCGACCGCCTTTGCCAGGCCGCGGTCTCCCGCGAGCTGTGCAGTGGCCTTGAGGATCGCCTTCGTCTCCTCCGGCGCATTCGCTGCTCGCTCACTCAGACGAGCAGAGACAGCTGCAAGCGCCTCCCGGACACGCGTGCCGTCGGCGGCAGCATCGACGCTGCCCGGCTCGGTCGTGTCGACGCCGGGGGCAGGCTGAACGATCGCGGCGGGGGCTGCGGCGGTACCGGCAGAGACGCCGATGCCGTGCAGGACGTCGTGCGTCGCCATTAGCTCACTCCTGATCGAGGTCACGCGAGAGCAGCTCGACGAGCGAGTCGAGCACCGCGCCCGCGGAATCATCCTCGGTAGACAGGGTCACAACGTCGCCGTGCTTGGCTCCCAGGGTCATGATCTCGAGGAGCGACGCGGCGTCGGCTTCCTCGCCGTCAAACGCGATCGTCACCTCAACGTCGGACTCTTCGACGGCCTCGGCGAGGACGGAAGCGGGGCGCGCATGGAGGCCAACGGAGGAACCAATTGCAACGGTGCGGGAAATCATGGTCGTTCCTTTCAAATCCGGGTATGTCCATCGTGAGACACAGGTGCCCGTACGGCCCATCGTATCGGTGTTACACACCCAGGCATAATCCGGTATCACGGACAGTGACATGGGATACATCACCTTAATATGTGCCAGAAAACCATCGAAAGGTCCCGTTCGATCTTCCGTTTGACGGGCGTCAAACACATAGCGTCCCAGCCTCGCCGACGTGACGGGCAGCTCATGAGAGCCCCACCAACTACACTGGAGAAGTACCGAGGAAAGGAAGGGCACGCGCATGAGTTCCCGCGAACCCACGCTGGCCGACGTCGCCGAGCTTGCCGGAGTGAGCCTGACGACGGTATCTCGGGTCCTCAACAACCGCGGCTACCTGTCGGAGAAGACAAAGAAGAACGTGGCCGACGCGATTCAGACGCTCGGATATCGGCCCAATTCCCTGGCGCGCGCCCTGCACGGCAAGCGCACGCAGACCGTAGGCCTGATCGTGCCCGCCGTTTCCCTGCCGTTCTTCGGCGAGCTGGCCGTCGAGGTCGAGAACGCACTGGCCGAGGCCGGGTACCGGATCCTCATCTGCAATTCCATGGGGCGCGCGGACCGCGAGCGCGAGTATCTGTCGCTTCTCGTGGGAAACCGCGTCGACGGAATCATTTCAGGTGCCCATAACGAGGGCCTGGACGAGTACGACACGATCCGTATGCCGCTCGTGACGATCGACCGCGAGCTGAGTCCGTCCGTCCCGAACGTGCGCTGCGCGAACGAGGAGGCGGGCGCGATGGCGACTCGCGCTCTCATCGAGGGCGGGTGCTCTCATCCTCTCCTGCTCACGTCCCGTTCGGGCCCGCGTAACCTGCGCGAGGCAGGCTACCGTGCCGAGGTCGAGCGAGCGGGGCTCACCCCTCGCATCGTCACCGTCCCCTTCGACACTCCGACCCCGCAGCGCTTCGCGATGGTGCGCAACGCTCTGGATGAGGCGCGCGCAGCCTCTCCCGTGGATGGCGTTTTTGCGACCGACGACCTGGCGGCCGCCGAGGTCCTCGAGTGGGCACGCACCCACAGCCTATCGGTCCCCACTGATCTGTCTATCATCGGCTTTGACGGGACGGAAACGATGCGACGCGCCCTCCCCCACCTGGCGACGATCCGTCAGCCCATCGCAGAGATCGCCCAGGCCGCGGTGTCCATCCTCCTCGATCAGATCGAAGGCAAGGCTCCACGTTCCTCCTCCGACGAGGCCGGGGCAGCACCCGCTCAGACGGTGGAGTTCCCGGGCATGCTGATTCCGGGGCGTTCCCTGGCCCTGTAGCAGTACCTTGCGGCGGGGCTTCCTGCGAGCGCCAACAGCACTATCCCTGCAAGGGCGTGCGGCGTGTTGCTGTAGGGGCGTGCAGCGTGTGGTGGAGCCGGTCGACATCGTTTGCGGCGGGCATGCCTCGTGTCCCGGTAAGGGCGTGCAGCGCGAGATACCGGCTGCGACCGAGTCAGACGTTGACACCGCGAGGGGGCTGCGACAAGATGCCAATGGGGTTCGCGGCCATCGCCGCATTGACGTTGACACCGCGTGGGGCCTGCGACAAGATGCCAACGGATTGAGGAACGGGGCAACCTGCGGCCCCGCTAAGGAGCCCCTGGGCGCGTTCGCTCGCAACTCTTAAGGCAGGCACCGGGCAGGCGGTGTCCGACGGAGAGGCCCTAGGAACGTTCGCAAACAAGCCGTTCACACGCGGATAGGTTACCGGCTTGCGGATAGGTTATCGGCTTGCGGATAGGTTATTAACCTATCCGCATCGTCATAACCTATCCGTATGCTCGCAACCTATCCGCAAGCGAGCGCCTACGGACACTTCGGCTGCTCTTCTCGCACGTTAACCCGTTGAGTGGAGCGTGGGCCCCTCAATACGCACGTTAACCCGTTGAGTGGAGCGTGGGCAGGGGTGCCCACGCTCCACCTATAGGGCCCAGGTGCGCATCAACGGGCCAACACCCCACCCCAACGGCCCAGCTCACGCGTTCGTTCATGTCCACGGGGTGCCTCACCCCACCGATCAATACTGGCAGCCGCGACTCCACAGATTTCGCAAGCAATTCTCGCTCGCCGCACGCGCGAAACCCACAGAAACCTCGAAATACCGGCGTTCTGCTGTCACTTCCTGCAACTAACGCAGGTGCATCGCATGCGGTATTGGTAGGAAATCAGGCGCAACGGCCATGGGCTTGGACTCCCCACGACCCTCAAACACCGGCATCTCCGCCACAACCCAACGCCCCGGTGCACCACACTCTCAGCAACCCAACCTCACCCCAACGCCCCCGAGCAACCAGCCCCGACATCACCCACTCACGCGTTCGCGAACGCTGGCGCACCACGGCTCAATCACCCAGCCCAACACCCCCAAGCAACCCACCCCACCTCGGCGCAACAAGCCACGAGAAGCAAAAGGGTGGGCGGCACCGCCATGCGATGGTGCCGCCCACCCATTGGGTCAGGAATGGCTCGCGGAAGGCTCAGGCCTCCTTGCGGGCCACGTCGAGCAGCGCGTCTCCGCGCTGGATCTGACCACTCGCAACCGGGGTGATCGCGCCGAGCTTCTTCTTGTTCGTTACGACGACGGGCGTGATGGTGTCGTAGCCGGCCTCGCGGATTACGTCGAGGTCCACCTCGGCAAGGACGTCGCCGCGGCGCACGACATCGCCCTTGGCGACGCGGGGTGTGAAGCCCTTGCCTTCGAGTTTGACGGTATCCATGCCGACGTGGATCAGGACCTGGACTCCGGAGGCGGACTTGAGGCCGTAGGCATGGCCGGTCGGGAAGGCGACGGTCACGGTGCCGTCAAAGGGCGCGACGACGAGGCCGTCAGCGGGCTCGATGCCGATGCCGGGGCCGAGCATCCCCTGAGCGAAGGACTCGTCCTTGACCTGCTCGAGCGGAACCACGGTGCCCGCGAGAGGCGAGGCGACCGAGAGGTCAGCCAGCGCCTCGTCGCTGAAGGACGTGGCCGGGTCGGCAGCCGGGGCAGCGGCAGGAGCAGCCACGGGCGCGGCAGCGGGGGCGGCCACGGCGGCGGCCACGGGAGCGGCAGCCTTGGCGGCGGGCGCACGGCCATCCATGTCGGCCTTGCCGCGCGTCATGGCGTAGGCGAAGGTGAAGCCGAAGGAGAGGACGAAGACGAGCAGTTCGAGGCCGATGTATGCGGGGATCGACTTGGGGATGATCGACACGAAACCGACGAAGCCGGCGGCCCCGAGCGCCTGACCGCGCACGTTCAGCAGCGCGACGCCCGCAGAGCCGATGGCAGCAGCGGCCATGGCGCAGAAGAAGGGCCAGCGCAGGCGCAGGTTGACGCCGAAGATCGCGGGCTCGGTGATGCCGAAGACGGCGGACGCGCCACCGGCACCGGCAAGGCCCTTGAGCTTGGCGTCCTTCGTCTTCACGAAGACGGCGAGGGCGGCCGCGCCCTGCGCGACGTTCGCCATGGAGGCAACGGGGAAGATGAAGTCGCCGACGCCACCGTTCACGGGCAGCAGCGGGATTTCGATGGCCGGGAAGGACTGGTGCAGACCGGTCACAACGACCGGGCTGTAGACGAGGCCGAAGAGCAGACCGCCGAAAACGCCGAGCGTCGTGTACGTCCAGTTGATGCCCCAGGTCAGGTACTCGGCGGCCACGCGGGTGATGGGGCCGATGATCGTGAAGGCCAGGAAGCCGGTGACCAGCATCGTGATGAGCGGGGTGAGCAGGAAGTCCGCGGTGCCCTTGAGGACCTTGTGCAGGCTCTTCTCAATGAGGCACATGACGTAGGTGACGGCCAGGGTCGGGATAACCTGCGCCTGGTAGCCGATCTTGGCGACGTCCATGCCGAAGATGTGCCAGTAACTAACCTGTGCCTCACCGGCGAGCGCCGCGCCCGTATTCCAGGCATTGAGCAGGTCGGAGGAAACCATGGCCGCGCCGATCGCGGCACCCAGGTAGACGTTGCCGCCGAAACGCTTCGCAGCGGAGAAGCCGACGAGGACCGGCAGCGAGGCGAAGGCCGCGGAGGAGACCATGTTGATCAGGGCCGCGTAGTCGGCGATCGCCGGGTACATGGCGGTCAGGGGCTGCTCGCCGAACAGGCCCTCGGCCGTCATGACGTTGTTGATGGCCATCATCAGACCGCCGGCGACAAGGGCCGGGAGGATCGGGACGAAGATGTCGGCAATCATCTTGATGAAGCGCGAGAAGAGGTTTCCGCCCTTTTCGGCTTCTTCCTTGGCCTCGTCCTTGGAGACCTCACGTACGCCATGGTTCGCGACCATGTTGGCGTAGACCTGGTCGACATCGCCGGGACCGACGATGATCTGGAACATGCCGCCGGCGGCGAATGTGCCCTTCAGATCTTCATTGTCATCGAGGGCCTGCTGGTTGATCTTGGACTCGTCCGCGATCACCAGGCGGAGACGGGTTGCGCAGTGTGCTGCTGCGCTGATGTTGGATGCGCCGCCGACTGCTTCGACGACCTCTCCTGCCACCTTGGCGTGATCCATTGCCGACCACATTCCTTTCTCAAAACCCCACGCGCAACGCCATTGTTACGCCGCGCTGGGCGGTGTGTAGCAATCGATTGACATGCTACGGGCGAAAGAGGCGCGGACGCAAGGCGCGGGAGGCATAATCTCAGGTCAGCGACTGAGAGACCGCACACATGCGACGAGGCCGTGGTCGCCTGGGCAGCCACGGCCTCGCTATCGGGTCGCTCAGTCGGCGCGCACGGCGCTCACCTTCGTCACGGAAGCGCCACCCGTGAGCGTGACTCCGGCCCCCTCGCCGAGCAGGAAGCTGCGCGTGGTGAAGACGCGCGAGCCGTCGCCCAGGTAGATCTCGGTGATGGAACGGTCGTGGAGGATCTCGACGCGCCCAGCCTCGCCCGGGTCGAGGGTAACGACGCGGTGCCCGCCGTGGGGGTAGCGCGTGCCGGTCAGGTCGACGGTAAGGCGACCCTCTTCAAGAGTGATCGCCAGGCCCGATTCCTCGCCAATATTCACGGACAGAGCTCCCTCGTAGGAGGCATCGAAGGCGAGGCGCCACGAGCGCGACCCGGCTAGCTCGGCGACGCTCGCCCCGGCCTCGTCCCCGGGCTCGCCATCGAGGGTTGCGGGCGCGAGCACCAGACCCGGCAGGTACGGGCGGGCGATAACGCGGCCGTTGCGCAGGCTCAGCGCGCGCGGGGCGGTGAAGCAGTGTACCCAGCCGCCGGTGCCGATCGAGGGCTGGTCGTCCTCGCTGGCATTGCCGGCCCAGCCCAGGAGGATGGTGGGAGCATCCGGGGAGGATGAGGCGGAGCGGGCCATGATCTGGGGCGCGTAGAACTCGGTGCCTCGGTCGAGCTCCTCGAAGGAGCCGGAGGCGCCACGGAACTCGGTGCCCACGAGCTGACCGACGATGGCCACGCACGGGAAGATGTTCTCGAAGCCCTCGCGCTGCGGCGAGACCCCCTGCGGGCAGAAGATGAGCACGTCGTGGGCGTCCCCCGTTGCCTCATCGACGAGGCGCACGAGGTTGGGGCATTCCCACATGTAGCCGAAGGCGTCGAAGGTGCCGCCGGCGTCCGGGAAGGTCATCTCCCCCTCGCACTCCCAGGCGCGCAGGTCGGTCGAGCGGTAGAGCAGGGCAGCGCCGGTGAGGTTCTCGCGCTGGACACCGAGCAGCATCCGGTAGGAGCCGTCCATGTCGCGCCAGACCTGCGGGTCGCGGAAGTGGGCCGTGTAGCCTTCAGGCTGGCGAGAGATGACCGGGGGCACCTGCTTGTCAAAGTGCTCCATGTCTGTCGTGGTGACGACGCACTGGGTGGCCTCCCTCTCCCCCGTCTCCGCATCCTTGTAGTTGCCGGTGTACCACAGCTCAACGCGCTCGCCGACCTCGATCGCGGTGCCCGAGTAGGCGCCGTTGGCGTCCTGGTGGGTGTCGGGCAGGATCGCGGGCGCATGGTAGTTCCAGTGTGTCAGGTCGGCGGAGGAAGCGTGGCCCCAGTAGACGAGCCGGCGAGGATGCTCGGGCGTGTACTGGAAGAATGCGTGAAAGGTGCCCCCGACCTCGATGAGGCCGTTGGGATCGTTCAGGCGGCCCACCGGAGGGGCCACGTGAAAGAGGGGATAGTCGGGATCTTGCAGGGCGCGCGACGAGGCCTCGGCGGCGAGGGCTGACGCGAGAAAATCTTCGGCCATGACCTCACGGTAACACCCCGGGACAGAGGAGCGCGCGGGCGGGACACGTTCATCCCACCCGCGCGCTGTCAAACGTTCGTCACATTTGTGACAAAGCCCGACGTATCAAGGGAAAAGCACGGATCATGCGCCGGTCACGTCGTCGGGGCGAGCGTCCGCGTAGCGGGCAAGCTCTTCCTCGACGATGGACTCGTCCAGCTTGACGAACACCGGGGTCGGCTTGGCGATCGGGGTGCCCGCGGTGATCGCGTGGCGCTCCCAGGTTGGCACCTTCGTGTAGTCGCCGGTGATGATCGGGTAACCGTCGCGGCCCTCGAAGTCGGCGGGCAGGACCTGCGGGTCGAGCTCCTCAACGTCCTCGATACGAGGCATGGGCGCGATCTCGCCGGTGCCGCCCATGACGCGGTCGATGTCGTTGGCGGCGTGGGGCAGGAACGGGGAGAGCATGAGGTTTAGGTCCGCGACCGCCTGGGCCAGGGTCCACAGGACCGTCGCGAGGCGCTCGCGCTGCTCGGGGGCCTTGAGCTTGAAGGGCTCGGTGTCGGTCACGTACTTGTTGGCCTCGCCGACCAGGCGCATGGCCTCGGATAGCGCCGCCTTCTGTCGGTGGTGGCGAATCAGGTTACCGACGGTGGCGAAGCCGGCCTCGACGGCGTCCAGGAGGGCGCGGTCGATGTCCTCGAGTTCACCGGGGGTGGGGATCTCACCGAACTTCTTGGCGATCATGGAGGCCGTGCGGTTGACCAGGTTGCCCCACCCGGCGACGAGCTCGCCGTTGGTGCGGCGCACGAACTCGGCCCACGTGAAGTCGGAGTCCGAGGTCTCGGGGCCGGCCGCGCTGATGAAGTAGCGCAGGGCGTCAGCCTGGTAGCGGGACAGGAAGTCGCGCACGTAGATGACGATGCCGTGCGAGGATGAGAACTTCTTCCCCTCCATGGTGAGGAACTCGGAGGAGACGACCTCGGTGGGCAGGTTGAGGACGCCCAGGTCACCGGGGGCGCCGCCCTTTGCTCCCTGGCCGTTGTAGCCGAGCATTTCGGCGGGCCAGATCTGGGAGTGGAAAACGATGTTGTCCTTGCCCATGAAGTAGTAGGACAGGGCGCCCGGGTCATTCCACCACTTGCGCCACGCCTCGGGGTCGCCGGTGCGGCGCGCCCACTCGATAGAGGCGCTCAGGTAGCCGATGACGGCGTCGAACCACACGTACAGGCGCTTGGTGGGCTGGTCCTCCCAGCCGGGGATCGGGATACCCCAGTCGATGTCGCGCGTCATCGCACGGGGACGGATGTCCTCGAGGAAGTTCTGGGAGAACTTGATGACGTTGGGGCGCCAGGTGCCGGACTTCTCGCGCTCATCGAGCCAGGCGGACAGGGCCTCGGCCAGGGCGGGCAGGTCGAGGAAGTAGTGGGTGGACTCCACGAAGTTGGGGGTTTCGCCGTTGATGCGCGAGTGCGGGTTGATGAGCTCGGTCGGGTCCATCTGGTTGCCGCAGTTGTCGCACTGGTCGCCGCGCGCTCCTTCGGCGCCACAGATCGGGCAGGTGCCCTCGATGTAGCGGTCGGGCAGGGTGCGGCCGGTGGACGGGGAGATAGCGGCCCGCGTGACCTGCTCGATCATGTAGCCGTTGTCGCGCACGGTGGCGAACATGTCCTGGACGACGCGGTAGTGGTTGCCGGCGGTCGTGCGGGTGAAGAGGTCGTAGGACAGGCCCAAGGCCACGAGGTCCTCGACGATGAGGCGGTTGTTGCGGTCTGCGAGTTCGCGGGCGCTCACGCCCGCACCGTCGGCGGCCACCAGGATGGGGGTGCCGTGTTCATCGGTGCCGGACACCATGAGGACGTCGTGTCCGGCCATTCGCATGTACCGGGAGAAAACGTCGGAGGGGACACCAAATCCCGCAACGTGGCCAATATGACGGGGGCCGTTGGCGTAGGGCCATGCGACGGCGGACAGAATACGACTCATAGCCCCTAACAATACTGCCTGGTAGTCACAAACGGGGAACTGGCCGCAGACCGATGTATCAAGACAGCTCTACCACGGGCGCTGGCACGGGTGATACGCTTGAGAAAATACTGATTTATCAGGGAGGTTTCATGGCCCGCGCACTCATTATTGTCGACGTTCAGCCCACGTTCTGCGAAGGGGGTGCCCTGCCGGTGACGGGCGGTAACGCCATCGCCGAGGCCGTGGCCGCCTACGTGGACGCGCACCGCGACGAGTACCAGCTGATCGTCACCACGCAGGATTGGCACATCGATCCGGGCGCTCACTTCTCCGAGACGCCGGATTTCGTGGATACGTGGCCGCCGCACGGCGTCGCGGGGACGGCCGAGGCCGAGCTGCACCCGGCGCTCGCCCACGTGAACGCGGACGTGACGATTAAGAAGGGCCAGTACGAGGCCGCCTACTCGGGTTTCGAGGGCACGACGGAGGACGGGGCCACGCTGCTGGAGGCCCTGCGCGCTGCCGGCATCACGGACGTCGACGTCGTGGGCCTCGCCGAGTCGCACTGCGTCGCATGCACCGCGGTGGACGCCGCACGGGCGGACTTCAAGACCCGAGTCCTGGGCAAGCTGACGGCTCCCGTAACCGCTGAGTTGGGCGCGTCGGCCCGTCAGTGGATGACGTCGGAGCGCGTCGAGATCGTCTGAGGCGCCCCGGCCTCGTCTTTAGCGCGCGGCGAGTGCGGCCTTGTAGAGGTCGTTCTTGCGCGCGCCCGTCGCCGCGGCCACCTCGGCTGCGGCGTCCTTGAGGCGCATACCTTCCGCCGCGAGCGCGAGGACGGCACCGACATGGTCTTCGGCGCGTCCGCTTCGCGCGTATCCGGCGACAACGATCGTCACCTCGCCGAGGACGTCGTCGGCACCCGCCGCGAGCTTACCGAGCGTGCCGCGGCGAACCTCCTCGTAGTCCTTCGTGAGTTCGCGACACAGCGCGGCGGCCCGGTCAGCACCAAAGACCTCGGCCATGCGCGTCAGCGTTGCGGCCGCGCGCCGGGGGGACTCGAAGAAGATGAGCGTGTGTGGGTCGGTAGCTAGGTCCTGCAGGTAGCGCGTGGCCTCCCCGTCCTTGCGCGGCAGGAACCCCTCGAAGGCGAAGCGGTCGGAGGGCAGGCCGGATAGGGCGAGGGCGACGAGCGGCGCGGAGGGGCCGGGCAGCACAGACAGGGGAACGCCCGCGTCGATGGCGGCGCGTGCCAGTCGGAAGCCCGGGTCGGAGACCGTGGGCATGCCCGCGTCGGAGACGAAGACGACGCGCGCCCCTCCCCTGGCGGCCTCGACGATGCCCGCGGCTTTTTCGGCCTCGTTGTGGTCGTGCAGGGCGATGAGGCGACCCCCCAGCTTGATGCCCAGGCGGGAGGCCAGGGCGAGCGCGCGGCGGGTGTCTTCGGCGGCGACGATGTCCGCCCCTTCGAGCGCGGCGACGACGCGGGGCGACGCGTCACGCACATCCCCGATCGGGGTGGCTGCCAGCAGGATGGTTCCCGCCGCCTGCCGGTAGTCTTCGGTCGCGCACCCCTCGTGAGGCGTCGAGGTCGAGCCGGGCTCGGGGGCATTGGTCGTGTCGGTCGCTGCTTCCATGCCCGTATCGTCTCATTCGCCGCCTGCGCGCGCACGGCGCGTCCGTCCCGAGCACGCCAGCCAGTGGGGAAGGCGCGAAACCAGGACGCATGCGGCGCACAGGAGTGCGATGGTTCCGCCGGCGCTGAGCCGCGCGGGCACGGCGATCGCCAAGCCAGCCAGGCCGACGAGGGCACCGAGGAGGGGGCAGGCGATGAGGAAGGCGCGCGAGCTGCGCACGAGGGGCGCGAGGGCAGCCGCTGGAGCTGCGATGAGGGCGATGGACAGGATCGTGCCGACCGCGGGGATTGCCACGGTCACCGACGCGAGGATGAGCCCGAGGATGATGAGTTCGTGTCGCCCGGCCCGAGCGGCTGCCGCCGGGTTGGCGGGGTCGAAGCAGTGGGCGATCAGGTGACGCCCACCCAGCGCCACGACGACGAGCGCGACCAAGAGAACAGCGCCCGCCCAGGCGACGTCCGCCGGAGAGACCGTCATGACGGAACCGGTGAGGAAGGAATTGACCGCAAGGGGCAGGGGCTTGAACCAGGTCGCTAAGAAGTATCCGGAGGCAAATCCCGCGGTCAGCACGATACCCGCGGCACCCTGGCTGGAGACGCCGGGGATCCTCGCGAGCCAGCGCATGAGGGCGACGAGGGGGATGGTCCCAAGGAAGGCCCCCACGTACAGAGCGGCCGACATGCCCGAGTGCCCCAGGCCGAAGGCCGCGGCAATGACGACGCCGAGGACCGCGCCCGGGAAGGTCCCGTGCGTGACTGATTCGGCGAAGAAGATGCGCCGGTCCAGGTAGGCAAAGGCTCCGACGAGGCCGCCGAGGGCTCCGATGATCGTCACGTGGAGCACTGGATACAGGAGGAGGTTGGCGATCACTGCTGCTCCCCTCCTCCAGCGGCGCTCGTTTCACGAGCTGTTTCACACGCGTCCGGCCTCGGACGCGCGCGGCGGGCGCGGATCTCGCGGAGCACGCAGGCACCAGCGAAACAGACGAGGACCCCCATGGCCACGCAGGCCTGCGGGGAGAGCGGACGCGGCGCGCGCAGGAGGGAGACGCCGAAACCGGCCCATCCACCGACAAGCGCGCAGGCGCCAGCAAGGAGCACCATCGACCGAGGCCCTGCGGCGAGAAGGCGCCCGAAAGCCCCGGGCACGATGAGGTATCCGACGACGAGGAGGACGCCGACCGCCGTGGAGGCCGCGACCACGATCGCGCCGAGCGCCGCATTGAACACGACGTCAATCCAGGTGACCGGGATTCCGCTCACGCGGGAAGCCTCGCGGTCGAAGGCCACGGCGACCTGCGCGCGCCAGGTGAGCGCGAGCAGGGCGGCGGCGACCACGAGCACCACGGCGCTCGTGCCCATGCGCGACGGGGTGATATCCAAGAGCCGTCCGAACATGAGGGATTCGAGCTGACCGGACATGTCCCCGATGCGCAGGGAGATCACGATGCCGAGGGAAAAGAAGGCGGTCAGCAGGACGGCGGTCGTCGCCTCGGAGTGGCGGGGCTTACGAGAGGCTGCGGTCAAGGCAGCCGCCACGAGGGCCGCGCACACTGCTCCTCCGGGAATGATGGCGTCGCGCCCGCCCACGGCCATGCCCACCACGATGCCGGGGAAGACGCCGTGCACCATGGTTTCGGCGCTAAACTCGGCGCGGCGCAGGTTGACGAGCGTCGAGGCTGGTCCCACCGCGAGCGCCAGCAGGCCCAGGACGATGATCGGGCGCAGCAGGTAGGGGGCGATCATGACAGGGCCGCAATCGCCTCGTCGGCGCTCGCCCCGTAGGCACGCGCCAGGATGTCGGGCGCCAGGGCCTCGCCAGTGGGCCCCAGGGCGATGAGGCGGGAGGCGAGCACGCACGCCTGGGAGCACACGTCGCGCGCGAGGGACAGGTCGTGCGTGGATACGATGACGCCGATGCCGTCGGCCGTCAGATCGGCGATGAGGCCCGTGATGATGTCTCGGCTGGGCGCGTCGAGGCCGTTAAAGGGTTCGTCCATCATGACCAGATCGGGGCGCGCGACGAGGGCACGCGCGACGAGGACACGCTGGCGCTGTCCGCCGCTGAGCGTCCCGAAGCGGTGGGAAGCCCGGTCTGACAGGTTGACGCGCTCGAGGGCGGCACCCACCCGCGCGCGCTTTTCTGCGGTGATGCGCCTACCCCAGCCGACCTCGGCGACCAGTCCCATGGTGACGACCTCGGCGGCGCTGACGGGGAAGGTGAGGTCCAGGTCTGCGCTCTGGGGCACGAGGCCGATGCGCTCGGCCTCGACCTCGACGCTGCCGGACAGGAGGGAGCAGCCGCCGGCGATGCCGCGCATGAGGGTGGTCTTGCCGCCGCCGTTGGGTCCGACAAGGGCGAGGGCCTGGCCCCCGAACACGTCGAGGGTCAGGCCGGTCAACGCCGGGGTATGTGCATACCCCAACGCCGCGTCCCGGAAGGAGACGAGTCGCGCCATCACTGATCCTTCAGGCGCTCGGGCAGGTCCGGGACGGTGCCGCCCCACGCCTGTGTCACGGCGCGCACGTTGTGGACGATCGAGCCGACGTAAGTCGCCCCCTCAGACCCATCGGGGCCTAGCGAGTCACCGTACATGGCGTCCTCACCCACGATGGGGGTCACGCCGGCCGCGCGGGCGATCGCCTCGATGGACTTAGAGTTGTTGGAGTTTTCGGCGAAGAGCGCGACCGCACCGGACTCCTTGACGGCGGCGACGGCCTCGGCGATGTGGTCGGCGGTAGCGTCCTGCTGCTCATTGAAGTCGGACAGGGCCGCGCCGATGAAGCGAATGCCGTAGTCCTTAGAGAAATAGCCGAATGCGTCGTGAGAGGTGAAGAGCACGCGCTGGCCCGCAGGAACGGTCTCGATGGCCTCGGCGGTCCACTGATCGAGAGCGTCGATGTCCTCCAGGTACGAGGCCGTGGCCGCGTTGATCGACGAGGCTGCGTCCGGCACCGCGGCGGCGAGGCCTGCTCCGAGGTTGGCAACCTGGACGTGGGCACCCTTGGGCGAGGTCCACACGTGCGGATCGAAGCGGAACTCGGGTTCTTCGTCCGCTTCTTCCGGCGGGAAGGGCCACGGGGCGACGTTCACGCGCTCTCCGCCGCGGTCGATCGTGTAGGCCACCTCAGGGTCGGGTGTGCCCGGGTTGTCGATGTCGGCGGCGGTCAGGACGCCCGAGGTGACGACCATGCGCCCCTTGAAACCCGAGGAGGCGACAGCATCGTCGAGGAAGTGTTCGAGGTCGACGCCGGAAACAGCCATGACGTCGGCCTCTGAGAGCGCCTTGGTCTGGGCGGGGGTCATCTCATGCTCGTGCGCGGAGGCGTTGGGGGCGAGCAGGCACGTGAGGCTCATGGTCAGGGCGGCCCCCTCAGGGGCGGCGCCCACGTGTGTGCTCTGCCCTGAGGCATCGGTCTTGTCGAGGGAGATATCGGTCGACCGAGCCGCAATCTGGGTGACGTAGTCGCAGATCTGAGTCGTCGTGGCGACGACCGCGAGGCCGTGTGACGACGAAGAGGGAGAGCAGGCGGCCAGCGAGGCGATCGCCATGGTCAGCCCCGAAGCAGCTGCTAAGCCGCGCCTAGTCAAAGAAAACATCATGACTCCTAATATATTTTCGGGTACGCGAAAATTATAGGTGGAGGAGAGAATAATTCTCAAGATGAGCCCCCCTGCACATTCTCCCTTCGGTTGCGAGCAAACGTGCGGCGCATCCCTTTCAGTGCGACACGGCCGCTAGACTCGGATGCGATGGATACAGCGACTGCACACTGCGACACGATCAACGAGGCCACGGACACCCTCGAGCAGGGGACGGCGACCGTGACCTCCGCCGAGGAAGGTGCCAAGACCTCGCCTCCCCCGCCCGCCGCCGGATGGACACGGCGCCTGAACACTCCTGCGGCCGGATGGGTGGCGACCCTGATCGCGACGATCATCGCGGCAGCCATTCGACTGCCCGGCCTCGACAACGTCCGAACACTGATCTTCGACGAGACCTACTACGTGAAGGACGCCTGGTCTCTCCTTACCTTCGGCTACGAGGGCACATGGGCAAAGGACGTCGATACCGCGTTCGCCAGCGGCGACACATCCGGCCTGTCGGCAGTAGGCGGATACCCTGTCCACCCACCGACAGGCAAGTGGCTCATCGCCCTGGGCATGAAACTCTTCGGACAGGCGGACCCCGTGGGGTGGCGTATCGCTGCGGCTATCTGCGGCATCATCACGGTTATTCTCTTGTGCCGCCTGGCCCAAAACCTCTTCCACACACCGGCGCTCACGCTCCTCGCAGGCCTATTCCTGGCGACCGACGGCATGGCGATCGTCATGAGCCGGACCTCGATCCTGGACGGCTTCCTCACCATGTTCGCACTGGCAGCATTCCTGTGCGTCGTGAAGGATCAGCAGGTGTCCCGGCCGAGGCTCGAGGCCAAGCTGTCCGAGTGGGAAGGCCTGGGCACCCCCAGGCGCGGATGGGACGACGCCCGCGAGTATTTCGCCCGGCGTGAGCACCGCCCCTATGCGATTGGCCCCAACGCTGGGAATCGCCCCTGGCTTTTCGCCGCTGGCCTCTGCGCCGGCCTCGCCTGTTCCGTAAAGTGGTCCGGAATCTACGCTCTCGCCTTCCTCGGTCTCTTTGTCGCGCTGCGCGAGGTCACTTGCCGCTGGAAAGCCGGACACCCCGCCCCCATCCGCGGAGCACTTCTTGCGGACATTTGGTGGGCTTTCTCCCTTATGGTTCCAACTGCGATCCTCACGTACATCGCTTCGTGGTTCGGATGGTTCGCACACCCTAGCGCCCACGGACATGGCCGCTCCGGAATCCGCGGCTTTGCCGGATCACTGGCAGACCTATGGCTGTACCACAAGGAGATGTGGGCATTCCATAACAACTTGAGCACCCCGCACACCTACCAGTCCAGCCCCTACACCTGGCTAGCACAGTACCGCGCAACCTCCTTCCACTGGGCGAACGGAGCGGAGATCACAGGGTGTGCATCCGAAAAGTGCGTGACGGACATCGTCGCCCTCGGCAACCCACTCCTATGGTGGATCGGAATCGGCGCGCTCGCACTCGTCCTGTGGACAACGCTTCGTTACTTTAATTGGCGCACGGGTGTCATCGCGCTGGGATACATCGCCCTGTATGCACCGTGGCTCGCGTACGCGCATCGGACGATCTTCACGTTCTACACCGTCGTCTTCGCACCATTCGTCGCGCTTGCCGTGGCATGGATGATCGGGCTTGTGGCGGGCTGGGTAAGCGCCGACGGGTGCCCACTTGCCGCCCCCCTCCCCCGACGCACCGAGCTGATGGGCTGGACACTCGCCGCAGTCCTGACGATTCTGATCCTCGCGTGCGCCGCATACTTCATGCCTCTGTGGCGCGCGGACGTCGTCGACTACAGCTTCTGGCGCTCTCACATGTGGCTGCCCTCGTGGATCTAAGCGGGACGCGCAACTAATCGGTATGGGTGTGGCCCGGCAGTTTCCTGCCGGGCCACACCCATGAACCTTGACATCCGCTCAGTCGGGGATACCGGTCGCACGAGGCATGGGTACCGCACCGCAATGTAGAGACGCCACCTTTCGGCACGCATCACGGGGCGGGCACCAACGTGCCGATGAAACCCCTGTCAGGCGAGAGAGGCGAGCAGCTCACGAAGCTGGCCGTTGAGCTCCTCGGAGGGGGTGAAGGTGCCGTCCTGGAAGTCCGAGCCGAGGTTGATGCTCACCTGCTGCTCGGGGATCGCCGCACCAAGGGTAGCAACGATCTCACGCAGGTGGCCGAGAGCAGCAACCCCGCCGTGCCAGGAGTAGCCGACGAGGCCGACGGCCTTGTCCTTCAGGGAGGCCGGGGGAACGTAGTCGATCGCGTTCTTCAAGACGCCAGGAATCGAGTTGTTGTACTCGGGGGTCACGAACACGACAGCATCGTTGGCCTCGAGGTTGGCGCGCAGACGAACGGCCTCAGCCAGCTCGGGAGCCTTCATCGACGGGGGCATTTCCTCGGCGAACGGGGGAAGATCGTAGTCGCACAGATCGACGAAGATGGTCTTGACGTTCTCAAGCTGACGCGCCTGCTCCTCGATCCAGCGAACAACCTGCTCACCGGCGCGGCCGGGGCGAACGGAACCAAGAACGATTGCAATGGAAGACATGATGTGTCCTTTCAGAGGCTTATTGAAACATCAACTATAATAGTCCGGGAGCATGCAGAACACAACCACGTAATCGTATCGTTTAAGACACAGGTCCTTAGCGCTCGTGATCGCCGACGGTGTCTACCGCCTTCCTCTCGATGAGCTTAACGCTAGAGGCGTCGAGCCGGTACGGACCTTGTCTGCGCTCCTCTAGCCTACGCACGGGGAATTATCGTGGGCCTGTGCGCAAGTTGTTGACGGTTTGTTTATGCGGCTGTTGTCCAGGGCACTTGGTGTAGTTCGTATTCGATGGGGATTTGCCGCCGAGGCTCGTGTGGATGCGGATATCTTGCCATTTTGGCGGTCTGCAGGCGGGATCTGCAACCAATGACACCTCTGTTGGTTGGTTGTGTGCGGTCTTTGAAACCGGTGACACCTCTGTTGAGTGAAAAATGGCTGACATGCGGTGTTGTGGACCGACAGTGGTGCCGGTGGTTGCATGAATGCTCAGTGCCGGCCCGACAGTGGTGCCGGCGGTTGCATGAGTGCTCGGTGACAGGCCGACAGTCTTGCCTATCTGGCAGTCTGCAGGCGGGATCTGCAACCAATGACACCTCTGTTGGTTGGTTGTGTGCCGTCTTTGAAACCGGTGACACCTCTGTTGAGTGAAAAATGGCTGAAATGCGGTGTTGTGGACCGACAGTGGTGCCAGCGGTTGCATGAATGCTCAGTGCCGGCCCGACAGTGGTGCCGGTGGTTGCATGAGTGCTCGGTGCTGGGTCGGCGGTCTTGCTTATCTAGCGGGCTACAGGCTGGGTCTGTGCGCAAGTTGTTGACGGTTTGTTTATGCGGCTGTTGTCCAGGCCGCTTGGTGTCGTTCGTATTCGATGGGGATTTGCCGCCGAGGCTGGTGTGGTTGCGGCGGCGGTTGTAGAAGTCTTCGATCCAGGTGGTGACCCGGTGTAGACGTGGTCGCGGGTGGTGAAGGTACGCCGGTAGTAGTACTCGGTTTTCAGGGTGGCTCACAAGGATTCGGTCATGGTGTTATCCCAGCACACTTCGGCCTGGCCCATCGACATGGTTCCTTGGACGGCGCGCATGTAGGCGGCCAGTTTCTGGGAGGTGAACTGTGTTCCTCGATCAGCATGCAACGCGACCCCTGCGGGGAAGGTGCCAGGGGTGGTGGCGGCCATGTCGAGTGCGGTGATGACCAGGTCGGCGCTTTGCTGCTCGCCCGTGGCGTATCCCAGGACTGGGCGTGAGTGCGCATCGCGTACGGCGCACAGGTAGACCCAGCCTTGCGCGCACCGCAGGTAGGCAAGAAGTCCGTGACTCACACCCGGTCCAGGGCCCCTTGATCTCACTGGCGGGCACAGCGATCCTCATGGGCCGCAGGTCCCCGTCCGCCAGGTAGACCCAGCCTTGGGCGCAGCGCAGGTAGGCAAGAAGTCCGTGATTCACACCCGGTCCAGGGCGCCTTGGTCCCTCTGGTGGGCGTAGTGGTCTTCATGGGCCACAGGTCCCCGTCCGCCGCGCCTAGCTGGGCGCGGGTGCGTGTTCAGGCCTGTGAGGCCTTGGTGGCGCATCGACGCGGCGACCGCATGTAGTATACCCACATCCAGGCCCGCGCGCGTCAGAGCATGGCGGATGCGAGGAGCCCCATAGGTGCCACTGGACACCTCGTGTTCCCAGGCCGCCGCCTCATCCAAACGCCTGCGCACCAGCGCGGGCTCACCCCTGTGGGACGCTCGGTTTTTCCACGCGTCATAGCCTGCGGGCGTGACCCCTACAACCTTGGCCATCACAGCGATCGAGTAGGAAGCCCTTGTGCACGTCCATCAGTTCAAAGCGCTGGTGTTGTGGTGCCCAGACGCGAAGAAGGCGCTGGCTTTTCCCACAAGCTCATTCTCCTTCTCCAGCTCGCGCACCCGCCGACGCAACGGCAGTGATCTCAGCTTCCATCTCGCGTGGGTCAGGACGGCCCTCACGCACGGCCTGGCGCCGCTCGCGCTCGAGTGTGACCCACCGGCCTACCACCGATTCACCCAGCCCCAAATCACGGGACACAGACGCGATCGTAGACCCTGTATCCAATACCAGACACGCAACATCACGACGATACTCCGGCGTAAAACGACGACGAGTTCCCATACCAGGCACCTCACTTTCCGCGGGTAACATACCCGCTTCACGAAGCGCCAACAACACCAGCCCAAGCCCATCGCAACTGCAGCGGGAAAGAGAGTGCCGGCGATGCACAAAATACGGAGGGCCTCACCCGATTGGGTGAGGCCCTCCGTCTTACGTGTGTTGTGGCGGTGTCCTACTCTCCCACAACCTGTCGGTTGCAGTACCATTGGCGCTGCCGGGCTTAGCTTCCAGGTTCGGAATGGAGGCTGGGCGTTTCCCCGGTGCTGTGACCACCACAAGATTGTGTGTTCTTCCGTGTCCCACTGGTGTGTGGGTGTGGGTTGATCGTGGTTTGTATAGTGGTTGCGGCGTTGTTCGCTGTTGTTGTGGGCCCGTTGTGTTGGGTGTTGTTTAGTGTTGGCCAATTAGTACCAGTCGGCTCTCGAGCACATTGCTGTGCTTCCACCTCTGGCCTATCGACCCGCTAGTCTGGCGGGGGCCTCTCACCCCACGGGGGGGGCGTGGAAACCTCATCTTGAAGCAGGCTTCCCGCTTAGATGCTTTCAGCGGTTATCCCTTCCGAACGTAGCTAACCAGCCATGCACCTGGCGGTACAACTGGCACACCAGAGGTTCGTCCATCCCGGTCCTCTCGTACTAGGGACGGCCCTTCTCAAGTTTCCTGCGCGCACAGAGGATAGGGACCGAACTGTCTCACGACGTTCTGAACCCAGCTCGCGTACCGCTTTAATGGGCGAACAGCCCAACCCTTGGGACCAACTCCAGCCCCAGGATGCGACGAGCCGACATCGAGGTGCCAAACCATGCCGTCGATATGGACTCTTGGGCAAGATCAGCCTGTTATCCCCGGGGTACCTTTTATCCGTTGAGCGACCACGCACCCACGTGCCATGGCCGGATCACTAGTTCCTGCTTTCGCACCTGCTCGACCCGTCGGTCTCACAGTCAAGCTCCCTTGTACACTTGCACTCGCCACCTGATTACCAACCAGGCTGAGGGAACCTTTGAGCGCCTCCGTTACTTTTTAGGAGGCAACCGCCCCAGTTAAACTACCCACCAGGCACTGTCCCCAACCCGGATCACGGGTCTAGGTTGAGGTGACCGCTTGAACCAGAATGGTATTTCAACGACGACTCCACCACCGCTGGCGCGGCGCCTTCACAGTCTCCCACCTATCCTACACAAGTCCAAGCGAACACCAATACCAAGCTATAGTAAAGGTCCCGGGGTCTTTCCGTCCTTCTGCGCGAAACGAGCATCTTTACTCGTACTGCAATTTCACCGAGTTCGCGGTTGAGACAGCGGAGAAGTCGTTACGCCATTCGTGCAGGTCGGAACTTACCCGACAAGGAATTTCGCTACCTTAGGATGGTTATAGTTACCACCGCCGTTTACTGGGGCTTAAATTCACCGCTTCACAACCACAAAGGGGTTGTTGACGGTTCCTCTTAACCTTCCAGCACCGGGCAGGCGTCAGTGCGTATACATCGCCTTACGGCTTCGCACGCACCTGTGTTTTTGATAAACAGTCGCTTCTCCCTATTCTCTGCGACCCCACAACCCCACCACCGCGCATGACGGAGGGAAGTCACGGGGTCCTCCTTATCCCGAAGTTACGGAGGAATTTTGCCGAGTTCCTTAACCACGATTCACTCGAACGCCTCGGTATACTCTACCTGACCACCTGAGTCGGTTTAGGGTACGGGCGCGTTATGCCCTCACGTCGAGGCTTTTCTCGGCAGCTTAGGATCACCACAAGTCCACACACGCGTGTGTCCCTCATCAGTTCTCACCCACAATGCCCCCCGGATTTACCTGAGGAACGGGCCACAACCTTAAATACGCACAACCATCGGCGCACTGCAGCTACCTGTCTGCGTCACCCCTGTTAACACGCTTGCCTACCATCACCGGGGCCCCAAGACCCACACACACCAACACGCCCGAAGGCATGGAAGCGGCGTGAGCAAATTGGTTAGCACAATGACTTCAGCATGGGCGGTCATAACGCGGTACCAGAATATCAACTGGTTGTCCATCGACTACGCCTGTCGGCCTCGCCTTAGGACCCGACTAACCCAGGGCGGATAAACCTAGCCCTGGAACCCTTAGTCAATCGGCGCTGCGGATTCTCACCGCAGATTCGTTACTCATGCCTGCATTCTCACTCCCACACAATCCACCAGAAGTTCCCTCCAGGCTTCACCTCGTGCAGGACGCTCCCCTACCCAACAACACACCGACATCCAGTTCCTGGTGCCAGCAACGCGTGTTGTTGCCACAGCTTCGGCGGTACGCTTGAGCCCCGCTACATTGTCGGCGCAGAACCACTTGACCAGTGAGCTATTACGCACTCTTTCAAGGATGGCTGCTTCTAAGCCAACCTCCTGGTTGTCACCGCGACTCCACATCCTTTCCCACTTAGCGTACGCTTAGGGGCCTTAGCTGATGATCTGGGCTGTTTCCCTCTCGACTACGAAGCTTATCCCCCGCAGTCTCACTGCCGCGCTACACCTAATGGCATTCGGAGTTTGGCTGACGTCAGTAACCCATAGGGCCCATCGGCCATCCAGTAGCTCTACCTCCACCAGGGACCACGCGACGCTGCACCTAAATGCATTTCGGGGAGAACCAGCTATCACGGAGTTTGATTGGCCTTTCACCCCTACCCACAGTTCATCCCCCAGGTTTTCAACCCTGGTGGGTTCGGTCCTCCACACAGTCTTACCTCTGCTTCAACCTGACCATGGGTAGATCACCCCGCTTCGGGTCTAGAACACGCGACAAACGCCATCTTTCAGACTCGCTTTCGCTACGCATACCCCACACGGGTTAAGCACGCCACGTATCACTAACTCGCAGGCTCATTCTTCAAAAGGCACGCCATCACCCCACAAGGCTCTGACGGCTTACAGGCACACGGTTTCAGGTACTATTTCACTCCCCTCCCGGGGTACTTTTCACCATTCCCTCACGGTACTATGCACTATCGGTCATCAAGTAGTATTTAGGCTTACCAAGTGGTCTTGGCAGATTCACACGAGATTTCACGAGTCCCGCGCTACTCGGGCACCACACCCACACCACACAACACCAGTTTGTTTACACGACTCTCACGCTCTACGGTCAGCCTTCCCAAACTGTTCAACTCCCAGCATCACATGGTGCGACCCCCCGGCAGAAGAGTCCAACATGGCCCCACAACACCAAACACGCAACGGCCGCCGCCTCTTACACGCATCTGGTTTAGCCTCCTCCGCTTTCGCTCGCCACTACTCACGGAATATCTTTTCCTGCGGGTACTGAGATGTTTCACTTCCCCGCGTTCCCCCCACCACCCTATACACGTTCAGATGATGGTAACCCAGCACAACCCAGGTTAGGTTCCCCCATTCGGACACCCTCGGATAATAACGCTCGCTCGCCAGCTCCCCGAGGCATATCGCAGGCCGCAACGTCCTTCATCAGCTCTTGATGCCAAGGCATCCACCGAATGCCCAATAAAACTAAACAAAATCACAAAAACAGTACAGAACAAATATGCTCGCAACCACTATACAAATCACAAACAACCCACCACACACAACCCACACCAACAACATCAAGCCGCCGGCTGGCTGCGCAGGCAACCACCACCCTCAAGGCAGCGGACGCTCACACGGTGTTGAACGTGAACCCGACAGTGTGCTTGTCTGCCACAAAACTATTATGCCCAACCCCAAAAAAACGCACCCACACCCACCACCCACCACGGGCAGCGAACGAATGCAGGCACAAGAAGAACAACCCACCACACCAGCCACATGGGCCCGCGCAGTAAAAGAATTGCTCCCCCACACAACAGGGCTCCCTAGAAAGGAGGTGATCCAGCCGCACCTTCCGGTACGGCTACCTTGTTACGACTTCGTCCCAATCGCCAATCCCACCTTCGACCACTCCCCCCGCACAAAGCGGTTAGGCCATGGGCTTCGGGTGTTACCAACTTTCGTGACGTGACGGGCGGTGTGTACAAGGCCCGAGAACGTATTCACCGCAGCGTTGCTGATCTGCGATTACTAGCGACTCCACCTTCATGGGGTCGAGTTGCAGACCCCAATCCGAACTGAGACTGGCTTTAAGGGATTCGCTCCACCTCACAGTATCGCAACCCTCTGTACCAACCATTGTAGCATGCGTGAAGCCCAAGACATAAGGGGCATGATGATTTGACGTCATCCCCACCTTCCTCCGAGTTAACCCCGGCAGTCCCCCACGAGTCCCCACCATCACGTGCTGGCAACATAGGGCAAGGGTTGCGCTCGTTGCGGGACTTAACCCAACATCTCACGACACGAGCTGACGACAACCATGCACCACCTGCACACGACCAACTAAATGCCACCACATCTCTGCAGTGCCGCCGTGCATGTCAAGCCTTGGTAAGGTTCTTCGCGTTGCATCGAATTAATCCGCATGCTCCGCCGCTTGTGCGGGCCCCCGTCAATTCCTTTGAGTTTTAGCCTTGCGGCCGTACTCCCCAGGCGGGGCACTTAAAGCGTTAGCTACGGCGCAGAAACCACGGGTGGCCCCCACACCTAGTGCCCAACGTTTACAGCGTGGACTACCAGGGTATCTAATCCTGTTCGCTCCCCACGCTTTCGCTCCTCAGCGTCAGTAACGGCCCAGAGACCCGCCTTCGCCACCGGTGTTCTTCCTGATATCTGCGCATTCCACCGCTACACCAGGAGTTCCAGTCTCCCCTACCGCACTCAAGTCAGCCCGTACCCACCGCACGCCCCCAGTTAAGCCAGAGGATTTCACGGCAGACGCGACCAACCGCCTACAAGCCCTTTACGCCCAATAATTCCGGACAACGCTCGCGCCCTACGTATTACCGCGGCTGCTGGCACGTAGTTAGCCGGCGCTTCTTTACCCACTACCCTCACCACAACCACTGTTGCGGCTTGACCATGAGCGAAAGAGGTTTACAACCCGAAGGCCTCCATCCCTCACGCGGCGTCGCTGCATCAGGCTTTCGCCCATTGTGCAATATTCCCCACTGCTGCCTCCCGTAGGAGTCTGGGCCGTATCTCAGTCCCAATGTGACCGGTCACCCTCTCAGGCCGGCTACCCGTCAAAGCCTTGGTAGGCCATCACCCCACCAACAAGCTGATAGGCCGCGAGCCCATCCCCCACCAGAACAAACCTTTCCACCAACCCCCATGCGAAGATCAGTGAATATCCAGTATTAGCACCCGTTTCCGGGCGTTATCCCAAAGAAGGGGGCAGGTTACTCACGTGTTACTCACCCGTTCGCCACTCATCCACCCAGCAAGCTGAGCTTCAGCGTTCGACTTGCATGTGTTAAGCACGCCGCCAGCGTTCGTCCTGAGCCAGGATCAAACTCTCCGAACAAAAACAAAAACGTTAAAGCCCAGAAAAACCAACCAAACAAAACGCCCAGTCAGCAATCCCAACCAAAAACACTCAAAAACAAAAAACAGGCATAAAAAACAAACAAACACACTATCGAGTTCACAAACAACACCCACACGATCAAGCGCACGCGACCGTATCGCATGCTTTCGAAAGGCGTTTCGCGCCATGTTTCCGCGACCCGAGCTTTTCGCTTCGTTCGCTGCCGTTCGGCGCAACAAGGAAAACAATACGCAGGTTGCTCGACATCGTCAAATCGTACGTACCGAACACCCCTTCAGGCACTTTTCCGCAGAATGTAGCCGAAACGGCCGGAGGACAAGGCTGAATCCAGCCCAGAATCGCGCAATTTCATGTCCCAGACCACATGATTTGAGCGAAAGTGTGCCCCAGCGCTCTCTACGGCAGCTCCCGATCCGCAATAGCGCAGTCCCCAGGCACTCGCGAGCTGGACTTATGGCAGAAACCATCACAGTTCTTAGCAAAGTTTTTACTATCCATTGACCCTAGCGCTATACTTGCCGCCATCAGTGCGGTTTTACCGCATCCGACAATGCTAGGAAACACCATGAACGGCACCCTGCGTCCGGCCTTCGATCTCGCCGGCACCCTGGATACGATCTCGGGCTTCATGTACACGTACCTGCTCGTCGCCCTTCTCATTGGCGTCGGCCTGTACTTCTTCGTCCGCACGCGCGCGCTGCCTCTGCGGCTCTTCAAGGAAGCGATCCGCGTCGTGACCGAGCCTCCGCACGAGGAAGGCGAGGTTTCCTCGTTCCGCGCTCTGATGGTCTCCACAGCCTCGCGCGTGGGCGTCGGCAACATTGCCGGTGTGGCGACAGCGGTGACGCTCGGCGGCGCCGGCTCCGTGTTTTGGATGTGGGTCATTGCGACCCTCGGCGGCGCGTCCGCCTTCATCGAATCGACTCTCGCGCAGATCTACAAGAAGCAGGGGCCCCACCACTCCTACGGTGGCCCCGCCTACTACATTCAGACGGCCCTCAAGCAGAACTGGCTTGCCACGCTTTTCGCGTCGGTCCTCATTCTGACCTACATGGGCGGCTTCAACCTGCTCGCCTCCTTCAACGTCGCCGACGCTTTCACCCAGTACAGCTGGGCCAACGAGTGGACTCCCTGGATCATCGGTGCCATTCTCGCGGTTCTCATGGCCGCCTCCATCTTCGGTGGCACGCGCCGCCTGACCGACGTGACGGGCTTCCTGGTTCCGGTGATGGCGATCATTTACCTGGGCGTCGGCCTGATCGTGGTCGTGCTCAACTACCAGAACATCCCGGCTATGTTCTCTGCTATCTTCTCTAATGCTTTCGATTTCCCGGCGATCTTCGGCGCTTTCGCCGGATCGGCCATGATGTACGGCATCAAGCGTGGCCTCTACTCCAACGAGGCCGGTGTCGGCTCCGCGCCCAACGCCGCCGCGTCCGCCTCCGTCTCGCACCCGGCCAAGCAGGGCCTCGTTCAGATGCTGTCCGTCTTCATCGACACGATGATCATCTGCACCCTCACGGCGTTCGTTGTTCTTTCGTCGGGCGTTGGCCAGGACGGTGGCGTGACGGGCGCTCCCCTCGTGAAGGATGCGATGGCAACGGTTCTCGGCCAGCCTGTCGCACAGGTATTCATCTCGGTCGCTCTGTTCCTCTTCGCGTTCACGACGCTGGTTGGTAACTTCTACTACGCCGAGGTGAATTTCCGCTTCCTGCTGCGCAACGTGCACATGAAGCACTGGATGCTCACCGTCTTCCGCACTGTCGCTGCGTTGCTCGTCTTCGCTGGCGCTCTCCTCAAGTTCGAGGTCGCGTGGAACCTTGGCGACATCCTGATGGGGCTCATGGCTCTGATCAACCTGCCCGTCATCGTCATTCTGGGCAACCAGGCCATCCGCTGCGCGAACGACTACGTCGCCCAGCGTAAGGCGGGCCTCGACCCGAAGTTCCGGGCCTCCTCGATTGGCCTGAACCCCGCAGAGTTGGACTACTGGCAGGATGACGCCCCCGTCGCCTCCGCCGAGAAGACCAACGCGTAAGGGTTCTCTCCCCCAGCAACCAGCCCCCGGCCTCGTCTGATTGAACGGACGAGGCCGGGGCTTCGTTATGCGCGACGGCGCGGCGATCGGATACTACGCCGGCGCGTGAGCGAAGCGCGTTCGGATCTGCACTCCCCCGGTGTGCCCGCACGCGGACAGGGCACGAGCCACCGCGTCGGCGGCCCAGCCGAGCATCTCAGGGCCCCCGTGTGGGGCGCGCAGAGTGGCGGCGGCCCCAAAGGCGAACGCAGAGGACGACTCCACGGCGAGCCCCATCTGCACGGCCGATGCCAAGGCCTCGGTAAAGCCCGAGGGGGACAGGGCCTGTCCCTTGTAGCGCGGGCGCGCCTCGAGGTGAATGAGTGGATCAGGGGCAACCAGGGACAAATCCAGCGAGCCGATTGGCAGGCTCCCGTCCTCGAACGGCATGTTCGCGGTGGAGCGCGCGTAGCCCGGCGGCAGGTCACACTCGAAGACGCACTCGTCGACGCTCACATCGGCGACGAGCTCGAGGGTAGCCACGGAAGCGATCACGGAGGCCACGAAGTGGATGTGCCTGCCCACGTCACCGAGCCACGTGTCGACAATCGCGTGGCACATCGCCGGGGTGGCGACCGCCGGGGAGAGCTGCCCTGCCGCGCGGGACTCCCCCGGCCCGTCCGCTCCCCCACGCCGGGGTGGCGCGTGGACGTCGCCCACGAAAAAGTCGAAGGCGTAGAGGCCGTGGTGGAAGCGGATGTCGTCGTAGTCGATGAATCCCAGCCCCGTGCCAATGAGCACGGACAGGAAGGCATCGTAGAGGCACTCCCTGTCCTGCGCAAAGACGTCCGCCGCGTGGGGCGTGCGCGGGTTCAGCTGGCCGACCAGCCACGCCTGCAACGCGACGTAGCCTTCGTCTCTTGTCACCGGCGCACGAGAACCGTGATCCACCAGCGATCGCCAACAACGCATGTCCCCTCCCGCGACTCGCCTCTTCCTAGCATACTCCTTCGGCCGGGAATAAGAGCAGCCCCGCACGCTTCGCAGGCGCAGGAAGCCCCGGCCTCGTCGAAACAGACGAGGCTGGGGCGAAGGTCGAGGCGGAGCGCTCAGCGGGTGGCGAGCAGCGCCTCCTCGGCCTCCTTGGTCCACAGGCCGGCGGCGTCGAGCTTCGCGGCAACCGTCGGCAGCTTCTCGGCCAGCTCGGACACGGGGGTCAGGCCCAGGTCGTGCATCATCGGGAAGACCATGATCTTGCCGCCCGAGGTACGGTCCATCACCGCGTTGATGGCGTCGCCGAAGCCCGCCATGCCGGTGATCGCCCACAGGGAGATCGTGGTGTCGATGATTCCGGCTTCGATCTTGCGCAGGACCGTGCGCATGTCGGAGACGTCCGAGCCGGAGGTGCCCAGCATGAAGATGCGGCGCTCGATGATGCCCTGCAGGTCGAAGTCGCCGAACGTACCGGCCGGGATACCGGCGAACGCGTTCAGGATGCCGCCCTCAGCCAGCAGGTCGACGGCCTGGGAGACCAGCGCGGGGACGGGCACGAGGCACGTCGCGTAGGTGTAGCCGTACTCCAGGGGCGTCGAGGAGGTGTTGACGATGTCCAGCGGCACGCCGTTCTTCTCGGCGGTCGGGCCGACGACCTTCATCAGGTTCGCTAGACGCTCGTCCGACAGGTCGGTGCCCACGACGCTGAGGCCGGGAACGCCGGAGGTGACGGCGCGCATGGTGTGCATGACGCCCATCGGGCCGGCGGCGCCGACGAAGACGCAACGGTCGTTCTCGCGAAGATCGCCGTTGGCGGGGATCCAGGCGTAGCCCTCGCGCGGGTCCGAGCCGGTCGTGCCGCAGAAGCGGGTGAAGTCGTAGTGGACGCGGCCGATGTCCAGGGACACCTTGCGCGAGATCTTCTCGCCGCCGAGGACGACACACATGGTGCCGCGGGTGCCGATCAGGAGCGCGGCCTTCTCGATGGCGTCGGCGTCCGCACCGAAGAACACGACGTCGTCGAATTCGCCCAGGACGCCCTCGATGGCGTCGGCGGCAACGCGCACGACCTCGGCGGGCTTGTGCTCGGCGGTCAGAGCGTCGATATCGCCCTCACCGACGACCAGCAGGCGGCCGCCATCGGCGACGTGGTTGCGTTCGGCCCACGCGTAGGAACCCTCGACGGTCGCCCAAGGCTCGATGAGGCCGACGGCCGCAGCCGACGGACCCTCCGACACGTGGATGAGGAACTCTTCCCCGTCCGGGGACACGACGCAGCGCTCGTCGACGACGACGAACTCCTCGAGGGCACCATCGAAGTTGTAGCCGAAGGCGCCGTTCGACTTCGCGGTACGCAGGTGCTTCCAGTCGGCCTGGACCAGCAGACGGTCGCCGACCTTGAAGTGCGTGACCTTCTCGCCGACCTGCACGACGCGCACGACGGGCTCGTGACCGGGCGTCACGGCCTCCTGGTTCGGGTGGTAGGACGGGATGTCCTTGAGGGCGTCCAGGTCGATGCCCGCCACCACGTCCGACTTGCGCGGGTGGCCATCGAACTGGTGGAGCAGCTTCGTATCAGAGAAGCAAATGCCGCAGGCTTCGACCTCGAGCATGATCTGCGTCGGGCCAACGGGGTCAACGGGCTTCGCCGGGTTAACGACGAACTCTTCCTTGCCGACGATCTGAATCGCGTACTGGGTGGAGGGAATCTGGGTCATGACTGACTCTTTCACTGGAAAAACAACTGAACGTGGGAAGAAAGGACGAGGCCGGGGAGCTGGCGAGAAACCCACATGCGTCCCCGGCCTCGTAACGATGTCAGGAAAGCATCACCTGGCCGCCCGTGACGGGCACGGCCTGGCCGGTCTCGTATTCCTGCTCAACGATGTAGAAGATCGCGCGCAGAACGTCGATGCCCTGGGCGCCGCGGCGCATGGGGACCTTCGCCTCGTAGAACTCCTTGACGTCGGCGACCGTCTTGGCGCCAGGGACCTTGCCGGAGTTCAGGTACTGGACGAAGAGGCCGCGGTCCGGGTCGGACCAGAGCGGGCCGTCGTAGAAGTTGCCGGGGCAGATCGCGTTGACCTTCACGCCGTGAGCAACCATCTCGAGGGCGAAGGACTGGACCAGGCCGATTCCGCCGAACTTCGAACCCGCGTAGGCGGCGTTCTTGTTCGAGCCGACGAGGCCGGACTTGGAGTTGATCTGGATGATGTCGGTCAGCCACTCGGGGGCGGTCGAGTGCTGGCGGGCCAGGAGCTGGCCCAGGTGCTTGGTGACCAGGAAGAAGGCCACGTAGTTGATGTCCGTGGACAGGCGGAACGCGGAGGCGTCCTGCTCGAGGACGGAGCCGGCGCGCACGATGCCCGCGTTGGAGACGACCAGGTCGAGGCCGCCGGTGACGCGCTCAATCTCGGAGGCCATCGCGGCGACGGATTCCTCGTCGGCAACGTTGACCGTGATCGGGTGGGCGACGCCTTCGCCGCCGAGCTCGGCCGCCTTGGCTGCCGCACCCTCGCCGTTCAGGTCGGCGACGTACACGAAGCAACCGGCGTCCACCAGGCCGCGCGCGATCTCCGCGCCGAAGCCCTGGGCTCCACCCGTGACGAGGGCGACGCGGCCGTTGATGGCGCGCTCACCGGTGGCGGTGGCGCGGACCTCGAAGGTCTCCTCGCCGGCGCGCACGACGACGGGAAGCTCCGTCTCCTTCAGGGAGCAGGGGCACACCTCGGTGAGCGGGCCGTCGAAGGTGACGGTCGGCTCGGCGTCGCTGGGGGCCACGATGACCGGGCGGCCGAGGGCCTTCAGGAAGAGCCCGCGTACCTCAGGGGCGTTACTCATGATGTCTCTCTTTCTCGACGAAACTCGTCAGTTAATCGATGTGGCTCGGGCGGCGACCGCGGCGGCGTCCTCGCCGTCGGCAATCGCACGACCCAGGGGTGCGTACTGGCTGATGCGCTCAGCGAGGGCCTCGGGGGTCAGGCGACCCGTGCGGCCCAGCAGGTGCAGGGAGGGGTCCACGGAGGACAGGGCCTCGTGCGCGACGAGGGCCCACGTCGCCTCGTTGAGGTCCGCGAACTCGGGGCGGCGCAGCTCCTCGCAGGTGAAGCGCTGGCGGGGCTGGTTGATGTCCACGCCCGAGATCTCGAGCATGCCGTGGGCGGCCGCCAGCGCGTGGATGCGTTCCAGCTGCTCGGGGGTGTTGCGCGGGGGCATGTAGGTGACGGCGCGCAGGCCGATGGACTCCATGTACTCGAAGAGCTCGTCGAGGAAGTCGTCCTCGAACTTCTCTGCCTTCTTGTCGCCCGTCGGCGAGGCAGACACGTCGCCCAGGTAGGCGTAGGTGGCGATCGCGCCGACCGAGTCGGCAAAGGCGACGACCTCGGCCGCGCTGGGCAGCTCGTCGGTGGGCTGGATGTAGATTCGATCCAGGTAGTTGGCCTTGAGGACGCCCAGAAGGTCGTACATGAGGTGCGGGTTGTCCGCGTCGGAGAGCACGCGGGCGAGGGACTCGGGGACCTCGACACCCATCGAGTCCAGCCCCTGTACCAGGGCGGGGCCGCGGCCGAATCCGCGGATCAGGGCCGAGGCCATGGCGGCGAGCAGGTGGCGCTCGGTGATCCCGCCGCCGTTTGCGTACTGCGAGATGCCTACCATGTCGGAGCGCGGGTCGAAGGGTTCCAAGCCAAGGTCTGTGAGGATCCTGTTGGCGCGCTCGGCCATCGCCAGCGTGCGCTCCAGGCGGGCGGCGCGCTTGGGTGCCAGCCACTGCGCGACCTTCTCGCGGGCCGAAGCGGGCACGCCCTGCACGGTCATGTAGGCGACGCCCACGGAATCGGGGTTGTTGAGCTTACGCTGGGCGAGCGCGGTGCCCTCGCCGAATCGAGCGCGGATCTCGAAGCCGGTGACGGAACCCATTCCCAGAATGCGGGTCGCCTCGCTCATTTCAGCCGCGGCGCCGATCGAGTCGTGGTCGACCGAGCCAACAACGCGCAGGCCGTTGCGGCGCGCCATGAGCGCGGCGTGCGTGGGCGTGTAGGGGCTGAAGGAGAAGCACGTGTGAATGTGGTTGTTTGACTCGGGCACCCAGCTCGGGAAGTGCTCGTCAGCGACCACCGCGCGCAGCGCTTCAATGCGCTGTTCCGCAGTGGTAGCCGGGTCGTTGGTGATGTCCATAGGTTCTGCCATCTCTTCGTTGGGTGGAGAAAAAGCTGTCGTATCGAAAGTGGGGGCGAGGCCGGGGCTCGGTGAGGAGGAGTGTGGCCCCGGCCTCGCGGGCTCGCGTCAGGGAGTGCGAGCCAGGGACGGGGGCGGGTCGGAAAGGGGAACGACCCGCCCCCAACGCCTCAGAGGCCTGCGCGGTTCAGGCGCGCGATCTCGGCCTCGGTCGCGTGCTTCGTGGTGGGCACGTGGCCGGGCAGCGGGAGGATGCGCTCGTGAATTGCGTCGAGGATCCAGGAGACCTGCGGGAAGAAGAACGACTCCATCTCGGGTCCGGGCGTGATGCCGTTGCGCGAGGCGACGACGGCGATCGGCGCGTCGAGGGCGTCGAAGGCCAGGGTCTGCACGTTCGCGGCGACCGTGTTGAGGAAGGAGCCACGCTCGACCGCGTCCGAGGTGAGGACGAGGCGACCGGTCTTCTTCACGGAGGCGATGAGCTTGTCGTAGTTGAGCGGTGCGACGAAGCGCAGGTCGATGACCTCGGCGCTCAGGCCGTACTTCTCAGCCAGGACGTCCGCGGCCTCGAGGGCCTTGTACACGGTCGCGCCGTAGGCGGCGATCGTGATGTCGGTGCCCTCGCGGCGGATTGCCGGCTCACCCTCTTCGGTCTCGTAGTAGCCCTCGGGCACGCCGCCGGGCTCGAAGTCCTCGCCCTTGTCGTAGAGCTTCTGGCTCTCGAGGAACACGACCGGGTCGGTGCCGGCCAGCGCAAGGTTGAGCATGCCCTTGGCGTCGGTCGGGGTCGTCGGGAAGTAGACCTTCAGGCCCGGGATGTGCGCGACGAGGGCGCTCCAGTCCTGGGAGTGCTGGGCGCCGTACTTCGCGCCCACGGACACGCGCAGGACGAGAGGCATCTTGAGCAGGCCGGCGCTCATCGACTGCCACTTGGCCATCTGGTTGAAGACCTCGTCGCCGGAGCGGCCCAGGAAGTCGCAGTACATGAGCTCGACGACCGCGCGGCCACCGGCCATCGCGTAGCCGACGCCGGCGCCCACGATCGAGGCCTCGGCGATGGGCGAGTTGAACAGGCGACGGTAGGGCAGGGCCTCGGTCAGGCCACGGTAGACGGCGAAAGCGCCGCCCCAGTCGCGGTTCTCCTCGCCCCATGCGGCCATCGTCGGATCGGTCTTAAAGCGGTGGAGCATGGCCTCGAACAGGCCGTCACGGAACTGGTACATGCGCATCTTGGAGACGGGCTTGCCGTTCTCGTCGACGGAGGTACGCACCTTCTTGGCCAGCGCCTTCACACGCGGGTTGTCCTCGAGGTCGATCTCGGGGGTCGCGTCGTCGAAGGCCTCGACCTTCTCGTTGGAGAACATGACGGAGTCGATGTAGCCGTCTGCGACGCGCGGGGTGGCCTCGTCGTCGATCGAGAGCTTGAGGACGTTGACGAGCTTCTCGGTCAACGAAGCCGTGTAGCCGTCGATCTCATCCTGGGTGGTCAGGCCGTTGGAGATGAGCAGGTTGGAGTACTCCTTGATGCAGTCCACCTGCTCCCACAGGTCGACCTCTTCCTTCGTGCGGTACGAGGAGGCATCCGACGGCGAGTGGCCGGAGAAACGGTAGGTGATGGTGTCCATGAGGACGGGGCCGCGGCCCTCCTCGAGGATCTTCTTCTTGCGGGTGGTCGCATCGGCGACGGCCAGCGGGTTGAGGCCGTCGACGCGCTCGGCGTGCATGGCCTCGGGGTTGAGAGCCGCGCCGACGCGGGCGAGGACCTCGTAGCCCATGGTCTCGCCGAAGGTCTGGCCGCCCATGCCGTAGAAGTTGTTGAAGAAGTTGAACAGGATCGGCGGGTTGCCGCCGTCCTCCTCACGCCACAGCGAGCGGAACTGGTCCATGGACGCGAAGTTCATAGCCTCCCACACGGGGCCGCACGCCAGGGCCGCGTCACCGACGTTGGAGATGACGATGCCGGGCTTGCGGTTGATGCGCTTGAAGAGGGCCGCGCCGTTCGCGACGGGGGCGGAACCGCCGACGATCGCATTGTTCGGGTAGGAGCCGAACGGCAGGAAGAAGGTGTGCATCGAGCCGCCCAGGCCTCGGTTGAAGCCGGACTTGCGGGCGAAGATCTCCGCGAGGGCACCGAAGAGGATGAAGTTCTCGGTGAGGTCCTTCGTGTCCTTGTAGTCGATCTTCTCGGCGTAGGACAGTGTCTCGCCGCCGAGGAAGCCCTTCATGATGCCCTCGAGCTGGCCATCGTCCATCTGGTGCATGGCCGAGTAGCACTTGGCGAGGATTTCGCCGTGCGAGCGGTGCGAACCGAAGATGAAGTCCTCGGGGGCCAGGACGTAGCTCTGGCCGACGTAGGCGCTCTCCTGGCCGATGCCCAGGTGGGCGGGGCCGGGGTGGTTGTATTCGACGCCTTCCCAGGCACCGGTCTTCTTGATGGAGTCGAGCATCGACTCGAAGGTGCGCACGACGATCATGTCGTGAAGCATCTGGACCATGCCCTTTTCGCCGTAGCGGGCAATCTCGGTGTCACGGTCGAAGGTGTACTGGTTGACGGGAACCTCGGGGAACTTCACGTACCCGGGACGACGCACCTCGTTGGGGTCGATGATAAGAGACTGAGTCATAATTCTACTCTTCCTTGACGTAGGGGATGTTCATTAGAGCTTGACGGCCCACGCGGCTTCGCGGATGACCTCGGAAACCGTGGGGTGCGGGAAGACGACCTGACGCAGGTCCTCGACGGTCAGTTCCATCTCGAGGACGGCCTGCGCGCCCCAGATCATCTCGGCGGCGTACGCGCCCAGCACGTGGATGCCCAGCACCTGGTGAGTCGTGGGGTCGACGAGGATCTTCGCCTCGCCCGGTGCCTTGAATCCGTTCTCCGCGATGAAGCGGCCGGACATGAGGGCGGGAACCTTCGCGACGAGGACATCGCGGCCCTCACGCTTGGCGGCGGACTCGGTCAGACCGACGCCGGCGGCCTCGGGGATCGAGAAGACGGCCCACGGGACAGTGTGCCAACGCATGACCTCGCCGCGCTTCTTGGCGGCAGGGTCCAGGATGTTCGCCGAGGCGATCTCCGCCATGCGGTAGGCTGCGTGCGCCAGGAGGGAACGTCCGGTGACGTCACCGATGGCCCACACGTTGGGCAGGTTGGTGCGCATCGTGTCGTCGACGACGACGCCGCGGTTGATCTCCAGGCCAGCCTCTTGCGCGCCCCAGCCCTCCGTCGCGGGACGGCGACCGACGGCCATGAGGACGACGTCGGCCTCGACGCTCTTCTTCTCCTCCCCCTTGGAGTAGTGGACGGTACCACCGTCGAGGGACTCGACGCGGCAGCCCAGCTCGAAGGTCACGTCCTTCATGGCGGCGCGCGCCTTGGCGGCCAGGTCGTCGTCCATGAAGGGAAGGATCTCGGGGGCCATCTCAATGACGGTCACCTGGGAGCCGAGAGTGGCGTACAGGGAGGCAAACTCGACGCCGATGACGCCGCCGCCGATGATCGCGAGACGGGCCGGGATCTGCGGCAGAGAGAGGATGCCCGTGGAGTCGACCAGCGCCGGGTTGTCCTGGGTGCCGGGCAGCGGGGGCATGGCGGGCACGGAACCCGTGGCAATGATGACGTGGTCCGAGGTGTACGTCGTGCCCTCAACGGTCACGCGACCGGGGGCGTCGAGGTGGCCTCGCCCGTTGATGACGGTGACCCCCGCCTTACGCTCTGTGGCGGCGACGCCTGCGACCAGGCCCTTCACGACCTGGTCCTTCCAGGCCTGCATCTGCGTCCAGTTGACGGCCACGCCCTGCGCGTCCACACCGAACTGGCTGGCTTCCTTGGCGTGCAGGTAGTTCTTCGCGCCGTTAAGCAGGGTCTTGGTGGGGATGCAGCCCACGTTCAGGCAGGTGCCGCCCAGGTACTGCTCCTCCACGAGGGCGACCTTCTTGCCCGCGTGTCCGAGGCGCTCAGCGGCCAGGTAGCCGCCGGGGCCCGCACCGAGGACGATAACGTCGAAATGCGTCTCACTCATGAGTATTCCTCTTTCCTCAGGCCAGGACCGTCACGTCAATGTTCTCGATGGCGGCGACCAGGTCGCGCAGGAAGCGAGCGCCGTCCGCACCGTCGATCACCTGGTGGTCGATCGTCAGCGACAGGTTGAGGCGCTGCTCCACGCCGATCGTTCCGTCGGCGGCCACGGCCGGACGCGGGGTGATCGCTCCGACGCCCAGGATGGCCGTCTGGGGCAGGTTGATGACGGGGGTGAAGGTCTCGATACCGAAGGATCCGATGTTGGAGACCGTGAAGGTGCCGCCCGACAGGTAGTCAGGCGAAATCGTGCCGTCGATCGCTCCGCCGGCGAGGCGCTTGGCCTCGTCGGAGAATGCCTTCAGGCCCAGGGCCTGCGCGGAGCGGATGACGGGGACGAGGAGCCCGCGCGGGGTGTCGCATGCGAAGCCGAGATGGACCTGCTCGAACTCGGTGAGGACGCCGCCTTCGAGGTGAGCGTTGAACACGGGGTACTTGAGCAGGGTGCGAGACACGGCGAAGCAGACCAGGTCGTTGAGCGTGATCTTGTTCAGGCCCAGTGCTTCGTCGGCGTTCTTGACCTTCTTGCGCATCGCGAGGATGCCGGCGGCGTTGGCCGTCGTGTTGAGGGTCAGCTGCGCGGTGGAGGTCAGGGACTCCATCATGCGCTTGGCGACGACCTTGCGAACACCCTTGAGCGGGGCGGAGGTCGAGGCGCCGGGGAAGTCTGCGGCTGCGGCGGGGGCGGCGAGCGCGGCGGCCGGGGCGGCCTCGGGGGCGCGGTCGGCGTCGGCGACGGACACGCGTCCGCCGATACCGGTGCCTTCAGCGGCGCTCACACCGGCTACGCGCGCGGCGGAGGTCAGGGCGGGGCCGGCGGCGATAGCGGCGGCAACGTCACGCTCGATGACGCGGCCGTGGGGGCCGGAGCCCTCGGTGATGGCCGAGGCATCGACGCCGTTGGAGGCCGCGAGGGCGCGGGCACGCGGGGAGACGGCACCGGTGGCGCGCTCGGTCGCAAACGCGGGGGTGGCCGATTCAGTGGGAGCGGCGGAATGCTCGGCGGGAGCGTCGGCCTCGGCGGGGGCCGCGTCGCCACCGGGAACGAGGCCGGAGATGTCCTCCCCGGGCTCACCGACGATGATGAGCGGATCCTTCACGGGGACCTCGTCGCCTTCCTCCCACAGGAGCTTCAGGACGGTACCCTCGGCGGTCGAGGGCACCTCCATGGTCGACTTGTCGGTCTCGATGGACGCGAGCGTCTGGTCGACGGCGACGGTGTCGCCTTCTGCGATCATCCACTCGACGATGATGCATGACTCAACAGAGTTGCCCAGCTGGGGCATCACCACGATGGTGGCCATGTGTTTCCTCCTAGACGATGCGCAGCTTCGTGCGCTCGGCTAATTCCTTGATGGATTCTTCGGGGATCTCATCGTCGGTGATGATTCCGGTGACCTCGTCGATCCCCATGAAGCTGACGAAGCCGGCTTCCCCATACTTGGAGGAGTCAGCGAGCAGCCACGTCTCTTGTGCGCGAGTGCGCATAATGGAGCCGACCTGTCCACCTTCTACGAGCTGGGTGGTCAGGCCCCGATCAACGCTGAACCCGTCGGTTCCGAGGAAGGCGACGCGCGCGTTGAAGTCATTGATTGCGCGCTCGGCAACCGGTCCCACGAGGGACTCGGACTCGGCGCGGAAGTGTCCACCCGTCAGCGTGATGTTCAGGTTCGGGTTGGAGCGGGCGTTTGCAAAGACGAGCACGGAGTTTGTGAGAACCTGAACTCCGCGCTTGCCGGTGAGGTACTTGACGATGAGGGCGCACGTGGTGCCGGCCTCGATCATGATGCGGTCGTCGTCGTGGATCATGTCGGCGGCAGCGCGAGCGATACGTCCCTTGACCTCGACGCGGTCGTTCTGGCGCAGGTGAATGTTTCGGAAGGTGGTGGGGCGCGCGCCTCCATGGGTGCGCACGAGGTACCCCTGCTCGTCGAGGCTCTTGAGGGAGGCGCGCACGGTAACGGGCGAAACACCCAGGTCACAGGCAAGCTGCGCGACGCTCACCTCACCCTCCCGGGCGAGGCGATCCAGGATGTAGTTCGTGCGTTCTTCTGCACGTCCCATGGGCACCTCTTCACGGAATCAGCGACCTTCCTTGTCGCTTTGTCTTTCGTTAAGAAAAGAATAGTCACTAAAACGAAAGTATGCAACATCACGCGATCAACGGTCACAGGCGTGCACGCAGGGCGCACAAACGTTCAGGACGAGGCTTCCCATTCGTCAACATTCAATGATATTGCAGGGATAAATACACTGGTGGGCGACCCGTTCAGGCCACCCACCAGCTATGCAACTCTCCGGCGAATCCCCCCAGCCCCCTCCACAAGAAACGAAAATGAAACGAAAGCACTCGTCACTCTTGGATCACGGTGCTTCCTGGGGCGGAAAACGGGTTTTACTCCCCGGGCTGACGGACGCCAACCGTCAGGAGCAGGTTTCCGTAGAGGCGCTGCTCACCCGTCGCTACGATGATGCCCACGTTCTCCTCGCGCGCGGCATCGTAGAAGTCCCAGCGGGAAATCTCGCCGAACTCCACGCCGGGCAGCGCCGCGCGGAACTCGTCGTGGATCGGGATCTCCACCGGATCAGCATCGGGCGCGGGGGTCATGATCTCGGCGCGCTCGATCGGAATCGTGCGCTTGAGGACGTCAAGCACCTGGCTAACATCCAGGAGCCCCGGGGCGAGGTTGAGGGAAATGAGCTCGCAGCGCGGATTCACCCCCGTCGTGTGCGGGTAGTTCGCGTCAGCCAGCAGGATCTTCGAGCCGTGGCCGGCGGCCGCGAGCGCGCGCAGGAACTGCGGGTGAGTCATAGGACCATAGAGCATGAGCGTACCTTTCTTACAGGTGTGAACTGGACCGGATGACCAGCTCGGGGTCGAGAACGATGTCCTGGGAGGGACCTCCGCCCATGAGCGAGCGCACGAGCCGCACCGCAGTGCGTCCCAGGCGGTCGAAGGGCTGGTGAATCGTCGTGAGCGGGGGCGCGTAGGAGTCCGCGCCGTCGATGTCGTCGAAGCCGACGACTCGCACGTCGCGAGGGACCACTCCCCCGCGCTCGTAGATGTAGCGCATGGCACCCAGGGCCAGCTGGTCGTTCGCGGTCTGTACGCCCTGGGGCAGACGACCGGCCGCTCGCATGACGTCGTAGCCGTCACGCGAGTCCCACGAGTCGGGCTCGAGCACCACGGGCTCGATGTCGTAGGACGCACACGCCTGCTCGTAGCCGATGCGCCGCATCTGCGCGTCCGACCAGCCGGCCGGACCCGAGATGTGGACGACGTCGGTGAGCCCCTGGGCGAGAAGATGCTCGGTCGCCAGGCGCGCACCTCGCACGTTGTCGACCGCGACGGTGGAGATGCCGTCGAGCCCCTTTTCGCTCGTCAGGACGAGGACGGTTGGGAAACGCTTGCCCGCTTCAATCGCTACGTCGATCGTCGGGTCCTGACCACCCAGGATGATGACTCCGTCGACGTCGAAGGGAGCGAAGTCGTTGCGCAACTGACCATCCGGGCCGTACGCGTAGGACAGGGACACGTGATACCCGGCCTGCGACGAGGCGTTGAGGATCGACAGCAGCACGCGCCCGTGTCCGTGGAACATGGGGGCTGCCAGCACGACCTGCAGGACGTTGGTGCGCTTGGCCGCGAGCGCTCGCGCCGCGTAGTTGGGCACGTAGCCCAACTCCTCAACGAGCTTAGCGATGCGCGCCCTCGTCTTCTCCGACACCTCGGGGTCCCCGCGTACGACCCGCGAGACCGTGTTCGTCGATACGCCTGCCCGCCGCGCGATGTCGGCCAGCGAGACTTTCTTAGCTACGGGTCGGGACGTGGACATGGGTCGCTGCACTGGCTGCGATGACGGAGGCGCGGTCCTCCTCGGCGAGGGCGCCGATGGTTTCAAGCTGCGCGAGGAGGGAGCCGAAGGTCGAGGCCTCGATGGGTCCGCGCACGACGGTCACGCCGGAGATCTGAGCGGTCAGGTCGCACAGGAGGCGGTTGCGCGCGCCTCCACCCACGAGGTTGAGCTGGTCGGGGGCCTGCCCGGTGGCCTCGGTCAGTTCTCCGATCGCGCGCGCGTAACGGCGGGCGAAGGACTCGATGATGACGCGCACGTACCCGGCCATGGAGTCGGGACGGGCCGCACCCTGGGCGTCCAGGGCCTGATCGATCTTGCGCTGCATGTCACCGGGGGTGGCGAAGGCTTCCTCGTCGGGGTCGAATGTGCCCGAGGCGGCGGGCAGCTCGCGGGCCTGCGCAACCAGCTCGTCGGTGTCGGTGGGCGTGCCCTCACGCTCCCACTGACGCTGGATCTCCTGGAGGATCCACATACCGGTGATGTTGAACAGGGGGCGCACTCCCCCGTCGGTGCGCCCTTCGTTCGTGATGCCCAGGTCGAAGGCGGCGTCGCTCATGAGGGGCTGGTCCTCGATGGCACCCAGGACGGACCAGGAACCGCAGGACAGGAAGTAGGCGCGCTTGCCTTCTTCGATGGGCAGACCATGAACGGCGCACGCGGAGTCGTGGGCGCCGCCGCGCACGACTGTCAGGGTTTCGAGGCCGGGGATGGTGCAGGGCCCAACGACGGTACGGTCGGCGGACAGATCACCGAACCAGCCGCGCGGGATGCCGAGGCGGTCGAATACCTCGGCGTTGAAGTCGCCACCGCCCGGGGTCAGCAGGCCGGAGGTCGAGGCGATCGTCCGAGACCATCCGACGACGCCGGTCAGACGGTAGGCGAAGTAGTCGGGCAGGAACAGAGCTGCGGCGACGCGCTGCGCGTCGGCGGGGTTCTCCTGCAGGAAGGCAAAGAGCTGGTTCGCCGTGTTAATGGTCGCCGGCTGGTTGCCGGTCAGGTCGAAAAACTCCCGGTCGCCAATGCGATCGCGGAAAGCATCGAGGGTGCGGGAGGTACGCTCGTCACGGTAGGCGACGACGTCGCCGACGAGCTCGCCGCGCTCATCGAGGGGGGCCCAGTCCACACCCCACGTATCGATCGAGACCGCGCGGGCATCTGGGAACTGCTCGAGGGCTTTCTTCAGGCCGGTAATCGTCTCGGCCTCCATCGTGGCCACGTCCCACGTGAGGGTGCCGTCTTCGCGGCGGCGGGCCTCGTGCTTGAAACGGTGGATGTCCGTGACGTCCAAGCGTCCCTCGTGCAGCGTTCCGGCTAGCACTCGTCCGGATGCGGATCCAAGGTCAACAGCAAGTACGGTGGTCATTGAAGGTCTCCTCCAGATACGCCCTGGGTCGGCGTGTCCCGTCGTTGGGTTCTCGCGCAGCTCTCCTCATCGGCGAGGCCGGGGCTGCGTCCCGGAAAAAGGTTCCCCGGAAGGGAGTGGCACCGGTCGGGCTCGAGGAGAGAGGACACCCGAGCCCGACCGGGAGTTGCATCAGCGGTACATCGGACCGAAGGTCTCGCAGGCGCGGAAGTCCGCGGCTTCGAGGGACTCGGTGCCGAACAGCGACCATGCCTTGGGGCGGAACACCCGCTCCTCGGGGACGTTGTGCATGTTGACCGGGATGCGCAGCATCGACGCCAGCGTGATGAGCTGGCCACCGATGTGGCCGTAGGAGATCGCGCCGTGGTTGGCGCCCCACGCGTTCATGACGTCGTAGACGCTCTTGAAGGCACCTTCACCCGTCAGGTTCGGGACGAACCAGGTGGTGGGCCATTCGATGTTGGTGCGCTCTTCGATGGTGAAGGCAACCTCGTCGGGCAGCTCGACCGTGTAGCCCTCGGCGATCTGCATGACCGGTCCGAGGCCGCGCACAAGGTTGATGCGGCACATCGTTACGGGCATCTCGCCGGAGGTGCGGAAGTGAGTCGAGAAGCCACCGCCGCGGAAGTAGCCGGTCGAGGCCGGGTGGAAGGTCGTGGCCTCGAGCGTGGCCGCGCGGTCCTCCTCGGTGAACTCATACCAGGGCTTGATGACGTTCTTGCCATCGCGCACGGCCTTGCCGGCACCGTCCAGCGTGGTCGATCCGGAGTTACGCAGGTCGAGCAGACCGGCGGCCGCGCGGCCCTCGGGCTTCCATCCGGTAGCCTTCTCGATGGACTCGGGGCTCCAGTAGGTGCGCACGTCGGAGAAGATCTGCGGTGTGTTGGTCAGCAGGTAGCCGAAGAGCATCGAGGCACCGTTGAGCGAGTCGTTCTCAGTGGCCACGACGGAGGGCTGACGGATGCCGGTCCAGTCGAAGTTCGTGTTGAGGATGGTCTCCAGGACGTCGCCGTTGGGGAAGTGGTCGGTCCACTGACGCTGGCCCTGGAAACCGGCCGCGATGGCACCGTGGCCACCGGCCTCTTCCTCGAAGCCCAGCTCAGCCAGGCGCGGGTTGCCGTGCATGAGATCGCGGGCGATGAGCGTCATCTTGGTGACGAACTTCCACCAGTCCTCGTGCTTCTCGGGGTACTGCCACTCCGGCGGGTTCCAGTCCTTGCCCTGCTTGAAGTTCTCGCGGATCCACTGGTACGCCTTCTCGTACTCCTCGGGATCGTAGATACCCTCTTCGATGCGACGGGTGAACTCGGTCATGTCGATGTACTCGTTGCGCATGCCGAGGTAGGAGCCGAAGAAGTCGGGGTCGACGACGGAGCCTGCAATGCCCATCGAGACGGAACCCATGGACAGGTAGGCCTCACCCTTCATCTGGGCGACGGCCAGGCCTGCGGTCGCGTAGTCGAGGAGACGGGTGCGCACGTCCTCAGGAATGGAGGTGTCGTCAGCGTCCTGCACGTGCTCGCCGTAGATGCCGAATGCGGGGATGCCGATCTGGGCGTGGCCGGCCAGGGCGGCGGCGAGGTACACGGCGCCGGGGCGCTCGGTGCCGTTGAAGCCCCAGATGGCGTGCGGCATCGCGGGATCCATGTCGGTGGTCTCGGTACCGTAGCACCAGCAGGGGGTGACCGTCAGGGTCAGGCCGACGTTGTTCGCACGGAACTTCGCGGCGCAGGCCTGCGCCTCGTGGACTCGACCAATCGTGGTGTCAGCGATGACGACCTCGACCGGGCTGCCGTCCGGGTAGCGCAGGTTGGAGGTAAAAAGCTCGGCGACGGACTTCGCCATGTTCATGGTCTGCTCTTCGAGCGACTCACGAACGCCCTTGCGGCGGCCGTCAATGGTGGGTCGGATTCCGATGCGGGGGTGGTTTGTCATTTATCCTTCATCCCTCTTGAAGACGTCGATGTCGGAGCGCGGGGGCGCTCGCCCCCTCGGATCCTTCGAATGAAAAAGTGCCGGGTCCGCGGGACCCTCCCCACCCTCGTGGAGCGGGACCCGCGGCGGGCCACCGGTTCAGTTTGTCACTTCCCCGGCCCCGGCCTCGTGCCCGATTCAGCTAGCGACTCACTCGTACAGGTTCGCCTTGATGTCAGCGTTATCAATGTTGGTCTTGTCGTACCAAGCGAAGCCGGAGTCGATGACCTCGGGCAGCTCAGCGCCGTTGAGGGCGGCGACGGCAGCCTTGACCGTGTAGTAGCCGATCTTGACGGGCGACTGGGTCACGGCACCAGCCTCGGTGCCGGCCTTGATGGCGTCGATCTGGGTCTTGCCCGAGTCGAAGCCGACGACGGAGAGCTCCTTGCCAGACTCAGCAACACCCTGGACGATGCCCGAAGCCGCGGCCTCGTTGGAGCCGTACATGCCGACGATGTCGGAGTTGGCCTGGATGATGGACAGCGAGGTGTCGGCGGCCTTGGTGACCTCACCGGCGATCTGCTCGTCGAGGAGCTTCAGGTCCGCGGGAGCGTTGGCCTTGAAGTACTCCTTGAAGCCCTCGCAGCGCTGCTTGCCCGTGGTGGAGGTCGAGTCGTGGCAGACCATGCCGACCGAGCCCTTCTTGCCCTTGAGCAGCTCGATCATGTGCTTGGCGGCCTCAGCGGCGGCGGCCTTGTTGTCCGTCTGGACGGTGGTGACGGGGATGTCGGACTCAACACCGGAGTCGAAGGCGACGACCGGGATGCCCTTTCCATCGATCTCCGACAGCAGGTCAGCGGCAGCCTTGGAGTCGAGGGCGGCGAAGCCGATGGCAGCCGGGCCGGAGTCCAGCGCGGACTTCAGTTGATCGGTCTGCTCGGTCACCTTGGTCTCGTCCTGCGGGCCGACGAAGTTGACCTTGTAGCCCAGCTCGTCACCGGCCTGCTCGGCACCTTCCTTCACTGCCTGCCAGAAGCGGTGCTGGAAGCCCTTGGAGACTAGGTAGATGGTCTTGGTGCCATCACCCTTGACCGCGGCCTTCTCCCAGTCCTGCATGTCGCCGGAGGTGTCAACCTTAGCGGAGCCCGAGCTCTCGCTGGGCTTGGAGTCCGAGGAAGCGGAGGAGTCCGTCGAAGTCGTGCAGGCAGCCAGGCCCAGGGCCATGGAACCGACGGCGGCGGCGGCGAAGATACGTCCGATGGGGCGCATTGGTTTTCCTTTCGTGGGAGGCGGGAGGATCCCGCCTATCTGGAGGGGTGAACCGGCATTGGTTCACGGGTGTAATTGGGATGGATGAAGAATCAGGCTGCGTTTTCGCGGATGCGACGCAGGTTGTCGATGACGACCGCCAGGAGCAGGACGATACCGGTGACGACGAACTGCCATTCGGCGGCGATACCCATCATGGTGAGGCCCTTCTTGAGGGTCTCCATGAGGATCGCGCCGACCAGAGCGCCGGGGATCGAGGCGCGGCCACCCGACAGGGAGGTACCGCCGATGACGGCCGCGGCGATGACGTTCAGCTCCATGCCCACGCCCTCGGCGGGCTGGACAAGGCCACCACGGGCAGAGTAGAGGACGGCGCCGATGGCCATGAAGGCACCCGCAACGACGTAGATGATGATCTTCCACAGGCGCACGTTGACGCCCGAGAGGCGCGTGGCCTCCTCGTTGGAGCCAATCGCGAGGGCGTAGCGGCCCAGCAGCGTCTTGTTCATGAGGAAGGTCGCCAGGATCGTGAGGAGGACGAAGATGAGGACGGCGTTGGCGACGTACGGGATGAGCATGCCGGAGGCGATGTACTTGTAGCCCGGGTTCGCGATCGAGATCGACGCCTTGTCGGAGATGATCAGGGCGAGGCCTCGGGCAACCATCATCATCGCGAGCGTTGCGATGAAGGGCGGCAGACCCAGGATCGAAATGTTCAGGCCGTTGACCAGGCCAATCGCCATGCCGACGAGGAGGGTGAGGACCAGGCCCGCACCGAGCGGCAGGTTCATCTTGTCGCCCGCCAGGAAAACACCGGCCATAACGGCCACGAGGCTCAGGCCGGTACCAACGGAGAGGTCGATGCCGGAAGTAGCGATGACGAAGGTTGCGCCCAGGGCCATGACGCCGATGTAGGCGGACTGCAGGACGATGCCCAGGTACACCTCACGATTCACGAACGCGAAGTTGGGCACTGCAAAGCTAAAGAATGCCAGAACGACCAGCAGCGCCAGCGTCACGAGCAGCAGCTGCATGTTGTTCTTCATGAAGGTCTTGAAAGGCGACGGCGCCTCCAGGCCCTTGTTATCGACGGCGGCGGTGCTCACGCGTGTACTCCGTTCGCTTCTTCCTGGCCGACGGTGGCCAGTTCCATGATGTTTTCTTGGGTGGCTTCCTCGTTGGAGAGGGTGCCGATGATGCGGCCGTGGGCCATGACGGCGATGCGGTTCGCCAGACGCAGGACCTCGGGTAGCTCCGAGGAGATCACGATGATGGCTTTGCCCTGCTTCGCCAGGTCTTCAAGCAGCGTGTAGATCTCGTCCTTCGCGCCCACGTCGATACCGCGTGTCGGTTCGTCGAAGATCAGGATGTCGGTATCACGCTCGAGCCACTTGGCCACGACGACCTTCTGCTGGTTACCGCCCGAGAGGCTACGGACCTCAACGTCGACGGTGGGGGTGCGTGTACGCAGCTTCTTCACGTAGTCCTGAGCGACCTCGCGCAGCTTCTTGACGGCAACGACGGACCCCTTCGTGAAGTGATCCATGGCAGCCATGCCCGTGTTAAACGACAGGTCCTTGTCCAGGAGCAAACCGAACTGCTTGCGGTCCTCGGACAGGTAGCCGATGCCGTTCTTCACGGCGTCGGTCGCGCTCTTGATCGAGACCTTCTTTCCGTGGACGTAGATGTCGCCCGCGGTGTGGGGGTCAGCTCCGAACAGGGCGCGCGCGACCTCGGTGCGGCCGGCGCCGACCAGGCCCGCGAATCCGAAGATCTCGCCCTTCTTGACCTCGAAGGAGACATCGTGGACAGCCTTGACGGTCGAGAGGTGCTCGACGCGCAGAACGGCCTCGTCGGAGAGCGGTTGGGTGGTGGGGCGAGCGTCCGCCGGGACCTCGCGACCGACCATCATCTTGACGACCTCACTCATGGGGGTCGAGGCCGTGTCCACTGTGCCGATGTACTTGCCATCGCGCAGGACCGAGATGCGGTTGGTGAGCTCGGTGAGCTCGGGCATGCGGTGCGTGATGAAGATCAGACCGGTCGTCGGGCACACGAAGTCGCGCACCAGCTCAAAGAGAGACTCGGTCTCGGTCGTGGTCAGAGGAGCCGTGGGCTCGTCCATGACCAGGATCTTCGAATCAAAGGACAGCGCTCGCGCGATTTCCACCATCTGCAGGCGCGCGACGGGCAGGTCGCGACAGTGGGCGGTGGGATCGATGTCCATGTTGAGGCGCTCGAAGAGCTCGCGCGCATCACGAACCATCTTCCGGTCGTCGACGTATCCAAACTTGGATGTACCGGGTCGACCGATGTACAGGTTCTGGGCGACGGTCAGGTCAGGAACGATGTTGAGTTCCTGGTGGATGATCGACAAGCCGAGGTCACGTGCGTGCTCCGGCGACTGAATGTCGACCTTCTTCCCCTGCAGCCAGATCTCGCCGCCCGGGTCGGACTTGTGTATACCGGTGAGCACCTTCATGAGCGTGGACTTGCCCGCTCCGTTCTCACCGCAGAGACCCAAGACTTCACCGGGTCGAAGGTCGAGGTCCACGTCGGACAGCGCCTTCACTCCGGGGAACGTCTTTGAGATCCCCTTTAGCTCTAGTAAGTTCGTCACTTCTCACCCCTTGGGTACCAGTAACTTCTCTGTTTCTGGAGTTTGCTCCCCCGGCTTCGTTAACGCTAACGGTCACTGTTCCGAGGAATCGCCCTCTTCGGCGTCCCCCTTAGCGTAAGGCATCACAGGAGATCGCGCGACCCAAATCGGGGATCACGTAATCAAATCGTAATCGAACAAGGATGCCAATCATCCTGACAATTCGAGGTCATTTCGCACTTTTTCAACGACAGCCCGCGCGACAGCGTTGAGCCAATCCTGCTCGACGACGCATTCACTGAGCAGCAGTTTTCCGCGATGCGGATCGTGAGGCATCCCCTCTCTCTCCCACTCAGAAACTCCCTCACCCCGAACGGTTGTTGGAAAAGTTCCGTGAACGTTCACGACGCGCCACCACGGGACGTTCTCTCCCCAATCACGCATGATGAGGCCAACCACCCGAGGCCCCGTCCCAAGAGCCGCAGCAATCATCCCGTAGGTCACCGCCCGCCCCGGCGGTACCGCCTCGACGACCCGCAGCACAGCCTCAACCAGATCCTCCCGCATATTCTGCCTCGTCGCCTGATGGCTACGGGTGCACCCTCGACGGATACGAGGCCATCAAGCCAGATGCTCCATTTGCGAGGGCTCGCTTCACCTGCCCGGCATTGGTAATGATGTGCGCTATTGTCGGCTTCTTTGCCGCCGCCAGGGTCTTCCACACGTGCGCTCCCGCATTCCATTCCATGCCGAGGACGTCCCACTGGGCGAGCCGCGCCCCCGCCACCTCGGCAGGGTACAGCATGGCCATCGTCCGATATCCGCGCGCCTTGGCTCGCGTTGCACTCGTGCCCTTGGCGAAGGTCTTCCACAGGACGCGTCGCTCGGGGTGGCCTCCGAATGCCCTGTGGAGGTACTCGAAAAGAGCCTTTTCGGAAGCCAGATCCCCCTTGTTCTTCTGGTCCTGGGAAGAGGTTGTCTTATGGTCGATGGCGAGGACGACGTTGGCGGGGATGCGCGCAACGATGTCCGTCAGGCGCATGAAAGGCCCCGCCCCCTGACGCAGGGTGCGCAGCGTCGACCACGGAGTGTTCCAAATCTGATACTTGGTTCCCGGCACGGTTCGAGCGGTGGTCCAATCGTGGATCGCGACAAACTCCCCCGACGCGCAGCGTCGCAAGGAGACCTCAAGCGCTGTGAATCCGGCTCGGAGCGAGGCGTCGAGTCCCTTTTGAGTGAACTCCGGATACTCGGTTCCTCCCATCCGGTGACTGATGTAAAACGGTCGTCCAGCCAGAAGCCTCTTGACCATGTCGGCGCCGGCCGCGTGGACGGGGGCCGAGGCCTCATCCACGCTGAGCAGGTGCGCTCCTGCGCCAGAATTCCTCGCCTGCGCGCCGCCGGTGGCCCCGAGCGCATCCACCGCCTGGGGAATAGATGCCTGCGCCGTCGCGGTGGCGTCCGCGCCGCCGTGGCCGGGTTGAGTGGAGGGATCGCTCGCCATGGATCCATACCTTCCGATTGTTTTCGTACTCGCGGCAGCGTGGGCGGAGGCCAGCGAAGCCGTTGAACGGTACTGTCCAACTCCGGCGGCGCTCCACTGCGCGATGTCTGCGCCGTCGATACTATCTCGGTTATCCGAGAACCCGGCTCGCAGAACGCTGTGGTTACAGAAAAAACGTGTTGGTCGCGGGTGAGGGACAGGTGTCGCTGTATGGGCGATGCGACCGCGTTAGTTCCAGCAGAACGCATCGCCCCAGCCCGGTCTGACTCCCGCGGCTGGGCGGGTTGAACGGCACGCTTCATGGGCCAGCGCTGGGCGCGAGTCACAGCAGATGAGCAAAAAGTTCCCCGGCCCACAAGGACCGGGGAATGAGAAGCTCCTGCGACTGGATTCGAACCAGTAACCGTCCGATTAACAGTCGGATGCTCTGCCGTTGAGCTACGCAGGATTGCGACAAGAGAAGATACTAGCAGAGGCGGCGCGAAACTGGCAAGCCGGATACAGCTCCACCGCTATGCTGCGCATCACGCAGGAGGGCGGCTGCTGCTGCGCCCCTAGGAGGCACGCACTTCTCCGTGCCGCTCAGGCTTGCGCGGCTAGTCGAAGCGCCTGACCCGCAGCCCTCACTCGAGGCTGCGGGTCCAGCGCTCTCAGAGCGGGAAGCTCCGCATCAACGCCACTGCGGGTCGTCCGTATCGACGCCGCGCGCAACTGCGACGTGCTCGATTGCGTCCGCGAGCCACTGAGCAAAGCCCTCCTGCTGAGAGTCGTAGTGGGAGCGGAAGCTTTCATCGCACAGGTAGGCACGAGAAATGAGGTAGTGCTTCGCTGGGCTCACGGGGAAGTACTCGCTCAGCGCGTCCCGGTGTGCATCAACGAGCTCGACGGCCCTGTCGCTGTCAGTGGCGACGCGTGCGCGAATGGCATCGATCATGTCCGATTCGATCCTGCGGATTCGCTCGGTGCTCGCATGCCAGTCGCCCGCCTGCCACGAGGCGGTGCGGCGGTGCCACTCTTTCCAGTCGTCGGTCTCGCCGTAGCATTCCTCGGCTCGCGCCTGGTGGGCCGCGAAGTCGGCGTCCCCCAGAATCTCCCCGATCTGTTCGACGGTCAGCGCGTTGTCGTTCATTGCATCCTCCAGAAGTATGTCGAGTGCTTCGATCATCATGTCCGTCTCTTGACGGTGAGCGATGAGCCTTTCTCGTTGCCGCTTCAGGTGGGAGATCCCCGACTCGCCGGAATCGAGAAGAGCCTTGATGTCCGTCAGCCCCATCCCGGTCGCCCGGTAGATGATGATCCTTTGGACGCGGGCACAATCCTCGGCTGAGTAGAGCCGGTAGTTCGACCAGCTTCGCTCGGCGGGAGCGAGGAGGCCTCGGGCCTCCCAGTGATGCAGCGTTCGCACCGTCAAGGAGAATCGCTCAGCGACCTCGCCGACGGTGTAGAAAATGTTGTCGTCGCTCATGGAAATGATTCTGAAGCCTCACGTCACGTCATGGTCAAGCGGAAGAAAGTTCCCGTGTCGCGGGCACGTGAAAAACACGCCAGAGCACGCGGGCCCGCCGATCAGGCACGCAGATGTCCCTGACCGGGCAGTCTGGCGATCCGGATAGGTTACGACGATCCGGATAGGTTAATAAGCTATCCGGATGCTCACAACCTATCCGGATAGCAACAACCTATCCACACACACAGCCTGATTCAGCCAAAAGGCTTGTTTTGGGCGTTTCCACTCGATCGGTCTGCAGTTTGATGACGACACCGCCTCAAGTCGCGGGCTCATCGCCGCCAATTGGGGGGAATCGCACCATTAGAACCGCGACACGCCGACGACACGCCGGCAGCCAGCTTCTAATGCTGCCAAACCCCCATCACCACCGGTGTGGAGGCCACCGGGAGAACCAGCGAGCTTGGGTGCGGCACCACGCGGGCAGTAACGACGCCACAACCAGGCAAATCTCGCACGTAATTTAACGCGGTCATTTTTCGAGACGCCTCAAAAACGTTGCAATTCCAGCGATGTAAGGTCGATGTTTGAATGAGTCATAGAAGAATTACGTGCGAACTTGCTGGTTGACGGCCATAGCTAGGCTTCGAGACGAGGCGAATCGTACTCAGCACACCAGGCCCCACTGGTGTGGAGGGCACCGGAGAGACCGGAGGACCTGGCTGCGGTGCCCGTGGGCGGCGGCGGGGCCTGGCCGGGCTTCGAGACGACGCGCCGAGCCGAAGGCTCGCGGCGCGGACGGCTCGCGGGCAGGCCGCCGCCCACGGGCACACCAAGCAGCCCGGCCCAAACAGACCGCGGCGCCCGGAACACCGGTGGTGCCACAAGCAACACAACGCCCCCACGCATGCGTCAAGCCCCGCCCCGCGGATGCGGGACGGGGCTTGCTCACCCAACGAGGGGTGAAAGTCTGAACGATTCAGACGGGGAACGTCACTTAAGGGTGACCTTGCCGCCGGCCTCTTCGATCTCAGCCTTGGCCTTCTCGGCGTCTTCCTTCTTCGCGGCGGGGAAGATGGTGGAGGGCGCGGAGTCAACCAGGTCCTTGGCTTCCTTCAGACCCAGGCCGGCCAGGTTCTTGACGACCTTGACGACGGCGATCTTCTTGTCACCGGCGGACTCGAGGACGACCTCGAACTCGTCCTTCTCTTCCTCGGCGGGGGCGTCACCGGCGGGGGCGGCAACGGCGACGGCTGCGGGGGCAGCGGCCTCGACGTCGAAGGTCTCCTCGAAGAGCTTCACGAAGTCGGAGAGCTCGATGAGGGTCATTTCCTTGAAAGCTGCGATGAGCTCGTCATTGGAGAGCTTAGCCATGAGTGGCATCCTTCCTAATTGGCCTGCACGAGTGCAGATTGTTGGGTAGTTTCACGCGGCCAGGGTGACGGCGTGGAACATGGCCTGTCTCGTCAGGCCGCCTCGCCCTGCTTTTCACGCAGAGCATCGATGGTGCGCACTGCCTTGACGGGCAGAGCGTTGAATGCGAACGCCGCCTGACCAATCTTGGCCTTGAGGACGCCTGCGGCCTTGGCCAGCAGGACCTCACGGGACTCGAGATCGGCAAGCTTCTTGACACCCTCAGCGCTCAGGGGAGCGCCGTCCATCGCGCCGGACTTCAGCACGAGGGCGGGGTTGTCCTTAGCAAAATCACGCAGGGTCTTGGCAGCCTCGACGGGCTCGCCGGAGACGAAAGCGATGGCCGTGGGACCCTTGAGGTCCTCAGCCAGGAAGTCGAGACCGACCTCCTTGGCAGCCAGGCGCGCCAGCGTGTTCTTTGCCACGGCGTAGGTCGCGTTCTCGCCCAGGCCGCGACGCAGCTGCTTCAGCTGGCCGACGGTCAGGCCGCGGTACTCGGTCAGCAGGACGGCGTCGGCTGCGCGGAAACGCTCCACGAGCTCGGCAACTGCTGCCACCTTGTCGGACTTCGCCATGGTCCTCCTTCCAGATACGTGACCGTGGGTAAGAAAAAACCCGACACGCAGGATCGTGTCGGGCGTACGCTCGATTGCAGCACAAGGCTACTCACTCACCTGCGTTGGATTTTCCTCCACTATCGTGGACACCAACGGTCTTCGGCACAGATCAGCTTAACAGGGTGCGCAACGGCTCGCAAGCAACGGGGCGAGCATCACAGACGAGGCTCGGGCAAGAACACCGGCGCGCACTGGCAGTCCGGTCGTCGCACGAGGCCGATGTGTCTGTACGCTGACGCTCAGCTCAGGGCACTTCCTCGTACTGGCGACCGCTACCCCGAGTCTGCCCAGGGAACGCATGTGCCTCGTTGAGCTCTACCGCGACTGCACGAGACGCCAGCCGGCTGCGCGGGATCGGGCTTCCCAGAAGGCCCGGTACTGGCCGCCGGATTGCGCATAGAGCTCCTCGTGGGTGCCAATTTGCGCGACGCGCCCATCATGGCCGAGGACTATGATCTGGTCGGCGGCCGTGATCGTGTCGAGCTTGTGCGCGATGACGATGAGGGTCGCGTCGCGCCGCAGGGCTGCCATGGCGTCGGTGACGCGCGATTCGTTCTCGGGGTCCAGGGCGCTCGTCGCCTCGTCGAAGAGAACGACGGGCGCCGCCTTCAGGAGTGCCCGGGCGACGGAGACCCTCTGGCGTTCGCCGCCGGACAGTGCCCGACCGGCCTCACCGACGGGAGTGTTCCAGCCGAGCGGCAGACGGGCGACGATCTCGTCGACTCCGCTCAGGCGGGCTGCCTCTTCAATCGCCGCGCGACCGGCGTCGGGGCGACCAACCGCGACGTTGGCCTCGAGAGTGTCATCGAAGAGGTAGACGTCCTGAAATACGAGGGAGAGCTGCGCCATCAGCTCCGCCGTGTCCCAGTCGCGCACGTCATGCCCGCCGAGACGCACGACACCACCGTCCACGTCGTAGAAACGCGCAACCAGGCGCGCGATCGTCGTCTTGCCGCAGCCCGAGGGACCCACGATCGCCGTCATGGTCCCCGGTTCGACTCGGAAGGAGACCCCACGAAGCACAGGACGGTCGGCCTCGTAGGAGAAGTTCACCTCCTCGAAGGAAACGCTTCCACTCAACGCGGCGTCAACCTCCTCGCCCGTCACCCCGTGAGCGGGGACGGGCAGCTCGGGGGCGGAGAGGATCTCGTGGCTGAGGTCCAGGACGGGACGACGCGTCTCGAAAGCCGAGGTGAGGATGCCAACGTCAACGAGCACCTGAGTGAAGCGTAGGAGCAGGCCGATGGCGACGATGGCCTCCACGGGGCCGACGCTCTTCCCGACTGCCAGGAGACCGATCGCGCATATCAGCGAGACGACGACAACCTGCGCGGCCATGCCGTTGACAATCTGGCCGAGGGTTTCCCTGATGAGAGAGCGGCGGGCAGCTGCCCCGTAAGCGTTTTCGGCTCGTTGGAGAGGCTCGTAGGAGGATGAGCGCCCGCACGCGCGCAGCGCTCCCTGCTTGGTCGCGTACTCGACGATGCGGTGAGACAGCTCACGGGCGGGCGGCTCCTTCAACGCGGAACCCGATTGAAGGCACAGGCGGGCCACCCAGACTCCCCCGCCGACGATGGGAATCGAAGCCACGCACACCACCCCGAGGACCGGCGAGAAGACGGTGATGCCGACGAGCATCGTCAGCGATGTGACTATCGAGGCGATCAGGGGAGAGTACATGTGGGCAAAGATCTCGCCCAGCACCATAAGTTCGCGCGACACGAGGCGCGAGGTCTTTCCAGCCGACTCCGCCCGGAACGATCCCAGCGGCAGGGATGCCACCTTGTCCCCGATCGCGCGGTGCATGTTGGACAGGAAGTCAAAGGCCACCGAGTAGGAGCGCATGGCCAGCAGATACTCTGCGACGAAGGAGAGCGCAGCGCATGCGGCCAAGGCAATGAGCCAGGCACGCAGACTCATGCCCCACGCGGGATTGCCCGAGGTCAGGGCAATGGAGGCCGGGATAAAAGCAACCAGGGAGACTCCGCGCACCACGCCGACGATGCAGGACAGGACGCTCGCCTGGGCGAAGTCGGCTCGCCCCTGCTCGGAGAGGGGTTCGCGTAGCTGGGAGATGAGGCCGAACATGTCAGTGTCCTTTCGCGGGCGTGCTCATGCGCCGCATGTAGGGGTGGTCGGCGAGCTGGTCGGGCGTGCCCATCGCGATGATGCGACCCGCGTCAAGGATGGCGATCTGGTCGACGCCGGCGATGGACGCTGCGCGGTGCGCAATGACCAGGACCGTCTTCCCCTGCACGAGGCGGGTCAGCGCCGCCTGAATATCGGCTTCTGCTTCCGGGTCCGTGAAGGCGGTGGCCTCGTCAAGCACGAGGATCGGAGCGTCGACGAGGAGGGCCCGCGCGATCGCGATTCGCTGCGCCTGCCCTCCCGATGGGTGGGCGTCCTCGCCGATGACGGTGTCGAGACCTCGGGGCAGAGAACGCACATAGTCGTCGATGCGCGCGGCCCCGGCGGCCGCCCACACCGCTTCGTCGCTGGCGCCCCGAGCTCCGAGCGCGATGTTGTCGCGCACGGAGATGTCGAGAAGCTGGGGGTCCTGGAGGACGAAGGACACGTGACGGTAGAGGACGCCGGGGGCAACGTCGCGCACGTCGACTCCCCCGATTCGCACGCTTCCACTGTCCGGATCGGCGAAGCGTGCAACCAGCGTCGCAAGCGTCGACTTTCCCGACCCGGATGCCCCCACCAGCGCAGTAACCGTCCCCTCGGGGATCCTCAGGGTGACGTCATCGAGGGCGAGCGTGGGTCCGTAGGAGAAGGACACCCCGTCTATGTCCACGTCCGCTCCCTCGGGTTGCTCGGTGCCCTCGGCGGGCAACGGTGCCACGGAGAGGAGATCGACGATGCGCAGCGCGGCGGCTCCCGCGATCTGGTAGGACCAGGCCGTCGTTCCGAGGACCTCGATGGCAGCAGGGATGACGAGGGCGATGAGCGCGCAGGTGATGACCTGAACGGGGCTGACGACGCCCGCGGCCGCGAGCGCCGCCCCTCCCGCCGTCGAGATGAGAAGGATCATCGAGGGGGACACGGTGGCCTGCCCCAGCGCGGATCCTTTCAACAGGGGGCCGCACCAGGCGACGTAGAAGCGCGAGAAGTCGTCGGCAGCCCGTGTGAAGCGCTCGTGCGCGCGCCCCACGGTTCCGAAGGCCTTCACGACGCTGATGCCGGAGACGAACTCGACCATCGTGGCCGACACGCGGCTCAGGTGCCGGTCCATCTCGACGGTCTTCTCTCCCATCCCCCGCATCATCCACGCGTTGATGATGCCGTAGATCGGCACGGTGGCGACCGACAGCAGGCCGAGCCGCCAGTCGACGACGAAGGAGTAGACAAGCAGGGACAGGGGAGCACTGACGGCGGCAGCGGATTCGACGGGAGCGTGCGCGATGACCGTGTGTACATCGTGCGTATCATCCTGGATCGCCTTGCGCACGGCCCCCGAGTTCGTAGAGGTGAACCACGCCAGAGGCGCGGCGGCGAGGACATCGACCATGCGCGAGCGCACGATGTGGCCGAATCGCACGTCCGCCAGGTGGGTGAGAGTCAGGGCCACGAAGTAGATGCCGTAGCGAAGTCCGAAGGCCCCCGTGAGCCACATGAGTAGTTCCATCACCTCGCCTCGGTCAGGGGAGACGCCCGACCTCCCTGCAGCGAGCAGCACTTCGCCAAGTTGGATGAGGATGGCATAGGGCGCGACCGCGAGCGCGCCGTAGAGGGTGCCGAGGACCTGTGCGAGCGTCATCGAGACGCGGATGGGGGCGGTGAGCTCCTTGAAGGCACGCTTGCCCGCCCGATGCCCCGCTCGGGGATCGTCGGCTTGCGCGCTCCGCGAGGACGATGCCCGCTCATCTTCGCGTTCGGCCCGCCCCTGGTTGGTGGAGGTCATGGGGTGTCTCCTTCTCGGTTTCGTGATGCATCCATCGGCGTCAGGGTGATGAGTCGGTCGGCGCACATCGAGGCAAACTCCCCGTCGTGGGTGACGACTATGACGGCCGCCCCCTCGTCCGCGATGCGTCGCAGGGTGGTGGTAATGGAGTCGAGGTGCCTGGCGTCGACGCCCGACGTGGGTTCGTCGAGGATGACGACGGGTCGCCGCGTGGCGCGCGCCGCCGCGATGACGAGGCGCTGCTTCTGTCCGCCGGACAGGCTCAGGGGATGACGGTCCCCCAGTTGCGCGAGGTCAAAGTCCGCCAGGAGCCGTTCTCCGTCCTCACCATCGGCGCGCGACGCGCCAATGGTGAGCTCACCCGCAAGCGTGTCCGAGAAGAGCTGGCGTCCAGTGTCCTGCATGACGAGGGCGCAGGCCGCCCGACGCTGCCTGCGAGAGGTGGGACGGCCGTCCAGGCTGATGGTTCCGCCGCTCGGCGCCGCAAGCCCGCACAGCGCACGCACGAGGGTCGTCTTTCCGGCGCCGTTCGCTCCGGCGATACAGGTGATCTGCCCGGCCGGAAAGTCTGCGTCGAGCCCCTCGAACACAGTATTGTCGCCGTAGGAGAAGCACAGGTTTCGGCACGATAGTCGCGCATCTTCGACGCGCGTGCCTTCCTCCCGCGCCTCGCCGCACCGTGGGGTCACCCAGGCCTCGGGCGCTCCGGGATCGGCGAGGGTTCGCAGGCCAAGCGAACGGCGTTCCTCCTCGCCCATCGAATAGAAGTCCTCGCCGCTCCAGCGCCGCTTCACCGTTCCCCCTTCCACGAGGAGCACCTGATCGGCGAGGCCTCGCAGGAAGTGGAGGCGATGCTCGACGACGACGACCGTCAGGCCCTGCTCCTTGAGGATGCCCAGCGCCCGTCGCACGTCGGCGATCGCGGCGGGGTCCAGGTTCGAGGTCGGCTCGTCGGCCAGGAGGACCGGCGCGCCGGAGGCGAGCGCGCAGGCGAGCGCGACCTTCTGGAGCTGCCCGCCCGACAGGGACGAGAGCTTGCGATCCATGAGGTGAGTGATCCCCATGAGTGCGGCCGCCCGGTCGCTCTGTTCGCGTAGGACGGCCCGCTCCTTCCCGTAGTTTTCGCCGCAGAAGGCCAGCTCCTCGGCGACCGTGTCGCAGAAGAACTGGGTGCGCGGGTTTTGGAAGACCGACGAGGACAGGTGTCCGACCTCCGCGAGGGGGACCTCGGCGAGCTCCCGTCCGTTGATCCGCACCGTCCCCGACAGGTCGCCCGGCGTCATCTGAGGAATGAGGCCGGTCAGCGCGCGCATGAGCGTCGACTTTCCGCAGCCGGACGCGCCACACACCAGGGTCAAGGTCCCCGGCTCGGCCTCCAGGTCGACGCCATTGAGCGCGTCGACCCGCTCCCCCGTCAGCGCGTTGACGTAGGAGAAGGACAGGCCGTCGACATCGATCACGGTAGAACCCCCAGGTAGCATAAGTACTCAAGCGTCAGGACAGCTGCCGCGCAGGCGAGCGCGAGGGCATCCCAGCGCGTGGCGCGCAGCACCACCAGGGAGGTGGGTGGCGTTGCGGTCCCGAGGCCGCGGACGATGCTCGAGGCCGCCAGGTCGTCGGCGACGCGCGCGACGGAGGATAGGAGGGGGACCAGGAATCGTTCGGCGATCACGAGCGGGTGGCGCAGCACGCCGCGCAGCCCCAGGTCAACGCCGCGCATGGACATCGCCTCGCAGATGGCGACGGCCTCGGCGCTGACCGTGGGGATCACACGGAAAGCGACCGCGAGAGCGTCGACGAAGACGCGCGGCAGGTGAACCGCGCGTAGTGCCGCTTTCATCTGACCGATTTTCGTCGTGCGGTACACGTAGAGGGCCAGGCCAAAGCCCGCGAAGAAGCGCGCAAACCAGTAGAAGATCACGCCGAATGTGCCGATCGTGACAACCACACCCCGAGGCCAGCCCGCCGCCTGCACCCACGACACGAGGTAGGGAGCCCCCAGCCCGAGGGCGTTACAGGCAAGACACCCGGCCCCCGTTTTCACTGCGGACCTGACGGAGACCTCCCACGCGAGGGCGACCACCGCGAGCAGTTGGACCGCAAGGAGCGTGGACGTGGGGCTCGCGCGCATGACAAGCGCGTTGAGCACGAGGAGGGCAAGGAGCTTCGTGCGTGGGTCCAGCCTGCTCGCCTTGGCACCCGGGGCTGTCTGAGCGGGAGAGATCTCAGGCAACGCCGGCCTTCGCGAAGTGCTTGCGCAAAAGGAAGCGACCGATGAGGCCACCACCACACGCGACGAAGGACATGATGACGCTCCACCCAACGATCACGGCTGGGCTGAACAGAGCGCGCATGGCGTCCGCGTAGTCCTGCCCCATCGACGCGGCAATGTCGGCGAAGTAGGGGTCGGGCGCGAAGAAGACCGGGGACAGGGGGGCGATTCCCCACAGTGAGAACAGCACGTACGCCGCGATATTACGGGGCGCCGACACGTAGCCGCCGCCCCGTGCGATGAGATCTGCCAAGAAACCGAGAACGACGGCGACCGGTAGGGTGACCCAAGCGTGGCCGGTGAGAACCATGAGGAGGCCGACGACAGCCCCCATGATCGTGAGAGTGCCGAACATGCGCGAGCGCACGAGCATGAGCATGACGACCGAACCGTTGAGCAGGAGGCTCACCACGCCGCCAACGAACATGAACGCCGGCCCGAAGAAGCCCAGCATTCCCGAGCACCACATGAGGACAAAGTAGACGGCGGTAAAAGCACCAATCGTGACGACTGAGCGCGCCTTGGTGACACCCAGACCCGCAACCTGAGACATTGTGCGCCCCTTCAAGAACATAGGTTTGCAGAAGTGAACTAAGGCTACCCTACACACCAAGCTATAACATGTGACCTATGTCCCTTACCGCATCCGTGCGTCACTAAGCTTCCCGGAAGCAGATCGTCACGCAAAAAGAGAGTCCCCGCGCAGCGGCGCTGCGCGGGGACCGAATGCTTGATCAGCGAGCTAGACTCACTTCTCGATGAGGTCCTTGACCTTGGTGACATCCACGGGGATGCCGGGACCCATCGTCGTGGCGACGGCACCCTTGAGCAGGTAGCGGCCCTTCGAGGAGGTCGGCTTCAGACGCAGCACCTCGTCCAGGACGGCGGCGTAGTTCTCGGTCAGCTGCTCGGCGGTGAAGGAGGCCTTGCCGACGATGAACGCCAGGTTGGCGTGCTTGTCGACGCGGAACTCGATGCGGCCACCCTTGATCTCCTTGACGGCCTTCGCGACGTCCATGGTCACGGTGCCAGTCTTGGGGTTCGGCATGAGGCCACGGGGGCCGAGGATGCGGCCGAGGCGGCCAACCTTGCCCATCAGGTCGGGGGTAGCAACGGCGACATCGAAGTCGGTGTAGCCCTTGGCAACCTTCTCGATGAGCTCGTCGCCGCCGACCTCGTCGGCGCCTGCGTCGATCGCTTCCTGAGCGCGCGGACCAACGGCGAAGACCAAGACCCGGGCGGTCTTGCCGGTGCCGTGCGGCAGGGAAACGGTGCCACGGACCATCTGGTCCGCCTGACGGGGGTCGACACCGAGTCGGAAGACGACCTCAACGGTCGAGTCGAACTTGGTGACGGTGGTCTCCTTGGCCAGCTTCATGGCCTCGAAGGGGGTGTACAGCACGTCCGCGTGGACCTTCTCGGCCGCTGCGCGGTAGCTCTTGGAGCGCTTGGTCATTCTGCTTCTTCTCCTTGCAGTCGTGGGTGTCGGGCAGCGCATGCCCTACCACGGGGGGGTTGGTTGAGGTCAGCCCTCGACGTTGATGCCCATGGAGCGGGCGGTGCCGGCGATGATCTTGGCAGCAGCCTCGACATCATTGGCGTTGAGGTCAGCCATCTTGGACTGGCCGATCTCGCGAGCCTGGTCCATCGTGATCGAACCAACCTTGACGGTGTTGGGGGTGCCGGAACCCTTCTGGATGCCAGCAGCCTTCTTGATGAGCTCAGCGGCGGGCGGCGTCTTGAGGACGAACGTGAAGGAACGATCCTCGTAGACGGTGATCTCGACGGGGATGATGTTTCCGCGCTGAGATTCGGTAGCCGCGTTGTACGCCTTGGTGAACTCAACGATGTTCACGCCGTGCTGGCCCAGAGCGGGGCCGACGGGCGGTGCGGGGGTGGCGGCGCCGGCTGCGATCTGAAGCTTGATCAGGCCGGTGACCTTCTTCTTCGGTGCCATGAATGCGGGTCTTTCTTCTGAAGTTCTGGCCGACGGCTGTCGGTCAGGGTGGAGCGTTGGACGTCAGCTCACTGGGTCTCAGTGGGCATAGTGCGCCCTACGCACACAAAAGTGAATCATAACGCGATTCCGGTCTTGATCCCAAGTCCGGGTGCGTGATGTCACTGCTCGAGCTTCTCCACCTGGTCGAAGCCGAGCTCGAGCGGCGTTTCGCGCTCGAAGATGGTGACGAGGACCTTGAGCTTCTGGGTCTCCGGCATGATCTCGGAGATGGTGGCGGACATGGTCTCGAAAGGTCCGTCGGTGACGGTGACGATCTCGCCGACCTCGTACTGGGTCTGGACAACCTGGATGGGGGCGGGCTGATCCTTGGCGGCCTCGGCGGCTTCCTCGAGAACGTTGGGCGTCAGGAGCATGACGACCTCGTCGATCGAGAGCGGCACCGGGTTGTGCTGGTCGCCCACGAAGCCGGTGACAGCGGGCGTCTCCTTGACGACGCGGTACGAGGCCTCGTTGAAGTCCATGCAGACGATCGCGTAGCCGGGGATGCGCACGTGACGCACGCGCTTCTTCGCGCTGCCGCGGTACTCCATGACGTACTCGTCCGGGACCTCGACGGCGAAGATGTAGTCTTCCATGTTCTGCGTGGTGATGCGCTGCTCGAGGTTCGCCTTCACCTTGCGCTCGTGTCCGGAGTAGGTGTGGATGACGTACCAGTCGCCGGGGGAGGCGTAGAGCTTGCGGCGCAGCTTGGCGATCGCTTCCTCTTCGGACGAGGCCGGGGCTTCTTCCTCGGACGCGACCTCCTCGGTGGCGACCTCTCCGGTCACCTCCTCGGCAGCATCGGAGACCTGCTCGCCAGCCTGAGGCTCGACGGCCTCCTGCTCGACGCTGTCCTGGGCGGCCTCGAGAATCTGTTCCTCGGTGTACTTTTCGTCGCTCACGGTGTTTCCCTCCTGCGAGTGGGGCCGGACCGTAGAAGAAACCCGCCTGCAGTGTCCTGCGGGCGGGTTCGTCGGTCTCAGCCGAAGATCAATGCGCTTAGCTTACCGAATCCGAAGTCGAGTAGGCCAGCGAAAGCCATGATTGCGGCGACAAACACAACGACGACGAGGAAGTAGGTCCAGGTCTCGGAACCCGTCGGGTAGGTGACCTTCTTCATTTCGTCAATGACCTGCTTGAAGAAGAGCCAGATGCCTGCGAAGAAACCGGGGCGCTTGTTTTGCTCCGTGGCAGCCTCGCTACGCTTGCGAGTCGCTGCGCTCTTAGTGCGATCTCGGCGCGAGGATTCGGCATCCGAGGCAACACGATCGGCCATGGGAATCCTCCTACGAAAATGATCAGCCTAATCCGCAGGGCAGGCGGGACTCGAACCCACAACCGCCGGTTTTGGAGACCGGTGCGCTACCAATTGCGCCACTGCCCTACGCAGGAAAACCTGCCTGACGAACATTAGTGGATAAGGCAGCCTTTTGTCCAACCGAGAAGCCCGCCAGCGAGTCGAGTGCCGCGAAATACCAGCCCCGACCTCGCGAATGAGAGGTAGACCACGCACACATCGCGTGCGCTCCCCGCCGCACGCACGCGCGACGTGGGACCATGGAGGGGTGACCAATACTCCTCGCACCCGTGTCTCTGATCGTTTCAACGCCATCACCCCGTCCGCGACCCTGGCCGTGGACGCGAAGGCCAAGGCCCTCAAGGCCGCCGGTCGCCCGGTGATCGGCTTCGGTGCCGGCGAGCCCGACTTCGCCACGCCCGACTACATTGTCGAGGCCGCCGTGAAGGCCGCGCGCAACCCCGCGATGCACCGCTACACGCCCGCCGCCGGCCTGCCCGCGCTGCGTGAAGCCATCGCCGCCAAGACCCTGCGCGACTCCGGCTACGAGGTCTCCCCCGCAGACATCGTCGTCACCAACGGCGGCAAGCAGGCCGTGTTCCAGGCGTTCGCCGCCCTGCTGGGCCCCGGCGACGAGGCGATCCTGCCGACCCCCTACTGGACCACCTACCCCGAGGTCGTCAAGCTCGCCGGCGCGACCCCCGTCGAGGTTTTCGCGGGCGCCGACCAGGACTACAAGGTGAGCGTCGAGCAGCTGGAGGCCGCACGCACCGAGCGCACGAAGGTGCTGCTCATGTGCTCGCCGTCGAACCCGACGGGCAGCGTCTACACCCCCGCCGAGCTGACGGCGATCGGCCAGTGGGCACTCGAGCACGGCATCTGGGTCATCTCGGATGAGATCTACGAGCACCTGCTGTACGAGGACGCTCAGAGCGCCCACATCGTCAAGCTGGTGCCCGAGCTGGCCGACCAGGCCATCATCCTCAACGGCGTGGCCAAGACCTACGCGATGACCGGCTGGCGAGTGGGCTGGATGATCGGCCCCTCCGACGTCATCAAGGCCGCGCTGTCCTTCCAGTCGCACCTGACCTCCAACGTCAACAACGTCGCCCAGGAGGCCGCCCGCGCCGCCGTGTCGGGTTCCCTGGACGCCGTGGACGAGATGCGCGTCGCCTTCGATCGTCGCCGCCGCCTCATCGTCGACATGCTGCGTCAGATTGACGGCTTCGACGTTCCCACGCCAAAGGGCGCGTTCTACGCGTACCCCTCGGTTGAGAGCCTGCTGGGTCGCGAGATCCGCGGACGCGTCGCCAACACGTCGGGCGAGCTCGCCGACCTGATCCTCGACGAGGTTGAGGTTGCGGCCGTTCCGGGCGAGGCCTTCGGCCCCTCCGGCTTCCTGCGTTTCTCCTACGCCCTGGCCGACGACGACCTCGTCGAGGGCATCACCCGCGTGCAGGAGCTTTTCGCCTGATGCACGTCTCGTTCGAACGGACAGCGCGGGAGGCCCTCCTGGGGACGGTCCTCCTTGCCCACGGGTACGCGGAACACTGTGGGCGCTACGCCCACCTGCGCTCCGCGCTCACCCGCGCCGGTTACGACGTCGCCTACTACGACCACGCGGGCCACGGGACCTCCGAGGGCCCCCGCGCCCGCGTGGACGTGGGCGCGCTCATTCGCGACTTCGGCGACGCCCGCCGGGCGACACTCGCCCACGCACGCACCCCGGACCTGTTCCTGTTCGGACACTCGATGGGCGGCATCATCGCGGCCGCGTCGACGATCCTCGACCCGACGCGGCTGCGCGGCACCGTCCTGTCCGCGCCCGCGCTGCGCCCCCTCCCCCACGTCTCCCCCTCCCAAGCACGCAGGCTGGCGCCGATCGCGAGGCTGCGCCCCGGCCTCGTCGTGGCGAAGGGGGCTTCCAACATGGAGGTCTCTCCCCTGTCGCGCGACCCGCAGGTCCAGCGCGACTTCGACGCCGATCCGCTCACCTACAAGGGCGGCGTGCCGATCCTGACGGGCGCGACCATGATCATTCAGGGCGACGAGGTCATCGCGCACGCCAACCGCCTGCGCACCCCGACGCTCGTCATGCACGGCTCGAACGACCGGATGGCGGATCTGCGCGGATCGCGCGAGCTCGTTCGCGCGGCACGCGCTGCGAACCCGAACGCCGACATTCACCTGCGCATCGTGGACGGTGCCTACCACGAGCTGCTCAACGAGCCCGAAGGCCCCGGATTGATGCGCGACATCGTCATCTGGCTCGGGGAGTACTAGACCGTGGGCTCGCCCGCTGTCCCTAACCTGACTGCCCCGCACCCCACCCCGTCGGGCAGGCGTGACCTCACGACCCTGCCCAAGGCTCACCTGCACCTGCACTTCACGGGGGCCATGCGCCCCTCGACCATGGTGGACATGGCTCGGACCCAAGGCGTGCGCCTGCCCCCACACCTGCTGCACATCGACGCCGCGTCCATGCCTGCCGACGGGCGCGGATGGTTCCGATTCCAGCGCGCCTACGACTCGGCGCGCCACCTCGTGCGTTCCGAGGCCGCGATGCGCCGCCTCGTCCGGGAGGCCGCCGAGGACGACGCCGCCGAGGGCTCCGTGCGCATGGAGATCCAGGCCGACCCCACCAGCTACGCGCCTTTCGTCGGGGGCATCACCCCCGCGCTCGAGATCATCGTCGACGAGGCCCGCTCGGCCTCTCGGGACACCGGCGTGGATATCGGGGTGATCGTCGCCGCGTCGCGCATGAAGCACCCGTTGGACGCGCGCACCCTCGCTCGCCTGGCCGCTTCGTTCGCGGGCGACGGCCCTGGAGATGTCGTGGGCTTCGGCCTGTCAAACGACGAGCGCGTGGGTTCCACGGCTGCGTTCGCTCCCGCGTTCCGCATCGCACGCCGCGCTGGGCTCGTCGGCGTCCCACACGGCGGCGAGCTCCTGGGGCCTTCCTCCGTGCGCGAGGTCGTCTCTTCCCTGGCCCCGGCCCGCCTCGGGCACGGGGTGCGCACCAGCGAAGATCCGGCGCTCCTGCGCGCCGTCATCGACGAGGGCATCGCCCTGGAGGTGTGTCCGACGTCGAATGTACACCTGGGCGTGTACACGGACTTCTCTCAGGTGCCGCTGCCCACGCTGCTCTCGGCGGGTGCCACGGTCGCCCTGTCGTCCGACGATCCGCTGCTGTTCCGCTCGCGCCTGGTCGCTCAGTACGAGGTCGCGCGCGACGTGTTCGGGCTGTCCGACGAGGCCCTGGCGGACCTGGCGCGTTCGTCGATCGACGCGTCGCTGGCCTCGCCGACGCGCAAGGCGGCCTGGAAGGCCGACATCGACGCGTGGCTCGCGGCCAAGCCCGCGCCGTAGTCGCGCGTCGCTCATCAGAACGCGGCACGCGGATAGGTTACGCGCACGCGGATAGGTAGTGGACATGCGGATAGGCTATTAAGCTATCCGCAAGCGAATAACCTATCCGCATCGCGCCAAGCTATCCGCGTTCGATGACCTTCGAAGCCAGGCGGTACACCTGCGAGACTTCCTTGGTCTCCAGGTCCCACGTCCCCAGTTCGACTGCGACCAGCTCCGGGTATTTTTTGCTGATGTCCCGCAGCGCGTTTCCCACCGACTTTCTGACATATGCGCTCGCATCGGAGCGCAGCCCGGCAAGCCTGCGAATAGCCTCTTGTGGATTGTCACGAAAGTATGGCCGGCTGGTCCAGATCCGCAAGCCTTCCGAGACAGCTCTGCGCACGTTGGGCCGCGGATCGCTCAGCCACTCATCGATGACGGGAAGCGCCTCTTCATACCCCTTGACGGCGCAGGACTCGTCGACGGCCTTCGCGAGGACCTCCTGGACCCTCCAATTCGAATCCTCTGAGACCTCGTCGCGCAGGAAAGCGAGAACCTGCGGATCCTGCGACAGGTATCCGAGCAGAAAGACCGCATACATGCGTACCTGATACGCCTCGGAGCGGTAGGCCAGGTACGCCACACGCACGGCCGTGTCGGAATCGAAGGAGTCGTAGTCGGAGCGAGCACGCCGTTGTTCGTGCACAAACCCTCTCTCAATGGTCGAGAACTCTGTTTCCAGGCCCTCCACGTACTCCTTCACGCCAACACCTCACGGTCTGCAGCGACGCCGCCAAGAACTACCAGGTGATCCCGACCGTGACCGGCTCGGGAACGAGGGTCACGCCGTATGCCTCGAAGACTCGCTCTCGCACGGCGCGGGCCAGGGCCTCGATGTCGGCACCGCTCGCGCCGCCCCTGTTCGTCAGGGCCAGCACGTGCTTGGTGGACAGGGACGCTCGCGGCGGTTCCCCGGCCTCGGGCAGGTGGAAGCCCTTGCCGCAGCCCGCGTGGTCGATGAGCCAGGCGGCGCTCGTCTTGACCAGTCCCTCCCCCGCGCTAAAGCGGGGGGCACCCTCGGGCAGGGACGCAGCCGCGGCCTCGGGCAGGATCGGGTTCGTAAAGAAGGAACCGGCGCTCCACGTATCGTGATCCTCGGGATCGAGCACCATGCCCTTGCCGCGACGCAGCTCCAGGACCGTAGAGCGCACCAAAGAGGCATCGGCGCGCTTCCCGGCCTCGACGCCCAGGCGCCGGGTAAGCTCGGAGTACATGACGGGCGCACTCAGGGGGGAGCGCTCGAGGCGGAAGTCGACGGAGAGGACCACCCAGCGACCGGTCGGGCCCCACGGGCGTTCATTCGGGCCCACCTGACCAACGCTGCGTTTGATGGCCGAGGAGCGGTAGGAGAAGCCGAGGTCGCCGGGCGCCAGTCGCACGACGAGGCCGTGGAGGCGATCGTAGGCCTCGACGCTCTCGATCGTCTCGGAGACCTCGTGCCCGTAGGCACCCACGTTCTGCACCGGGGAGGCACCGACGGTGCCCGGGATGCCTGAGAGGGCCTCGATGCCGGAGAGGCCCTGGGCCAGGGTCCAGGAGACGAACTCATCCCACACCGAGCCCGCGGCCGCGCGCACGACGACAGAGCCGGAGGGATCCTCGTGGATGACGGATGCGACGTCGCCGAAGGGCTGCACGTCGACGACCGTTCCCTCGAAGGGGGCGTCGGAGGCCAGCAGGTTCGAGCCGCCGCCCACAACTAGCAGGGCATCGCCCGAGGCGTCGGCCGAACGAACAGCATCGACGAGTGCGTCGGCGGAGGTGGCGGGCACGAGGCGGGCGATCGGCCCGCCCACGCGCAGCGTCGTCAAATCAGCGAGGGTCGTCATGCCCCTAAGCCTAGTCGCCGAAGGCCAGGTCCGTGCGCTTCGTCCCGCGACGGTCGGGCACCTGCCCGGCCAGCACGATCGCGAGCAGGATCGGCAGGGCAACGAAGGCCAGAGCACGGTGGTAGCCGATGTGGTCCGCGATGAGGCCCAGCAGGGGCGGGCCGATGAGGGCCGCACCGTAGTTGACGGTCGACAGCACCGAGACGCGCGCGGGAGTCATGACGGGGTCGACAGACAGCGCGGAGATGCCCAGCGGGAAGCCGAGGGCCGAGCCGATGCCCCACAGGGCGATGCCCGCGACCGCGAGGCCGTGGTGTGGCGCGAAAGCCACGAGAAGGAGGCCCACAACCGCGCCCGTGAAGGTGATGCGCAGCAGCATGGGCGAGCCCAGGCGAGCCTCCAAGCGCGGGGACGCGAAGCGCACGATCGTCATCATGAGCAGGAAGAACGCGAAGGCCGCCGAGGCCGCCGCGGTTGAGTACCCGTAGCCGTCGACCATCGACAGGTTGAGCCAGTCGTTGGCCGCACCCTCCATGAGGCCCGCGCTCATCACCATGAGGGCGATGAGGACGGTCTGCTTCTCGCGCCAGGCGACGCGGGTCAGGCCCTTGCCGCGAGAGGACGCGGCCTTCTCCCCCTCACCACTGTCCTGAACGGGCGCAAGAGCCGCGACCTCCTCCTTCGTCAGGTAGAAGCCAACGGAGATCCCGCAGGCGATCAACTCGAGGGCGGCCAGGCCGAAGAGATGGGCGCCGAGGGACAGGCCCAGCTGAGCGGCGAGCGCGCCGAGGAGTGCGCCGCCGAGCATGCCGACCGCGTACATCGCCTGGATGACGGGGACGACGGTGCGGCGCACGGCCGCCTGGACCAGGCCCGCCTCGATGTTCATGGTCGCACCCCACAGGCCGTTGCCCGCGGCGAGCAGGACGAGGCCGGTGGTCGCCAGCGGGATCGACACGTGAAGAGCCCCGAGGCCCGCGCAGACGATGCCGATCGCCCAGATGAGCACGCCGATGCGTCCCGAGGCTCGCGCGCCGATCTTCGTGACGATCGGGCCGGAGGTGGGCAGTGTCAACAGAGAGCCGAGGGAGGCGATGAGCAGCATCGTGCCGATCGTCGCCGGAGTCAGCCCGAGGTCGTCGCGCACGTCAGGCAGGCGCGAGAGCCACGCGGAGGTGCCAAAACCGAGGCACACGTAGACGATGCAGGTGGCACGCAGGGCGGCGTGAGCGCGAGAGTGCGGGACGGACATACCGGGTAATATACGTGTCTTTTCGCGAGAGAAACGTAGCGCGCGGGCGGGTGTTGATCACCCGCCCGCGCACTGTTTCAGCGGAGGAAGAATCAGCCTTCTACGGCAGCCTTGAACCACGTCGTGATCGACGTGGGGTGCGTGATGGCCGTGCCGACGATGACGGCGAAGGCACCGGCTTCCATCGCGAAGGCGGCCTGCTCGGGCGTGTGGACGCGGCCCTCGCAGATCACGGGCACATCCGGGAACGCGGCGACGACCTCGCGCAGGAGTTCCAGGTCGGGGCCATCGGTCTTGACGCGGTCGCCCGTGTAGCCGGCCAGGGTCGTGGAGACGATGTCCACGCCCGCATCGACGGCACGCTGGGCATCCTCGAAGGAGCCGCAGTCAGCCATGACGAGGGTGCCGTCCTCGCGCAGGGCCGCGACAGTCTGCGCGAAGCTCAGGCCGTCCAGGCGGGGACGACCGGTCGCGTCCAGGGCGACGATGTCAGATCCGGCCATGACGCAGGCGCGGGCGTGGCGCAGCGACGGCGTGATATACACGCCCTCGTGGCCTTCCTTCCACAGGCCGATCACGGGCACGTCGACGCGGCCCTTGATCGCGGAAATGTCGGACAGGCCCTGGCAGCGGATCGCGGCGGCGCCGCCGATCTCTGCGGCGCGGGCGATCTGCGCCATCGTCTCGGGGTGGCGCATGGGTTCGCCCGGGTAGGCCTGGACGGAGACGATGAGCTTACCCTTCAGGTGGGCGATAAGCGGGTGCATGGTTTTCTCCTATGCGTGCAGGAAGAATGAAACGGCCCCAAGCAGCGGCGCGTCGCCGCCGAGGGAACCAACGAGGATGGGGGTGTTCGCGACGGGCGTCATCGCGCTGGCCGCGAAGCCTTCGCGCAGGGCGTCCCACCAGATGTCCCCCGAGCGGGTCATCGACCCGGAGAGGATGACCGCGGCCGGGTCCACGCAGTTGACCAACGAGGCCGTGGCCTCGCCGAGCGCGAACGCGGAGCGGGTGAAGCAGGCGGCCGCCAGGGCATTGCCGGACTGCGCAAGTTCCTGGAGGGCGCGCCCGCCGTCGACCTCGGGGTCGGAGGAGCTGCGCAGCGAGTCGTACCAGGCCGTGATGCCCGAGCCGGAGCAGAATGACTCGATGTGGCCCTTGCGGCCGCACGAGCACGTCATGTCGGGGGCGAAGTGGTGGTGGATGTGGCCGACGTGTCCGGCGATTCCGCGCGACCCGAAGGAGACCTGGCGGTCTTCGACGAGCGCGCCGCCGATGCCGGTGCCCACCGCGATCGACAGGACGGCGCGGTATGGCTGGCCGGCCCCCAGCGTGGCCTCGCCCAGGCCGTGGGCGTGCACGTCGTTGAGGACGCGCACCGTCAGACCGGTCGCCTCCTGAAGCAAAGCGCCGAGGGGGGTGCCTCCCCAGCCGGGCATGGTACCCGTCGCGGATACGATGTCGCCCGTGGCCGGGTCGACGACGCCGGCGCTGGCGACGGCCACTCCAGACACCGCCGGGTGAGAGGCGACCAGGGACGAGGCGAGGTCGCAGATGCGCGAGGCCACATCCGCTCCGCCGCGCATCGCGTCGGTGGGGATCGATCCGCGCTCGGTGACCTCGTAGGTGTCACCGGCCTCGACGATGCCCCACCCAACCTTGGTGCCACCGATGTCGAGGGCAAGGAGCGTAGTCATGGGGATCCTTACGAAAAGTCAGGGGTATAAGAAGATCGACGAGGCCGGGGCGCGCGCCCTCGGGCGCGCAATATGCGGAACGAAACTGCCCCGGCCTCGTCGACGTATCAGGAGAGCAGGCCGACTCCGCGCAGGACGGAGGCAACGTGCTCGACGTTGTCACCCTCGAGGGCGGCAACCGGGCGCGGCATCTCGGGCGAATCGAAGACGCCGAGCAGGTGCAGGGCGGCCTTGAAGGCACCGACGCCGGCACCGAAGCCCGCCACGCCCTTCACCTGGACGATGCGCATGAGTTCGGCGAGGCGGTCCTGCTCGGAGCGCACGGTCTCCCAGTCGCGACGCTCGTAGGCCTGCCACTGGCGCACGTAGCCCTCGGGGTCCACGTTGGCCAGGCCGGGCACGGAGCCGTCCGCGCCGGACATGTAGGCGCCATCGACGACGACCTCGTGGCCGGTGAGCAGCTGCATCGGGTGGCCGGCGGCCTCGTTCGCCAGGCACAGCCATCGGAACGCGACGTCGTCGCCGGAGGAGTCCTTGACGCCGTCGATGATGCCGTCGCGTCCCAGGCGCATGAGCAGGTCGGGCGACAGCTTCGTGTGAACGCACACGGGGATGTCGTAGGCCCACAGCTCGAGGCTCGTATTCTCCTTAAGGAGACGGAAGTGCTTCTCGACCTCCGTCTCGCCGCCGAGGGCGTAGAACGGGGCGGTCGCGACGACGCCTGTGGCACCGCCGATTTCTTCCACGGCCTTGATGTTCTCGATGACGCGCTCGGTCTCGGTGTCGATGACGCCGACGAGGAGCGGGATGCGGCCGTCGACGATGCGCACGGCTTCGCGCTGGATCTGGGCGCGACGCTCGGCGGTCGAGAAGGCGACCTCACCGGTGGAGCCGGACACGAACAGGCCGTCGAGGCCTGCCTCGATCATGCGGTTGATGTGGCGCTCAAGCGAGGGGACGTCGAGTTCGCCATCCTTGAGCGGAATGGCCAGGGGCGGGACGACGCCACGGATCTTCGAGGACATAATTACTTCTCTCCTTCGAGGTTGGGGTGCAGCAGCGAGGGCGCGGCGCCCAGCAGCTTGCGGGTGTAGGGGTCCTTGGGGTCGGCGAGCAGCTGAGCTGCCGGGCCTTCCTCCACGACCTTTCCGGCATTCATGACGGCTATGCGGTCCGACACGTAGCGCACCGTCTGGATGTCGTGCGAGATGAACACCATCGCCAGGCCGAGGTCCTTCTTCAGGTCCGTCAGCAGGTTCAGGATCTGTGCGCGCACCGAGACGTCGAGCGCGGAGGTCGGCTCGTCGGCGATGATCGCGTCGGGGCCGATGGACAGGGCGCGGGCGATCGCCACGCGCTGACGTTGGCCACCCGAGAGCTGTCCGGGCAGCGCATCGAGGGCACTGGACGGCAGGCCGACGAGCGAGATCAACTCTCGTACCCGCTTAGCGCGGGAGGCCTCGTCGCCGATGCCGTGCACGCGCAGGGGGTCAGCGAGCTGATCCTGGACGTGCATGCGCGGATTGAGGGCCGTCGCCGGATCCTGGAAGACCACGGAAACGACGCGACCGATTTCCCGTCGTGCGGCGGCGCTACGCTTCGTGACCTCTTTGCCGTTGAAGAACACCTGGCCCTTCGTCGGCATCTGCAGGCCGCACATGACGTTTGCGGTCGTGGACTTGCCACAGCCGGACTCGCCGACGATGCCGAGCGTCTGCCCGCGCTCGAGGCGCATGTTGACGCCACGCACCGCGTGGACCTTGTTGGGCTTGAACAGGGAGCCGGTACGCGAGGTGAAGGTCACCTCAACGTCCTTCAGTTCGATGATCGCAGCGTTCTCGCTCATCGGGTCTCCTCCTTACCGGTGGTTTCCTGCGCGTCGGCCTCGCCGCGGGGAGGCAGAGCCGCGTACACGTGCTCGGGACCGACCTCGGTGAGAACCGGGCGGATGTCCAGTCCGTAATCGGGGTGCGAGGATCGGGGTGCAAAGCGGTCGCCCTTGGGGAAGTCGCGAGGCGACGGCACGGTACCGGGAACCTGGTGCAGACGACCGGAGCCGGACTCGATCGAGAGGACGGCACCCAGCAGGCCGCGCGTGTACTCGTGGGTCGGGTGCGTGAGCAGCTCCTTCGTGGGGGCCTGCTCGATGACCTGTCCGGCGTACATGACGGTGATGTGGTGCGCCACCTCGGCGACAAGCGCCAGGTCGTGGGACACGAAGATCATGGCGAACCCAAGCTTCTCGCGCAGCTCGTTGAGCAGTGCGATGACCTGCTTCTGGACGGTCACGTCCAGGGCGGTGGTCGGCTCGTCCGCAATAATGAGCTTCGGGTCGCGGGTCAAAGCCATAGCGATGAGAACGCGCTGGCGCTGTCCGCCCGACAGTTCGTGCGGGTAGGACTCAAGGGTGCGCTTGGGATCGAGACCCACGAGCTCGAGGAGTTCCTCGGCGCTGCGCGTGCCACCGCGGCTGGTCAGCTGCTTCATCTGCGCCTTAATCAGCATGGCGGGGTTCAGGGACGACAGGGCGTCCTGGTAGATCATGGCCAGCTCGTGTCCGAGCAGGGCGCGGCGCTCCTCGGTGGTCTTGTCCAGCAGGTTCTCGCCCTGGTAGAGAATTTCACCCGTGATCTTCGCCTTCGGGTCGATGAGACCCATGATGGTCAAAGCGGTGATCGACTTGCCACAGCCGGATTCTCCGACGAGGCCCATTGTCTCGCCCGGACGCACCTTGAAGGACACGTGGTCGACCACGTTGACCTCGCCGTGGCGCTCGAACTCGATGCACAGATCCTTGACCTCAAGCAGCGGGGTCTTCTCGAAGGAGGCCTCGAAGCGGTCGGTGCGCTTGCCTTCGACGGACTCGAGGTCGTCGAGGCGAGCCTGCAGGGACTCGGCCTGCTCGGCGTAGGCGCGGCGCGGGTCGAGCAGGAGCTTGTCGGCCTCGCGGTCGGAGTCCTTGTCGACCTGAGCGACAGCACCCGAGGATGGGGCGGCCACCATGGCGTCCGTGATGCCCTCGGACAGGATGTTCAGGCACAGGACGGTGATCATGATGAACAGGCCCGGGAAGAAGGCAGTCCACCACTTGCCCAGCAGAACCGACAGGTTCGACGAGGCCTCGGACAGGACGTTGCCCCACGTGGCCACGGTGGTCGCCTGGAGGCCCGAACCGATGAAGGTCAGGGAGGCCTCGAGGATGATCGCGTCGGCGACCAGGACGGTGGCGAACACGAGGACCGGGGCGGCCGTGTTACGCATGACGTGCTTGACGAGGATCCACGGGGCGCGGGCACCGGAGACGATCACAGCGCGGACGTAGTCCTCCCCGTACGCCGCCATGACATTCGCGCGCACGATGCGGGAGAGCTGCGGGATATACACGAATGCGATCGAGCAGATGATGACGATGACCAGGCCGAAGGTGTTGCCGGACTTGGAGAGCGTGCGCCCGAAGACCAGGACGGAGACTGCCGCCATGGCGATGCCTGGCACCGCCATGATGATGTCCATGACGCGCATAATCGCTTCGGAGAAGGACTTGCGCACGACGGCTGCAATCGAGCCGATAATCGCGCCGAAGAAGAGGGCGATCAGGGTCGAGCACAGGCCGATGAGCAGGGAGAAGCGACCACCGAACAGGACGCGCGCGAAGATGTCGCGGCCCACGTGGTCCGTTCCGAACAGGTGCGCGCCGGACGGGGCGCTCCACTTGTCGAAGATCTCATCGGGACCGTAGGGAGAAACGTAGGGTGCCAGGACCGAGACGAGGACGATGAGGGCAAGGAGGCCCATCGCGATCTTCGATCCGGTGGACATTGCACCGATGCGCGAGAAACGCGCGCCCTTCGCGGTGACCTTGCCGAGCTTTTCTTTCTGATTCATGCCTCACACCGACCTAATACGCGGATTGATGAGCAGGTAGAGCATGTCAACGATGATGTTGACCACGATGAACGCGATCGCGACGACGAGCGCGCCTCCCTGCACGAGGGTCACCCAGTTCTCCTGGATCCCCTTGAGCAGGACCGCTTTACCCATTCCATCGATAGAGAAGATGATCTCGATGACGACTGCGCCACCCATCAGGTAGCCGATGCGCAGGCCGAGGACGGTCACGGGCGTGATGAGCGCGTTGCGCAGCACGTTGCGGGCCACGACGATGCGCTTGGGGATACCGGCGCCGACCGCGGTGCGAACGTAGTCGCGGTCCAGTTCCTCAACCATTGAGGTACGCACGACTCGGGTCATCTGACCAACGACGGGAACCGCCAGCGCGATGGCAGGGAGAAGCATCCGCAGGAACCAGCCACTCGGATCTTCGCTGAACGCGGGCAGCGGGCCAGAGACCGGAAGCTTCTGAACAAATCCGAGGACCAGCAGCGCCGCCAGCCAGAAGGACGGGGTGCCGATGCCGATGACCGAGAACACGCGGATGACCTGGTCGGGCCAGCGGTCGCGGTACAGGGCGGCGAGGACACCGAGGGGGAAAGCGATGATCACGGCGAAGAACAGGCCGAGGAAGGTGAGCTGCAGGGTGATCGGAAGAGCCTGAGCAACCAGGTCAGTCACATGGTTGGACGTACCAACGCCGTAGGTACCGAGGTCGCCGTGGAGCATGTTCCACAGGTAGCGGCCGTACTGAACGAAGAAGGGGTCGTTGAGACCGTGCTGCACACGGTACTCTTCGAGAGCTTCGGGGGTCGCGGTCTCGCCCAGTGCCGAGTAGGCCGGGTCGATGGGAGACAGCGACATGATGAAGAAGACGAGGAAGGACACGCCGACCACCATGATCGGCAGGGCCACCAGTCGTCGTCCGATGAGTCGCAGAAGGTTATTCACTGCTAGACCTCCATTTCAACGGATTTTGGCAATAGGAAAGGAGGGGTGGCGCCCGACTGTGGCGTCTGCCTCAGGGTGGCGCTCCACCCCTCCCTTCTGAGTGGTCCCTAGGGGACTTACTTAGCGCTCACACCGATCAGCTGCAGGCCGGTCGAGGAGATCGCCTGGAATCCATCCACCTTGTTGGGGTTGGAGCCGGTGATCATGTTGCGGAAAACGAGCGGGAAGATCACGGTCTTCTCGGCGAGCAGATCCTGAGCTTCGCCCCACTTGGCCTTGGCGGCGTCGCCGTCAAGCTGAACGGCCTCGTCCATGATCGACTGCAGCTTGTTGAAGGACTCGGGGTCCGAGGTCTGCCAACCGTCACGCTTCTTGGTCCAGACGTTGTCGCCGTTCCACCAGGAGATGATGATGCCGGGGTCGGTGCCGAAGACCGAGGGGTCGCCGGGGGCCAACACGATGTCGTAGGTGGGGTTGTCAACGTCGGTGACGTTGGAGTAGAGGTCGGACGAAGCCATCTGCGTGTGGTTGACCTTCAGGCCGAGGGCCTCCAGGTCGGACTTGATCTGGGGAACCAGGGAGAGGACCCACGGGTGGTCCGTCGACACCAGGTTGACCTCGAGGCCGGAGACGCCGGCATCGCTCAGGAGCTTGGAGGCGGCATCCTTGTCGTAGGACAGATCGGTGGCGGGCTTCTTGTAGGCAGGGTTGGCCTCGGGTAGGAAGGAGGTAGCCTCGACGGCCTGTCCCTCAAGCGCGGAGCTGATCAGCTTCTTTTTATCGATGGACTTCAGGATCGCGCGGCGAACCTCGGGCTTGTCGAAGGGGGCCTTCTGCGTGTTGAACATCAGGAAGGGGTTGCCGTAGCCGGGCTTGGACTCGACGTTCCAACCGGCGCCCTTGAGCTGATCCTGCGCGGAGGCGGGAACGGCTTCCATGACGTCGATGGTGCCACCGATGGCCGCGGCGAGGCGGGCGGAGTCATCCTTGAGGGACTGCCACTTCAGGGTTGCAACCTTCGCGGGCTCATTGCCGGTGTAGTTCTCGTTCGGAACAGCGGTGATCTCGGTCGCCGTGATGTTCTCGTACTTGTAGGGACCGGTGCCGATCGGCTTGGCCTTGAGCGAGTCTTCGTCCATCGAGGAGGGAACGACGCGCACGTTGACGAAGCGCTCCTTCAGGCTGGCGAAGGGGTGCTTGAGCTTGATCGTGATCGTGTTGTCATCCTTCGCTTCGACAGAGTCGACGAAGGTGAAGAACTGACGGTAGATCGACTTCTCGGAGGTCGCACGCTCGTAGGAAGACACGAAGTCAGCGGCGGTCACGGGGGTGCCGTCGGAGAACTTCGCGCCGTCGCGCAGCTTCACCTCGTACTCGGTGTCGGAGACCTTCACGGGGTCACCGGCGGCCAGCGCGGGGCTGACGGAGTAGTCGGCCATGTTGAAACGGTACAGGCCCTCGAGGACCTGCCAGTTCGCACCCATGCCGAGTGCCGAGGTGGTGATCGGTCCGTAGTCGGTGGTCTCGTAGGCGACACCGGCCGTGACGGTACCCTTCGGTCCTTCGGAGGCCGTGGAGCCGCCGCCGGAGGACGTGGTGGTGGAAGATCCGCCGCCGCACGCGGTCAGGATCATGGCGGCAGCTGCGGTCAGCGCAGCGCCGGTCGCGAAGTGTTTACGCATTCGCATGTTCTCGCTCCTCATCATCGAGAAAATAGGACGTGCGGTTCTGTTGTTCCGCTCGCTATACTGATTCTATGTTGTCAGACAAATTAGTGCAAGCGATATCACCGCCACCACCCACAGGAAAAGAATCGAATCGACACGGACCGGGGGCAATTGACTCGAGATCCTCGGTAACGATGGATGCAATCAAGTCCTATATTCTGCGACACGGATTACACCCAGGCGACCGACTCCCAACAGAATCGGCACTGTGCGCCGACCTTGGCGTTTCACGCTCCTCCGTGAGAGAAGCGCTACGTCGACTCCAGGCTCTCGACATCGTGACGGTCCGTCAGGGTTCCGGTTCCTACGTGGGAGAGATGTCCATGCAGCCGCTCGTCGAGACCCTCGTTCTGCGCGCCGCCCTCGACGAAATCAACGGCGCACAGTCTCTGCACTCGATCATCGACACCCGTCGCGCCCTGGACCTCGGGATCGCAGTTCCCCTCACGCGGGCCATGAAGGGCACGAAGAACCCGCACCTGTGGGCGCTCGTCGAGGCCATGACTGCATACGCCCACTCAGGCTCGACCTACCTCGAGCAGGATATCGCCTTCCACTCGGGCCTCCTGGCCTACGTCGAGAACGAGCTCATGCATCAGCTGGTGGCCGCCATGTGGCTCGTCCACCAGAGCGTCACCCCCCAGCTGGCAGCAGCGTCGCGCCAGGAAATGGAAGACACCGCCGAGGCCCACGCGGCCATCCTGCGGGCATGCGAAGCCGGAGATGTCGAGGCGTACGCCGCGGCAGTCGACGCGCACTACGCCCCGCTTCTCGCGATCATCGAAGGTCGCTAGAACACACAGAAAAACCCGGAGCGTTGCGGGGGCACACGCACCGGGTTTTCTGTACCCATTTACAGGCAGACCACGGTCTCCCAGAGGCCACGGCCCCTTTCGAAGACCACCACTGCCTCGTCCCCCGCGAAGGCCAGGTCGCTGTATCCGAAGTCCCCTTCCCCAAAGGACGCGACAACCTCTGCACGGACCGAGCCCTCCCACGGCGGGCTAAGACGCAGGACTTCGCCACCGGCCCGCGCGTCGCGCAGCCCCGGATGAACGAAGAAGGCACCGTCCATGCGCGCGTTGCAGCCGGGATCGTCCAGCTGCCACAGGCACCCGCCCTCCCACGTTCGCCCGTCCCCCCACGCGAGGTAGCGCGCGCCGGAACCGCGCCCCTCGAAGCCCTGAAGCCGGCAGTTCGCGACGACGCGGCCGCCCCACGCGCTGAGGGTCGTCTCGTCGAGAAGCACGCCCCCATCGCCGACAAGCGCATCCGCCGCCCCAACGAGGCGCCCAGCGCGCGCGTAGACGACGCGCACGTGCGTCTCCTCGCCGGTGCGCACGACGTAGGGCAGCGCCACGGAACCGTCGACGGTCGCAGTGCCGCCAGACGTGGCGAACAACGCGTCCGCTCCCGTGAGCTCATACAGCTCATCCGTCATATCCGCGTATGTCATATCCTCGGGGCCGCTCCCCCACGCCCACCAGGCACGCAAGCGCTCGCCATCGGCACGCGAGTCCATATATCCCACGCGCCCGTCCGTGGACGCAAACGCCAGGTGCATGATCCCGCCGCCGTCCACACCGACGCACGCATCCGAGGACACGGCCGGGCCGCCGACGGGAAGCGGACTCGACGCCCCCCATTGTCCGTCGCCCGCGCGGACCATCCAGTGGATTCGATTCGGGTTCGGCAGATCCGACGCCATCGTCAACCCGTTAAAGTCTGATCCCACGCCCGAGGCCGGGGCGGGGCGCTCATCATAGAACAGAACCGTGCGCCCATCCGCGAGCGTCACGAGGCCGGGGATGCGCGCCTCGCCCGCGCCTTTCGGGGCGACAACACAGCGAGAGGCAGGAAGGTCAGTCATACGCACAGAATAACGCAGGTGTTTCGCACACATGCAAAGAACCCCGGGGAACCTATGTTCCTCGGGGCTTTGAGACGGAAGCCGTCAGCGGGTCTCGCGGTGCGCCGTCGACTTGTGGCAGCGCGGGCAGTACTTCGCCAGCTCGAGACGATCCGGCGTGTTACGACGGTTCTTCTTGGTGATGTAGTTGCGCTCCTTGCACTCCGAGCAGGCCAGAGTGATCTTGGGGCGAACGTCCTGGGACTTACTTGCCACGGTTGTTTCCCTCGCTTTGTTTTGTCGCTCGCGCGACCTGTCGGATCAAAGAATTGGTAGCGGGGGCGGGGCTCGAACCCGCGACCTCACGATTATGAGTCGTGCGCTCTGACCAGCTGAGCTACCCCGCCGCCGGAAGCGGATGAATCCGCGACCGGAGCCCCGAAAGGGAATCGAACCCTTGACCTTCTCCTTACCATGGAGACGCTCTGCCTACTGAGCTATCGGGGCAACGCCGGAAAGCCTATCTCATCTCCGAGCGCCGAAGCAATCCCGGAGCCTGAGAATGACATCACAGGCGTTACTCACTGGAACCAGCGAGTGGTGGCAGGTGAGGGATTCGAACCCCCGAAGCACGAAGCGTCTGATTTACAGTCAGATCCATTTGGCCGCTTTGGTAACCTGCCGTGCGCCGCTCTCGCGGTGCCGTGAAAGAATAGCATTAAAATGGTTCCAAGCGCCAATCGGAACGGCGATCGGTGCAATTCCAACGAAAGGTACACCCATGGCAGACTCCTCTTTCGACGTCGTCTCCAAACTCGACCGCCAGGAGGTCGACAACGCTGTCAACCAGACCGCCAAGGAGATCGCCAACCGCTACGACTTCCGCGGCGTGGACGCCGCCATCTCCCTCAGCGGCGATACGATCGCGATGGAGGCGAACTCCGCTTCCCGCGTCCTAGCAATCCTCGATGTGCTGCAGTCCAAACTGATTCGCCGCGGCCTGTCCCTGAAGGTTCTGGACTACAAGGACCGCGAACCCAAGGCCTCGGGCAAGCTTTTCAAGCTCGCCTGCCCCCTCAAGGAAGGCATCCCGCAGGACACCGCGAAGAAGATCTCGAGGCTCATCCGAGAGGAAGGCCCCAAGGGCGTCAAAGCCCAGATTCAGGGTGACGAACTTCGCGTTTCTTCGAAGTCCCGCGACGACCTGCAGGCCGTCATCACCCTTCTCAAAGGTCCCAAGGGCGAGGAGCTGGACGTCGCACTCCAGTTCGTGAACTACCGCTAACCACAGCAGCAGGGGGCGGCCGGAATATCCGGCCGCCCCCTGCTCGTGTGCCTAATAGCCCGCGATCTTCTCCAGACGGGCGATCCGCTCCTCCATCGGGGGGTGAGTCGAGAACATACGCTCGAGAGACTCCCCACGGAACGGGTTCGCGATCATCATGGCCGCGACGTTGCGCGTGCGCGGCGTGTCCTCCATCGGGCGTCGATCCGTCGTTATCTCGAGCTTGCGGAGAGCCGAGGCGAGTGCGAGTGGATCCTGCGTGAGCATCGCGCCATCCTCATCCGCGTCGAACTCGCGGGTGCGCGACAGTGAGAACTGGATGAGCATCGATGCGATCGGCGCCAGGAGACTGAGCGCGAGCAAGCCGATGAAGCCCACCGCACCGCCCTCGCGGCGATTCCCTCCGCCAAAAAACAGGAGGCCTTGCGCTACCGTCGCGATCACGCCGCCCATGGCCGCGGCGACAGACGTCGTCAGGATGTCGCGGTTGTACACGTGCATGAGCTCATGCCCGAGCACACCGCGCAGTTCGCGCTCGTTGAGAATCGCCAGGATACCCTCCGTGCAGCACACGGCCGCATTGTTCGGGTTACGGCCCGTCGCGAACGCATTGGGGGTCAGCGTCGGAGCCACCCAGATCGTCGGCATCGGCTGTTGGGCACGATCCGACAGCTCCCGAACGATCGCGTAGAGGGCGGGCTGTTCGGCCTCAGCCACCTGATAGGCGCCCATCGAGCGCAGCGCAATCGTCGCCGAGTTCCAGTACGAGTACGCGGTCTGCGCGAGCCCAATGCCCGCAAACACAACGATCCACACCACACGGCCCGTGCCCGAAGCGATGAGCGCACCGATGGCGAGCAGCAGCGCCCACATGCCTCCCAGCAGGAGCGTCGTCTTCAGACCGTTGTGATAGTTGCGGTGCACCATACAGGGGATCCTATGGCGGTTAACTGAGAAGGCCCTGGGAGTCTGCCGAATCGCGGGTGGGAACCGATTGACCGGTCAGCGACACACGAACGGAACGAGGCCGCGACCGGACAACCGGCCACGACCTCGCCTGCGAATCAGGACGCGTCAGTTGCGACGGCCCGGGCCCGTGTAGTCTTCGAAGCGCTCGGGAGCGGTGGGAACACCCATCTCGCCCATATCGCCGATGTGGTCCACGCTGTGCGGATCCACCTGAGCGCCACGCGAAATATCCGTCATCGCGCGACGCGAGACGACCTTGATGCGCTCACGCCTGCCGCGGCCGCCCGGAAGCTCGCCGTAGTCCTCGCCCAGAGCCTGCTCGTAGGCGTCGAGGAGCTCCCAGCCCTCCCAGGTCGTGAACTCGACGCCACGGGACTCCAGGAGTGCCACCATGGCCTCGTGGCCCACCTCTACGGAGTTCGCGTGCAGGCGCCCCTCGGAAGCATCCTCCACGAGGTGGGAGATGGTCTGCTGGGCGTCCGACTTCGTGGAGCCAATGAGGCCGACGGGGCCGCGCTTGATCCAGCCGGTCGCGTACACGCCGGGAATGACTGGGGCGGACTCGTCCTTGGTGGTCTCGCCCTCGATGACGCGGCCCTCAACGTTGGGCACGACGCCTGCCCGCTTATCGAAGGGCAGACCCGGGATCGGCGAGGAGTAGTAGCCCACCGCGCGGTAGACGGCCTGCACGGGCCACGTCGTGATGACGCCCGTACCCGACACGCTCCCATCGCCGTTGAGGGCGGTACGCTCGGTGCGCAGGGCCTTCACGTGGCCGTCCTCATCCGCGACGATCTCGACCGGCGACTGGAACAGGTGAATGTGGATGCGGCGCGAGGCCGTGTGCTCCTCCGGGTCCGCCATCGCGTAGCTCGTCAGCGTCTTGACGACCTGACGCTGCTGGTTCGACGCGCGCAGCGCCTCCTCCGAACCCTCGTCAAAATCGAAGTCTTCCTCGGAGGCGATGACGTCCACGTCCGGCACCTTGCCCAGCTCTCGCAGCTCCAGGGGCGTGAACTTCACCTGCGCCGGGCCACGACGACCGAACACGTGCACGTCGGTGATCGGGTTCTCCGCGAGGGCCTCGGCCACGTTGGCCGGCACCTCGGTCTTGAGCATGTCCTCGGCGTGCTTGGCCAGGACACGCGACACGTCCAGCGCCACGTTGCCGACGCCCAGGACCGCGACCTCGCGCGCCTTCAGCGGCCACGTGCGCGGGTAGTCCGGGTTACCGTCGTACCAGGACACGAAGTCAGCGGCGCCGTAGGACTCGGGCAGGTTCACGCCCGGGATATCGAGAGGGTGATCGCGATCCGCGCCCGTCGCGATGATGATCGCGTCGTAGTGGTCGCGCAGGTCGTCGATCGTCACGTCGCGGCCAACCTCAACGTTACCGAGCAGGCGGATGTCTCCGCGCTGCAGGATCTTGTACAGCGCAACGATGATCTGCTTGATCCGCGGATGATCCGGCGCGACGCCGTAGCGCACGAGACCGTAGGGCGCGGGAAGACGCTCAAACAGGTCGATATTCACCTCGAGCCCCGACTTGGACAGGATATCCGACGCGTAAATGCCAGCGGGACCAGCGCCAATGACGGCGACGTTGAGCGGTGCCAACCGATTTCTCCTTCTTCGTGACCACGCGCGTGTGCGCGCACCTGGGCACTAAGTCTAGCGCCCCGATGCCAAGGGCAACCTTAGCTGAGACCCTCACACTCCTCAAGAGTGTTGCGCGCATACGACGAGGCCAGGGCCAGCCGCGCTGGTGCGCGCAGCCGAGCCCCGGCCTCGGGACGGATTCAGACCAGGCGATCCACCATCAGGTTAGCGAAGGCCTCGAGCGCCGTCCTGGCCTCACCCTTGGGCAGCGGTGCCAGTGCAGCGACCGCGTCATTCGCCCAGGTGCGCGCAAGGAGGCGTGTCTCCTCGAGCACGTCGTGCCTACGCAGCTGCTCGACAACCGAAGCGAGTGCCTCGTCGGAGGACAGGTCCCCCGTCAGCTCGCTGAGGATGCGCGCACCGGCCTCGTCGATAGTTCCGGCGGCCGCGCGGCGGCGCAGAAGGAGGACGGGAAGCGTGTCGACGCCCTCGCGCAAATCCGTGCCGGGGGTCTTGCCCGACTGCTCGCCCGAAGACGCCAGGTCGAGCACGTCGTCGGCGATCTGAAAGGCGACGCCGACCTTCTCGCCGAAGTCACTGACCACGTCAGCCATCAGCTGGCCAGCACCCGACAGCAGCGCGCCGAAGGACGCGGCGGTGGAGACGAGCGAGCCCGTCTTGTCCGCCAGGACCTGCAGGTAGAAGTCGACGCGATCAGTGCCGTCCGTCGGACCGAAGGTCTCGTTCAGCTGGCCCTCACACAGGCGTTCGAAGGTGCGCGCGTGGTGGGTGACCATCTCGGGCCCCAGGGAGGCAACCAGGAGGGAGGCGCGGGCGAACAGGATGTCACCGGCCAGGATCGCCCGGTTGTTGCCCCACAGATGCTGAGCCGAGGGCACGCCGCGACGAGTCGGCGCGGAGTCCATGACGTCGTCGTGATACAGGGACGCCAGGTGCGTCAGCTCCACGGCCGTGGCCGCCGTGATGACCTGCTCGTCAAGCGCTCGCTCGGCATCGCCCAGCTGCGCGCACACGAGCGTCAACAGCGGACGCATCCGCTTGCCGCCGGCGACAGCGAGGTGACGGGTCAGCTCGTCCGTCAGATCACGCGACGAGGACACGGCGTCGAGGAGACGACGCTCGACGACCTCGAGCCCCGGGGTAATACGGGACTCGAGGTCGGGAACATGAAGGTCGGGTGTTTGAGCGCTCACGGAATCAGTATGACGATCTTTTCGAGCAGACTCAACACGGGACCCGGGAAGACGCCCAGGGCGAGCGTCCCAATCGCGCACACGATGATCGCCAGAGCGGACAGGCCCTCCGACTTCACCACGACGGACTCTTCACCGGGCTCGGTGAAGAACATCAGGCGCACGAGGCGGAAGTAGAAGAACGCGGTGATCGCCGAGGCCACAAGGCCCACGATCGCGAGCCAGCCGATGCCGCCCTTGATCGCGTCGGAGAAAACCACGAACTTACCAATGAAACCGCCGGTCAGCGGGATGCCAGCAAACGACAGCAGGAAGACGAGCATCGCGCCCGCGATCCACGGGTTGGTGCGGCCGATGCCCGCCCACTTGCGCAGGCTCGTCGCCTCGCCGAGGACGTTGCCGTCCGCATCGCGGCCACGCACGAGCGAGACCACCGCGAAGGCACCAACCGTCGCCAGGCCGTAACCGAGCGTGTAGAACAACACATGACCCGTACCGCCCTTCTGGATCGCGAGGATGCCCATGAGGATGAAGCCCGCGTGAGCGATCGACGAGTAGGCCAGCATCCGCTTGACGTCATCCTGCACGAGGCCGGCGAAGGTACCGACGAGGATCGTCAGGACTGCGACGGCGGCAAAGACGTACAGGAAGTCCCACTGCAGGTAGGCGGCGACGGCCTGGTAGAAACGAGCCATCGCGGCGAACGCGGCGACCTTCACGGCAGCGGCCATGAAGCCCGTGACCGGGGTCGGGGCGCCCGTGTAGACGTCGGGTGTCCACGCGTGGAAGGGGGCGGCACCCACCTTGAACAGCAGGCCGACCATCACGCAGAACACGCCGATGAGGACCATCCAGTCCATGGAGGTGTCCGACGAGATCGCCTCGCCCAGCGCCGAGATGCGCAGCGAATTGGAGAAACCGAAGAGGAACGCCGAACCCATCAGCATGAAGCCCGAGGAGAATGCGCCCAGCACGAAGTACTTCAGGGCGGCCTCGTAGGACAGCTGACGGCGACGACGCGCGGTCGCAGCCATGATGTACAGCGGCAGCGACATGACCTCAAGGGCCACAAAGAGCGTCACGAAGTTATCCGCCGCAGGGAAGATCATCATGCCGCCCAGCGAGAACAGGGTCAGCGGGAAGATCTCCGAGCGCTGGTAGCCCTTACGTTCCGACAGCTCCTCGGCCGCCGAGTCCGGGCGATCCGAAGGCTGGCCTGCGAACGCGCCGTCGCCGACGGTCGTACGGTCGGCCATCACGAGAACCGCGAGGAAGCCAATGATGACGAGCACCGACTGGGCGACGATCGTCAGCGGGTCCTCGATGTACTCCCCCAGCGAGGCCGGCGCGGCCACGACGGGAGCCCACCGCAGCGCGAGCATGACGCAGGCACCCGCGGTTGCCAGGATCGACAGGCCGATCACGATGGGACGGCGTGCCTTGGCCGGGGCGAAGGCCTCGACGAGGACACCGAGGACGGCGGCGCCGAGCACGATGAGGATCGGCGCGAGGCTCAGCCACTGAACCTCGGGGGCCTGGAAGTTAGCCATGGGTAGAACGTTCACTGTGCGCTCCCTTCAACGGTGGCGCCGACCTGCGAGTTGGTCAGGTCGAGGTCTGAAGCAACCGGGGTCAGGGCGCTCACGAGAGGCGCCGACCAGATACCAAGGATGAGCATCGCGGCCACGAGCGGGACCATGACGCCGCGCTCGCGAGCGCCGAGGTCCGCTAGGTCCTCCTTGCCCGCGCCCGGAGCGCCGGTGAAGACGCGCTGGTAGGGCATGAGCACGTACAGGGCGGCAATGACGACGCCCAGCACCGCGAAGAGCGCCAGCGGCGCGCTGACCGACCAAGTGCCCATGAGCACGAGGTACTCGGGAACAAAGCCGGACAGGCCCGGCAGTGCGATGGAGGCGAGACCGGAGACGAGCCACAGGCCCGCGAGAACCGGGGTCACGCGCTGCATGCCGACGTACTCGCGCATGTCCTGCGTGCCACCGCGGCGCGAGAGCCAGCCGGAGAGCAGGAACATCGCGGCGATCGACACGCCGTGGGCGACCATGTAGAACATGGCACCGACGAGAGCAATCTGCGAACCGATGAAGATACCCAGAACCATGAAGCCGAAGTGCGACACCGAGGTGTAGGACACGAGGCGCATGATGTCATTCTGGCCGTTCGCCGACAGGCCTCCCCACAGGATGGAGATCACGGCGAGGACGCACATAACCCACTTCGCCGAGGAGGCCGCTGCGGGTGTGAGCTGCAGGCACAGGGCGATCATGCCGAAGGTGCCGATCTTGTCCAGGACACCGACGAGCAGGACCGAGGTGCCGGGGCGGGCAACGGCGGCCGTGTCGGGCAGCCACGTGTGGACCGGAACCATGGGGGCCTTGATCGCGAAGGCGACCATGAAGGTCACGAAGACGACCATCTGAACCGCCATCGGGGCGTTCGGCATGATCTGGGTGAGCGTGTCCATGCGGAACAGCGTCGAGACGTCCTGCGCCGCGTTCGAGCTCATCGCCCACAGGTAGAGGATGCCACCGAGCATCACGAGTCCGCCAAACAGCGAGTACAGCAGGAACTTCATGGCGGCCTTGTGACGCGCGGCCTCCTCACCGACGCCGTAGCGACCGATCATGAGGTACAGGGGCACGAGCATCGCCTCAAAGGCGAAGTAGAAGACCGTCAGGTCGTAGGCCGCGAAGATGACGACCATGAACGCCTGGAGGGCCAGGACGAGCGCCGGGTAGGCACCGCGGTCCGCGGCATCGTCCTCGTCCCACCCCGCGATGAGCACGAGCGGCACGAGGCCGATGGCCAGCAGGATCATGACGAGGCCCAGCGCGCTAACGCCGAGAGACCAGGTGATGCCGATCTGGGGGATCCACAGGTGGCTCTCGTACACCTGGTACGAGGCCGGGGCAGACCAGTCGAACACGGAGGCGGCGACGTACACGCCGAGCGCGAGCTCGACGAGGGCGATCGCCAGAGCGACCACGCGCCCAACGGCGCGCCTCAGGGGCGGGACGAAGCCGAGGAGGGCCGCGCCCGCGGCCGGAACGGCCACGAGGACGGACAGCCACGGGAAGTTAGCAGCAACCATTGCACTTTCCATTGTCGTGTACCCCTTACAGCCTGAATCCGAGGACGATGGCCAGGGCGAGGATGACGCCACCCAGAATGTAGGCGGCGTACGTGCGCACGAGGCCGTTCTGGGTGATGCCGACGAGGCGTCCGAGCAGCTGGGAACCAGCGCCGAGGCCGTTCAGCGCACCGTCGATGGCGCTCGCATCGCCGACTGTCGCGACGGTGACGAGGCCCTTGGCGGGCACCATGAACAGGGTCTCGTTGACGGTGTCCTGGTAGAGGTCGCGGCGTGCGGCCTCGGTCAGGACGTTGCCTGCGGGGACGGAGGTGGGAACCTCGTCGCGCCCGTACTTCATCCACGCGATGAGCGCGCCGAGGATGACGAGGGCGAGGGTGGCTCCCTGAATGACGTATTCGTTGAGGACGGGGTGGCCGTGCTCGAGCTCGCCGATCGCTGGGGCAAGCCAGTTGACGAAGGTGTCACCGATGGACAAGGCGGCGCCCAGGACGACCGCTCCGATCGCGAGGATGATCATGGGGATCGTCATGAGGGGGCCGGACTCGTGCGGATGCACCGGGGAGCCCTCCGCCTCGGTAGTCCAGCGGGCCTTGCCGTGGAACGTCATGAAGAAGAGGCGCGACATGTAGAAAGCGGTCACGCCCGCGCCGACCAGGGTGACCAGGCCGTAGACCCAACCGATCCACGCGGCCTCGGTGGCGCCAAAGGTGTGCGCGCTAAACGCGGCCTCAATGATCTTGTCCTTCGACCAGTAGCCGGACAGCGGCGGGACGCCGAGGATCGCGAGCCAACCCATCATGAACGTCAGCCACGTGACCTTCATGGCACCGCGCAGGGCGCCGAAGCGGCGCATGTTCACCTGGTCGCCCATTCCGTGCATGACGGAACCGGCACCGAGGAACATGAGGGCCTTGAAGAAGCCGTGGGTGAACAGGTGGAAGATCGCGAACGCCCAACCGATGGGACCCAGGCCCGCGCCCAGCATCATGTACCCGATCTGGCTCATGGTCGAGGCGGCGAGGACCTTCTTCATGTCGTCCTTCGCGGAACCGACGATCGCACCGAAGAGGAGCGTGATCGCACCGATGACGGCGACGGCGGTCGCGGCCACCGGAGCCGCGAGGAAGACGGCACCGGAGCGAACGATCAGGTAGACGCCGGCGGTGACCATCGTGGCCGCGTGGATAAGCGCGGACACCGGGGTCGGGCCAGCCATGGCGTCACCCAGCCACGCCTGCAGCGGGAACTGTGCGGACTTACCACAGGCTGCGACCAAGAGGAAGAATCCAATGACGGTCGCCGACGCCGTCGGGATCGAAGCGACTGAAGCGGAGACCTCGGAGAAGGACACCGAGTGGAAGGAAGCGACCATCGCCATCATGGCGATCAGCATGCCCATGTCGCCGACACGGTTCATGACGAACGCCTTCTTGGCGGCTACCGCGTACGCGGGGACATGGTTCCAGAAGCCAATCAGCAAGTAGGAGGCTAGACCCACGCCTTCCCAACCGGCGAAGAGGCCGGCGTAGGAATCCGAGAGGACCAGGGTCAGCATCGCCGCGATGAAGAAGTTCAGGTAGGCGAAGAAGCGGCGGCGAGCCTCGTCGTGCTCCATGTACGCGATCGCATACACGTGGATGAGCGAACCGACGAAGGTCACCAGGATCACGAAGGTGATCGACAGCGGGTCCACGAGAAGACCGAAGTCGACGGTGAAGTCACCCGCCGGGATCCACGTGAACAGCGTCTGCTGGAAACGACGCGCCGCTTCGGGGGCGTTCGACATCTGGGCGGCGATCAGCGCGCCGACCACGAAGGTCGACCAGGAGGCTAGCGTCGCCAGCAGGTGGCCCCACCTGTTCGAGGCGCGGCCCAGCAGGAGGAGCAGGCCGGCGCTGGCCAGCGGGATGAGGATGAGCAGCCACGCGTAGGAGGCAGCTCCGGTTGCCGCGACCGTATCGACTGTGCCGGTAGCCTGAGCGGGAATGAAGGTGGTCATGCGTGTGTCCTCCTTCAGTTCTTCAGCAGGTTGAGATCGTCCATGCTCGTGGTCGAGCGCGAACGATAGATGGACACGATGATCGACAGGCCGACGACGACTTCGGCGGCCGCGACGACCATGACGAAGAACGCCATGATCTCTCCGTCAACGTTGGAGTTAATGCGCGCGAACGTCACGAGCACGAGGTTCGCGGCGTTGAGCATCATTTCGACACCCATGAGCGCGATGACAGCGCTGCGGCGCACGAGGACCGTGGTCGCACCGATGGCGAACAGCACACCCGCAAGGATGAGGTACCAGGCGAGGCTCACTTGCTCTCCTCCTTCTTCTCAATGGGGGTGGTGGTGCGCGCCTTGCGGGCCCGAGGCTGGGCCAGGCCGGTGGGCGCGGCGGCGCCGGGCATCCCGAAGGAACCTGAGCGCGGGACGTCGGGCGTGCGCCCGATGGTGTAGGGCGACTCGTCGAGGTCGGAGGTGCCGGCATCCTCGGTGCGCGCGAGTGCGAGCTGCTCGGAGACCTCGGGGGTGACCTCGCCGATCGTGCGGGTCAGGCCACGCACGCGAAGGACTCGAGGCACCGACTCCTCGACCGGTCCGAGCGTCTCACCGGAGATGGCGGGCACGTCGGCCGCGTTCGACTTGGCGTAGACACCGGGGGCGGGCAGCTGACCGATGCGGGCACCCTTCTGCGCGAATGCACGCATCTTGTTACGAGCCGTCTCGGCCTGGTCGGCCTTCGGGGTAAGACGATCCGAGTGGGTCAGCAGCATCGCGCCGACGGCGGCGGTGATCAGCAGGCCACCGGCGAGCTCCATGCTCAGCCAGTGCTGCTGGAACAGCATGATCGCCAGGTCGGTGATGGGCTGATTCGAGTAGGGATCGACCTCGCTGGCGGGGTGCGTGGCGGGCATGGACTTCAGGATCGCCGTCGCGACGATGACGATCAGTCCGAGGCCACCGAGCACGGCAGCGACGATCGCGCCGCGGGACTGGCGGGCGTAGTCGTCGGAGGTGCCGATACCGATCAGCATGATGACGAAGAGGAAGAGCATCATGATCGCGCCGGTGTACACGACGATCTGCGCGACACCCAGGAAGGGGGCGCTATTCGCGATGTACAGGACCGCAAGGCCGAGCATGACGCCGACCATGCAGATGACCGAGTGCGCGGCCTTCTTGAAGAAGAGGACACCCGCAGCGCAGGCGACCATGAAGATGGCCGTGCATGCGAAGAGGATGATCTCCCCCGTTGACCCCATCATGGGCCAACCGTTGGACAGGTTCATCAGTGTGCCTCCTCGGCGACTCGTACCGTCTTGAGGGAGGGGTCGTCGGGGCGGCGGCTCGCAACCCAGTCAACCTGGGCGGCGGTGGGGCCGGTGACTTCCCCGCAGTAGTAGTCGATGTCGTTCTTAGCCTCGACCATGGGGTGGGGCGTTGCGAGCATGCCGTCTGCGAGCGGGACCAGGAGGTCTTCCTTCTCGTAGATGTCGTCTTCGCGGGTGTACTTGGCGATCTCGAAGTCGTTCGTCATCGTCAGGGCGCGCGTGGGGCAGGCCTCGATGCACATGCCGCAGAAGATGCAACGCAGGTAGTTGATCTGATAGACGCGGCCGTAGCGCTCGCCCGCCGAGAACTGTTCCTCGGGGGTGTTAGACGCGGCCTCGACGAAGATCGCGTCAGCGGGGCACGCCCAGGCGCACAGCTCGCAGCCGACGCATTTTTCCAGGCCGTCGTCGTAGCGGTTGAGCTGGTGACGTCCGTGGAAACGGGGCATGACGCGCGCGGGTTCGCGCGGGTACTGCTCGGTGACGGTGGGCCGGAAGAAGGAAGCCATGGTGACTCCGTAGCCGGCCATGGGTGCGACGAACTGGGCGAACGCACCCTTGGGGTCATGCTCGAAGAGCATTTCCTCGTCGGTGGTCTTCTCACTCATCGGTGGACTCCTTCGGGCTATCGATTGCCGAGGCCGTCGCCAGTTCGCCCTCGATGGTGGCGAGTCCGCGCGGCGAGGCAACGGGTGTCTGTCCGGGCAGCGGCGGGACGGGGAAGCCGTCCTCGAAGCCGGTGTATTCGCGCTCGGAGGCGGGGATCTCCTCGGGCTCGGACTTGTCCGTCAGCCAGATGATCGCCAGGGCGATCACGAAGAGGACACCGACGCCTCCGAACAGGATGTGGTTGGGCAGCTGGACGAACTGGGTGATGCCGCGCACGAGGGCGACGAGCACGAGCCAGCCCAGGGCGATGGGCATCAGGCGCTTCCAGCCGAGATTCATGAACTGGTCGTAGCGGAAACGCAGCAGCGTGGCGCGCGTCCAGACCAGCAGGAACATGAAGAACCAGATCTTGAGGAAGAACCACAGCATGCCCCACCAACCGGAGTTGAGGAACTCGACGTGGGAGAGCGGCCACGGGGCGTGCCATCCGCCGAAGAACATCGTGGTGGCCACGGCCGAGACGTTGAGCATGTTGACGTACTCGGACAGGTAGTACCAGCCGAACTTCATCGACGAGTATTCGGTCATGTGGCCCGCGACGATCTCGCCTTCGGCCTCGGGGAGGTCGAAGGGAAGACGGTTAACCTCGCCGGTGGCGCTGATGCAGTAGATGACGAACGCGGGGAACAGGGTGAATGCCCACCAGAACTGTCCCTGGGCCGCAACGATCTGCGAGGTGGACATGGAGCCCGACATGAGGAAGACGCTCACGAGGGACAGGCCCATGGCCAGTTCGTAGGAGATGACCTGCGCGGAGGAACGCACGGCACCGTACAGGGGCAGGGTCGAGCGGGTCGACCAGCCACCGAGAACGATGCCGTACAGGCCCAGCGAGGCGATCGCCAGGATGTACAGGGAGGCGACGGGCATGTCGGCGAGCTGCAGCGGCGTGGAGTGGCCGAAGATCATCACGTTCGGGCCCATCGGGATCACGGCGTAGACGCTAAACGCCGCGAACGCCGCGATCGCGGGGGCCAGGAAGTACAGGAACCTCTCGGCCCGACGGGTCCACATGTCCTCCTTGAAGAGGAGCTTGCCGGCGTCGGCGAACGCCTGGAATAGGCCGAGGGGGCCCGCCACGTTCGGGCCGGGACGCGTCTGCATGCGGCCCAGGCCTCGGCGTTCGACCCACAGTGCTATCAGCACGTTGGCGATGAGGAAGACGATGATGAACACCGCCTTGATCAGGCTGAGCCACCAGGTTTCGTGGCTGAAGTCCGCGGCGGTGTACTCCGGGACTGCGAAAGGAGCGAGTGTCATCGTGCCACCTCCTGCGTGGCGCGCAGGGTCGCGACGGTGCCGGCACCGCCGAGATTTTCGTGAATAACGGAGCCGGTCGAGCACTCGGGCACCCACGCGACGAAGTCGGGCAGGTCCGCAATGGCGGCCGGGAGGGTGATCGTGCCACGCTCGGTCTCAAGCGTCGCGTCGGCACCCGGGGCGATGCCCGCGGAGGCCAGCGTGGCGGCGGAGGCCAGGAGGACGGGGCGGCGGGCCGAACCGGCCAGCCACGGGGCACCATCCTGAAGACGACCGGCGTCGATCATCGGCTTGTGAGAGGCCAGGATGACCTCGCCCTCGCCCGCAACGACGGGAGCCTGCGCCGAGACCGGTGCGAACTGCGGCGTCGCGCCGTCCCACTCCATGAGGGGGTTGACTTCCTCGTAGAGATCGGACAGGGCGGTGATACCCAGGTCGAGGTCGAACTCCTCGGTCAGACGCACGAACACGTCGCGATCCGTGAGGGACGTGGCCGAGCGGGCCTGGCCGAAGGGACGCAGACGGCCTTCCCAGTTGATGTAGGTGCCGTTCTTCTCGACCGCGGGAGCCACCGGCAGGACGACGTCCGCGCGATCGGTGATCTCCGAGGCACGAACCTCGAGCGACACGAGGAAGGGAACCTTGTCAAGGGCCTCACGCACGCCGGCGGGGTCGTCGAAGTCGCGAACGTCCACGCCGCCGACGACCAGAGCCTGGAGCTCACCGGAGGCGGCAGCCTCGATCATCTGCTCGGCGTCGAGGCCGCGAGCGGGAAGCTCGCCCCAACCGAGGGACTGAGCCCCGGCCTCGTCGATTCCGCGTCCGAAGGGAGCCAGGCCTGGGAGGAGGCCTGCCTCGATGGCGGCACGGTCACCGGCGCGGCGCGGCACCCACGCGAGGCGGGCGCCCGTGCGCTCGGACAGCGCGACGACGGCTGACAGCAGGCCGGGGGTCTGCGCGGCACGCTCGCCCACGAGGATGATGCCACCGGAAAGGGCCTCGGCCAGGTCGGCGTAGGCACCGCCGGCGGCGATCGCGTCGACGACGCCCGGCTCGGCGCCGGGGGCCGCGTGCAGGAGCTGCGCCTTCATCTTGCGCGAGCCGGCCGAGGTGAAAGGCGCGACGGTGGCGACCTTCAGGCCCGACTTTCGGGTGGCCTTGCGCAGGCGCAGGAACATGGCACCGCATTCGTCCTCGGGCTCGAGGGCGACCAGCAGCACCTGACCCGCGCTCTCCAGATCCGCGTACGTGGTCTCGAGGCCGGAGCCGGCCACGTGGGACGCCAGGAAGGAACGCTCTTCTTCGCTACAGCGACGCGAACGGAAGTCGATCGAGTCGGAGCCGACGATGGTGCGCGCGAACTTCGACCATGCCCAGGCGTCCTCGAAGGTGAGGTGGCCGCCGGGCAGGAAGCCCACGGACGAACCCGCATTCTCCAGGCCCTCACGAACGCGGTCGAGCGCGTCGGACCAGGAGGTGGGAACGAGTTCGCCGTCGGAGCGCACGAGCGGGTAGGTCAGGCGATCGACCTTGTCCCACTCAAAGGCGAAGCGGTCCTTGTCGGTGATCCACTCTTCGTTGACCTCGGGGTCGTTGCCGCTCAAGCGGCGCACGACCTCACCGCGGCGAACGTCCTGACGGATCGCGCTGCCCGACGCGTCGTGCTCGGTCACGGAAGCCGTCGACACGAGGTCGAAGGGACGCGCGCGGAAGCGGTAGGACGCGGCGGTCAGGGCACCGACCGGGCAGATCTGGATGATGTTGCCCGAGAAGTAGGACGCGAAGGCTCGCCCGGACACGTCGCGCTCGGCGACGGAGAGCTCACCCTCGTTGATTGATCCGACGATCGCGTCGGTGCCGTACGGGGACGACAGGGACGAGGTCGACGCCTCCTTGGCCTTGGGATCGAAGAAGTCGAGCGTGGTCGAGTCGAAGCCGCCGACCTGCTCGCCCATGAAGTAGTGGTGCTCCGTGGGGGCGGTGCCGCCGCCGCGACCCTGCAGGTCCATGAACACGTCACCCGAGATCTCCTTGCCGAAGCGCACGCAGCGCTGGCACAGGATGCAGCGCTCGCGATCCAGCAGGATCTGGGAGGTCAGGCGCAGCGGCTTCTTGAAGGTGCGCTTGGCGTCCGTGAAACGGGACTTACCGCGGCCCTCCGTGAGCGCCTGGTTCTGCAGGGGGCACTCGCCGCCCTTGTCACAGACCGGGCAGTCCAGCGGGTGGTTGATGAGCAGGAACTCCATGACGCCGCGCTGCGCGCGGTCGACCACCTCGGAGGTGTGCTGGGTCTTGACGACCATTCCCGGGGTGACGGTCTGCGCACACGACGGCTGCGGCTTGGGCATGAAGCGCAGCTCGCCCGTATTGCGGTCGGGCATGCCGACCTCTACGAGGCACTGGCGGCATGCGGCCACCGGGGCCAGCAGCGGGTGGTCGCAGAAACGCGGGATCCGGATGCCGGCCTGCTCGGCCGCGCGGATCACGAGCGTGCCCTGGGGAACAGAAAGCTGAACGTCGTCGATGGTGACGTCGATCATGTTGGGTGCGTCGCTCATCGGCTACCTCCTCGCGCGTAGTTAGCGGACGCCTCGTAGGGGAAAAGCTCGCGGGCGGGCGTGGTGAGCCCGGCCTCGAACTCGTCCCGGAAGCGCTTGATGCCCGACATGATCGGGGTTGCTGCGGCGTCGCCCAGCGGGCAGAAGCTGCGGCCCGCGATGTTGTGCGCGATCTCGTCGAGCAGGTCGACGTCGCCGGGGCGACCCTCGCCTCGCTCGAGACGCAGCATGATTTGCTTCATCCAGTAGGTGCCTTCGCGACAGGGCGTGCACTTACCGCAGGACTCGTGCTGGTAGAACTCGGACCAGCGGGTGATGACGCGGACCACCGAGACGGTCTCGTCGAACACCTGCAGGGCTCGCGTACCCAGCATCGAACCGGCCGCGCCCACGGACTCGTAGTCCAGGGGCGTGTCGAGCTCCTCTTCGGTGAAGATCGGGGTGGAGGAACCGCCGGGGGTCCAGAACTTCAGCGTGTGGCCGTCGCGGATGCCGCCCGCCATCTCGATGAGTTCGCGCATCGTGATGCCGAAGGGTGCCTCGAACTGGCCGGGGTTGTTCACGTGGCCCGACACCGAGAAGATGCCGTGGCCCTTGGACTTCTCGGTGCCCATCGATGCGAACCACTCGGGCGAGTTGCGGAAAATGCCCGCCACCTGAGCGATGGTCTCGACGTTGTTGACGACCGTCGGACGGGCGTACAGGCCTGCGACCGCGGGGAAGGGCGGCTTGAGGCGCGGGTGGCCTCGGCGTCCCTCGAGAGAATCCAGGAGGGCCGTCTCTTCGCCGCAGATGTAGGCTCCGGCACCCGCGTGTGCGGTGATGCGCAGGTCGCCGAGCACGCCGGCTTCAGTCGCCTCGCGCACGGCCTCCAGGAGGCGGCGGTACACGTGGGTGACCTCGCCGCGCAGGTAGACGAACGCGTGGTCGCAGCCGATAGCGCGCGACGTGATGGCGATACCCTCAATGAGGACGTGCGGGTTGCCCATGATGAGCGGGATGTCCTTGCAGGTGCCCGGCTCGGACTCATCGGCGTTCACCACGAGGTAGCGCGGGCCGCCGTCGGCCGGGGGCAGGAAGGACCACTTGAGGCCTGACGGGAAGCCTGCGCCGCCACGGCCTCGCAGACCGGAGTCCTTGACGGCCGCGACGATGTCGGCGGGTTCCATCGTGCGTGCCTTTTCGAGGCCCAGGTAGCCGCCGCGGCCACGGTAGGAGTCCAGCGTCCAGGAGCGCTCCTCTCCCCACCCGTTGGTGAGGATCGGGGTCAGCGGTCCGGGCGCAACGTATGCGGTGCTCACTTCGCCTCTTCTCCCTTCGTATCAGTGGCCTCGTCGGTGACGCGGGCGGCGACCGGCTCGGTCCAGCCGTTCGCCGCGGCGATTTCGCGGCCCAGCAGGGTGGCGCGGCCCGCGGAGGGGCCTTCGTTCTCGTGGCCGTCCAGGAAGCCGGCCAGGACGCGCTCGTTTTCCTTGAACGTGGGGGCCACGATGGGACCGCGCGTCGGGTGGATGTCGCGGCCGGCCTGGATGTCGTCGATCATCGCCAGCGCCGACGAGGGAGTCTGGTTGTCGAAGAATTCCCAGTTGACCATGACAACGGGTGCGTAGTCGCACGCCGCGTTGCACTCGATGCGCTCGAGCGTGATCTTGCCGTCTTCGCTGGTCTCGTCGCTGCCGACGCCGACCTTGCCGGAGACCTTCTCCCAGATCTCGTCGCCGCCCATGACGGCGCACAGCGCGTTCGTGCACACGCCCACCAGGTACTCGCCGGTGGGGTGACGCTTGTACTGCGTGTAGAAGGTCGCCACGGCGCTGATCTCTGCGCGGGGCAGGTCGAGCGTCGATGAGATGAAGTCGATGCCGTCCGGGCTGACGTAGCCGTCGACGGACTGGATCAGGTGCAGCATCGGCAGCAGCGCGGAGCGCGAGTGACCGTCCGGGTAGCGGGCGATGATCTGCGCGGCATCCGCCTGCAGGCGTGCCAGGGTGTCGGGTGTATAGCTCATCGGTCAACGCCTCCGAGAACGGGGTCGATAGCGGCCAGGGCGACGACCACGTCGGCCAGCTGGCCTCCTTCGGTCATCATGGCCAGCGCTTGCAGGTTGGCGTAGGAGGGGTCGCGGAAGTGCGCGCGGAACGGGCGCGTGCCGCCGTCGGAGACGAGGTGAACGCCCAGGACGCCCTTCGCGTGCTCGACGGTCTGGTAGACCTGGCCGGCGGGCACGTGGAAGCCCTCGGTGACGAGCTTGAAGTGGTGGATGAGGGACTCCATGGACTCCCCCATGATCTCGCGGACGTGCTCGGCCGAGTTGCCCTGGCCGTCGGTGCCGACCGCCAGGCGCGCGGGCCAGGCGATTTCGGGGTCGGCGACCATGGTGGGCGCGCCCTCGCACTGCTCCAGCTTCGAGAGCACCTGCCAGATGATGCGCATCGACTCGTAGCACTCGTCGAAGCGGACCATCGTGCGGTTGTAGACGTCCGACTTGTCGCGGGTGGGAACATCGAACTCGAAGTTCTCGTAGCCGCAGTAGGGCTGGCTCTTGCGCAGATCCAGGGGCAGGCCGGCGGCCCGAACGCCGGGGCCGGTGGTCCCGAGGGCCATGAGGCCGCTGAGCGGCATGACGGCCACGTCGCACAGACGCTTCTTGAAGATCGGGTTCTCCACCAGGATGTCCTGGAGCTCGCCGATGTCCTTGCGGGCCCGACGCAGGCGGTCACGGATGTAGTCCGTGGTGCCCTCGCCGATGTCCTGCACGACGCCGCCGGGGCGGATGTACTCGTGGTTCATGCGCAGGCCGGTGATGCGTTCGAAGATGCGCAGGATCTCCTCGCGGGCGCGGAAGCCGATCGTCATGATCGTGGTGGCACCCATTTCGTTACCGGTCGAACCGATGGCGACCAGGTGGGAGGCGATGCGGCACAGCTCCATCATGAGGATGCGGATCAGGGAGGCGCGCTCGGGGATGTCCTCTTCAATGCCGAGGAGCTTCTCGACGCCCAGGCAGTACGCGGCCTCTTGGAAGAAGGGGGCGACGTAGTCCATGCGTGTGCAGTATGCGACGCCCTGGGCCCACGTGCGGTACTCCATGTTCTTCTCGATGCCGGTGTGCAGGTAACCGGTGTCGACGCGGGTCTCGCGGACCTTCTCGCCGTCGAGCTCGAGGATCAGACGCAGAACGCCGTGGGTCGCCGGGTGAACCGGGCCCAGGTTGACGACGATGCGCTCGGAGGTAATGGCCTCGATCTCGTGCAGGACGTCGTCCCAGTCGCCGCCCTGGGTGAGGACCTCGGGGATGTCCTCGATGGGCAGGTCGGTCGCGCCGGCGGGCGCGTGGAAGGCGGTGGTCATCAGTTCACACTCCTACGAACGTCGGGGGAAGCGTTGACGGCGCCCTTGAATTCCACGGGGATGCCGCCCAGCGGGTAGTCCTTGCGCTGGGGGTGTCCGACCCAGTCGTCGGGCATCGCGGTGCGCGTGAGCGAGGGGTGGCCGGTGAAGACAATTCCGATGAGGTCCCAGGTCTCGCGCTCCTGCCAGTCATTTCCGGGGTAGACGGAGACGATGGAGGGGATGCGGGGGTCCTCATCGGGGCACGTGACCTCGAGGCGGATCATGCGGTTGTGCGTGATCGAGTAGAGGGGGTAGATGGCGTGCAGCTCGCGACCCTTATCGAGGGGGTAGTGCGCGCCGTTCGTGCCCAGGCACATCTCGAAGCGCAGGTCCGCGTCGTCGCGCAGGTACTTGGCGACGCGCGCGATGTGCTCGCGGGCGATGAAGATCCCGAGCTGTCCGCGGTCGATGGTGACCTTTTCGATAACGTCGGCGACGTCGAGGCCATCGGCGGCGATGAGTTCTTCGAGGACGTCAACGACCTGGTCGAACCAGCCGCCGTAGGGGCGGGAGGCCTCGCCGGGCAGGAAGGAGTCGGAGATCAGGCCGGCAAAACCGGAGGTGGAGGAGTCGGTGCCCGCGCCGAAGAGGCCCTCGCGGTGCGCGATGGGCTCGGGGAGGGCAAAACCACGCTGGGACGAGGACTGAGCGACCTCCGCGGGCGTGTTTTCCTCGGGGATGGAAAGGTCGCTCATGCGAGGAGTCCCTTCATCTGGTGGGTGGGGGTCGCCTCGAGCGCGGCCTGCTCGGCGCGGCGGGCGATCTCGCGGCGGTGGACGCCGAGGGGTTCCTTGCCGATCTGCTCACGCAGGACGAGGACCGCGTGGATGAGGGCCTCGGGGCGGGGCGGGCAGCCGGGCAGGTAGACGTCGACGGGGACGATGTGATCGCAGCCCTGGACGACGGCGTAGTTGTTGAAGACGCCACCGGAGGACGCGCATGCGCCCATGGAGATGACCCACTTGGGTTCGGGCATCGAGTCGTAGACGCGGCGGATGATGGGGGCCATCTTGTGCGAGACACGGCCCGACACGATCATCATGTCGGCGTGACGCGGCGAGGCGCGGAAGACCTCGAGGCCGAAGCGCGCCATGTCGAAACGGGGGGTTCCGGCGGCCATCATCTCGATGGCGCAGCACGCCAGACCCATGGTGACGGGCCACTGGCTGTACTTGCGTGCGAGCCCGAGGACTTTCTCGACGCTGGTGAGCGCGATACCCGCGGGCAAGGATTCTTCAAGTCCCACTTGTCTTTTCCTTCTTATTTCTCAGTAGTCCAGGCCGCCGCGTCGCCATTCGTAGGCGTAGGGGACGCAGAGGGTGACCAGGAAGCTCATCATGACGACCAGTCCGAACAGGCCCAGCTGGTTGAAGCTGACGGCCCACGGGTACATGAACACAACTTCGATGTCGAAGATGATGAACGTCATGGCGACCAGGTAGTAGCGCACCGGGAAGCGCCCCTCGGTGAGGTGAGCGCTGGTCGGCTGGATGCCGCACTCGTAGTTGTCGGCCTTGGTTTTGGACTTCTTGGTGGGGCCCAGGATCGCGGAGGCGCCCAGGCCTCCGAAGGCTAGTACGAGGGCGGCTGCCGACATAATGAGCAGCGGCACGTAGGGATTCGTCATCGTTCCTCCCGGTTATCGGTGGTGGTGGTCATGCGGGGCGCACCACCTTGGTCAGCATTGTGATGAGTTGGTCGTCGAAGTCGCCCCCGGTCCTCTCGTAGCCGTCCGACAGGAGTTTGTGGACGAGCGTCATGAGGCGCGCAATGGGCAGCCCAACGTTCGTGCAGGTGCGCATGATCGTCGGGTTTTCGATGAGCGCGACAAAGATGCGGCCGAGCTGGTAGTAGCCGCCGTATTCGTCGCGGAGCATGTGGGGGTATTCGCTCATCGCCCGGTCGATACCGGCGCGGTGGGAGCGTGAGAGGGCCTGTGCGATGCAGGAGGCCGCGTAGCGTCCGGCCTTCATGGCGGGGGCGATGCCTTCTCCGTTGTAGGGGGACACCATGCCGCCGGCGTCGCCGACGAGGACGAGGCCCTGGGTGTAGTGGGGCTTGCGGTTGAAGCTCATGGGCAAAGCGGCGGAGCGCAGCTGACCGATCTGGTTGTCCGGGGTGAAGCCCCATTCGCCCGGCAGGTTGGCGGTCCAGGTCTTGAAGACCTCGCGGTAGGGCAGGTTGGTGGCGCCGGCGCGCGAGGCGACGGAGCCGAGGCCGACGTTGACGATGCCGTCGCCCATGGGGAAGATCCAGCCGTAGCCGGGCAGCAGGTCGGAGGCGCCGGGGGTGCCGCTCCACAGTTCGAGGTGGGATTCCATCCATTCCTCGTCGCCGCGCGGGCTGCGGAAGTAGGCGCGCGCGGCGACGCCCATGGGGCGGTTCATCTTCTTTTCGAGGCCGAGGCTGGTGGCGAGTCGTGCGGCCACTCCCCCTGCGTCGACGACGATGGAGGCGCGCACCTCAACGGTGGTGGCGTTCTTGCCGCGCCCGCTCTTGGCGCTCACGCCGACGACGCGGCCGGAGCCATCCTGAATGGCGCCGACGACGGTGACGCCCTCGTAGAGGCGGGCACCCGCTTCGACGGCGCGCTTGGCGAGCGCATGGTCGAGGTCCATGCGGGCGCGGGTCATGCCGTAGCCGGGCAGGGACTTCTGGTCGGGCCAGTCCATGTGGACGGTGTGGCCGCCGCCGATGACGGTCAGGCCGCGGTTTCGCATCCAGCCGGTGGTGTCCACGCCCATCGCGATGAGCTCGTGGACGGCGGCCGGGGTGAGCCCATCGCCGCAGATTTTGTCGCGCGGGAAGGGGCTTTTCTCCAGGAGGATGACGTCGAGGCCTGCTCTGGCCAGGTGGTAGGCGGTGGAGGACCCGCCCGGGCCTGCGCCAACGACGACGACGTCAGCGCTCATGTCACTAGGCATGGTGGATGCCACGGCATTCCTCCGTCAGGTGGTGCGCGGGTGCGTCCGCGCGAGTGTGCAAGGCGGATGAAGCGTGCACATCACTTCATTCCTCAAGCAACCCTAGCCAGGTAACCCTCAGTCGGCGACCTAGGTTACTTTTTGGCTATATTTCGGGGAATCATGCGGATCGCAGAGTTGCTCACCATCCCAATTTGCGCAACGGTTCTCTGTCGTAAATCTCGGACCCGGCCTCGGTACCGTCGACAGGCCGTGACGGTAGGGCACGGAGGGCATCCCAGCCCCAACGGAACTGCTTGCCGCCCCCTTGGAGGATCCATACACTGTGTAACCGACACCCCGGTTCCGTCCGGCACCCCCGCGCGCCGGACGACGACAGAAAGCAGACTCATGGCCGACTACGGTTTCAACAGCGAATCTCACGCGCGCACGCGCGGGGATGTGGAGGACGGGGGGCGGCGCTGTCCCGCTCCGAGGAGGCCACTCGCCAGCTTAGTAGCGCTCAGACGCAGACGCGGTGGCCGAGCGAACAGGGGACCCAGGACTTCCGAACGAGGACCGTGGCATTCTTCGATTCGATGAATGAGACACTCGCGGAGGAGAAGGACATCTTCGATACGTTCCGCACGAATCTGTCGATCGCCGTGAAGGAAGCCGAGGGTGCCGAGGAGGGCAATGCGGCGGTGCTCGAGGCAATCAATCACGCCCTCCAGGCCGATTTCGGAGCCGCAGCCGTCTCCCCCACTACTGCGACTCCCAACACTTCCGGCTCCGGTGCCCCCGCCCCGGCTGCCCCGAGCGCGCAGCCCGCAGGTGTCCCCGCCCCGGTCGGCGGCATGCCCGAGTTCTGAGAGGAATAGGATCGCAATCATGGTTTCGTCACCGATGTACGACCGAGTTATGCAATTCGCCGCGCAGGCGGATCACACCGAGGAGTTGCGTTCGTGGGACAACGAGCACGGCTGCGTTCTCGATGGCTTCGAGGAGGCAATCCAGCGCGTGCGCCACTTTCAGCGGCACCAGGGTTTCACCGGGCAGACCGGAGAGGCCCTGAAGGAGTGGGCGGATAAGACGGTTGCCCGACTCGAATCAAAGCGGAGATATTACGCGCGCGGCATCACCCACTACGTGGCGGCCAGGCAGGCCGTCGCCCAGGCGAAAGCGGATGCGAGGCAGCTGTCGCCGACGCTGCTCGATGCCAAGACCGAGGCTCTACGCAGCGCTGCGACTGTCTCGCTGCCTTTCGCTCCCATTCTCGCCCCGGTTCCCGGGCTTGTCGCCACGGCGGTGCTGGCAACCGGAGCGGCCTACGTCAACGCGGTGGAAGCCCAGGCGAACGCCAAGCGCGAGGCGGCGGCCACTGAGATCCTCAATCGCATCAATGAGACGGTGGGCGAGCTCGGCGGGGGCCTGGACAAGCTGACGCAGGCTGGGCCCGGCAGCGAGTACGACAGTATCGATATTCCCTCCATTCCGCTTCCCCCGAGCACCGAGGAGAACCTCAATAGGGGCCACGTCCAGTACTCGCCTCACGACCTGGGCGCCTACGGACGCAGCGCCGCCGACGACTACGGGCGCGCCGCTCTGCGCTCCGACAAGTCCCTCTACCCGGACGGCTACGCCGATCCCGACACGGATGAGGCGATACGCAAGCGTGCGCTGGCCTCGCACCAGGTGTCCACGCGCTACCTCCCGCCGGACGCGAAGGGCTCCTACGACAGGCCGATCACCGATGCGCAGGATCTGATGGGCATGGATCTCATGCACGCGCGGGTGAACGCAAATCATCACCGCAACGGCTACGTGTGGGGTGGGCACGTCCCGGCCAGCCCCACCGACATCGACCATCCCCTGTGGCGCATCAACGGCGGTCCGGCCTCCACCGCAACTGCGGCCGGTCGGCTCGGTGGCGCCGGCGTGCTCGGCGCGGGCGCGCTGGGTCTGGGCAGGGCGGCGCGGATGGGATCGGCGGGGATCGGCACGGCGGCGGGCGCTTCTGACCTGCGCGTCGGCTCCTTCAGCGGCAGAGGGTTTGGGACCTACACCCCTCCCGCCGCCCAGGCACCCCAGGGCGGCGGGGCCGGATCTCAGCCCGCGATGATGGGCGGAATGGGCGCCGGCGCGGGCGGCGCCAAGGAGGACCAGAAGAGGCGCAGGCGCAAGTACGAGCCCTACCGCTATCTGGACGAGGACGAGGGGGCCGTGCCTGCGGGTTACGTCAACCCCATGTCTCAGACCTACGGATCGGATAGGGACATTGCGCCCGCGGCGCGCAAGGACGACGGATGGGACCCCCGCCAATGGTGACCACGACCCGCACCCGCATCGCGCTGTCGGCATCCTGCGCGGCCGCCCTCGCGCTCGCGATGCCGATCGTTGAGGCCTCCCCCGCGCGAGCCGCCGACACGATCACGGCCGCCGAGCAGCCCTACTTCGCCTACTACCACCTCGACCAAGCCAGAGCCAAGGGATACACAGGCAAAGGCGTCACGGTTGCAATCATTGATGGACCGGTAGACGTATCACGCCCGGAGCTCACCGGGGCATCAATCAGTGATAAGAGTCCGTGCCCCGTCAACCCAAGTGACGACAGTCGCCGACATGGCACGGAAGTCGCCTCACTGTTGGTTGCCCGCGGCTACGGGGTCGCCCCCGATGTCACGCTCAACAGTTATCAGACTGTGACCAGCGGATCGGCAGCCGAGTCCTCCTGTAAAGACTCGGCAGTAATTTATAAGCACGCGTCGCTCATCAACCACGCGATCAACGACGGTGCCCAAATCGTCAACATTTCGATTACTTCAAAGGACCGCGACGCCTCGCTGAAGTGGGCGATGGCAAGGGCAATGGCTTCTGGGACAATCATCGTTGCAGGCATGGGTAACAATGCCTCAGATAACGACTCGGGGAGCCTTGCGACCTGGTCTGGCGTGGTCGGCGTCTCTGCTGTCGACATCAACGGCGCGCGAGCCGACTACTCTTCCTGGGGTCAGGGGGTGACGACAGCCGCCGTCGGCGGCCCAATTAAGGCCTACGACTATGGGACCTCACAAATCATCGAAACGAACGGGACTTCAATCTCCACCCCCATCGTCGCGGGTTTCCTCGCGTTGGCGCGCCAGAAATGGCCGGACGCGACCACGAACCAGCTCCTGCAGCTCCTGGTCCACACCACGGTCAACTCCGACGGCACCTGGAACCAATACACCGGATACGGACTGGCCAGCCCGGCAACCATGATCAATACCGACCCCAGCCAATACCCCGACGAAAACCCCCTCGCCGACAAGGGGGGCGGAAGCAGCCCCACGCCCGAGGAGGTACGCCAATACGCCGACGGGATCGTGGACCCCTCCGAAATCGTCTACGACAACTCCTACACCTACCGCGGCCTCGACGAATCCACCCTCACCTCCCCCAACAACCCCTACCCCACACACATCGGCACAAGCCCCCGCTACCACACAAAGTGAACGCCAGTGGTGACCACGACCCGCACCCGCATCGCGCTCTCGGCGTCCTGCGCGGCCGCCCTCGCCCTCGCGATGCCGATCGTTGATGCCTCCCCCGCGCGAGCCGCCGACACGATCACGGCCGCCGAGCAGCCCTACTTCGCCTACTACCACCTCGACCAAGCCAGAGCCAAGGGATACACAGGCAAGGGAGTGACAGTCGCACTCATTGACGGACCAGTTGATACGTCTGTCGCCGAGCTTAGCGGCGCGTCAATCAGTGATAAGAGTCCGTGCCCCGTCAACCCAAGTAACGACAGCCGTCAACATGGCACGGCAGACGCCTCGCTACTGGTTGCCCGCGGCTACGGGGTCGCCCCCGATGTCACGCTCAACAGTTATCAGACTGTGGCCAGCGGCTCGACAGCCGATTCCTCGTGCAAAGATTCGGCACTAATTTATAAGCACGCGTCGCTCATCAACCACGCGATCAACGACGGTGCCCAAATCGTCAGCATTTCGATTAGCTCAAATGACCGTACAGCCTCACTCAAGTGGGCGATGGCCAGGGCGATGAGCTCCGGAACAATCATCGTTGCAGGCATAGGAAACAGTGGCTCCGATAACGACTCGGGGAGCCTTGCGACGTGGTCTGGCGTGGTCGGCGTTTCTGCGGTTGATATCAACGGCGCGCGAGCCGACTACTCTTCCTGGGGTCAGGGGGTGACGACGGCTGCTTTCGGGGGTCCCGTGATCACGCGCGACTACCCGAGCAACGCATTCGTAGAAACCTACGGCACTTCCACTTCGACCCCTATCGTGGCGGGTTTCTTGGCGTTGGCGCGCCAGAAATGGCCGGACGCGACCGCGAACCAGCTCCTGCAGCTCCTGGTCCACACCACGGTCAACTCCGACGGCACCTGGAACCAATACACCGGATACGGACTGGCCAGCCCCGCCTCCATGATCAACACCGACCCCAGCCAATACCCCGACGAAAACCCCCTCGCAGACAAAGGCGGCGGAAGCAGCCCCACGCCCGAGGAGGTACGCCAATACGCCGACGGGATCGTGGACCCCTCCGAAATCGTCTACGACAACTCCTACACCTACCGCGGCCTCGACGAAACCGCCCTCACCTCCCCCAACAACCCCTACCCCACACACATCGGCACAAGCCCCCGCTACCACGCCAAGTAGCGCGGCGGCTCCGGGCCTGCTCCGCGGCCGTGAGGTGCCGCTCGACGGGCGTGTGCGAAACGGCGAGGCCGGGGTGCCCACGCGGGTACCCCGGCCTCGCCGCAGCTGAGAAGGCGCTACGGCAGCGGCTTGACCGCGCGGTGCATGCAGGCGATGCCGCCGGTGAGGTTGCGGTACTCGACCTCGCTCCAGCCGTTCGCGGCGATCATGCGGCCGAGCTCCTCCTGTGCGGGCCAATCGCGAATCGACTCCACCAGGTAGTCGTAGGCACCGTCATTCGTCGAGGCCAGGCGCGCGATCGCCGGCATCACGGTCGACTGGTAGACGTTATACAGGCCGCGGAAGAAGCGCGAGGGCGGCGTGGAGAACTCCAGGACCACGAGGCGGCCACGCGGGCGCACGACGCGCGCCATCTCGCGCAGCGCGAGCTGCGGATCCGGGATGTTGCGCAGGCCCCAGGAGATGGTGACGGCGTCGAAAGAGCCGTCCTCAAAATCCAGGTCCATGGCGTTACCGTGAACGAACTCGAGCTCGGGGTGGCGCTCACGGCCAACCTCGATCATGCCTTCGGACAGGTCGCAGGCGACGACCTCGGCGCCGCCCTTGGCCAGCGCCGCCGACGACGCACCGGTGCCGGCCGCCACGTCGAGGATGCGTTCGCCGGGATGCGGGGCGACGGCCTTGCGCAGGGCGGTCATCCACACCCTGTCCAAACCGCCCGTCATCAGCGCATCCATCGCGTCGTAGCGAGAGGCGAGGGAGTCAAACATTGAGGCGATCTCTTCGGGATCCTTGTTCAGGTCCGCGCGCGGGGATTCAGTCATGCGTTAATACTCGCACGTCTTTCAGCGCGCCGCCGCCCCTACTCCTACCATGGAACCCATGCACACTGACTTCGGATGCTCGCGCCTCGTTTTTCGGGCGTCGGTCCTACCCCCGCAGCACCCGGGGTCTACTTGCCCGCTGACATCTCTGCTTCCGACCTCCGGAGGCGCGGCCTGGCTGGGGCAGCGCCGACAGATGGTGGGCCTGGGACGAGCGCTGACGCTTCAGTCCGCGACCTCCGACGCGATCGCCGACGTGCGCCGCGCCTGGGAGGCCGCGCCAGCCTCGTCCACCGACAACGGCGCCCCCTCCCCCGCCCTCTTCGCGTCCTTCGCGTTCCGTTCCCCCGCCCGATCGGTCGCCTTCGTGCCCGCACTGACTCTCATCGACGAGGCCGGGGCCCGCTGGGCGATCACCGCGGGCATCGGGGACGCTCCGGACCCGCTGGCTGCTGTCGACGCTGCCCTGGCCGGGGCGAGGCCCGCGCCGCGCGTGCCGGAGTCTCTGACCTTCGGACACGGGTCGATGTCGCGCGGACAGTGGCGCGACTCGGTGCGAGCGATGGCGCAGCGCCTGCGTGAGGGGGCCGCCGACAAGGCCGTCATGGCGCGCGATATGACGGTGCGCTGCCCTCACGGCTTCGACGAGCGTTTCCTGTTGGAGCGCCTGGGTGAGCTATACCCGTCGACGTGGCGTTTTTGCGTGGATTCGCTGATCGGAGCCTCCCCGGAGATGCTGATCGCGGCGTCGGACGGCATGGCAAGCTCGCGCGTCCTGGCCGGCACGTGCAGGCCAGGCGAGGGCGAGGCGCTCGCGTCGAGCGCGAAGGATCTGCGCGAGCACGACTTGGCTTCAGAGTCCGTGTCGTCGATCCTGACTCGCCTGTGTTCCGAGGTGGAGGCACGGGGGCCATTCCTCCTGTCGCTGCCCAACGTCGTACACCTGGCGACGGACGTTCACGCACGCTTGGGGTCGGCGCATCTGCTGGATCTGGTGGCGGCGCTTCATCCGACCGCAGCCGTGTGTGGCACCCCGCGCGACGCGGCGATGCGCCTCATCGAGGAGCTGGAGGACACTGAGCGTGGCCGCTACTCGGGGCCAGTCGGATGGGTGGACACGGCGGGCGACGGCGAGTTCGCGATCGCGCTGCGCTGCGGACTCACCTCGGGCACTCGCCTGCGCCTCTTCGCGGGCGCCGGCATCATGCCCGATTCCGACCCCGACGCCGAGTTGGCCGAGACGGAGGCGAAGATGCGGCCCCTCCTGGATGCCCTCGGGGTCTGAATCGCGCGAGCTTCGCGCCCGGGCCACACGTATGAGCCGCGCCCGCCAATGCTCGCGCGCACCCGCGCAAAGGCCCGCCACCCCTCGGTAGGGGCGGCGGGCCCTGATGCGCTCATGCAGCTCACGAAATGCGCACGGACACGTCCTGCGTGGTGCCGTCGCGAACGATCGTCATGGAGACGCTGTCACCGGCCTTGTAGCGGCGTACGTATCCGATGAGCTGTTTGGGGCTGGTCACTTCCTGGCCCTCGACCTTGACGATGACGTCGCCAGCACGGATGCCTGCGGCGGAGGCACCGGAGCCCGCGGAGACTTCCTGCACCTGGGCACCGACGTAGGTGTCGGAGCCGACCGTTGTCGTCGCGGCCTTGACGGTCACGCCAAGAGTGCCGTGGGAGGCCGAGCCGGAGGCGATGAGCTGGTCGGCGACGGACACCGCCAGATCGGAGGGGATCGCGAAACCCAGGCCAATCGAGCCCGCCTGCCCATCGGACGATGAGGCCAGCGACTTGATGGAAGAGTTGATGCCGATGACCGCGCCGCTCGCGTCAAAGAGAGGCCCGCCAGAGTTTCCAGGGTTGATCGACGCGTCGATCTGGATCGCGTTCGTCACCACGAGATCCGAGGACGCCTGCGAGCCATCCTCCGAGGTCGCGGATTCGTCCATGGAGACCTCGACGGGTCGGTTCAGCGCGGAGACGATGCCGGTCGTGACGGTGTTGGACAGCCCCAGGGGCGCGCCGATCGCCATGACGGGAGCACCCACCTCCAGGTTCGCCGACGTTGCGAAGCGCGCCACGGTCAGGTCGGAGGGCGGGTTATCCAGGCGGATGACGGCCAGGTCGGTGGTTTTGTCGTGGCCGACGATCGAAGCCGAGTAGAGGCGACCATCCGCGAGGGTGACTTGGATCTGTCCACCTCCGAGAACGGAGGAGATGACGTGGTAGTTCGTGATGATGTCGCCCTGCGCGTCGTAGATGACTCCGGAGCCGGTGCCGCCCGAGGAGGCTCCCTGCGCCTGGATGGTGACGACAGCCGGGGACACGGCGGAGGCGACGTCCGTCCAGTCCGTCCCGGAACTGTTCGAGGCCGGAACCGTGGCGACCGTTCCGCCGTTTAGGTTGGTCGGCGTGGAGGCGCGCAGCATCGCCGGGCGCGCGTAGAACACGGCGCCGAGAGTCAGGCCGACGGTCAGGAGCATCGCGGCGAACAGGGCGAGCCATCCCGGCCCCTTCTTGGTGACGACAATGGTGGGGGCACCGGCAGCCTCCGGCGAGGCCGGGGCGGCGTACCCGACGTAGGGCTCACCGGAGGGAGCGGCGTAGACGCCGCCTGCAGCAGGCGCATCCTCGGCACAGGGGGCGCCGGTCTTTGGTGCGGCGGAGATCGGTTCATCGGCGGGCGACACGGGGACAGCAGGCGGCGCGGGGATCCTCGTCGCGGAGGGCATCTCGCGCGTCGCCTCGGTAGAGCGCAGCTCCTGGGTGGCTGCGGGATCCTCGGCGGTCGAGGGCTGCGGGTAGCTAGTCACCTCGCCGCTCGCTCGCGATAGGTCCGGGGTCGGATTCTGAGGCTCGGTCATGGTTTCCTCTGGTGTCAGTTCGTTATCTGCCACCAGTATGATTCGATTTCTCAAAGAGGCACTGGAAGCGTCCTGCATGTTTCCTGAAAACCGCGACAGCTCACAGTGAACGGCGCCTCACGGGCTCAATTGAGGATGTCGCGGATGGCCGAGTATAGGTGCGCGGCGCGCTCGACGGGCGCATGGACGAGGCGTGGGCCGGCCTCGGCGGTGACGAGCAGTTGCGCAAGTTCAGACGGCGTTTCGGCGCGCGCGAAGGCGAGCCCATACGCGGCCGCGAGCGCCTCGTAGTCCACCGCTTGGGCGACGCCGAACCATCGGCCGTAGGCCTCGTCGGTGGCGGCGCGCCCATGCTCGAGAGTGGCGAAGATGCCGCCTCCCTGATCGTCGGCGACGACGATGTCGAGATTCGCTCCGGAGCTCGCGGCCACGGCCAAGGAGGATGCGTCATGGCAGGCCGTGAGGTCGCCCATGACGGCGGTGACACGCCTACATGGATGCGCCGATGCCTCGCCCGCGTACCCGGAGCCCAGCGCGATGCCAACGGCGGTCGCGATGGTGCCGTCGATTCCGGCCTGGCCGCGGTTGGAGTGAATCACGCGACCCTCCAAAGAGGACACGCCCAGATCGAAGGCGCGCACGGGATTGGAGGCTCCAAGCACGAGGGGCCCGCTCGTGGAGGAGGCAACGGCGCGCGCCAAGTCGATCATCGTCCGTCCGGAGCCGGCAGCGAGCAGGGATTCGATGCGCTCACCCGCAACGCGAGCGGCATCGCGCACGCGCAACGCCCAATCGGCCTGTGTGGCCTCGACTGGCCTGCTGGCGGGCGTCAGGTCGGCCACCACCACCGAGGCGTTGCCTGACAGGTCGCCCCAGGGGGCGCAGGCGTCGACGAGGACGACGCGCACGTCCGGGCGCGCGAGCAGCGCGTGGATGGGGCGAGACAGGGTCGGGCGACCGGTGACGACGACCGTGTCGACCTCACGCCCCAGCGGGGAACTCACGAGGGACTGCTCGAAAGGGACCACTTCCCCGTGGGCCCACGCGCCGGAGGCCGGCTCGGCCAGCAGCGGGAAGAGGGCGGCGCGAGACCATGCGCTTGCGTGAGGCGAGGCTCCTTCTCCGGCCACGATCAGGCCAGCGCGAGCGTCACCAACAACGTCCTCCCAGCGCTCAGCTGTCGCGCGGGTGCGCAGCACCCGGGTCGGCCGGGGAACGAAGGGGGCCACGGCCTCGGAGTCGGACGCTGGGCGAGCGGGGGTGAGCGGGTCACGGAAAGCGACGTTGATCTGCACGGGCCCGGGCGCTCCCGAGGGCGCGCCGCACGCCGCAGCGACGGAGCGCGTGAGCCGCCCGACCAGCGAGGGCGAGGCCTCCTGGGGTTCCAGGTCCACCTGCGAGCGCACGTGCCCGCCGAAGAGCCGCGACTGGTCGGTCGCTTGGGAGGCACCGACGCCTCGCAGTTCGCCGGGGCGATCGGCGGTCAGGAGGACGAGCGGCAGGCGCGCGTGCGAGGACTCGAGGACCGCGGGGGCAAGTTCCGCGACGGCGGTGCCGGAGGTAACGACGATGGCGGGCAGCGCCCCGGCACGGGCCAGGCCAACGGCCATGAACCCAGCGCTGCGCTCATCCAGGATCGCGCGAGCATCCCCGCTAAAAGCCCCCGCTTCGAGGGCGTACGCGAAGGGCGCGCTGCGCGAACCGGGGCAGTACAGGACGTGCGTGACACCCAGGGCATCCAGGGACTTAAGGATGGCGCGGGCGGTATCAACGGAGGGCATGCGCCCAGCCTACCGGCCTCCCACCGTGAGGTGCTCGGCCATTCCTTCCAGCCGCATGCCCCAACGGGACACGAGGTCACCGTCGACCGGGGTTCGGTCGATGAGCTCCTGGTCGGGTTCGAGGCGTCCCACGGGCAGGCGGCCACGGTCGGGAACGAGGGGCGCGGTCACGTCTCCCACCAGCAACGAGGCCGTGGCCAGTCCGGCCGCACGGGGCACACCGGGCACGGCAGCGGCCGCGGCGACCCCCACGGACAGGCCGACGGAGGTTTCGAGAGCGGAGGAGACGACGACGCCGAGCCCGCTCTTGCGCGCCACGCGTAGGGCAGCGCGCACGCCTCCGAGGGGTGCGACCTTGATGATGACGACGTCAGCGGCTTCCTTGCGGGCAACCTCAAGGGGATCTTCGGCGCGTCGGATCGACTCGTCGGCGGCGATAGGAACGTCCACCGATCGGCGCACCTGCGCCAGCTCGTCGACCGTCAAGCAGGGCTGCTCCACGTATTCGATGGGGACCACACCGGCGGCGGATGCCATTGCGGGAATCGCGACTCGGGCCTCATCGACCTCCCACGCGCCGTTGGCGTCGAGGCGAATCAGGGCCTGTCCTCCGACCGTCTCACGCAGGGCGTCGGCGACGGCGGCGACGCGCGCGCAGTCACGGCTCAGGCTCACGCCTGGTTCGGCGACCTTGATCTTCGCGGTGGCGCATCCGCCCGACGCCTTGACGCGCTCGTAGGCCTCTTCAGGAGAGATCACGGGGACGGTCACGTTGACGGGCACAAACTTGCGGCGCGGCACCGGCGGCAAACGTCGAGCGGATTCGAGGGCTGCGGCAAGCCAGCGCGAGGACTCCACATCGCCATAGTTCCAGAATGGCGCTGCCTCGCCCCAGCCGGCATGTCCGTGTAGGAGAAGCCCCTCGCGGCGAGTCACACCACGAAAGCGCGTCGTCATCGCCACCTTGTACACGAGGATGTCATCGACGCCTTCGAGGGCGTGACGCGTTTGACGACTGAGCGTGCGCATCGGAACGCGCATGAGTGTCGGCTGCTGCCCTGCGTTCACAATCCCTCCTTACTTATCGGTAACATTATCGCGCAACCTTACGCCCTCGACAAATTCAACACGCATCCACCTGTAACCAATTGTGCAGTAAGCGGCGCACAGTGACAGCCTGTGAGAGACTTGAGAACACCTGGAAAGCAGGACCGTTTCGCACGCCACACAATGAGCCATCTAGCCACGATGACGGATGGCGAGCGAAGAGCATCCTTCCTTCCACTCGGTTAGCTTGTGCGCTCCTGGTCATCGCTCGTGCCGTCCGGCTCCGGCACCATCGCGCCACAAACGCCCAGAGCGCCGATCAGACCCCCGCAGCCTGCCCCTGCCTCGTCGATTAGAATCCGAGGCATGAGCGCTCTTCCCTTCGTTTCCGACACCTTCGATCCGACCCGCTGGCGTGAGATCGAGGGCTTTGACTTCGCCGACATCACCTACCACCGCGGCATCTCGCGCGGCCCTGAGGCGGACGGCCGCCCCGAGGGTGCCGACATGCCGGTCGTGCGCATCGCCTTCGATCGCCCCGACATCCGCAACGCCTTCCGCCCCGGAACGGTCGACGAGCTGTATCGCGCGCTCGACCACGCACGCCAGACCTCCTGCGTCGCGGCCGTCATCCTCACGGGAAACGGGCCGTCGGCGCGCGACGGTGGCTACTCGTTCTGTTCCGGGGGCGACCAGCGAGTCCGAGGCCGCGACGGATACCGCTACGAGGTCGAGGGCGCGGACCCCGAGGCGGCCACCGCCCAGCGCCGCGAGCAGATCGACCCCGCGAGGGCCGGTCGCCTGCACATCCTCGAGGTCCAGCGCCTCATCCGCACGATGCCGAAGGTCGTCATCGCGGCGGTTCCCGGGTGGGCCGCGGGAGGCGGACATTCCCTCAACGTGGTCGCAGACCTGTCGGTCGCGTCCATCGAGCACGCCGCCTTCATGCAGACGGATGCGAACGTGGGGTCTTTTGACGCCGGCTATGGCTCCGCGCTACTGGCCCGCCAAGCGGGCGACAAGCGGGCGCGCGAAATCTTCTTCCTCGCCGAGCGCTACGACGCGCAGGCCGCCGAGCGTTGGGGCGTCATCAACCGCGCAGTCCCCCACGCCCAGCTCGAAGAGACCGCCCTGGAGTGGGCAGCGACCATCGCGACAAAGTCCCCGCAGGCGATCCGCATGCTCAAGTTCGCCTTCAACCTGGCCGACGACGGCCTGGCTGGCCAGCAGGTCTTCGCGGGCGAGGCCACGCGCATGGCCTACATGACGGCCGAGGCACAGGAGGGGCGCGACGCTTTCCTCGAGCACCGCGCCCCCCGCTGGGAGGATTACCCCTACTACTACTGAGCGTCGCTTCACTTGGGAACACCTCACGGCCAAGGCCCGGGATCTCTGCGATCCCGGGCCTTGGAGATTCTCAGGCGAGGTAAACCCGCGCCTCCCATCGCCCGAGGACCTCCGGGACACCCCGGTCATCCTCGGGAAGGTCGCGGTTGGCCAGGATGAGATCTCCACTCACCCCACGCCCCGCATCGCCGAGAACAGCGGGCTGCGAAGAAAGGTTGACGAGGACCGTTGCAACAGCCTCGTCGAGGATACGGCGATAGGCGAACACCGCGGGCGAGGGCGTAACGATGCGCTCGTAAGCGCCAGCCGCGATGACGGGCAGGCCGTGACGGATGTCCGCGAGCGCGCGATAGTAGGAGTAGACCGAGGACGGATCGCCCACCTGGGCGGCGGCGTTGATCTCCTCGTAGTTCGGGGCGACGCCGATCCACGGGGTACCATCCGTGAACCCGGCATTCGGGCCGGCGTCCCACTGGACGGGGGTGCGCGCATTGTCGCGGCCGGTGAGTGCCAGGCCATCCAGGACGGACTCGGGGCTCTCCCCCGACTCCACGGCCTCTCGGTAGTAGCGCAGCGCCTCGACGTCGCGATAGTCGTCGATGCCGCGGAAGACGCTGTTCGTCATGCCGAGTTCCTCGCCCTGGTAGACGTAGGGGGTGCCGCGCAGCATGTGCAAGGCGGTGGCCAGGGCGGTCGCCGACTCGTAGCGGTAGGCCTCGTCGCCGAAGCGGCTGACGGCGCGCGGCTGGTCGTGATTGTCCAGGTAGAGGCTGTTCCAGCCGATCTCGCCTTGAGCCTCCTGCCAGGCGCTCAGGCAGTCGGCGAGCTCGCCGGGGCGCAGCGTGCGTGGGTGGAACTTGCCCGATTCGAGGCCGAGGTCGACGTGGTCGAAGTGGAACACCATGTCGAGCTCTGCGCGGGCCGGGTCCGTGAAGAGCAGGACGTTGTCGCGGCGCACGCCGGGACACTCTCCGACCGTCATGGTGGCGCTGCGCCCTTCGAAGACCTCGCGGCGCATCTCGGCGAGATACTCGTGCAGGCGGGGCCCTTCCGAGAAGTGCGGGAAGCCCTCTCCCCAGGAGCGCCCGGGATAGACGATGCCGTCGGGCAGTGAGGGGTCCTTCGAGATCAGGTTGATGACATCCATACGGAAGCCGTCGACCCCGCGGTCGAGCCACCAGTTCATCATCTCGTAGACGGCGTGGCGCACCTGCGGGTTATCCCAGTTCAGGTCGGGCTGCTTGCGATGGAAGAGGTGCAGGTAGTACTGGCCTGTGGCCTCGTCCCAGGCCCAAGCCGAGCCGGAGAAGAACGAACCCCAGTTGTTGGGTTCGGCGCCAATCTCGCCGCCGACGTACCCGGGTCTGGGATCGCGCCAGATGTACCAGTCGCGCTTGGGGTTGTCCCTGGACGAACGGGACTCGACGAACCAGGGGTGCTCGTCGGAGGAATGGTTGACGACCAAATCCATGACGAGGCGCATGCCGCGATCGTGGACCCCTTCCAGCAGGCGATCGAAGTCCTCGAGCGTGCCGAACATGGGGTCGATGTCGTAGTAGTCGGCGATATCGTATCCGTTGTCCGCCTGCGGGGAGGCGTAGATCGGCGACAGCCACAGGACGTCGATGCCGAGGCCCTTGAGGTAGTCGAGTTTCGAACGAATACCCTCAAGGTCGCCGAGACCATCCCCGTTGGAGTCCTTGAAGGAGCGGGGGTAGATCTGGTAGACGACCGCACCCTTCCACCACTCGTCGGGGCTAAGCCCGCTGTCTGCGGGAGCGAGGGCATCGTTACGGAAGAACATGGAGAACCTGCCATACGTCGAGTTCGGGCACGCTGGCCCGGGGCCGATACGGGCAGACTACAGCGTCCGACACACCTGGGCACGAGGCATGTGCGGCGTGTGGGCTCGTGCCCTACACGCGCAGGCACCACCCCTCCCTGCGGGACCCGGCCTGGGCCATCGAATGCGCGCGTTTACACGCTCATACAATCGCGGGCAGCCCCGCCTACACACGCAACACCACGGTGAGGAAAAAGCGGGCCGGAACCTGTGGGTTCCGGCCCGCCCTCGATGCTCAGTGGTCATCGGCAGCGCACGACAGATCAGTAATGCACGACCACCGTGTCGCCCATGTCGGTCCAGTCATAGATGAACTTCGCTGCGTCGACGGGCATGTTCACGCAGCCGTGGGAGCCGCCGTAGCCGCTCCATCCGAAGGAGGAGCGCCAGGGGGCGCCGTGCATCGCGTAGGAGCCGGTGAAGTAGGTGACCCACGGGACGCCTTCGGTCTCGTACTTGGTTCCGTCGGCGTTCTCGCCGCGCATGGTCTGCACGTCGTACTTGAGGTACACGTGGAAGGTGCCGGTGACAGTCGGGGTGTCAGGTGCGCCGGGAACCATGTAGTAGGGGCCGCCGGCGACCTTGCCGCCAACGTAGGCGGTCACGGAGTTGTCGGCGAGACTAATGTCGACCCACTTCTCGCCTTCGGCTGCCTGGTAGACCAGGTTTTCGGTGCCTTCGGCGACCTGCTTGGTCTCGGAGCCGGGCTCGACATCGTCGTAGTGGAACAGGCCCTCGTAGGGGGTGCCAGCGGTCATGGCGGCGATGATGTCCTTGGTGACCTGCTCGGTGTTGTTGGTCTTGAGGCCCTTCTTACCCTCGCGGGCGACGGTCAGAACGTTGCCGGAGGAGTCGACGTTGTCGACGCGGTTCTGCGGCTTGACGTCGGTGGTGGCGGCCAGCGCGTTCACCCAGTCGGCGACCTTGACGGTGCTGATCGAGGGAGTGTCCAGGCTGCCGTCATCCTTGGTGAGGAATTCAACCCACTGGACCTTGTCGGAGCGCTCGGCGCTGAAGGTGTCGATACCGTCGGAGATCTCGATGTTCGTCTCGAGGAGGGCGTTGGCCTTCTCGGCGGCGGCCTGAGCGTTCTCAGTGGTGATGGAGGGCTCCATCTGGCGCACGCTCACGTCCTGGGTGACGGAGGTGAGGGTGGCACCCGCCTGCTTCACGGCGGCGGCCACGTCCTCAGCGGACACGCCGTTGCCCATCTGAGCGGGGGTGACGGTGAAGGATTGGCCATCTTGAGCGACGATGACCGAGGCGTCCTTCATTTCCGAGGTGAGGGTCGAGTTCGCACTCGCCGCGAGCTTCTTGATCGACTCTTCGCTGACGGTGACGACGGGCTCGATGTCGCGCTCGGAGAACAGGGCGCTGACGAAGGCGGGGAAGGACGTGGAGCCCTTCATAGCGGCGTCGGCGGTTTCGTCGGCGTCGACCGAAATACCCGCTTCGTTGAGCGAGGCCTCGGTGGTCTTGCCTTCGACGGTCAGGGTCACGTTGGTGGCGTCGGCGCGCTGGTTCACGGCGGAGACGACCTGGTCGCGGGTCATGCCCGCCACGGAGGTCCCAGCGACGCTGGTGCCGGGCAGGGCGCGTCCGGAGTAGTTGGCGGCGTAGACGACGCCGGCGCACACGACGAGGAGGACGAGGGCGCTCACAACGCCGATCGCCCACTTGGTTCTCAGGGATAGTACTTTGAGCATCGTCACCTATCGTATAGCCTCGCGTGCAGTTGCGGGCACATAACGTTGAATTTTCAGCTGCGTTGTCTGCCACAGGGAAAGAGGCATTATTTCGCCGTTTCAACCGACAAACGTGATTATTGCCGCGAGGTCCCTCGCCACCTGCGGGAACACGAGCGCTTATCCTGGTTGTGTATGCGTTCGCTGTCGACTTTGGGAGGCTCATCATGACTGCGCCACGACTTCTTGTTGTGCCCGGGGGCACCGCTATCGGCGCGGTCGCGCTGGCGAATGCGTCGATTCATAAGCTCGTGGAGCTCTACGAGGAGCGTCAGGCGGACCCGAATCATCCGGCACCGCACACGGTCGTCATTCTGCGCACCCCCGAGGATGTGCCACCGGCGACACTGCGCGGCTCCGCGGTAGCCCCCGAGGAGGCTTTCCCGGAGGACCGTTACCCCGGCCTCGCCCAGCGCATCAACCACGACCCTCATTTCTTCGACGGCATCGACCTGGTCGTTCCGACGTCCGGATCGAGCGCGGGCACCCCCCGCCTCGTCGGCCTATCGATCGAGGCTCTCATGGCCTCGGCGAAAACAACCGAGCTGGCTCTGGAAGGCCCGGGCCGTTGGATCCTGGCCATGCCCGCACACCACATCGCGGGCGCGATGATCCTGCTGCGCGCGGCGGTCGCGGAGACGAACCCACAGATCGTCGACACGTCCGAGGGCTTCGACCCCCGCGCCCTCCTGCCCGCGATTCAGGGGGCCACGCAGGACGAGATGCCCGGCTACCTGTCGCTGGTGCCCACCCAGCTCGCCCAGTGCCTCGATGCGGGCGAGGAGGTCGTGGGCCCGATGCGTTCCCTGGCGGCAATCCTCGTGGGTGGGGCGGCGACGAGTCAGCACGTGCACGCCCGCGCGACCGAGGCGGGCCTGAAGGTGCGCCTCACCTACGGCATGACGGAGACGGCGGGGGGCTGCGTGTACGACGGCAGGCCGCTGCCGGGCACGTCGGTGCGCGCGGTGGATTGGGACGGACGGACGCGCCTGGCCATCCACGGCCCGACGCTCATGACCCGCTACCTGGACGCGGACAGCCCCTTCTTCGACGAGGGCGGCCACCGTTGGCTGATCACCGGAGACCTGGGCATCATCCGCGCTTCCGGGAGGGTGGAGGTGCGCGGCCGCGCGGATGACGTGATCGTGTCGGGCGGCCTGTCGATCGCGCCGGGTCCTGTGCGTCGCGCGGTGCGCTTCTGTCAGGGCGTGTCGGATGCGTGGATTCTGGGCACCCCGGACGAGAAGTGGGGTCACGTGGTCACCGCGTTGGTCGTTGCCGATCAGATGCCGTCGGATTCGTTGGAGATGGCGGAGCTTGGCTCGGCGATCCGCGAGCATGCGGCGGCGCACATCGGACGCGCGCAGGCTCCTCGCCGGATCGTGGCCGTAGATTCCCTCCCCTACCTGGGCTTCGACAAGATCGACCGCGCCGCCGCAGCACAGGCCGCAGCGCAGGCCTCGGGCACCGAACGGGAGTGGGTGCGCTAGCCCGCTGCCCGGGTCAGCGCCCGCTCCAACTACACTGGTGGGCATGGCTTCCGTTTCTGACTGGATTGAAGGCGCTCGCCTACGCACCCTCCCTGCCGCCGCCGCGCCCGTGATCGTGGGGTCGGCGGCCGCGCACCACCTGGGGGGTTTCGACGCCGTGCGCGCGTCGTTGGCGCTCGTGGTGGCGCTGGCCTTGCAGGTGGGGGTCAATTACGCGAACGATTATTCGGACGGCATTCGCGGCACGGACGACAACCGCAAGGGGCCTGCTCGCTTGACGGGGGGCGGCCTCGCCAAGCCGAAGACGGTGCTAGCTGCCGCGCTCGGCTCGTTTGGGGTGGCCGGCGTCGCCGGCCTCGCGCTGGTCGCGATTTCGGGCACCTGGTGGCTGATCGCAGCGGGCGCTGCGGCGGTCGTGGCCGCGTGGTTCTACACGGGCGGCAAGCACCCCTACGCCTACATGGGTATCGGCCTGTCGGAGCTGATGGTGTTCGTGTTCTTTGGCCTGCTGGCGTGCGTGGGCACGACCTGGACTCAGGTTCAATCAGCTCCGTGGTGGCTGTGGATGAGCGCCTCGGCGCTGGGTCTGCTGTCGGTGGCGCTGCTGATGGCCAATAACATTCGCGACATTCCGACAGACCGCGAGTCGGGCAAGATGACTGCGGCCGTTCGCCTGGGCGACCGTCCGTCACGCTGGGTGTTCGCGGCCTGCGCGTGGCTTCCTGTCGCGATGATCGTCACTCTCGGTGCCGCGGTCGCTTTGCACCCGCTGGCGACGTGTGCGCTGGGCGTTGGCGCGGCCGCCTGGGCGATGGGTGTGAGCTTGCCGATCCTCACCGGCGCCTCGGGTCGCGAGCTCATCACGGTCCTGCGCAACACCGGTTTCTTCGCGCTGTCGTGGAGTATTCTCGCGGCCGTCGCCCTGGTGCTTTCCTAGTTCTTGGTCAACGAGGCCGGGGCGCCTCACGCTCGCAATAACCCGTCGGGCGATGAAAACAACCATCTGTCAGGTAGGCTGACCTGCAGCACTACTCACCGTTCAAGCGGAGGCCACGATGAGCAATGATTCCTGCACGCCGGGCCCGCACGCCCCGATGGGCGCGGGTGCCCTGGATCCGGTGATGAAGCCGTGAATTGGTTTAATATTCTTCAGTGGGATCCTGCCCCACTCCGAGAGCTTGCCACAAAATGCGCCACTAAGCAGCAACGGTTGCAGACAGCAGCCGAAGACCTCGTCACTGAGCTCAATAGCCTGACGGGCACTGGACTCACCGTCACTGCCGCCCAGGACAATCTCCGTAAGCGCATCAAGGCTATGGAAGACACTGTCAACTACCTCATCGGGGCGGGCGAGATCGCCTCCGAAGGCGTGCAGGGCATCAGCAAGATCAAGGCAGATGTCGAAGACGTCATGCAGCTAGCGGACTCATGCGGCGTACACATTGATACGAGCGGAGTCGCTTCATTCCTCCGGTCCATCGCTGACGAAGTCATTGATTACATTAAGAATCCACTCAACCGGCTAGACGTCATGGCGAGGATTACCCAGCGAATCGCGACCATCATCGGCACTGCCGATGCCCTCGTCATAAAGCTTGAGATGATGATCGACTCCCTCAACAGGGGAACTTTCGACAACGGCGTGCACTACTCCGCCACGGGCGCAACGCGCCCGACACTGCCTCCGAAGAGTGCATCTCCTGAGCAGGTGGCATCCTGGTGGAACGCTTTGTCCGATAAGGATAAGCAGTGGATGATCGAGCAGCATCCCGACGTCATCGGCAACCTTGAGGGCGTCGACTACGCGTCGCGCGACAAGGCAAATCGCATCATGTTGCCTCGCCTTCAGAAGCAGGCAAAGGATGAGCTCCAGCAGTTCTACGATACTTACGGCACTTCCATCCCCGTGACGCCGGAGAACTCCGGTTTGCTCGCTGAGGAAGAGCGCCTAAAAGACCGCGTGACAGCGCTTGATAAAATCGACGCAACCCTCGAGAAATCAGGATCAGAGAAGCCCTCCATTCCACGCTACCTGATGCAGCTTGACGCCAGCGGACCGAACATTCTCGCCGCGATCTCGCAGAACAACCCCGACGACGCCGACCACATCGGCGTGATCGTGCCCGGCATGACGACGAGCGTTGCGGGTAACGGCAAGAACGGCTCCATCCTGGACTACGACGATCACGCTACAGTCATGCGGCAAGCTGCCCAACGTGCTGTGAAGCCGGGCGAAAAGGTCGCGATGGTCGAGTTCTTCGGCTACGACGCTCCCCGCGGCATCGTTGGGGCGTCGAACCCGATCATGGCGAATAACGGTGCGCCGAAGCTAGCCCGCTTCTTGAACGGCATCGACGCGGCGCGCGAGCACGGAAAGGGCGACGCGCATATCACGGTCGCATCCCACTCCTACGGCTCGACAACGGCGGGCATCGCCGCAACCCAGGTGGGCGATGGCGTCATCGACGATCTGGTGCAATTCGGCTCGCCCGGCTCGGGCGTCCAGGACGTGGGCGAGCTCCACGTCCCAGAAGGACACACCTATGTAAGCGCTGCTCCCTACCTTCATGATGTGGTCCAGGGCGTCGGCCCGGATGATTGGTTTGGTAAGAACCCCGACACGATGGACGGGTACAAACACCTCTCCGGGGACGTCGGCCCTGCTCCGAGCTCCTATCAGCCGTGGGACCAACACAGCGGCTACTTCCAGAAAGATACTCCGGCGAACCGCGACATCGCCAGCGTCATTGCAGGGACCCCTCCCGCATGAGGAGACTATTCGCACCCCTTGTCATACTTGTTTCAACTATCGCGTGCGCTGCGTGTGCGCCGCTCCTTGGAGGACCCATGACCCCGAGCACTCCCCAGGTCAAATCCGTCGAAGCCTTTCAGCGTGACATCGAGCCCGCGATCATTGCCGCGCGCAACGAGCTCGTCACTGAAGAGAACTTCATGGCATACAAAGACGGAGAATCTATCGCTCGCCTCGGATCCGACCAGGAACCGCTGTATTCGCTCCATACTCGGCTGTATTACTTTACCGAGCTGGACGTCGACCGCATCCGCGACACCTACAACAAGCGCCTCCTCCCCCTCGGATTCGAACTATCCGAAAAACGCTGGACCTCCAACGGAGTTGAGTTCGTTGACTACCTGTGGATTAACGAGGAGTACCACGCCGTCGTGTCGTCGACGACGCGGCTCGGCGAGCAAACCGCCACGTACTATTACACGCAGGGCACGCCCTCGGACGGATCCACTGGGACACCGCCACAGCTGATCGACCAGCCCGGCCGCATCCCCGACTGGTTCGACCCCTCCCTCCCACCAGCAGGCCAGGGATGACACAACAAACGGCGGCACGCCGAGCGACGCGACCACTCGCCCTCCTCACATGCGCCCTCCTGGCGCTGTGCACGACCTCGTGCGCACCGTTTTTGGGAGGACCAATGAATCCGCTCATCCCTCGGGTCAAATCTGTCGAGGCATTTCAGCGTGATATCGAGCCGGCGATCATTGCCGCGCGCAACGAACTTGTCACTGAAGAGAACTTCGTGGCGTACAAGAACAACTACACAGTTTACACTCTCAACAAGAATGGCAAGCTTATCTGCTCTTTCCATTCGCGCATGTTTTTCTTCGCCGAGCTTGATACGGATCGCATCCGCGACACCTACAATGAGCGCCTCCTCCCCCTCGGGTTCGAACTATCCGAAAAACGCTGGACCTCCAACGGAGTCGAGATCGTTGACTACCTGTGGATTAACGAGGAGTACCAGGCCGTCGTGTCGGCGACGACACGACTCGGAGAAGAAACCGCCACGTACTATTACACGCAGGGCACTCCCTCGGACGGCTCCAACGGCGATCCCAAGCAGCTGATCGACCAGCCCGGACGTATCCCCGACTGGTTCGACCCCTCCCTCCCACCAGCAGGCCAGGGATGACACAACAAACGGCGGCGCGCCGAGCGGCGCGACCACTCGCCCTCCTCGCCCCGCAGGCGGCTCGGAACACCTAGCGGGTCAGCGACCGCGGCGGTACAGGTATTCGTGCAGCCAGTCGCCGGTGATGCCGATGACCGCAGCAACAACACAGACGAGGGCAACGGCCCGGAAGGCACCCGAGGCGAGCCACGGGGTGAACACGCCGATGCCGATCGCGGCGCTGCCCTGCATGGCGAGGTCGTTCATGGCAACGGCGCGTCCATTCTGGCCAGGGGAGACGGTCGCGAACACCGTGTCGTAGATAGGCGTAAACAAGGCGCCGAAGCCGGCATAGATGAAGCACATGGCAGCGGTGATGACCCACGGCCCCATACTCATGCACAGGGCGAGGAGGGCGGTGCCCGTCAGGATGAGGCCGATGCACGCGCGCACGCTTCGCCCGCGCCCGATGCGTGCCATGACGATCCCGGACGTCATGGCGGTGGCCAGGGCGACGCAGTAGGCGGGAAGCAGGCGCACGGACACCTGCGCGGGCGTGAGCCCGTAGTGCGCGGCACCGACGCCGTTCATGAGGGGCGCGACGGTGAAGTTCATGCAGTAGACGATCACAATGAGGCTGATCGAGCGCGCCCACGGCACGTTCGCGAAGAATGACCGCGTAATGAAGGGAGCACGCGCACGCCCAATGTAGCGCCAGAAAAGCGCTCCGCCGAGCACGAGTCCCGCGACGAGCCACCAGCGCGGGTTCGCGGCGACCAGGGTGAGCAGCAGGGCCAGCGATGAGAAGATCGCAAGGCCCACAACGTCGACGCGTCCGGCGCGGGCACGAGCGGGGACTCGGCGCCCCATGATGGGCAGGAAGGCAAGGCCGGCGAGGGGAATGAGGAGAAGAAGCGCCCAGTTGATGTCGGCGAGGACGCCGCCCGACAGCATGCCGATCGCGGTGCCGCCCTGGAAGGCCGCGCACATGAGGCCCACGTAGAGTCCCCTGCGCCTCGGGTCACGGATGGCTGTCGCCAGGATCATGTACGCCGAGGCCGAGGCTTGGTACCCCAGGGTCTGGAGCGCTCGGGCGACGATGACGCCGACCAGGGACGTGGAGAAGGCGAAGCCGAGCAGGGACCCGGCGACGATGAGGCCGATGCCCACGTCGACGATACGCCGCAGCGGAATGAAGTCTCCGAGGGTTCCGTACAGGAAGCATGCGACGCCGAGAACGATGCCGGGGATCGCGGTGATCAAGCCGGAGGCGTCCCCCGCGCCGATGTCCTGCGCGACGCGCAGGTAGACCAGGTTGAATCCCTGCAGGGAGACGGTGCCGAGCGCGTAGACGCCGAGGAGCGGGAGGAGGACCCGCGCGGGGCCATCCGCCAGCTCACCGTCGGTCGCAATGGTGCGCACGTTGACCCCGGTGGCCGAGTCGGCTCCGCGGATCACCTGCGAGGGTACGGTGTTGACGCGGCAGGTGGGGCCTGCCGCGCGCGACGAGAGGAAGAAGCGGAGGGTGCGCACGGCCATTAGTTCACCACAAATCAAACCTTTAGCAGTATGAGAGGAAACTAGTGACCGAATGAAGCAACACTTAAATGACGGCACCACCGAGAGCGCGCCCCAGGCCCAGTCCACGAAGCGTCGAAGCGCACATCATCACATGCGCGACGTGGCACAATAGAGCAACCACTCGCGAAGGAGCCCTCATGGCACGCGTCATCGTCGTCGGTTCGATCAATCAGGATGTCACGGTCACGGTCGACCGCTTCCCCGACCCGGGCGAGACCCTGTCCGGTTCGTCCCTGACCTACAGCTTGGGCGGAAAGGGGGCGAACCAGGCCGCCGGCGCCGCACACTCGGGCGTCGCCGTCGCATTCGTGGGTGCCGTCGGTTCCGATCCGTCGGGCCAACGCCTGCGCTCCGACCTCGCATCACACGGCGTGGATGTGACGCACCTGCGCGAGGTTGACGGGCCCTCCGGGACCGCGCTCATCACCGTCGCCGCGTCCGGGGAAAACACGATCATCCTGGATGCCGGCGCGAACGCCTCTGTGACGGTCGAGCCAGCCAAGGCCTCGTTGTTCCCCTCCCCCGCCGACATCGTCGTCCTCCAGGCCGAGATTCCCGCCGAGGCAAACGACGCCGCCCTCGCGTGGGCCCATTCGTTCGGCGCGCGCGTCGTGCTCAACCTGGCACCCGCACGCCCCACCGACGCCGCGTTCATGGCCCGTATCGACATCCTCGTCGTCAACGAAACCGAGGCCGGCCTGACGCTGGGAACGCCCACCCCCTCCAACCCCACGCAGGCGATCGGCATTGCGCGGGCGCTCCGAGCCCTCGGCCCCGAGCACGTCATGGTGACGCTCGGAGCGGACGGAGCAGCCTGGGCGTCGGGCAGCGAGGCCGGGCACTGCCCCGCCCTCACCCTCGGCGAGGCCGTGGACACCACCGGGGCAGGGGACGCGTGCGTGGGTGCGCTTGCGGCCGCAATGGCACTGGGAAAGCCCTTCGTCGAGGCCGTGGCCGACGGGATCCGGGCGGGATCGACCGCGGTGCTTGCACCGGGGGCGGCGCCCTCCTACGCGACCCTCCCGCGCGTCACTCGACGCTAAGCCAGCTTCTACGTCCCCCGGTTGCCCCGGGAGTGCCCCCAGCGTGAGCAGCCACACCCCCGTAGACTAGGGACATGCTCAGGATCGCCCTCGTCGTCGCCATGCTCGCCGTCACCATCTACGCGGCCGCGGACTGGCACCGCACGCCCGAAGCCGAGATGCCCGGCAAGATCGCTAAGCCAATCTGGCTGATGATCATCCTGTTCACCGCGACCATCGCCGCCATCGGCCCCCTCGCATGGCTGGTGCTGCGCTGGGTGTCCCGCGCGGAAAAGGCCCAGTGCAAGCAGGCCGAGGCCCCGAAGCGCCCCTCCGCTCCCGACGACGACCCGGAGTTCCTGTTCCGCCTCGAGCGCGACATCCAGCGTAAGCGTCGCGAGGAAGAGCGCCGCGAGCAGGAACGGCGCAAGCGCTCCGAGGGCGAGGACAGCGACCCGACCGCGGCCTCGGGCGACGAGGCCAACTGAGGCACGCCGACACGGCCCGGCCTCGGGGCACGTGGCTGGGCCGCCAGGCCCCTCGCGAAGCCCCCGGCGTAGGCCTCAGCGGCGCAGGCCCGCCTGCGAGTCGCCCGGCGTCATATCCTTCGCGATCGCCACGAGGTCTGCAGCGGGCTCCGCGTACGAGGTGCCCACGAGCGTCGCGCCCGAGAAAATGAACGACGTGATCGACGCGAGCGCGCAGTGGCGCGACTTCGGGGCGTGGGCCAGCGGCTGACCGTTCACGAAGCGCGTCAAGGTCACGATCGGATTCTGGTGGGACACGACGAGCGCCTCATGCCCCCGAGCCTGGCGCAGGGCCGACGAGAGGGCAGCGCTCATACGTGACGCGACATCGCGGTAGGGCTCACCCCACGAGGGTCGCAGCGGATTGCGGTAGTACTTGTAGTACTTCGGGTTCGCCAGCATCGCGCGATTCGAGTTCACCGGCATTCCCTCGAACACGTTATCGGACTCGATGAGACGCGGATCCGACTGAAGCGTCAGCCCGTACGCGGCCGCCGTCGGCGCGGCCGTCAGCTGCGCGCGCAGGAGCGGCGAAGAAATCACGCTCGTAATATCCGCCCCCGAATCCACGAGGTACTGCGCGGCGCGGGCCGCCATCGAATGGCCCAGCTCCGTCAGCCCAAAACCGGGCAGGCGCCCGTACAAAACACCCTTCGGATTGTCCACTTCACCGTGGCGCATAACGTGAATAATGGTGCGTTCCATGACATCCAAGTATAGGGCCCCGGATACACGAGAGGCCCGACCAAATGGCCGGGCCTCCGCTCGCTCACTTCTTGTTGCGACGCTGGTGACGCGTCTTGCGCAGGAGCTTACGGTGCTTCTTCTTCGCCATGCGCTTGCGGCGCTTCTTGATGACGGAGCCCATGGGGTTCCTCCCTCGTAGTGTGTGCGGCAGAGGTACTACCGCTGATGGATGATGGGTGCCCGAGCCGGGCACATCGTGCCTATACTACCCGCCAATGACGCGAGCCTGGTCACCAGAGTGATCCGCAATACCAGACTGGATCATCTGGGCGACTGCGGCCTCCGGGACGCGGAAGCTCTTTCCGACGCGAATCGCGGGCATATCGCCACCGTGAATCAAGCGGTACACAGTCATTTTAGAGACGCGCATGATGTCCGCCACTTCCGTGACAGTCATAAAACGCGGCGCCGACTGCTGTTCCATTAATGACTCCCAGTGTGCTCGCGAGGCGCGCTAAACCCGATTCGTTCACCGCTTCCGTAGCCTCACGAATATACTACTGCCTAACCACATGGAAACTGCAACTTTGTCCACTTTTGTTGCAGAGTCGTTAAGGAGCAAGGATGGCACGGGCACGCAACGGGCGCACAGGGCGAGCGAAGCCCCCTCGCCTGCGTCCCGAACCCGGCGCAACACGCTCCCTGATGCGCGGACGAGCCAGGGCCTCGTCCCCCGCAATCTCCGAGGAAACCCTCAATCCGCAGCCCTCCCCAGTCGTCCGACGTGTCCCCGGAGGCCCCCAAAGCCCGCACGGCGAGGTACCCACCTCAGCCGCGCAACGCGTGCGCGCCTGGCTATCCAAGCAGGCACGCTATTCACCCGCTCGCCTCGCGCTCAGCACCTTCGCGCTCATCATCGGCGTCATCACGGCGCTGCTGATGCTCCCCATCTCCTCCTCGTCGGACACACCCGCGCCTTTCGTCGATGTGCTCTTCACCGCCGTTTCCGCCGTATGCGTGACCGGCCTGACCACCGTGGACACCGCGACCTACTGGTCCCCCTTCGGCCAGGCCGTCATCGCCGCCGGCATCGTCGTCGGAGGCCTGGGCGTCATGACCCTCGCATCGATCCTCGGCTTCGCCGTCTCCCGTCACCTTGGCCTCACCCAGCGCATGCTTGCCACGCAGGAGACCGGGACGGGGGCCATGGGCCAGATCTCGACGCTCCTCAAAGCCGTCATCGCCACATCGCTGACCATGCAGGCACTCCTGGCCGCCATGTTCCTCCCCCGATTCCTCGCCATGGGCTTCGACCCGGCGCGCGCCATCTGGGATGCCGTCTTCATGGCGATCTCCGTGTTCAACAACGCCGGCTTCGTCATCCTCCCCGACGGCCTCGCCCCCCATGTGACCGACTGGTGGATGTTGATCCCCATCATCCTCGGAACGACCGTGGGTGCCATCGGCTTCCCCGTCATCATGGACGTCGCTAAGAACCTGCGCACTCCTCGCCGCTGGCGTCTCCACACAAAGCTGACGCTGTCCACCTACCTGATCCTGGCATTCGTCGGTGCCCTCGCGCTGGCCCTCACCGAATGGCACAATCCGACGACGCTCGGCGCGATCGACACGCCGTCAAAGATCCTCAATGCCATGCTCGCCGGCGTCAACTCCCGTTCTTCGGGCCTGTCCGCCCTCGATGTGGGTGCCATGCGCTCGCAGACCCACTTCATCCAAGACATCCTCATGATGATCGGCGGCGGCTCCGCGTCGACGGCCGGCGGCGTCAAGGTCACGACCTTCGCCGTCCTCGTTCTCGCCGTCATCGCGGAGGCTCGAGGCGACCGCGACATCGAAGCCTTCGGACGCCGCATCCCCACATCAACGATTCGGCTGTCGGTCGCCGTGTCCCTGCTGGGCCTGGCGCTTGTTGCCGTCTCCGTCGTCTTGCTGATGTCGATGACGGAGTACACGCTCGACATCATCCTGTTTGAGACCGTGTCTGCGTTTGCGACCGTCGGCCTCTCCACGGGCATCACCCCGATCCTGCCGACCGGTGCCAAATACGTGCTCATCTTCCTCATGTTCGCGGGCCGCACCGGTTCCATGACCGTGGCCGCAGCCCTGGCCTTGCGCCAACGCTCCCGCGTCATCCGTATGCCCGAGGAGCAGCCCATCATCGGCTGATGGCCGGGGCGGTTGCGGCCCCTCGGATGAAAGCCGGTCCAGATGCGGGCTACGTGTGCCGCTGTGGCATCGCGCGGTGGCTCGACCGCCAGCGGGCGTGGTGGCGTGACACCACTGGTGCCACTGCCAGCACTCGTTCGGCCGCACACGAAACCGGAGACGCCACCGCCAGCATTCAAACACGCCCGCATGAAACCGGAGACGCCACTGCCGCAGCGTCGACACTCCCGATCGAAACCACTAACACCACTGACAACGCGTGTTCGGCTCCACACGAAACCACCGGCACCACCACCAGCACTCGCGCGCGCCCACGTGAAACCGGAGACACCACCGCCAGTACTCAAACACGCCCGCATGAAACCGCAAGCACCACCGACACAGCTCGCGCGCGCCCGCGTGAAACCGCAGACACCACCGATAACACAAAACACGGCAATCTAGCCCAAAAACCACCAACAAAGGCCCCACCAGTTACAACCAGCCCACCAACACAACCAACAAAGGCCCCACCGGTTACAACCAACCACCAACACTCACTCCGCGTGAAACCACAGGCACCACCGCCAGCACTCGCACACGCCCGCATGAAACCGCAGACACCACAGCCAGCGCGGACCCAAACCGCATGAGACCGCAAGCACCACTGCCAGCGCGCACCCAGACCCGCATGAAACCGCAGGCACCACTGCCGCAGCGTCGACACTCCCAATCGAAACCACTGACACCACTGCCAGCGCTCGCACACGCCCACATGAAACCGCAGGCACCACTGCCGCAGCTCGCGCGCGCCCGCACGAAACCGCAGACACCACCAACAACACAAAACACGGCAATCTAGCCCAAAAACCACCAACAAAGGCCCCACCAGTTACAACCAGCCCACCAACACAACCAACAAAGGCCCCACCGGTTACAACCAACCGACCAACACCCACTCCGCGTGAAACCGCAAGCACCACTGCCAGCGCGCACCCAAACCCACATGAAACCACAGGCACCACCGCCAGCACTCGCACACGCCCGCATGAAACCGCAGGCATCACTGCCGCAGCGTCGACACTCCCAATCGAAACCACTGACACCACTGCCAGCGCTCGCACACGCCCACATGAAACCGCAGGCACCACTGCCGCAGCTCGCGCGCGCCCGCACGAAACCGCAGGCACCACCGATAACACAAAACACGGCAATCTAGCCCAAAAACCACCAACAAAGGCCCCACCAGTTACAACCAGCCCACCAACACAACCAACAAAGGCCCCACCGGTTTCACCCAACCGACTAACACCCACTCCGCGTGAAACCACAGACGCCACTGCCAGCACTCGCACACGCCCGCATGAAACCGCAGACACCACAGCCAGCGCGCACCCAAACCGCATGAGACCGCAAGCACCACTGCCAGCGCGCACCCAGACCCGCATGAAACCGCAGGCACCATTGTCAACTCCAGCTCGGAAAGATACGAAACCTACGACGTCCTGCAGACTCACATCATTCCCCTTTACTGCACGTTTTTTATCCACAGGCCTCTCCAGTCAAGGACCTGTATCCACAGGGTTCGTATTTCTACTTCTCAGGCCGGCCCATCTTGGGAGACCATTCACAGAACAACCGCACACGCATGATTTGACGGTGATGCCCCCATGTTGTCCGAACTCATCACATCCATTCGTTCCTCCCTCCTGATTGTGGGAGTCCACCGAACGAAGGTTCAACTACACAGACAGCTCAAATCGGGAGAGGTGCTGCGTGTCCTGACCGGCGTTTATCTTCCCGTAGAGAGCTTTGAAGGGCACCCATTGAGCGAATACCCACAGATCGCCCTCATAGCTCGCTTGTCAGCATTCAGTATTCGTCATCCGAGATACGTCTTGAGTGGTGCAAGTGCAGGGATTCTACTGGGGCTTCCCACCTCTTGCCGCATCAAGGACACCATCGCTTACTCGCCTACTCAAGGTGGGGCTCGAAAAGTCCTCTTTCCTCCACTCCGGCTACCTGATGGTTCCAAGATTTCTGGCGCGATGTTCAAAACATCGAGACCGAAACATCCGATTCCTTCCATGGAATATCTGGGTTTTAGGGTTGCTACGCCCACCCGGATTCTGATCGATTGCGCCCGCAACTATAAAGATGCGCAATCGTTCCCTCTCGTATGTGCAGGCCTCTCTCGAACATCAGAGTTCGACCGTTTCCATCTGAAGGAGTCGCGCACCAAAGCGAGTAGCGCACGAAAGGAGATACTCGCCGAGCTTCAACAGATGCCGCACAACACCCCGGGGCGAAAACAAGCCAAGTGGATCATCAACCACGCTGACGCTGGATGCGAGTCTCCCGGGGAAGCCCTCGTCTTACTCGCATTGCTGCGCGCTGGGATTATAGGAATCAGCACTCAAGAGGAGGTCCACATTGACGGCCGCACGTACTTTATCGACATTGCTCTGGCTGACCTGAAGATCGCCATCGAGTTTGATGGCCGCATCAAGTACGGGGAGACCATCGATCAAGTCCACGACAGCATTGAGGCAGAGCAGCGTCGCCAGAGAGACCTCGAACGCGCTGGCTGGAAGGTGATTCGGGTTCGTTGGTCGGATCTAAAACTCATCGACGAGGTCGTCGCCCAGGTTTCGGTCGCTGTCCGCGCTCGGTCGACCCGCTAGACAGCAGCACGTCCCATGCGCGACGGCGGCTCCCAGGCTGTTGCCGAACACACCTGACTGTGGGCAAGCGTTATGACGAGCAAGCCACATGCACGTAGCTGCGCGAGCACTCAACCGGTTCAGATGATCGACACCCAGAAGAACCAGGGAGACAGCATCAAAACCACTGACACCACTGCCAGCACTCGCGCGCGCCCACATGAAACCGCAGGCACCACCGACACAGCTCGAGCGCGCCCGCGTGAAACCGCAGGCACCACTGCCGCAGCGTCGACACTCCCGAACGAAACCGCAGACACCACTGACAGCGCAAAACACCGCAGTTTAGCCCAAAAACCACCAACAAAGGCCCCACCAGTTACAACCATTCCACCAACACAACCAACAAAAGCGCCACCGGTTACAACCAACCGACCAACACACAGCCCCGAACGAAACCGGAGACGCCACCGACACAGCTTGAGCGCACCCGCATGAAACCGGAGACGCCCCGACACAGCTCGAGCGCACCCACACGAAAACGGAGACGCCACCGCCAGCACTCGCACACGCCCACATGAAACCACTGGCACCACCGACACAGCTCGAGCGCGCCCGCGTGAAACCGCAAGCACCACTGCCAGCACGCGTTCGGCCCCACACGAAACCGGAGACGCCACTGCCAGCGCGCACCCAAACCCGCATGAAACCACTGGCACCACCGATGACACAAAACACCGCAATTTAGCCCAAAAACCACCAACAAAGGCCCCACCAGTTACAACCAGCCCACCAACACAACCAACAAAAGCGCCACCGGTTACAACCAACCGACCAACACCCACTCCCCACGAAACCGCAGGCACCACCGACACAGCTCGAGCGCACCCACACGAAACCACCGGCACCACCGCCAGCACTCGCACACGCCCACATGAAACCGCAGGCACCACCGACAACACAAAACACGGCAATCTAGCCCAAAAACGACCAACAAAGGCCCCACCAGTTACAACCAGCCCACCAACACAACCAACAAAAGCGCCACCGGTTACAACCGCGGCAGAAACCAACCAACGCGGAAACCGACGACACGGAACGCCCTCCCTCATTACGTCTGACATCGCGGGGAAACATCGTGCTCTCTGCCCCGTAGCAGTCGTACCTTCCAGTGGATCAAGAACTCCGCACCACTTCGTGTTTCACGCGCGTTTCACGCTCCTGGATCGGCCACTGGCTCACGCCACACACGACACCCCACGCCCCTGCGCCACTACGCAGACACCACGCCCCCCCCCCCCCGCACCCATTACCCACATCCCACGCCCCCGCGCCCACGATGCGCACACCCGACCCACAACCCACATCCCAGGCCCCTGCGCCCGTGACACACACCCGGACCAACAACTTGCACCCACAACCCACCCGCAACACTCGCTGCACGCGCCCGCACCGCTCGCGGCGCACGCGCCCGCAGGGAAGAATGGGGGCATGGCAGATGAACGCGAGTCAAAGGAACTCCAGTCAGGAACGCTCGTCATCGGACTGGGCCGTTTCGGCGCCGCCGTCGCGGTGACGCAGGACCAGCTGGGATACGAGATCTTGGCCGTCGAAAAGAACCCGGCGCGCGTACAGGCATTCGCCGGTCGTTTCCCTCTCGTCGAGGCCGACGCGACCTCGAAGGATGCCCTCGAACAGCTCGGCGCACGTGAGTTCCGCAGCGCCGTCGTCGGTGTGGGCTCGTCCCTGGAGGCAGCTGTCCTCATCACCGCGAACCTCGTTGACATGGGTATTTCGTCGATCTGGGTGAAGGCCACGTCCTCCCAGCACGGCCGCATCCTGCGACGCGTGGGTGCCCACCACGTGGTCTACCCCGATCTGGACGCGGGAAAGCGCACCGCGCACCTCGTGGGCGGCCGCATGGTTGACTACATCGAGATGGAGAAGGACGGCTTTTCCATCATGAAACTGCGTCCCCCGCAGGAGGTCCACGGATTCTCACTCGAAGAGCTGGATCTTCGGGGCAGATACGGAGTCAACGTGCTGGCGGTGCGCCACCCCAAGCAGCGCTTCGAGTACGCGGACGCGACCACGCGCATCAACGCTGACGACGAGATCATTGTGTCGGGTGACTCGCACCTGCTGGAGTATTTCGCGAACCGCCCGTAGCGGTCCTTCAAGGCCGGGAGCATGTGGCTGTCGCGTCGGTCCGACGATCTCAGGATTCGACGAGGCCGGGGCGGGTAGCCGCACGCACGAGGCCGCGGATGATCAACGCCGGCCGAAAAAGATGCGCGCGGCAAACGAACGCTCGTGACGGACGGACAATAGGCGAATGCATTCCGATCCGAGACGTAGGCACTCGGGGCCGCCACCGGCACGCACACGAACGGTCACACAGAGCAGAGCTGTCCTCTCGCCACAAGCACCCCGGCAGCGCGCAGGATCACTGCAGGCTAACGCTCCGTGACCAGATAGGGCGCTCGCATGCGACGCAGTGAGGCCGAGGCCCCCTCTACGCTCCGCCCGCCCGCTCAGTCGGCAGGAGAACACGCCAGATGACGTAGGAGCGGCAGAAACGCTTCCCCCTACATCGGTACGCACACGTGTAGCGCACGAAGCGCACCCGGGCGTTCAGCTGCGCGAACATAAGGGGTGCCCCGCACAGGTTCTGCGCGGGGCACCCCTACCGGTCGAGGTCGCTAACGCGACTCTGAGAGCTCCTAGGAGCTACCAGAGGAAGAAGAGAAACCTCTGTTGACGACGCTCGAATCCTTGCCTCAGTTTTCCTCGGAGTTCGACACGCTCGCTCCCTTGAAGCAAGGACCACTGCCGTACTATTGCTCGGTCTTCTTCCCCACTGTCGACGGGGGAACGTGGATCCCGGGTGTGAAGGGGCGGGTGAGGCCGTATCCTTCGGGATCCTCGGCGACCTTCCTCGCCGCATCACCAATAGGCTTGACGATTGGCTTGCCGATATCCTCAGCAACGCGGAAGGGCTCGAGAAGCGGATCGATCAGCCGATCGATGATGTGCTTATCTTTCTCTTCGTCTGCCGGCGGCCTGCGAATGGGTTCATCCAGGGGAGAACGCTTCGGCTTGTCACTGCTCGAGGACGATCCTTCGCCGCAGCAACCGCCACCGGGGGTACCGCAATCCTTGCCGACCTCGCGGATTGCGCTGAGGAAGGCGGGAGCGGCCGCCGTGAGGATGTCGAAGAGCGACTTGAGTTCATCGAACGCCATCTTCAGCAGCGTCAGGATGTTCTCGACCTTCACAGCCTCGGCAGCAGCCCTCTGGGCAACAGCTTCCGCGGCCTTAAGGAGCGACATGCCGAACGTCAGGCCCGATAGCGCCACTCCTTCAAGAGCTTCACCGATGATGTCCGAGATCAGCTTGCACACGTAGTCGTGGGTCTTCTTGACGAGCTCGGCGGCCTTCGCGACCGCTCCTCCCACGGTGGCGGACGCGTCGGCCAACGTATTGATCGAGCGAACGACCTGTCCCTGACGCTCCAGGTACCGGGTGACGGCTGCACCCTTCATGTTCTGCATGGCGCTGGTCGAGGTGGACTCGATCTCGGATCCCGTTGAGCGCAGAGAGTCTCCGATGGACGCCCACGTCATGGCCATACCGTTCACCTGCGCAGAGTCGCCGGTGAGCTGGTCCATCCAGAACTTCAGGGGATCGACGTAGTTGAGGAGCATGTTGACGCCGTAGCTGATCAAGCCACTAAGCCCACCCAAGGCGATATCGCCAATGCCTTGGGCAGCGCTGAGGGCAGACTCGGCACCACCCATCCACTGGCCGGCCTGGAGCTGAATGACAGCGTCGCGGATATCGCCGATGGGGCCCAGGGCGTCGTCGGACCCATCCATCCACTCGCTACGGGTGTATACCGGCTGTTGCGGGCTCACTTCTTCACTCCTTCAAAAATGAAGCGACGCAGCGTGCGTTCTTCGTCCTGACGCTGACGGGTCAGGAAAGTCTCGATGTCCTGGTCACCGCGCTTGTCCTGCTTATCGAAAAGGGAACGCACATCTTCCGGCTTCGATTCGGGATGAGCCTTCGTGAACTCGTCGATGCGCGCGTTCTGGGTCTTCTGTTGTTCGTCAACGAAGGCACGGAAGCTGGCCTGCTGTTCGTTGCGCTGCTTGGACAGGAAGGTGTCGAACTGCTGGGGAGTTGCCTTCGGATTGTCCTTGACGAACTCTCGGATTTGGGCTTCCTCATCGGTGCGCTGCTTCGCGAGGAAGTCGGTCGTCGCGTCCTGCTGGTGCTTCTGGTTGTCCTCGATGAGCGTCTTCACCTCGGAGATATCCTCGCCCGAGTGCGCCTCGGCGTAGCGTTCGAGGACCTTTGCCTGGTCTTCCTTCTGACGTTCGTAGAATGTCTTCAGGTCAGCGTTCTCGTCGCCGCGTTGCTTCTCGAGGAAGGCACGGAGTTCATCCTCGCCCACGCACACCTTGTCGTGTCCGGCGAGCATGCTCGCGAAGGAGTTCTCGCCGTCCTTCTTGTCCTTGTCGAGGCCCTTGATCGTGTCCTCGGCGCTGCTCGGCTTGGGCATGGTGGGGGTACCGCCGGTGGGACCGTTCGAGACGCCGCCTCCGCCGCCGAGCGAGGGAGTAGCGCCACCGCCACCACCGCCGAGCGAGGGAGTAGCGCCACCGCCTCCGCCGCCGAGCGAGGGAGTAGCACCACCACCGCCGCCGCCGGGGCCGTCATACGGTGCGCTCACCTCCATAGGCGGTCTTCCGCTAGGAGGCGTGGGCGTCGGCTCGAGTCCGTCTCCGGGTGCCTCAATAAGATCTTTGTTTCCGCGCTCGGCGTCACGCATCTTCTGCTCGAGGTCGAGGAGGCAGTTGCTCAAGCGGTGTTCTGCCTCGGCGGCGTCGTTGATCATGGCCGCGATGTTCGAGAACTGATAGGTGCACACGGCGGTGTACTGCATGAACATCAGGCCGAATGCATTCGTGATGACCTGTCCCAGGGTCTGGGTGGCGGTGTCGTAGCAGTTGTCGAGGGTGTCGGCGCAGTTGTCCACCTCGCCCGCGTGGCTAACGAGCCGCTCCAGGTCGATTGCGAGATCGTAGTTTGCCATCGCTATCAGCGCCCGAGCGAGTTCAGCACGGGTTCGACGGTGGCGGCATACGCCTCGATCGCGCCGCCTTCGTCCTTGACGTCCTGGGAGACGCGCTCGCGGACGAAGGTCGCCATGTTGCGTCCGGCATCCGCGTAAGCCTCCATGACTGAGCGCTCGAGATCCTCGGCGCTTCCACGCATCGCATTCTCGTCGATGGAGATTTTGGTCATGCGACCGTCGGAGTTCACCTCAACCTCGACGTCCTGGTTGCTGTCCATACCAGACACGCGGGCGGAGCTCAGTCGCTCAACGAGCGCCTTGATCGCGTTCGCCTTCATCTGGGCGGCGGCGATCTGGTCATTCAGCATCTGTTCAAATTCTTCGGGCGTCTGCCCCATCACATCTACCATGCGGTTATTCTAACCGACTGAGCATATCTGCGAGGTGAGCTCCAACCCGCAAAATGCCCTTTTTCCTGGATGAATACACCGGGCTGGTGGTCGTTCATGATTGACACCTTGCCACCCAATGCCTCGACGACTCGTCACTTCCGGTGATAGCGCGGGCAGATTCCCACGGCCAACAGAGCACTATTGTTCGTCACTCAACGCGTTCTTATCATCGGTCGCTCGTTAGACACACGATGGGTCATTCACGTTCACTATCGTGTTCACAACCCGTCCACGTCATTCCAATTCTCTTGAACCGTCGGCTGTGCATCATTGCCTGCACCGATGGATGATCAATAGGTGCCTGTTGGAGAGCCCTGCCGGTACGGACGCGAGGATTCCCGCGACGACCGGTGACGCCATCGACGTGCCACTCACAATGGAGTTTTCCCCTCGGTCAAGGACCGCTCCACCCCTCTGCGATGGCGGCGACCGACACTCCATCACCCCAGCTCGTGTAGCTGTCCACCGAGCCGTCCGGTTCGAGCGCGCCCACGCCTCGTCGTCGAAGTCAATGGCCCGCCATCCTTTCACCACCCGACGGGAGCGGATCCATCAGTCCCGGTGATAGCGCGGACTCGTGCCAAGGTGGACGGGGTAGTCGTTATCCGGACTAAAGGCGGCCTCCTCGTTGAACCCGCGGTAGACGTAGTCGTCATCGTTCCTCATCAACAGGGGGTTAACGGTGCCATCGATGTAGTCCTCAACGTCCTGCCAGCTCGGGCTCGAGGAGTAGGCCTTCGACTCGCACGGATTCACATCGGGCAGGGACGCGGCCTTCGCGTTCAGCAGCCCCCACGGGTCGGCAGCACCAAAGCCCGTACTGTAGTTCCACTCCCCGTTACTCCCCTTACCCGTCGTCGTCATCGCCTGCAGGATCTGATTCGCTGTCACGTCGTCGTCAAACCTCTGCCACGCAATCGCGAGGAAGCCTGCGACGATAGGAGTCGCAAAGGACGTTCCTTGTATCGTGAGCACCTCTCCTCGGGTACCGCTGCGCACAGTGATCGTCCCCAGGGCGACGGTCTCGACGCCGTTGCCCCAGTTACTATATTCGGTCAGAGCCCCATTCGTATCGATGGCACCCACTCCGCAGATCCCAGACCACAGGGGCAACGTATCCTCGGGGTCTTCGGTGGAGTCATTACCCATCGCCGCAACGACGATCACGCCCTGCGAAATGGCTCGCGCCATGGCCCACCGCAGGTCTTCGTTGTACATCGGGTAACTGCTCGAAATCGAGATGATGTCAGCACCGTCGTTGATCGCCTGCTCGATCAGCAGCGACGTATCGGCCTCGCCCCGCGCATACACGCCGGGGTTCGCACAGTCGGCACCGACTTCCTCCTCGCTGTACCCCAGGTCGTAGGTGTACAGAGTCGCTCCGGGGGCTACTCCGAACTTCGGAGCCACGAGGACCTGGGCAACAGCAGTGCCGTGATCCGCGTTATCAGGTAGGGATCTGACCGTGCACGGGCTCTTGTTCTCGATGGTCGCGCCGGCCAGTTCAGGAATGTTCGGATTGACATGCCCGTCAATCATCGCGATGACCGTACCCTCGCCGTTATAGCCCTGGCTATGCAACGAGCCCAGTTGGTAGTAGGAGTAATACTCCTGGTCGGCGGCACTCACCTCGGGGCCGAGCGCGATCGCGGGAGCGGCAGGGACGACGGCGGAACCAACAGCGAAGGCGAGACTGCCCGTTCCGAGGCAGCATACGCGCCGCCAGCGACGCACGGCGGCGGACGTCATGCGATGTCCTCGTCATCCTTCTCGTGGGCCACCGGCCTACCGCGCAGGTGCGACAGGATCACGAGGCCACCCAGGATAGCCGCACCCACGACCACGATCCCGGACACGATGGAGGTGCGAACCGTCAGAATGTCGTTGCTGTTGGCCAGGGTCGGAGATCCCACGGCAGGACGGTTCGGAACGGGGTGAGCCGCCTGGTCGGGGTGAGGGGGCCCATACCTCGTACCAATGTCGTCGAAGGTAAGCGCATCGTAGGGGGCGACGACGCCCCAGCCGAGCTCGTTCGTACGCTGATCGGCGGCACCGCGCAGCGCGGTCACCTCGAGGCGGTACTTCCACATGTCCGGGGACTCGTTGGGGAACTTGGAGGCCACGAGGGCCGCAAAACCACCCGCGTAGGCAGTCGCGTAGGAGGAGGAAGGCAGCGGCGTGTCACCCGAGTACCCTCCGACGAGGCAATCAGCCTGATCGAACCAGGTCGTGAGGATAACCGCTGCGGGTACCGCCAGGTCCACGTGAGCGCCATGCACTTGCTGGTCGGACGCGAAACCGTAGGCATCCGAGGCCGTGACCGCGAGGACGCCCTCGTAGGCTGCCGGGTAGACGACCTCGTTGTTCTTCTGATCCTGATAGGTGTTTCCGGTGGACGCAACGACGAGCGAGCGCCCGCGCACGGCCGCGACCGCTGCCTCCAGATCCGAGTTCGGATCCTTCGAGGATTGGGCGACGACGATGATCTGAGCACCATTGTCAGAAGCCCACCGGATCGCGCGAGCCACGCGCGACATGAAGGGTTCCTGCCCCGGCTTGTCGGGGTTTCCCTGCTCAAGGCCGGTCTCGATGCGCACCGGAAGGATCTTCGCTTCCGGAGCGACACCAACGAGGCCGGACCCCTTCGCGGTGGGAAGCTGGCGGGCAGCGATCGCACCGGCGATCGCCGTGCCGTGCTCTCCGACATCGACGCGACCGTCGGTGCCTTCACCGCTCAGGTCGACACCGGGCAGGACCACGGAGGGATCCCCCGAGTTAAAGTGCTCGTTGCCCGCGGCGACACCGGAGTCGACGACCGCGACCGTCACGCCGGCACCACGCGTGAGATCCCACGCACGCCGCACGCCCACCTGGTCGAGGATGACCGGCTGCTGCTTAATGTAGCGAGGAGAGTCCACCGGGCAGGTCTCCTCTTGGCGCTGCTCCGGAGCCTCCGTCGGCGCATCCGAAGGCGGCGCCGTGGGGGTGGGACGAACGCTCGGTGTGGGGGCCGGGTCCGCGTGCGCGATCGTCGGGCCGAGCGCTGAGGATGTCCCGGCCTCGTCCGAGGAGGACACTGGGGCGACAACCGACGCGAGCGCGAGTCCCGTCGCCACTGCAGCACCGACGAGGCCGTGGCTGATCACCCGCGCGCGCACGCCGCCCCGGGTCACGAGAGCCCCACAGATGAGGCTGCCGCCTGCGGAGTCATGTCAGTGCCCGGCGGAATCAAGTTCGCCCACGTCTCTGGGATCGCAGCGACATCATCCTGCTTCCACCCCAGGGCGTTCATCGAAACGGTGGGCGTCGCGCCAAGCGAATGGATGTACCCCTGGTCGGAGACGAAGGCGTAGGCAGCCGCCTGGCTGCCGGCAGATGTGATCGCGACGAGCGCCCCAGAGCCACCCGCCACTGTCACGGTGCGAGTCGTGGTCGGACCGGAGGGCGAGTTCACGGACTCGGCATCGTACGACGCCTGCACGGCGCGTTGGTGCGGCATCGTATAGAGCCCAAGCTTGGGCACTGCCTTATTCGTCGTCGACATGTGGGCACACAGGGCCGTGCGGTTCGAAGCGTCAGCCTTCTGGTCATCCCACACCGGGTCCGAGAAATCCTCGTAGCGCGGCCAGTCCTCGCCGATGAAATCCGCGTGGACGGGAGTCACATCCTTGAACATGTCCGTGCCGAACTGCCTCGTGGCCGGAGCGTCGCGGTACAGACGCGCAGCCGTCGAGTTGAAAACGGCCAGCTGGGAGGAGTTAACGACCAGGTAGGAGAACTGGACCTCACCCTTCGCGTCGGTCTGCTCGACGACGGTGCCAATCGTCAGATTCGCGTCCTTGAGGGGTCCCGGAAGGTCGGTCGCCGGCGCTCCCGCGTTCGGAATTTCGCTGTAGCTCCAGGAACGCAGCGGCGTGCCAGAAGGGAAGAGATCCACCCATTGTGGGTCCACCTCGACGGGATAACCGACGCGGTTCTGGAAAGCCAGCGTCCAGTCGCTCAAGCGGGAATCCGTCTCGTCGATGAGATATTTCTTCTCGGTCGCAGCGTCGACAAAGTACGTGGTCTTGCCGTGATCGGGGGTGACGAGCGCGGAGACAGCGGGAGTCAGGGGGAAGTTCTCTTCCGGCAGCTTCTGTCCGACCCAGGTGTGGTACGTGCCCTCGAGATCGCAGGACAGCCACGCACTCCCCAGCTGGCTGCTGATCGGCACGTCGTCGGGAACGCCGGGCAGGCCGATCTGTGCGCCGCGCGGCTTGTCTGCCAGGGACGAGGCGCTGGCGGAGATCACATCAAGCGTTCCTTCTTGGGACAGGAGGCGCGCCGTCGTCACATTCGAGATCGGGTGTAGAACGCCGTTGGCCAGGAAGTAACGGGCGCCCGTGGACTTCACGTCAACGAGTACGAAGTTCTTGCCGTCCAGGTTCGGGTTTGCGTTGAAGAAACGCATACCTACACCGATGACGCACATGATAATCGCAACGAGCGCGCCGAAAATCAGAGGCCGCACCGGAGACGGGGGATCAACCTCGCGACCATCCGGAGTGCCCGACGTAAAGGCCGTAATCAGACGATGACGGTTGAAGCGCTGGGCTTCGAGAATATCTTTACTTGACGGCATGACTCAGCCCCACAGGTAGACGGCCAGAGGGATTAGGACAAAGAGCGAGAGCACCGACATCGTGTCCGCGACGCGCGTGAGGTGCGGGCGCGCGCGAGGGCCGACAACGTTCGTCACCACGAGGACAAGGGCAGCCGCGATCGCACAGAATGTCACCCACGACAGGCTCGTCGGGTGGACGCGGGTGGCGAGCGTCGCAGCGACCAGGATCGTCGTCAGTCCCGTTAGGGCGCCGAGGAGCACCTCGACGCGGGCTCGAATCGAGCGGGTCTGCAGGATCAGGGAGGCAGAGCCGAGGACGGCCAGGACGAGCGGAATGGACACGGAACGCAGGGTGGGCGCGCTCAGCATCGACACCGTGAGGAAGAGCGCGGCGAGGCCGCCGCCCGCGCGCAGGGACACGACGAATACGAATGAGGTGCTGACCTGGTCGGTCACTCCTTGCGCGGGGATCTGCTCGGCGGTATTAGCATCCAGGATCCTGACGGGGATATGAGCAAGAGCGACCCACGGCGCTACCTGAAGGAGGACAACAACAAAAGCAAAGAGGAGGGCAGACACGCCCACCTGAGACAGGGAGCCGACCTTCACCATGAGGCCCGTGGTGGCAACCATCGTTCCTACAACAAGCGGTGCCACGATCGAAATCCTGTATTTCTTCGGGAGAGTCAGCACCGCGACAGAGCCGACAAGTATGCCCAGACCGATGAAGATCCAGCCCCCCGCGTCCCACTGGCTCTGCGACAGACGAAGCGCCGATGCTGCAGTCAGGAACGGAACAGTGTGCGCGATCGCAATGCCCGACGGTCCGGCGTACTTGCGGCTCACGACCACGGATGTTCCAACGACGAGGAGTGCGGAGACTATGCCGATCGCACCGTATATGAAGTTGAGATTCCTGACGCGGCTGGGGTCCAAGGAAACGAGCGCATCCTGGGGCGTGGTTGCCAGGAGGAGGGCGGCAACGAAAACCAGTGCAGCAGCAGAGAGCGCGGCGAGCGTGCGAGCGTTGTCACGCGTCCAAGGAGTGGACACCCTTTCGACAACTTGCCCGACTGCTTCCGTCAGGTCGTCGTAGACCATGTCGGCGGCTCCCTCGCCGAGGGGTTCGAGCGTCAGCGCGGCTCCGGCGCGCACCCCCTGGGCAGACAAAGACTTGGACTGATCGAGGAGACGGCCAGAAGCGGTTCGGACTGCAAAACCGTCGTTTGTGGGCTGATCACTGAACGCTCCGGCGGATTCAACAAACCCGGGCAGGAGTTCAACCAAGGGGATCGACTGCGGCACCGTCACGTCGCTTCGATCCACGCCATAGGTAATCGTGAGCGGAATCATCGCCACTCCACGAGCTACTTTCGATGCCATTGGATCCTCCCGATTGCCGCGTGATGGGGTCTTTGGCTACACGACACAACCCTGTAAGTCTAGGTTGTCGGTCAGGTTTTGTCATGATTTCTGCGTAACATTCAAAAAAACGATCAAAACATGGTTAGTATTCATGTGTCCCCATGCTCTCACGCATCCCCGCGAGAGAGTTCACTCATACAAATGGAGGTTCACATGGCAGACCAGCGGGCCGTAGATGGCGCCCTAGCGCAGGGCGTCTCCGCGATTGAGGGTACCTACAACGATCTGCAGGGCCACTTCCGTCGCCTCGAGGGCGACCTGTCGACCATCGGCAGCTCGTGGCAGGGCAGCGCCTCGGTCCAGTTCACCCAGCTGATGCAGCAGTGGCAGGACAACGCAGCGAAGATCAACCAGGCCCTGCAGGACCTCGCAGACAAGCTGCGCAGCACCGACAAGGCAATGCAGGCCAACGAGGCCGACACCGAGGGCTCGTTCGCCCAGATCCTCGGCGGACTGTGAGAGAGAAAGTAGGACACTGACGATGGATTTCCAGGTAAATTACGGCGCTCTCGATAGCGCTGCCGCCGACATCAAGACCGGCGCCTCCAACCTCCAGAGCTGCCTCGATGACCTCGAGAACACGCTGAACCAGCTGCGCTCCTCGTGGGAAGGCCAGGCTCAGGAGGCCTACCAGGCCGCTCAGAGCCAGTGGAACCAGGGCCTTGACGGCCTCAAGGACGTCCTGTCCCGCACCTCCGCGGCCGTGGACTCCGCTCGTTCCAACTACCAGCAGACGGACCAGGCCAGCGCCGCCCGCTTCTGATAGCACCGCGCACACGCGCATAGGGAGGTGCCGCCCCAGCGATGGGGCGGCACCTCCCTCGTTTGTCTCCGACTCTTCTGAAACTAACCGAATGACACAAAATTGCTCGTAGGGATGGTTGGATCCGCTCACGGGGAGGCTCACAACAGCCTCTGTGGCACGTCTCTCATCCGATGTTGTGTTGGTAGTGGTTCTTTATTCTGTCGAACTTTTCGAGGCATTTGATGTCAGTTGATAGACCCCCTGTCCCGGTGTGCCCGGGCCGCATGGTCGCTCCCGCGCGAGCGCCGAAGCGCGTTCTGGCCGCATGAAAGTCAAGGCAGCACCACCGACGGCGCGCACCCAAACCTGCACGAAACCACTGGCACCACCGACGGTGCTCACCCAGACCTGCACGAAACCACTGGCACCACCGACTGCATGCACCCAGACCTGCACGAAACCACTGGCACCACCGACGTGCAAAAACGCCCCATATCAGGCCTCAACGAGCCGACAGAGGCGTCTCGGGTTGCACTAAACCCGATAAGCCCACCGGCAGAGGTGCCTCGGGTTGCACTGCGCCCACAAGCCCACCAACAAAGGCGTCTTGGGTTGCACTAAACCCGATAAGCCCACCAACAAAGGCGTCTCGGGTTGCACAACACCACACGAAACGAAACCAACGACACCACCGCCGACGCGCACCCAAACCTGCACGAAACCACTGGCACCACCGATGAACCAAAACACCCCATAACAGGCCTCAATGAGCCGACAGAGGCGTCTCGGGTTGCACTGCACCCCATAATTCTACTGGCAGAGGCGTCTCGGGTTGCACAACACCACACGAAACGAAACCACTGGCACCACCGACGGTGCTCACCCAGACCTGCACGAAACCATTGGCACCACTGACATGCAAAAAAGGCCCGTATCAGGCCTCAATGAGCCAACAGAGGCGTCGCGGGTTGCACTGCACCCCATAATTCTACTGGCAGAGGCGTCGCGGGTTGCACAACACCACACGAAACGAAACCACTGGCACCACCGACGGTGCTCACCCAGACCTGCACGAAACCATTGGCACCACTGACATGCAAAAAAGGCCCGTATCAGGCCTCAAAGAGCCAACAGAGGCGTCGCGGGTTGCACTGCAGCCGATAAGCCCACCAACAGAGGCGTCTCGGGTTGCATTGCGCCCCATAATTCCACTGGCAGAGGCGTCTCGGGTTGCACAACACCACACGAAACGAAACCAACGACACCACCGACGGCGCTCACCCAGACCTGCACGAAACCACTGGCACCACCGACGTGCAAAAACGCCCCATATCAGGCCTCAAAGAGCCAACACAGGCGTCTCGGGTTGCGCACTCACCCACGCCACTATCTGCAGGCCCGCCACACACCAACGCAGGTTTACATAGCCACGTACGCGCGGCGACGCATTTCCAGCACCGCGCACCGGACTCGCCGCAGCATCACCTAAACGCCACTGCTTCGCAGCCATCGCTACAGAAACGAGATCCCGCCGCGACTTAGCCGCGGCGGGATCCGTGAGCAGAAAACGTATCAGTGCACCGAATCAGCGTCCGCGAGAACGATCGTGGCGCGACGGTCCCCAATCACGATTTCGGTACCGGCGGGGACCTCGACGGCTTGCCCGCCCGCGAGCGCCGCGATACGACCGTCCGGCGTGCGGATCTCCGTACCGTTAGCTGAAAAGGCGTCCTCGATCCAGGCACCCGCAGCGGTAGGCCCAATACGCATGTGCGTGCGCGACAGCGACAGGGTCGTATCGGGCACGATGATGGAACGCGTTCCTTCGACGGGCACGGGCTGACGCCCCAGAGTCAGAGGCTCGTCGATCAGCTCACGCTGACCGGAGTCGAAGATGATCCACAGCAGCTGAGCTCGTGCGGGAGCAGCAGGAGCGCCCCACTGCGACCGGCCCGCGTCACCCCACTGAGCACCACCCTGCACACCTTGTGCCTGCTGGGCTGCATATGCCTGCTGGGCCGCCTGGCCCGCCTGGACGGCGCGGCGACTGGGCGGCGGGGCCGGAACGCCCGAGGTGGCACCGTTGAAGGCGTGATAGGGCATGGTCTCGAAAGTCGGCTCGGAGTACGAGGCTGGGGCAGCCTGCGCGGGAGCCTGCGGGGCCGGCAGGTCCCAAGGATCCTGCGGGGCGGGAGCCGCAGGTACCCGGGACGCCGGAGACGACAACGCAGGAGGCACCGCAGGCACCTCGGAGGCCGGAGACGAGAAGGTCGGCACCGGCGGCACCTCGGAGGCCGGAGACGAGAAGGTCGGCACCGGCGGGACCGCGGAGGCCTGGGCAGCGGGCGCGTGTTCGGGCTGGGTCGGGGCGGGACGCCGAGTGTCGGGCATCCCCTGCGGCGGAACCGAAGGACCAGTGGGTGCAGCCGGAGCAGAAGGTGCAGCCGGAGCAGAAGGTGTCGCCGGAGCAGAAGGTGTCGCCGGAGCAGAAGACGTCGAAGGAACGGCCTGCGGCGCACTGTAGTCGGGCGCGTAGGGGTCGTTGGCGCGCCGTCCCGGAGCGGAGAAGTCGGGCCCAGCCTGCGGCACGGGCGTGAGTGGAGCGCTCGGTGCCCCCCACTGGACCGGCGAGCTGGCCGGGTGAATGCCGTCGAATCCGTTGGGTGCTTGGCCGGGGCGCGGATGCTCGGAGTATCCGGCCATGCCTGCGGCCCCAGGGCCGGCTGCGAGGGCCGCGTGCTTGCGTAGGTCGACGAGGCGGGTGCGGGTGGGGCCTGTCAGCCAGGTGCGGCCATCACGGGCCATGGCGAGCGCGGCGAGGGGACCAACGAAGGTGATCTGGAGCAGCGCGACGAGGGCGATGTAGCCCATTGCAGCTCCGAGGGACGGTGTCTGTGTGTCATCTTCGTCGCGGATGAGACAGACGCGCATGGCGGCCATGCCGGGGGTGCGCCCAGAGGCTCCGAGCATGATCCCGGCGGCGATCACGGCCTCGACGGTGATGAAGATGATGGTCAGGGGCGTGAAGTAGATGAACCACGTCGCCGCGAGAAGCGCGCCGAGGATCATCAGGTCAATCACGTAGGCACCGACAAGCTGCGAGGGCGTGGCGGGCGCGAACGGAGTCTTAGTGGTGTCAGACATTACAGGACCGCCCTCCAAGCGAACGAGAAGAGACCCGAGGCCATGACCGCCGCGGGCAGGAGCGCAAACGTGCAGAAAGTTTGGACGAAATCGAGGATCGTGCCGACGAGTGCGGCGTTGCCCGTGGTCTCGACGGTGCTGGTCACAACGACCGTAACGACGCTGATCGCAATGAGAACGCACAGGGGAACGAGCGGGAAGAACCAGTCGATATCCTTCAACGCGTTCGTCCAGTCGCCGACGAGCAAGGCGCACAGAAGGGCGAGAGCGGTCAGGCGGGGGAGGATTCGACCGAGGCGGGTGCGGGTGGCGCGCGGCGCGGTGAGAAGAACGACGATCGCGGCGAGGACGAGGACGATGCCTGCGATGCCTTGTCCCATGTCGAGCGCGGGCGTCACTGTGCGAGCCAGTGGGATGCCTCCGGAGAGGACGAACGCGGTCGAAGCGACGACGAGCAGGGAGTTGCGCGCCTCCGTGTGCCCGAGGACGACGGCCATACGCCCGCCGGTGACTGCGCTGGGCTTTTGTACGGGAGGCTGACGGATGCGCGAGGCAACCGTCTGGACGGCAGACACGTCGACGAGCTGACTGTCGGGTACGCGCAGCGACAGGCGGGGGGCCATGAGGAAAAGGTAGACGCCTGTCATCACTGCAAGCGGCGAGATGTCGATGACGCTAAAAACGGGGAAGACATCGATCGTGACGAGCGCGGTGGCGCACACCCAGGCGAGGAGCGCGCTGAGAGCCGACGGTGTGACGGTCAAGGACACGACTGCCAAGGAGACAATGAGGGCCACCCAGACGCCGATGAGGGGAGCAACTGTCAGAGCGTGGATACCGGCAAGCGGTGCCAAGCCGATCGCACTGTAGCCGGCGAGAGCGGGCATCAGGAGCAGCAGAGTGGGGCGGGAGCGCACCTTGCGCGACGCAAAAAGTGGAACGATCGAGACGATGCAGCAGATGAGCGAGCACACTGCGCGCAGCCACACGGGGACGGATGCGACGGTCGTCGCCCACAGGGGTCCATCCTCAGCGTGTTCGTAGGCGGCAAGGGCTGCATCGCCCAGGATCGGAAGGAGGCACAGGGCGGAGACGGTGCCGAGGACCAGGAAGCTGAGGCCGACGAGGGCGAGAACGGGCGAGAGCCATTGGTTCTCGTGGCGGGCCGACGCCTCGTTGAGTTGCTGAGCGGACAGGACACGGCTGGACAGAGTGATGGAGGATCCCGCTGGCAGATCGCGTCCGAGGACGGCGGATCCCTCAAGGGGGCGCCCGTCCGCATAGGAGACGCGCACTGAGGGCAGAGACAGATCGATCTCCAGCATGGCGCACAAGCCCGCGACCGTCGTCCCCTCGGGGGCGGCGAAATCGGAGGTGCCATCCTGATCGATAACAGTCACTGACACCATGGTGGCGCTCATGTAACCTCCGTTCTCAGGTAAACAACAGTGCCCAGTGTAATGCACCGACGCTAACCGCCGGTTAAAACTTGGAAGTCCACTCAGCTACACTGGATGCAGTCGCATCGAACACTTACGCGCACAGCGCGAGGAGACCTCATGGTTACACGCAGAAAACGGCGGAGTGCCGCGGTTCCGGAGCAACCTTCCGGCAGCCTTTCTATCCAGATGCCCCCGGAGAAGGCCGAGCCTGCATCGATCGGTAACGTGCTGATGATGGTCGTCCCGATGCTCGGTTCGACGGGCGTCATGATCTTCATGGCCCTTCAGACCGCCAGCAACACTCGCGCGTTGCTCATGGGCGGCGGCATGCTGGTGGCCATGCTGGGCATGGTCGGCTTCAACATGTACCGCCAGTTCTCCCAGTACCGCACGCGCGTGGTGACGCAGCGGCGCGAATACCTGTCCTACCTGGCGGAGACCCGCGACGCGGTGCGCAAGGTCGCGAAGAAGCAGCGCGCCTACTACAACTGGGTATACCCGGATCCAGACGCTCTGGTGACCCTGGCGGCCAACGGCTCGCGCCTGTGGTCGCGCGAGGGCGGCACCTACGACCTGTTCGCTTTCCGCTACGGGTCGGGCACACAGCCTCTCGGCCTTATCTTTGAGCGTCCTCCGATCGACCCGATGACGGAGATGGACGTCGTCTGCCTGTCGGCGATGGACCGTTTCATCAACGTGCATGACCACACGGATAACGTGGGTAAGTTCCTCTTCCTGGGCGACTACAGCCATATTGAGGTCGCCGGCGAGGGCGAGGCCGTCTACGACGAGATGCGCGCGATCATGATGCACTTGGCGTGCTTCATCGACCCGTCCAAGCTCAAGATCGCCGTCCTGTGTTCGGCGGATCGCCTGGGCGACTGGGAGTGGGTCAAGTGGATGCCGCAGGCCCGTTCTTCCACCGTGCGCGACGCGGTTGGTCCGGGCCGCATGATCTCGACCGACCCCGCGGAGCTCGCGGAGATGATCGGAACGGACATCGCGATGCGCGGCGCCTTCCGATTCGGTGAGGAAATCCCCATGTACCCGCACCTGCTGCTGGTGTGCGACGGTGCTGAGTTCCCGGCCTCGTCCCCCTTTGGCTCCGCCTCCGGCGTCAAGGGCGTGACGATCATGAGCCGCGCCCGCGAGTGGACCCCCATGACCTCGCACACGACGCTGCGCCTGCTCATCCACCCGAACTCGGATCGACGGGGCGCAGACGTGGTCGATGTGGTCACCATGGACTCCATGCCCGAGCAGGCCTTCGCGGACCGCTTGAGTGCCGTTCAGGCGGAGGCCGTGGCGCGCCGCATGACGCCGTTCGCGACCCAGCAGAACCTGGAAGAGGCGGACACCCCGGTGGGTCGCTCGGACGAGTCCCGTCAGAAGGACCTGATGGAGCTGATCGGCATCGGCGATATTCGCGACTTCGACCCGGAGAAGCAGTGGCGTCGCCGCGAGGGCCCAGAGCGCCTCGCCGCGCCTTTCGGTGTCACACCCGAAGGCCAGCCGGTCGTTCTGGACATTAAGGAATCGTCCGAGAAGGGTATGGGTCCGCACGGCCTCCTGATTGGCGCGACCGGTTCGGGTAAGTCCGAGGTGTTGCGTACCCTCGTGCTTGCCCTGGCGCTCACGCACTCCCCGGAGCAGCTGAACCTGGTTCTCGTCGACTTCAAGGGTGGCGCGACCTTCGCCGGCATGTCGGACCTGCCGCACGTGTCGGCCATGATCTCGAACCTGGAGTCGGAGCTGTCGCTGGTGGACCGCATGCAGGACGCACTCCAGGGCGAGATGGTGCGTCGCCAGGAGATGCTGCGTCAGGCGGGCAACTATGCGAACGTCACGACCTACGAGGCGGACCGTATCGCCGGCAAGCACGAGTATCCGCCGCTGCCCGCCCTGTTCATCGTCCTGGACGAGTTCACGGAAATGCTGATGGCGAAGCCCGAGTTCGGTGAGGTCTTCATCATGATCGGTCGTCTGGGCCGTTCGCTGTCGGTGCACCTGCTGCTCGCCTCCCAGAAGATGGACCTGGGTAAGGCGCGCGGCCTGGAATCGCACCTGTCCTACCGGGTGGCTCTTAAGACGTTCACGGAAAACGATTCGCGCGAGGTCCTGGGTATCCCGGATGCGGCGAAGCTTCCGCCACTGCCCGGTTCGGGTTTCCTGAAGGCGGGCGGAGACGGCCTCGTTCGGTTCCGCGCATCCTACGTGGCCGCTCCCCCTCCGGCGCGTACTCTCGCATCGATTTCCGAGGCCTCGACGGCGGGCGCTCCGAGCGCACCGATCGAGATCCTGCCTTTCACGGTCGCACCCGTCATCACGCGCGAAGACACGCTGGGCGACAAGGAAGAGGTCGACCAGAACCAGGAGATCGTCCTGGCGGGCGACGAGGTCTGGGCGGACATGTCCGAGATGGACATCGCCGTGGCGAAGATGAAGGGGAAGGGCTACCCGGCTCACCAGGTGTGGCTGCCTCCCCTCGAGGTCCCGGATACGTTCGCGACGCTCATGCCGGACCTGGGTCCGGACCCGGAACTGGGTTTCGTGTCGCGCGCCTGGCGCGACTCGGGCACGCTGCGTGTCCCTCTGGGCACGGTCGACCTGCCGCTCGAGCAGCGTCGTGAGACCCTCGTCCTGGACCTGTCGGGGGCGGGCGGTAACTTCGCGCTCGTCGGCGGCCCGCAGACCGGCAAGTCGACGGCGCTGCGTACGATCGTGCAGGCTCTGTCTCTGACCTACACGCCGCAGGAGGTCCATTTCTACGTGATGGACTTCGGTGGCGGTACCTTCGCCGGTTTCGCGGGTGCCCCGCACGTGGCGGGCATCGCAACCCGTGACACCGAGGAGGTGCGCACGCGTATGCTTGCCGAGGTCGCGGCGATCATGGACGACCGTGAGCGTTACTTCCGTCAAAACGGCATCGATTCGATGGACACGTACCGTCGCGGTCGCCTCGAAGGGCGCTACGACGACGGCTACGGAGACGTGTTCCTGGTCATCGACGGCTGGGGTGCGCTGCGCTCCGAGTTCGACAGCCTGGACCGTCAGGTGGCAACGATGATGAGCCGAGGCCTGTCTCTGGGCGTTCACCTCATCGTGTCCGCCGCCCGTTGGATGGATTTTCGTTCCGAGGCTCAGGACCTGTTCGGCTCGCGCCTGGAGCTGCACACGGCGAACCCGAAGGAGTCAATCGTCCACCGCGAGGGTGCCGCTCGTATTCCGAAGGGTCGCCCGGGTCGAGGCATCGACATGGCCGGTCACGAAATGATGATCGGACTGCCGCGGGCAGACGCGGAGCAAGATCCCACGACGGTGTCGCAGGGCGTGGCCTACACGGTCGAGAAGATTCGCGAGCACCTGGTGGCGGGCGAGGGCCCGAAGCTGCGTCTGCTGCCGGAACAGATCACGATCGACAGTATCCTCGAGCAGCTGCCCGAACAGCAGATTCTGCCGCGCGGCGGCGGCGACATGATCCTGGGCGTGGAAGAGTCGCGCCTTGGTCCCCTCGTGTTCAACACGCGCACGGAGTCCCACCTGTACCTCTTCGGCGATTCGAGAACGGGCAAGAGCACCTTCCTGCGTTCGATCATGAAGGAGATCACGCGTCTGTACACGCCTGGCGAGGCGAGGATCATCACGATCGATATGCGCCGAACGCTCATGGATGACGTTCCGAAGGACCACACGCTGCGCTACATCACGAACCACGACTCCGCCATGAAGGACATGCGCGAAATGGCCCAGTTCCTGCGCAAACGCCTGCCTGGACCGGAGGTCACTGCGGAGCAGATCCGTGAGCGCAGCTGGTGGAGCGGCCCGGAACTGTGGGTCCTGGTCGATGACTACGACCTGGCCGCCACGATGTCGGGCAACCCTCTCATGGAGCTGGTCGACCTGCTGCCGCAGGCGAGCGACATCGGCCTACACCTGGTCATCACGCGCCGCATGGGTGGCGCGGCTCGAGCGACCTTCGAGAAGGTCCTGCAGATGATGGGCGACCTGGCGGTCACGGGCATCTTGCTGTCGGGTAACCCGAGCGAGGGCGCGATCATCAACGGCGTGAAGCCGAAGCGCGCGATTCCGGGCCGCGCACAGGTCATTCACCGCGACCTCGGGGTGGTCGCCGCGCAGATGGCGTGGACCCCACCAACGAGGTGAACGTTTCTTGACAGGGCGGCCCCACAGTCGCATATTATTGACCAGTCTGACAGTAGGAGAAAATATGTCCCGTTTCGTGTCGCGCCGCACCCTCGCGGCGGCATCCTCCCTCCTCTTGGCGGCCGTTGGCCTGACCGGATGCATCAACTTGCCCGGCGGCGGAGGCTCGTCTTCTTCGGACATCGGCTCGATGAAGAACATCCCCGAAGGCATCAAGCGCGACCTCATCAACCAGATGAACTCAGCCTCCGAATCCGAGAAGAGCACGATCATCGAGAAGGCCAACGCGCTGAACAACATGGTCGGCAAGGACCTCGTCGGAGTAGAGCCCAGCATTATAAGCCAGCAGGATTTCAAGCTGGACCCCAATGGAACGATCGTCGTCGACAAGGACAAGAACGTCTACGCGACGATGTCTGCCGCCGACTACTGGCGCCTCGGCGAGGACAGCTACGACCTGTGCGTCGAAAAGGACTGCGAGTACTACTCGTCGTGGACCATCGACGTTGAAGGCAGCGGCTCCGCGCTCACCTACGTCTGGACCCTGAAGATCGACAACCCCGAGATTACCGACCAGCCCCTGGTCCGCCGTTTCACGACCAAGTAGCGAGCGGCCCGCACACGCCTGCGCCCGCAACACCCATCAACGACAAGGAGCTCAGCATGACAGGATCGCCAGACTTCGGCTACGATAAGCCCGCTCAGGAGGCGGCGGCCCCCAACGTTCAGCAAAGCACCGAGGCGGTCAATACGACGGCGGGTGCGTCCTACGCTCAGAGCGCCGCCCAGACGCAATCCGCGTGGGGCTCTGAGACCGGCCCTTCCACCTTCCGGAACTCCGTGTCCGACATGTTCAAGGACATGTCGGACATCCTCAAGAAGGAAAATGACCTCATCTCCACCTTCGAGGCCAACATGCGCCTGACCATGAAGGACGCCGAGAACGCCGAGTGGGACAACGAGCAGGCCCTGGGCAGGGTCAATGACATGCTCAATAATGTCGCCAATTCCCCGGCGGCAGAGGCGCTCGCCGAGCAGCTCGAAGAGCAGGAATACATGAAGAAGCGGCCGCAGCAGGCCCCGCCGCCGGCGACCAGCGGGCAGCCCGCTGCGACGCAGAATGCCCCGACCGTGCCGGCTCAGGGAAGCCAAGACGAGAGCTGAGCCGTCCGACGGCAGGCAGAAAGGACATCATCATGGTTAACTCTCCGTATTACCAGCGCCTCAAGGAGTTCATGAAGGCCGCCGAGGAGAACAAGCGCCTCGACGCGTGGGACGACGAGCACGCGAAGACGATCGACGGATTCAAGGAGGCCGTCGAGCGTCTGAAGGCCTACCGCGATGGGCACGGCTTCACGGGCGAAGCGGCCAAGGCCATGGACAACTGGGTGGACCAGTCGATCGCTCGCCTCGAGGGGTACCGCGCTCGCTACGAGGCAAAGTACCAGACTTATCAGGACGGACGCGGCGTCATGGCGACGGCAAACAACGAGGCCGGCTCGATCTCGGACACCCTGGTGGACCCGGTCACCGCCGCGATGGGCTACCTACCCGTGGTCGCCGTCCCCTCCAGCGCCCCCGGCAGTGGCGTTTCCGCCGGACCGGTCAAATTCACGACGGGTGCCGCGTACGTGGCTGGCGTCGAGGCGCAGAACAACGCTGCGCGTGAGGAGGCCTGCCAGCGAATCCTCAATGTGCTGAACAGTAACCTTGACGGGAAGTCAGATCAGATGAGTTTATCAGACGATGCCCCGAGAGCCGATGATCCTACCAAGGACAAGGATAAGAAGAATCAAGAAGGCGATGGTGGCGGAGGCCACAACCCCGGTGGCGGTGGTGGACGTAACCCCGGTGGTGGCGGCTATAGCCCCGGCAGAGGTAGCGGTGTCACTCCGGAGAACGGTTTTGGCCGCGAGCCCGGCCGTAACGGAGAGGGATACCCCGGCGGCTTCGATAAGCCGTGGTGGAGCGAGGCCGACGCTGCCGCGGCCCGCAACCGCGTGATCTCCTCGGGCGCAGTGCCGACCAAGGAGCTGCCCTACGGCGAGCTGGGTTCGCGCACGAACCCGATCACCGACCCGCAGGACCTCATGGACACAGACCTGCTCCACACGCGCGTCAACGGCACGACCTACCGCAACGGCGTCGTGGGCGGACACACCCCCGCCCCCGCCGCGGACGCCCTGCACCCGCTGTGGCGCCTCAACAGCAACGCCGCCGCCGACGCGATGACGGCCGGACGCCTCGGCGGCGCCGGCGTGCTCGGCGCGGGCGCGCTGGGCGTACGCGGCGCGGCCCGCATGGGATCGGGCTTCGGCGGCCTGGGCGGTGCCTCCGCTTCTGCGAGTGGCGTGGGCGCGGGCGGCCTGCGCGGCATCTCGGGCACGACCGGCTCGGCCGGCGCCCTGGGTGCCACGAACCTGCGCGTGGGCACCTACTCCGGTTCGGGCTTCGGCTCCTACACTCCCCCCGCCTCCATGGCCGGCGCGAACGGCGCCACCGGCGCTGGAGCCTCGGGTGTGACCGGCACGACCGGTGCTGGCGGCGGCGCGGCGGGTGCCTCCGGCGCTGCCGGTAGGGGCGGCGCGGGCACCGGCGGCGGCTTCATGGGCGGCGCAGGCGCAGGCGGTGCCGGCATGGGCAAGGAGGACAAGAAGGGCCGCAAGCGCAAGTACGTGGCCTTCCAGGTCGAGGACGAGGACGATGTGCCCGCAGGCTACGTCAACCCCCTGTCCCAGACCTATGGGACGGACCGCGCTATTTCTCCCGTCAAGCGGGAGGACGACGGATGGGACCTGCGCCAGTGGTGAGCACCCAACACGACTCCGCGCCCAGCCAGGCCCGCGTCCGCGGGGCCCTGGCGGGGCGCGCCGCGCGCGCCCTGACCACCACCGCCTGCGCCCTAGCCCTGACCACGGGTGTCCTCGCGGCAACACCGGCCCCCGCACAAGCCGACGACACCATCACCACCCAGGACTACTTCTCCTACTACAAGCTCGACTCCACGCGAGCCAAGGGCTACACCGGAAAAGGCGTCACCATCGCGATGATCGACGGCCCCGTCGACACCAACGCCCCCGAACTGGCCGGCGCCAACATCACCGTCAAAACACCCTGCGAGTACGAACCCGCCAACTCCTCCCGGACCCACGCCACCGCCATCGCATCCATCCTGGTATCCAAAAACTACGGCCTCGCACCCGACGCCACCCTCATCGCCTACTCAAGAAAGACAGCGGCAGACAAAGAGTCAGAGCAATGCAAGAAGGACGGGCAGGAGCTCAAGGGCACGTCCTATGGCGCTTTTGAATTGGCGATGAATGACGGCGCTCAGATCATTTCAATCTCATCATCGGACAACAGCAAGAATGCGAAGCCACTGAAGTGGGCGATCGCTCGAGCCATGGCTCAGGGCGTCATCGTCGTTGGCCCCATAGGCAACGATGCGCGAGATGAGAACCACCTTTCTTTTGCCGAGTGGTCGGGCACGGTCGGTGTCTCCGCGATTGACACCGACGGCCAGCTTGCGAGCTACTCCTCGTGGGGCCAAGGAGTCGTCGCTGCCGGCATAGGCGGACCCATCAAGGCACGCGACTACGACACCGGCACCATCACCGACACGCAGGGAACCTCCTTTGCGACCCCCATCGTGGCCGGGCAGATCGCCCTGGCGCGCTCGCGCTGGCCCGAGGCAACCCCCAACCAAATCCTCCAACTCCTCACCCACAGCGGACTCAACACAAACAACGAGTGGAACCAATACACCGGCTACGGGGCCCTGAACATGGGCGCGATGATGAAGAACGACCCCACCCAGTACCCCGACGAGAACCCCCTGGCCGACAAGGGCGGCGGCTCCACCCCCACCCCCGACGAGGTGCAGCAATACGTCGACGGCATCGCCCCTTACAACGAGATCAGGTTCGATGACAGCTACGTGTACCGCGGGGTCGACGAAGGCGCATCCGGATACGAAGGCATCACGGCCCACCTGGGTACCAGCCCCGCCTACCACCGAAAGTAGCCACATGCCACACGTACCAACCGCGCCCGGCCGGGGCCGCGTCCGCGGGGCCCTGGCGGGGCGCGCCGCGCGCGCCCTGACCACCACCGCCTGCGCCCTGGCCCTAACCACGGGCACCCTCGCGGCAACACCGGCCCCCGCACAGGCCGACGACACCATCACCACCCAGGACTACTTCTCCTACTACAAGCTCGACTCCACGCGAGCCAAGGGATACACCGGAAAAGGCGTCACCATCGCGATGATCGACGGCCCCGTCGACACCAGCGCCCCCGAACTAGCCGGCGCCAACATCACCGTCAAAACACCCTGCGAGTACGAAGCGGCCAACGCCTCCCGGACCCACGCCACCGCCATCGCCTCCATCCTGGTATCCAAAAACTACGGCCTCGCACCCGACGCCACCCTCATCGCCTACGCAAAGCCATCAAATGCAGACAAGGAGCCACGCAGTTGCGCGAATGGTCGGGCCAATACGCGCGCACTGGCTTCCTTGATCCACATGGCTATCAATGACGGTGCGTCGATTATTTCTTATTCTTCATCTGCCGAAACTGATCAAGAAGACGTGAAGTGGGCGATCGCTCGAGCCATGACGCAGGGCACCATCATCGCGGGCTCCATCGGCAACGAATCGCACGATACCAACGAAGCTTCGGTCGCCCGGTGGTCGGGCACGGTCGGTGTCTCCGCGATCGACACCGACGGCCAGCTTGCGAGCTACTCCTCGTGGGGCCAAGGAGTCGTCGCTGCCGGCATAGGCGGACCCATTAACCTACGCGACTATGAGACTGGAGCCATTCGCACAGGCAAAGGCACGTCCTATGCGACCCCCATCGTGGCGGGGCAGATCGCCCTGGCGCGCTCGCGCTGGCCCGAGGCAACCCCCAACCAGATCCTCCAACTCCTCACCCACAGCGGACTCAACACAAACAACGAGTGGAACCAATACACCGGCTACGGGGCCCTGAACATGGGCGCGATGATGAAGAACGACCCCACCCAGTACCCCGACGAAAACCCCCTGGCCGACAAGGGCGGCGGCTCTACCCCCACCCCCGATGACCTCCAACAGTATCTCGACGGCCGCGCTCCTTTCCGTTTCCTGGCAATCGATGACAGCTACGTCTACCGCGGGGTCGACGAAGACGCACCAGCACGCGAAGGCATCACGGCCCACCTGGGTACCAGCCCCGCCTACCACCGAAAGTAGTCACCCCCTCACATTAGCCCGTCCCTTTCGGGCCCGAGGCACGGACGCACGGACGCGAAAGTCCCTGTCCCACATAACCGTGGGATGCAGGGACTTTCGCGTCCTTTCTCACGCCCTCGGGCTTCGCGTGACGATACGCTACGGCATCGTCACGCACTGCGTGACCGGCGCGGACTCACGGCCACTGAGCTCCACGACAACACTCACCGTCAGGCAGTTCTCACCGCTCACGGCCGGCGTCGTCAGGGAATTACGACGCATGGTTTCGGCAACCACGGCCTCGCCCGGACGCTCCAACACGTACTTGAACGCGAGCTGATCGGACCCGTTCTGACCCTGCTGAGGGATGTCCCAGCTCCACAGGATCTCCGTGCCCTTCGGCGTCGCAACGACCTCGGCGACGGGAGCGGGGGGCGCGCCTCCCGCGTCGTTCACACCGCCGCCCGGAGGCTCGCTCGTCTGCCCGGGGGTGGGATCAGACGAAGCACCGCCCAGGTGAATACTGTGTCCGCCTCCGGTCAGCATCGCCACGACCAGGCCGGCCGTCGCAAGCACCATGACGAGCGCGAGCACCGGAAGAACCCACGCGGGACGCTTCGACTCACCCTCGACCACCCCCGTACGGTTCGTCGTCGAGTTCCCGGCCCACGCCTCGTTCAACGAGGCATGGGCACCATCCGCGAAACTCCCGCGGCGCGCGCGCGTGCGCTCCGCATCCAGGGGGGCCCACGAGGGGGACGACAAGGCCGATGCGGGTGCGCCCGAAGAGGCAACGACGCTCAGCTTCATCTCCGTGACCGGGCGGTGCATCTCGCGCTCGATCGTCTGCAGCGCGTAGCCCAACGCCGCCGCCGACCCGAAGCGCTGCTCCGGATCCAGGCTCATCGCGCGGCGCACGATGGCCGTCACGGCCTCGGGCACGCCCGGACGGTCGATACGCGACACGCGGCCGCGCGCCACGCGCTGAGCGAGTGTCTTCGCGGAGTTATCGCCGTCGACCACCTCGAAGGGAGAGCGACCCATCAGCAGCGTCCACAGGGTTGCTCCCAGCGCCCACACGTCCTGCGTGGGGTGAGCGCGGGCCGTGCCCGCGATCTGCTCCGGGGGCGCCCACATCACCGAAAAAGCGTCGCGACCACTGCGCGGATCCGCGCCCACCGGCTCCGCGACGCCAAAGTCCGTGAGAACCGGCGATCCGTAAGCGTTGATCATGATGTTGCTCGGCTTGATGTCGCGATGCACGTAGCCCGCGCGGTGCAGCATCTCCGCTCCGCCACACATGCGGATCACCATCGACAGGGCCCGGTCGGCGGCCATCGGATTGGCGCGTACCTGATCGAGGATGTTCGCGACCGGGCAATACTCCATGACCAGGAACGGGCGACCATCCGGGGTGCGACCCGCCCCATACAGCTGTGCCACCGCGGGGTGACCGGACACGAGCGCCATCACGTCGGCCTCGCGGGCGATCCCCGCCTCTCCGTCGGCCCCCCGGTCCCTGCGCGCCACCTTTACGGCAACGTCACGGCTGGGCAGCTCCTGACGGCACAGATACACGTCCGCGAACCCACCTGCCCCCAGGGGACGAATCCACTGGTAGCCCGGCAGCACCGGGACCATCCCGAGGCGCGCCTCACTGTCCATCAGCGTTTCCCTTTCCTATGGCCGCTCACGTGCCGAATCAACGAACGCCGCCCCTCACCGGAGGCTGCTGCCGCCTGACGACGCGCGCGACGCCTCCAGCGCAACGACTTCAGCGACAGGGCGTAGCGCACGCGCGCGAACACCGACACCGACGAGGCCCACTCGCGGCGCAGCTCATCCACGTCGTTCCAAGCCTGCTCGGCGTCCTGTGGGCGCGCACCGGTCACCGCGAAGTCCGCGACATCCGCGCGGCGCGCGACCGTGACGACGCGCGGCACCGCACCAGAGAACAGGGACCAGCCGGGCACACGCACGTCCGCTGCGGAACGCTTGCGGTCCTTGCGGGACGCGCGTGGGGTCGCCTCGTCGTTCTCAGAGTTTTCAGGCGCCCACTGCGAGGCCAAGGCCCACGCGACCTCCTGGCGCGTCAGGTGCGGTTCCACGACCAAGCCGGAATCGATCGCGGTGTCCACCAGCTCGTCCCACGATCCGCGAACCGCCTCCGGCGCTTGCGCCCTGCGACGGGCCTTGCGGCGACGAGACTTCGCGACGAGCACCAACAGCACAGGACCCAGCAGCACCAGCAGCGACAGGGATACCGCGCCAATCGTCACCCACGGGATACGCAGGCCGTTCGGGTCGTGCGGATCGGTGGCCTGGTCGCGGGTGGCCGGAGGCAGCTCGACCGGCTGTTCCGGGGGCTCCGGCGGCTGCAGGACCTGCGGCTTGGGCACCGACTTCGGCTTATTCACCCGCGTCGTCGGCTGCTGATCGCGCGGCGGCGTCGGGTCGAAGGTCGCCCAGCCGACGCCGGGGAACTCCACCTCGACCCACGCGTGCATGTCCCCGCCCGTCAGGTCCACGTTTCCCGACGTTCCCTCGCGGTAGGCACCCATCACGACGCGGGCGTTGATGCCCTGCGAGTGCAGCATCAGCGCCATCAGCGTCGCGTACTGCTCGTCGTCGCCCACCAGCATATCCGCGCCGATCATGCGCTGAATACGGTCCTGGGAGGAACCCGGACGCGAGTTGATCGTGTCCTCGTTGGAGTAGTAGCCGTCCGTGTGCAGAAAGCTCTCAATCGCGCGGGCCTTCTCCAGGTCCGAACGCGCACTCGTCGTGTGCTCCGCGGCCAGCGTATCCACGTCCTTGGGGACGTTCGTGTCGCCACCGACGTAGCGGGTAGCATCGACGCTGGAGAACTCCGAGTCCGCACGATCGCGAGGCATCGTCAGGCTCATCGTGTAGCCCATCTCGCCCGCAGGACCCGTCGTCAGCGCGGTCTCAGCCCACAGGTCGTAGTTCAAACCCTTCTGCTGGTCGGCCGAGAGCGGGTCGTTCGGGTCGAACTCCAGGACGTGCACCTGGCCGATCGTGGGCACCCACGGACCCAGCAGCTGCGACGTCGACACGGTCGTCTCCACCTCGGCCTCGTTCGCGTTGCGCCCCGGGATCGTCGATCCGACGCGGCGGTATCCCGCCATCCCATCCGTATTGGCGACGCCCATGCCGAAGGTCGTCCCGTCGTACACGTCCATCGCGCCCAGACGCACGCGCGCCTCCTTGGGCATATTGGTCACGTGGATCAGGGACGACTCCTCAAGGTCCTTGTTGTAGTGGCGGTAACTCGACAGAGGCGAAGGGTACTCGCGAGCGTCCACGGGCGGCTCGACGACGTCGCGGCCCACGATACGATCCGAGGCCGTGGGCCCCAGCAGCGACGCCGCGGGGATCGCGGCCGCCACCATCACGGCCACCATCAGCGAGGCCATGCCCACGCGCCACCACACGTGCACGATCTGGCGCGAGGACCCGCCCATCGTCGTGGATGCCGACGTTGTCGACGCCGACATGCCGATGACGATGTCCGCGCCCGTGCGAGCCCGGCCGATCGCCGAAGCCCACGACCACCAGGCGATGAGGGCAACCCACCAGATGATGACGAGGATGAGGTTCGGGCTGTGGCTCGACGGACCCCACACGATCGCGAGAACGCCGCACAGGACGAGGGCCACCGACCCCCACATCGGGCGCCCGTAGCGCACCGTGACGACGCCCGCGGCGACCGAACACACCAGGCACGCCATCCACGGCACCATCGCAGGCCCCACGTACGAGGCGGCGGGAGGCGTGAGTGTCAGGAGGTCCTTCCACGCCTCGACCGCACCGATCACGAGCGTCTGGAGGGTCCGGGACGTGGGCACCACAACCCAGCGGGTCGTCTCGCGCAGGGCCACGGCCCCACCGAGAAGGAAGTGAGCGGCCACGACCGAGGCCACGATCGACAGCAGGTCCCAGCGCCACTTCGACGCCGCCCACGAGAGGAGCAGACCGACGAGGACGCCCAGGCCGGCGGCGATCGCGCCCTCTCCCCCGCCGAAGACGGATTCGAACATGACGATGGGGCCCACGAAGAGGACGCCCAGCACCAGCAGCGACCACGCGGGCATGGCTGCACGACGCATCGAGCCGCCCATCGTGGTCTCAGATGCCTCCGGCAGGCGCGAACGACGGGGCGGAGCCTGACGGGCCGCGGGACGAACGGGAGCGCTCACGCAGACACCCCCCTCGACACCAGCGTCGGCAAATCTTCGAGCGACGGGCAGTCAATGATGACGCCTCGGTTGATCTTCTTGCGACGCCTCGCGCACCCCGGAACCACGCGGATAACGGACACGACCACATCGACCGGAGCGATATTGGCCAGGCGAGCCGCCTCCTCGTCATCCACGGACTCACTGACCACGATCGACAGGACCGAAATCCCGCCTCGCTCCAGGATGCAGCGCCGCACGACACCCGCGAACTCCGCGCGCCTCGACGTCTCCATCTCCGACAAAGCATCCAGCATTGCCATCGGCGTACCCGTGGGAATCCACTCGTCCGCCGTGTGCATCGACACCGTGCGCGCCTCGCCCGACCCGGCGATAGCCAGCGACGCCGCGACAGACACGCCCGTCTCGAAGGCGCGGCGACCCCACGCGTCAATCCTCGTATCCAGCAGCACCATGTGGTGCGAGCGGTGCGTCTCCTCAAACTGGCGCACGATCAGGCGCCCGTAACGGGCCGTCGACGGCCAGTGAACCGCGCGACGGTCATCGCCGGGCTCATAGTCGCGCAAGGCGTGGAAGGACACGTCCGAGCTCGTCAGCTTCTCGCTGGCCACGCCCTCGACGTCCATCTGCATGCCCGTTGCGTCGAAGGAAAAACGTACCGTCGGCGGGTGCACGTGCACGAGGATCGGCTCATCCCACTGGCGCACGCGGCGCAGCAGGCCCAATCCGTCCATGCGCACCGTTCGCGCCGGACCCACGTTGATCACGCCGCGGCGCTTCGTCATCACCGAGAAGGCCTCGTTCCACGTCCCGTTCCCGCTAATCGGGGGAACGAGGAACTCGCCACTGCCTCGTCCGATCGTGACCTCCACGAGCGTCGAGCCCGAGCGGCGAGCCGACTCATTGAAGACGCGCACGCGGCCCACCGCCACCTGTCCGGCCACGATGCGATCGTTCTTCATGCGCAGCGACACCGACAGCGGGGACGGGGACGCCACGGACGCGATCGCCACCACGAGGGCCACCAGGCCCATGACGGCCACCACGAAGCCCTCGATCCACCCGAAGGAAGCGCCGGCCACCGCGCCCGCGACGAGGGCGAGGCTCACCGCCCAGCCGACCGGCGTCAGGGCGCTGAGCCAACGCGACAGCCACACGAAGGCGGGAACCGCCTCCAGGCGGGCGCGCGCGTTGCGCCAGGCAGCCTTGAGGATTCGACGAAGTTTCTTCACGTGCTCACTACTCCGGACGGCATTCGAGCAGGTACGGGCCGCGTTGCCTGAATTCATCCTCACTGCCTGCGAGGGTGATCGCACCCGTCTGGAACGGGCCCGCACCATTGATGCGCACCGTCTGCGTACCGCCCGTCTTTTCGTTACGGACCGTGCACACGTGATTTCTCGACGAGCCCGACCATCCCGGAGCGCTCAGCGTGAACGTGTGGCAAGAGGCCGGAGAGAATCCTTGCTCCTCGCCGCTGCAGGCGCCCACCCACTGGGCGCTCACGTCAAGCTTCGTGAAGGTCTCGGGTTGCTTAGTCATCGTTCTGTGCCCCTGCGAGTTCACAGCGGTGACCGTCGCCTGGTAGCGCGTTCCCTGCGCCAGATCCGAGAACGTCACCGAGGTCGTGCCAGGACGCACAGTCTTTGTTTCGCCGCCCAGCGACACACGGATCTCGTCCACCATCGGGTTTGCACCCACCGGATCCCACTGCACCGTCACGCTCGTCGAGTTGACGCCTGTGATCTGCACACCCACATCCGACGGCACACCCGTCGCCTGGCCGACCGCCGGCACCGCCGGGGAGGCCGCGTTCGGGCTACTCGCGCCGACGCCCGTCTGGCAGAAGTAGAACGTCTGCGGCTCCCAACTGTTAACCGTCAGAGTGTGACCGTTCTCGACCTGCGTCCCAGTGGCACACGCTTCCCGCGAACTGGCGTAACGCAGCGTCAGGTGCGACGCGTCGAAGCCTCGGCCCGGAACGCGCACCAGACCGTCCACGCGCACCTTGCCTTCTTCTCCGATAGCAGACAGGGTCGGGGCCGCGATCTCAACGGGGACCGTGGCGACGTTGACCGTCGTCGTCGCGGTCTCCGACTTGTCGCCGTCGGCGTTGTACAGCACCACCGTCACGGGCCAGTCGGTGCCCGCCGGCACGCCGGGAACGTCAACGTACGGATCAGTCGCGTTGGCACTAGCTGGCACGCCATTCACCGTGACCTCCGCCGGGCCCCAGCCGCTTCCATTCGACTCACCGTGCGTCCAAGACACTCGCACCGTCGCAGTCGACGCGTCGGGCACCATAGCCGACGTTTGGGCGGAGACGTTGCCCGGAATGGACGGCCGTCCATGCGGGCTACCCTGCGTCGAATTAGACACGAGCGAGGGTGTCTTCGCATCGTTCTGCGCCTGGATGGACACCAAGTAGCTGGCGCCGTTCTCCAGGCCGTAAATGGTCGTGGTGTTCTTCGTACCGGACACGGAGTGCGCGGTCGGCTGGCCGCCCCCCTGCGACGCGACGAAGACCGTGTAGGTTTTGACCGCCGATCCCCTGGAGGTCGCTTCCGTCCACGAGACGATCAGGCCACCATCCGTGCCCTGGACCGTGGGCGCGGCCATTTGATCGGGGGCAACGTCAATGCGCTCAGGCGCGGAGGGCGCCGACGGGTCCGAATCCCCGGCCTCGTTGTGGGCGATGACCGTGAAGGTGTGGTCGACGCCGTTTTGCAGGCCCGTCACTTCCATGCCCGGGTTGGTCGTGCGTTCGGGCTTTCCGCTCACCGAGTCGATGATCGTGTAGCCCGAAATGGTTCCGCCGTTCGGAGCGGCTGCCTGGAAGTTCACGAAAGCACTGCCCGGGCCGGTCGCGGTCGCGGTCACCTTCTGCGGCGGGTCGGGTCGGTCCAGGACCTTGACGATGACACGGCCCTGCACGACGCGATCCGGGTCGTTCGTCGCGTCCATGACGCGGTACACGACGATCATCTCGCCGTGGAAGCCCGCCTTGGGGCTCACGGTCAGCACGTTGCCGTCGCCCGCCGCGGTACCCTGACCCACGTGTACGGACGCGTCCAGGACGACGAGCGGATCCGGGAACGGGTTCGTCGTGTACTCCGAGAGGTTCACGGTCGCCGTCTGGCCGGCGTTGACCTTGATGCGTGCGTCCGTCGTCGTCACGAGGGGCTTCGAAGACTTCACGATCGTCACAGGTATGTCCGCGGTGACGGCGCCCGAGCCGTCGTCCACGCTCACCGTGATCGCGCCGACCGGCCCCTTGGGCTGGTCCTTCTTGCCCGCCACGGTCAGCGTGTAGCCGTCCAGGGACACGTCGATGCCGCCGGGGACCTTCGCCAGGCGATAGTCGAAGGAACTCTTCGCCTGGTCGTCCGGGTCGTCCACCATCTGGGTGAGATCAACCTTCACGTTCTCACCCTGGCCCACGAGGATCGGGGTCGGGGTCAGTCGCGGAGGCAGGTTTCTCGCGGGTTGAATCGTAATCGGGATCGTCAGCGTCGAGGACAGGGCCGAGGCATCGTCCGCGCCGCCGTCACGCACCGTAAAGGACACCGAGGCGCGGCCCGAGGCCGTGTCCGGCGCCGTCAGCACGATGTGCGAGGAGTCCTGCAGCGTCGCCGAGTCGATGCCGCCGCTGGCCTTAACCGTCGCGGCGTCTGTGACGACCGGAGAACGCGAGTTGTCGCGCACGAGCACGTAGTCGTTGATGTCGAGGGTGAGCGCGGACCCCGCGCGCATCGCCACCGGGATGCGCGTCATATCGAGGCGTGGGGCCAGCAGGTCAGTGCCCGGAACCGTCACGACGGCGCTCGCCGTGAGCCCATCGGGGTCCGTCACCGTGTAGACGACGAGGCGACGGCGCGCGTCCGGGCTGATCGACAGGTTCTGGCCGGACACGCTCACGCCGGAGCCGTCCGACGAAACAGCCAGAGCACCAGTCGTGCCGTCCGGGTCCTCGTCGTTGACCAGGACGGGAACACTCACGGGCTTCGAATCCGAGGGAAGGTCAGCGACCGACACGACGTCATCTCGGGCGATCGGCGCGCGCAGCGGCGCCTCAGCGTCCACCGTCACGGTCAGCTGCCCCTGGGCGCGACCTCCTCGGCCGTCCTGAATCTGGTAGGCGACCACGAACACGCCATTGGAGGCGGGGGCCTTGACCGTCACAGTATCCTCGGCCACCGTCACGGTCACGGATTCATCCGACACCGCAACGGTCGCCGGATCCGTATCGACGGACAGGGCATCGCCGTCCGCGTCCAGGTCATTGCTCAGGACGTTAATGCTCACCTCCCTGCCCGGTCGCACCGTCAGCGAGTCCGGAACGGCGGTTGGGTTGTGGTTCTGCGATCCAGGCGGCGCGATGCCGACGCGCACGCGAGCACGCCCCTGCACGCCGAGGCGGTCCTCGACGATGTAGGAGAAGGTATCCGTTCCCGTCGCGTCGTCGGAGGGCGTGTACTCCAGCCACTCCGTACCCAGCACGACGCTGCCCTTCGCGGGCGGCTGATCGATGCCGACGAGGGCCACCGAGTCGCCATCCGGGTCGATGCCCGTCAGCGGCACCGGGATTCGCGTCATCTGGCCCTGCACTGCCCACGCGCTCAGCGCCTTGGCAACGGGCGCGCTGTTCGCCGCCGAGGCCGCCACAACCTCGAAGGTCACGGTCGACGTCGCGCGGTTACCCACCGAATCCACGACCGTGTACGCGACGCGGACGACCCCGGCCTCGGAACCGGCGACCAGACGAACCTGGTTACCGGTGACGAACACCGTGCCCAGCTCCGAGCCGGACAGGACCGTGACGTCGGGATCCAGGCTCAGGGACAGGCCGATCGGCGAGCGATCGTTCGTCAGGACGCTCACCGAACCGATGTCGTCGGCGCGCACCTTCGCGGTGTCCGGCGTGGCCTCGGGCGGAGTCTCCTCGCTCTGCGCATCCGTGGGGATAACGCTCACCTGCGCGGTCGCAGAACCCGCGCCGTTGGACACCGTGTACGTAAAGGTCGTCACATCGCTGATCCCGCCGGGGGAGGTAATGCGCAGCAGGTGACGCTCGATGATGGTCACCTCGAGGCCCGAACTCGCGGGCACGTCGATCGACTGGACGACCAGCACGCCGCCCGAGGGGTCCGTGTCGTTGGCCAGCGGGGCGATCAGCGAGGCACCGCCGCTGGGCAGCACCGCCAAGTCGTCCTCGGCGATCGGTAGGGCGTTCGTGTCGTCAGCGACCACGTCAACGCGGATGACGCCCGCCGTCGTCGACGGACCATCCGAGACCGTGTACGTGAACTGGAAGGAACCCGGTACCGACCCCGTGAACGTCAGGATTCCTCGGGACAGGTCTGCAGAAACGGACGTGCCCGCCGGTGCCGCGCTCGCCGCGACGAGCGAGATCGCGTCGCCGTTCGGATCCGTGTCGTTCGCGATCGGGTCGATCGCCAGGGCCTCGCCCACGCGGGCCACGTAGAAGTCAGCACGCGCCACCGGCGCGACGTTGCCCGCCTCCTGGACGCTCACCTGCAGCTCGCCCGTCGTCTCCGCGTGGCCGTCCGACAGGGTGACGTTCAGCGTTTTCACGCCCGCACCAGAACCGAGGTCGCGGACCTGCACCGTCCCGTCCTCCTTGAACTGCACGGCGATACCCTCCGGAGCGTCCACGGACTTGAGGAAGAACTGGTCGCCATCCGGGTCAATCCAGTCCGACAGCAGGTTGTATTCCACCTGCGCCATCGCACCGACCTTGATGACCGGGCGCTTGATCTGTCGAGGCCCCTCGTTCTGCGTCCATGGGTGAATCGTCACACGCACGGTCGCGGTGGCACCCGCCATACCGTCCGACGCCTCGTATATAAAGGACGTCGACCCGCTCGTCAGGTTCTCCGGAACCTCCGTGATCTGCAGGGCGCGCCCGCCCCTCGTGCGCACAACCGTCCCGAACTCCGGGTTGGTCACGGCCCGCGCCGTCAGCACGTCGCCATCGTCATCCGAGTCGTTATCGAGGACCGGCAGGAGCGTCGAACGCCCCGGGCGGATACCGAAGTCATCGTCCACGGCCTCGGGGGGAGTGTTCTTGTCGTCGTGCTCCGGCTCCGAGACCTGCTCGCGCTGGTCCGGGGTCGGAGTGTCCTCTTCTTCCTCTTCCTCGGTGGGAATCTGATCCCAGTTGTTCACGAGGACCATGTTCTTGTCCGGCAGCCACAGCGTTCCCGTCGACACATCGTTAAGGACGATGCGCGTACGGTTCGTGCGGAAGAGAGCGGCCGAGGCCTCGGCGAGCGTCGGAACCGTCTGCGCCTGGTTGCGCGACTTGTCCGTGCAGGTGCGCACGAATGCGCCCGAGCCAGCCCACGCGGCGTAGGAGCAGCCGTTGTGGAAGACGGGGGGAGCCGGGTTTCCCTTTGCGCCCGCGTCCGAGGCAGGCTGACGTTCGACCGACTTGCCGTTCAGGGAGACCGCCACAAGCTCCGAATCGGTCGCGAGCAGCACGGATGAGGACTCGTCGCCCGGATCCTGCAGGACCGCGCCGGTCACGTGTTCCTCAGCGAGGTCGCGGACCTTACCGCCGGGCAGAACGAGGGTGTTGCCGGGCTGATCGTAGATGACGGGCTTGTCGCCGACCGCCGTGATCGACAACGGGCCGGAGGGCTGGAAATCCTTGATCGTGCTCGTCTTCGCACGCCACGTCTGGCCCTCCTTGACGATGGTGACCAGGGACGAGGAACCGGCCGAGTAGGCGAACACCGTGCCCGAACGCGACACCGTGACGACGCCGTCGCTCAGATCCTTGGCGACCGCGTCCTCGGCAGCGAAAGAAATGGAGGCGGGTTCGCCCGCGTTACCAACCCACAGGAGGCCGGCAGCCGGGTCGAGAACCGCAAGCACGGAACCGCCCTGCACCTGGGTGGCCCCCTCGGGCAGGGTCACGGCCTGGCCGATCGAGAAGGATGTGGGCTTGACGGGTGACACGGTTCGCGTCACCGTTTCCCCCAGCGTCACGTCGCCGCCGGCCTGACCAATGTCGAAGGACGCAGACTTGACGGACACGGTGCCGTCGAGCATGAGCGAGTCATAGTTGAGGTGGCCAAGGAGCTTACGGTCCTGGTTCGTCACCCAAATTCCGCCATCATCGACGCTGACCTGGGTTACCTCGACGCCGCGGTAGACCACCGCGAGGACGCACAGCATTGCGGACACTACGAGGACGGCGATCGCGGGCATCCGCTTCGACCAGGTGTTTCGCGATTGACGCGCCTTGTTCATGTGGCTTCCTCAGTCTTGATGTGCGCACTGTTGTGGGGGGTATCTGTATCCGCGGTTGGCATGATGAACCATTACAAGGATACACATCGACCAACCCTATGGATAACCGGCCGAGACAACAACAGGTACCGGACAAGCACATTCCCTCTGCGGGCTATTCTCGCCGCGATCTCGCGCATGCCGGGCACACGAGAACCTGACCACAGTGACGCATTTGGATGTTCGCCGTCACTGAATGAGGCCCGGGCCGACACTGCACAGATCCACCTCGCTCGGCGGGCGTTGCGAAGCCCCTGCACGCGAACCTGAGTCACTCGTCGCGCGCGCGAACCACAGATGAGGCAGGGCGGGGTTACGGTGGGTGCATGGCGAAAGAAAAGATCACGTACCGCTGCTCCGACTGCGGCTGGACATCGCCCAAGTGGGTGGGTCAGTGCCGCGAGTGCGGGGCGTGGGGAACGGTCGACCAGGCGGGCGAGGTGACGGGAGGAGCGCGCACGGGCGCCACTGCCCCGAGGCGCCCCGCCGTGCCCATCGGAGAGGTCGACGGGGAGCGCGCCTCGTCGCGCTCGACGGGCGTGGGAGAGCTCGACCGCGTCCTCGGCGGCGGCATCGTCCCCGGTGCGGTGATTCTGCTGGCGGGCGAGCCCGGCGTCGGCAAGTCGACGCTACTGCTGGACGTGGCCGCGAAGGCCGCGCGCACGGCGGCCGCGGGCGGGCGCGGTCCCGTCCTGTACATCACAGGCGAGGAGTCGGCCGCGCAGGTGCGCGGGCGCGCCGAGCGCATCGGTGCCCTCGAGCCGAACCTGCTCATCGCCGACGAGACGGAACTCGGGGTCGTCCTCGGACACGTACAAGAGGCATCCCCCTCTCTCCTCATCGTGGACTCCGTGCAGACCATCTCCTCTGCCCAGGTCGAGGGCGGCGCGGGCGGCGTCGCACAGGTGCGCGCGGTCGCCGCCTCCCTCATCCGAGTTGCAAAGGAATCCGACCTGCCCACCCTCCTCGTCGGTCACGTGACGAAGGACGGCGGCATCGCGGGTCCACGCGTCCTCGAACATCTCGTGGACGTCGTCTGTCAGTTCGAGGGCGATCGCCATTCGCGCCTGCGCCTACTGCGCGCGGTGAAGAATCGTTACGGCCCCACCGACGAGGTCGGCTGCTTTGAGCTGACGGACTCGGGGATCTACGGCCTCGCCGATCCGTCCGGCCTGTTCCTGTCGCGCACGACGCGCGGTGTGCCCGGCACGTGCGCGGCCGTCTCACTCGAGGGGCGTCGCCCGCTACCCACGGAGATCCAGTCGCTTGTCGCCCCCTCCGCGGGCGGGTCGCCGAGGCGCACCACGTCGGGCGTGGACCACGCGCGCGTGGCGATGATCCTCGCTGTCCTGCAGGCCCGCATCGGCGCGGATACTTCGGGTGCGGATGTCTACGTCTCCACGGTTGGCGGGGCACGCACGGTCGAGCCCGCGATTGACCTGGCGATGGCGATCTCGATCGTGTCCTCGCTCAAGGGCGTTCCCCCTCGCACCGACCTCGTAGCGGTCGGAGAGATCTCGCTGACGGGCGAAGTCCGGGCCTGCACGGGCACCCAACGCCGCCTCGCCGAGGCCGCCCGTCTCGGCTTCTCCGAGGCCATCGTGCCCTCCCAGGGTAGCGAGGACCTCGCTGGCGTCGACGGCATCACCGTCTTCACTGTGTCGGATCTGGCGACGGCTATTCGTGTCGCTTTCCCGGCCGACTCGCAATAATAGGAATCGAACCTACTGTCCTGGGAGGGAATCACATTGACGTCCGATGCAGCGATCCTTCGTGAGGCACTGCGCGCAGTCGCGCCGGGCACGCCACTACGTGAAGGCCTGGAACGAATCCAGCGCTCCCACACCGGTGCCCTCATCGTCCTGGGATACACCCCCGACGTGCAGGCGATCTGCTCGGGCGGCTTCGACCTCGACATCGCCTTCACGGCCGCGCGCCTGCGCGAGCTGTGCAAGATGGACGGTGCGGTCATCATCGACCCCGACCTGTGGCGCATCCGCAAGGCGAACGTGCAGCTCTTTCCGGACCCCACGATTCCCACCGACGAGTCCGGCATGCGCCACCGCACCGCCCAGCGCACCGCCCGACAGACGCACCTGCCCGTCCTCTCCCTGTCCGCGTCGATGCGCATGATCTCCATCTACGTGGGCACCGAGCACCGCCTCGTTGAAGAACCCGAGGCCCTCCTCTCACGCGCCAACCTGGCCGTGGACACGCTCGACCGCTACAGTCAGCGACTCGACGAGGTCCTGCAAACCCTCACCATCCTGGAGATGCGCGACAGCGCGACCGTGCGCGACGTCGCCACCGTCATGCAGCGCATGGAGATGATCCGCCGCATCACCTCGGAAATCACCGAGTACCTTGAGGAACTCGGCTCCGAGGGCCGCCTGCTCGCCCTGCAGGTCGAGGACCTCGTGCGCGGCTCGGCGTCCGAGCGCGCCCTCGTCATGCGCGACTACATCCACAACCCCAACGAGGTCGCCCGCGTCGAGGCCGAGCTGTCTTCCCTCGGGTCGGAGCGCATCGTGGATCTCACCGCGATCGCTAACATCCTGGGGCTGGACGTGTACGAGGTTGCGGACCTGGACCGGGAGATCACGCCGCGCGGGGTACGCGCCCTGTCCCTGGTGCCCCACCTGTCGTGGAGTGCCATCAAGGAGGTTTCCGCGCACATCTCGACACTGCCCGAGCTGCGCGCCGCCACCACCGCGGACCTGGAGAACATCGAGGGCATCGGCCCCTATCGCGCCAAGCTCATCACCGAGAACCTGGCCCACCAGGCGCAGGCGGTCAGCTCCGGCCTCGTCGGCTGGTAAACCCTAACGGCCCGACTGCGCGCCGGACTGCGGACCCGACTGCGGGGCGGGCGTCGGTGCCGGAGTCACGTCGACGATCGTCGAGCCAACCTCGCGGGCACCCATCGTGACCGACACCTTGTAGGTTCCGGCTGACGCGGCGGTCGCGCCGCCCGCCGGTACCGTGCAGCCGTCCGTGTACACGTATCCGTCCCAGCGCAGCGCGCCATCCCATGTGGTGCCTGGGCGCAGCAGCAGGGGCGTCGAAGACTGCTGATCATCGCCGCACCTCGCCGAGTTGTAGACCTGCAGGTCACCCGTCGAAATCTGCAGCGCGAAGCGCGACAGGGAGGTCGAGCACGCAACGCTGCCGCGGTTTTCCAGCGTGAGGGTCACGGGCATCGCCGACCCTGACGAGGTCGTGGAGGCCTTCGCGCCGACCGCGATGTCTCGGTCCAGGCAGGCGGGAACATCGATCGTCGTGCCGTCCGTGAGCAGGCCGTCAGCCGTGGCTTCCTGGCCGCCCTTGAGCGTGTAACCGGATGCATCGACGGCCCCGGACTGGACGGGCTGCGAAGTCGACTGCGGCTCGGGATCGGCAGTGAAAGCGCCCGCGATCGCTCGGAGCACGGCGACGATTCCCCACACTATGAGAGCCAGGATGAGGATCAGCCCAAGGCCCGTGATGATACGCCTCGGCCATAGGTTGACCGGCGGACGGCCGCCGCCCGACGGCTTCCTTGTCGCCGGATTCTTCGCGCCGCCCCCGCGCTGTGCCGTGGACGCAGAGGACCTCGATGAGGCCGGACGGGCCGATGAGGCGCGGCTGCCGGCGGCGGCACGCGACGCACGATCTCCAGCGCGACCGTTCGCCCCTCCCGACGCACTAGGCCTGGAGGTGGGTCGCCTGGGGGAATTCTTACGCTGGTCAGCCACGCATCCACGATACCGGCCGCGGGGCACGGGAAGCGGCTAACGCTCGGGACGGGGGCAACTTTCACACGCTGAGCGCCCCCGCACAACGACGAGGCCGCCGATCAGGCGGCGGCGCTGGGCGTGGAGGATGTCTGCCCCTCGTCGTCGGGGTTGATGACGCACCACCGTTCGACGACGATCGCGATGACACACCACACGACGCCGACGAGGCCACTGAGGCCCGCTCCGATCGCGTTAGAGAGCATCGCGGGTGCCTCCAGCTGCACGAGAGACACGGCCATGACGCCAAGAAGAAAACCCGTCAGGCCCGAGCCGACGAGGGCGCTCGCCCGCGCAAAGACGGCGACACGCATCGCGCCGATCGCATCGATCCACGTGTCCTTGCCCGCTCGCAGGCGACGCACTGCCAGGCCGGAGCAGATGAGGCACGCCGTGGCGATCGCAAAGACGACTGCGGGGCCCGGGGTGACTATCATCGGGGTGCCACCCGCACGCATGTGCGCGAAGAAGCCCAGGAAACTCAGGCCGGCGGCCGCGAGGGCGACCACCAGCACCCATACGATCGACACGGGCTTCATTCAGCGCCTCTTGACGATAGGGATCGCTCCAGTCATCGTGGGCCGCACGACGACGCGACGCAGGATCCCAGTCTGGGTGGCCTCGTCCTCGGGAATGGGGCCGACGGGGGTACTGTCGGGCAGCCCGGGGGCCAGGATCGTCGAGCGCCCGTCCGCGTGAACGGTGGGTGCGGGCGGTTCCTCCTCGTGGACCAGGCCGGAGTGGTCGTCGACGACGCGCACGTCGTGCGCGGAGCTGACGGAGAAGTTCCAGTCCGGCAGGGCGATCGAGGAAGGAGATTCCTCCCGCTTGGATTCAAAGACCGGGACCCAGCGCGGCTTCTCACTGCCGCTGGGCTTGTAGGTTGCCGCGCCGATCTTGCGGGTCATGCGACCGGCCGGGGAATCCGCGGGCACGGAGGAAACCGGGTGCCAGGAGGGGCGAGACGGGGCCCGCTCTCCGCGGTGACGGCGCTCGCGCTGGGGCGGCACCGAGTACGCGGACGCTTCCTGAACGGGCGCTTCCTGAACGGGCGCGGGAGGCTGCGCGGCAGGCTCCGCCTCCTCGTCGGGAGCCACGCGCGACGCGTCGGCAAGGGGCACGGGGGCCTGCGATGGGGACGCGGGGAGTCTTCCGTCCACCTGAGCCGGGGGCTGCGGCTGCTTGGCGGGCGCGGCCCCGCGAACCTTGGGTGCCTCGTCACGCGCGACCGTGGGGGCCGGAATGACGGCGGGAGTCGGTGCCACCTCGGGGGCGGGAACGACCTCGGGGGCCGGTGCCACCTCGGGCGTGGGCGCGACGACGGGGGCGGGCGCGACGACGGGGGCGGGAGCCGTCTCGGCGGCGTCAATGTTCGGTGCCGGAACCACGCCCCCCGGGACGGGGGTGCCCGGGCCGGTCACGAGGTTGTCGACCTGGCTGATTTCGCCGGTGAGGGTCTCAATGAGTTCGCGCATGTCGGCGCTGGCCTGCTCGGCGCGCTGTGCGAGAAGCTCGTCGGAGTCGGCCATGACTGCCGCGGGGTCTTCGAGCCAGTCGTCGACCGCGTCGATGATTCCTTCACGGTCGGGAGTGTCGGCCAGCAGCTCGGACACTCGGCCAACGCCTTCGAGGATCGCGTCGGGATCGCACAGGAGCCAGGGTGCCAGCACGAAGGCGCGCTCCCTGGCACGCGGGTGCGGCAGGGTCAGGACCGGATCGGCGGAGGCCAGGCCCTCGATCTGGATGATGTCGATGTCGACGGTGCGCGCACCCCAACGCTCGTGGCGCTCACGTCCGAGCTCACGCTCGATGCGGCTCGTCTGAACGAAGAGCTCATCGGGGGTCGCAATGGCGGAGCCAACGACGACCGCGTTCCAGTAGTCTGGCTGGGGTGCCTGGCCGGGTGCGAGCACCGGCTTCGTGCGCATGATCGGCGACACGTCCTCGATCTGGAAGCCCTCCATGTAAGACAGGGCCTCGACCGTATGCATGAGGGTAACGGGAACATCCCCGAGGTTGCCGCCGATGGCCAGGACGACGCGGCGCGAGCGCAGGTGCGCGGGTCTGGAGGCATCCTCCTCACGCTTGGCCTCGGCGGCGTGCACGGCTCGGCGCGACGGAAGGGCCTCACGCTGCTCCTGCTCGGCGGGGCTGGGTGCCTGGGCGCGGCCATAGGTCTCGATCTCGCCGGTGAGGACGGAGCCGTCCTCGGCCTCGTAAATACCCTTGAGGGACAGCGACAGGGGAATCGCATCGGTCTGGCCAGCCCGCACGGTGACGGACACGTCCACGAAAGGATGATCGATGGGCGCGTCGGGCTTGTGGACGGTGACCTCGGTGCCGACGACGGCCTCGTGGCTCATGACGCGAGCGGCAATCGTTTCGGCAAGGGTCTCGATGAGGTCGACGGCGCTACCGGTGAGGACCGCCATGGCCTCGTCGGCGATGTCCGCGTAGGAGACGGTGGCGGCTATGTCATCGGTAGTCCCCGCGGTCTCCACCCACATGACGATGTCGGCGCTAAAACGCTGGTTGCGATCGCGCTCGAAGTCGTAGACGCCGTGGTTGGCGAGCGCCCCCAGTCCTTTCAGGGCGATGATGACGCGTCTGTTAGTCAACGTCGTTCTCCTTTCGGGCGATGGCCGCCGCGGTGGCTGCTACGTCATGGACCCGAACTGCCCACGCGCCAGCTGCCGCGCAGTAGGCGGCGATGTCCGCGCTGTTCGCGTCAACGTCGCCTTCGAGGGCCTTGACGAAACGCTTGCGAGACGCCCCCACGAGGACGGGGTATCCGCCCTGAAGAAAGCGCGGAAGTTCGCGCAGAATCTGCCAGCACTGGTCGCCCGTCAGCGAGAAGCCGAGGCCCGGGTCGATCACAATTTTATCAGGTGTCACACCAGCATCAATAGCGTCTTGAACCTGGGACCCCACGCGCTCCATCAGCGTGCCCACGAGGTCATCCCCATAATCAAAGTGCTCCCCCGGCATGCCCGGCAGCGCCCGGTAGTGCTGAACGACATACGCGCAGCCCGATTCAGCGACCGCCGCATTCATCTCGGGATCCCAGCGCCCGCCACTGACGTCATTGATGATCGCGGCACCCGCGCGGGCAGCCTCGCGGGCCGTGGACGCGTGCAGCGTATCCACGGACACGATGACGCCGTCGGTGACCAAGGCCTCGACGATCACGCAGATTCGGCCCCATTCCTCGTCCGCGCTGATGCGCGTCGAGTTCGGCCGAGTCGACTCCCCACCCACATCGATCAGGTCCGCTCCGGCGGCCACCATCTGACGCGCGTGGCCCAGCGCGGCGGCAACGTCCGTGTAGCGTCCCCCATCCGAGAAGGAATCGGGGGTGACATTCAGGATGCCCATGATCGCCGTCCGCCCGGTGGGCAGGGTCAGACCCCCCGGCAGCGCCAGAGGCGGGACCGGGAACGAGGCCGGGGCGGCGGTCAGGGGCAGCGCACTCACGTCATCGACTCCCGGATAGGACGAGGGCCATCATCTCGGCGCGTGTCGCACCGTCGTTCATGATGCCGCGCAGGGCGCTGGTCACGGTCGACGAACCGGGCTTGGAGATACCGCGCATCGACATGCACATGTGCTCCGCCTCGATGACCACGATCACGCCCTGGGGATTGAGGATCTCATCGATCGCGTCGGCGACCTGGGCGGTCAGGCGCTCCTGCACCTGGGGGCGGCGCGCGTAACCCTCGACCACCCGGGCCAGCTTCGACAGGCCCGTCACGACGCCTCCGCGCGGGATGTAGCCCACGTGGGCGCGGCCGTAGAAGGGCAGCAGGTGGTGCTCACACACCGAGAAGAATGTGATGTCACGGACGAGGACGAGCTCGTCAGTGCCCGCGTGAAACTGGGTGCGCAGGTGCTCGCGCGGGTCCTCGGAAAGGCCCTTGCACATCTCACGCCAGGCGCGCGCCATGCGGTCGGGGGTACCGACCAGACCCTCGCGCTCGGTGTCCTCACCGATAGCGACGAGTAGGTCGCGCGACGCCTTCTCGACACCAGCGGGATCGTAGGTCATGCCTGCTCCTCATCCTCGTTCTCAGGGGTGCCCATCACGTCGGACACGTCGATCGGGGAAACCTCGACCGAAGCCTCGGGGACGGCCGAGGCCCCAACCGAGCCCACGCCGACCGGGTTGCCCATGAGGGCACCGGGAACGGCCGCGTCGGACTGGTAGTTCCACACCTCTCGCTCGGGTGCCTTCACGACGTCCTTGAAGATCTGCGCGAGCTGAGCCTCGTCGAGGGTCTCCTCCTCGAGCAGGCGCGAGGCCAGCGTGTCCAAAACAGCGCGGTTGGTCGTCAGGATCTGCCACGCCTCACGCATCGCGTTGTCGAGAAGGCGCCGCACCTCCTCGTCAATGATCGCTGCGGTGTCGTCGGAGAAGGGGCGCGTTCCCTCGCCGCTGCCGTGCCCGAATGCCTCGGTGTCGGCGTCGCCGAGCTTAACCATGCCGATGCGGTCGCTCATGCCGTAGTCGGTGACCATCGCGCGAGCCGTCTTCGTGGCCTGCTGAATGTCGTTGGCGGGGCCGGTCGACGGATCGCGGAAGACGATCTCTTCGGCGACGCGCCCACCCATGCCGTAGACGAGATCGTCGAGGAGCTGGTTGCGCGTCTTGTTGAAGCGGTCCTCGGTGGGCATGACCATCGTGTAGCCCAGGGCTCGACCGCGCGGAAGGATCGTGACCTTCGTGACCGGATCGGTGTAGTTCAGAGCGGCGGCGGCCAGGGCGTGGCCGGCCTCGTGGTAGGCGGTCACGGCCTTGTCGTGGTCGTTCATGACGCGGGTGCGCTTCTGCGGGCCTGCGATCACGCGGTCGATGGCCTCGTCGATGGCGCGCTCGTCGATGAACTGCATGTTCGAGCGCGCGGTCAGCAGCGCCGCCTCGTTGAGGACATTCGCTAGGTCCGCACCCGTGAAGCCGGGCGTGCGCTTGGCGATCTGACGCAGGTCGACCTGCTCGGTGAGCGGCTTGCCCTGCGCATGGACCTTGAGGATCGCCTCGCGGCCCTTCAGGTCCGGTGCCTCGACGGCGATCTGGCGGTCGAAACGCCCCGGACGCAGCAGCGCCGGGTCGAGGATGTCGGGGCGGTTGGTCGCCGCGATCAAGATGATGTTCGCCCGCTCGTCGAAGCCGTCCATCTCGACGAGGAGCTGGTTCAGGGTCTGCTCGCGCTCGTCGTTGCCGCCGCCGATGCCGCTGCCGCGGTGGCGACCCACGGCGTCGATCTCGTCGACGAAGATGATGGCCGGAGCGTTCTTCTTCGCACGCTCAAAGAGCTCGCGCACGCGGGAGGCACCCACGCCGACATAGAGCTCCATGAACTCCGAGCCAGAAATCGAGAAGAAGGGGGCATTCGCCTCGCCCGCAACGGCCTTGGCGAGCAGTGTCTTACCGGTTCCGGGGGGCCCGTAGAGGAGGACGCCACGAGGAATACGCGCACCCACCTTGTGGAACTTGTCCGGGGAGGCCAAGAACTCGCGGATCTCCTCGAGCTCTTCCACGGCCTCGTCCTCACCCGCGACGTCCGAGAAGGTCACGTCGGGGCGCTCCTGGTTGAACTCCTTCGCACGCGAGGCAGTGAAGCCGCCCATCATGCGCGAGCCCGACATGGAGCGCATGACGAAGTAGAAGGCAGCCATGAGGATCAGCAGCGGCACCAGGAGCTGGAAAATCCCGCCCAGGACACCGGACTGGGGACGGATCGCGTTCCAGCCCTTTGCCGGGGCCCTATCGGCCACCGTGTCCAGGATGTCCTTCGTCTGCACGTAGGAGTACGTGAAGTACACGTGCTTGCCCAGATCCTCGGTCTTGTCGTCGCCGCCGGTGCTCTGGTGGACGTAGTTTTCCGTCAGCGTCAGGTTCACCTGCTGGGTGCCCTCGTTGAGGACCACCTTTTCCACCGTGTTACCCGAGATGAGCGCCATGCCCTCCGAGGTCGAGACCGCGCTCGGCTGGGTGGTCTGCCACAGGAACCAGCCGCCCATCAGCAAGATGCTGAGCGGAACCAGCACCCACGCCAAGCTGGGGCGTTTATTCTTGATCTTCTCGTTCACGTGCGTCCCTTACAGGTCGGTGTTCTCAGTTGGTGTAGACGTGCGGCTGCAGCGTTCCAACGAAGGGCAGGTTGCGGTACTTCTCGGCGTAATCCAGGCCGTAACCGACGACGAATTCGTCAGGGATATCGAAGCCCACGTAGGTCACATCCACGTCAACCTTGGCTGCCTCCGGCTTGCGCAGAGCGGTGGCAATCTTCACGGAGGCGGCACCGCGCCCGAGCAGGTTGGCCTGCAGCCAGGACAGGGTTAGGCCCGAGTCGATGATGTCCTCGACGATCAGCACATGGCGTCCGGCCACATCCTGGTCGAGGTCCTTCAGGATGCGCACGACCCCCGAGGTCTTGGTGCCCGACCCGTAGGAGGAAACGGCCATCCAGTCCATCTCGAGGGGGATGTGCAACTTGCGCGACAGATCCGCCATCACCATGACGGCTCCGCGCAGGACGCCGACGATCAGCAGCTCTTCGCCCGCGTAGTCGCGGTCGATCTGCTCGGCCATTTCACCGAGCCGACGATCCATGTCCTCTGCGGTAACGAGGATTTCCTTCAGGTCATTTCCCATGTCGGTGGCGTCCACCGTGGCCTCATTTCGTTGGTTTGTAACGCGATCGGTTCCACTCTAAGCGTGCCACATAACCGTGCAACCGCACCAGGAAAACAAAGATTCTCACTGTGAGCGCAACATCTTGTGAGCGCGCTCGTGGCGCATTGAGAGCCCCGCGGCCCGGCGAGTGGCACTCCGTCATCCGTCACGGTTCGTTCCCGCTCTCACCCTCCCGGCACGCAGAGACAACGATCTGAGCGTCGTCTCCACGCCCGACACGTGAGGCGATGCCCCCGGGCAGGTGGATCGGCCCCTGTCCTCGCCATGCGACGACGAGGTCGTCGAGATCGTCGACGTGCGAGCTCGACAGAGCCCGCAGCCCGGCGGCTCCTGCGGCCCGGAGAAGGGCGCGCGTGCGCACCGCCCGAGGAGCGCCCCGCAGGTGCGACACCCGCACGACCACGGGGGCGTTGCCCGCACCACCTCCTTCGACGGCCACCCGGGCAGCGTCGGTGAGCTTCCGAGCCCACCCGTTCAGGGCGTCATCGTCTGCCGCACACAGGGCGGCCGTGCGGGCCAACGCGGGAATGGGATCCACCCCTAGGGCCGAGGCCAGGGCCGGGATCGCGCGGTGACGCACAGCCGAGCGGCGCAGCGGGCTCCCATCGGCGGCCCGCCAGGGGCCGTCAACGGCGTTCGTCGGATCCTCCACCGGTGCCAGGCCCACCTGCCCGCACGCCGCCTCCGTGTCCGTTCGCCGCAGTCCCAGGAGGGGTCGCAGCCACGTGACACCATCGGCGTCGCGCGAGATCGGGGCGATAGCACGCAGGGATGAGGGGCCGGAGCCTCGCGCCAGGCGCAGCAGCACCGTCTCAGCCTGGTCGTCCATCGTGTGTCCGAGGAGGATCGGAGCCCTCTCGCGCAGAGCGACCGCTCGCAGGGCGGATCGCCGCGCGTCCCTGGCCGAGGCCTCCGGGCCTCCCCGGCCCGCGACAGCCACGGTCTCGACGAGGGCTCGCGCGCCCAGGGACTCGGACAGGTCAGCAACGTCGCGAGCCTCTCGCGCACTCTCCTCGCGCAGGCCGTGGTCCACCGTCACCGTGACAACGGGGATTCCCGCTCGCGCGGCCACATCTATCGTCGTCAGCGCCAACGCCAACGAATCCGCGCCACCCGACAGGCCGACGACGAGAGCGGGCGGGGCCCCGGCCTCGTCCATGAAGGAGGTCAGGTGCGCGCGCACCGCCAGCGAGCAGGCGCGCAGGGTGCCGCTCGGATTCGCCCCCACGAGGCGTGAAGCGTCAGCGCACACGCGCCAGCCACGCGGAAGGATCCGCGTACTCCCGGGCGCTCGGCAGCGCCTCGACGCCCGACAGGAGGCGGGCGATCGCGCCCTCGCGCACGACGGTGCGCGCGAAACCCTCGGTCTGGGCCTGCATGGCCTCGACTCCAGCGAGGGGCATACCCGCCGCCGCGCACGCGCGCACCAGGGCCACCCCTCCGGCGTGGGCGCGGTGGGTGCGCAGCCACTGGATCGACGGCAGGTCGCGGGGCGTGAGGACCTCCATCTGCGCCGTGGGCAGCGCGTCGAGGAGCAGGACAATGCGAACCAGCTCATCGCTGCGCTCAGGCAGCGCGTGAATGAGGTCCGCGATGTAGGGAACAAGGTGGGGCGCGTGCGTCAGGTGGACACCACGAAGACCCGTGCACAGGGACACCCAGCGGCACCAGTCCGTCTGGTCCAGGGCGTAGCGCTGGGCATCGGCGAGCACGTTGGGGGCCACGAGGATGCGCCGCCCGGCGTTAATGTCCCAGATGCCCGTCGCGTCCTTCGACAGGGCGCGCAAGATGATGGCCTCGGCGGCCAGCACGAGGGGCGTGCGCTTATCCTCAAAACGCTCGAGCAGCGACCCCACCGAACGAATCAGTGCGCGCCGGTCCACGACGAGAGTCGAGGAGGCAGCGACCTTCTCCGATGGTTCGGGCAAGGTGGAGAGCTCGGCGAGCCTGCGGTTCGACCACTCCACCGATCGACGCAGGCGCGCCACCACGGCGGAGGCACCCACGCGAGAGGCCGACGGTCCCGCATACGACAGCGAGGCGAGAACTCCCGCGACGTCGCGCGGGCCAAACGGCATATCCATGACCCTAGTTTAGCCCGGCCAGGCTTTCCTCGAAGGCGTCCAGGCGGCCGCGCGTGGCGTAGGCGCCATCGGTCACCCGGTCATGCCCGATCGACACGAGAAGGACCCGCCCGCTCTGGGTGAGGACGGAGCCCGACAGGGAGGTGACCTCTTGGAGGGCACCCGTCTTGGCCTGCACGTTTCCGACCGCAGGTTCCTCGGTCATGCGCTGGGAGAGCGTACCCACGAGGCCCGCCCACGGCAGCAGGCGCATCGTGTTTGCGCCCGTCCCCTGCCCCGCGTAGGAGGCCTTCAGGACGCCAACGAGCGTGTCAGCGCTGATCTTGTCGTTGCTCGACAGGCCCGAACAGTCCTCGAGGCTCAGGCCGTCCGTGGGCACGCCAGCGGCGATCAGAGCGCTACGCACCGTATCTGTCGCACCCTCGTACGTCGAGGGAGCACCGGCAGCGCGAGCGGCGAAACGACAATACTGATCCGCGAGCGTGTTGTCGGAGTGGGCGAGCATCCAACGCAGCTGCTCCCCCATCGTCGCGGAAGACACCGACGCGAGAGCTCCGGCACCCGCCGGGGCATCGCCGGCCTCGCCGAGCGCCGCAGTGATCCCCGCGGCACCCAGCGCCTGCGAGAACACCTGCGCGACGCGACCGGGCGCATCCGAGTAGAAAGCGTTTGCACCCTCGTAGGTGCGCCCCGCGTCGATCGCCATCGGCCCGACGTGGCCCTCGTAGGAACCAACCTCCTGCGCATCCCACGACGCCAAGTGCGAGGCCCCATCGAAGAGCGTGCCGCGCCAATTCAGGGTCACCGCGGTGATGCCGCGCTGCGTGAGGGCTGCCGCCGCATCGTTGGCGAGCGTTTGCAGTCCCGCGCGCCCGGAAACCTCAACCTCGTCGGAGGTGCCGATGCCCAGGAGCAGATCGCCTTCGGAGTCAAGGTAGAGAGTCTGATTGTCGGCTCCCAGGAGCGCGCTCGTCGTCAGCGTCGCCGTCGGGTCCAGGTGCGTCAGCGCCGAGAAAGCCGCGAGCGTCTTCGTCGTCGAGGCGGGCGTGTGCGCCGTCGACGCTTGCGCGTCGAGCAGCACCTCGCCGGTCTGGGCATCCACGACCGTGCCCCACGCCGTGTAGCCGCCTTCGGCCGCGGCAGCCGCGACCGGTGCCCACAGCGCTTCCACGTCGGCGGCATTCACCGGATTGCCCGCGCCCTTCGCGTCGCCAGAAATCGTCGCAGCCTCAAGGGTCGAGGCCGTTGGGGCGTCCGCCGGAGTGGCCGTTTGCGGGGCGCAACCGGCACCGATGAGCGCCGCCGTCGCCACGAGTGCGGCGCTAGCGCTTACAATGGCCCCCATAGACGTGCGATGCATGGACTTCCCTTCGTGGTCACTTCGGTATCTACATTACCCGTCCATGCGGCGACACAACCAACCGGACCCCCGAGTTTCGGGGCTAATCAGGAAGGCGCGGCCATGGAATTTGACGTGACCATCGAGATCCCCAAAGGGAACCGAAACAAGTACGAGATCGACCACGTGACGGGACGCATCCGCCTGGATCGCATGCTCTTCACGTCGACCCGCTACCCGGATGACTACGGCTTCATCGACGACACCCTGGGCGAGGACGGCGATCCGCTGGACGCCCTGGTCCTCCTTGAGGAGCCCACTTTCCCCGGCTGCGTGATCCGTTGCCGCGCGCTGGGCATGTTCCGCATGCGCGACGAGAAGGGCGGCGACGACAAGGTCCTGTGCGTTCCCGCTTCGGATCAGCGCGCCTCCTGGCGTACGGAGATCGACGACGTGTCGGAGTTCCACCGCCTGGAAATCCAGCACTTCTTCGAGGTCTACAAGGACCTCGAGCCCGGCAAGAGCGTGGAGGGCGCCCACTGGGTGGGTCGCGAAGAAGCCGAGGCCGAGATTCGCCGCTCCTACGAGCGCCTGAAGGAGCACGAGGGCGAGCACTGAGCCTATCGCTACGACGGGGCACCCCGCCCGCGCACGAGCGCCAACCCCACCCGTAGAAGGGATCCGCATTGGAAACACTCCACGAGTTCGACGAGCGCATCGGATCGTTCCAGACCGACTCGGTCCCCTACGAGCCGGTGTTCGCACTGCCCCCGTCACTGGAGGAGAAGGTGGCCCCGCGCTCCGGCTCGCTGCGGCCCTTCCACGGGGACACGGTCGCTTACTTCCTCGACGACCGGGTCCGGGATCTCGTCGGATCGATCGCGAGCGACCTCCATGCCCGTTTCGGCGAGTCGCTGTCGGAGCCGCTGCCAGTGGAAATGGCGCACGTGACGCTCCACGACCTCCACGCCTCCCCGGACCGGGACCAGGTCCGGCCCCTGGTGGAGGCCAGCTCGGCGCGCGCGAGCGCACTGGTCGCACGGGCGCGCGGGATCGGCCCCATCCGCACGGTGGCCACCGCGGTCTTCAACATGATGAACACGAGCGCCGTCATCGGGGTCAGGGCCGTGGACGAGGAGGAGCACCGCAAGCTGCTGATGGCCCGGGGCTTGTTCGACGAGGTCGTCCCCTCCGGGCCGTTCACGCCCCACATCACCGTGGCATACTACCGGCCGGCGATGCCCGTGCCGCTGCCTCCCGGCGAGTTCCGTGACGCGCTCGCGCGGCTGACAGGACGGGTCACTGGCTTTCCCGTCGCACTCGCGCCCGAACGCCTGCACGCCCTGCGGTTCGATTCGATGGGCGGCTACTGGGCGGTTCAGCACTGAGCCCGGCTCCGCCGCGTCCGGTGGCGTCCCGCGCCCCGCGGACCGATGGACTGGTCCGCGGGGCGCCGGTCCTCACAGCCTCACGGCGTAGGGCATGATCGAGCCCCAGCTGTACACGCCGGTGATGCGCACGGGCACGCCGAAGGTGGGGGCCTCGATCATCTGGCCGTCGCCCAGGTAGATGGCAACGTGGTAGATGCCGGACTGGGTTCCGTTGGAGGACCAGAAGATCAGGTCGCCGGCTTCCATGGATCCGATCGGCACGTGCGTTCCGTAGCTGTATTGGGCGCGGGAGAGGTGCGGCAGGTCGACGCCCGCGCTCTCCCAGGCAAGCATGGTCAGGCCGGAGCAGTCCACGCCGCCGTAGGATTCGCCGCCCCAGACGTAGGGCACTCCGAGGTAGCTCTTCGCGGTCGCGATGGCCGTGGAAGCGCCACCGCCGCCGGAGTAGGAGGGTGCCGAGTACGAGGGCTCCTCGTACGAGTAGGAGGGCGCAGTGTAGGAGTAGTCGTCATCGTCCTCGTCGTCCGATGAGGACGATGCCTGGGCTGGGGCAGCTGCGGCAGCTGCGGCAGCTGCGGCGGCGGCGTCGGCCTGACGCTGGGCGTCGGCGGCAGCGGCTGCCTGCTCGGCGGCGATGCGCGCAGCTTCCTGACGCTCGGCCTCGAGGGCGGCTTCACGCTGGTTGATGAGGTCGACGGTCGTGTTCTGCTTGGTCGCGAGCTCCTGCACGTAGGCGCCACGCTGGGCGGCGACAATCGCGGCCTCGTTCTGCGCGACGGCCGCGGCATCGTTGGCGGCGTCGGTGCGGGCCTTGACCGCGTCGGTGGCAGCCTGCTGGTTTGCGAGCGCGGAATTCGCGGCATCGCGCGTCACCTTTGCGACCTGCTCGAGAGCCGCGACGTTCTGCATCTTCGCCTCGGCCGAGGATGAGAAGGAGTTGATGCCGGCCTGCTTCGCCTCGACGCTACGCAGTCCGTCGGAGTCGAGGTAGGGGGCAAGCGAGTCGAGCGTGCCGCCACCGCCTCGGTAGGCGGCCTGGGCGACGGAGGCGATCTGCTGCTTGCCCTCCTGGAAGGCGGCTTCGGCGGCGTCGGCTTCGGAGGAGGCCCGGGTCGCCGTTGCTGTCGCCTCGGACAAGGCTATGTTCGCCTCGTTGAGATCCTCGCCGGCGATCTGCGCATTCTGGGTCGCGGTTGCGGCTCGGGCACTGACCTCGGCGAGCTTGACCTCAATCTGGGCGACGCTCATCTTCGCGGCCTCTTCGGCGGCCTTCGCGGCTGCGATCTCTTCCTCGGAGGGGGCGGCTTGCGCCATCTGGGGCAGCACGAGGAGGGCGCAGGCGGCGATAGCCGTCAGGCCTGTGCGAATGGTTCTGCGTCGTCTCATCGTTGTCTCATCTCGTCTGATTGGGTGCGCCAGCGGGCGCGTGCCAGGGAAAAGCCTATCCACTTTCGTCACCCTTGGCAACAAACACACCAAGAAACTCAACCTTCACGTACGCAACAATTGCAACATTATTAACACCCGCCCCATACTTACCCCACAATTACGGCATTTTCATCCCACTTTCAACCATAATAGTGAGTCTTGTCACATATCCTGGCAACACATTCCCGCTGTCACAAAAGTCCACCATCCGGGACCGCGCAGACACGACCTCGCCTATGGCAAAGAATTGGAGTCATGAACCGTCGAATGTGCCGCTGACTGCGCGTCAGCACAAGCGACTGCCGCGCAGTCCCCCGACAGCGGGACGCGCCTCGACGCATGTTCATTTCACCGCATCTGCGGCCCGCCGGAGGGGAACCAGAGACGACACCCCCGACCCCGAGGAGCCGCGATATGACCGCTAACGAATGGTCCTTCGAAACCAAGCAGATCCACGCCGGATACGACCTCGACCCCGCGACGGGCGCGACCGCGCTACCCATCTACCAGACCTCGTCCTACGCCTTCGAGGACACCGCGCAGGCAGCGAACCGCTTTGCCCTGCAGGAGCTGGGTCCCATCTACACGCGCCTGACCAACCCGACGACAGACGCGGTCGCCTCGCGCATCGCTGCCCTCGAGGGCGGCGTCGGCGGCCTCCTCGTCTCCTCCGGCCAGTCCGCGACCGCCCTGGCGATCCTGGCCCTTGCCGTCGCCGGCAACAACATCGTCGCCTCCCCCGCCCTGTACGGCGGCACGGTCACCCTCCTGAAGAACACGCTGGGCCGCCTGGGCATCGAGACCCGCTTCGTGTCCGACCCGCTCAACATCGACGCGTGGCGGGCGCTGGCCGACGACAAGACCGTCGCCTTCTTCGGTGAGACCATCCCCAACCCGCAGGGCAACATCCTCGACATCGAGCCCATCGCGGCCCTCGCACACGAGGTCGGCGTGCCCCTCATCGTCGACAACACGGTCGCGACCCCCTACCTGATCCGCCCGATCGAGTGGGGTGCCGACATCGTCGTCCACTCGGCCACCAAGTACCTGGGCGGACACGGCACGTCGATCGCGGGCGTCATCATCGACGCGGGGAACTTTGACTTCGCCGCCCAGCCCGAGCGCTTCCCCCTGTACAACACGCCGGACGAGTCCTACCACGGCCTCGTCTACGCCCGTGACCTGGGGGTGGGCGGCGCGCTGGGCGCGAACCTGGCGTTCCTGCTCCGCATCCAGACGCTCATCAACCGCGACCTGGGCGCCGTCACCTCACCCTTCAACGCGTTCCTCATTTCTCAGGGCATCGAGACCCTGTCCCTGCGCGTCGAGCGGCACGTCTCCAACGCACTGGCGGTCGCGCAATTCCTGGAAGCCCATCCGGACGTCGAGTCCGTCAACTACGCGGGCCTAGAATCCTCCCCCCACTACGAGCTGGGCAAGAAGTACGCGCCCCTGGGCACGGGAGGCCTGCTCTCCTTCGTCATCAAGGGCGGGTACGAGGCAGGTCGAGCCTTCGCGGACGGCGTGCAGCTGCTGCCCGTGGTGGCCAACATCGGCGACGCAAAGTCCCTCGTCATCCACCCGGCATCGACGACGCACTCGCAGCTGACCGACGATGAGCTGGTGAAGGCCGGCGTCGCTCCTGGCACGGTGCGCCTGTCGATCGGCCTGGAGAACATCAAGGATATCCTCGCCGATCTGCAGCTCGGCTTCGACGCCGCCCGCGCGGCCACGGCTTAACACACTCGTCTGCGGCCTCGGAGACAAAAGACGCACTCCTGAGGCTCCGAGGCCGCCCCTCCCCCGTCCCCGCCGCCGCGAAAGAAGGACCGAATGAGCCGACACAACATGCCCCCCGCACCCACCTCCGGCGCGTGGCGCGAGGGCGACCCGGTCGCCTTCCGCAAGTTCGCAAACCTGGGCGCTCAGCGCCTGGAGAACGGCGCGATCCTGCCCTCCGTGACGCTCGCCTACGAGACGTGGGGCGAACTGGACGAGGCCTCGTCGAACGCGGTCCTCATCCTGCACGCGCTGACCGGCGACGCGCACGTGTGCGGTGAGGCAGCGCCCGGGCAGCCAACCCCCGGCTGGTGGGAGCAGATCGTGGGACCGGGGCGCATCATCGACACTGACCGCTACTTCGTCGTGGCCGCGAACGTGCTCGGCGGCTGTCAGGGGTCCACGGGCCCGGCGTCCCTCGCCCCCGACGGCGCTCCCTGGGGTTCGCACTTCCCCGTGATCTCCACGCGTGACCAGGTGTACGCCGAGTCCCGCCTGGCAGACCTGCTGGGCATCGACGAATGGAACATCGTCGTGGGCACTTCGCTGGGCGGACACCGCGCCGTCGAGTGGGCTGTCAGCTACCCGGAGCGTGTGCGCCGCCTCGTGGTCGTGGCCTCGGGCGCGCAGACCACCGCCGACCAGGCGGCATGGACGCATACGCAGATTCGCGCGATCCAACTGGATCCGTCGTGGCGCGGCGGAGACTACTACGCGGGCCCCGGCCCCACCGCAGGCCTCGCGCTCGCCCGCCAGATCGCGCACACGACCTACCGTTCCCCCTCGGAGCTGGACGAGCGCTTCGGCCGCATCCCCCAAAACGACGAGGATCCGCTGCACGGCGGGCGCCTCGCGGTCGAATCCTACCTGGACTACCACGGCGAGAAGATCGTGCGCCGTTTCGACGCGGGTTCCTACGTGACGCTATGCCGCACGATGCTCTCCCACGACGTGGGTCGCGACCGCGGCGGCATCGCCGAGGCGCTCAAGGCCGTGACCGCACGCACGCTCGTCGTCGCGGTCGACTCGGATCGCCTGTTCTTCCCCGAACAGGTCTGGCAGATGGCGGCCGGCATCTCCGGCGCCTTCTATCGTGAGATCCACTCGGACCACGGACACGACGGCTTCCTCATCGAGCACGACCAACTGACGGCTCTCCTCGACGAGTTCCTCAACGAGAGAATCCCATCGCGCGCCTCATCCTTCGCCTGATCCGCGTTCACTGTCGCCGGGGCCGCCCGGGTCTCCTCTTCTCATCAACGAGGCCAGGGCGACCTCGCACGTTATGCTGGTCACATGAGCGTTACCAACGACCCCACACCCGGCGACGAGCTGACGCCCGACACGAGCGGCCCGCACGACCTGCCCGAGGTGGAGACCCCGGCCTCGTCGCACGAGGGGACTGCCGGGTGCGATGTCATGGCACCCTGGGGCGAAGCCGGCCCTCCCGGCTCCGATTGGCGCGCGGACATCCTGGGGGACGGGTACGAGTCGCGCTCGATCGAGCTGATCGACGACGCGGAAGGGCCATGCGTCGCGACCCTCGTGCGAGCCACGCCGCCGAAGAACGCACGCATGACGATCCTGTACCTGCACGGGCGCAACGACTACTTCTTCCAAACCGAGATGGCCGAGCGACTGCGCGAGGCAGGTGCCGCGTTCTACGCGCTGGACATGCGCAAGTACGGGCGTTCCCTGCGCCCCCACCAAACCATCGGATATACGGACGACCTGTCCGTGTACGACGAGGAAATCGGCGAGGCCATCGAGATCATCCGCTCGGAGCGCGACGATGAGCCGTTCGTCCTCATGGGTCACTCGACGGGCGGCCTCATCGCCACCCTGTGGGCACACCGCCACCCGGGCGTCCTCGACGGCCTCATCCTGAACTCGGCGTGGTTGGAAATGCAGTCGATGGCCGCCTGGCGCGGAGCAATGGCCCCCGTCATCGGGCGCATCGCCTCACGCAACCCCATGTGGGAGGTTCCCGCGGGAGGAGCGGGACACTATGGGCGTTCTCTCGCCGGGCGCGCCTCCTCGGACCTGCCCATCCCCGAGGGACTGGAACCCGAGGACCCATCGGTCACCGGCTGGCCGATCGCCCTCGAGTGGAAGCGACCCGAGTCCTACCCGGTGCCTGCCTCGTGGCTGGAGGCGATTATGGCCGGGCACGACACGGTCGAGAAGGACGTGCACCTGGAGTGCCCCGTCCTGTCGATGGTATCCACCTCCTCGTATGTCGACGACGAGTGGTGCGAGCGCGCCTTTACGTCCGACACCGTTTTGGACCCCGAGGTGATCGCACAGCGGAGCCTGGGCCTATCGAATCTGGTGACGATCGCGCGTTTTTCCGGCAAGCATGACCTGGTCCTGTCGGATGCCCCGGTTCGTGAGGCCGTGTACGCGACGATGCGCGGATGGCTGGACGCCTTTGTGCGCTAGGCCCGTCCATACGCCGAAGGCCCGGGATCGCGAGATCCCGGGCCTTTCCTGACGACTACGCGCGTCTCCAGCGTCCGCGGGCCTCGCCGCGGGTGTTACGCTTGCTTCGTCAGTGTTTGGCCAAATGGTGGGTCCGCGGCGCCTGAGCGTACTCGCGCACGATTTCGCGGTTGATCTCGTCGAGCGCTTCAGACAGGGTCGGTCCCAGGCGGTCGCCGATACGGACCTGCCCCCAGACGTCAAGGTGCCCCAGGCCGCGCGCGGTCAGGAGAGTGTCGAGCGACGGGTAGGTCAGGCCTGCGCCAGACACCGCGCCGCTCGCCGCGAGCACGAGGTCCGCAGGCAGCCCAAGCTCGGAGCGGGCCACGAGGGGAGTGTCCTGGCCGAGGATCTGCGCGAGGGTGCGCAGACCGGACTCGTCACGGCCGAGGATCGGCAGGCCCTCCGCGCGCGCCTGGGCGACCTCGGCGGACTCTTCGAAGCGATCCACGGAGGAGGCGGTGGCTGCAGCGGTTGCTCCCCCATCGTTGAGCTCAGAGGATTCTTCGCGAGCGCGACGAGTCGCGCGTCGGCTCATGTGGGCGGGGCGCTCCCAGCGAGGCTTCTCGGCCTCGGAGTTCTCCTGCCCTTCGGTGACGTCAGCCGCCTCGGGGGACCGCTCAGCAGCGACCGACTCAGCCGCAGGCGCGTTCTCGCGATCGATCAGCTCGTCGACCAGTTCGGCATCGTCGACGTCCTCGGCGTTTTCGACGGGGTTGGCCTCGGACTCGACACGCTGACCAGTCTCGGTCTCCCCCTGCTCGCCCACCTGATCATTGTCGTCCGTCGAAGCGTCCACGGCCTCGTCGTGCTCACGGGCATCGTGGTCGTGAGCGTCGTCCGCATCGAGGCTGCCCTCGTCGGAGGTGCGCTCGTCCTCAGAATCTTCGGCGTGCTCGCGGGCGGCTTCGCGCTCGGCATCCATCTCAGCCTCGGTATCCTCGGACGCATGCGTATCCTCGGACTCATCCCTATCCTCAGGATCGTCGATGCGCTCGTCGCGCTCGGGGGCGTAGGACTCGTCGACCCATTCGTCCGGCTCGATCTCTGCGCTCTCATCGGAAGGCTCCTCATCCGCCGCATCCTTATCTGCAGGCTTGTATGGGGGCGGGGGCTCTTCGTCCATCGGGTAGCGCGAGACGCCGCGCAGGTGCGGGGCAACCTTGGGCGTGGGGCGAGTCGTGGGAGTCTCCGCATCCTCCTCGCCCGGAGTCTCCGCGGCGGGCGCGGGGATCACACTTGCCTTGGAGGAGACTTCCTCGACGGTGTCATCTGCGGGTGCCACGATCTCGGGCGCGGGCGCGGAGGCAAGAAGCTGCGGGGCGTGGCCGTACAGGCGCGGACCCACCGCGTTCACGTCCAGGAAGAGACGTCCGTTCGACATCTGGCGCAGGTTCATGAGGTGCACCTCGACGCCGGACGTCGCCAGGATGGACAGAGCCGGGCGCACCGAGGGGGCGATCTCACCCGCGACGATGATCAGTCGCGGGCCAGGCCCCACCGCCGGAGGCATCGAGTCGCGGAATTGCGCCCAACCGGCGAGGAATCCATCGGACCCCGAGGGGTACTCAGCAGCCAGGTCCGACCAGGAGATTGAGGCGACCTCAGCTAGGCGCGACAGAGAGGTAATCAGGGCCTCCGAGTCGAGTTCTTTGAGGATTTCGACAGAGACGATCTGTCCGGTCACGTCGAGGGCCGTCAGGCGAGGTGCCTCCTCGTCCCCCTGACCTGTCATATCACGCCAGGTCACGGGGAACAGCGGCCGCGAGACGATCTGCAGGACCTGCGCGCAGATAGCGTCGACGAGGTCGGGGCCCAGGTCTTGGGCGACCGGGTATCCAAATTGAGCGGGTACGAGGTGACCATCCTCGAACTCAAACAGGGCCATCGCTCTTTCCTTCACGTGTATGGGGCGCTCGTGGCCATTGTTTCATACGTTCCAAAAGAAACTCGGGTGACACGGGGACATTGCGACAGATACCACGTAATCATGCGTGCGAACAAGACGCATTCGCCTGCCATCTCACCGCATGAACCCGCAGCTACCACGCTCCTTCAAGTCGGTAGAATAGTGGACCAGTAACGCACACATTCGACTCCAGGACACAACTCCGATGCCCGACCTCGACATCCGCCAAGGCGACCTCGAAAAGTTCTCCACTGAGCTGCGCGAACTTTCCGCGAGCATCGCAACCTACACGACACTGCCCCTCAACCTGTCCCAGGTGCAGTCGGCCATGCCGGGAGGATCGGCCTATAAGCAGGCCCAATACGCGGGCGAGCACATGGAGGACCAGCTGACAGCCTTGAAGACCTCCCTCGAGGGACTCGCGGACAACGTTCAGGCAGCAGCCACCGAGTTCCAAGCGACCGAAGACATCAACCAGCAGTCACTCCAACACATCATGGCGAGCACACCCGAACCCTGCCCGCCCGTCGGCCCCGCGAAGGGAGAGTAAAGCATGGCGATCTCATGGGCAGACATCCTCGAATGGGAGACAGGCCCCCTTGACTCCATCGGGAGCGACCTCCTCGAGGCAAGTAGCGGCCTTCGCAGCGCCTACGAACAGGGCGAGGGGGCACTGCAGGCGGTCCAGTCGCAGGGCAACGCCGTCACGGCCATGCGCGCGACGACCATCTCGAACCTCGCATCGCTTGAGCGCGCGCTCACCAACGTCAACGGTGCTCTCATCGCCATCGAAGGCGCACGCGACGGGGTCGCGACCGTCATGGCGAACATCAACGCCCTACAGGCTTACGCCGAGACGAACGACTGCACGATCCTCAATGACGGCAGCGTCGTCGGAGACGGATCAAAGACACAGCGCGGTGGAACCTCTTCAGCAAAGTACGCCCTTGAGCAGGGGATCAAGGACGTCATCAAGCAAGCCGACCAGGTCGACACGGATCTCTATCACGCGCTCAGCGACATCAACACCGACACCTACACCGACGGGGACAAGAAAGACAACAAAGTCGCCGGCGTTCCCGACCACCCAAAGAAGGATTGGACACCCTCCCAGGTTGCCGCCTGGTGGAACTCACTACCCGAGACGCAGCAGAAGCACCTCATCGACCACTGCCCAGACGAGGTTCGCCACCTCGACGGCCTCCCGGCTTCTGCCCGAGACAGGGCCAACAGGCATGCACTCAACGGCTACACGGACGCCCACGGTGACTATCAAAAAGGCGCGCTTGAAAAAGCAAAAGAAGAAGCCGATAAGGCACAGCGCGAATACAACAAGGCGCTCGCCGACGAGACAAGTGCCGCAAAGAAGGGCACCCCCAACGCGCCAGCCAGTTTGAACCACCTTCCCGACGGCAAGCTCCAACAAGCGAAACAACGTCTTGACATTGCGAAGGAGGCCTACCATGACCTGCTCGCCATCGACACGCAAACCAACAATTTAGAGCGCTATAAGAAGGGCCACGCCCCCGCCTACCTGCTCGACTTCAACTACGACGAGAAGTACAAGCGCACGACCGCGATCGTCTCCTCCGGCAATCCCGACACAGCGACCCACGTATCAACCACCGTCCCCGGCATCGGCACAAACGTGCGTGGAGACCTCGGATACTACATGGATTTCAACGATCGCCTAAGACAACAGACCGCCTATGCGGGAGTCGACCCAGGAAACGTCGCGACGATCTCCTATCTCGGCTACGTGGCGCCGAAGAACTCCGGAGTAGACATCGTCCAGGCGGCGGACATCGGTTATGCCGAACGCGGAGCCCCCAAGCTAGCCCGCTTCGAGGAGGGGCTGCGGGCGAGCGCAAATGCCAACGGCCACGCGTTCACCAACACCCTTATCGGACACTCTTACGGCTCAACCACATCCGGCAGATCAATGACCCTCGTTGCTCCCGGTACTGTCGACCGCTTCATAATGGCAGGCTCCCCCGGTGCTGGCGCTGACACTATCGACGCCTACAACGTACCACCGGATAACGTCTACGTTTCTGCCATCCCGCGATCCGATTCCGTTCAGAATCTCAATCCATATACCTCAAGCGGATACGGCAGCGACCCCCGCTACCTCGACGGAATCACCCATCTGAGCGGCGACGTCACAGATTCGGCAAAATACGTACCGCCTTTCGTCGACCCTAAGGGTAAGAATCCATTGGGAGCGATCGTCCATCGCTTTCAGCACGCCTTGGACCACCACATGGCCTACTTCCACGAAGGCACCCGCACGTCGCAGGACTTTGCCAACATTGTCGCCGGCTCCAAGCCAACCACCGATGAGGAGTGGGCGGCCATCAAAGAAGCCCGCACAAGCGACAAGACTGGCCACTGACATGTTCTGAGCAACTATTCTCGTTTCCCTGCCTACATAGGACCAATGTCGTGTAGGATACCTTGTGTTGCGCACGGAACGGATGACAGATCATCTTCCAAGCGGTTAGACTACTGCGCATCAGGTTATCAGCAACAGACAGGGTGGCGAACAATGGGCAGAAAAGACCTGCGCATCGTTGAATACTCGGCACCAGAACCACGAGTTCCGGCTTCCGAGGAGACTCGCCGCGAATTATCCCCCTACCGCCTGGACGCTCACTCATGGCCGCGCATGTACCCACATTCTGACCAGACAGTCAGCCCTCACTTCCCTCCCGTCGAGCGCATGCCCGTCCCCGTGACACCTTTCCCAAATCTCTTCCGTGACGACCCGGAACCCGCCTAATTAGAGGGCCGCACGCATCGAGATGCCGCGGCCCTCTCCCTCGTCAATCGCCCACGACCCCTCCACGCCAGCATCCGCCCAAGCCACCATTGCGATCAACCATCCGCACACCGGATACCCCGGGCCGCTGCCGCGCCATCGTGACACACTGGCCTCATGAGCGAGAGCTTCCTGACGGACCTGCGCACACTGATCGACGTCGACTCCTCGAGAGGCACGCGAGCGCGCTATTCCTCCGACGCCGGTCTCACGCGCATCCCGCCCTTGGCCGTCGCGTTCCCCCGCACGCCTGAGCAGGCGATCGCGGCCTTCGACCTCGCCCGCGCCCACGGCGTCCCCCTCACCGCCCGAGGCGGCGGCACCTCCTGCGCATCCAATGCGATCGGCCCCGGCCTCGTCCTCGATTTCTCGCGCCACATGAACCGCGTCATCTCGATCGACCCCAAGGCACGCACCGCCACCGTCGAGCCCGGCTGCGTCGGCTCCACCCTGCAGGCAGCCGCGGGCACGCACGGGCTGCGCTTCGGCCCTGACCCCTCCTCCCAGAACCGCGCGACAATCGCCGGCATGGTCGCCAACAACGCCTGCGGCCCACACGCGACCGCATGGGGGCGCACCTGCGACAACATCGTGTCCCTGGACTGCGTCGACGGACAGGGGCGGCGCTTCACGGCCACGACCAGACACGACGGCGCACTCAGCGACGTGCCGGGACTAGCCTCGCTCATCGACTCAAACCTGGCCCCCATCCGCACCGAACTCGGCCGATTCAAGCGCCAGGTCTCCGGCTACTCCCTCGAGCACCTCACCCCCGAAGGAGGGCGCAACCTCGCCGCTATGCTCGCGGGCACCGAGGGAACGCTCGTCCTCATCCTGTCCATCACCGTGCGCCTCGTCCCCCTGCCCGAGGCACCGGTCCTGGCGGCCCTCGGCTACCACTCCATGATCGACGCGGCCGACGACGTGCCCGCGCTGCTCGCCCACTCGCCCCTCGCCGTGGAAGGCATGGACCGCCGCCTCGTCGACGTCGTACGCGCACACAAGGGGCCAGGTGCCGTCCCCGCCCTGCCCGAGGGCGACGGCTGGCTCCTCGTCGAGGTCGGTGCCCCCGGCGAGGACCTGGAGGTCACCCTCGAGCGCGCACGCACCCTATGCGCCGACTCGGCCGCCGTCGATACGGTCGTGTACCCGCCGGGCACGCAGGCCTCGGCGCTGTGGAGGATCCGCGCGGACGGTGCGGGCCTGGGCGGACGCACGCCCCCAGACGGCGCGGGCGGCGGCGACCAGCAGGCCTGGCCCGGCTTCGAGGACGCTGCCGTCCCACCCGAAAAACTCGGGGACTACCTCCGGGACTTCACCGCCCTCATGGAAGAGTTCGACATCGACGGCCTCCTCTACGGTCACTTTGGCGACGGCTGCGTACACGTGCGCCTCTCCATGCCCCTCGAGACCCCCGAGGGCGTCGCCCACTCGCGCGCATTCCTACAGTCCGCGGCCCGTATCTGCGCCGCGCACGGAGGCTCCGTTTCCGGCGAGCACGGCGACGGCCGCGCCCGCGGCGAGCTCCTGCGCTTCATGTACTCCCCCGAGATGCTCGACCTCTTCGCGCGCGTCAAGCACGTCTTTGACCCGGGCAACCTCCTCAACCCGGGAGTCCTCGCCGCACCCATGGACGAGGCCGAGGCCGCTTCCCGCTCGAAGGCGCGCGCTTCCGGTTTCGCCGGGAATTCCGTAGAGCTGCAGCCAGGCGTCGATCCTCTCGATCGCAACCTGCGACGAGTGTCCGCCCGACCGATGCCCGCGGACGGCGGATTTGCGTTCACCCACGACGGCGGCGACTTCACGGCCGCCGTCCACCGCTGCACCGGCGTGGGCAAGTGCCGAGCGGGAGTATCGGGAACCTTCATGTGCCCGTCCTACCTGGCCACGCGCGACGAGAAGGACGTGACCCGAGGCCGCGCTCGCATCCTCCAGGAGGCCGCAAACTCGCAGCTCGTGAAGGCCATCGACTCCCCCGAGGTCCTCGAAGCCCTCGACCTGTGTCTAGCCTGCAAAGCCTGCTCGGCCGACTGCCCCGCCGGCGTCGACATGGCCCGCTACCGCTCCGAGGCCCTCTTCCGCACCTACCGAGGACGCCCGCGTCCCCTCAGCCACTACACGCTCGGCTGGCTACCGCGCCTCACCCGCGTCACCGCTCGCGTGCCCGGGCTGGCCGCCGTCGCGAACGCACTCATGTCAGTAGCACCGCTGCGGTCCATGGCCTTCCGCATCATTGGCCTCGACCCTCGCCGCGGCATGCCCGACCTCCAGTCCGGCACCTTCAACGCGTGGGCTCGGCGCCGGTCACTGCTCGCCACGTCCGTCCCTTCCCATTCTGACCCCGGCACCTCTGCCCGCGAGCACGGCAACACCCCTGCCTGGTCTGACTCAGCCCGCGAGCGCGAGGCGGCCACTGCCTCGTCGCTGCCGGATTCCCCGATCCTGACCGGCCCGCGCGATCCCGGCGGGCGGCCGTACGCGCTCGTGTGGGCGGACTCGTTTAGCCAGACCCTGGACGACACGGGTGCGCGCGCAGTAGTCGACGTACTTGAGGCCAACGGTTTCGCTGTGATCGTCGCGCCGGATGCGTGCTGCGGGCTCACGTGGATCACAACGGGTCAGCTGACGGGGGCCAAGAAGCACCTCACGTCACTTCTCGGTACACTCGCCCCTTTCGCTGCGGCGGGAATCCCGATCGTCGGCGTCGAGCCATCGTGCACGGCGGTGCTGCGCGACGACCTGTCGGACCTGCTGCCCGACGACCCGCGTTCGGTGCTCGTGGCAGGGGCGACCCACACCCTTGCGGAGGTGCTGTCGGCGGTTCCCGCATCCGCCCGTCGCCTGCCGAGCCTGGAGGGCGTCGAGATCGTCGCGCAGCCGCACTGCCACCACTACTCCGTCATGGGGTGGGACACGGACCAGGCGCTGCTCGAGTCGTTGGGAGCGCGCGTCACACGCCTCGAGGGCTGCTGCGGCCTAGCCGGCAACTTTGGCATGGAGGCGGGCCACTACGATCTGTCGGTCGCGGTCGCATCACACTCACTGCTACCCACGTTGTCAGCACATCCGGAGGCCGTGTACCTGGCGGACGGCTTCTCGTGCCGCACCCAAGCCGCACAGCTGGCGGACCGCGGTGGCATCCACCTGGCGACGCTGCTGGCGCCGCGCTAGGCGTCGCGGTGTCAGAACTGGATCTGTGCGAGCATCACCTGTGGCGTGGCTGGCGCCGCGCTAGGCACGCGGTGACAAGCGTTGCACCTTCCTACCCTGGAGTGACAAGCTTCGGACTTTCTCTCTCAACAGCTGAGAACAGTTCTATCCACCGACCTGACAGGACGGAAAACGCAGCGCTCATACCAATCGGTCAGGTACAATGCAAGCATGTATTTCTTCGTCGCCGTGCTGCTGTGGCTGGTGGTCCTCTTCGCCATCTGGTACTACAAGAAGCTCGTCCTGTGGCTCCTCTTCTCCCCCGACTACCTCCTCATCATCGGCGCGGTCGGCACCTTCACCGTCGATCACATGTGGTGGCTCACCTCGACCAGGCAAGCCCACTACATCTGGGCAACCCTGGCGATGATGGCCGCCGGATTCGGATACCACGCCCTCAATAGGTGGCTCTACCTGAGGTCGGCCCACACCTACAAGATCGTCAGCTTCCCCTTCGTCGTCGCTTCCAGCCTCGTCATCATGCTTGGCCTCGTCCTGAAGATAGCCGACGAGATCGCCCCGCGCCTGGCCGACAACCCCACGGTTCAACACATCATCTATATCGCCATCGGGATCGTCCTGGCGATCGTCGCGTGGTTGAAACGTCAGTCAACGATGGCCAGGCTCTTCCCGCCGGAACCGAGCCTCGTCATCAACGGCGACGTGACGATCAACGGCAGTGAGGTCACCGCACAAGTACCTGAGCCTCCCCGTAACCACCCCGGAGGCGACACGGGCGCCGCCTCCTACTGATGCGCAATCGGCGCGGAAATCCGCGCCAAAACCCGGCACTCAGCATCCCACCAACACACGTCGCAGACTACTCAACCAAACGAAACACCACGCCGCAGCCGCCCGACAGCAATCGTCGAGCGTCGAGGGATGTGCGTCCTTCATCATTTGTCGTTTGTCAATAGACTGCCTCGATAGCACTTGTTTTCAAGGGAGCTGCACCCGATCCGTCGGCATTACACCCCTTCTGTTCGGGTGCAGCGCTACACAACGGGTGTAGCGCTACACAACGGGTGCACCACGGCACGAAACCCCAACGGGAACACCGGCCCACAACGGAGCACAACACGCCACCACACGCCACCACACACCACCACAACAGCCGCAACACAAGCAGCAGTACACCCGATCCGTAAGCACTACACCCCTTCTGTTCGGGTGCAGCGCCCCGCAACAGGTTCAGCGCTACGTAACGGGTGCAGCGCTACGTAATGGGTGCAGCGCTACGTAATGGGTGCAGCGCCACACAACAGGTGCAGCGCTACACAACGGGTGCACCACGGCACGAAACCCCAACGGGAACACCGGCCCACAACGGAGCACAACACGCCACCACACACCACCACAACAGCCGCAACAGAAGCAGCAGTACACCCGATCCGTAAGCACTACACCCCTTCTGTTCGGGTGCAGCGCCACACAACAGGTGCAGCACCACACAACGGGTGCAGCACCCCACGGCGGTTGCTCGCCCTTAACACGCACACCACCCCCCTGAAATACGCGACCAAGACTAGCCACAACGAGCTCCTTCACCAAGATCCGTTGTAACCACCACTAGAACCTAGACGCCACACAACCAGCGGGTCCTCCAACCTGCGCAGCATGCAACACGCGCGACTCCTCCGATCAAGTGTCGGTCGCCTACGCTCAACGCCGCCATCCAGCCGTGTGAAAACGCCGATTCGGACCGTCGCAGGCCTGCGTGGGCTCCGCCCACAACCTCTGAGCCGACGCAGGGATCGATGCTTGGTACGGCATCAACAGCTCAGCCACCCACGCTCTCAGTCTGTTCATGTCCTCATAGTCCGGCCACGAAACCCTGTAGATCCTCCATCCGGCGCTGCGCAGGTCGTTCTCGCGTTGGATCCATTCGCGTTTCGCCTCAGAAAACTCAGCGTCAGTCATTCCAAGCTTGCCAATCCCATCGAACTCAAAGATGATCATGAGGCCAGGAAGCGCGATGTCTACGAAGTAGCGCCGCCCATTGACGACGACCTCATGCTGAGTGACCGCATCGAATGAACAAACAGTCTTCAATACCCACAGCAAGGCAGCCTCAGCCGGATTCTCGCATCCAGGATCAGCGGCTCGAATAATGGCTTCAGCGCGCTGTGACGGTATGTTGCCTTGTCGTTGGTGCCACTCGGCCAGCCTACCCAGCATCTGCGACTTGACTCCATCCGCCCGGCGACGACATTCTTCCTGCGAAAAGGGGGAAAACGACGACTGCCTATGCAGCACCATACAGATCCCAACAAATGCACTCAGGTTCTCTGACCAGCAAGCCATTCGCACCGCAGCACCTATGACGCCTTCAGCTAGGACACCTCCAACAGCCTGCACTTCTCTCTCTAGCGGAGGAATAACAGACCATCGCACCGAAACTGCGGGCACGTGAAAGCCTGCGGCACGAATCAGTCGCAGAGGCTTGCTGCCGCGGCGAGTATGAGCCCAAACAAATACGTCCGGATTCGCCTCCCACAGAGGGATGCCTCGACAGGCGAGTGAGCTTGCCCCAACAAATACTCGATCCCCACTCCCTGACGCGTGAACAGCGAGGAGGCGCGCTCGCGCCACTGTTGTCCAAGTACTCCATGGAGTCTCAAGAAGACGCTGATCTTCAACTCGAACGTAGTACCCCCGCATCACGTGCAAGCAAGCATCTGATTCCTTTTCCGCATGGGCCATTCGGAACCCGTCCGAGGAACGAATTACTGTCAATTGGTGGCTGTTCATATGTGGATTCTTGCAGCCTCACACGCCCGTTTCATCAACACAATCACCCGCTGTGGATAACCGACAACACCAACAAGGGGCTGTGGAAAGAGCGTATTGCGTTCCTATCCTCGTCGCAGTTAGATACGCTCTCCCCTACACTGACCGCGCCTTTACGTGTTCGAGACTGCGCTACACCCGATCCGTCGGCATTACACCCCTTCTGTTCGGGTGCAGCGCTACGTAACGGGTGCAGCGCCCCACAACAGGTACAGCGAACCACAACAGGCACACGGCCACACAGCACTCCAACGGGAGCAGTGGCCCACAACGGAGCGCAACACACCACCACAACAGCCGCAACACAAGCAGCAGTGCACCCGATCCGTCGGCATTACACCCCTTCTGTTCGGGTGCAGCGCCCCACAACGGGTGCAGCGCCACGCAACGGATGCAGCGCCCCACAACAGGTACAGCGAACCACAACAGGCACACGGCCACACAGCACTCCAACGGGACAGCGCGCAATCAAGCGCCAACCGCCACACAGCACTCCAACGGGAGCAGTGGCCGACAACGGAGCGCAACACACCACCACAACAGCCGCAACACAAGCAGCAGTGCACCCGATCCGTCGGCATTACACCCCTTCTGTTCGGGTGCAGCGCCCCACAACGGGTGCAGCGCCACGCAACGGATGCAGCGCCCCACAATAGGTGCAGGGCACCGCAACGGATGCCTTCCGAGCGACTTGTGCCCCGAGCGACGGCGAATATGCAACGATGACAACTCCCGAACACTCGATGATCGGGGCGGGAGCTATTGCTTCCGACCTCAGCATCAGCCCTGGCATCCTGTCCACCGGCACGCGACCAACCGGAGATCGCGGCATCGTAACCGCCGCCGCCCAGCATCCTGTCCACCGGCACGCGACCAACCGATGTTACTTAGAGCGGCTGTTGCCGCATTCAAAACTGGTGTCGCAGTGTCACAACCATCCGAGCGTTACGAGACCGTCAGGCACGACGCGATTGCATCCAGCTGTCGCAGCTTCCTCCACGTAGCAAACGCCGAAGAACCAACAGCAACGGCAACGGCAACAGCAACAGCAACAAGCAGAAACCATCACACCCTTAGGAGCCTGGGATGCGCGCGGCAGCGCGACATCACTCCCGCCAAGTAAGCCGGGTTGATCGATCCACAGACTCTGTCCCCCCAGACTCTGACTAAAGCGCCTCGTTCCTGAACGTCAACCTTGCGCCACCCCAACCAGGCTGACGACTCGCGCGGAGGCCGGGGTGCCACTGTCTCGGGACCATCGGGCGACGACTTCTGCCACATCGATTGACGGATCGACGAGCAGCGCCGTGGACAGTGCCTCTGCTAGCACCCCTGACGTCGCCACGACGCTGACCTGTCGCACGCCGGAGCGTGCCGAGCATCCCGTGCGCGGGTCGATGATGTGGTGGGTGAGCAGGCGTGCGCCTATCTCGCTTGTTTCACGCAACGTTTCACACGCACCCGACGCGAAGACGAGGCCATCAGTTAGCGCAGCGGGGGACAGATCACGCGGGGCCGCAGACGCCGTGATGCCAGAACCGGCAGCGTCTGACGCAGTAGGAGCATCCCCGACGACACGCGAGGCCGGCGCCGACTCAACGGAAGCTTCAGGAGCTGGGGCACCAGCCGCATCTAACCCAGCAGACTCTCCGCCGCCACCGTCTCGATCGCCGCGGCGCACCAGCCCACCGAGCGGGCCAAGGTTGTCGCCCGAGGTCGACAGGGATGCCATGCCGTCGGCGGGCAACTCAACGACATCGGCGACACGGGTGGGCGAACCATTCGGGTCTCGCATCCCGGCACGCCAGGGGGTCCCATCAGAGCGGGTACCGTACACGGATACCGAGGACGTTCCCACGGATACGAGGACGCCGCGGGCCCCCAAGCTCACCGCGAGGTCTCGGCACGCGTCCGCCGTGTAACCCTTTGCGATGCCACCCAGGTCCACGCGCGGCCGCGACAAGTTATCGCCGGATGTCGGGGAGCTCGGCGCAGTAGACGCGCCCGTATCCGAGTCGATTGCCGAGCCAAAAAATCTGCTCGAGACACGGTCGTCTCGCTCATGCCAAGTGTCCACGGATCGAGCTTCTGAATCAGCTCTGGCGCGGGCAGCGCGGGGGTGCCTGAGGAAGAGTCCGGTGCCACCTTCGCGCGCAGGATCGACGTCAGCAATTGGCGCACGCAGCGCCCATCGTCGCTCACCGATGCGCGTGAGGCATTCGAGAGACGAGGCAGTCATCGCCGCCTGAATAGCCGTCGTGTCGGGCGCTGGCGGCATCGGGGATCCCGCGACGTACGCTGCCCGCATGGACTTCACATCCCACGCGGCCACAAGCGGGCCGATCAGCGGGTTAAACGCGCCCCCTGTCGCCTCCGCGAGCACCAGAGAGCATCGCAGCAGACGGTCCGTTTCTTCGCTCACGACGAGGCCGGGTCCGGTCTGAGCGCGCGCGTCTCCGTCGTGGGATGGTGGCGGGCAATCGACCGCGGTATCCGCCACGTTGGTATTCTCGCCGACATCCGCACGGGCCGCGGGGATGCGGGCGGGCGACGATGAGGCGTTGTCAATAACATCACTGAACGCCCGCGCGGGCAGCGGCGTTTCATCGAGGTGAGCATCGTCGAAGGAGGCATTGAGGCGCGAGATTTCTGAGGTTGGCCGAAACACGCTCCACATGTCCTCGTGGCGCGCCACAACCTCGACGACGGCGTTGACGATCGACATGCCGTCCCCGCCCCAGCCGATGATGTCGACGCGGGTACCCATCGCGGGGAAGGACGAACGCCACATCGGCGGAGCTGCGAGGCAGGCCTGCGCATCGGACGGTGACGCAGCAGGGGCCGCAGCAGGGTCGACGGTTGAAGCAACATCCTGGGCGCTTGAGCCGCGGGCGGACGCGTTGGATTCAGCGGCACGGAGGTGTGCCGCGACGTGGGTCGGGTGAGGCACTCCAGCCTCGTCCCGCGCGACGTCGGCCCCCGCCACGGGGATCGGCTCAGCCGTCGGAGCCTCCGAGGTCCTTGTCGAGTTCGCCGTCTTTGGTGGCGTCGTTCAGGCCCGGGATGTTGATGTCGTCGGCACCGTCGGGGGACACGCCCTGGGCGGCGGCGATGGCGCGGATGGCGGCCTGTACGAACTGCTGGTGGGCGACGGTCGCGCCGGTGATGACGTCGACCTTGGCGGGGTCGCCGACCTGGGTGAGGTTCTCGGAGTACTCCTGATAGGAGGCGACGGCGGCCTGGGCCTTCTTGTAGTAGTCCTCGTTGAAGACTTCGCCCGACGAGCTCTTGCCGTAGTCGGCACCCTTGTCCGTGCCGTCGGCCAGCGTCGTCTCGTAGGAGGTGGCGGTGATGCGTCCGCCCTCGACGGTGATGGTGATGGTGCCGATGGAGCCCTGGTCGTCGGCGTTGGACTGGGCGGTCCACGTACCGTCGCTCATGGGCTTGGTCATGTCCAGGCCGGTAGAGGGCGTGCACGCTGCCAGGATGGTCGCACCGAGGGCCCCGAGGACCGCGTACGAGGCCGGCGCCGCCCAACGGGATCGGCTCTCAACAGTGGTGGGCGTGATCATCGCACCTTGTCCTTTCCGCTGCGCGCGCTGCCGTCGCGACCGGGCACGATGAGCCCGGAGGCGCGCTGTTCGCAATCGTGGTTGTGCCAGGTTTCTTTCACGACCTTACCGTGGTCGAGTCGGATCTCGCGCTGGCCCTGTTCGGCGACGAGCGCGTCGTGGGTGACGACCATGAGGGTCGTGCCCTCCTGGTGGAGCTGGTTGAACAGGTCGAGGACGATCTCCTCGTTGGTTTCGTCCAGGTTGCCGGTAGGCTCGTCGGCGAGGACCAGCTTGGGGTAGTTGATGAGGGCGCGGGCCACGCACACGCGCTGCTGCTCGCCGCCGGAGAGCTGGCGGGGCAGGTGGGTGGCGCGGTCGGCGAGGCCGACGCGGTCGAGGGCCTCGAGGGCTTCTTTCTCGTCGGGCATCGAGTGGTAGTACTGGGCAACCATGACGTTCTCGAGGGCCGTCAGGTGGCCGATCAGGTGGAACTGCTGGAAGACGAGGCCGATGGTGCGGCAGCGCACCTCGGTGAGCTCGTCGGCCGTCAGATCGGAGATGTCGTGCCCGTCGAGCATGACGGTGCCCTTGGTGGCGGTGTCCATGGCACCGACGATGTTCATGAGGGTCGTCTTGCCGGAGCCGGAAGGGCCGACGATGGAGACCCACTGGCCGCGCGGGATCTCCAGCGACACGTCGTCGAGGGCGTGCAGGTCTCCGTAGATCTTGGAGACGCCGTCGAGGGTGAGCAGGGCGTCCGTGGAGGACGAGGCGCCAATGGTCTCGTTCGGCTCTGTCGCGGCGGTGGTGGTGTCGGGGCTGGTCATGGTGACTCTCATTCTCCGCGCAGCACGAGCGCGGGGTCGACGGCCAGTGCGCGGCGCACGGGCGGGAGACAGGCGAGGACGGCGATGAGGATCGAGCAGGCGACCGTGCCGAGGAGGATCACGGGGTGCAGCGAAATGCTCCGGTGGAAGACGGAGGTGGAGATGAGGACGGCGAGGCCGTAACCGGCCCCGGCCCCCAGGATGCCTCCGATGAGGCCGAGCATGACGCCCTCACCCATGAACTCGCGGGTGATGGATCGGGCGGTGGCACCCAGCGCCTTGCGCAGGCCGATCTCGTTGCGTCGCTCGGTGACGACGGCGATCATCGTGGTGGACACGCCGATCATGGTCAGCGCCAGCACGATGACGGTGATGACGACCAGAAGGGATCGCAGCATAGTGAGCACGCCCGTGTCGGACTGGGCGAGGCGTCGCACCGTCTGCGCGTGAATGTCGGGGTTCGCGGCGTTCATCGCGTCGGCGATGGCGGCGAGCTCATCACCCTCGAGGGCGATCGAGTACTCGGCGAGCGACACGGTGTCACTCTGGCCAGTGAGCGCGCTCATGTCCTGGCTGGACATGTACACGTAGCCGTCCTCGTTGCCGCCGGTCTTGAGGATGCCGGACACGGTCAGGGTGACGGTGCGTGGATCAACCTTGAGGGTCGCGTCAGCGTCTCCGGACTGGACGTGCGCGCCCTTGGAGGAGGCACCGGTGTCCAACTGGCTCACCGTGATCGCATCCCCGGCCTTCACGTCGATGGTCGAGGCGATCTGCTCGCCCACGAGGACCTGTCCGCTTGCCGCAGGCCACTGCCCGTCGACGAACCAGTAGGGGTTCATGGCGTGCACGGCCTCCAGGTCGGCACCGCCTGCAACGTAGGGCTGGTCGTTAATCGTGACCGTCTCGTAGTCAAAGGCCGCGGAACCGACCAGTGCGGTCGCGGGAATCTGAGCGGTCGCGGCAGCCACGGCCTCGTCCGTGATGGGCACGTCCCCGGCGGGGGTAACGACCAGGTTGGCACCGTAGGAGCGGATCTCGCGGGCCAGCTGGGCCGGGACGTCGACGGCGATCGTGACGAGGCCGGACAGCGTGGTCGCACCGATGGCGACGGCGAGGACCGCGATGAGAACGCGGGAACGGCGGCGCAGGATGGAGGAGGTGACCATCCGCCAGAACATTGCTCGTCTGGACATGGGCGTCACCTTCCGTGCAGGACTTCCGCCGCGTTGAGGCGCAGCAGGTAGCGGATCGCCGGGATGGATGCTCCCAGGACGACGAGGACGACGAGGACTGCGACGAGGCCAACGACGACGGGCACGAAGGCGATGGAGGAGCCAAAAACCATGTATCCGATCGCCTGCGCGAGGGCGAGGCCTCCGCCGTAGCCGAGGGCACCGCCGACCAGGCCGACGATGACCGTTTCGGTCAGGAACAGGGCGATGATTTGCTTGTCTTTGGCACCCACGGCCTTCATGAGGCCGATTTCGCTGGAACGCTCCATGACGCCTGCGGTCACCAGGTTCGCAATGGCCAGGGCCGAGGCGATGAGCGCCAGGACGGTCACGAGGACCATGAGCAGCTGGGTCTTTTCCAGGATGACGCCTTCGGACTGGGCGACCTGGCGGACCGGGCGGGCCACAGAGTCCGTCATGACTTCCTCGATCTGGAAGGCGATGGAGGAGACGTAGGCGGTGCAGTACCAGGTTTCCTTCTCGGATACGCTCAGCGAGTTCGGGTTCTTCGCCGCCTTGCGCGCCAGGTCATTGTCCGGCGTCGTCAGGGCGGATACCTCGACGCTGCCGACGATGCCCTCGCGGCCCATGAGCGCCTGGGAGGCGGCAAGGTGGATGAACACGCCGCGGTCGGCGTCGTCGCCGCTGGTGAGGATGCCGCGCACCGTGAAGTCGCGGCTTATTCCTTCGCGGGTGAGCGTGAAGGAGTCCCCGACGCCGAGGCCTCGTGCGGCCGCGTAGGCGGATCCCACGAGGGCACCGCTATCGTCGTCGTCCGCGGGCCACGCGCCCTCGATGCTCCACCAGCCGCGCAGCTTATCCAGGCCGGTTTCGACGCTCTCGCCGGTTGCCAGCGCCAGATTGTGGCTAAACCAGGTGCCGGTCGTGGGGACGTGTTCGCCCGACGCATCGGTGGCAGACACGCTGAGCAGGGGCGCGAAGTCGAGGATGTTGTACGTCCAGAAGATCGTCTTGATGTTGCCGAGCTCGTCCTCGCGCAGGTAGGAGCGCGCCTCGGTGGCTTCGCCCGTGCTGTACAGGTCGTCGAGGAGGGCAGCGCCCTGGGGGCGCACCACGATGTTCGCTCCGTAGGACTTCAGTTCCTGGTTGACCTTGTCGCCCACGTTGAACATCACGGAGAGCATTGAGGTGGCCACGCACGCGCCCAGCGCGACGGTCAGGGCGATCATCAGGTGACGGTTACCGCGCCTCGTGAGCGCACTGCGGAGCATTCGGAGAAACACGCCTGAGCCTTACTTCGCGAAGATGGAGGCCGATGCCTCGAGAGCCGAGATCGGCACCGTCAGCGTGCCGTTGGAGACCTTGTATTCGATGGGGATCGGGTTACAGCCGCCCTTAAAACCGATGGTCGCGATGTTCATCGCCACTTCACACAGCTTGCAGATGACCTTGCCGTCCTTCTCGTAGTAGCCCGAGGGACCGCAAATCTCGCAGGCGTCCAGGCCCACGCCGAAGGCGGAGCCGGACTTCTGGATGACGATGAAACGCACCTTCACGCCGCCCGAGGTCGTGTACTCGTAGCGGTGCAGGTGGCCGTCGGAGATGTCGGCCAGATTGACGCTCACCTGGTCGTCGACGACGCTGAAGGACTCCGGCGGGGACAGCTCAATCTCCTGGCTGCCGTAGGCGACGCCGACGGTGATGAGCAGGGCACCGCACAGGTAGCCGAGGGCTGCGGTGCCGGCCATAGACTTATAGAGGCGCGAGCGCGCGCGGCCCAAACGGCCCTCGGCCGGGTTTGCCCCGGCCGTCGGGATGGAGCGCGAGGCCAGCCAGGTCAGGACCACGACGGCACACAGGGCCAGGCCAGCGGCGATCGTGAACACCGCCTCGTGGTTGATGAACCACGACATGACCGCCCATGTTTCCTTGCCGGTTGAGATCCAGCGCTTGGCCTTGAGGATACGCACAACCATCAGAGAGTGGTTGGCCAGCAGGGAGATCAGGATGAAAGCCGCCGGCCACACACGGTTGTTCCACGAGCACAGGCGGTAGGACACCCAGGCGACGAAACACACCAGCACCCAGGCCAGCACGTAGCCGACCAGGGCGAGCACGACCGGTGTCGAGTAGATTTCAACGCCGCCCGAGAGCATCATGACGGCCTGGTTCATGGCCGTGGGGACGGCGCGGAACAGGGCGGCCGCGATGTAGAGGGCACCGACGATACGCACGAGGGAATCGCCGCTCACTGCGGTTTCCATCGACGAGGCCGCCCGGGCCTCGTCGTCGGCATCGCCGGGCAGGAGGGAGCGCACACGACGCGAACGCACGGCGACGAGCGCGAGGAACAGCAACGCGAAGACAATCCCCACCGGGAGGGTCACCAGGCCGACGGTCTGGCGGTTCACGGACTTGGGAGCCTCGATGTTGATGATCGTCAGGGCCAGGGAGGCGAGCACGCCCAGACCGATGCCCACCCACACGGCCGCCGAGCGCGCCTTCTTGCCGCGGCGGCCACGCCCGGCGGCAGGCATAAAGCGGATGACGGCACCGACAGCGATCATCGTCAACAGCAGCGTCAAGGTTGCTTCGCTCATCTGCTGAAGCATTGGCTTTCCTCCCGAAATAAAGGTTCACCGAAGTCACGCGACTACGGTGTCGAGTCTAGTCCCCTCAGGGGGCGGGGGCCGAGGCAAGCGGTCCCCGATAAGAACCACTGCCTCGGCCCCGCTACAAGCGATCGTCGATCACCAGGAGACGGCCGTGGGATCCCACTGCCAATCCGGGAACTCGGCGACGAGCGGCTCAGTCCAGAAGCGGCCCTCGACACCCGTGGTCTTATCGGTGTGCAGCAGCCACACGCTGGGGGGCTTGATCATGAAGGACACGTCGTAGGTGCCGGCGTCCAGCTTGGGCAGGTTCAGGCCGTAGTGCGGGCCGTCGGACGCGTTCATCGGCATGAGCGTGCCTTCCTGGACGACGTTGCCGGACTTGTCCTTGATCGCGTAGTCCACGGTCAGGCCGGGCACGAAGTCGCCCGCGCCGTAGCCGAGCTTGTTGTCGACGGCGGCGGCGATGTCGGCCTCAATGTGCATCGAGGAATCGGCGGCGGGGGTGCCCACCTGGGGCTCCATCTCGACGGGCTGGAAGTATACGCCACCCACGACGAGGGGGCCCACGTGGACCTCGTCACCCAGGGGCTGCTCTTCGAAGCCAGCGTCCTCGCCGGGGGCGGGAGCGTTCGCCTCGGCGCTGGTCGAGGAATCGGCAGAGGGCTTGGAGTCGGTGGAGGATTGAGCGGAGCAGGCAGCGAGTGTGCCTGCGAGGGCCAGCGTAGCCAGGGCCGCGCCGACGCGGAACAGAGAGCGCTTCATGTGATGATCTCCTGTGCGTGTTTGTTGATGATGGGTCAGTGTCGCTCGAGGGGTGTCATTCCTTCGCCCGCGACTGGGCAGCTGCCTCTCGGGAGAGGCGAGCTTTTCCGAAGAGATACAGGCCGACGATAACGACAAGAACGATGGCTTGCGCGGCCAAGTTCTCCACTCGGGGGTAGATCCCCAAGAGGTCCAATGTTGGGAACCCACTCACGGGCGTCAAAGACACGACGTCCGCTTCCTGGAGTTCCGCGATTCCCGCACCCGCGAACGTGACGGCCATGAAGGCCATCAGCAGCGAGGTGACGGTGAAGAAGGGGCGCAGCGGGATTCGAACCGCTGCGAACTGGATAAGCAGGTAGATGACGACCAGGATGACGAGGCCAACGGCCAGTCCGATCCACACGTAGCGGACGTTATCGCCCGCAGCCGCCACGATCGGCACGTAGAAGAGCATAGTCTCAGCTCCCTCACGCAGGACCGCGAGGAAGGAGATGAACGCCAGTCCCAGCAGGGAGCCGCTGGTCAGCGATGCGTCCGTCTGCTTCTTGATGTACTGGTCCCAGGCCTTGTTGGAGGACTTGTTGATCATCCAGTTCGACACCCAGATGAGCATGACAACGGCAAAGAGGGCGGCGAAGCCCTCGAGGAGCTCCTGATTCGCTCCCGCCAGGGAGGTCACGTAGCTGAAGAGGAAGGCCAGGCCGACGGACAGGACGAGAGCCAAGGCCACGCCGCCCCACACGACGGGGGTCTTCTTCTTGTGGCCAGCCTTGGCCAGGTAGGCCAGGACGGCGGCGACAACGAGGATCGCTTCCATGCCCTCGCGCAGGATAACGAGGAGGGAGGGCAGGAACTGCGCGATCCACGGAGAGGTTGAGGACCCGGAGGCGGATGTCTGGCCGGTGTAGCCGTCGAGGGTGTTCGCATCCTCGCGGATGAGGTTGGACAGGGTCGCGTAGTGCTCGTCAACCGCGGTGGAGTCGCCGTCGGTCATGGCCTTCTTCAGGAGGGAGAACTCCATCTCCACCTGGGAGACGCGCGAGCCGGAGACGCGGCTCATGACCTGCTTCTCCATGCCGGTAATCTCGTAGTGCTTGTAGTAGGCCTCGTTGACCTTGTCCTTGCCGCCCTTGGCATCGCCGGACTTGAAAGCTTCGACGCCTTCTTCGAGGATGCCGTTGATGGTCTTGGCGACCTCGCCCCAGGGGCCGGGGCTGTAATCGTTCGACGAGGCCTGGGTACCGGCACCGGGGGCCACGCCGTCGAGGGAGGCGGCGTCTTCCAGCATGTACTGCTTGAGGGTCTTCGCGTGGGAGTCGACCTCTGCGGCGTCGCCGTCGGTCATGGCCTTCTTCAGGAGGGAGAACTCAACCTCAACCTGGGAGACGCGCGAGCCGGAGACGCGGGCCATGACCTGCTTCTCCATGCCGGTGATCTCGTAGTGCTTGTAGTAGGCCTCGTTGACCTTGTCCTTGCCACCCTTGGCATCGCCAGACTTGAAGGTGGTCACGCCCTCGTCAAGGAGGCCGTTGATGGTGGTGGCCACGTCGTTCCAGGTCTGGTCAGCGGCGCGTGAGGGTGCGCCAAAGACCACGATGGCCACCGCCGCCATGACGGCGACGATAAGGATGCGACTGAGTCGCTGACTGACGTCGTGTGCGTGAGCACGAAGCACTGCCACCGCTTGCCTCCTGAGTCCCCGGCGATGAGGCACCGCCCGGATGATGGAATTCCTACCATTGAGCGTAGCCACATCTCGGCCAGGTGAAAAGTAATACCTTTAGGTTTGCCTAAACTGTGACCGCGCCACGATGATGTTTAGCGCCCACCTTCCCCGACCGCACGGGACCAAAGGCCCATTGGAGCAACTTACTGACACAATGCCATGAAAACACGCTCCCGCCAGGGAGGATGCAGCAAACAGAGTCCGCATAGGTATTCCCGGGCGGCGATCCACCACTCCTCGGTACCGTCTTACGCCACCCCGTCACAATCTGTCACACTGTCTACGTAACACAACATCGCCAACAGGAAGCGGCCTCAGCACCATGCCCACCAACCCAAGCGCGAACTCCACACCGACGACTCCCCTATCGACCGAGTCAACGCCAGCACCGAGCACCCAGCCCGCTGTCACCGCATCTGACAATGCTCCCCAGGCCTCGCCCCCCGTTCGGCCCGCGCGCCCCAGTCGCGCCGACTGGGTGCGGATCGCGATCTTCGGCATCCCCTACGCAACCTTCTTCCTCTTCGGCATCATTCCGACATCGATCATCCCCGAATCGTGGAACATCACCGCCGTCAACATCGTGCTCGACTCGATCTTCCTGGTCATGGTGCTGGCGTTCTTCGGGCGCGAGTTCTTCCCCGCCTTCTCATACTTCCGCGCACGACCGGTGCTCAAGATCGCGCTGCTACCCGGCCTGTGGCTTCTCCTCACGATCGTGCAAGTCACGCTGCGCATCGCCATCTACGGAACCAATCCGCCGATCGCCCAGAACCAACAGGCCATCATGAACGCCCTGTCCGACGGCGCGCTCAGCATCGTGTTCTCCTTGTTTGTGGCCATCGGCGTCCCAGTGATTGAGGAGGTCTTCTACCGGCACATCCTCATCGGCAAGCTCAGCGCGTTTGCGCCCACGTGGCTCGTCGCGTCGATCTCCGCCCTTCTCTTCGCCTACATGCATTGCTACCAGTGGCAGGACCTGCTGGCCTACCTGCCGATCTCCATCACCCTCACCCTCGTCTATGTGAAATCAGGGAAGAACGTCGCCTACTCGTGGGCGTTCCACGCTCTCAACAACTCGATCATGGTGGGCCTGATCTTCCTGCTGCAGAGCACGGGCGTCACCCCCTGAGCAGCCAGCACAACACACAAGCGACACCTACAACACGCGAGGCCGTGACCGGTTACCCGGCCACGGCCTCGTCGCTACGCTCGGCGAGCGGCACCCGCGAGGGCAACGCACAAGCGTCCGCACCCTGAGCGCAGCCACCGTCGACAAGCCAAAACCCGTGACACCTCTGCTCCGGCCCTACGCCTGCGCACGTTAACCCGATGACCTGCACGTGGGCAGCCACGCCCACATGCATGTCTAGGGGTTAACGTGCGCATCAAAGGGTCAACACGCATGTTCAGGGGTTCACGTGCAAACAACACACCACGCAAGACACCGTTACGCCCAAAACGCAGACCACCTCACCCACAACGGCCCATTTTCAGCCTATTTCGCCGAGGTGGTCTGCACTTTGGGCACCATACTGCCTCAAGCCGCTGCCTCACCGCCACCAAACGGGGGAAATGGCGTCATTAGAACCTCGACACGCCGGCGACATGCCCCCAGCCAGCTCCTAATGCTGCAAAACCCCCACCGCCACCGGCATGAAGTGCGCCGGAGAGACCGGAGGGCACGGGCGGGCTTCGAGGCGCGGCGCCGAACGAAGCGAGGCCGTCCAGCCTCGCGGGCGGCCGAGCCCTCCGGCACCCGGAACACCAGCGGAATCACAACCCCACCCACAACGGAACGAGGCCGCGACCGGTTACCCGGCCACGGCCTCGTCGCTACGCTCTGCGAGCGGCACCCGCGACGGCACCGCCCGCCTCACGCATCAGGCGGTCATGTCCACGTGATCCTCGACCGCGGCGCGGCCGGCCTCCAGGCGGGCGACCGGGACGCGGAACGGGGAGCAGGACACGTAGTCGACACCCACGTTGTGGAAGAAGTGGATCGAGGCCGGGTCGCCACCGTGCTCGCCACACACTCCGAGCTTGATGTTCGGCTTGGTGGAGCGGGCGCGGCGCACGCCCTCAGAGACCAGGGTGCCCACGCCATGGACGTCGATGGACTCGAAGGGGGACACGCCGAAGATACCGGCCTCGATGTACTGCGGGAAGAACACTCCCTCGACGTCGTCGCGCGAGAAGCCCCACACGGTCTGCGTCAGGTCGTTGGTGCCAAAGGAGAAGAAGTCGGCTTCCTCGGCCAGGTCCTCGGCCGTCATGGCGGCGCGCGGCAGCTCGATCATGGCGCCGATGGAGACGCCGGACAGGTCCACTCCGTGGGCGGCGGCGACGGAGGCGATAATGCCTTCGCCTTCCTCACGCACGAGCTGGAGCTCACGCACGGAACCGACGAGCGGGACCATGATCTCGGGACGCGGGTTGAGTCCGCGGGCCACGAGCTCGGCGGCCGCCTCGCACAGGGCGCGCATCTGCAGGGCGAACAGGCCGGGCAGGTAGATGCCCAGACGCACGCCGCGCAGGCCCAGCATGGGGTTCTCTTCGTGCATGCGACGCACCTCGACGAGCATGGCCTCGTCGGCGGGGTCGAGGGTGCCGGTGGCCTTGCCGACGGCGACCTTCGTCTCGAGCTCGATGAGGGCGGGCATGAACTCGTGGAGCGGCGGGTCGATGAGGCGCACGGTCATGGCCTTGCCGTCCATGACCTCGAGCATCGCGAGGAAGTCCTGCTTCTGGAGCTTCTCGAGCTCGTTGAACGCCGCCTGACGCTCGTCCGACTCGGGGGCGGAGAGGATCGCGCGCTCAACGAGCGGGCGGCGCTCGCCCAGGAACATGTGCTCGGTGCGGCACAGGCCGATGCCCTCTGCGCCGAAGTCGATGGCGCGCTTGGAGTCGAGGGGGGTGTCGGCATTGGCGCGCACGCTCAGGCGGCGAACCTTGTCAGCGTGGGCGAGGAGCTTGTCGACGGCTTCGACGAGCTCGCGGGTGCCCTGGTCTTCGCCGGCGGCGGCGATACCGGCCTCGAGGCCATCTGCCAGGTAGGTGGTGACGGGCGAGTCGGTGACCGCGACCTCGCCGCGGAAGATCTCGCCGGTCTGGCCGTCGATGGCGATGGTGTCGTCGGCGGTCAGCACGAGGTCGCCGATGGTGACGGTGCCGGCGGCCGCGTCGATGACGAGAGCTTCGGCACCGCACACGCAGGTCTTGCCCATGCCGCGGGCGACGACGGCGGCGTGCGAGGTTTTACCACCGCGAGCGGTGAGGACACCTTCGGCCGCGACCATGCCGGGCAGGTCATCGGGGTTGGTCTCGCGACGCACAAGGACGGTCTTGATGCCCTTCTCGGCGGCCTCGACGGCCTGGGCGTTGTTGAAGGCGATCTTGCCGACGGCGGCACCCGGGGAGGCGGCCATGCCGCGAGCGATGAGCTCCTTCTCGGCCTTGGCATCGAACTGCGGGAACATCAGCTGGGTGAGCTGGTCGCCCGTGACGCGGCCCAGGGCCTCGTCGCGGGTGATGAGCTTCTCGCCCAGGAGCTGGGTGGCAATCCGGAAAGCGGCGGCGGCGGTTCGCTTGCCGACGCGTGTCTGGAGCATCCACAGCTTGCCGCGCTCGACGGTGAACTCGATGTCACACATGTCGCGGTAGTGGGTCTCCAGCTTGCGCATAATGCCACGCAGCTCGTCGTAGACGGGCTTGTTGATTTCCTTCAGGGCGGACAGGGGCAGGGTGTTGCGGATACCCGCGACGACGTCCTCGCCCTGCGCGTTCTCCAGGTAGTCACCGTAGACGCCGGAGTGTCCGGAAGAGGGGTCGCGGGTGAAGCACACGCCGGTGCCGGAGTTTTCGCCCATGTTGCCGAACACCATGGTGCAGATGTTGACGGCGGTGCCCAGGTCGTGGGGGATGCGCTCACGACGGCGGTAGATGCGGGCGCGCTCGGTGTTCCAGGAACGGAATACGGCCTCGATACCCATGTCCATCTGGGTGCGCGGGTCCTGCGGGAAGTCGTTGCCGGTCTGTTCCTTGACGATGCCCTTGAACGTCACGACGAGGCCCTTGAGGTCCTCGGCGGTCAGCTCGGTATCGCCGTTGACGCCGCGCTCAGCCTTGAGGTTGTCAAGGGCGTCGGAGAAGAGGTCGCCATCGATATCGAGGACGGTCTTGCCGAACATCTGGATGAGGCGGCGGTAGGAGTCCCACGCGAAGCGTTCGTTACCGCTAACGGCCGCGAGGCCGAGAACGGATTCATCGTTGAGGCCGATGTTCAAAACGGTTTCCATCATGCCGGGCATGGAGAACTTCGCGCCGCTTCGCACGGAGACAAGGAGCGGGTCGGTAGGATCTCCCAGGTGACGGCCCATCTGGTCCTCGACGCCGCGCAGGGCGGTGGTGACCTCGGTGGCAAGCGACTCCGGAACCGTCGACTCCTTGAGGTATGCTCGGCACGCCTCGGTGGTGATCGTGAAACCGGGGGGAACGGGCAGGCCGAGCTTCGTCATCTCGGCGAGATTGGCTCCCTTTCCTCCAAGGAGGTCCTTCATGGACTTGTCGCCCTCGGAGAAGTCGTATACGTACTTGACCATCGTGGCCCTCAACTTCCTTGTTTGCGATGACCGACCCACCAGCGGGTCGCTACCAGGGGTAAGGATACACGTATCAAGGGACTTAGGTCACCTCAAGACACTCGCGAGCATGATTGTCCTTACATACGCTGGGCCACGGCAACGGGCCAGATAGCACGCACTCATCAAAAGCAGTGACAACGCAGGTGGGGCAGCCCCGAAGGACCGCCCCACCTGGATCAATAAATGACGTCAGCGCACGCGGAACTCGATCGTGGTTCCCTCGCCCACGTCGATGAGGTCGCCATCGTTCAGGGCGATCGTCACCATGGGAGTGACGTCCTGGAACGAGCCATCGGCGTGACGCAGGACGGTGCCATTCGCGCTGCCCAGGTCCATAAGGGCCCAGGAGCCGGGCATCGTCATCATGACGGCGCAGTGCGAGCGGGAAATCTCGGTCTCTGGGCTGGGTACCCGCAGAACCGTGGCGACGGGACGCCCGGTCAGCGCGCGAGCATCGGGGTCACGACCGATGACGACGTCGCGGGAGACCTCAACGGGAACAGTGCCACCGTGAATGAGGAATGCGACAGGCGCAGCGGGACCCGAGTTCGCGGGGGTGAGACGCAGGATCGTCGCCTCCGTGTCGGTCTCGGCACCCAGGCCAGCGAGCCCCTCGGCGCTCATGGCCTCAGGGATGGCGGGAGACTCGACGACTTCCTCGGGGGCCGGCTCAGACGAGGCCGGGGCACCCGACTCGCCGAAACCTCCCGCACGCTCGGCGGACTCAGCGGTGTCGACCGGCGGCTCCTCGGCATCAGCGACGACGTAGAGCTCGCCGGAGGGCTGCTCAGCATCCTTCGAGGGCACCTCCTCGCGGGATTCCTCCCCGACCCGCTCGTCCGAGACCTCGGGAGCCTCGGGAGCTGCCTCGTCGTCGGAGTTGCGCGACGAGGGACACAGCGACACGGGACCATTCCTGGTCGCGGCGAGGAACTGGGCCTCAACAGCGGCCAGATCGACGGAAGCCGAGTACACGGAAGGTTCGGGCAGCTCCTCGCGAGCCTCGCGGCGGGCACGGCGCTCACGGTCCGAAATGTCGGGATTGATCAGGAAGCCCATCGTGTCGACGGGCATCGAGGCAAGGGCCTCGACCTCGTCGAGCGCGCGTCCGATACGGATCTCACCAGCTTCGACGCGATCGGCGGCGGGCACCATCCACGTGACCTCGTCGCCGTCGACGATGGTGGCCTCAAAGGTCTGCCACTCACCGGGGTTAAAGGGCCACGCCCAGATCGGGTCGGTCCACACCTGCTCGGTGATCTGGCCGGCGGCACGCATGCGCAGCTGAATGTTGCCCAGCACAGTCAGGTAGGGCTGCTCGCCCGCGCAGTCCAGCAGCAGGACGTCACCCTTTTCAGCCTGGACATGGGACAGCCACGCCTGGGTGTCGGCGCGTCCCCACACCACATCGGCGGCGGAGTCCGCAAAGTCGAGCGGAGCCAGCGCCGCACCGAGGGGACCCGTGACGAGCATCGCACCCTGCCCGCGACACAGGAAGCGTCCAATCTGAAGCATCAGTTACTGCCTTCTCTACGAGGAACCCGGCGAGCGGTCTCAATCGACGCCGGACGTACTGGTTGAATCATCCGATTCATGACATTCATTGTCAATGTTACTCGCGATCTGGTTCCTGCGTAAACTACAACCGCGGTCGCATTATCCCGAGTCCCCGCCTCCAGCGACGCTCGAACAAGTCTGTCGGCCGTGCCCTGCGGACCATCGCCGTCCGCAACAACCGCATGAATCCGCGAATCACTCAGGACACCGTGCACGCCATCCGTGCAGATCACGGCCCGATCACCCTCTTCCAACGGCATGATTGTATAGTCCGCTTTCACACTCCCGACCTGGCCGGCACCGAGCGCCTTTGTCACCACATTTGCGGGAGGGATCACACGGGGGGCTCCCGAGGTAGCAGCAAGGTCACGCGCCTCCTGCAGCGCGGAGTGGTCGTGGGTGAGCTGGCGAATGCCCCCACCACCCACAACATAGGCACGGGAGTCACCCACGTTAAATGACAGCCAGTACGGCCCTTCGGCGGTACGCAGCACCATAAGGCCCGACAGCGTCGTGCCGGGCGCACTCATCGGATTATCGACCGACGCCAACGACGCGACCGCCGTGGCCGCAGCGTCGATCGCAACAGACAGATCCACCAGGTCAACGGGACGATTCCCGAGGCGCTGTGGGCTCAGGAACTCCCGCAGCGTAATGACAGCCTTCGACGAGGCCTGGGCGCCACCCAGGTGCCCACCCATCCCATCCGCGACAGCGAAGACGGGGGGAACCGCCAGCCAGGAATCCTCGTTCTCAGAGCGGACCGGACCGATGTCGGTCGACGCGCCCCATCGAACTGCGGGCCGTTCCGCATGTTCTTCTAGAGACATGTGCCTTCATCCTTTAGCTGCGTTGAGCGCGAGAGACTACGCGCGATACTGACGATTTTACACTCGGCGTGACCAGCGTCTCGATCGACGAAACTGGAATGCAAGTAAGAATAACGAAGCGACGAAATGATCTGCGTCATGGAACCTCCACGCAGACACGCACCGGGTCTGACATGCGCCCGGAAGAGCGCGACACCGTCGTGATCTCGATGCAGTTCTCGCCGCTGGCCCCATCGACCGTCACGCTCGTTGAGTCGACGCGACCACGCGACTTACCGGCCGCGCCCGAGCCCTCGTAGGCGTACACGATGTCCTCAGAAGCGGGGCCCTCGGGCGCGGTCCACGTCCAGGTCACCGTACCGTCGGAATACTCGCCGACCAGATTCGACACCTTCGGGGGAGCCACGCCCAACGCGTCACCCGGGGCAGCGGAGGTACTCCTCGCCTCCGGATCGGGAGAGATCCGCGTAAACGACCCCTGGCCGCGGAGCATCCCCACCACCAGTCCGGCCGCGATCACCGCGGCCACCAGCGCCAGCAGCACGCCCACCAGCGGCGAGATATTCTTCTTAGCCACAGAGGATCCCTCGACGACACGGCGAGCCGAAACCTCGTCCGCAGCCGCAGAGCGCTCGATCTTCCACGAGTCCGCCACTGCCTCAACGCCGCCGGAACCAGCCCCACCCTCGAAGGAGTAAGAGGCCGAGCGCAGCCGCGTCGCGTCCGGGTCGATGACCGGGGCACCGCGCAGCCGCGTCTTCTGATCGGTGGCCACGGAGGTGGAAGCCTTAGAACGCTTTTGCTTGACCTCCATCTCCGTGCGGGGCTGACCCAGCTCCTCCTGCACGCGCTGCAGACCCCGACCAAACTCCATCGCTGACTGCGTGCGCTCAGCCGGGTCGATCGTCATCGCGGCGCGCAGAACGCGCTCCAGCTCCGCCGGGGCATCCGCGCGGCCCAGGCCACGCATGCGTCCGCGCTGCACGCGGTTCGCGATCGACGCCGCCGAATTATCACCGATTGGGTCCTCGAAGGGGCTGCGCCCCGTCACGAAGGTCCACGTCGTCGCCGCCAGGGCCCACACGTCCTGCAGGGGCGAGGCCGGGGAAGTGACATCCTGCTGCTCCGGGGGTGCCCACAGCACCGAGAAGCCATCGTAGGCGCCAACCTCCAACGCTCCCGCCTTCGACGCAACTCCGAAGTCCGCCAGGACCGGCTTGCCGTAGGCATCCAGCATGATGTTCGAGGGTTTGATATCTCGGTGTACGTAGCCCTGCCAGTGGAAGGTCTCGACGACGCCGCAAATCTTGATCATCGTGTCCAGGGCGTCCTTGAGCGACATGGGCCGCGCACGAACTTGCGTGAGGAGGTCGGCAACCGGACAGTACTCCATGACGAGATACGCCCGCCCGTCCGCAGTCGTTCCCACCCCGTGCAACTCCACGACGGAGGGGTGCCCCGACAGGAGCGTCATCGCATCGGCTTCACGATGCAGTTCCTTCGTGCCCCGCGCATCGCCCTGAGCGCGCACGACTTTGATGGCCACGTCTCGACTCGGCAGCTCCTGGCGATAGAGGAACACGTCGGCGAAACCACCTTGCCCCAGGGGACGAACCCACCGGAATCCCGGAATGTTCGGCCCCCTCATGCCTGCGACGACTGAGCTCACCGCTTGATCTCCTCTCGCCTAGCGCGCGCGATCAGAGCGCTTTCCCTGCGCAGCTTGCGGCGCATGCGCAGGCTGCGCAGGGAGAAAGCCCGGCGCACGCGCGCAAAGAAGCCCGCACGCTTGGACACCTGGTCGCGCAGGTCCTTCACCTGTGCCCACGCGGCGCGTGCACGGTCGCGCGAAGAACCATTGGAAGCAAAGTTAGCGACGTCGGCGAAGCGCGCGATGACGACGGGACCTGGAACGTCGCCTCCGAAGCGGCTCCAGCCGTCAATCACGTAGCGCCCCTTGTCGGCGACGCCTGCACTATCCGAGGAGGAGGTCGCCCCGTCCTCGCCAAGGTTCGCCTCGTCCGTCACCAGCGCAAAGGGATCGCCCGGATCGTGCCCCAGTTCCCACTGGGAGGAAAGAGCCCACGCAGTCTCCTGACGAGTGCGTCCCAGATCGATACGCAGGCCATAGTCGGCGGCCAAGTCCACGACCTCGTCCCACGAACCCACCAGCGCCTCGCCGGCGGCAGCCCTGCGGCGACGCCTACGTCGGCCCGCCTTGAAGACCAGGATCGCCAGGGGGGGCATCATGAGGAGGATGACAGCGCCCGAGCCTGCGGCGATGAGACCCCAGGGAAGACCCACCTCGGGCGGCTTGAGCGGGTCGGCATTCTGGTCTCGTGTGGGCGGAGGCATCTCGGCCGGGGGCTCGGGAGGCTCCGGCGGCTGCAGGACCTGCGGGCGCGGGACGGAACGAGGCTTGGGTACCTGAGTCTGCGGCACATGGTCGCGCGGCGGAGTCGGGTCGAACACGCCCCAAACACCACCCGAGAACTCGACCTCGACCCACGCGCGAATATCGGATCCGCGCAGGGTCGCGGCACCTCCCTGGGAGCCACCCTCGGGGTAGGCTCCCATGACGACGCGCGCGTTGATGCCCAACTGGTGCAGCATGAGAGCCATGAGAGCCGTGTACTGCTGATCGTCACCAATCAGGTTCTCGTCGGAGGCCAGCATGCGCTCCAGCCGATCGCTGCGCACGCCCGGCCGCGAAAAACGAGTGTTCTCGTTGAGGTAATAGCCGTTGGTGGACAAGTAGTGTTCGATGGCTCGCGCTGCCGCGAGCGGCGTCGACGCGTTCTGCGTGAGCTCGGCGGCCCTATCAGCGAGGCCGTCGGGAATATTCTTGTCCTCCAGGGTTGCCGACACCGCCACGAGGTTGGCCAGTTCTTCGTCGCGCACAGGCGCGACGAACTCCGTGGTCACGTTGTAGCTCATCGAACCGACGGGGCCGGTGGTCAGAGCCGCATTAGCCCACGTATCGACATGGAGGCCCTTCTTCTGCCTGGCTGCCTGCCCGCCAGTGAAAGCGATCTGCGAGGGATTTCCCAGGACGGGAACCCACGGGCCTGACAGTCCTGTGGTCGTGAGCGTCACCACTGAGGAGCCCGGCGCGCGACCGGGGATGGTCGTATGAACCGGAATGTAACCCGTATGTCCGTCGTCTCTCTTCCGGGACATGCCGAAGGTCGTACCGTCGTAGACGTCCATCGCGGCGATTCGCACACGCTGGTTCTCAGGTAGATCGGAGACGGTCAGCAGCGTCTCGTCCTTCAGATCCGTCGTGTAGTGACGGAAGGAAGACATCGGGGAAGGGAATGCCTGAACGTCAAGGGGTGGCTGAATCAGGTCGCGCCCAACAAGGCGCCCGCGGGAGGACCCCAGGAACGCCGCAGCCGGCATCGCCACGCCGACGGAGACCGCGAGCACGAGGATGGCACCAAGGGCTCGCCTCCCCACGTAGACGGTCGAGCGAGAACGACGCCCAACCGTTGCCTCGCCGCCAGGCGAACTTGCTCGTCCCACGAGCACATCCTGCCCCAGGGTGATTCTCTGGTACTGGGCGGCGCTCGCCCACCAGGCGACCACAAGCGCCCACCAGACCAGGACCAGCGACAGAGGGAGAGGATAGCGAGCGATACCAAAAAACACGGCGATAACCGCCATCGCCACGACGGGGATGGACCCCGGGACTGCCCGTCCGGCACGCGCAGTGATCAGGCCCGCCAGGACCGCCAGGATCAGGCCGCACATCCACGGCACGAGCGCCGGTCCGGAGTAGACCGACACCGGGGGCGTGAGCGTCAACAGGTCCTTCCAGGCACGGAAGGATCCGAGCACCATGACCTGCAGGGTCTGCCCCGTGGGCAGGAAGCCGTACAGCGCCTCGGAGCGCAGCGCGGCACCGCTGCCGACCAGGAAGTAGGTCGCCACAACGCTTAAGACCGTCGTGAGTGCATCCCACCGCCAGTGGGTAGAGGCCGCGGCGATCGCTAGGCCGCAGGCCACTCCTGCGCCGGCAGCGATCGCGCCAACTCCGCCACCGAAGACCGGTTCGAAGGCCGCGACAGGCCCCACGAAGAGGAAGGCAAGCACCAGGAGGGACCATATCGGCAAGCTCGACCGGTACGTCGCGAAACGCTGCGTGACGGTCAGCAGGCGCGAACGCGTCGTCTTGGGACGAGGCCCCTGCTGCCCCACGTTGGGACGGTCACCGTCGCGGGAAGAGGAAGAAGGAACGGAGGCCGCTCGCACCTCGGTTGCAACGGGGGACGTCGGAGTCGTCTGAGCCTGCGATTCGACCCTTTGCGCGCGGGGCTTGGTATCAACGCTGGTGGTCATGCAAGCCCTCCGGCAACGATAATGCGCGGCAGTTCCTCAAGGCGCGCGCAGTCGAGGAGGACCCCTCGTCCGAGGTCTCGCCGGGTTCGTCCCTCAGCCCCACCGATTCGGATGATGGAAACAGGGACGTCAATGGGGGCCAGCCTCGCAAGGTGCGCGGCGTCGACATCGCTCACCTTCGGGCCAACCACGAGGGTGAGGGCTGAGACGCCGGGACGCTCAGCCACTGCCTCGCGCACGCGCAGTGCCAGGTCCCCGCCGGAACCCGCCTGGATCTCGGAAAGGGTGTCCAGAAGGCGCATGGCGCTACCCGACGGCAGCCAAGCCTCCGTCGTCGTGACGGACACGGTACGAGACTCTCGCAAACTGGCCAAACCAAGCGACGCCGCGACGGACACCGCGGTCTCGAAGGAGTCGTGATCCCAGACGTCGCGGGAAGTATCCAGCACAATAACGTGGTGGGAGCGGTGCGTTTCCTCGTACTGGCGCACGATGAGCTTGCCCAAGCGGGCTGTCGACTGCCAGTGGACGGCGCGCCGATCGTCTCCGGGCTCGTAGTCGCGCAGCGCATGAAAGGACACATCGGAACTGGAGAGCCTGCCCGTGGACACACCCTCGACATCCAGTTGGAAACCGGTGGCGTCGAAGGGAACGCGCACGGTTTTCGGGTGCACGTGAAGGATGACGGGCTCGTCCCACACGCGCACGCGGCGCAGCAGTCCGAGGGCGTCAGAGCGCACCGAACGCGCCGGCCCCACGTTGATGAGGCCGCGGTGACGAGAGGAGATAAGGAACAATTCGTCCCACGACCGTCGCGCACCCAGCGGGGGCACGACGAATTCGCCGGTGCCCGAGCCGATCGGTAGCTCGATGATGCCCGACCGCACGGGCCGGTTACGTTCGTTGCGCACCGTAATCTCCCCGACGGCCGTCTGGCCTGCGACGATGCGCTCGTTGGGGACGCGGATCGAGACGAGGTGCGGGGGCTTCCAAGCGACGCGGGTGGCCGCCAGCACGAGTGCGACGGCACCCGCGAGCGCGCACGCCAACGCCTCGACCCACTGGAATGCGGCGGCGACCGCAACACCGGCGACGATGAGCACGATGACGGCCCAGCCGATCGGCGTGACCGCTCCCGCGAGCGCCGCAAGGGGCCGCGGACGGCCGGTCTGTTCCCTGCGGTGCCCGACCCCGTCTGCGCTATCCGAACGCTTCCCTTCCATCACTTCTACCGAGAGGCTCCTTACGCGCCGACCGCGGGTGCGGGGACCGAGGTGAGGGCGCGCTGGATGACGCCCTCGGAGGTGGCACCGGAGAAGGCGGCGTCGGGGTCAACGACAATGCGGTGGGCCCACACGGGGACGGCGAGCGCCTTGACGTCGTCGGGCAGGACAAAGTTGCGTCCCTGGGCGGCGGCCCACACGCGGGTGCATCGGACCATGCCGATCGCACCGCGCGTCGAGACTCCCAGCATGGAAGACTCGTCCTCTCGCGTGGCTTCCGCGAGGGCGGCCACGTAGTCCAGGACGGCGCGGTCCGTGTGATTATCCGCTGCGAGTGCGGACCAGGCGACGATGTCCTGGCCGGACACCATGGGTTGGAGGTTCTTGGATCGGTCGGGCGAGGCCGAGCCGTCAAGGACGTCGATCATGGCGCTACGCGAGGGGTAGCCGATCGACGTCTTCATGAGGAAGCGGTCCAGCTGGGCTTCGGGCAGGGGGTATGTTCCGGCCTGCTCGACGGGGTTCTGGGTAGCGATGACCATGAAGGGCTGGGGAGCGGGGCGACGCACACCGTCCACCGTGACCTGCGCTTCCTCCATGACCTCCAGGAGGGCCGACTGGGTCTTCGGCGAGGCGCGGTTGATCTCGTCCGCCAGAACGATCTCAGCGAAGACGGGGCCCGCGTGGAACACCCACTCGCCGGTCTTCTGGTTGAACATGTTCACGCCCGTGATGTCGGAGGGCAGCAGGTCGGGGGTGAACTGGATACGCGAGTGCGTGCCATCGATGACGGCGCTGATCGCGCGCGCCAGGGCGGTCTTTCCGGTGCCCGGGGCGTCTTCGAGCAGCAGGTGTCCTCCGGCAAACATGGTCGTGAGCGCGAGGCGCACCGCCTGGCGCTTGTCCAAGACCGCCACGGAGACCCCGTTGACGAGGTTCTTGAACACCTGGGCGAAACGCGTCGCGTCCTCAATGGACAGTGACATGAGTATCCTTTTCTCTTCGGTCGTTGTGTTGGTTGTCTGTGGGCTGGTTCCCGGGCTTTCCCGCTCGGGACTGTGTTCTAGTGCATGTACTTGATGATCTCTGTGCGCGTCGACAAGGTGATGTGGAGGGCAACCCGGTAGCCCTCACGAACGGGCAGTTCGGAGCCTTCGACCCTGAGGGCGGGGGTGTCAGTGGGCGATACGACGGCGTCGCTCTGAGCGTAGAGCGTACCGGTTCTGTCTCCGACGACCTTGAGGCGGCAGCCGTAGGTACACAGGCCCTCAATCTCCTCGGTGCGGCGGATTCCTATAGCGAAGCCACCGTCGGGGTAGCTGACGTAGTCCGCGTGAATCGGGATGTTCGCCCAGTCCTTGTCCGGGGGGGGCGGAGCGGCGGCGTGGTCGTTCCGCGGCGTTCCATTGACCCTGATGGAGCTCGATACCAGGCCCGAGGTCGAGATCTGGCAGAAGTAGAATGCCTGCTCGACCCCGTCGGTGCCGACCCTGTCCAACACGAAGCTCGTGCCCTTCTGGACCTTCCTGTTGACATCGTTGGCACGCGCCTTGTCGGCACACTCGGCGCCGCTCTTGCCCCAGAACACGGTGAGCTCGTTGGCGAGGTAGCCGCGTCCGGGCTTGACGTTCACATTCGTGACGAGGAGCTGGCCCGAGTTGCCCGTCGCCGTGATCGTCGGAGGGTCGATCTCGAAGGGCGGCGTGTTCGGGTTCGGCGGGATGCGCACAGTCTGGGGGGTCGACGTGGTGGCGTCTCCTTCGATGTTGCGCACGGTCACGGTCACGGTCGCGGTGGTGACCGAGTCCTCGAGGACCACCTTCTTCGGCTGAGGCTCGTTCGCCGTAACATTGTGCGGCTCACCGTTAACGGTGATGGTTGTCTGGCCCCATCCGCTGCCACCAGAGGAGCCGACCGTCCACGAGACGAAGACCTTCGCCACGATCACGCCTTGTCCCTCCCAGCGTTCGGTGGTCACCGTGACGACCGGCTCGTCCGGGGCAACGTGTGAGGGACGAGGACGCCCGCTGGTGGGCGAGGACCACGGTCCGGCCTGCCCCTCGCCGTTGACGGCCCGGACCTGCACAGCGTAGTCGTGCCCGTTGACCACGGAAAGCGTGGCCGACGTGGTGGTGTAGCTGGTCGGTTGGCCGCCGTTGACCTGAAGCTCATAGTGGTCGATGTCCGACCCGCCGTTGCTGGCAGGGGCGACCCACGAGACCTTCAGTACCGAGTCTCCGGGCTCCACCTTGGGCGCAACCATCTGGCTGGGCTTTCCGACCGTCGTAATCCTATTCGACACCGCGGAGGGCTTGGAATCACCCTCGCTACTCGTAGCGACGACGTAGAAGGCGTAATCGCGACCGGCGCTGAGCCCATCGACCGCGCACGAGCCGCTCTTGCAGGTGGCCGACACCTGCTGGCCCGAGTCCGCGTCGTAAACCTGGTAGCCGTTGATGCTGCTGCCGTTGTCCGCCCCCACGGAGAAGGTGAGGCGAGCCCCGCTGGTCCCTCTGGGCTCTGCGCGTAGGTTCGTTGGCGGGTCCGGCTTGCTGATGACGGTGACGGTGATGTTGCCCTGCGCCGAGCGCGACGGGTCGCGCAGGTAGTCGTTAATGCGGTAGGTGACTTTGATGGTTCCCACCTCGTCGGGGGTGATCGACACGACCGTTCCCTCGGTGTGAACCTGCGCGCTGCCCATCCCCAGCACCGCTCCCTCGATGGTCAGAGGAGAGCCGGGGAAGGGGTTGACGGCCTGTGAGGCGACATCCACCCTGACCGTCTCGCCGACCCGGGCACGCGTCCGGTAGTCAGACACGCTGACGGCAGGCTTGGAGGAGGCCACGACCTCGACGGGAACGGATCCCGACACCGAATTGCCGTCCGTGTCGGTCACGCTCACCGCGATGCTTCCGGCCTGGCCGCGTGCGGTGTCCTGGGCTGCGGTCACGGTGAGCGTCGATCCCGACACCGAGGCGCTAATGCCATCGGGGACGGTGCCCACCGAGTAGGTGAAGGTCGAGGGGTCGGCGCCCTCCGGGTCGGAAACTCCGAGTGCCAGATTCTGCGTCACAGGCTCCCCTCCCGCCTCGACGCGCACGCCGGTCGGGGTGAATGTGGGCGGCTGATTCTGGGTCGCGCGCACCCGAACGGGTACGGACAGGCTGGCCGACAGCGCGCCCCCGTCAGTTCCATCGCTGACCTGAATGGTAAACGCTGAGTTCCCGGAGAAGCCCTCGGCCGCGGCGATGGTCAACTGTGACGAAGCGTCGGCGCTCACCGACGTCAGCCCCGCCTGCGCCACCGGGGTCGTGCCCTCCACCAGCTGCGGGGAGCGGCCGGAACGAACAATGACGTAGTCGGACAGGGAGATCGTGCGCTGAGATCCCGCGTCCACCTCTATCGGGAGGCTCGCGTTGTTCAGGAAGGGCGCGGTCGCGTTGCGTCCGGGGACGGTGACGACGGCCGAGTTGGTCAATCCATCACGGTCCGTGATCGTGTAGACGACGAGGCGCAGCTGATCGGAGACCGGGATCAGCAGGTCCTGGCCGTTCACTTCCACCCCGGGCTCGCCCGTGGCGACCTTCAGCTCGTCGACCGACCCGTCGGGGTCTTCGTCGTTGTCGGTGACGCGCACGCGCACCGCCGACCCGTCCTCGGGCAAGTCCGTATAGGCCACGTAGTCGTCGCGCGCGACGGGAGCTTTGAGGGGGACATCCTCAGATACGTAGATGGTTGCCAAACCGGTGGCCGAGCCGCCTCGGCCATCCAAGACTGTGTAGGCGACCGCGTAACTACCGGGTTCGGACGGGGTACGTACCGAGATAGTGGAGGAAGAACGGACCTGAGGGTTAAGCGCGGGCGTGGGCGTACTCAGGCCGCCCTCGTCGAGGGAGAGCGTATCGCCGTCGGGATCAACATCGTTGGACAGCACATTGATGTTGAGGACGCGATCGGGGCGAGCCTGCACCGTGTCTGGAACGGCCACGGGGTTCTGATTCGTCGCGGGGGACGGGGAGATGGCGACGCGCACGCGGGCTGACGCACGCGCGCCCTTTCGGTCCTCGACCGTGTAGGTGAAGGTGTCGGTGCCGACCGCCCCCCGGTTGGGCGTGTAGTCGATCCATGTGGCCGAGGCGGTGGCCACGCCCTGCGTGGGTGACGAGTCCACGCCGACCAGGGTCACCGAGTCACCGTCAGGATCGATACCGCTCAGCGTCACGGGGATCGTCACGGCCTGCCCCGCGTTCGTCCACGCGTTGAGGGTGCGCGGACGGGGGGCCTCGTTGCTGTCGGAGTCCGGGATGACTTCGAAGGTGACCGTGCTGGAAGCGTGGTTTCCTGCGGAGTCGATGACCGAGTAGGTGACTTCAAGGAGTCCGGGGCTGGTTCCGGCCTCAAGGCGCACCTGGTTTCCAGTCACGAAGGGCGTTCCGACCGCCGAGGCCTGGTCGTACTCGAGGGTCGACTCGACCTGGAGGTTCAGACCGGCCGGGGAGCGGTCGTTGGACAGAACCGAGACCGTGCCGACGTCGCCGACGCGCACCTTTGCCCGATCGGGCCGCAGAACGGGCACCATGTCGGAGCGATCCGAAGCGCCGGGAATCACGGTCACCTCGGCGGTGGCACTTCCCTGACCATTAGAGACCGTGTAGGAAAAGGTCACGGTCTTGTCGATGCCCGCATGGGCGGTGATGCGCAGAAGGTGGCGTTCGATGAGCGCAACCTCGATATCGGGTGCCTTCGTCGTATCCACCGAGGTCACTGAGAGCATGCCTCCGGCGGGGTCGTAATCGTTACCCAGGGGATTGATCAGGACGGACCCGCCCTGGGGTAGGACGGCGGTGTCGTTCTCTGCGATGGGACGCACCGAGGAGGAGGCCACAACCTCCACGCGGATGATACCCAGCGTCGTCGCAATCCCGTCGGAGACCGTGTAGGCGAAGGAGTAGGATCCGGGCTGCTGCGCCCGAAAGTCGATGGTTCCGCGGTCGAGATCCGGGGTGAGAGTCGCGCCCGACGGGGCTCCGGAGACCGCGGCGAGGGAGAGCGGGTCGCCGTTGGGGTCGGTGTCATTCTTGAGCGGGTCAAGGGTGACGGTCTCGCCCGGCTGAGCCTGGAAAAGGTCGCCGTTGGCCGAAGGCGGGAGGTTGCCCGCCTCCTGGACGTTGACGACGAGCTCTCCGCGGGCCTCGGCCCCCTGATCGTCAGCCACCGTCAGGACGACGGTCTTGGGGCCAGCCGACGCCCCCTCCTCCGCGATGGTTACGGTGCCGTCTTCGACGAATGAGACGTTCAGGCCAGTCGGAGCCTGGACCTCCTTGAGGTAGATCGGGTCACCGTCGGGATCACGCCAGTCACTGAGGGCCTGGTACTGGATCTGCGCGCCCACCCCGATCTTGACGGAGGAAGAACGCACCTGAGTGGGGGCCTCGTTCTGGCCGTAGGGGTGGACCGTGACCTGAACGTGGGCGGAAGCGGAAGCCCGCCCATCCGAGGCATCGTAGGTAAAGGACGTGGATCCGCTCTGGTCTGCTGAAACGTCCTCGATTTGCAGGGCGCGCCCGCTACGAGCCACGACCACAGAACCCCATCCCGGCTGCGTGGTCGGGGTGGCGGTGAGCACGTCCCCGTCCAGGTCGGAATCGTTGTCCAGGACGGGCAGAATGGTCGAGCGTCCCGGGCGGATGCCAAACTCGTCATCGACGGCCTCGGGCGGAGTATTCTCCTCGCGCTGCTGCGGGTCGGCCACCTCGTTGGTGAGCTCCGGGCTATCCTGCTCCTCTTCGCTCTCTTCGAGCTGATTCTCGACCTCATCCCAGTTGTCCATCAGGACCATGTTCGAGTCGGGCAACCACACGTTCCCCTCGGCGACGTCGTTGAGGACAATGGCCTTGCGATTGGTGCGGAAGACAACCTCACGGGCGGAGACGAGGGTATCGACGACCATCTGCTCGTTCGAGGCCGGATCCTTGCAGGAGCGCACATACGCCCCCGATCCGCTCCACGCACCGTAGGCACATCCGTCGTGCCGCACGGGCGCCGCCGGGATGCCGGTCGGGGACCCCTCGGCGGCGGGCGTGATCACGGGTTGCCCACCCGTCAGCGGAATCGCTACAAGAGAGGTGGCGGTGGCCATCAGGACCGAGTCATCCTTGGGTCCGGCCTGCTGCAGGACGGCGTCGGCCTCTATACCGGCCGCGCCGAGGTCGATAGTCTTATTCCCGGGAAGAAAGAGGGTGTTAGAGGCAGAGTCAAGGGCGACAACCTGATCGCCGACGACCGTGATGGAAAGGCGGGCACCATCGGGAATCCCGGTGACCTGAGTGGTCTTCGTTTCATCGACTGACCCGCTGTGCTTGACGGTCGTGAGCGTTCCCGAGTTCGACAGGGAGTACACGGAACCGTCCTCGCCGGTCACGAATGCGCTGGCCCCCATGTTCGAGGCCAGAGCTGCAGAGTCGGCGAGATTGGAGGGGCTCGGCGATGCCGCAGACGTTGTCCACAGGGTGCCATCGGCAGCGTTGAGGACGCCGAGGACGTCACCCCCCTGCATCGCACTCGAGCCGGCGGGCAGGACCGTCGGAGAGCCGAGGGCGACCTGGGTGACGTTGACGGGAGCAACGGTCAGTGAGCCGAGGTCGGAGACGGTCACGGTTTCGCCAGCCTGGCCGACGTCAAAGTTGGTAGCCTCGGTGCGCAGGGCACCGTCAAGGATGCGGGCTTCGTAGTCGAGGTGGCCGACCAACTGCTTGGACTTGTTAGTCACCCAGATACCGCCATCATTGACGTTGACCTGAGTCACTTCGGCGCCCTCGTAGATGACGCCTGCGATGCAGAGCGCAGCAACGACCAGCACGAGAACAAACGCCTGCAGACGTCGCCTCACACCGGTTACGTTTCGTCGCTCTTGCGCGCGCATTGACCCTCTCCCGATTGCTGAGTAGTGCCCACACAATAGTGTGGCACAACTTCAACCCAGCCTAATAGTTAATCAAAATCTATCAGAGACAGGATTACTTAACAACTAGAGGGCGGCTCGCCGCAGAACGAAGGGCCGCCCTCTAGAAAAGGCACTTTGTCAGCTTCAAATAATTGGCGAGTAAATCACTCCCCGTTGAAGGTGAACGCGCGTTCCTTTCCTTCTCCGGTGACGCCAACGGTGACAACCTGACCGGGTTGCAATTCTCCGAAGAGGATGCGCTCGGACAGTGCGTCCTCGATCTCGCGCTGGATCGCGCGGCGCAGCGGACGCGCACCCAGGACCGGGTCGAAGCCGACGTCAGCAAGCAGCTCGCGCGCCTCGTCGGTCAACTGCAGGCGCATGTCCTGAGCCTCCATGCGCTTGGCCAGCTTGGCGATCATCAGATCCACGATGCGAGAGATCTCCGGCTTGGTCAGCGGCGGGAACACGATCGTGTCATCAACACGGTTGAGGAACTCGGGACGGAAATGCTGCTTGAGCTCCTCCGCGACCTTCGACTTCATACGACCGTAGTCGTGCGTCGAATTGTCCGCGGTCTGGAAGCCCGTGAGGACACCCTTGTTGATGTCTCGGGTACCCAAGTTCGTCGTCATGATGATGACGGTGTTCTTGAAGTCCACCTTACGACCCTGCGAGTCTGTCAGGCGGCCCTCTTCCAGGATCTGAAGCAGCGAGTTGAAGATGTCCGGGTGAGCCTTCTCGACCTCGTCGAAGAGGACAACCGAGAAGGGCTTACGACGAACCTTCTCCGTGAGCTGGCCCCCCTCGTCATAGCCGACGTAGCCGGGAGGAGCACCGAAGAGGCGCGAGGCCGTATGCTTCTCGGAGAACTCCGACATATCCAGCTGGATCAGGGCATCCTCGTCGCCGAAAAGGAACTCGGCAAGGGCCTTGGCCAGCTCAGTCTTACCGACGCCGGTCGGGCCGGCGAAGATAAACGAGCCGCCGGGACGGTTCGGATCCTTCAGACCCGAGCGCGTACGTCGAATCGACTGGGCAAGAGCCTTGACGGCCTCATCCTGGCCGATAACACGCTTGTGCAGCTCGTCTTCCATCTTGAGTAGCTTCGCGGTTTCGGTCTGGGTGAGGCGCACGACCGGGATGCCGGTCGACATGGCCAGGACCTCGGCGATCTCCTGATCCCCGACCTCGGCGATCTCGTCGGATTCGCCACCCTTCCAGGCCTCTTCCTTCGCCTTGCGCTCCCCGTTCAGCTTCGACTCCTCGTCGCGCAGCGACGCGGCCTTCTCGAAATCCTGGTCGTCGATGGCAGCCTCCTTGTTGCGGCGAACCTCGGCGATCTTCTCATCCAGCTCGCGCAGCTCCGGCGGGGCGGTCATGCGACGAATGCGCAGTCGCGCACCGGCCTCGTCGACCAGGTCGATAGCTTTATCCGGGAGGAAGCGATCCGAGATGTAGCGGTCCGCCAGCTCGGCGGCCGCCTGGATCGCGGCATCCGTGATGATAACGCGGTGGTGAGCCTCGTAGCGGTCGCGCAGACCCTTCAGGATCTCGACCGTCTCATCGACGCTGGGCTCCTCAACCTTGACCGGCTGGAAGCGACGCTCAAGGGCAGCGTCTTTCTCGATGTACTTGCGGTACTCGTCGTTCGTGGTCGCACCGATCGTCTGGAGCTCGCCGCGGGCCAGCATGGGCTTGAGCATCTGCGCGGCGTCGATGGATCCCTCAGCGGCACCGGCACCCACGAGGGTGTGGATCTCGTCGATGAACAGGATGATGTCGCCGCGCGTACGGATCTCCTTGAGGACCTTCTTCAAACGTTCCTCGAAGTCGCCGCGGTAGCGCGAGCCCGCCACCAACGAGCCCATGTCGAGGCTGTAGATCTGCTTGTCCTTGATGGTTTCGGGCACGTCGCCATGCACGATCGCCTGGGCGAGGCCCTCAACGACCGCCGTCTTACCGACGCCGGGCTCACCAATCAGGACCGGGTTATTCTTCGTGCGACGCGACAGAACCTGCATGACGCGCTCCATCTCGACGCGCCGGCCGATGACAGGGTCCAGCTTGTTCTCACGGGCGGCCTGCGTCAGGTTGCGGCCGAACTGCTCAAGGATGGCAGAGTTGGAACGCTCGGGACCACCCGAACCGCCCACGCCCGCACCCACGGATTCGCGCCCCTCCTCGTCACCGCGCTGGTAACCGCTGAGCATCTGAATGACGGTCTGACGCACCTGCGCCAGGTCCGCGCCCTGCTTAGTCAGGACCTGGGCGGCCACGCCCTCACCTTCCTTGAGGAGGCCGAGCAGCAGGTGTTCCGTGCCAATGTAGTTGTGGCCCAGCTGCAGGGCCTCGCGAAGGCTCAGCTCAAACACACGCTTAGCGCGGGGAGTGAAGGGAATGTGACCCTCAACCGGCTTCTCACCCTCGCCGATGATATCAATGACCGAGGCACGGACGGCCTCGCCCTTGATCTCCATCGTCTCCAGGGCCTTGGCTGCGACGCCCTCACCCTCGGAGATCAGCCCGAGCAGCAGGTGCTCCGTGCCGATGTAGTTGTGCTTGAGACCGCGAGCCTCGTCCTGCGCGAGCACGACGACCCGGCGAGCGCGGTCGGTAAAGCGTTCGAACATGCCTCTCCTCATTTCACAGGACGGGCATTTCGCCGAGCTCGGCGTACACCCGTCCCAGTTGACTGGTTACAGCCTACGGAAAGCTCCCGCGCCGTGCGCGCGCTTTCGCCCTGGGCGCATGGGCGGCCCTCACGTTGTGCTCCCACGGCACAAGTCGCGCGCAATTCGATGGCCCAAACGTTCACTACCGTCCAGACACGTTGCAATTTCAACGATGCTTCGTCATTGCTTGAAAGATTGTCGCAGACAATGCGTGCGAGATTGTCAGGGGCTAGGACGCGGCGCTAGGCCTCGACGAGGACCGTGAACGGCCCGTCGTTGACCAGCGAGACCTCCATTATCGCCCCAAACTGGCCGGTCTCGACGTGCAGGCCCCGGCCGCGCAGGTCGGCGACCACCGCGTCGACAAGGGGCTCGGCCTCATCACCGGGGGCAGCATGAGCCCACGAGGGGCGCCGCCCCTTGCGGGTGTCCCCGTACAGCGTGAACTGGGAGATCACCAGGATCGGCGCGCCCGCGTCGGCGGCCGAAAGCTCGCCGTCGAGGATGCGCAACTCGGCGATCTTGCGGGCCACCGTGGCCACCTGCTCGGCACCGTCGCCTCGCTGGACCCCCAGGAGGACGACAAGGCCCTGGCGCTTCTCGCAGCCGCTCTCCCCCGCCGGGACTGCTGGGCCCTGCCCACCAACGCCGGACGCTGCGGTCTCGCGGCGGGCACCGGATTCGTCAAGGCTGTCGAAGGCGAGGCGGCCGACGACGCGCCCGCTGACGCGAACCTCGCCGGAGGTAGCGCGCTGGATGACGGCGCGCATCAGCGCGACCCCAGGGCAGAGCCGAGTCCGCCAAAACCCGTGGAACCACCACGCTGTCCCGCCTCGCGCGAGAGGTCGGCACCCGGGCGGGTCTGGGGAGACACGGAGGATTTGCCGTGAACGGGCACGATCTCCTCCTGGGCGGCAGCGACGCCGTCAATGTCGAAGACCGTCGTCACGGGCACGGCGCGGGCGACGAGCGCGAGGGCGATCGGCCCCTCGTCCGCGTGGCGGGCCGAGGAGGTAACGACGCCGACCTGGCGACCCCCAACCTCGATGGGCGTGCCGGGTGCGGGAAGGTCGCCGCGCGAGCCATCCAGCTGCAGATACGTCAGGCGGCGCGGAGGACGACCCAAGTTGAGGACCCGGGCGATGGTTTCCTGTCCGCGGTAGCATCCCTTCGTCGTGTGGACGGCGCTGCGCAGCCAGTCCAGCTCGGGCGGGATCGCGCGGGCGTCGGTCTCGCGACCCAGGCGCGGCTTCCAGCCGGCAATACGCGTGGCCTCCCACGCCAGGTATCCGGCACGGCGGCGCGCTCCGCCCTCCGGGCAGGAGGCCAGCCACTCCGCCTCAAAATCATCCGCCACCTGCCGCGCAACAGCGTGGCACATCATCGGGGTGCGCGCGCCGGGGTGGCGCTCACCCTGGAAGTAGGCGGCCCCGCCCTCCACGACGCCGGGCCACGGGTCCTCCCAGGTCCACAGGTGCCCGGGCAGGCCGGCCACCGCCTCGGGCGCATTCGCACCCGCACGAACCGAGGAGAACACGGCCACGTCGCGCTGCTCGACGCTCACGCGCAGCGCGAAACGCATCGCCTCCAGGAAGGAGGCGAACCCCGAAACGTCGGAGCGCTCGACGATGAGGTGCAGTACCTCCCCGTCGTCGCTCACGCCCGCCCAGTGTTCGACGCGCCCCTCGGGAGAGAGGATCAGCAGCTCGCGGCTGACGCCGGGGACGAGGTCGGTGACGATCTGGGAGGCCAGCGACGTCACCCAGGTGAGGCGGTCCGCGCCTGAAACGTCGATGACCGCCAGGTCCGGGCGGCGCACCAGGCCGCGCCCTCCCTCGAGGGCCCACTGCTCCCCCGACGGATCCCCGAAGTGCGCGGTCGCGCCGAAGGAGGCCACGGCCTCGTCGATGAAGTCCTCGGACATCTCTGGCTCAGACAAGGAAGCCCTCCTGGCTCTCGTCGATGCCTTCGATAACCTCGCCGGATTCGGTCGAGGCCTGCTCGGTGCGCATGAGGCGGCCGGAGATCTCAACGTCGGCCTCGTCCTCGCCGTCAAGGGTGCGCTCCTGCGTCCACATGAGTTCGCCAGCGACCAAGCCGAACATACGACCCAGGTGCGTGAGGCGGGTGGCGTCTGCACAAAGAGCGATCGCCTCGGAAACCATCTGCACGCGCGGGCCAACGCTCACGCCATCCCACACGGCGCTGTGGCCCTCGGTGGACGCGGAGGTCGCCGTGAACTCGCGGGGGTTGTACTGGCCCGGCGGCGGCAGCGGCGCGTCGGAAGGGACGACGGACACGTACAGGGTCTCTTCGCTGATCAGGTCGCCCTTCTTGATTGCCGACAGGCCCTTCGCTGCGTCCCAGGTGGGGTCGATCGGCTCGGAGGCGACGCCCGCGTGCACGCGGGTCACCAGGCGCATCTGCTCGCCGACGACGTCGCCGCGGATCTCCTCAATGACGGGGGAATCTTCGGCGGGCGCGTCTGCCGGTGCGCCCGGGGCGGCGTACATGCCCCAGCCCTCCCAGGTTCCAAGCATCCACGCGACGGGAGCGACGAGTGCGGGCAGGTCAGCAGGTATCACCATCATGGCTCCAGCCTAACGCGTCGACACGACCCTCACCGCGCGAGCCGGGGCGCGCAGCTGGGAGCGAAAAGGGACGAGTCCGGGCCCGGTCGCGCGGTCGCCCAGCCGTCGGGGGAGCTCAGATGCCGCCGATGCGGATCATCGCGTACACGGGCAGGGCAGCGACGAGGAACTTCGCGGCACCTCGTCCCAGGACGTTGGCGAGCTGGGCGGAGGAGGCCCGTTCCCCAAGGAGCGCGTCCAGGACCGACACTGCGAAGCCAACGCCGAAGCCGGTGACGCCGCCGAGCGTCAGGAAGGCTGCGAATTCACCGAAACGCTTTGCGATGAAAGGGAAGACGACGGGCAGCAGGTCCGAGGTCTCTCCGAGGAACCAGGCAATCGACGCGGCAACGAGGCCCGCGATGATGCCGGAGATCATCGCGACGGCGACGCCGGCCTTCGCGCTGCGCCCAGCGCGTGCCGCAGCCGCGCCGACGATGGCGATCAGAGCGGCCATGGGGACGATGACGGACCAGCGCTCGTGGACGGTGAGGGAGACCCACATGGACCCGGAGGTGACGATGAGAAGCCCGGTCACCGACGAGGCGAGAGCCGCACTCAGGGCGGTGGACCCCCAGTGCTCGCTCGTGCGCCCGACGGAATGATCACGGGGCGCGGGCGCATCCAGGATCGTCGCCGCGACCAGGGCGACCAGGGTGATGCCCGTCAGGGGCACGGCGATGTCGAGGTTCTTCCAGTAGGCCACGCCCATGGGAGTCAGAGCCCCGCCCAGGGCCAGGACCGCCTGCGCGAGCCACGGCATATGCAGGCGCGCGAGGCTCGGCCAGCCGAGGGCCAGCAGGAAAGAAGCGAAGGCGACGATGGGACCGACGGACCAGCGAGACCCCGGCAGCCACCACGCGACGATGGTCGCCGCAGCCAGCAGGGTGACGGTGAAGGTACCGATGCTGTTGGGAACGTGGCGCGTGGCCAGGGTGTCGCGGCGGCGCCCACGGTCTCGGACGGTTCGCGGGCGTGTGGGCGGGGTCGATGTCATGCCTCCATCGTCCCACATGTGTGCACTCGACGAGGCCGGGGCCGCTCACGCGGGTCGGCCCGAACGAGGAGGCGGCCTGGTGTCGGCGACATGTGACGCAGCCACGGCCTCGGCGACGACGCGACGGCTGTGGCGTACGCCCCGTGTGGGTTGATGCACGCCGCCACGGGATGCAGTCGGGCGGAGGCGGCCGTAGAGTTTAGGGGCACGCCGGACCGGTATGCCCCGGGCTCCAAACTCTGCCGCTACGAGCGGCCTTCGCGCCGACAGGCGCATTCGGTTCGGCGTGCCTCGTCATCTCCGCGCGCCGACGCGCAGCCTGCACACCACCACCTCACGACACGGTTATCCACGTGTCCACCATGTGAGTTCCGCGCACTCACTTGTACTCACGTGGGCCCCTTCCCCCGCACGTTAACCCGACGACCTGCACGTGGGCAGGGCCGCCCACGTGCAGGTCGAGGGGTTTACGTGCGCATAAAGGGGTTTACGTGCAGGTCATCGGGTCCACGTGCGGAACCCATGCGGGACAACAACTATCCACACACAGCGGGGCCGGTGCCGCATCGCAGCACCGGCCCCAAACGCTTCAGGCAACCGTCACTGAATCGGGTAGCGCACGATCGTGGCCTCGCGGCCCGGCCCCACGCCGATGGACTGGATGCGGCAGCGCGACAGCTCTTCCAGGCGCTTGATGTAGTCCTGGGCGGCGCGTGGCAACTCCTCAAAGGTGCGACACTGCGAAATGTCCTCGCTCCAGCCGGGCAGCTCCTCGTACACGGGCACGGCGGCCTCGAAGCCGGCCTGGTCGAGGGGCATCTCCTCGGTGACCACGCCGTCCACCTCGTAGGCGACGCACACGGGGATCGTGTCGTAGCCGGAGAGCACGTCGAGCTTGGTCAGGCAAATGTCGGTCAGGCCGTTGATGCGCGTCGAGTAGCGCATGACGACTGCATCGAACCAGCCGGTGCGGCGCGGGCGCCCCGTGGTCACGCCGAACTCGCCGCCCTTGGCACGCAGCGCCTCGCCGACCTCGTTGTCCAGCTCCGTGGGGAACGGGCCCTCGCCGACGCGGGTCGTGTACGCCTTGGCGACGCCGATGACGCGGTCGATGCGGGTCGGGCCGACGCCGGAGCCGGTGAGCGCCCCGCCTGCCGTCGGGTTGGATGAGGTCACGAAGGGGTAGGTGCCGTGGTCGATGTCGAGCATCGTGGCCTGGCCGCCCTCGAAGAGGACGGTGTCGCCGCGATCCAGCGCGTCGTTAACGACGAGGGACACGTCGCACAGCATCGGCTTGATGCGGTCTGCGAAGGAGAGCAGGTGGTCGGACACCTCGGCGGGGTCGAGCACCTCAAGGTCCACGGCCTCGAAAATGTTGTTCTTGGGGGCCAAAGCGGCCTCGACCTTGGCGCGCAGCTCCTCGGGATGGAAAAGGTCCTGGATGCGCAGGCCGATACGGTTCATCTTGTCGGCGTAGGTGGGGCCGATGCCTCGTCCGGTCGTGCCGATGAGGTTGTTGCCGCGCGCACGCTCGTTCGCCTGATCCATGAGGCGGTTGTACGGCGGGATGATGTGCGCGTTGGAGGAGATGAGCAGGCGCGAGCAGTCGACGCCGCGCGCGGTGATGTCCGCGAGCTCCTCGAATAGCACGTCCAGGTCGACAACCACGCCGTTGCCGATGATGGGGGTGACGCCTTCGGAGAGAATTCCGGCGGGCAGGAGGTGCAGCGCGTACTTTTCGCCGTCGATCACGACGGTGTGGCCGGCGTTGTTGCCTCCGTTGAACTTCACGACGAGGTCGGTGTGCTGGCCGAGCTGGTCAGTGGCCTTGCCTTTGCCTTCGTCGCCCCACTGGGCGCCGAGCACGATGACGGCGGGCATGAGTATCTCCGTTAAGTTGGGTGAGTCGCGCGGGTGCACGCAACGCATCCATCGTACCGGAGGAACGACGAGGCCGGGACCCCCTGGCTGGTCGGCCTAGTTTCCGGCGGCGACCAGGGCGACGCCCACCCCCCACAGGGTCGCGCACGTGAGGGCAGCGATCAGCTCGATCGCGATCGTCCATCCGAAGGCCTTGAGGGCGTGGAGGGTGGCCGTCCAGGCGCTGGCGGTGTCGCGGCTGCGCAAGTATTCAACGACGAAGATGGTGGCGACCATGCCGAGAACGAGGCCGAGGGGCAGGCCAATAAACCAGCCGACAACGCCGCCGACGGCTCCCCACACGAGCGTGGACTGAGGGATTCCCGCCTTGTTCATACCGCGGGCGGGGATCACGTATTTCAGGACCATTCCGAGGAGCAGGACGGCGGCGGCGATGGCGAAGATGATCCACGCGGCGCGCGTGCCGGTCATCCACGACCACACGAGGATCGCACCTCCGACGACGGGCGCGGAGGGCCAAACCTGCACGACCGCTCCGATCACTCCGATGAGGATGACAATGCCGACGATGACGGTTCCGAGGACGCTCATGCGGCGATCATACGTGCGCGGAGTACACCCCTCAAGAAGGCCGCCACGAACTTTGACTGCCTGTGCTATTTTGAGTGAACACCATGATCGAGTCACCGCTGAGCGCCATGGCCCGCCACATCGGTGAGGATGCACCGTCAAAGATTCGAGACATAGCGAGGGAACATGCCTTTATCTGTCGAATACGCGGACCTGTCGCTGGCGCAGCAGGTGCTGGAGCGCCAGTCCTCCGAACACCTCGCAAACATGCGGTCATTCCTGAAGGAATGGTGCAGCTTTGGCCTGGGCTCCGAAGCCTCCGGTCTTATCCTGATGGCGTTCTATCCCTACAACGAGGCTGCCGCAGCAGCAGGCGATCTCGTCCTCGGCCTCCTTGAGAAAGCTCATGGCGGAGCGGCCGATCATCTCGGGCAAACCCTTGACGCGTACATCAGCGCTGACGAACAGATCCATAACGCATTGGCTATGGCCACCCAGGCTCTCGGTGGCACTGCACTCCCCTTTAACGATCCTCATTCGCAACTGCCCACACTCGGTGCCGCGGAGCAACGAGCATCGAAGTGGTACGGCGGTGCTGACCCCCACGTGATCGAGCAGATGGGGCAGGACATCGAAGCGCTCCGCGATTACGCTAAGGATCTTCCCGGCCGGCTCAATCAGCGGGTCGAAAAAGCGATGTCTGCGAATCGCTCGATTTCAGAGGCACAGGACGCGAGTTCCTACCTGGTTCCTCCCGAGTCTCCGACATCGGAGATGGAGAATCTACGCTGGAAGGCTGGGCCCATCCTCGGAGCCTACGACTGGCTTATTGAGAAGCTGACCGGCATCTCATTCCTGAACGACATCATTTTCAAGTACACCGTCGGCGACTGGCGCGTCGTAGATCGCGCTAAAACTGCCTGGTCTGAGATCGGCGATGCACTCGTCGCCATCGCTCAAAACGACTCTGAAATCCTTCCCGCCCTGGCCGAGTGGACCGGGAAGGGCTCGGAGGCAGCCAATGCTTTTATTGCAGCCCTCGCCATGGGGACTCAGACGCTACAGGGCGCAACGAGCGTAATGTCGTTGATTCTCACCGCCGTCAAGCTGGCCATCAAGGAAGCTGCAGACGCAATCGGCCAGGTGCTCATTGATCTCCAGGTCGCTTGCGTGGACATCCTCATAGATGCTTCCGTTCCCATCGCAGGATGGATCAAGGGCGTCATTGATGTCGCGAGGTACGCCTGGAAGATCACGAAATGGATCATGAAGGCCTACAAGATCATCAACATCCTCTTTGATATTTTTGAGTCCATAGTCCAGGGCAAGGATCAACTTCTGGAGACCCGTATCACCCTATCGAACCTCGCAGAAGCGGCAGCACGAGGGATTGCAGCACGAGCATGACTAACCAGGACTATTTCACCAGGATTGAAGAGCTGATGCGTTCACTTCGAGACGTATCTGAGAGCATTACGCGGGAGCGTCAGCAAGACGAGCGCGATAACGCTGAACACAGGCAGGAACGCGCCGAGGCTGCCCGAAACGGAGAGCTCGGTGCGGACTGGAAAGAGATTCAGGAACGCATCGATAAAGGCGAGACAACGCTGAGTGACGTATTCTCCGGGAAGGATACGTCCGAGGCTGCAGACGCTCTCCGACAAACAGCCCAGCAAAACATCGCTCGAGCGATGCGGCAGGCCCGTGAGGAAGCAGAGGAAGAAGATGAAGAAGACCCCTTCGCAGCTCTCCAGGAAAGCCTCGCCGCTATGAGCGAAGAAACCCAGCAACGCCTCCGCACTATGCGGGGATTCTAAGAAACCGCTATTCAAGGAGGCAACCGTGGCAGATCTCTACGTCGACGAGGGCGAACTTCAGTCCCTGTCTAGCACGCTCAGCCAGCGCGTGGATCACATGGAAGCGATCATTGACAATGTTCCCATGACAAGTGCCTACCTCGCCAACAACTGGGAAGGCGAGGCAGCTCGCGCCGCATTCAACCGCATGCGCATGACCGAGGAGGCTCTCCGTGAGACTGCGGAGGCGCTCTCTCGCGCCCGGCAGCTCCTCGACGAGGCGATCCGGACCTATGAGGAAACGGAGCAAACAGTCTCGTCACTGTGGTCGCTTTGAGAGTGTTCTTGCCGGCCCCGCCATCTTTCAGCGCCGCCCCATGACGGTGTTCAGCGCTTCATCCCCACCGGCGGAGCCTACCGCGCGCTGCGTGACTTTGTGGCGCGCCATCGGCATCGAGCCTGAGACCACCATGATGGCTGAACGGTTCGCAAACCTCGGATGGTCGGGTGCCGAGGCCATGGTCATGCCCGGCGGGTCCGCCCCGTCGCACAACCACGGCCACGACACCCTTCTGGATGGCGCCGAGATCTCCCCAGGCCTCGCGTTGGGTGGACTCGCCATCCACCTGTCGACGAAGGCCGTACGTGCGCAGCTGTACCAGCCGCACAAGAACCGCATCGTCGTCGCGGCGCACCCCGCCCCCGACTACCGCGACCAGATGCACGGCAGCATCCTCGATCCCACCACCCAATTCATTCCGACCAAGGAACGCTCATGAGCACGACTCCCCCGGCCTCGACCTCGAACAGCCTCCTGAACCGAGAGCGCTACTTGTACGCGCAGCTGGCGACCGACCCGCACCAGGCGGTCCAGCGTTGCGCCGACTACTGGGTGTCCACGGGAGCACGGGACGGGACGCCGGGGATGAGCGAGCAGCTCGCTAGCCACGGGTGGGTCGGTACCGAGCTGATCACCGGCTCCGACGCACGACATTTCGCCATGTCATCATTCATTGACAACCTTCCGGTCATCGGGCTCTTCCCATCCCTGGCACCCAAGTCCATCAAACGCGCACGCCAGGAGCGCAAGCGCATCATCATCGCCGCGCGCCCCTGCTCGGTGGGCGGTCGGCCGGCCTCCGAGCTGTGGTGCTTCGACGGCGAGGTGGTATCGATGGACCCGATGGTGTCCAACGCCTTCATGGACACCGCCCTTCACGATCTGACCAACGCGCTCCTCGCACAGGGGCTCCTGCTGGGTCCCCCCAAGCGCTTCATGGGACACGACCTGCCCAAGGATCACCTGTTCAGCTTCAGGAGCGTCGCCCTCATGCGAAGGGCCGCGAAGAGAAATAATCGATAGTGCCACTGCGGAGAACACTGTGATCTCTTGTGTCTCAACCGCGCCAAGCAAGCCGCCATCACGAAGATTTACGTGGACATCATCGCACGCACGATCGAAACCGAAGCGGGGCCGATGACCGAACTGTGGTGCCTCGCTGATTGGGCGACGCAGATCAACCTTAGCGGCCTCGTGAACAGTTACATCGAATCGTCGATGCGCTGGCTCGAAGAGTCCTTCAACGCGCAGGGCATCCTGTCCGCCCCCGTCCGTCACCTCGATCACAGGGACATCGAGCCGGACTTACCACTCTCGGTCCCCGAACTTAAGGCGATGCGCAAGACCACCAAGAAGCTCACACGGTAGCCTGATTCTTCGATCCTCAGGAAACTCAGACTCAGCGATTCCATCAGGGTTGAACCGCGAACGACCTCCCCGACGACGGCGTCCTCAGGGCAGACGCCCCCGCCGCAATGCGCCGAGCGGCAGGCACACAGACGCCCTCGTCATCCATGTAGCAGCAAAAGGCAGTCTCGCCGCAGGCGCTAGAGCGCACCCACGGCGAGACGACAGACAGTCCGGGAGGCTCAGTCCTGCGCGCGCAGGGAGGCCACCTCGTATAGGGCGATACCCGTGGCGACAGCCGCGTTCAGCGACTCGACGGCCGAGGCGATCGGGATCGACACGATCTGGTCGCAGGTCTCGCGCACGAGGCGGGACAGGCCTGCGCCCTCGGCGCCGGTCACGACGACGAGGGGGCCATCCGCCAGCGACAGGCCGCGCAGGGGCGCGTCGCCACCGCCATCCAGGCCGACCACGAAGTAGCCGGCCGCCTTGGCCTCTTCGAGGGCGCGCACGAGGTTCGTCGCGCGAGCCACGGGCACTCGGGCGGCCGCGCCGGCCGACACCTTCCACGCGGTCGTGTTGACGCCCGCGCTGCGGCGCTCGGGAATGACGACGCCGTCCGCTCCAAAAGCACCCGCGCTGCGCAGGACCGCGCCCAGGTTGTGGGGGTCCGTCACCTGGTCGAGAGCGACGAGGAGCGGGTGGCCCAGCTGCTGCAGGGAGCCCGCGATCAAGTCCGAGGCATCGGCATAATCGTAGCCGCGCACCTCGATGGCGACGCCCTGGTGGACGGCACCGTCGGTCGCGACGTCCAGGTCACGGCGGGTGACCTCGTAAACGGGAGCACCCATGGCCGAGGCGAGACGCACGACCTCCTCCACGCGGTCATCCTTCACGTTGTCGAGGATGAACACGCGCTCGATGGGCACCGAGGCGCGGGCAGCTTCGGCGACCGGGTTGCGGCCGGCGATGAGCTCATGGCCGGGCTTCACTCGGATCGAGGACTTGGCGCGAGCGCGCGCGATCGCTGCCTCCTGTGCCTCGCGGGCCTCGCGCTTCACCTTGCGCTTGTGAGCGGGATGGTAGGTGCGATCCTCGGCCCTGGGGGTCGGGCCCTTGCCTTCAAGGCGGCGGCGCGAGTGGCCGCCAGTACCGACCTGCGCGCCCTTCTTGGTGCCCTTCTTACGGATGGCGCCGGGGCGCCCGCTGTGTGAGGCCATGGTGTCTCCTCGTTTTCTCGTGAACTGACACAAGCGTACGGGTTTTAGGCCGCATCGGGGCCATAGGGGCGCGTGCGGGGGCCAAAATCACGATCGATGAGCATGTTGCGTCGCACCCCCACGGCACGGTCGCCCCTCGCGCACCGCCCACGCGTCAGTCCCACGCCCGAACGCGGCCACGGCCTCGCCACACTGCCGGCCCGAGCCTAGAGACAGCATCAGCCCAGCCCCGCGCTGCCATCGCGCACACCGCACGCCTCCGCGGCCGGACTCGTCGCGGCCTCGACGCTACCGCCGACCGCGGCGGTATTCACCTCACACCCGCTCGAGCAACGCGGCGATCTTCTCGACCGTCGCACCCGAGCGGATAGTCACCTGGCGGTAGAAGTCCTCGCGCAGCAGGCGCTTGTGATACGCAGTCTTCAGGAATTCTTTCTCGTCGAACTTGCCCCAAAACACAGCGCTCTCACCGAAGTGGACGGCCTCATCACCCAGTTCCATCGCCTCGATGCGCTCGCGCACGTGATCCCGGTCCAGGCCTCTCGCGTAGAACAGGGCGTCGCGGCGAGCCACGTCGCCGTGCCACCAGTCGGGCAGGTCGGCCAGTTCCGCGAGGTAGTCCTCCCCCGTCAGAATCGCGAGACGGATCGGGAAGTCATAGTTTCTTTCCAGGATGTCTTCGACCATCTGGGCCACGTCCTCAGCTGGGGTGTCGGCCTCGAAAAGGAGGTTGCCGCTGTTGATGTAGCTGCGCACGTTCGTAAAGCCAGCGCGCGCGATAAGCTCACGCAGCTCGCTCATGACGACCTTGTTCTTGCCGCCGACGTTGATGCCGCGCAGCAGAGCCACGTACTCCATGTCGTTCATCCTGTCTGTCTCTCGTCAAGAAGGCCTCAGCCCGACACCAGAGTACAGCGCTGAGCGGGCTTTTCGCGGTACCCGGTTTCTAGCCCTCTTCGTCAATGCCGCGGCTGCGCTCTCTGGGTCTCCTCAGGGAAACGACGCGCGAGGCTGGGCAGCATTGCGCGACTGAGCGAGACATCGCATGAGCCACCGATTACCGCAATGTCTAGTCAATACTGGCGCATCTAGCGAAGCCGTGGAGCATTGCTAGCAACAAGGTTCCTTCCATCATCGGCTGGCTCAACAGCGCATAGCGCGCTGCACCCGTTACGTGGCACTGCACCTGTTACGTAACGCTGCACCTGTTACGTGGCGCTGCACCTGTTACGTGGCGCTGCACCTGTTACGTGGCGCTGCACCCGATCAGAACGGGTGCAATGCCTACGGATCGGGTGCAGCGCCTCCCCGAGTAGCGCAATGCCCCTACACAACAAGCCATAATGCGCTTCCTTGGTAGCGGTGCCGATACGGAGGGTGCCGGAGGGTTGCGAGGCCTGGCTGCGGTGCCCATGGGCGCTGGTTAGGCGCGGCTGCGGTGCCCGTGGGCGCTAGTTAGGCGCGGCTGCCGTGCCCGCAGGCGGTGGCGGGGCCTGGCCGGGCTTCGAGACGACGCGCCGAGCGAAGCTCGCGGCGCGGACGGCGAGCGGGCGGGCCACCGCCCACGGCGCAGCCCGGCCCACAGCCACAGCTCAACCGCGGATCAGCCGACGCTCCAGGTGGCACCGTCGCGAACGGCGAGCGGGCGGGCCACCGCCCACGGCGCAGCCCGGCCCTCAGCCTCGGCTCAACCACGGATCAGCCGACGCTCCAGGTGGCACCGTCGCGGCCGTCAGCGACGGTGACGCCAGCGGCGGCCAGGCGGTCGCGCAGCTCATCGGCGCGCGCCCAGTCCTTGGCGGCACGCGCAGCCGCCCTCTCGGACAGCACAGCCCGAACCAGCGCGTCCAGCGCCTCGTGCTCGGCGGCAGCAGCGCTAGAGGCACCAGCGCCGATACCAGCCTGTCCGCGCCACTGCTCGGAGGCGGGATCCAGGCCCAGCACGTCCAGCATGGAACGAACGAGGACCTGCTCGCGGTAGACACGGGAAACATCCCCGGCAGCCAGCGCGGCATTGCCTGCCTTGAGGTGCTCGTGCAGGACCGCGAGCGCGCCGGCGACGTTGAGGTCGTCATCCATGGCGGCGACGAAGGCCTCGGGCAGGTCGGCGGGTGCCAGTGCGATCTCGTCCACCCCCGCCTCGCCGGCGGTCTCGATGGCGCGGGCAACGAAGGTTGAGAACTTCTCCCAGGCGGCGTGCGCGGCGGGCAGCGTCTCGGCACCCCACTCGATGGCGGAGCGGTGGTGAACGGTGGACAGCGCCCAACGCACGGCGACGGCCGGATACTCCTCGGTGAGAGCACCGATAGACAGCACGTTGCCCAGCGACTTGGACATCTTCTCGCCCTTGGTGGTCACCCACGCGTTATGGACCCACAGGCGCGCAAACTCCCAGCCCGCGCCGTGCGACTGGGCCTGTTCGTTCTCGTGGTGCGGGAAACGCAGGTCGATGCCGCCACCGTGGATGTCGAACTCGTCGCCGAGGTAGCGGCGCGACATGGCGGAGCACTCAAGGTGCCAGCCGGGTCGCCCGCGTCCCCAGGGGCTTTCCCACGAGGCGGTGGCGGGCTCGCCGGGCTTCGTGGCCTTCCACAGGGCGAAGTCGCGGGGGTCGCGCTTGCCTGCCTCCACGGCCTCGTCGATCTGAGCGTCGTCCTCGGTGGTGCGCATGTCGGCCAGGCGCTGGCGGGTGAGCGAGCCGTAATCGGCCTGGGAATGCACGTCGAAGTACACATTCCCGTGCCCGTCGCTGTAAGCATGGCCGGCGTCGATGAGGCGCTGAACGAGGTCAAGCTGCTCGGGAATGTGTCCGGTGGCACGCGGCTCGTAGGTGGGGGCCCGCACACCGAGGGTCTCGTACGCCTGCGTGAACTCGCGCTCGAAACGGTAGGCCCACGCCCACCAGTCCCAGCCGGCTTCGGCGGACTTGTGCAGGATCTTGTCGTCGATGTCGGTGACGTTGCGGACGTAGGTGACCTCGTAGCCGCTGCGGCGCAGCCAGCGGATCAGCGTGTCGAAGGAGACGGCGGCGCGCAGGTGGCCGACGTGGGGGGATCCCTGGACGGTGGCGCCGCACAGGTAGATGCCGACCTTCCCGGGGGTGACCGGGTTCAGGGGCTGGACACGGGCGCTCTTGGAGTCGTACAGGTGAAGCATGGCTCAATCCTACCTGGGCACCTGGCCCGCTTCCGCCCGCGGCCGCATTCGCGGAAGTATGTAACGAGGCCCGGGTCCCCCAATGCGAAACCGCGCGGCTTCGCGGGTGGGGTCCGGGCCTCGTGAGGAGGAAGGGAGTCAGGCGCCGGGGCGCACCCGCGCGGCGATCAGCGCCTTGAGGTCCTCGGCGGAGTTGGCCAGCGGGGTGACGCGCTCTTCGCGGCCTTCGATGCCTTCGAAGCGAGGAGGCACGGGCGGTAGGTGGCCGGTGGCCTCCTGAATTGTCTCGGCGAACTTGACGGGCAGGGCGGTCTCCATGACGACAAGCGGACCCTCGATCTGTGAGCGGAGCGCGCGGGCGACGTGCACGCCGTCGGCCGTGTGCGGGTCGAGAAGGTAGCCGCTCTCCTTTTCCGTGCGCGCGATCTCCGCGAGGCGGTCCGCATGCGAGGAGGTCCCGGAGGTGAAGCCGTAGGTGTCGCGCAGGGAGGCAAATTCGGGTGTGCCGGACAGGTCGAAGTAGCCGTCGCGCGCGAGGGCATCATCGAAGAGGGCGCGGGTGGCGTCACCGTCGCGGCCCAGCAGGTCGAAGATGAAGCGCTCGAAGTTCGAGGCCTTGGAGATGTCCATGGACGGGCTGGAAGTAGCCAGCGTGTCCGCGGATGAGCGGGGGCGGTAGACGCCGGTGCGGAAGAACTCGTCGAGGACGTCGTTCTCGTTGGTGGCGACGACGAGGGTACCCAGCGGCACGCCCATCTGGCGGGCGATGTGCGCGGCGCACACGTTGCCGAAGTTACCCGAGGGGACGACGACGCTGACCTTGGACGAAGCGTCGGCCCCTTCCTCGGTGACGCGCAGCCAGGTGGCGACGTAGTAGCAGACCTGGGCGAGCAGGCGCGCCCAGTTGATGGAGTTGACGGCACCCACGTGCCACGTGGCCTTGAAGTCGGCGTCCATGTTGACGGCCTTGACGAGGTCCTGGCAGTCGTCGAAGACGCCGTCGACGGCGACGTTGACGATGTTCTCATCGAGAAGGGAGAACATCTGGGCGCGCTGGAAGGCGGTCATGCGCCCGGCGGGGGTGAGCATGACGACGGAAAGCCCTTCTCGTCCGCGCAGCGCGTACTCGGCGGAGGAACCGGTGTCGCCGGAAGTGGCACCCACGATGGTGAGCCAGTCGCCGCGGCGGGTGAGCTCGTATTCGAAGAGTTCGCCCAGGAGCTGCATCGCCATGTCCTTGAAGGCGGCGGTGGGGCCGCCCGACAGGTGGGCGAGGTGCAGGCCGGTGCCCTCCAGGGCGTCGACGGGGACGATCTGGGGGTCGGAGAAGGAGGGGGCGCGGTAGGCGCGGGCCGTGATCGCGCTGAGGTCGTCGGCACCGATGTCGTCGACGAACAGAGAGATGATGCCGGCGGCCATGGCCGCGTAGCCGTCCTCGCGCAGAACGATGCGCAGCTCGTCCAGGTCGGACTGCGACAGCGTCGGGTACTCCTCGGGCAGGTAGAGGCCGCCGTCGGGGGCGAGGCCTTCCAGGAGGATGTCACTGAAGGAACGGGTGGGCGTGTTGGGGCCGCGTCGGGTCGAAATGTAGCGCACGGGTCGATCCTATCGGAGAGGGCAGGTGGGCTGCGAGGGCGCCCGGACCTCGTCACATGTACGAACGAGGCGCGGGCCACGTGAACGCCGGGGGAGGTCGCCCCTCGACTGTGGTAGAAACGACGGGTGAGTACGAACGATTCCCCGTGGACGCAGCCCTCCGCTTTCGATTCCTCGAGCGCCCCGATTTCCCAGCCTCCGACGGGTGCCCCTGTAGCGAGCGGTGTCGCCTCGTCGACGAATGCGTTTGCCTCGCCGTCGTCGGTCCCGAACCCCATTCAGCGCCCGAACGACCCGGGGGCCGCCTCAAACATTTCTTCGAAGCGCGCGTGGTTCATCGTCCTGTCGATCCTTGCATTCCTGGTCGTCGTCCTCGTGGTCCTCGGCTATTTCTTCGTCCCGTGGGCATCCCAGCCGCGCGAGAAGGCGGCAAGCTCCCAGGGATACTCCGGTTCTGCCACGAGCACCGGGAACATCTCCCGCGACTGGGCGGCGGGCATCGGGAAGGCATGGACCCTCGACAGCATCTCCCCGGTCCGCGGGGAGCACGATGAGGTAACGACGCTGGTCGACGGCACGACCCTGTACGTGGCCGCAACCAATAGCACCCGCGAGGGGCTTGACGTCGCCGCCGTGGATATTTCGGGCTCGCAGCCGCAGGTCATCTGGGATTCCAGCAACCCGAACGTGATCCGCGATTCCTACCGTTTGAATCTGCGCATGGCGTCCATCGGCGACAGGCTCATCGTTGGCAACTCCACGGTGGACAAGGCGACGGGCGAGGTTCAGGAAGCCCCCTGGGTGGATGACGCTCCCCTGACGGTGGCCGGAGACGTCCTCGTGACGTGCTCGGGTGCCGAAACCTGCACCGGCTGGACGTGGGAGTCTTCCGAGTGGAAGCAGCAGTGGAAGTCGATCACGTCGCTGCAGGAGTTGCGCCACGGCATCTGGGAGATGCGGGACGCCCCAGTTGTTGGCAGCGGCGACGACATGTCGGTTCTGGCACCCGTGGCGGACAGGCGAACCCTGCAGCTGATCAACGTGCGCACGGGCACGGTGACGACGCTCGGGGAGAAGGTTCAGTTGGACCCAACCAGCTACCGACGCGATGTCTTCGTCGCCAGCGACGGTGTCGCCGTCGTCGTCGACAGGGACCAGGCGCAGTTCTTTGATACCTCCGGCGCTCTCGTCGATTCCTTCCAGGTGGCGCGCTACCTGAATGAGATCGTGCGCGGGGGACAGGCCCCGACCCTTGAAGAGCTCCGAACCTACCTGACGACCAGGAGGACCCCGTGGGTGGCGGGCACGGTCGAGGTGTCGGGCCGAAAGTGCGAGGACGTCACGGTCTCCACGACGTCGGGCGGGAGCTCGCGTATCGTGCACGACGCCAAGGGCCTGGCGATCGATTCCGGCGAGCCCTGCTACCCGGATGTGACGGAGGTGCGCATGAGCGCCGACGGTGCCGCCGTGTACATCGTGAATGGCGGGCATGTGCAGTCCGACCATGTCTACTTCCTCGACACGGAGGGGGACGTCGTCCACGAGGACATGGCGTTGACCAGCGCGGATCAGCTGATGTGGGCGTTCGATGACCTCGTGATCGCGATCTCGAAGGGCCGGGTCACGGCCTTTACTCCGGCTTCCGCGTGACGCTACCCTGGTGCCATGACTGATCTGCCTTTCCGTATCGGCCAAGCGGTCGACGTCCACGCGTTCGCCGCGCCCGATTCGCCGCGCACGCTCATGGTCGCATGCCTGGAGTGGCCGGGGGAGCGCCCCCTCGAGGGTCACTCGGACGCGGACGTCGCCGCGCATGCGCTGTGCGACGCGATGCTGCTAGCCACTGGCCTGGGCGAGCTCGGCACGATCTTCGGCGTGGATCGCCCCGAGTGGGCGGGGGCGTCGGGCCGGGCGCTCCTCGAAGAGGTTCGTCGCATGGCGGCCGAGGCCGGCTGGGTTCTGGGTAACGCGACCGTGCAGGTCGTGGGCAATCGGCCTCGCATGGCCGCCCGTCTGCCCGAGGCCTGCGCCGTCATGAGCGAGATCGCCGGGGGCACGGTCACCGTGTCGGCGACGACCTCGGATCGACTGGGTTTCACGGGACGAGGCGAGGGCGTGGCCGCGCTGGCGAGTGCCCTCATGGTGCGCGCCGAGTAGCACCCCCACTTGCGGAGGCACGGCACCGACGACGGAGGTGCCTGCGCATCCCTGCGGCGCGCGAGATTGGACTCGCATGCGTCGGGGACGTGCCTTGTCTGAGGCGAGGCGTTCAGCCCTCCATGTGGTCCAGGGTCGCGCGGTCTGCCTTCACGGGGATCGTGAGGGCCAGGCCCGCGCCGAGGATCAGCATGATGCCGAGAATACCCCAGTAGGTGTAATCCTGGCCGGCGGGCGTCATGCGCTTGCCGAGCAGCAGGAAGAGGCTGTACATCGCGGGAGCCATGAAGGACACGGCGCGGCCGGTCGTCGCGTAGAGGCCGAAGACTTCACCCTCGCGGCCGGCGGGGATGATGCGCGACAGGAAGGAACGCGACGCGGACTGGGTGGGCCCAACAAAGACGCACAGGACGAGGCCGAGGCTCCAGAACACGATGGGGCCCTGGGCGTGCAGGAAGAAGACGCCGAAGCCGGCGACGACCATGGCGCACAGCGACAGGATGATGACCTTCTTCGGGCCGATCTTGTCATCGACCCAGCCGAAGGCGACGGTCGCCAGGCCTGCGACAACATTGGCGGCGATTGCGAAGATCAACACCTCGCTGGCGCTGAAGCCGAAGGCCGTCTTGGCCAGGACCGCGCCGAACGTGAAGACGCCGGCGAGGCCGTCGCGGAAGACGGCGGAGGCGATGAGGAAGAAGAGGGTGTGCGGGGCTTCGCGCTTGAGGGTTCGCACGGTGCGCCACAGGAGCTTGTAGGAGTCGATGATCGACTCGCTACCGCCGCCGGCCTGGACCTTCTTGGGCAGCGGGGGGTTCACGATGACGGGGATCGCGAAGCCGCCGAACCACAGGGCCGCGATCACCATGGAGATACGGATGTTCAGGTGGTCGTCGGAGGGCACGCCCAGCAGGTTCACGCCGATCAGGCCCACGTAGAGGATGAGCAGCAGGACGATGCCGCCGATGTAGCCGGACGCCCAGCCAAAGCCGGAGATCTTGCCGCGGTCTTCCTTCCCGCCCAGGTGGTTGATCATCGCGTTGTAGTTCACCGAGGCGAACTCGAAGAACACGTTGCCCAGGCCCAGCAGCGCGATGCCGAGCATGAGGGCCCCCTGGGGACCGAGGACGGAGGCGGGGTGCACGAAGTACATGGCGAGCATGCAGACGACGACCGCCCCGGTGAACCACCCGAGCCAGACTCCGCCCTTGCCTTGTCGATCGGCACGCTGGCCGGTGATGGGAGCGAGCAGCGCGATGAAGATACCGGCGATCGTCATGCCGTTGCTCAGCCAGGTCGAGGCAGTGCCCGAGTCCGTGAAGACTCCGTCGCTGGTCAGGAAGGTCGTGAACACGAAGGTCGTGGCGACCGCGTTGAAGGCGGCGCTGCCCCAGTCCCAAGCCGCCCAATCGACGACTTTGCGCGTGATGACGCGATGCGGGGTGGCGGGAGTAGCGCTCATGGGATCGGGCTCCTTCGATGGAGAGTGCTCTGCGACGCGAGTGCGTCCAGGGTGAAACTACCACGTTTCGTGGCACACGCTCTTCTCGGGCCGAACACGGAATGAGGCCGGGAAGCACCGGCACGCCCTCACCGCATCCCACATGCCGGGATATTCGATGAACGAGGCACGCGACGACGCACCCTGACCTGTTCGACTTATCCGACGCAGCCGAAGGGATAGCGACAACGCGCAATATTATCGTCACCGCCGCCAACGAGCCGCGCCAGATGATGCACGTATCGACCGGCAGCTCGTCATCGACATCCTCACGGTGCCCTGAGGCGATCACTTCCCTCTCCACGAGAGCGGGCCGAGGCTGATGAGGCGCTCATTTCCTCGGCTGCGAGAAGCTGCGCGAGGGCCAGGTCGAGGGGGCGGGTGACCTTGAGGGATCGTTCGTCCCCCGCGACCGTTTGCACGGCGGCACCGATCGCCTCGACGAGGCCGGCGTCGTCCGTGGCGGAGGTCGCCTCCTTCGCGCCGAGGGATGCTCCCGCCTCGTGCGCGCGCATCAACAGCTCCCAGCGGAAGCCCTGCGGGGTCTGGACGGCCACCGTGTTGGAGCGGCGCGGCGTGCCCGTGACGGCACCTGAGGGGCCAACGGTCTTGAGGGTGTCGGTGACGGGCAGGACGGGGATGACCGCGCCCGCGCCACCGCGCACCGCGTCGATGACGCGGGCAGTGACCTGCGAGGGCGTCAGGGGGCGCGCCGCATCGTGCACGAGGACGATCGCGGCCGCGTTCCGCTCCCCCAGCGCAGCCAGCCCCAGGGCCACGGACTCCTGGCGCGAATGATCGGAGCCCGCGACGACACCGAGGTCGTCGATATCAGCAAGTGCGCGCCGAAACTCCTCGATGGACGAGGCCGGGGCGGTCACGACGATCGACCCTACTCCCCCGGCGCGTAGGCCGCGGGCCGCCCACCAAACGAGGGGGCGACCCGAGAGTTCAACGAGGGCCTTCGGACACTCGCAGCCGAGGCGAGAACCGGAGCCTGCGGCCGTCAGGACCGCGCAAGGCTCACTCTGCGACGACATCGTCTTCGATCTCGATGCGCCCTTCGGCCAGGACGGCATCGAGGCGCTCGGCGGCGACAGACTTTTCGATGTTGCGGGCCAGAGCCAGCTCAGAGGTGAGGATCCCGCGGGCCTTCGTCAGCATGCGCTTCTCGCCCGTGGATAGTTTCTTCAGGTCGTCGCGGCGGGTCAGGTCGCGCACGACCTCGGCGACCTTGACGATGTCGCCGGTGGCGATCTTCTCCTGGTTGGCCTTGAAACGGCGTGACCAGTTGGTGGGTTCCTCGATGTAGGGGGCGCGCAGGACTGCGAGCACCTCTTCGAGGCCGTCTTCGTCAACGATGTCGCGCACGCCGACCATGTCAACGTTCTCGGCGGGGACCTGGATCTCAAGGTCGCCCTGGTTCACGCGCAGCTTCAGGTACGTCCGCTCTTCACCACGAATGGTGCGCGTCATGACCTCTTCGATCGTGGCTGCGCCGTGGTGCGGGTAGACGACCGTCTGACCGATTTCAAACGACATGGATGGACTCCTGAGTGCTTGCGTGGATAGCATGACTATTCTACCAGCTGGCGAGCAAAACGGACCCATACAGTGTGAAAGCTCAACGTTACACGCATACATGTATCGACACAAACCAGTCTCGGAGCCGGCCGGGCAACGCCCCATCCTGCACGCCTCGCCGCGATCATGCGCGCGCCATCTGGGCAAGCTTCAGACACTGCGATGCGCGAGATTCCGGGCATGACGAAGCCCCGACCTCGTCATGACGAACGAGGTCGGGGCTTCGTTCAGCTCACTTGCCCTGGTTGGCGACCGCGGCGATCTTCGCCTCGGCCTCGGGATCCAGGTAGGTGCCGCCCTTCTTGATGGGCTTGAGGGTTTCCTCGTCAAGTTCGTACACCAGCGGAATGCCGGTGGGGATGTTGACGCCGGCGATGTCCTCGTCGGAGATCTCATCCAGGTGCTTGACGATGGCGCGCAGGGAGTTGCCGTGCGCGGCGATCATGACGGTCTTGCCGGTCTTGATCGCGGGAACGATGGTCTCGTCCCAGTAGGGCAGCAGACGCGCGATAACGTCCTTGAGGCACTCGCTCATGGGGACGGGTTCGCCGGCGTAGCGCGGGTCGGCGTCCTGCGAGAACTCCGAGCCTGCCTCGATGGCGGGCGGGGCAACGTCGAAGGAACGACGCCACAGCATGAACTGATCCTCGCCGTACTCGTCGCGGATTTCCTTCTTGTTCTTACCCTGGAGCGCACCGTAGTGACGCTCGTTGAGGCGCCAGTCGCGCTCAACGGGGATCCAGTGGCGATCGGCGGCGTCAAGAGCGAGGTTCGCGGTCATAATGGCGCGACGCAGCATCGACGTGAACAGGAGGTCGGGCTTCACGCCCGCTTCCTTGAGGAGCTCGCCACCGTGGGTAGCCTCCGCGCGTCCCTTGTCCGACAGCGGAACATCCACCCAACCGGTGAAGAGATTCTTTGCATTCCATTCGCTCTCGCCGTGGCGGAGCAGCACCAGTTTGTAGCTCATGACTCCATTGTCCCACAGTCACCTAGCGCCTCCCACACCCTATGGCGTTGATCACGCCACAGAATGAGCAGGTTGCCACAGCTCTGCGACGGCATCGAAAAACCATCGCCGATACCCGCCTCCCTGACGCACCCCTGATTAGTCCCCGACACTCCCGCGAATCAACCCTGAGAAGGCTGGAATATCAACGTTTTCAATGATTACTGTGTGATTATCTATTCACCTTGTTTTCCCATACGGTGAGGGCATGAACATCACACGACACACCCTGACAGCCTCCGTGCTCGTCGCCGCCGCGCTCGCCCTGGGTGCCTGCGGCTCTTCCAAGCCCCAGACCCCGGCAGCTTCTCCTTCGACCGAGGCCACGACGCCCGCCCCCAGTCAGTCGGCTACCCAGTCAGCCAAGTCGTCCGCCGCTGCCGCAGTGCCGGGGTATCGTCCTGGCGAGATTCCCCCAATCCCCCTCTTTGCTATCCCCGCACTGGACGTGTTCGCCTCCAACGCGGACAAGGCCGTCATCCAGACCACTTCCACCCTCGAATCCATCCCGGGCATCACGGTCTCCCCGGCCAAGTGCGACGGCACCGGACTCATCTCAGGAACCACCATCCTGGGCGGCGACGGCTCGGCAGCATCCACGACAAACAACGGTTCCGTGGTCAACAACGGCCAGGGAGCCGGCGTCATCAACGAGGGACCCATCTCTATCGTTTACGGCGGTGACGGAACCGGCGTCTACTCCAACTCCGACACGAACGTTTCGATGAACGTGAACAGCGACGGTAGTGGCACCTACTCCACACCGACGGACAGCTACGTCATCGACGGCCACGGGGGCGGCAACTACTCCAACTCCGCGACGAGCGAGTCGATCATCAATCATGGTGATGGCAGCGGCAACTACTCGCGGCAGGATGTGTCTATCATCAATCATGGCGATGGGACGGGTAAATACAACGACGGAAAGCTATCCATCATCAACAATGGAGACGGGACAGCCATCGTCAATGGCACGACCATCACGGACGCGCCCAAGGTCGAGAAGGTTCCCCAGATGGGCAAGTTCCCCCCGATCGACTCTCTCAAGCCCATCGAATCCTGCGGCACCGTGATCACTCTTGAGGACGGTGTGCTCTTCGATTTCGGTAAGTCCGACATCCGACCCGACGCGGCACACACCCTGTCCAAGCTCGCCACCGTCCTCAACGACGCCAAAGTCCCCACCGCCCACATCTACGGACACACCGACTCCGTCTCCGACGAAGCCTTCAACCAACAACTCTCCGAAGACCGAGCAAACGCCGTATCCGCCGAACTGAAAAAAGACGGGGTCAGCGCAACCCTGGACGCCACCGGCTACGGCGAAACCAAACCCATCGCACCCAACGAAAACCCCGACGGAAGCGACAACCCCGCCGGGCGCGCCCTAAACCGCCGCGTCGAAATCTTCATCCCCGCCTTCTAACCCCACCCGCGCACCAACACAAAGCTGAGCGCCTGGGCGAGACTCCTCGCCCAGGCGCTCAGCCGTATGCCATGACCCCTACGTCTCACCGCGCCGAGCCCAGAAGACAGCAGCACTTTTACACATTTACCGAACCACTATCCAGGTGGACTGTTTTCCCTTAGGGTGAGGGCATGAACACCGCGCGCTCCACCCTGACAGTTATCACACTCGCCGCCGCGACCACCCTCGCCCTGGGCGCCTGCGCGGCTTCCAAGCCCCAGGATCCAGCGGCCTCACAAAGCGCAGCTACGTCAAGTCCCACCCCCTCCCCGACAACGACAGACACCGTGCCGACAGTGCCGGGGTATCGCCCGGGCGAGATCCCACCGGTCCCACTCTTCTCGGTTCCCGCTATCGACGTGTTCGCCTCCAACGCGGACAAGGCCGTCATCCAGACCGCCTCCTCATCCCTCCAGTCCGTCCCGGGCATCATAGTCTCCCCCGCCAAGTGTGACGGCTCCTCCCTCGTGTCCGGCACGACCATCTTCGGCGGTGACGGTTCGGTCGTCTCCTCCTCCGACAACGGCACTGTCGTCAACGACGGTCAGGGCGGCGGCGCCATCACCGAAGGAACTGTCAGCATCAACTATGGCGGTGACGGCAGCGGAACCTACGTCGACGACTCCGATACCTACATGTACCTCGTCGTCAACTCGGATGGAACCGGTTCCTACAGATCCAGAACTCTTAGTATTTCCCTGAACGACAACGGAGGCGGCTTCTATGACAACTCTGAGACCGATGAAACGATTTACATCAAGGGTGACGGCTCGGGCAACTACAAGACAACGAGCACTTCAATCATCAACAACGGTGATGGGTCCGGCTTGTACATCAGCGAGAATCTCAAAATTAACAACAATGGTGACGGAACGGCATTCGTGAATGGCGTGAGGATTACAGACGCCCCCAAGGTTGAGCCGCTCCCTGCGCTCGGGAAGTTCCCGCCGGTGGAGTCTTTGAAGCCGGTGGAGTCCTGCGGCACCGTCATCACCCTGGAGGACAGCATCCTCTTCGACTTCGGTAAGTCCGACATCCGACCCGACGCGGCCCACACCCTGTCCAAGCTCGCCACCGTCCTCAACGACGCCAAAGTCCCCGCCGCCCACATCTACGGACACACCGACTCCGTCTCCGACGAAGCCTTCAACCAACAACTCTCCGAAGACCGCGCTAACGCCGTGTCCGCCGAACTGAAAAAGGACGGCGCGAGCGCAACCCTGGACGCCACCGGCTACGGCGAAACCAAACCCATCGCACCCAACGAAAACCCCGACGGAAGCGACAACCCCGCCGGGCGCGCCCTAAACCGCCGCGTCGAAATCTTCATCCCCGCCTTCTAACCCCACACCCGCACATCGATCCAAAGCTGAGCGCCTGGGCGAGACTCCTCGCCCAGGTGCTCAGCCCTACGCCATGGCTCGCACCCCCAAGGGCGGCAAGCGCAGAGAATGCAACACCTTTACACATTTACCGAACCACTATCCAGGTGGACTGTTTTCCCTTAGGGTGAGGGCATGAACACCGCGCGCTCCACCCTGACAGTTATCACACTCGCCGCCGCGACCACCCTCGCCCTGGGCGCCTGCGCGGCTTCCAAGCCCCAGGATCCAGCGGCCTCACAAAGCGCAGCTACGTCAAGTCCCACCCCCTCCCCGACAACGACAGACACCGTGCCGACAGTGCCGGGGTATCGCCCGGGCGAGATCCCACCGGTCCCCCTGTTCTCCGTCCCTTCCATGGACGTGTTCGCCTCCAACGCGGACAAGGCCGTCATCCAGACCGCCTCCTCATCCCTCCAGTCCGTCCCGGGCATCACGGTCTCCCCCGCCAAGTGCGACGGCAACGCCCTCATTTCGGGCAGCACGGTCTTCGGCGGCGACGGCTCAGCATCAACCTCGACAGGAAACGGGGTCATCATCAACAATGGCAACGGCGCAGGCTCGATCGTCGAAGGCCCTATCACCATCACCTACGGCGGTGACGGCAGCGGGTCCTACGTCAACTCCGACACCCATGTGTCCCTGTTTATCCTTTCGGACGGTGGGGGAACATACTCCGCCGGGCCGGTCAGCGTCTTCATTGACAGCCGCGGCTACGGCAACTACTCCAACTCCGAGACCGACGAGAGTATCGTCAACAACGGTGACGGCTCGGGCAACTACTCGGTCGGGAAAACATTGATCTATAACAATAGAGATGGATCGGGCAGCTATAGCGATGGAACATTGTCGATCATCAACTATGGTGACGGGACGGCATTGGTGAACGGCGTGAGGATCACGGACGCCCCCAAGGTTGAGCCGCTCCCTGCGCTCGGGAAGTTCCCGCCGGTGGAGTCTTTGAAGCCGGTGGAGTCCTGCGGCACCGTGATTACTCTTGAGGACGGTGTGCTCTTCGATTTCGGTAAGTCCGACATCCGACCCGACGCGGCCCACACCCTGTCCAAGCTCGCCACCGTCCTCAACGACGCCAAAGTCCCCGCCGCCCACATCTACGGACACACCGACTCCGTCTCCGACGAAGCCTTCAACCAACAACTCTCCGAAGACCGCGCTAACGCCGTGTCCGCCGAACTGAAAAAGGACGGCGCGAGCGCAACCCTGGACGCCACCGGCTACGGCGAAACCAAACCCATCGCCCCCAACGAAAACCCCGACGGAAGCGACAACCCCGCCGGGCGCGCCCTAAACCGCCGCGTCGAAATCTTCATCCCCGCCTTCTAACCCCACCCGCACGATCACCACCCCCGGGGGAGCGTGCGCGGCCACCAACACCATACGACGACCCCGCGCAGGCCAGCAGCCGCAACCCAACAACCAGACCCCCAGGGCCTCCCCTGATTGACCCCTGAGACTACCCGACACCCCCCTGAGATCCTAGGCATTCCAGGGTTTCACATGATTACCGGAACAATGTGCGCCTCTTTTTGCTTCCCGTAAGGTTAAGATCATGAACATCACGCAACGCTCAGTGACGACCTCCGCCCTCGTCGCCATGGCTGCACTCACCCTGGGCGCCTGTGGCTTCGTGAAACCCCCGACTCCCGCCGCCGCGCCCACCGCTGAGGCCGCTACTCCGACCCCCGCACAGTCGACCACAGCCCCGCCCGCTCCGACCGTGCCCGGTTACCGCCCCGGTGAAATCCCACCGATCCCGCTGTTTGCCGCCCCTTCCATTGAGGTCTTCGCCTCCAACGCCGACAAGGCCGTCGTCGATTCCGCATCCAGGAGCCTCAACACGGTCCCCGGCGTGACCGTCTCGCCCGCCAAGTGCGACGGCTCCTCCCTCGTGTCCGGCACGACCGTCTTCGGCGGTGACGGTTCGGTCGTCTCCTCCTCCGACAACGGCACTGTCGTCAATGACGGTCAGGGCGGCGGCGCCATCACCGAGGGCCCAATCTCGATCATCTACGGTGCCGACGGCTCGGGTACCTACTCCAACGGGGACACGATGGTGTCCCTCGTCGTGAAGGCCGACGGTTCCGGCACCTACTCCACCACCACCACGAGCATCATCCTGGACGGCCAGGGTGGCGGTAGCTACTCCAATTCCACACAGATGGAAATGATCACCATCGAGAACACCGGCTCCGGCCTGTACACCAAGGGCTCCGTCACGATCATCAACAACGGCGACGGCACCGGCAGCTACACGGACGAGGAGTTGTCGATCGTGAACAACGGTGACGGGACCGCGACCGTTAACGGAAAGGACGTCAAGGACGCGCCGGAGGTCGCGAAGCTCGGCAAGCTCAGCAAGTTCCCACCCATCACCAACCTCAAGCCCGTGGAATCCTGCGGCACCGTCATCACTCTGGAGGACAGCATCCTCTTCGACTTCGGCAAGTCTGACATCCGCCCCGAGGCCGCCCGGACCATCGAGTCCCTTGCAACCGTGCTCTCCGGAAACAAGGTTCCCGCGGCCCACATCTACGGACACACCGACTCCATCTCGGACGATGCCTTCAACCTGCAGCTCTCCCAGGAGCGCGCGGATGCCGTGATGGCCGAGCTGACGAAGGACGGCGTGAGCTCCACCCTGGATGCGACCGGTTACGGCGAGTCGAAGCCGATTGCCCCCAACGAGAACGCCGACGGCTCGGACAACCCCTCGGGGCGCGCACTGAACCGCCGCGTCGAGATCTTCATCCCCACCTTCTAGTACCCCGACTAGCACTTACCGACAACCAGTCAACGAAAGAGAGACACCATGTCCCTGAAATCACTCCTTCCCGCAGCGGCCGCCCTCGCCGTCGCCGCCCTGGCCCTCACCGGCTGTTCTCAGAACGCCACCGTGTCCGGTGGCGACTCCTCCGCCCCCGCTGCATCCTCCTCCGAGGGCGCGGACCACTCGGGCCACGACCACTCCAACAAGTCCCAGGACAAGACCTACACCATTGAGGTGTCCGACTCGCACGTCGACATCCCCGAGGGCACCACGACCGTCGTGGTCAACGGCTCGAACAACCACATCGAGGGCGACAACGTCACCGAGATCACAGTCAACGGCTCGAACAACGCCATCGCCGTCGACTCTGTCGGCAAGGTATCCTTCACGGGCTCGAACAATACGATTCAGTATGACAACGGAAACGCCCCGCAGACCGGAAACGATTCCGGCGCGAATAACACAGTCACCAAGGACTAACACTTCTAGCAGTTGAGGGGTGGCGCGCATGATGCGTGCCACCCCTCAATGCATACATACAAATTGTGGGCACGCGACTCGCGTGCCCACAATTTGTATGGCTAATCTCAGGCCTGAGCCTTGCGGTAGTCCTCAACAATCGAGGCAGGAATACGCCCACGCTCAGACAGCTCGTATCCTTCTTCCTTTGCCCACGCGCGAATCTTCGCAGTCTCGAGGCGCTGGGCGGGGTTACCGGCGTTGCCGCGGCGTCGGGTCGAACCCGTCTTACGGCCAGCCTTAATGTACGGTTGGATCGCTTCCGCGAATTCTTCGAAATGGGCGCGGTTCAGATCAATTTCGTAGGACGCGCCATTGAACGCAAAACGGACGGTCTGGTCGGCGGGGGTGCCGTCGAAATCATCGACGACTTCCACAATCTTCTTCGTCTTCTTCATGATGTCGTTCCTTTCACGGAAATGGGAGTCGGAATTAATAAACTGCTCAATTCACTACAATTAGGGTAACTCACATTTAAGAGATGTTGTCAACAGTTAGTTTGAAAAGGAACGTGAGTTACGCTTCACCGATTTATTGGTCGGAGTAATTGAAAGTTATACTCGTAGACACCCGGAGGCCAACGCGGCCTCACCGAGACGCAGCACCATCCGAGGAGAACCAGTGAGCCGAGCACACCACTCCCGAGCGGCGGCCTGGGAGCTCTACTTCACGACGACGGCGCGCCTCACCGAACGCATCGAAGTTGCCCTCAAGTGCCAGGCCGGCCTGTCGATGCCCGAATACTCCGTGCTACTTATGACCGACCGCGCCGGCGAGGAAGGCGTTCGCCCGTCCCGCCTGGCCCACCAGGTTGTCTTCTCGCGCTCGCGACTCACCCACACGATGAAGCGCCTCGAATCCCGTGGCCTCATTGAGCGACGTCCGTGCGAGGGCGATGGCCGCGGAGGCCTTGTTTTCCTCACCGCGGAGGGCAAGCGTCTCTTCGACGAGGCCGCGATCGTTCAGCGCGACGTCATTCGCCGTCTCTTTCTCGACGACATCTCGCCCGAGGAAATCGACATGCTCACCGGACTATTCACGCGGGTGAGCGAACGCCTCGATTCCAACAAGCCATGCCAGTGAGCACGCGCCGCCTCACAGCAGCAACACTTTTCACTGGGGTCATCGCCGGCCTCGTCGGCCTGGCATGTAAGCACGTCCTCCACTGGATCCAAGCGCTCGCCTGGGACATGCACGCGGGCACGCTGCTCGAGGCGGCGAGCGCCACCTCCCCCACCCGACGCATTGCCGTTCTCACCCTCGGCGGACTGATCGGTGCCCTGTCCTGGTTCCTGCTCTTCCGACGCAACAAGGCCATCACCTCCGTGTCGGCCGCGGTTGACGGCACCACCATGCCTCCCCTGCGCACCACCTGGCACGCCCTCACCCAGATCCTCATCGTGGGCCTGGGGGCGTCCCTCGGACGCGAGGTCGCACCGCGAGAGATGGCCGCCGCCTTCAGTGCCGCCGTCGCCGACCGCCTCGGCCTCACCCCCGACGATCGCCGCATCATCGTCGCCAGCGCGGCGGGCGCGGGCCTGGCCGCTGTCTACTCGATCCCCCTGTCTGGCGCGATCTACGCGCTCGAGATCCTCCTCGTCTCCCGCTCGGGGCGCGCCGTCGCCCCCGCTATTCTTACCTCGGGCATCGCCGTTCTCATGTCCACGGGATTCACGAGGCCGGAGGCCTTCTACGCAGTTCCGCCCCTTACACCGTCCCTGTCCCTGACCGTCTTCGCCGCGATCGCCGGACCTCTGTTCGGCGCTGCCGGGTGGGCATTCAAGAAGGCCGTGGCGGCCACCAGCGCCGACCGTCCGCGCGACTGGCGCTTGCTCGTGGCGCTCCCCATCGCTTCCCTCCTCGTTGGCGTGACGTCCGTGTGGGTACCCTCCGTCGTCGGCAACGGGCAGGCCAGCGCACAGACGCAATTCGACGCAACGTGGGCTGGCGGCGCCGGGCTCGCGTTCGCCCTGGCGGTGCTCCTCGCGAAGACCGCCACGACGCTCCTCACGATCCGCGCGGGAGGCTGGGGCGGCGTCCTGACCCCCGCCGTCGCTCTCGGCGCGGGCCTCGGTGCCCTCATTGGCCTGCCGTGGGCCACCGCGTGGCCGGGTTCTCAGATCGCGGCCTTCGCGTTCCTCGGCGCAGCCGCGTTCCTGGGCGCATCCATGAACGCTCCTTTTACCGGCCTCATCCTGGTCATTGAGTTCACCGCGCAGGGCCCCACGATCCTCGTTCCCGCCGCGCTCGCCGTCGGTGGCGCAACCGCTGCTACCGCCTGGCTGAGCCGCCGGCCTTCACTGGGCCGCAACGCCCGCGAGTAACCACCTGGGCACACCGGCCTCGCACCTGCCCATCCCGGGATCCGGCAGGGCTGACGTCAGATCTGCGCGAGCGCCTGCTCCAGGTCCTTGATCAGGTCGTTTGCATCCTCCAGGCCCACCGCGAGGCGCAGCAGCGTACCCGGCACGCCGCCCACGCCACCCACCCGCGTCGAATGGGTCATGATCGCCGGGTGCTCGATGAGGGACTCCGGCGCACCCAGGGACGCAGCGAGCGCGAATAGGCTCGTGCGAGTCGTCAGCTCTATCGCCGCCTCCTCTGAGGCGACCTGGAAGGAGAGCACACCGCCTACGCCCGCCGGGTTCTGGCGCTTCGCCAGCTCATATCCCGGGTCTGAGGCCAGCCCCGGATAGTGGACCGCGCTCACCTTGTGGTGGCTGGCCAGGAACTCGGCGACCTTCTGCGCGTTTTCGCAGTGACGCTCCACCCGCAGGGCCAGCGTCTTGAGTCCTCGGTGCGCCAGGTAGGTGTCGCGCGGGGAGGGCACGTGACCGAGTGCCATCTGGAGCTTCACGGCCTCGGCGGCGGCGGCTCGCTCGCCGAAGAAAGGCTCGACGTGACAGGGAAGCTCCAGGCCGTCGCGCAGGACGAAGGCGCCGCCGACCACGTCGGAATGGCCGCCCACGTACTTGGTCGTCGAGTGCACGACGACATCGGCGCCCAGCTCGAGGGGACGCTGCAGGACGGGCGTCGCGAAGGTGTTGTCGACGATCAGCAAGCCGCCTACCTCATGCGTGAGGGCGGCGATCGCCGCGATGTCCGTGACCAGCAGGAACGGGTTCGAGGGCGTCTCGACCCACACAATCTGGGGGCGCTGGCGCCGAATCACGCGCTCGGCTTCGGCCAGGTCGGTCAGGTCCACGGCCTCGGAGGTGATGCCTTCGGCCGGCTTGATGACGCTCAAGAGCTTGTGAGTACCCCCGTACACGTCGGTCGAGTGCACGACGTGGTCGCCGGGGCGCGCCAGCAGTCGGATCACCGTATCCTCGGCGCTCATGCCCGACGGGAACGCAAAGCCGCGCGTCGCGCCCTCCATGGCCGCGAGCGCGCCGGCAAACGCGTTGGTCGTCGGGTTGCCGCAGCGCCCGTACTCGTAGCCGTCACGTAGCTCGCCGGGGCGGTCCTGCACGAAAGTCGAGGCGACATGGATCGGAGGCACCACGTCTCCCGTCACCGGATCAGGATCGAACTCGGTGTGGATAGCCAGCGTGGCGAGGCTCGTACAGTCAGGCGTGCTCATGCGTCCACGCTAGAAGGCCAGGCCCCCCCACGCCGAAGGATTTCGCCGAACGGTCAATTGTGACAGCCCTCGGCGGGCAGCTGACTGCGGCCCGGCCACTGAAACCGATAACTGGTGGCGCGAACCCCTCAATGCGCGGCTAAACCCCAATGGTAGGAGTGTGGGCGCTGCGCCCACGGTGCCACCTATCGGGTTAGCGTGCGCATGAAGGGGCCGAGGCCACCACCCGTAGTACCACCACCTAGAAGGCTCGGGCTCTACCCATCGGACCCACGTGCGCGCCTACACCCAGCCGGCGAGGGCGATGCGCGCCTGTTCCTCCAAGGACGCGACCGCACCTTCGGAGTCATTGCCCCACGGCACGTAATGGAAGTCGCCACCCCCGGCCTCGATAAAGGTCTCACGGTTCAGCTGGTCGATCTCTTCGAGCGTCTCCAGGCAATCCGCCATGAAGCCCGGACAGATGACGTCCACGCGCGGGCAATGCTCAGCGCCGAGGCGCTCGACCTCCTCGATCGTCTGCGGGCCCAACCACTGCGCAGGGCCAAACACGGACTGGAAGGTGGCCGTCAGGGTGCCCATCGCCAGTCCCAAGCGCGACTCGAGGGCCGCGACCGTGCGGCGACACTCGGATCGATAGGGGTCCCCGGCCTTGTCCATGGCGACCGGGATCGAATGGAAGGACACCACGACCCGGTCGCCCGTCAGGAAGTTCGGGCGACCCACGCGCTCCCAGTGCTTCTCGAGAGCGGTCGCGAGGGCGTCAATGTAGGCGGGAGCCGCCGGGAAGGAGCGGTGCAGGCGCAGCTCAAAACCGTCGCGGTTTCGTCCAATCCACTGAGCGACGGCATCGTTGATCGCCGTCACCGTCGAGGCCGCGTACTGCGGGTATGCGGGCAGGATCGCCACGCGGCGCACGCCCTTCGCGTGCAGACGGTCCAGGACCGAGCCGATCGAGGGCTGGCCGTAGCGCATCGCGACCTCGACGCGCACGCCCTCCAGGCGCTCGTCCAGCAGTCGGGCCTGCTCGCGCGTGTAGTGCATGAGCGGCGAGCCCTCCTCCAGCCAGATACTGCGGTATTTGCCGGCAACCTCGCGCGGTCGCACTCGCAAGATGATGCCCTCGAGGACGGGCTTCCACAGGAGCGGGCTCATCTCGATGACGCGCCGGTCGGAGAGGAATTCGCGCAGGAAAGTGCGCACCGGGCCGGGTTCGGGGGCGGTCGGCGTCCCCAGGTTGACCAGAACAAGGGCAGGCTGAGCCTCTCCGTGCTGCGCATGGATCGACGGTGAAGTGGTGGCTGCTGCGTCCTGGGAGTTCGTCACTCCTCCAGCCTAGTGTTCACGCTCGCCTGTGTCGCTGACTCGGTGTCACCTCCCGCGCGGGCACGGACACGAAGGTGCCCCGCCTGTGACAGGCGGGGCACCCCAGTAGTAGTCACGCGAAGTAACTCGACTCGCTGCCTCCTGACGGAGGCGTCAGGCTCAGGCCTGGCCGTTCTGCGAACGGATGAACCACGCCTGCTGCTCGAGGCGGCGGATGTAGTCGTTGAGGATGTCTGCGGAGGCGGAGTCCTCGGCGTCGACCTTCTCGTGAACCTGACGCATGGTGCTGACAGCCGCGTTGATGGCGGCGAGGGCGAGTTCCTCGGCGTCATCGGTCTTGATGATCGTCTCGGGGACGGTCGGCAGGGTGTTGCGCTGGGCGACGACCTCGGGCAGGCCATTGGGGACGACCTGGAGGGCGCGCATGCGCTCGGCGACCTCGTCGGAGGCCTCGCGGGCGATGCCCACGACCTCGTCGAGGTAGAGGTGCAGCGAGCGGAAGCCCTCGCCGGTGATGTTCCAGTGCAGCTGCTTTCCCACGAGAGACAGCGCGGTCACATCGGTGAGAACCTTCTGCAGGTTGCCTGCGAGAACGTCGGAAGCCTTGAAACCGGTGGACTCAACGGTCATGTTGTTTCTCCTGTCCATGTGTATGAGGTACGGGGCTTGCCCTTGTGGGGCCATGCCCGTCAGACACATCCATCTTGGTCCTTTAGTCCCGACATTTCTAGCGCTATCCACCCTTTGGTCAGATGTTTCACTATCGTCACGGAACAGGGAATATTCCCCAGAATTCGGCGTTTTTACGTCATTGACGTGTTCTATTTCCAGGCCAGGTTCGCCTTACCAAAATTCTTCGAGGCCATAGTAGCCTCATAAGTTCGCTCAAGCACCCGTGACCGGATGTGATGCGCGGGCCGACACACCCCCAACCCCTTTCCTCCGCCTGCTCAGGCACCTCTGACCACAGGCGACTGGCTAGGTGACATTCTTTACCTGATGGCCATTATCTTTGGAATCACCCGCGCGGGCTAGTGGGCGTGGAATAGCCGAGCAAACCGGCGGGGCCAGCGGGCGGTGGCGCGCCGGCATCTCGATGGGACAACAGCCTGGGAGTATGAGGTGTCGCGCGGCACCTATGGTACCCCTGACATCCACCGCACTCTGCGACGCTTGGAGATCACCGTGGGCGTGCGGGCAGTCGCAAAGTAGATGCGCCGCCAAAGCCGGACAGGCTGAAACAAACACCCGTACCAGAGTGAACGCGGCGGGCGGCCCCCAGTGACCCATGAGGATCACTGGAAGCCGCCTGTTTTGCCCACGGCCCACGCCATATCCCTGGTGGGACGCGCATCTCGCCTCCCTAAAAGCCGGGTCAGGCCCAGCCCCGTTCAAAGTTCCGGCCGGGCGGCGGGTTTATTCGTGCCTGATATTGCCTGACACCCAACAATGAGGTGTCGGTCGGGGTACCTCACCTCAATTTGATACTGAGCTCGTCACAGGTTTGACAACCTATGCACTTCAAGACATCCTTCACAGAATAGTTTCACTTCTCTCTATTTGAAGAGGGCCCTATGAACCAACCACCGGCCGCAACGACTCAAAATTTCCATACGCTATCTATGGATGTGCACCCACGCATCATCGATAGCGCCCTTCTTTCATCACATAGGAGGTACATTATCAAAGGCACACAACGCGGCACCATAGGGGAGCTAGAGCAAGGTCCTTACCTGACATCTCATCAAGCTATTCACATTACAATCGTAACTATGCCGTGCAAACAATATGTTTCAAAGGTAACTGTCGACTTCGACTCTTCAACAATTCGGCCGCAGGAGCTACATATACTGTTGGCCAATACCTATCCGAGTCCGATTCCAGAAACCTGACCCTCTTTGTTTGCCCTGGCGTGGGCTATAGGAACGCTCATATCCTCGTTGGAAAGCAGATTGACAGCCTAACAATTCATGGATCTCAGTAGATCACAACGCTCAACCAACTAGCTCCGCCATGCTGTACAATGTAGTGGAAAGCCGCTTCTTTTACTCCAAGGTCCACATCTACGCATAAGAAAGATGATACCAATGGTTGAGAAAATTCTCTTAGCAATTGAAGCCATGTCCGAAGTTGACGAAATGGCTGCTGCTGCAGACAAGCATGGATATCACCTTCGAGTTTTAGCTGAGGATGCTGCATACTACGGTGATACCGAAGCAGAGATGGTCACTTTCCCCACCAGGAATCACGACGAATTGGCCACCTATATTGAAAAGAACCGTGCGTCAATCGCCCAGGTTTTCAGCGTCACCGACACGTGGGGTGTCATTGCATCAAAAATTCGCGATAAATTCGGCTTCCTCCAGTTTGGTGACACAGCGAAGCTTGAGTTCTTTAGGGACAAAGAAGCTGTTGAATCCGCGCTCATTGCACATGGATTCGCCAGACGCTCAAATTCATGGCCAAAGGTCATGAAACTACGAAACGGTACGGGTAAAATCGGCGTCTACTTCGCACAGTCTGAAGATGAAGTAACCAAGATTGTCAACATCTCTGGCTACAAAAGAGATGACTTCGTTGTTCAAGATTTCTACTTCGGACCAGCTTATTCTGCGGAAGTATGGCGAGATTCCCACCACGAGATCTTCTTTGGCATCACCAATCGGATCTTATCTGACCCGCCATACTTCACTGAGCGAGTCAAATCATTTCCATGGGCAGCAAATTCCCAATGGGAGACAAAAGTTAGAGAATGGGCCTTTCAGCTTCTTCGCACTTTAGATTACACTCTTGGTTTGGCACACATCGAATTCATCGAGACGTCTAATGGTTTTCGGCTGGTTGAAATCAATGCGCGAATGGCAGGAGCACTGATCACACCCGGTATCCTGGCGACAACGAACTTCAATCCGTACGCCATGGCAGTTCATCAGGCACTAGACGTCCCACCGTGCGAGATCATTAATCGAGAAATACGGGGTGGATACTCTCATGTCAGCGTTTACGCTACAAGCACCGGAACCATCGCATCAATTCACGGCATCGATCAACTGATGCACAATCCCGGAGCGCCCACGTGGGTACCTTCTCGTGAGATCGGTGATCGTATCGTCGAGGTTGGAACGTATCGGTCTCGCATCGGCAACCTCATGGCGACCGGCGAAACCGCTGCGATCGCGCAAGATAGAGCGATTAGCGCTTCGAGGTCAATATCAGTGCAAATCTCAACAGGCGGAAATACGCATGTTTAAGAAAGGGCCAAAAGTCACGTCTTACATTCTGCTAGTGGCAATAACTATTAGCGGAATCTCTACCTTTATGATTTATCCTCTACTGGTCTTTCGCCTATTAGACGTTGGGGCCAGTATTGGTGAGATTGGATTAATTTTAGGAGCATTATCAGGCACCGGAAGAGTTTGCTCTTTCATCATAGGAAGCGCGAACAACAGATTTGGTTCTAAGCTAACCGTATGTTCCGGTATCTTCGTCAGGATTATCGGCATTTCGGTATTTGCTTTTGAGTCACATATATACTCATATATCATATTATCAGCGCTGGCCTCAATAGGTTCATCAGCCTCCGCTTTGGGTATTAAGACAGAGTTGCTACGCCAATCTGCCGAAAGAAAGCTCATAACGATGCGCTCAATGGCGATCAACTCAGGTGCGATTGTAGGCCCAGCGCTTGGAGCTGCACTCTACCACATTTTTAGCTTCCATATCATTCTCTATATATCAATTGGCACTTACGCCATTCTTGGAACGATTCTAACTCTCACTTATTTTTCACCACCGGAGTCTACTTCTTTTGCCGACAGTCACTACGAGGTAAACCTGAACAAATATTCGAGTTATATCTACATAACTCTCATAGCCTCTGCTTATTGGGCAATATATTCACAATGGGCAATTATTGTTCCACTCATATCTACACAAGCCTTGGGTTATGAGGAAGCTTCAAACTTAGTATACATGGCAAATGCAGTCATCGTGCTCACCCTACAATATCCATTGGTCGTTGTAGCCCTTAAATCCGTCAAAGATAGTACCATTTTACTACTCGGATTTTCTGTGTTTCTTGCTAGTTTCGCCGCACTTTTCATTCCCTCGTCAGTTTTCATGCTAGCTCTATTCTGTATCGGGTTCTCCATTGCCGAACTGTTGGTTAGCCCCACTTTAGATTCCCAAACAGCGAAAGTTGCACCAGCCGGTTTAGGCCTTACTCGGGCCTATGGACTACAGGACACAATTACAGGAATTTTCTCGATCGGTGGCTCTTCAATAGGCGGATTAGCAATAGAAACTATTGAATCGCCATCTGCAACCGCATTTTTCGGCATGCCTGTAACTGCTATAGCCATTTGTCTCATTGTCATACTTAAGCGATTCACCTACAGGAGGTAATCAAATGCTTCACGCATATATTATTCAACCGCGAATAGAAGTGATATCAGCTTTCATGGAACTTGGATACCGGGTTACCCAGATTCTTGAATCACCCCGTTTTACCCAGGAGGCGTTTCATGAAAAATGCGACTCCATAGTTGTATCAAACATCGGAGACCCTTTTGAACTTGTAGACGCTATCTGCCATCGTGACCCAAACGTAAATGGAACGAATTCGATTTGTATTGGCTTGGGTGACCTTTCCAGCCTCGTTGCCAGTGTCGTCAATGAACTTCTCGGCGTAGACAAGACCACGTTCACTTCTTTATCAACCCTCTTTGTTCTGAAGAACAAGCCATTGCTCAGGAGTTTACTTTCTAGTTCGCTTCCTCAGTACTCGGGCTATTTCCGCGTGGTCTATAGTGTTGATGAGATCAAGGATGCTCTCAGGAAGGTGCGTGGTGGACTTGTTGTCAAGCCTTTTGACGGATCTGGATCGCTCGGCGTCTTTCGCCTGCTATCTGAGGACGACATCATGAAAAACTTGGCACGTTTTAGCTTTCCGGCTTTAGCAGAAGAATTGTTTTCTGGGAGTGAGTATTCTGTCGAGGTTATGACAATTGACGGTCAGCATCAGCCGTTGGCGGTGACTCAAAAGGTGCTTGGTGGAGAGTCTGAAGTCGTTGAGGTCGGACAAATTCAACCTGCTGACATTGATGAGGCTACAAGAATTCGTCTTATAGAGGCGACCACGAGCTTACTGGACGCAATTCACTTTAGTTTTGGATTGAGTCACACTGAAATCATTTTCGATGTAGATACCCCGAAAATTGTAGAGTCCCATGGTCGCGTGGGTGGCGACAGAATTGCTGATCTAATGAGGTTTACGACTGGGCATGATGCTTTCGAGCGGCTCGCATTCGCTATCCTAGAACGCCAGTTCCTTCCAATCGAGCCGATCGCTTCAAGTAGTCGTATCGATTTCGTGAATTTGATGGATTATCGTGGCTCTGATCAGGAATGGAAGGAAGAACTGCTTTCTCACCCAAACGTTTATTCTGCCGAGGTAATCAAACCTGCTGGCGATAGAGGTCCGATTTGGTGTTCAGCCGATCGTCACGCATTTGTTTTATCAGTATTCGGAAGAGACGTCACATAATATAGGTTGTGCTCTTAGTTCTTCAGGAGATTAAATATCCTCCAATCGACAACTTTTCATACCCATTTCGCTCGATTAACCCGGATTAGAAGTGACACTAGGAGGCCCTAACACACTTCACATCGAAGATGGTGTCTTCACCGCTCTTTTGACGCAGGGCAGTACGTTTTGACGCTTTGGATCTCCATTATCCGAGCAATCCTCTGGAAGGCCACTCATCCCCACTGACCGGTTGCCGTCAGGTGAGCCTCACCATGCTCTGCAATCAGACCCCAGACCCCGAACAACAACCAGGAACAGCGAAAACGCCACCCTGGACACGTCCCGGCTGGGCCGGGATTTTTTGTATCCAAAGTGACGTTCTTATGGAGCCGCCTGTGGGAATCGAACCCACGACCTATTCATTACGAGTGAATCGCTCTGCCGACTGAGCTAAGGCGGCCGCGCCTGCCGTTCCACCGTTTCCGGGGCGTGCAGGCAACGGCACAACTGTACTGGAAGGAACGCGCCGAACGCAAACCAAGAGACCCAACAGGGGGATGTCGTCAGTCACGTCCCTACTGGCACATGAGGCCGTCCGCGGGCACACTTCCCTTCACGAAGTAGTCCTCGACGGCACGAACGACACACTGGCTGGCACCGCGACGGTAGGCGGTGTGGTTCCAGCCCTCGACGGAGACGAGGATGCCGCTGGCGAGCTGCCCGGAGAGGCCCTGCGCCATGGAATAGGGCGTCGCCGGATCGTGGGTGGTGCCGATGACGACGATGGGGGCGGCACCCTGAGCGGTGATGCGAGAGCGCTTGGCGTGCTTCGTCGGCCAGGCCTCGAGGGCGGCCGACGGGTAGCCGACGTACTTGCCGAGGATCGGCAGCTCGCTCTTGAGGGTCGCAACCTCGGCGGCCCACTGGTCGATGTTTCCTTCGGGCGAGTAGTCCAGGTTGTTGATCGCGTTGATCGCGTCCGTGGAGTTGTCCTGGTAGGTGCCATCGGGGTTACGCGAGTTGAGGGTGTCGGCAATCGAGAGCAGGCCGCTGCCGTCGCCCTTCTGCCACGCCGCGCCGAACGCCTGGGTGAGCTGCTCCCACCACTGGGTGTTGTACATGGCACCGGTCAGCGCGGTGACTGCCAGGCTTTCGGTGAGGGGGCGCGCAGGGTCATTCGTACGCATCGGACTGTCCTCGAGAGAGTCCAGGAACGAGCGCACGGTCTGAATTCCTTCTTCGAGGCTGCGCCCCATCGGGCACGAGGTCTGGGTCGCGCAGTCGGAAATCCAGTGCTGGAGCGAGGCGTCCAGGCCACGCATCTGGAGGGCCGAGACCTCGTTGACGCTCAGGGTCGGGTCGAGGGCACCGTCGAGCACAAAGCGGCCGACACGTTCAGGGAAGAGACCGGCGTAAATGGCACCGAGAAAGGTGCCGTAGGAGTAGCCGAGCAGGTTCAGGGTCTCCTGCCCGAGGACGGCACGCACCATGTCAAAGTCGCGGGCGGCGCTGACGGTGTCGATGTACTCGAACAGGCTGCCGGAGTGTTCGCGGCATCCCGCCGCGACGGTGCGTGAATCCTCCTGCGCTTCGGCGACCGCCGACTGGGGAGACTCGTCGGCCGTGCCCTCTTCTTCGCCGGCGTTACGTTCATCCTTCTCCGCGTCGGTCATGCAGAAGACGGGGGTCGAGTCGCCCACGCCTCGCGGATCGAGGGCGACGATGTCGTAGGCCTTGACAACCGCCTCGCCGATTCCCTGCGCCGCGTAGTACGGCAGGGCGGAGACGACCGCGCCGCCGGGGCCACCGGGGTTGACGAAGAGGGCGGGTGCCCCCTCCACGCCGGAGCGATGGATAGCGAGGGCGAGCGTGATCTGGTCGCCGTCAGGGTTCGACCAGTCGAGCGGCGCCTTGAGGAACGCGCACTGATACTCACTCGCGTCGGAGGAGTTGACGCCCTGGAAGGAATCGAAGGTCCCCTCCGCGCACGCGCCCCAGGCGATCTCCTGCTCGTAGTAGGACTGGATGGAGCCCGACTGGACGGGGATCGGCGCGGCCGTGGAGCTGGCCGTGGTCGCGGGCACCGGCCCCTTGCGCTGGGTTCCGTAATAGCCGATGACGGTCAGGACGATCGCGACGACGGCGAGGATAGCGACGGCGCCGGCCGCGATGGAGCGAGTCTTCATGGCCCCGATTGTAACGGAGAAACGCCGGGTCAGTTTTCACACCTGGGGGCGCAACGAAATCGCCATGTCCTCCAGGACCAGCAGGGGGTTTCCATTCGACACGAGGCGTTTGCGCGCGGTCTCGATGTGGTCGACTCGCGCGAGTGTCTGGCGGGGCGTGGAATCCTGCGCGATCTGGTGTACCAGGTCGGTCAGGTCCGTGTTGATGAGCTCTCCGTCCCCGCCCACCTGGATCATGAGCACGTCGCGGTAGATCGCGAGCAGGTCGATGAGGGCGCGGTCGATCGCGTCGGTGAGGGCACGCTTGGAGCGGCGCTTCTGGTCTTCCTCGAGCTGGCGGATCATCGTGCGCGAGGCCTTGGTGGCGCTCTCGCCCTCATCCATACCAAGCTGGCGCAGCAGCTCCGCCTTCTCGCGGGCGTTACGTTCGCTGACCTGCGCGTCCGCCTGAGCTCTGGCGGTCTCAAGGAGGCGGTCTGCCGCCATGACAGCCTCGCCGACGCTGCGCACGGAGGCGGGCGCGGTGATGATCTCGCGGCGGCGGGCGCGCATCTGCGGGTCCCTGGCAAGAGCCCGAGCCAGTCCGATGTGTGACTGGGCGGCGCGCGCGGCCTCGAGGGCGACCTCGGGGGTGGTGCCCCCCTCGCGCACGAGCAGGTCAGCGACGGCGCTGGCGGTGGGAATACGCAGGCCGAGGTGGCGGCAACGCGAGCGAATAGTGGCGATCATGTCCTCGGGACTGGGGGCGCACAGCAGCCACACGGTGTGCTCGGGCGGCTCCTCGATCGCCTTGAGCAGGGCGTTCGCGCCGGACTCGCCGAGGCGATCCGCGTCTTCGACGACGATGACGCGCCACAGCCCCTGGGAGGGCGAGGACTGGGCCTGGAGGACGAGAGAACGCGCGGTCTCCACGTTGATGATCGAGGTTTCGGTGGCCGCGAAGACGACGTCGGCGTTCGTGCGCCCCATCGTCGTGCGGCATCCGGGGCACGTCCCGCACCCCACGGTCTCGCCCGTGCACTGCAGGGCGGCGGCGAAGGCCCGGGCGGCGACGGAGCGACCCGACCCGGGCGGGCCGGTAATCAGCCATGCGTGGCTCATCGAACGCGCCGCGTCGGAGGCGCGGGAAGCGCCGCGGGAGGCGACGATGGCGCGGGCGCTGGACGCGGCCTCGTCAAGCTTGGCGACCGCCGCGTCCTGTCCGACGAGCGAGGACCAGACGCTCATCATTCATCCCAGAGCGCACCCTGGGATTCACCCAGGGCTCCCACCATGGTGGCGGGCTTACGGGACGAGCCCTTGTCCGCGCTCTTCTCGCGCGGCTTGTCTGCGGCCTCGAGGGATGCGGGACGCTCGGACGAGGCCGGGGCCTCCTGTGCGGACAGGGGGGCGTCGTCGGCCTCGTCGATCGTGACGGAACCCCCCTCGAAGCGTTCGACGAGGACGCCGCGGATCTCGGAGAACACCTCGTCGATCGTGCCCACCGCATCGATAACGACGATGCGGTCGGGCTCGGCGTCCGCGAGGCGCAGGTACTCGTGGCGCACGCGCTCGTGGAAGTCCATGGACTCGCGCTCCATACGGTCCGGCGCATCGGTATGACGGTGCAAACCAACCTCTGGAGGCAGGTCCAGGAGGAAGGTCAGGGAGGGGTAGAGGCCGCGGGTCGCCCAGGCGGACAGAGACGCGATCTCGTCAACGCCGAGGGAGCGGGCCGCGCCCTGATAGGCCAGGGAGGAGTCGATGTAGCGGTCCCCCAGCACGACCGCGCCGCGCTCGAGGGCGGGAGCGATAACCGTTGCGACGTGGTAGGCGCGGTCGGCGGCGTACAGGAGAGCCTCCGTGCGCGCGTCCACGTCCTCGGGACCGTTTTGCACGAGGCGTCGGATCTCCGTGCCCAGCTCGGTGCCGCCCGGCTCGCGGGTGACGATGACCTCGCGGCCCCGGCTCTCGAACCAGTCGCGCACCGACTGGATCTGCGTGGATTTACCCGAGCCGTCGCCGCCCTCGAAGGTGATGAACACTCCTCGCGCTGCCATCAGCTGTCCTTCTTCGTCGTGGCCTTCTTGGTGGCCGTCTTTTTCGCGGGGGCCTTCTTGGCGGTCGCCTTCTTAGCCGCGGGCTTCTTCGCGGCCGCCTTGCGCGTGCGCTTGGGGGCGGGCCCCTTGGCGCGTTTGTCGGCCAGCAGCTCGTAGGCGCGCTCGGCCGTCAGGTCCTCGACCGTTTCGGCGCGCGGCACAGTCACGTTGGTCTCGCCGTCGGTGACGTAGGGGCCGAAGCGACCGTCCTTGACGGTGACCTTCTTGCCGGAGATCGGGTCCTCACCGAACTCGCGCAGCGGAGGACGGGCGGTGCCGCGCCCGCGGGTCTTGGGCTGAGCGTAGATGGCCAGTGCCTCGTCCAGGGTGATGGTCAGCAGCTGATCCTCGGAGGACAGCGTGCGCGAATCCGTACCCTTCTTCAGGTAGGGGCCGTAGCGACCGTTCTGCGCGGTGATGACGTCACCCGAGGCCGGGTCGGTGCCCACCTCGCGCGGCAGGGAGAGCAGCGACAGGGCGTCCTCGAGGGTGACGGTGGAGATGTCCATCGTCTTGAACAGCGAGGCGGTACGGGGCTTGTCGGCAGCCTTCTTCGCCTTCTTCGCACCCTCGTCCTCGGCCACCTCGGGCAGAACCTCGGTGACGTAGGGGCCGTAGCGCCCGTCCTTGACGATGATCGTGTGACCGGTCGCGGGGTCGACGCCCAGCTCGCGGCCGTCGTCGGCGGCGCGGGCAAAGAGCTGGTCCACCAGCTCGTCCGTCAGCTCGTCGGGAGCGACCTCCGGCGGGACGTTCGCGCGAGTGCCGTCTTCCTTTTCCATGTAGGGGCCGTAGCGGCCCACGCGCAGCGTCACGCCGCGACCCAGGTCGATCGAGTTGACGGCGCGCGCGTCGATGTCGTCGCCCAGGGAGGCAACGTCGTGGCGCAGGCCGCCGCTCTCGCCCGTGCCGTCGGGACCGAAGAAGAAGCCGGTCAGGAACTCCGTGCCGTTTTCCTCGCCCGCGGCGATACGGTCCAGGTCTCCCTCCATGGAGGCCGTGAAATCGTAGTCGACCAGGTTCGCCAGGTTCTCCTCGAGCAGGCGCGTCACGGAGAAAGCCAGCCAGGTGGGCACCAGGTACTGACCGCGGTGCGTCACGTATCCGCGATCCCCGATCGTCTGGATGGTGGCCGCGTAGGTGGAGGGACGGCCAATACCGAGCTCCTCCATGGTCTTGACCAGCGTCGCTTCCGTGTAGCGACCCGGGGGCTGGGTCTCGTGGCCGTCGGGGGTGGCCTCGGTCAGCGTCGCAGGATCACCCTCGGCGACGTCCGGCAGGGTCTTCTCCGCGTCGTTCTTTTCCGCGTCGTAGCGCCCCTGGTCGCGGCCCTCCTGGTAGGCCAGGCGGAAGCCCGGGGAGGTGATGACCGTGCCCGAGGCCGAGGACAGCACGTCGTGGCGCGCGCCGTCGACCTCGATGCCGGTGAGCACGCGGATCGTCGCCGTGTAGCCAAGCGCATCGGCCATCTGCGAGGCGACCGTGCGCTTCCAGATCAGGTCGTACAGGGCCAGCTGCTGCTTGGAGAGGGAACCAGCCACCTCGCCCGGCGTGCGGAAGTGGTCGCCGGCGGGACGGATCGCCTCGTGTGCCTCCTGCGCGCCCTTCGACGCGGTGCCGTAGGTGCGCGGGGACTCGGCCACGGCCTCGGCCCCGTAGAGCTGGGTGGCCTGCTCGCGGGCGGCGTGAATCGCCTGGCTGGACAGGGCAGTGGAGTCGGTGCGCATGTAGGTGATGTAACCGGACTCGTACAGGGACTGGGCGGTGCGCATCGTCGAGGACGCGTTCCAGTGCAGCTTGCGCGACGCCTCCTGCTGGAGGGTCGACGTCGTGAAGGGGGCGGCCGGGCGGCGACGGTAGGGCTTGCGGGTCACCGAATCGATGACCGAGGCCGGGGAATCGGACAGGGCCTGGGCGTAGGCGCGGGCCGTGGCCTCGTCCAGGTGGAGGACGCCGCCCTTGAGAGCCTTCGCGTTCAGCTCGCCCTTCTCGGAAAAGTCGGAGCCGGTCGCGATCGAGTGGCCGTCCACGGATGAGACGCGCGCGCCGAAGGCCTGGCCCGCACACGTGAAAGCCGTGTCGATCGACCAGTACTGGGCGCTCACGTGCGCCATGCGGTCGCGCTCCCGGGCGACCACGAGGCGCGTGGCCACCGACTGCACGCGGCCGGCGGACAGGGACGGGCGGATCTTGCGCCACAGGAGGGGCGAGACCTCGTAGCCGTAGAGGCGGTCGAGGATGCGGCGGGTCTCCTGTGCGTCCACCAGGGCGGTGTCCAGGTCGCGCGTGTTGTCCAGCGCGCGCTGGATGGCTTCCTTCGTGATCTCATGGAAGACCATGCGGCGCACGGGAACCTTGGGCTTGAGAACCTGCAGGAGGTGCCACGCGATGGCCTCACCCTCGCGGTCCTCATCAGTTGCCAGGAAGAGTACGTCGGACTCCTTGAGGAGCTTTTTGAGTTCGGTGACCTTCTTTTTTTTATCCGGGTTCACCACGTAGTAGGGGGTGAAGCCGTCATCCACGTTGACTGCGAAGCGGCCAAAGGGCCCCTTCTTCATGTCCTTGGGCAGCTCGGACGGCTGCGGGAGGTCGCGGATGTGGCCGATCGACGCGGTCACGTGGTAGTCGGGCCCCAGGTACCCCTCGATGGTGGCTGCCTTCGCAGGAGACTCCACGATCACGAGCTTCGTCGCTGACATTGCCGGTCCCTTCCCTTAGCTTCCCCAGTATTTGTAGCACCCTCGTGCCGGGAGCACCCGGTGAGGCATCTGGGATGGACCTTACCGTGTCCCACCCGCATCTGGGTATCGGGGCTACTTCCGCGCATCTCACGCCGGGTGGGGTTGACAGTGGCGAGGCCGTGGCAGATTCTCGCGCGCGAGCGCGACCGGGCGGCGCATCGGCGGGCGCACGCGGCAGCACCTATGGATAGGGAGGAACCCCGGCCTCGTCCCATATCCCCATCGTGTCCATCGCTTGTATGACGGGCACTTCATCGGGCAGAATCGGGGGCGTGGTTGCGAGTTTCCTGTCCGATATCCCGTTCCCCGTTTGGTTCTGCATCGGGTGCGTCGTCGTGTATTTCCTCAATTACTATGTCAAGCAGGCGATCAACCGGTCAAAGGGCGCTGTTCCCGCGCCGCGCGATGTGCGCAAGGCGGGGCAGGAGGGCGAGTGGAACAAGCTCAACGAGCACCACACCCCGACGCTGCGCGGTAAGCGCGAAGCGATGGCCACCGACCCGCAGGCGCGCCTGCTGGCCCCGTCCATGGTCTACGCGCTGTGCAACGGCGACCCGGTTAACCAGCTGACGCTATCGGCCCCGGCGGCCGCGAAGACCATGCTGGAGCGGGACTGGGGCATCACCGACCGCGAGAGTCTGATCCGTCAGATCTATTCGCTCCTGCGCGCGGGGCATCGCGAGGATTTCGCGTTGCTGCGCGAACGCTGTCAGAAGAAGTCGTGGGCGGAGTCCGAGATTGCGCGCCTGAGCAAGACCGCAGATTCCTCCATGGAGGACTGGGAGAGCCGCTGGCGTATCCGCCGTTTCCTGGACAACGACCGCGGCATCCACACCCTGGATTTCGCCGCGTGGGACTTTTTGCGTGCGGCGAATCTGACGCGTGCCGGAGCGGGGCAGGGCTGGCTGAGCCAGGACGAGGCGTTGGATACTCTCGCGGTCATCAACCGGGCACTGCAGCACTCCTATTCCTCGTGGGACGAGACATGGGAGGCCTTCCGCATCACCCGCTGGCTGTGGGCCGCCGAGGGAGACGCGCAGAGCGCAGCCAACGACCTGCACGACCGCAACCGCGGGGAGTTCCTGATCGGCGCGAATGGCTTATGGACTGCGATCCCCTGGGACGCCCCCTACCCGACACCCCGTTTCGTAATGCTCGATGCGCTGCGCGAGATGGGTGCGCTGCGTCTGCTGCAACCCTCGGCATGGCTTTCAGCGTCGGCGTGGGAGAAGGACCTCGACGCGCAGTCGCGTACCCGCGCCCCCATGTCCGTCGGCGGCAAGCCGATCGTCAACTGACACACCATCGACTCACAGGAGATCACCATGTCCGATCAGCAGTTCCCGACCGAGAACGAGGGCGCGAAGCCCGGCGGCAACACGGGTTCCGTTCACGGGGAGACACCCCTGGTGCGCAGCAAGTCGGAGCTGACACCGGAGCAGTACAAGCGCCAGCGCGCGAACCTCATCCTCATGGCCGTCATCGTTCTCGGCATCATTGCTCTCTTTGTTGCCTTCCCGTACATCAAGGCAGCTGTGCTGGGTGCCGCGGTCCTCACCGCCCCGGTGGCGACTGCTTTGGTGATCCTGTCCTAGGCTCCGGCCCAGTTTCCCCGCGTCCTCCCCCGCGGGTCCCGACTCTGTTACCCGCGGGGGAGATTGTTATCCGGGCGTCCTCTTACATGCCCATATCATTCGGCGATCAGCCGTTCGTCGCACATGGCTACCCAGCAAAGCGCCCATAATTCCGAGCGAAACACTTTCTGCCGCCGCCATTCCCGGTACAATGGGCCCATGGACTCCTGACATAGCGCCCCTCGTCCCTCCTCCCCCAGGTGTGTTATGTCCACGATTGTCTTTTCCCGCGTCTTCTTTTCCTATGGCGCGCGTCATGTTCTGAGCAACGTCTCTTTCACGTGCGGCCCCTCCGAGCGCCTCGTCGTCGTTGGCCCCAATGGGATCGGGAAGTCGACGTTGCTCGGCCTCGCTTCGGGGACCCTTCAGCCGGACTCCGGGACGGTCACCGCACCGTTTCCTTTTCCGCCTGAGTTGTCCCCGCCGGATCATCACGCGGGTGCCACGCAATCGTCACAGGGTTCGCCGCCGCCCTCCGTTTCTCCGCTCGCGGCGGAGCGGCAGGCCCCCACCGTCGCACAGTTCATTGACGCAACCATGCGCGGGACGCGCAGGCTGGCGGCACGCTTTGAATCACTCACCGAGCGACTCACCCGAGGCTCCGCGCCGCGCGACGAGGCGGAGTACGACCTTGTCCTGGCAGCGATGAACGCACGGGACGTGTGGAACATCGACGCGCGCCTTGAGCACACTCTGGCAACCGTCGACCTGGGAGGCCTCGACCGGACCCGTCCCCTCGCATCTCTCTCGCCGGGACAGCGGGCTCGTCTACGTCTGGCCCTCACCCTCGTCGAACGACCGGAGGCCCTCATCCTGGACGAACCAACGAATCATCTGGACGCCGATGGACGAGAGTACCTGACGCGCGCTATCGACGACTGGCCGGGACCCGTGCTCATGACCAGCCACGACCGAGCGTTCATTGAAAGCACGGCAACGGCACTGCTCGACCTGGACCCGACGCCGTGGTGGGCGGTGGCGATCTCCGAGGGACAGCCCGCAGACTTCGGCGCCTACAAGGTGAGCGGATCCTACTCGGACTACCTGCACGACAAGGCCGCCGCACGCGCGCGACACCAAGCGATCCACGCGGAGCAGCAGGGCATGAAACGCCGACTCGAATCCCACCGGCGAGACTCGGCGGTGGTGGGGCACGCACGCTTCAAGCCCCGCACCGAGACGCGGATGGCACAGAAGTACTACGCGGACCGCGCCCAGACTGTATCGACGAGGCGCATCACCGACGACTCCCGCAGACTGACGCTTCTTGCCGCCCGCGAAGTGCCCAAGCCTCGTTACTGCGAAGCGGCGTTTTCCTTTCCCTCATCCGGCACGACCACCACGAACAAAACGCAGACTCGCCCGCCCGCAAAGGTCATCACGCTGTCTGTCGATGACGCGTCGGTGGAGGGACGCCTAGCACCGGTGTCTTTCGAGATGCGCGATGGGGAGCACCTCTTGGTCACGGGCCGTAACGGGTCGGGCAAGACCACCCTGCTCGAGTGGATCGCGCGCGGAGCCCCCAGCGGGGCGCACGGAAGCATCAACGCCGTCCCTGGGATCGTCCTTGTTCCCCAGGCTCTCCCCCGACCGGGCGACCCCCTCGTTCCCGGTGACGCGTGGCACCTGGGCATCGGGGTGGCCGGAAAAGGATTCGTGCCCCCAGAAGCCTGGAACAGGCCACTCGGCCAACTTTCAGCAGGCAACCAACGCAGGGCACAGTTGGCGTGGGCAGCACGCGCCAACCCCCGTATCCTCGTGATCGATGAGCCGACCAACTACCTGGATCTGGACGCCGTGGAGTCCCTCGAAGAGGCCCTGCGGCGGTGGACAGGAACGCTGCTTGTCTCCACTCACGACGAATGGCTGATCACCCGATGGTGGGGCCGCATCCATCGAATCGGCGGGAGGTGAGGGCGCTGAGGGCAGCCCCCGCACCCGCACCCCCATGTCCATCGGCGGCAATCCGATCGTCCAGTAGCGACACCCTGGCACATCACCAGCCCACTGGCGACACACGCCCTCACCTCATGTACAATGTTCTGTACATAGGCGAGCAGAGGAGCACCCATGAAGACCATGACCTACACCGAGTCGCGCGCACGCTACGCCGAGGTCCTCGACCAGGTCGTCAACGACCGCGAGGAAATCGTCATCACCCGACAGGGTCACGAGAGCGCCGTCATCATCGCCCTCGATGAGTACGAGTCCCTCATGGAGACCGTCTATCTCATGCAGTCCCCAGCGAACGCCCGTCACCTGCGCGAATCGATTGCACAGCTGCGACATGGCAACCTCGAAGAGCACGATCTCATCGACATCCCTGATGAGGAGAACTAACGATGCTCAAAGTCTTGTGGACCCCACACGCCTGGAACGACTATGTCTGGTGGCAGTTCGAGGATCGCAAGACTCTCAAGCGCATCAACGCTCTCGTTGCGGATATCCAGCGCAACGGGAACGAGGGGATCGGCAAGCCTGAGCCTCTTCGCTACGAATACACCGGCTTCTGGTCGCGCCGGATCGACGGACGTAACAGATTGGTTTATCGCATCACCGAAGATACGGTCGAAATCGTTGCCTGCCGCTTCCACTACGGCCAGTAGGCACGCACGAGGCCCGGACCGATCGCGCCCCGCCAGACAAGCAACAATGCTCTTACGCCAAGCGCCGCGACTGCCCCTGCGGCCGCGGTGCCCGCGCACACAACAACGCTCAGAACGTCAGGAATCCCCAGCGGATCAGGTCGCGCAGGGGTTCCTCGGCCTCGGCGCGCACGTCGTCGGCATCTGTCTCCGTGAGCATCGCGACCGCCGCCACGATCTGCCCGACCGTCAGCTCCCCGTCGGAGGCACCCACGACCGCAGACACAGCAGAGGAGACCGGCACGGAACGCCCCAGCCCTGCGCCCTGGTGGAGGATCAGCAGCTCCGGGTCGGGGCTGCCGGGCACGTAGTGGCGCTCCTCGCGCACGTCGGAGGCGCGCGTGAGCGCCGTGTTCCACAGATCCGGGGCGCGCAGGGAGGTCAGCGCCCAGGCCACGTCGCGCCCGCGCGGGGCGTGCCCATCGAGGGACAGGTCGTAGGCGCGTTTTCCGCCCGAGGCCTCCTCGGCCTCGTCGATCCTGCGCAGCGCGACGAAACCCATGCCGATCGCGCCCGTGCCCGCGCGGCGAAAGTCCGCCAGCCACGAGGTGAAGGCGCGCTCGTAGTCGGCGCGCGCCATGAGCTGGCCGCCCGAGTCACGGATCCACATGTCGACGTAGCGCGCGGGGTCGAGCACGTCGCGCTGGACGACCCACGCGTCCACCGGCAGGCCTTCAAGCCACTGATCGACGCGCCAGGACCACTGCGTGTCGGGGTTCCGGTCGGCGGGAATCTCCCAGTTGGCGAGCATCTGCAGGGTTCCGCCCGGGGCCATGCAGGAAGGCGCCTCGCGCAGGACCGCGCGGATCAGGTTGTCACGGTCCATGCCGCCGTCGCGGTACTCGAGCAGTCCGGCCGCGCCGCGCACCGTGTCCGGGGTGATGACGAAGGGAGGGTTACTGACAATCAGGTCGAAGGTTTCGCCCTCGACGGGTTCGAAGAGCGAGCCCTCACGCACGTCGATGACGGTCTCATTGAGGGCCGCGTTGAACTGGGTGAGCGCACACGCCCGCGCCGACAGGTCGGTGGCGACGACGCGGCTGGCATGAGTGGCTAGGTAGAGGGCCTGGATGCCGCATCCGCAGCCCACGTCGAGGGCCGAATCGACCCGATCGCGCACCGTCATCTCCAGCAGCGTCAGGGTCGCGCCGCCGATGCCGAGCACGTGGTCGTCCGACAGCGGCCTGCCCGTCTGGACTTCCGCCAAGTCCGAGGCGATCCACCACTCGTGGTCGCCGCTTGGCAGGGTGGCGGCGTGGGGGCGCAGGTCGAAGAGGGCACGCATCCACGGGTTTGCGTCGGCCTCAGGCTCGAGGGCCGCCTCGTCGGGGTCGCGCATCGTCGGCAGGCTCGCCGCCTTGTGGGGCGAGGTCTCCTCCCCGTCCGTCTCCTCCCTGGGCTCGCGCTTGGGCGCGCCAGCCGCGCGGGGTATGACGAGAGCGGAGGCGGCCTCGGCCTCGTCGATGACAGCCGCGAGGCCGAGGGACTCCAGGCCGCGAGCGCCCAGCGTCGGGAGGGCCTCATCCAGCGTCGAGGCGCGCTCGGGCAGGCCCAGGATGAAGAAGCGCGTGAGGACCGCGGCGGGTTCGGTCGCGCCCGCGAGCTCGACGAGGGCGGGCAGGCGCGAGTCGCGCATGAGGGCGGACAGCGCGCCCTCGCTGATCAGGGCCTGCAGATTCTCAACGGTCCACATCGAGCCGATCACGTCGGCGCGCAGTCGCCCGATCAGATCGCGGTCGAGGGCGGGAACGGGTACGGAAGTCGTCATGCCCCAAGCCTATCCCCGCGCGTACAATGCGCGGGTACCCAACGAGGCACCTCACGCGAGGCCCATAGGAGGAAACCCATGTCCGGAGGACTTGTCGCACTGCTCGACGATATCGCGACCCTTGCGAAGGTCACGGCCTCGTCGATCGACGACGTCGCGGCAGGCGCCGTCAAGGCCTCCTCGAAGGCGGTGGGCGTCGTCATCGATGACACCGCGGTCACACCCCAGTACGTGTCGGGCCTGAGCCCGGCACGCGAGCTTCCGATCATCGGTAAGATCGCGCGCGGCTCCCTCATCAACAAGCTCTTCATCATCCTGCCGATTGCGCTCGTGCTGACGTGGTTCGCCCCGCGCGTCCTGCCGTTCCTGCTGATCGTGGGCGGCGCGTACCTGTGTTTCGAGGGCGGCGAGAAGGTCCTCGAGAAGCTCGGCTGGCTGCCCGGAGACCACGCGGAGCACGATGAGACGGGCGCATCCACGGCCGAAGAACTCGAACGTGGCATCGTTTCCTCCGCGACCCGCACGGACCTGATCCTCAGTGCCGAAATCATGCTTGTGTCCCTGGCGGGCCTATCCAACGAGACCGGCATCATGCGCGTCGCCGTCCTCGTCGCGGTCGCGTTCTTCATGACGTTCTTCGTGTACGGCCTCGTCGCCCTCCTCGTGAAGGCGGACGACTTCGGCCTCCACCTGGCCAAGGATGCCGTCAGGCCCGAGGACAACCGCCCCGGGCCCGTCGACAACCTGGGCCGCACGATCGTGCGCGTCATGCCCCACGTCTTCAACGTCATCGGCATCGTCGGCACGGTCGCGATGCTGTGGGTCGGCGGCCACCTCGTCATCGAAAACCTCGCCGAGGTCGGCGTCCCCGTCTTCCACCACCTTCTCGAGACCGCTGAGCACGCGGTGTCCGCTGCGGGTTCCTTCGTGACGTGGCTCGTCGAGACCCTCCTGTCCGGCATCTTCGGCATCGTCCTGGGTGCCGTCATCGCGTGGATCGTCGTCGGCATTTCGATGCTCGGTCGCAAGGTGCGCGGGCGGGACTGATTATTCCTTGTGTACGAGGCCGGGGCTGGCGCGCGAGGAGCCGCCCCGGCTTCGTCGTTGATCGCGTTGCGTGAAAGGTGACTCATAACCCCTACGCAAGCCGGGACTTAAGTACTACCCTTAGAGTCAACGGAATATGACAACGACGCCCAGGAGGAGCATCATGACCGTCTACACTCTGCCCGAACTCCCCTACGACTACGCCGCTCTCGAGCCCCACATCTCCGGCCGCATCATGGAGCTGCACCACTCCAAGCACCACGCCAACTACGTGGCCGGCGCTAACGCCGCCCTCGAGAAGCTGGCCGCCGCCCGTGAGTCCGGCGATTTCGCCGCCATCAACCTGTGGGAGAAGAACCTGTCCTTCAACCTGGGCGGTCACACCAACCACTCCATCTTCTGGACCAACATGACCGGTGAGGGTGCCTCGCGCCCCGAGGGCGAACTCGGTGCCGCGATCGACGAGTTCTTCGGCTCGTTCGAGTCCTTCCAGGCTCAGTTCGCCGCCGCTGCCCTGGGCCTGCAGGGCTCCGGCTGGGCGGTCCTCGCGTGGGACACCGTCGGCAAGCGCCTGGTGACCTACCAGATGACCGACCAGCAGGGCAACATCCCGGTCGCGACCGTGCCGCTGCTCATGATCGACATGTGGGAGCACGCTTTCTACCTGGATTACCTCAACGTCAAGGCGGACTACGTCAAGGCCTGGTGGAACCTGGTGAACTGGGAGAACGTCACCTCTCGCTTCCAGGCCGCCCGCCTGTCCTCCGGCCTGGTCAACGCACACTCCGCGCTGGCCGACCTGAGCTCTCATGCCGTTGACACCGTCAAGGGCTGGTGGAAGAACTGAGCGTCGTCACCGACGCAACCGCGGACGAGGCCGTTACTGACTGAGCTGAGGCTTGGGCACTGACGCTCCGGCGCCGGTATCGCGGCCACCGCACGCAACGAGAGGCGGGCTCCTTCGGGATCCCGCCTCTCTCACGTTCCTGCCGACACCACCCAGGGGGCAGCCGGAACCGAGCGAGCGGCCGGAAGCGAGGGGGCGGCCGGAACCGAGGGGGCAGCCGGAACCGAGGGGGCAGCCGGAACCGAGGGAGCGGAAGGACAGCAGGATTCAGGCGCGTCGCCGCCGCAGCAGCAGCGACAGCCCAACCGTTCAGCCGCGTCGCGGGATCGCGCGCCCATCAGCCCCACACTCACGCAACCCCACGCACATCCGTCCACCACGCAACCTCAGCAACCCGATGCGCATCAGACCGACACTCAAGCATCCCCACGCACACCAGCCCAACGCACATGAGCCCCGGGCACACCAGACCGGGGCACACCAGACCGACACTCACAAATCCGACAAGGCGCATATGCCCGGAGGGGCTCCGCGTACTGCAACCCCAACACAAGCCACTCACCGACCACCACACGGGCCAAGCCCACGCCTTCGCGGATGGGTTGTGACGATGCGGATAGGTTATCGCCACGCGGATAGGCTAATAAGCTATCCGCATCCAGATAACCTATCCGTCACGCAATAACCTATCCGCGCACACCACGGCACCCAGAGACCACGAACCACCCACGCACACCGCGTAGGCATAACAAACCGCCCGGCCCCACTGGGGCCGGGCGGCAGTGGCGGTAGCGCTGGGATTTGAACCCAGGGTGGCTGTGACACCACACAGCATTTCGAGTGCTGCACCTTCGGCCGCTCGGACACGCTACCTTACCCAAATACTCTACTACACCCTCCCCCTGCGCGCGCAAATCGACCGGACAGCCTGGGAGCAGGGCCACACCCGCCCGCTTCATTCAAACACCCACAGCACACCCACCCCACACCCGCCCGCTTCGTTCGCAGACCCACCACAGCCCCACCACAGACCCACCACAGACCCACCGATCACGGCCTCTTCAGCACGATTGAAAACGACATTAAGTTCCCTCCTGCCATGAACGGACGAGAACAAATGCACTACGCTGGCAGGGTAACTATTCAGGGCAGCGAAAGGACTTTTCGTGTCTGCGCCACACCCGACGAAGCAAGCGTCGCTCAAAGAACTCACCCTGCGCGGCATCGTTATCGGCGGCATCATTACGCTACTGTTCACGGCCGCGAACGTCTACCTGGGCCTGAAGGTCGGCCTGACGTTTGCAACGTCGATCCCGGCGGCCGTCATCTCGATGGCGGTCCTGCGCTTCTGGGGAGACCACACCGTCCAGGAAAACAACATCATCCAGACCATCGCCTCGGCGGCCGGCACACTGTCGGCAGTCATCTTCGTCCTCCCCGGCCTCGTGATCGTCGGCTGGTGGAACGGCTTCCCCTACTGGGAGACCATGTTCGTGTGCGCGGTCGGCGGTTCGCTGGGCGTCATGTACTCCATCCCGCTGCGCCGAGCGCTCGTGACCGGCTCAGACCTGCCCTACCCCGAGGGCGTGGCGGGTGCCGAGATCCTCAAGGTCGGCGACGCACAGGATGCGGGAGAGGACAACCAGCGAGGCCTGCTGGCCATCACCTGGGGTGCCCTGGCCTCGGCCGTCATGGCGCTGCTGGGCTACATGAAGGTGACGGCCTCCGAGGTCGGCACCGCCTTCAAGATCGGCTCGACGGGCACGATGATCTCCACTTCCCTGTCTCTCGCCCTGATCGGCGTGGGCCACCTGGTCGGCATGACGGTGGGCATCGCAATGCTGATCGGCATGGTCACCTCCTACGGCGTCCTTCTGCCTCTGTACGCGAACGGCCAGCTGGACGGCGCGGAGGACCTGACGTCGGCCCTGTCGACGGTTTTCAAGTCGGACGTGCGCTTCATTGGCGCGGGCGTCATGGCCGTCGCTGCCATCTGGACGCTCATCAAGATCATGGGCCCGATCGTGCGCGGCATGTCTGAGTCGCTGCGCGCTTCGCGCGGCGCGAAGGAATCGGGCGCGCAGATCGAACGCACCGAGCAGGACATTCCCGGCAAGTGGGTCATCGTGTCCATCTTCGTGGCGATGATCCCGATCTCGGGCCTTCTGTGGTGGTTCATCCGCGGCACGCAGATCGAACACAACACGGCCGTGCTGATCGCCATCTCGGTCCTGTTCATTCTGCTCGCGGGTCTGCTGGTCGCGGCGGTCTGCGGTTACATGGCGGGCCTGATCGGCTCGTCAAACTCGCCCGTGTCGGGCGTCGGCCTGCTGGTCGTCGTCGTCACAGCAGTCGTCATCCTGGCGGTACACGGCCGCGGTTCGAGCATGGAAGAGAACACGGCGCTCATCGCCTACACCCTGTTCACCTCGGCGATCGTCTTCTGTATCGCGACGATCGCGAACGATAACCTGCAGGACCTCAAGACCGGCCAGCTGGTGGGCGCGACCCCGTGGAAGCAGCAGGTCGCCCTGGTCATCGGCGTCGTCTTCGGCGCGCTGATCATTCCCCCGGTCCTGCAGCTGATGCAGAATTCCTTCGGTTTCCAGGGTGCGCCGGGCGCAGGTCCTGACGCGCTGGCGGCCCCGCAGGCCTCGCTGATCTCCTCTCTCGCGAAGGGTGTGCTCGGCGGCGGCATCGACTGGAAGCTCCTGGGCATCGGCGCGGTGATCGGCATCGTCGTCATCATCATTGACGAGGTCCTGCGCCCCGCCACGAAGGGCAAGCTGGCCCTGCCTCCGCTGGCTGTCGGCATGGGCATCTACCTGCCGGCCTCGCTCACGGTTCTGATCCCGATCGGCGGCCTGATCGGTTTCCTGTACAACAGGTGGGCCTCCAAGCAGGCGGACGCGGAGCGCGCGAAGCGTTTCGGCACGCTAGCGGCGACCGGCCTGATTGTCGGCGAGTCCCTGTTCGGCGTCGTCTACGCGGGCATCGCGGGCGCGACGGGCTCGGAGTCACCGCTGGCGCTGCCGTTCATCGGCGATGGCTTCACACCTTTTGCAAACGTGCTGGGCATCGCGTTCTTCGCGGGCGCAACGTGGCTGCTCTACGGCTTCGCGCGTAAGATCACGCGCGACTCGGATCGAGAGTCCGCCACGAAGTAGGCGCGAGGAGCTTCGCCTCTCCGACCCCGGCCTCGTTCCTTCATTCTGAACTGCGCCCCGAAACTTGGACGCGTTTAATGGTAGCCGTTATGCGGCTTCCTGTAGGGCCTGATCCCGGTATTCTGCCGGGGTCAGGCCCTTGAGCTTTACTTGGCGTCGTGTTGTATTCCAGTGCGTGATGTAGGTGTCGAGGTCGGCTTTGAAGCTCTCGAAGGTCTGCCAGTCTTGGCCGCGAAAGAACTCGTCCTTGAGGTGTCCGAAGACCTGCTCAGTGGCGCCGTTGTCGATGCAGTTGCCTTTGCGTGACATACTCTGGATGAAACCGTTATCGGCGAGTGTGCTGATGTAGGTCTCGTGCTGGTATTGCCATCCCATGTCCGAGTGCAAGATCGGCTCGACCCCTGCGGGTTTGGCTTCCATGAGTATTTGGAGCATCTCTTGTTGCTGGGCGAGGTTGGGGCACATCGAGATGGAGTGGGCGACGATCTCTTTGCTGGCAAAGTCGTAGACCGGAGCGAGGTAGGCCTTACCGAAGGAGAGCTTGAACTCGGTGACGTCGGTACCCATTTTCTGCCAGGGGCCGGTCGCCGTGAAGTCGCGGCCGATGATGTTCTCAAAGCTTTGCCCCACGGGCCCCTTGTAGGAGTTGTACCTGTGGTAGGCCCTCTCGCGGCGTATGCCGCAGCGCAGCCCCATCTCGCGCATCATCTTCAAGACCGTCTTGTCGGCGATGCGCTCTCCTTCCTCAGCGCGCAGGCACATGGCTACCTGCCTGTGACCGCACCCGTTGGGGGTTCGTGAAAAGATCTGGGCAACCTTGGGACGTAGCTGCGCTCTGGTTGGCTGCTGGGGGTGAGCCAGCGCGTAGTAGTAGCTCGACCTGGAAAGGCCTGCCACCTCAAGGAGATCACGCACCGCGTGTCCATGCCCTGAAAGCTCGGCGACCGCTAGGGCTTTGTCCCGGTTTCGGAGCGCCTCTGCGCCTTCAGGGCAATCGATTTTTTTAGGTATGCCACCTGCGCCTCAAGCTTACGCACACGCGCGGCGAGTTCCTCCTCACGCGTTGGTGGCACCGCCCCCACCGACCCCTTCGGCCTGCCCTTGGGCTTGGGCTTGAGGGCCTGCGCGCCGCCCTCACGGTACAGCCTGCACCACTGCTTCAACGGTGTCGCACTCGCAATACCGAAACGCACCATCGCCTCAGGCTTACTCATCCCACCATCAACCACGGCCCTCGCTGCGGCGACCTTGGTCTCATAGTCGTATCTGGCCTGCTGTCCTCCCATGGCAAGAAGCCCATCCTTCCCAATTGCACGGTACGTCTTCTGCCACTCTCTCACAGTCTCGGCACACACACCCAGCCTCTTGGCGGTCAAACCATAGCCAACCCCCCTCTCAAACATCTCCACCGCCTGCTCCCGAAGCAAACGATCATGCCTCAACCGCAGATCCACAGACATGAAAAGCCTCCCATTCCCTGGACTTCACTTTCGATGTCCAAGAAACGGGAGGCAGTTCATTCACGGACGAGGCCGGGGTTTCTCTTGTCTGTCCGTTCACCTGGGGGATCGTCATTTTTGTCCATCGACGTGCCCATATATCCCACGATGCGGGCACCCGTCCCGCTTGTCACCCGCGCATATTGCGCATGTTAAGGCACATTTACCCTTGTTTCAGAAAAAATTGCCATTTCCTGACTAACAATTAAATGGTACTTTTATTATATGAAGCACATCCCGGAACCAGACATTGCATGGCTGCGGGACCCAGGGGCGTCGGTGAACCGCCTGACGGTGCACTCGACGTGGAGGTCGCGCAGGCCGCTCCAGTTGCTGTCTAGCACCTGGCAGGTCACCGGTGCGTTCGGCACTCCCGCAGAGTTGATCGAGCGAGCGCCCTATCAGCGTGATTTCGAGGCTACATCCGTTCCCGGCGTGCTGGAGATGGACGGAACATGGGTGCGCCGAGACGAACAGGCCCAGGAGCAGGACGAGCACGGTAGCCCAGACCGGGTGCGCGCCTCGATTCTTCGCCGCGAGTTCATCCTCGACGCTCCACTGAAGGATGCGAGCGAGCGCGGCTGGACAATGTCCCTGACCTTCGGCGGCTTCTCAGGGCCCCTGTACGCGTGGGTCGACGGGATATTCATCGGTTTTTGCGCGGATGGCTTCATTCCCACAGCCTTCGACGTGACGGACGCGCTGCAGCCGACGCACACCCACGCAATCACCGCGCTTCTCCTGGATTCACCGGTGTGCTGCCACGGCCTATTCCGCGAGGTGTCGCTTGAGGCGCGTCCGCCCGCGCACATCGTCGACCTCATTCCAGAGGTATCCCATGACGGCAGGAACGGGAGCTTGCGGCTGCGCATTGAGACCTCGGACGGGGCGAACAACTCGATCGCTCGCGCGGCACTGCTAAGCGAGGGCCAGCAGGAGGAGATTTGGTCCGCGAGCGCGCCCGCAGGCGATGAGCTTCAGGCAAGCAGCTTAGACGTGCTCGCGTGGAGCGCGGAGGAACCTGCCCTGTACGCGCTTGTCGTGACGCTGAGCGACGAAGAGGCGGGGACGCAGGACACGGTCGCCATGCAGGTTGGTTTCCGCGGCCTGGCGGCAACGGCTCAGGGAGTGAGCCTGGCCGGACGCCCCCTGGTGCTGCGGGGGGTGCGCCGCAACGAGTGCAACGAGCGGAGCGGACTCGCGGTTGGCCTGCAGGACATGCTCGATGACATCGTGTGGTGCAAGCGCCACGGCGTGAACACTGTTGTGATCGAGCAGGGGCCCGCGCACGCACGCTTCTACGAGCTGGCGGACCTGTACGGCCTGTACATTATCGACCGCGCCTCAACACTGTACGAGGCCGGCCCCGCGCGCGAGGAGGCAATCGAGGCTGCGATCCGGAGGGATCGGGCCCACCCGAGCGTCATCGCATGGAACGTGGGCGACATTGACGAGGAGATCCGCGCGGCCCGAGCGCTGGACCCGACGCGCCCCGAGTACGCGGGCGGTGACTTCCCGAACCTCAGCGAGGTGCGCGGGGAGGAACTGCACTACGCCCCCGTCTCTGTTGCTCCCTCGTATTCGGGGGTGACGGTGCGTAACCACATGACATTTACGTCGACGGCCGACCTGGAGTTCCTGTGTCGGGTGTTCGAGGACGGGCACCCGACCTGGGAGTTGGCGGCGTCCCTGGATGTTGCGCCCGGCGAAACGGGTTTCCTCCCGGTGGAGTGGCCGTCCGCGGGGGTGCGCGAGGTGTCGGTGCGCCTGTCGTACGGGACGGGCTGGGCGCCGGCTGGGTTTGAGATCGGACGCGGGGTCATGACCGTGCCATAAACGAGGCCGGGAACAGTGCGCACCGGGTGCGCGCATGCGGGGGCGGAGCGAATAAGCGCCGCCCCCGCATGTGTTTCTGACAAATATCAGCGGAACGCGGCCCGCCTACTCGGGATGGTCGGCATGCCGAGCATGACCGAGCTGTGCCCGCCGCACGAGGTGGTGTCCTCGGCGTCAACGAGCTGCAGGACGTCGCCGTCGCGCGCCTGCGGGTCCTGCAGGGCGGTGGCGAGCATGAGTTTGATGCGGTTGAGCTGGTTGACCTCGGATGCTCCAGGGTCGTAGTCGACGGCCACGATGTTTGCCTCGGGGTATCGGGTGCGCAGCGCACGGAACATGCCCTTGCCGACGACGTGGTTCGGCAGGCACGCGAAGGGCTGGGCGCAGATGATGTTCGGGCAGCCGTGTTCGATCATGTCGACCATCTCGGCGGTCAGGTACCAGCCTTCGCCTGCCTGGTTACCCAGGCGCGCGATGTCCTGGGAACGGGAGATCATCTCTTCGATGGGCCGGTGCTCCTCGAACTTGCCGTTCGTGGAGGCGAAGGCACGGTGTACGGGTTTCTCGTACTTCTTGAGCGCCCAGAGCACGATCGGCATGACGTAGCGCTGCTTGCCCTCGATGCCCAGGTTTTCCTTGTCCCACGCGGCGGTGGCCACGGAGTTGTGGAAGAACTGCATGAGGCCGGGCAGTTCGGCCTCGCAGCCCTCGGCTTCGATGACGTCGACGGCGTGGTTGTTAGCGTCGGGGTGGAACTTCACGAGGATCTCGCCGACCAGGCCGACGCGCGGCTTGCGGGGGATGTCGCGCAGGGGCAGGGCGTCGAAGGCGCGCACGCACTCGCGGATGAGCTTGCTGTAGGAGGTGCGCCCTCCCAGGGCGGCCACGCGCCCGGAGGTGATCCACTCCTGCACGTAGGCGTCCCACGTGCGGTACAGCTCCATGGCGGAGCCGGGGGTGGCCTCGTAGGGGCGCACGCGCAGGAGCATCGACTGGATGGCGTCGCCGATGACGAAGGCCTGGATGGCCTTGTGGATGTGGGCGGCGCCCAGCCGGAAGCCCGGATTGTCCTCGAAGCCCTGGACGGACAGGGCGATGACGGGCACCTGCGGGTATCCGGCGTCGCGCAGCCCCTTGCGCAGGAGGGCCGCGTAGTTGGAGGCGCGGCACATGCCGCCCGTCTGGGTGATCCCCACCGCGGTGCGGTCGGGGTCGGCGCGCCCGGAGATGAACTCGTCGAGGAGCTGGCCGATGACGACGATCGCCGGATAGCACGAGTCGTTGTTGACGTACTTGAGGCCGACCTCCATCGAGGAGCGGCTCGTGTGCTCCAGGACCCGCACCTTCAGGCCCGCGCTCGCAAACAGCGGGGTCAGGAAGCGGAAGTGGATGGGGGACATCTGGGGGGCGAGGATCTCGTAGCCGGCCTCGCGCATCTCTTCGGTGAACACGGCGCGCGCCTGGATGTGTCCGGCGCGCTCTTCGCGGGCGGCGTCGCCGGAGGGGTCGCGCAGGGTGGCCGTGTCGACGGACCCCGACACGAGGCCCACGGACGAGGCGGGGGCGAGCCCCACTCGATCCGCGCCGTTCTCCCCGTCCCCGGCCTCGGCGAGAACGGAGGCGAGGGAGGTGCGCTCGGCGATGGCCGCGTCGAGGGAGCGCAGGCGGATCTTGGCGGCACCCAAGTTGGAGACCTCGTCAATCTTGAGGACGGTGTGTACGTCGCCTCGACCTTCGAGGATCTCCTGGACCTGGTCTGCGGTGATGGCGTCGACGCCGCAGCCGAAGGAGTTGAGCTGGACCATCTCGAGGTCGGGCTCGTCGCCGACGCGGGCGGCGGCCTCGTATAGGCGCGAGTGGTAGGACCACTGGTCGAGGACTCGCAGGGGGCGTTCGAGGCGGGCGTCCACGATGGAGTCTTCGGTGAGGACTGCCATGCCCAGGCCGATGATGACTTCGGGGATGCCGTGGTTGATCTCGGGGTCGAGGTGGTAGGGGCGGCCGGCGAGCACGATGCCGCGCACGCCGTGAGAGCGCATCCACTCGATGGTTTCGACGCCCTTCGCGCGGATTTCGGCCTTGACGGCCGCGTCTTCCTCCCACGCCTTGTCGAGGGCAGCCTTCATCTCCTCCACGGGGATGTCGTAGCCGTACTGCTTGAAGGTCTTGGACAGGTGGGCGGGCAGGTAGTCGCGGTTGCCGAAGTTGACGAAGGGGCTGATGAAGCGGGTGCCGGGCTCGGCCAGGCGCTCCATGTTGTTACGGATGACCTCGGGGTAGGTCGCCACGATGGGGCAGTTGAAGGAGTTTTCGGACTCGGTGGTCTTCTGTTCGAAGTCGACGCAGGGGTAGAAGATCGTAGAGATGCCCTTGTCCAGCAGGGACTCGATGTGCCCGTGGACGAGCTTGGCCGGGTAGCACACGTTCTCCGAGGGGATGGACTCCATGCCGGTCTCGAAGAGGTCGTGGTTGGAGCGGCCAGAGATCATGACGCGGAAGCCGAGAGCAGTGAGCATCGTGAACCAGAACGGGTAGTTCTCGTACATGCCGAGCACGCGCGGGATGCCGATGTCACCGCGGAACGCCTTCTTTTCGGTGAGGCGGCGGTACCCGAAGATCCGCTTGTACTTCCAGTCGTAGAGGTTGGGCAGGTCCGATTTCTTGGGCACGCGCTCCAGGGACGCTCCCCGCTCGCATCGGTTGCCCGACACGTGGCGCTCGCCGTTGGAGAACGTCGAGATCGTCATCTGGCAGTGGTTTTGGCACAGGCGGCAGGTCTTGCGGGTCGTTTCCACGCCGAAGCCCTCCAGGGCCTCGATCGTGGCCAGGGTGGAGGTCCCCTCCCCGGTGTCGTGCATGCGTGCGGTCAGGGCGGCACCGTACGCGCCCATGAGGCCCGCGATGTCGGGGCGCACGACCTGGCGTCCGGTGAGCAGCTCGAAGGCGCGCAGCACCGAGTCATTGAGGAAGGTGCCGCCCTGGACGACGACGCGCTCACCCAGGTCCGAGGGCTCCTTGAGCTTGATGACCTTGTACAGGGCGTTGCGCACGACGGAGTAGGACAGGCCGGCGCTGATGTCGCGCACGTCCGCGCCTTCCTTCTGTGCCTGCTTGACGGAGGAGTTCATGAACACCGTGCAGCGGGTGCCCAGGTCCACGGGGGAGGAGGATTCCATCGCCATTCGCGCGAAGGAACGCACGTCGGTGCCCATGGTCTGCGCGAAGGTCTGGAGGAAGGATCCGCAGCCCGAGGAGCAGGCCTCGTTGACGGAGATCGAGTCCACCGCGTGGTCGCGGATGCTCAGGTACTTCATGTCCTGGCCGCCGATGTCGATGACGGAGGTGACGCCGGGGCAGATGAACTCGGCCGCACGGTAGTGGGCCATGGTCTCGATTTCGCCCTCGTCCATGGTGAGGGCGGACTTGACGAGGCCTTCGCCGTAGCCGGTCGCGCACGAGCGGCCGATCTCGCAGCCCTCGGGCAGGGCGCCGCGTACGGCGCGCACGATGTCGACGGCGGCGGCGACGGGGTCGCCCTCGTTGGAGGCGTAGTGGGTGAAGACGATGCGGTCGCAGGAGTCGATGACGACGGCCTTGATGGTCGTGGAGCCCGCGTCGATGCCGAGCCAGCAGCGGCCCTCGGCCTCGTCGAGGCTGGCCTTGGGGATGACCTCGAGGCTGTGTCGGGCCACGAACTCCTCGCGGTCCTCCGGGGAGGCGAAGAGGGGGTCCATGCGCGGGGATTCGACCTGCACGGGTGCGGCGGCGAGGCGCTCCATGAGGGTCGTGAGCTTGTCGCCGCGCGCGTCTACGGGGGCGGCGCCGCTTTCCTCGGCGAGGCGCGCCTTCTTGGCGGCCTCCTTGTCGGCGAGGAGGGCCGCGCCGATCGCGACGTAGAGCTGGGCGTCGTCGGGGGTGACGAAGGCGTCGGCCTTGGGCAGGAGGGTCTTGTAGGCCTCGCGCAGGGCGGGCAGGAAGTGCAGGGGTCCGCCGAGGAACATGACGGTGCCGCGGATCGGGCGCCCGCACGCCAGGCCCGCGATGGTCTGCGTGGCGACGGCGTTGAAGATGGAGGCGGCGAGGTCCTCGTGGGCGGCACCCTGGTTGATGAGGGGCTGGATGTCGGACTTGGCGAAGACGCCGCAGCGCGAGGCGATCGGGTAGAGCTGGGTGTGGCGGGTGGCCATCTCGCCCAGGCCGGCTGCGTCGGTGTGCAGGAGGGTGGCCATCTGGTCGATGAAGGCACCGGTGCCGCCCGCGCAGGTGCCGTTCATGCGCTGCTCGGGGGTGGGGTGCAGGTAGGTGAGCTTGGCGTCCTCGCCGCCGAGCTCGATGACGACGTCGACCTCGGGGTGGAGGCGCTGGGTGGCCTCGGTGCCGGCGATGACCTCCTGGACGAAGGGGATGCCCATGGCGCGGGCGGTCGTCAGGCCGCCGGATCCGGTGATGGCCGCGTGGACGCGGATGCCGGGCAGGGAGCGCTCGACGTCGGCGAGGAGTGCCCCCAGGGATGCGCGCACGTCGGCGTTGTGACGGCGGTAGTCGGAGAACATGCGGCGGTTTCCGTCCAAGACGACGGCCTTGACCGTCGTGGAGCCGACGTCGATGCCGAGCTGATAGGGGCGCGTGGCCTCATGGTGACGCTGCGGTGTCATGGGGACCTCCTGGGTTCTCCCCACAACTTAGGGAACCCTGCACAGGGAGTCAAAGCTGTCCAACTCCGAGGGATCATCACCCATTAAAACCGCTGAATAACACCAAAATGACGCGCCTTCAGTTCCGAGGAAAGTGACCGTGAACACCAGGGCCGGACCAAGAATTACAACAAATGAACCGTTCAATAATTCGACCCCTCGGGAAGACCCGCCCCGGCCTCATCGCTGGACACACACCTCAACCCGATAGGTGGACGTTAACCCCTCGATGCGCACCTTAACCCCACGATGCGCACCTTAACCCCATAGGTGGCACCTGGGCGGGCACGCCCACGCTCCACTAGTAGGGCCCAGCTGCATGTCAACGGGTTAACAGCACCACCTCTAGGGCCCGGCTGCCGAAAGCCCGTCAACGGGCGGCTTGCCCTGCCTGTCCACAGGAGTTGCCAGCAGGCAGAGCGAAGGATTGCGCGTCTCGCTCCCATCGGCTACTCACCGGCCGCGCCATAACCCAAGCAAACAGGCGGTGGCGGGCGCTCACCTGCGAGCCGCCATGCGGATCACCCGGACCTGCGTGGCCTTGACGCTCACCCACAGGCCCGAGCCGACGCCGAGGCCAAGGTCTGCCCATGCGGAAGCCGTGACGCGGGCGGTCACGCCGACATCCTCCGCGAGCGCGACGCGCACGGACACGAGGGAACCATCGACGTCTATCCCCTTGACAACACCGGGCAGGACGGAGCGCGGCGAGGCGTGGGCTTCCTCGCGGGAGAGGGCCACCGCCTCGGGCGGGAAGGTGAGAGCGACACGGGTGGCTCGGGAGGGAGCAGCCGGTTCGGTCCCATCACCGCGCATCGCGTCGGTGCGGTCGGCGTCGTTGAGGTCGAGGCCGGAGAGCTCGGCGGCCCACAGCGTCCCCTCGCCGACGCGGACGCCCGCCATGCCGGAGCGCCAGAGCACCGGCCCGGTGACGATGTTGAGCCCGGCGAGGCGCGCCGCGAACACCGACGCAGGCGAGGCGAGCACGCTCGCAGGTTCTCCCTCTTCGACAATGCGCCCCTCCCCCATGACGATCATGTGGGAGGCGAGGGCCAGGACTTCCGCGATGTCGTGGGAGACGAGCAGCGCCGTGATCCCCGCCCCGGCGAGGCGCTCGCGCAGCACGGCGGAGACCTGGGCGGTGGCCTCGACGTCGAGGGCAGCGGTGGGTTCGTCGAGGATGAGCACCTCTGGTCGGAACACGAGCGCACGTGCGATGGCGACGCGCGCGGCCTGCCCGCCGGACAGGTCGGAGCCGCGCTTGTGGGCGAGGTCGGCGATGCCCACGGCGCGCATGTGCCGGAGGGCAACGGCCCTGGCCTGTGCGCGCCCGACGCCGCGCACGCGCAGCGGGAAGGCGACGTTTGCGAGCACGCTCATGTGGGTGAAGATGCGGGGCGCCTGGGAGACCATGGCGACGCGGCGTCGGCGGGCGGGCACGAACGTCGAGGCATCGTCGACGACTCGCTCGCCGATACGCGCGGCCCCGGAGTCGAGCCGCAGGGTCCCGGCGACGACCTGGGCGAGGGTGGATTTTCCGGCACCGTTGTGTCCGACGACGGCGGTCACGAGGCCGGGGCGAAGCGTCGCGTCCGCGTCCCAGCCGCGCGCCGCCACGGTTCCGCACACGCGGACGGGGATGCCCGCGGGCTCGGTTCCCTCGGTCTCCCCCTCCCGCGAGGGGACGAGGCCGTGGTCCCTCCGAGCGCGGGATGCCTCGTCGGTGGTGGCACCCGCCGCAGGGGACACGGATTCGCGCCCGGGCCTCGTCGCTGAGAGCGCCGAACGCAGGAGGGAGGCGATGCGCCCCCACGGTGTTTCCGTGAGCGCGACGACGAGGACCGCGAGGCCGAGGAGGACGACGCCGAGCGCGAGGGCCAGGTCCGCGTCGGATTCGCGGGCCAGGTAGATCTGGAGGGGCATCGTTCGGGTGACGCCCTGCAAGGAGCCAGCGAAGGTGAGGGTCGCGCCGAACTCGCCGAGGCAGCGGGCCAGCGCGAGGGCCGCACCGCGCCCGAGGCCCGGCAGGACGGCGGGCAGGGTGATCTGCCAGAACACGCGCGAGGGCGAGGCACCCAGGGAGGAGGCCATCTCGTCGAGTCCCTGCTCGCGGGCGCGCAGCGCGGCCTCGAGGGTGACGATGAGGAAGGGCAGGGAGACGAAGACCTGCGCGATGACGACGGCGGTTGTCGTGAAGGCGATGTCGAGGCCGGCGCCGCTCAGGAGCGCGCCCAGGGGCGAGCGCCTGCCGAAGGCCGCGAGCAGCGCGATGCCGGCGACGACGGGGGGCAGGGAGAGCGGGAGGGCGACGATGATGCGGGCGGCGCGCACGCCCCTCCAGGAGCGGGACAGGACGAGCGCTGCGGGGATGCCGAGGATGAGATCGACGCCGAGGGCGATCAGGCACGTGCGCAGGGAGAGGGCCAGGGCGGAGGTGGCCTCGTCGGTGGAGAGCGTGGAGCCCAGGGAACCCCAGTCGACGCGCCCGAGCATGAATACCAGGGGCAGGATCAGGAAGCACAGGGCGAGCGCTCCGAGGCCCCCCGCCCAGACGGGCAGGGGGCTGACGGGGGGCGTCGCGCGCTTTGTCACGCCTCGATGTTACTTCGCGGCGGGCGTGAATCCGGCGTCTTCGAGGATCTTCTGTCCGTCGGCGGACAGGACCAGGTCGATCCACTTCTGGCCGAGGTCCTTCTTGGTTGAGGCGGTCACGAGGGCGATCGGGTACTTGTTGACGGCCTCGTTCGCGCCCGGAATTTCGACGGTATCGACGGCGTCACCCTCGGCGAGGGCGTCGGTCTTGTAGACGATGCCGGCGTCGGCCTGGCCGGAGGAGACCTTGCCGCGCACGTCGGTGACGGCCTGTTCCTCGGAGACGGGGTTGAGGGTGACGCCGAGCTTCTCGGTGAGGGTCTTGGTGAGCTTGCCGCAGGGGACCTCGGGCGCGCAGACGACCAGCTTGACGCCGGCGAGGGATGAGTCGAGGCCGGTCACGCCCGCCGGGTTACCGGGTGTGGTGATGATGGTGAGGGTGTTGGTGACGAAGATGGTCTGCGCGTCGACCTGGGCGGCGTCGGCGGCCTTCTTCATGGTGGACTCGTTGGCGGTGGCCAGGACGTCGACGTCCGCACCTTCGCCGAGCTGGGTGACGAGGTCCTGGGAGCCCGCGAAGTTGAAGCGCACGTCGACGCCGGGGTTGGCTTCCTCGAAGATGTCTTCGAGCTCGCCGAAGGTCTCGGTCAGCGAGGCGGCGGCGTAGACGTTGAGGACGGTGGGCTCGGCGGGCCGGGTCGCCTCGGGTGAGGCCGTGGAGTCGGCGGGGGCGGAGCCGCCGGTGCAGGCGGCGAGCGCCAGTGCTGCTGCGCCGATGACGGGGAGGATGCGAAGGGAACGCACTCGAATCTCCTTTGAGAGGGAACGAAACACGTTAAATCTAACAAGCGATGCGGCGAGCACGCAATGATTCATTCGAGCGCACCCGCATTGTTACTTTTTCCTTCGTTGTCAACAATAATAGCGCACTCATTTAACTTGCCTGCACCCATCGAAAAAGCGACGGTCTGCCCCTTGCGCGTCGCCGCGACCACGCTTCGGCGTCTACGAACACTCGCACACCTCTTTTCTCTCGGCCCACGCGCGCACAAAATCGCCGCACGACCACGCTCGCCTCCACCCACACCTCGCGGCTAGGAAGGGACTAGGATCACACTTGTACGCTCTTACCCCGGAGGACACCATGCCCAAGCCCGTCGACTACGACCTCGGCCAGATCAGCGCCCACGTCATCACCTATTCGGATCGCATCCAGCGCGGCACGAAGGAGGATCGAGCGACCCCCGCCTGCACCGCGGCGCTGGCCGAAGCCGGCCTGGGACCGGTGTCGGTCGCCGCCATCCCGGAGAGCGCCGACATCCTCGAGACGGAGATTCGCGACGCGCTCGGCGCGGGCGCACGCTTCATCCTGGTTCTGGGCGGGTCGGGCTTCGGGGTGGGCAACTACGCCCCCGAGGTGGTCCGCTCGCTCGTCGAGGTCGAGATCCCGGGCATCGCGGAACAGATCCGCGCCCACGGCCTGACCAACACTCCCCTGTCGGGCCTCTCCCGCGAGGTCGTCGGCGTGACCGCGCGCGATTCCTCGGGCGCGCTCCTCGTCTCATCCCCGGGCTCGCGCGGCGGCGCGCTGGACACCCTCGAGGTGGTCACGCCTCTGCTCGGCGCGATCTTCCATCAGCTGGACGAGGAACGCTGACCTACCAAGCAGCAACACGCGAGGCCTCGGCTCGCTAGTGTCCGAGCCGCCGCCCATGAACCACCATCAGGCCTGGGCCCCACGTCGTCCGGCATGGTGGCAGTACGCTGCGGGCAACGCGGGTCGCTGCCGTCGGGGGCACCGATACCCCTCGGCGTGGTCGACCATGGCAAAGACGCGGCGCGACTCCGGCAGGGTGGCGTCGGCGGTGCCTATCGTGGGCACATGGATCCGGGGCGGGGGCGCGTCGCGTTCACTTGCGGTGATACCTCGGACTCGTCCCCAAATGAACAGGACCGATGTCGTCCATCAAGGCAGCTTCCTCATCGATACCGCGATACACGTAGGACATACCCAAAGTATCCGGGTTAGGCTCGACCAACCCATCGGCATAATCCTGAACCTCCTGCGCCGTCGGAGACGAGCCACCCTCCTTCTGAGCCAAAGGATTCTCATCCGGATACTGCGACGGATCAGTATTCACCAACGCCCCCCCATCGATCGCGCCATAACCCGTGTACATATCCCACCGATGATCCGGATTCAGCCCCGTGTGAGTCAGTAGCTGCAGGATCTGATTCGCCGTAGCATCAGGCCACTTCTGACGCGCCAACGCCAACAATCCAGAGACAATCGCCGCCGAATTCGACGAGCCGTTAGACACTGCAAACTTCGTGGGGTCTGAGTCGTCACGCGTCGTAAACGGCCCACCAAAAGCCGCAGTCGTCACGCCGTTACCCCACGAGGAGTACTCGGCGAACTTACCATCCGCAGTAATCGCAGACACCCCCACCACACCAGACCAATGGCTCAGCTGGTCGCTATTGGCGTCAGCTGCGGTATTTCCCGCCGAGTTGACGATGATGACACCCTCACTCATCGCTCGCGCAACAGCCCACTTCAACTCCTCACTGTCGTCGCCCGACCCCTGGGAGATCGAGATAATCTGAGCACCATCGTCAATGGCCTGATTGATAAGCCGTGCAAAAGTATCGAGCTTCTCCCCATCCTTTTCACACGTGCCCGCCGAAATCGAGTTGGCAGTGGACAGCTGGTAGGAGTAGAGGGTCGCATCCGGCGCAACCCCGAAGTACGGGGAGACAAGGATCGACGCCATGTCTAGACCGTGCCCCTTATTCTTAGCGGATGCTTCGATGGTGCAGCGGCTCTTGTCCGTGATGTTCGCCCCCTTGAGCTCCGGCGCGCTAGTGCCGACGGGGCCGTCGATGAGGGCGATGGTCACGCCCTTACCCGTGTACCCCTTCGCCCGAGCAGAATCCAGGTGATAGTACGAGAAATACTCCTGCGTCGTAATCACATCCTCCGCACGCGCCGGGGCAGGCGCCAGGGCGAGGGCACCCACCGCCAACACGGACGCGGAGGCGAGCGTGGTCAGGGCACGCGCGGCGCGCCCCGCCCACCCCACACAAACGCGAGGCAGACGGGACGACAGACGAGAATCACGAGACACGTGCATCATACTCACTTGCGGTGATACCTCGGACTCGTCCCCAGGTGAACCGGACTCTCACCACCGAGGCCGCCAGGAGCCAAGAACGACTCATTAGTGCCACGGTAGACATACGAGGCGTCGGCGGTAACCTCAATCGGTGAAACCAACCCATCGGCATAATCCTGAACCTCCTCCACCGTCGGAGACGAGCCACCCTCCTTCTGAGCCAAAGGATTCTCATCCGGATACTGCGATGGATCAGTATTCACCAACGCCCCCCCATCGATCGCGCCATAACCCGTGTACATATCCCACTGATGATTCAGATTCAGCCCCGTGTGAGTCAGGACTTGCAGGATTTGATTCGCCGAGGCATCCGGCCATTTCTGAAGCGCCAGTGCCAACATCCCCGCCACAAGCGCCGTTGAGTTCGACGTTCCGAATGTCTCTGCAGGCTTGCTAGGATCCGAGCCACGCGTCTTGACAGGACCGCCAACAGCGGCGGTGGTCACGCCGTTGCCCCAGGAGGAGTAGTCGGCAAACTTACCATCCGTGGTAATGGCCGATACTCCGACCACACCCGACCACCACGACATATGCGACTCATTCTCATCAAGCCCATTGTTGCCCACGGATGCAACGACGATAACCCCACGGCTCATGGCGCGCGCAATCGCCCACTTCAACTCGTCACTGTGATCACTCGCCCCCTGTGAAAGCGAGATGATCTGGGCACCATCATCGATGGCCTGATTGAAAACTGAAGCGAAACGATCAAGCTCCGGCACGTCTGCGTCGCACGTACCCCCAGAGACTGAGTCGACGGTCCTTCGCTGGTAGGAATACAAGGTGGCATCGGGTGCAACCCCGAAGTAGGGGGAAACAAGGATCGACGCCATCTCCCTGGCGTGTTTCTTCTCCTTGTCGGACGCCTCGATGGTGCAGCGGCTCTTGTCCGTGATGTTCGCACCCTTGAGCTCCGGCGCGCTGGTGTCCACGGGCCCGTCGATGAGGGCGATGGTTACGCCCTTACCCGTGTACCCCTTCGCCCGAGCAGAATCCAGGTGATAGTACGAGAAATACTCCTGCGTGGTGATCGCATCGTCCGCACGCGCCGGAGCAGGCACCAGGGCGAGAGCACCCACAGCCAACACGGACGCGGAGGCGAGCGTGGTCAGGGCGCGCGCGGCGCGCCCCGCCCACCCCACACGAGTGCGAAGCGAGGCGGGGCCCACAATGAAAGCTGAGGTCACCATTGGCGAGGATCCCAACCATCATCAGCACGCTTAGCCGGAGCGATATCCTTATCCGACCCATACGTCTGAGACATCGGATTCACATAACCCGCAGGCAGACCATCCTCATCCTCATCCTCAAACCTAAACGCCACATACTTACGCCGACGCGACTTCTTATCCTCCTTGCCAGCGCCCGCACCAGCGCCAGCGCCGCCGCCCATGAAGCCACCAGCACCAGCGCCACCACGACCAGCAGCACCCGCGGCACCACCCGCGCCGCCAGCACCCGTCGTACCCGTCACACCAGAAGACCCAGCAGCACCAGAACCGGCCACACCATTAGCGCCAGCAACACCAGCAGGCGGCTTATACGTGCCAAAACCCGGCCCCGAATAGGAGCCGACCTTCAAACCAGCAGCGCCCGCGCCACCGGCACCGCCCGTACTACCACTGATGCCACGCAGACCGGCAGCACCCGCGCCACCCATACCACGCAGACCGGCAGCGCCCGCGCCACCGGCAGAGCCCAGGGAACCCGACCCCATGCGGGCCGCGCCACGCAGCCCCAGGCCGCCCGCACCCAACACGCCCGCGCCGCCCAGGCGACCGGCCACAGACGAATCAGAGGACGCACCCCCACCGTTGAGGCGCCACAGCGGATGATCCACATCCGCCGGCGGAGCAGGCGTATGACCGCCCACCACACCGTTACGATACGCCGTGCCATTAACCCGCGTGTGCAACAGATCCGTGTTCATCAGATCCTGAGGATCCGTAATCGGATTCGTCCGAGACCCCACCTCACCATAGGGGAGCTCCCTAGTCGGAAGCGCGCCCGAAGCGATCGTCCGGTTACGTGCCGCGGCAGCATCAGCCTCACTCATCCACGGCTGATCAAACCCACCCGGATAAGCACCAGAACGCGGATCACGCCCCGCCTCACGGCCATAACCGTCGGAAGGAGAATGATCCCACGGATTAGGCGTGTGGGTGGAACCCGAGTCCCCGGGATTTCCTCCGCGCTCCTCCCCGGTCTCCACGCCCTCCGTAGAGCCAGGACTCTTAACAATGGTGCTGAACAGCTTGGTCTTGCCGTTCACCATGTCCAGGATGCGCTGCGCCGAGCCCTCGCGCTGGGCGTTGGCCTGCGCCTCGACGCCGTCCACGTAGGCCGCGCCCGTCGTGAAGCGCACCGGCCCCACCTCGACGCCACCACCGGGCGCGCTGCTAGGCAACGCAACCACCGGAAGGTAGCGCATCGCCGAGGTAGCGGAATCCAGGAGGTCCGGCGAGAGAGTCTCCGCCTCCTTGAGGGCCGATGCCATCGATTTTCGACCTGCGGAGTATCCGTTGTAGCCGCGCTGGTACTTGGCCCGGTATCCCTCGATACGCTTGATCGAGCGCTCGACCCACCTGTTCATCGCATCCCCGGTCTTGCCCGTGAACCCGTGGCCGTCGCGGTAGGCCTTCAGGCGGTCGATCGCCTGCTCGAAACCCTGCATCGTCTTCTCGTGGTCGGCGTCCCAGGCGTCAAGACCCTGGTTGGCGCGCGCCGCCTCCATGAACACCTTCAGGCGCTCATACATCGGTGATGAAACCATCGTTCAGTTCCTTTCTGCGGGAGGCCTCAGTACTCGCTCGGACCGGAAGTCGGAGCCGGCGGGTTCGGCACCGGCGCGCTCCCGCCGCCGGTTGCCGGGGCACCGCTAGCGGAAGTCTGTCCTGTGGGTGCCTGAGTAGTGCCGGTGACCCAGCCATTCTGTGCAGGCCGTTTCTCCACAAAGCCCGCCTTCTCCAAGGAAGACGCAAGGGCTTGTGCCTGCTCGGAACCCGCAAGGTCCTTGAGGGTCCCGTTCACGGTCTGGAAGGCCTGCTCGTTGTCGGCCTCGGCCGCCTTGATAGACTCGATCGCCTGCTTCATTTTCGTCTCAAACTCGGCGATCAGCGAGTTCTCCTTCGTCAGGACGTCGGAGATGCCGTTGAACATCTCGCTCGCCTTACGCCCAAGGGTATCGGGCCCGTCCTCGCTGCCCCACACGTCATTCGTCTGGGCCGACCCCAGGGAATAGGAAGCCTTCGAGGAAGAGTCGACGGCATCCTGGCTCTCCTGCACGTAGGGATTGGCCTGCTGCTGCCTCTCGTCGTTATATTCCTGCCCGTCTTCGCCTGCCATTGTGTTCTCCTTGCTCTCGTGATGGGTTAAGACTCGGCGCGCCCGCGCGCCGGACAACTACTACTTCGACACCTTAAAACGCCGCACCAACGGCTGAGCGGGCTGATCCGGCCCCTCAATCTTCAACGTCCACACATACGTCACATCGGAGCCGCTACCCTCCACATCCACCGTCCACGACGAGTAAAACTCACAATCCTGCTCCACACACAGGTCGTACGTGTCCTGCCCCAAACGCCAATAATCGGTGGCCGACATCATCTTGTAGACCATGTCGTTCTTACTCACCGACACCTTGTTCTGGCCGTCCAGCTTGAACTTCTGACCCGAAATATCAGAGGGCTCCACACCCACCAGCTGAGCGCCCACCATCGCGCTCAACGCCTGAGCTTTCGCCGCGATCTTCTGCTTGTCCGCACCAGAGGCCGCATTGAACTGACTCACCAGCTCCTGCTTCTGACCCTCCGGAATATTCTTCAACCCACTGATATCGGCAGCGCTGCCCCCACCCCTCAGGCCCGGCATACAGCCAGACACGGCGACGGCGGCAAGCAACACCGAAGACACCGCAGCAAACACCCGACGCGACACACGAGAGGACATATCAATCTCCTACTTTCAGACTGGTCAATCATACGAAATATACGGCCCGCCGTCTCACGTCTTCGCTTGTGACTTGTCACTGGCCGATCACGCCCCGGTGGCTCGCCCAGCTCCTGCCATCATAAACCGCATTCTCGCGCGGCAACGCGGGCGCAAAACGCGCCTCCCACCAGGCAACATCCTCCGCGGTGTCCACGTCCCGGCACGCCGACGCCCCCACGTCGACCCGCTCCAACGCCAGGGAACGAAGCACCCGGCGCACGCCCACTCCGCGCAGCGACCCGAGAGCGGCCGCGGCCTCGTCGATCACGCGGCGCAGGGAGGAAGCCCGGTAGACGCCCATCAGGTACTGGTCGAAGGGCTCGGGGTCCCCTCCCCGAAGGATGCGCCCATCCGCCGCGTCGCCCAGGGGCGCGGCCAGCAGGAGCGGCACAAACTCGCCCACGCCCGGAGAATCGACAGACACGACAACAACCAGAGCATCCCCGCCGAGCGCCAGCGCCGACAGCCCCGCGTCAATGCCGGCCAGCGGACCGCCCCCCGGCGGATCCTCCAACGTGCGCACCACCCCCGCCGGAACCCGCACCGCCGGAGGGACGACCGCCACGCACCCCGCCCCCGCGACCGGCACCAGTGCGGCGCACGCGCGGTCGATGAGGCGCTCGCCGCCGAGGACCAGGTCCGGCTTCGACACCCCACCCAGACGCTCCCCGCCGCCACCGCCGACAACAATCGCGGCGACGTCGGATCGAGGGGCAGACACGGAGCTCACTCCCACGGCGCGAAGGTCAACACGTCGGCGCGCTGCGTCGCCGCGTCCACCATGAGGACGCGACCGATCAGCGGCTCACCAAAGCCCACCAGCACCTTGATGGCCTCCGTCGCCATCGCAGTTCCCGCCTGGCCGACGACCGGGCCCAGCACGCCCACCGTCGGCGAGGCCGGTGTCGTCCCGGGGGCAGGCTTGACCGGGTGCAGGCTACGCAGGGACAGGGAGGGCGCGGGGGCCGGCGCACCAGACCAGAAGATACTGACCTGGAAGGACATCGACACGACCGTGCCCCACACGAGTGGCACGCCAGAATCAGCGCAATAGTCCGCAACCAGGTACTTCGAGTCGAAGCTATCCGTGCAATCCATAATCAGGTCCCACTCCCGGCCGTGCTCATCCAGCCACTCACGGGTCGCGTGACCGTAGCGCTCAAAGCGCACCTGGGAGTTCAGACCACTCAAGTGACGCACTGCGGAATCCGGCTTCGGATCACCCACATCACCCTCGCCGTGCAGCAGCTGGCGCTGCAGGTTCGACACCTCAACAACGTCGGAGTCGCAGATGCCGATCGTTCCAACACCAGCCGCGGTCAGGTACTGGAGAACCGGAGAACCCAAGCCCCCCGCGCCCACCACGAGCACGCGCGCGGCCGCCAAGCGCGCCTGCCCGGCCTCGGCAATGCCCGACACCAGCCAATTGCGGCGAAAGCGTTCCAGCGCGGGATCCCCGGCCTCGAACGGGACGGGCTGATTGATGAGCGGGAGCGCGACGCTACGACCCGAAACCGCTGCGTCACGTGAATAAGGATCGCCGATCGTCATCTCACAGACCCGACCAGTTGTGAGAACCGTCGGTCAGTTCCTGCTTCTTCCAGATCGGAAGCTTCGCCTTCACGTCCTCAACAATCGCCTCAACCGCACGGAACGCCTGCGCACGATGCTCGGCCGCGACGGCCACAACCATCGCATCCTCGCCGATGCCCAGATGGCCCACACGATGCCACGCCACGATGCGATGAACGCCGGGCCGATCCCTCATTTCCGAGACAATATCGCGCAGAATCTGCTGAGAAGACGGATGACACGAGTACTCAATGGCATCAACGCTCTCACCGCCATCATGGTTGCGCACCACGCCAATGAAAGACGCGACGGCCCCACATGTATCACGGCGAGCACTACTGATCAGCGCGCTAGCATCCAGCGGCTCATCCGTGATGCCGGTTACGATATCTGCTGACATGGGATCCTCCAGGGACGAGAGAGCCTTTCCCTCATCGTACGATGAAGCGGTCAGGATCGTTTTACAATCCCGGCCATCGCGCACAGATGACTACAAAGTCTCACCCACCAGCAAAGGGAGGCAGGACGTCGACGCGCGCCCCCGGAGCGAGCTCCGTGTCCGGTCGCGCCGAACGCTCGTTCACGAGATAGCTCGACACGGCGAGGATCCTCTCCAATTCGGGGCTCTCCGCACTGAGCTGTTTAACCAGCTCACCGAGGGTTGCGGGCGTCTGCACGGAAGGCACTTCACGCACGTAACCGCCAGCCGCTTCAGCCGCCCCGCCGAAGAAGTGCAGCGTCGTCGACAGCGGCTTCGGGTTCGCCTCGTTGAGCGGGCGAATGTAGATCGTCATGCGCAGCGGATCCACCGGGTCAACATCCACTGACCACGTGGCATATCCGGTCGCGGTCCGCTCGAACACGCGCTCGACGATTCCGCGGCGCAGCTCCAGGGCCAAGTCGTCCGGCGTTCCCGGTTCCGTGAACGGGCACGCGGTCAGAACGACCGCCAGCCGATCTGTGTCGTGAGGGATCGACGCAAAGCCCATTGCGTTCATGAACAGGCGAACCTTGCCCATATGAGTCGCGATGTTGAAGGTGTCGCGCACCGGGCGGTGATTGGGCACGTGACTGTGATCGGGAACGTCCATCGTCTCCAGCGCAGCATCCGCCCAGCGCGAGCCGATCTCGCGCACGGAGGCAGCCGGGTCCGCGGCGTCGGCGCGCAGCCAGGCCAGCAGGGACGAGGTCAGCTGGTGCAGCATCTGAGCCGCAAAAGACGGATCCGCCGGAGTCGTCGTCGAATACCCGAGCGCAGGACGACCTCGGCCCGATGAGGGAAGCTGCTGCTTCTCGACCAGACCGAGCGTGAACAGGCCCTCGAGGGTCTCACGAACGCTCGACACATGCAGGCCGGCCTCCTGGGCCAGCTCGGCAACGGTCACAGGGCTCGCGTGGTGCGAAATCCGCTCGAGAAGGGCGTGCTGGGCGGGAGTCAAGGCCGCCATCGCGGCGAGTGTTTCAGCCAGAGGCCGAGAACGGGAGGTGTGATTCATCGACAGTCCTCTCTCCCTCAAAATCAGCGGTAATACCCACAACGGGCACGACCAAACGGCATTTAAGCTGTTACCTTACTTACAAAGCGCGCTTTATTCTACCCACCACACACCACGCCCTGCACGCCCAAAACCGTTGATTAGTCGCATTACGCGGGGCGCATCGGTCTTTTCCTACAGGTAAGACGGCGGGGACCCCAATAAAGACTCGGGGGCGAACCTACGCTCGCCCCCGGTCCTGCCGATTACCGCGCTACGGCTTCACGCCCCGTGGGCGAGGCCGAAGCGCGAACGGCTGTCGATCAGTCGGACATGCCGCCACGCGTGATCTCGTGCGCGCGACGCTCGTCGCGAGACCGGTAGATCACCGGGGGACGTGCCACATAGCCGACCGGCGCGCTCACCGCATGCACGAGGCGCGTAAACGGCCACACGCAGAAGAGCAAGAGGCCCGCGACGATGTGCAGCTTGAAGCTCAGTGGCACGTCGACCATCAGGTGAGCCTGAGGCTGCAGCATGAAGATCGAGCGGAACCACACGGAGATCGTCTCGCGGTAGTCATAGCCCTCATGGCCGCCGAGCACCTGGTTGAGCAGGGTCGCCGCGCCGCCCAGGAGCACCGGGATGCTCAGCATGACGTAGGTGACGATATCCATGCGGGTCGTCGCCACGCGCACCGACTTGACCACCAGGCGACGGTAGATGAGCAGCGCGAGGCCGAGGATCGTCATGACTCCGGCGATCGAGCCGGGAATCGTCGCAATCAGGTGATAGGTGTGCTGGGAGACGCCGAGCGCCTGCGTCCAGGCCTTCGGAATCACAAGACCCATCACGTGGCCCACGAACACGAAGAGGACGCCGAAGTGGAACAGCGGCGACGCCCAGCGCAGGATCGTCGGCTCGTTCCACTGCGAAGAACGCGACGTCCAGCCGTACTGGTCCGTCTTGTACCGCCACGCGAGGCCCACGATGAGAATCGCGAAGGACACGTACGGCAGGACCACCCACAGGGCGATGTCCAGGAAGGACAGCGACTGCATCTGGGATGCAGACTCGGCATGCAAAAGTGCGGATTCCATGAACGTTACCGTCCCATCGTTGTATCGGAAGTGGGGAAAGGCGTAGCAGACAGATCGCCCACGCCCACCAGCTCGGTGGGCGGCCCCTGGCTAATGAGCTTACGGAAGCCCTCAATAGTCTTTTCGTCCGGCTCGGGCAGCGTCGCAACCAGCGCGTCCAGCAGCGGCGCATACGGAGAGTGGGCGGCACGCAATGCCGTGCGGATCACCTCGATGCCCTCGCGGTTGGAGCGCAGGAGCCCCTCAGCCGTGCCGGTCTCATCGAATGCCGCGAACTCCAGGACCACCGGCAGGTGATCAGGCAGTTCCTCGCGGTCCATCTCGAAACCGGCGCGGCGAAGAATCTCCTTGAACGCCAGGATTGCCTGGCCGCGCCCGCGGGTGTCGCCATGCGTGTAATACGTCAGGCCGAGCGCGCAGCGGCGTCGCTGATCGAACGTCTCCACGTAGGTCGTCTGCATGGCACGCAGGCCCGCCGCGCGAGCGTGGCTCACAAACGCGGCAAGCGACGCCGAGGCCGGCTCCGGCAGATCCGCCAAAGCCTCCTCGACCGCATCCAGCTTGGTCTCGAAGTCATCCCCCGGGTAGTCCAGGAGCACCGAGACCGCCATGCGCACGCCGCGCGCGTCCTGCGGGTCCATCTCCGTTTCCGGGGCAGCCGTAGGAATACGCGGAATGCCGACGAAAGTACTCATCGAACGACCTCAAGGGGGAGCATCTGGCGCCCCTCCGGCGACGAGCCACCCATCGGGCGGTTCGACGTGGCGGGGGCCATGCCGTGGAAGGCCTCGACGTCGTAGGACACCGGGCAGCCCTCAAGTTCCTTGATGCCGCGCGGCATCTCGGGATGGGCGGTCGGGATGACGAAGCGGTCGTCGTACTTGGCGATCGACAGCAGTCTGTACATCTCCTTGACCTTCTCCGGGCTCATGCCCACGGAGGCCGGGATCTCCTCGTTCGTCGGGTTGTCGACGAAGACGTCGCGCATGTACGAGCGCATCGCGGCAAGGCGACGCAGCGCCAGCTCCACGGGTGCCGTGTCTCCGGCCGTGAACAGGCCAGCCAAGTACTCCAGCGGGATACGCATCTGCGAGATGGCGGAGAGCAGGACCCTGTGGTCCTCGCCATCACTACCGGACGCGGTCACCTGGTCGACGACCGGCGAGAGCGGCGGCACATACCAGACCATCGGCAGCGTGCGGAACTCGGGGTGCAGCGGCAGGGCAACCTCGTACTCGGTGATGAGCTTCCAGATCGGGGACTGCTGGGCGGCCGTGATCCACGAGTGGGGAACGCCGTTGGCCTGAGCCTGGGCGACCACCTGCGGATCGTTCGGGTCCAGCAGGATCTCGCGCTGGGCGCGATACAGGTCGCGCTCATCCTCCTGGGAGGCTGCCCAGGTGACGCGGTCCGCGTCGTAGAGCAGCACGCCCATGTAACGCAGGCGACCCACGCACGTCTCCGAGCAGATGGTCGGCTGGCCGACCTCGAGACGCGGGTAGCACAGCGTACACTTCTCGGCCTTGCCCGTGTTGTGGTTGAAGTAGACCTTCTTGTAGGGGCAGGCCGACACGCACATGCGCCAACCGCGGCACTGATCCTGGTCCACCAGGACGATGCCGTCCTCGGAGCGCTTGTACATCGCGCCCGAGGGGCACGCCGACACGCAGGTCGGGTTCAGGCAGTGCTCGCAGATGCGAGGCAGGTAGAACATGTACGCGTCCTCGATGGTCTTGGCGACCTGGAGGTTCATCTGGTGCAGGACCGGGTCCTGATCCAGGGTCTCCATGGAGCCACCCAGATCATCGTCCCAGTTCGGGCCCCACTCGGGCTTATCGATGTGCTCGCCGGTGATCTTTGACTTCGCGCGGGCCGTCGGGATCGCGCGGGAGTTCGCGGGTGCCTGGAGCAGCTTGTCGTACTCGTAGGTCCACGGCTCGTAGTAGTCCTTCATGGTCGGCTGCGTCGGGTTCGCGAAGATCTTCGCGAGCGAGGCGACGCGTCCGCCCTGACGGGGCACGAGGCGGCCCGTGGCGGTGCGCTTCCAGCCGCCCTTCCACTTCTTCTGATCCTCCCAGCCGCGGGGGTACCCCACGCCGGGACGGGTTTCGACGTTGTTGAACCAGATGTACTCGGTGCCGTCGCGGTTCGTCCACACCTGCTTGCAGGTGACCGAACAGGTATGGCAGCCGATGCACTTGTCGAGGTTCATCACCATCGCGATCTGAGCCATGACCTTCATCAGAACTGCACCTCCTGGGAGCGGCGGCGGATAACCGTGACCTCGTCGCGGTTATTGCCGGTGGGACCGTAGTAGTTGAACGCGTAGGAGAACTGCGCGTATCCGCCGGCCAGGTGGGACGGCTTGATGAAGATTCGCGTCAGCGAGTTATGCGTGCCACCACGCTTACCGGACCCCTCGTTCAGCGGGGTGTTGATCTGGCGATCCTGGGCGTGGTGCATGAACACCGTGCCCTCCGGGATGCGGTGGGAGACGACCGCGCGGGCCGAGACCGTACCGTTGCGGTTCTTCGCCTCGATCCACTCGTTGTCGCGCACGCCGATCTTCTCGGCATCCTGAGGGCTCATCCACACCGTCTGTCCACCACGACCCAGCGTCAGCATGTACGGGTTGTCGTAGTACTGGGAGTGGATGGCCCACTTGTTATGGATCGTCAGGTAGCGCACCGCGACCTCGGCCTGGCCCGCCTGGCCCGGACGGTGGTCGCCGACGGGGCGCTCACCGTAGATGTGCGCCAGGTCGAGCGGGGGACGGAAGATCGGCAGGGACTCGCCCATGTCCATCATCCAGTCGTGGTCGACGTAGAACTGCGGGCGGCCCGTGAGCGTGTGCCACGGCTTGCGGCACTCGACGTTCTGCACGAAGGCGCTGTAGCGGCGTCCGCCGTGCTCGGAGCCCGACCACTCGGGGCTGGTGATCACGCTGCGCGGCTGCAGGACGGTGTCCTCGTAGGTGATCTTCTTTTCTTCGTCACCTTCGGCCAGGAACGCCATCTCGTTACCGACACGCTTCTCCAGGTTACGGAAGCCCTGAACGGCCAGCGAACCGTTCGTGGTGCCCGAGAAGCGCAGCGCCATGTTCGCCGCCTTGATCGCGGTGTCGCACAGCGGCATGCCCTCGCCGGCGTTGCCGTCCATGGGGGCGCGGCCGTTGAGGTCGCCGAGCTGCTCGTACGCCTCCTGGACGTTGTACGCCACGCCCTTCGAGGCCAGTCCGGCCTTGGGCAGGAGCGGTCCCATGCGGTCGAACTTGTAGCCGACCTGCGTGTAGTCGCGCTCGATCGGAACCAGCTTCGGCATGGTCTTGCCGGGCGTCCACGTCTGCTCAGGCACGGAGCCATCCACCATGGTCATGGCATCCGGGGAGTCGTGGGTGAGCGGGACCGCAACGACGTCCGTCTGGGTGTCCAGGTGGCCGGGGGCCAGGCGGCCAACCAGGCGGGCCAGGGTCTGGAACACCTCGAAGTCGGTGCGAGCCTCCCACGGCGGGTTCACGGCCTCGTCGAAGCAGTGCATGTAGGGGTGCATGTCCGTGGAGGACAGGTCGTGCTTCTCGTACCACGTGGCGGCGGGCAGCACCACGTCGGAGTGCAGCGTCGTCGAGGTGTTACGGAAGTCCGCGACCCACATGAGGTCGAGCTTGCCGGGGTGAGCCTCACGCCAGTTGACGGACGCGGGACGGTTGCCCTCTTCCAGCTCCTCGGCGTTGACCTCGTTGCCGGTACCCAGCATGTGACGCAGGAAGAACTCGGTGCCCTTCGCGGACGAGCCGAGCAGGTTCGTACGCCAGTTCGCGAGGATCTTCGGGACGTTGTGATGGGCGTCCGGGTCCTCGATCGCGAACTGGAGGCGACCCTCGCGCAGCTCCTGGGACACGTATTCCGCGGGGGCCATGCCGGCCTCGGCGGCCTCGCGGCCCAGCTGGGTCGAGCCCTTGGAGAACGTCGGGTAGCAGGGCATCCAGCCGCGCTGAACCGACTCGACGAGGGTGTCGACCAGCTGCTTGCCGTCCAGGTTCGAGGACTTGATCGGGTTTCCCATGGCCGAGGCCGCAGCACCGTCGTAGCGCCACTGGTCCGTGGTCATGTAGTACCAGCCGGTGGAGATCATCTGGCGCGGCGGGCGCGCCCAGTCCAGGGCGAAGGTGAAGGAGCCCCAACCCATGATCGGGCGGACCTTCTCCTGACCCACGTAGTGGGCCCAGCCGCCGCCGTTGCGGCCCTGGGTGCCACACATTTCCGTGAGCGCCAGGAAGGTACGGTACATCTCGTCGGAGTGGTAGTAGTGGTTCGTGCCGGCGCCCATGAGGATCATGGAACGGCCCTGCGTCTCAACCGCGTTCTGCGCGAACTCGCGGCCGATCTTGATGGCTGCGGCGGCGGGAACCGACGTGAACTCCTCCTGCCACGCAGGGGTGCCCGGCGTGGAGGCGTCCATGTAGTCGGTGGGCCACTCACCCGGCAGGCCCTCACGCTCGACGGCGTACTGGGCGAGCAGGATGTCGAACACGGTCGTCACGAGGCGACCGTTGACGCGGCGCGCGGGCACGCCACGCTTCACGTAGCCACCGCCGATCGACGCCTGGCCGGGCGCCGCGGGCAGGTCGAAGCGCGGCAGGGCGATCAGGGCGGCTTCCCACTCGTCCGTGTCCATGATGGACATGACGGGCTCGACGCCATCCAGGTTGAGGTTCCAGTGGCCGGCGCCCTCCTCACCGAAGCGATCGGCGAGCGTGCCGCCCGGGTCCTTGACCGTGCCGTCGGCCTCGATGACGAGGGGACGGAACTGGTTGTTCTCGGTGCGCTCGGTCGTGCCTGCGGGCATCTTGGCGGCCGTCAGGAACTTGCCGGGGACCAGGGTCGTCGGGGCGACGCCCTCGTGGGCACCCTCGCCGACCTCGTTAATCTCCACCAGGAACGGGGAGTCGGTGTAGCGCTTCATGTAATCGAGGAACATGGGCTCGCGCTTGCCGACGTGGAATTCCTTGAGGATGACGTGACCCATGGACTGGGCCAGGGCACCGTCCGTGCCGGGCTGGACGCGCAACCAGTCGTCCGCGAACTTCGTGTTGTCCGCGAAGTCCGGGGACACGACGATGACCTTCTGGCCGTGGTAGCGGGCCTCGGCCATGAAGTGAGCGTCGGGGGTACGGGTCAGCGGCAGGTTCGTGCCCCACATGATGAGGTACTGCGAGTTGAACCAGTCGCCGGCCTCGGGCACGTCGGTCTGGTCGCCGAACACCTGAGGCGAGGCTGGAGGCAGGTCCGCGTACCAGTCGTAGAAGGACAGCATCGTGGCACCGATGAGCTCGTGGAAGCGGGCGCCCGCACCGTAGGAGATCATCGACATGGCGGGGATGACCGAGAAGCCGGCGATGCGGTCGGGGCCGTACTGCTTGATCGTGTGCACGTAGGCGGCGGCGACGATCTCCATCGCCTCTTCCCACGACACGCGGACCATGCCGCCGCGGCCACGCTGCGACTTGTAGGCACGCGCCTTCTCCGGGTCCTCAACGACCGCGGCCCACGCGTCGACGGGATCCCCGAGGCGCTTCTTGGCCTCGCGGAACATGTCGAGCAGGACGCCGCGCACGTAGGGGTACTTAATACGGGTCGGCGAGTACTCGTACCACGAGAACGCAGCGCCACGCGGGCAGCCGCGGGGCTCGTACTCGGGCATGTCAGCGCCGGTTGACGGGTAGTCAGTCTGCTGGGTTTCCCAGGTGATGACGCCGTCCTTGACGAAGATCTTCCACGAGCACGAGCCCGTGCAGTTCACGCCATGGGTGGAGCGCACGATCTTGTCGTAGCTCCAGCGGTCGCGGTAGAAGGAGTCGCCGTCGCGGCCGCCCTCGAGGAAGAGCTGGCGCGCGTCGGCGGACGCCTTGCCGCGGCGCAGCCACGAGCCGAGCGCGAACAGGGTCGCGCCGGTCGCGGGCTTGACCTCGCCGCCGTAGGTCGGGAAGGTCATATCGGATTCGAGATTCGTCATGGGTTGCTCCTAAGAGTCGAGTGACGAGGCAGTGGCAGGTCCGTTGGCACCACGCAGTGCCGGGCGGATCAGCCGGGGAACGGGGCGTTCTTGCGCGCGTACATGACCCAGCACAGGATCGCACACAGGACGCAGAAGATGGCGCAGCCCAGGAAGAAGGCCCATGCACCGCCAGTGCCGACCGCGGAGAGAGCGACGCCGACGAGGAAGGGGCCGAGGGACGCGATGGCGGAGGTGAAGCCAATAGCGCCACCGGCCTGGCGGGCCGGCATGATCATCGGCATCTGCTTGAAGGTGCCGGCGTTGCCGAAGCCGGAGAACAGGAACATCGCGAGCATGAGCGCCATGAAGATGTAGAAGTCATTCCAGCCGGTGGGCCTGTACAGGACCCAGGCAACGCCTGCCAGGGTGATAGCCATGCCGACCGCGGAGATGAAGGTCCAGATGGCACCGCCCATGCGGTCACAGAAGACGCCCCAGGACATGCGGATGATCGAGCCGATGAGGGGGCCGAGGAAGGCGAAGGTCGCACCCAGGACGGGCAGGCCGACGGTGGACTCGCGGCCGAACTGGTTGTTAATGAGCAGGCCGAAGACTGCGGAGAAGCCGGAGAACAGGCCGAAGGTCATGACGTAGAGGATGGTCATGTACCAGGTGTTGGGGTTGGAGAAGATGTCCAGCTGCTGCTTGATGTTGGCCGTGACGGGAACGTCGCGCAGCCAGATAAAGGCGAGGATCGCGGCGACGATGCACCACGGGATGAAGAAGACTGCGGCGTTGTAGACCCAGATGTGCTCACCGGCATGGTCGCCAGTGGCCTGCGTCTGCGGGGCCAGCCAGGTAATGCCGAAGAGGCCGAAGCCCATGAGGATGGGGCCGACCAGCTGGATGACGGACAAGCCGAGGTTGCCGATGCCGCCCTGCAGACCGAGGGCCGTGCCGGAGAGGCGCTTGGGGAAGAAGTAGCCGGTGGAGGGCATGTAGCCGGAGAACGCGCCGCCGCCGATGCCACACATGAAGGCCAGGGTCAGCAGGACCCAGTAGGGGGTCGTGGCGTCCTGGACGACGTAGAACCAGCCCGCCATGGGCAGGATGCACAGCAGGGAGGTGATGCCGACGAGCTTACGGGTGCCGATGAGGGGCGGCAGGAACATGTAGATGAGGCGCAGGATGCCCGCGGCCAGGCCAGGCAGAGCCGTGAGCCAGTAGAGCTGGGACTTGTCCAGGTTGAAGCCAAGAAGCGTCAACTTGGGCGCGATCGCGCTGGGCAGGAACCACACGCAGAACGCCAGGATCAGCGAGTAGGTCGTGATCCACAGCGTGCGCCACGCGAGCTTCGAGTCCCACGTGGACTCGTCGTTGGGGTTCCAGTCAGTGAGCAAGTAGCGGCTCTTCTTGGCCGCGGGTTCGGTCGCGCTCATGGCTCTCCTCAAGTCAGAAGGGACGTCCGAGCGCAGGCGCGCAGCGGACACTTTCTAGCACGGAGGCTATCAATTGAAATGGCGTAAGCCATACGAACTCGTTGGGACGTACATCACTCTTGAAGCGACAGGGAAAAGTCTTCCCACCAGCCGCATCCAACGTGGCGACAAACACACAATTGACCGAGGTTAGAAAACATCGGCGTGATGAAATTAGTGGGAGGCTACCCGCCAATACGGCTCATGGTGCGCGACGGTCGCGCGAAAGCGTCGAGATTCAGCCCGTGCGCCGCCGGCTTCGCCCACATCGCATCAGCCCACCGGGCGGCGATCTGAGCGTCGTCTCCGCCCCCGCGCAGTAGGTCGCGCAGCGACGTCTCCTCTGTGGAGAACAGGCAGGAGCGCACCATGCCATCCGAGGTCAGGCGGGTGCGGTCGCACGCGGCGCAGAAGGGGTCGGAAACTGAGGCGATGACGCCCAGCCTCTTACTCGGGTCACCATCGACAATCCAGCGCCCCGCCGGGGAATGCGGGTCCTCGCGAGGCGCGGGAGTCAGGGTGTGACGAGTGCTCATGATGTGCAGGATCTCGTCGGCCGTCAGGATGTTCTGACGGTCCCACGTGTCCGCCGGGCCGATCGGCATCTGCTCAATGACACGCAGTTCAATGCCCCGATCCAGGCAGTAGTCGACCAGGTCAGGCAAGTCGGCCTCGTTCATGCCGCGCAGCACGAGGGTGTTGACCTTGATGGGACTCAGGCCCGCGCGCGCGGCGGCCTCGATGCCCTCCAGAACGTCGCTGAGGCGATCGCGGCGCGTAATCGCTGCGAAGTGCTCGGGATCCAGTGAATCGAGCGAAATGTTGACGCGATTCAGCCCCGCGTCCTTAAGTCCCTGGGCGCGCTTGGCCAGACCGAGCGCGTTCGTCGTGAGGGCCAGGTCGAGGGGCTCACCCTCGTCGGTACGCAGCTTGGCGCACTCGGCGATGATCCCCTCGAGACCACGGCGCAGGAGCGGCTCCCCACCGGTGAAGCGCACCTGACGAATCCCCAGCATCTCAACGCCGATGCGCACGAGGCGGCAGACCTCGTCGTCCGTCAGCGTGTCCTCGGTGGGCAGCCAGTCCAAGCCTTCGGGGGGCATGCAGTAGGAACAGCGCAGGTTGCAGCGGTCGGTCAGCGACACGCGCAGGTCGCGGGCCACCCGCCCAAAGGTGTCGACGAGCCGTAGCGGCGCGTCACAAACCGCCACATCGGCCACCCGAGAGGCGGAAACGAACTCGACAGACATGGCGCAACCCTACCCCGATGTGTCCGGTGTTCGCCCCTCGAAAAACAGAGCGTGAACGGCGAGACGCGGCCCCTCCCTCGTCGCTGAGGGAAAGGAGACAGCGCCCAGCTCGGATGTACGCGAGACTCAACGGGGCATCGCGAGCAGCAACTCCAACGCCTATCAGGGGGAATCATGCACGCCGTCTTCGACCTGGTCCTACCTCTCGAGCGGGCCGCCGACGGCTACGCAGCCACGGACAAGCGTCGCGCCACGAAGGTTATGCTCACCGTCTGATTCTGTCGCCCGACGGCGGCCTCGTGGCCTCCTGCTGCAAACGCTGACATTGGCATTCGCGTCCGTGCCGTCACAGGCCGGACAGCTTCGTTGACCGGGCAGCCCCGCCACCGCGCGGGGCACCCAGTTTTTGCCCCTCGAAAGAACGATCACGAACGGCGACACGAATCCGGTTTGTTGCACCCATTGGTGGCGAGCATAGCCTTCGGGACACCTGATTCCGCCGACGCATCGAGCAGAATGGGGGTTTGGCAGCATTAGAAGTCCCGTCACGGCGTGTCGCCGGCGTGTCGGCCTCCTAATGCTGCAATTCCCCCCGACCTCCGATGTCCGGGCCGCTGAAATGAGCTGCAACCGCACAACCTTGCCCACGCCTCGTCGCGCCACACGAGAACGCCGCACCATGCGCCCCGCCCGCACCCACCCCCCACGCTTGCCACAACCGTCTCCGGGTATGCAACGCAACTTCACACCCGATTGACTGCCCCCACCAGACCCATCGGCCCTGCCCCCAAACGGGGGTTTTGCACTACATGAAGCCACCCAGCGCCGCGTCACCGGCGTGTCAAACCCCCATGTCGTGCAATCTCCCCACGGGACCAACCAGGCTGCGCCGCATCTAGACACGCACTAAGGCCACCCACCAGACCCATCGGCCCTGCCCCCCAAACGGGGGTTTTGCACTACATGAAGCCACCCAGCGCCGCATCACCGGCGTGTCGAACCCCCATGTCGTGCAATCCCCCCAGCTAACCACCCCAGGACCACCCGAACACGCCACAACCTCACGCCCCAGCCCGGGCCTCGTCGCGCCACGCGAGAACGCCGCACCATGCGCCCCGCCCGCACCGCATCGCACGGTGACATCTCAGCAATCAAACACAATCAGAAGATCTGAGTATCAAACTGCAACGAACTTGAATCAATTGCACTAGAATTCACTCATGAAACAAGAAGACAGGGGCAACGACGCTCCTTTCATCCTCAACGCCGTTGAACGGGCGATCATTCGCGTGCCGCGATCCAGCCACCACGGCCTCACGAAGATACCAACGGCCGTGAAAATCGCGGGCAAGACATACCTTGATCTGTCTCTCTTGTCAGACATAAACATGAGCCAGCTACCTGAGGTCGTGCTCGCCGCACGCCTCTACCACCTCGCGTATACGCACCGAACTCTCGTTGCTACCGGACAATGTGCGCTATGGGCGCACGGCTATGGTAGTGATCCCGCGCTTCCACCCATCACGGTTGCCACATCATCCACTATCCGCCCCATCGTCCTGCCCGCCATAGCAATAGGCACTCACACCTTTGCACCCATGAAGGTGGGGCCCAGGCACGTCTGTCACCTCCCCGCTATCAGCGACACACGCGGGCTACTCATCGAGAACCTTGAATCTGCACAGATTACTGCCGCCCGCACATCATCCAACCGACGTGCTGCTTTCACGCAGATGTGCATGAACGCCCACGCCTACACACACTTCGACAACTTCCACATGAAAGCGTCACGCAACAACGAGGAGTCGTGGAAATTCTTTCTTGAGCGCGAGCTGAAACAGCTGGGCAATCGGGCAAAAGGACGCTCTCAAGCACAGTGGATCATCACCCACGCAGATGCCGGATGCGCCTCACCCGGAGAAGCACGCGTACTGTACGAGCTATGCGCCGCGGGCCTGACAGGCATGCGCACACAGGTCGAAGTGCACATGCGGGGTCGTCGCTATTTCATCGATTGCGCGTTCACGGTCGAAAAAGTCGGCATCGAGTTCGACGGGCGTGCCAAATACGGGGATGACGCTCGCAGCATCCACGCATCACTTTCCCGCGAGCGCGAGCGCCAACGCCACCTAGAAGCCGAAGGCTGGCACATCATACGCGTCGGCTGGCACGACCTCGATCATCCGGACGAGCTCGTTGCGCAGGTCCGCGCCGCACTCGCCGCGCGCGTGGGATAAGACCACGACACCCGACGAACACAGTCAACGCCTGCCTCCTCTCCACCAGCGAAGGCTCACTGAGGCAACCAAACGGGGGGTTTGGCAGCATTAGAAGTCCCGTCACGGCGTGTCGCCGGCGTGTCGGCCTCCTAATGCTGCAATTCCCCCCACGCGACCAACCCCACCAGAACCATCGGGCCCGCACCCACCCCCACACTTGCCACAACCAGACCCCCGGGTAAGCAACGCAGCTTCACACCCTGCCGACTGCCCCCAAACGGGGGGTTTGGCAGCATTAGAAGTCCCGTCACGGCGTGTCGCCGGCGTGTCGGCCTCCTAATGCTGCAATTCCCCCCGACCTCCCATGTCCGGGTCGCTGAAACGAGCCGCAACCATCCAACCCAGCCCGAGCCTCGTCGACCGGGAGCAGGACGGGTGCCCCAAGAGACGCCCGACCAACATCTCGCCTCCGGACCGGGACCGGCGTTCTGGCCCGACCTGCCCCCGCACGCCTCCCCGACCCGACGGGCCTCTACACGTCACGGCTGAGCGGGCACTCAGCGGCCACCTGCACGCATCCCCCACTCCACCTGGCCCTACACTGGTGGCATGCACGATCCCTCCCTGTCCACTGCGCAGCATCGCGAGCTGATAGAGGCCCTGGCGCTCAGCCACGTCCTCCCCCACGACACGCTTCCCATCGACGAGTGCCTCGGACGACGCCTGGCCGTCGACGTCCACTCGCTCATCCCACTCCCACCGTTCACGAACTCGGCGATGGACGGGTTCGCGGTGCGCCGCGAGGACCTGGAGGGCGAGGGCCCGTGGACCCTGCCCGTCGCGGGCGACATCCCGGCGGGTGACACCCGCGAGAATCGCCTCGAGCGGGGGCAGGCGTGGCGCATCATGACGGGCGCACCGATCCCGACCGGCGCGGACACCGTCGTCAAGGTCGAGCACACGGATCACGCCGCGGGCATCGCCCAAGCGCCCGACACCGTCAAGATTCGCGTCGCACCGAAGCCGGGCGCGAACGTGCGCGTCGCGGGCGAGGCCCTCGAGGCGGGTTCCCCGGTGCTGGCCGCCGGTAAGATCCTCGACGGAACGGCTCTGTCGGCCGCGGCTTCTGTCGGGCACGGGACTCTCACGGTTCTCCCCCGCCCGCGCGTCATCGTCGTCTCGACGGGAACGGAGCTCAAGCGCGCTGGCGACACCCTTGAGCGCGGCCAGATCCCCGATTCGAACAGCATCCTGCTGCGCGGCCTCGTTGAGGAGGCGGGCGGGCGCGTCGTGGCACGCCTGCGCACGGGAGACACGCCAGAAGAGCTGCGCCGAGCCCTCGACGAGGCTCCGGAGGCCGACCTCGTCATCACGGCCGGCGGCATCTCGGCGGGTGCTTTCGAGGTCGTGCGCCTCACCCTCGGCACCGACGCGGGCTTCCACCACGTCGCGCAGCAGCCGGGCGGCCCGCAGGGCGTGGGCTCGACGCAGGTAGGTCCGAACGGGCGCGAAACCCCGGTGATCTGCCTGCCCGGCAACCCCGTGTCGGTCTTTACAACGTTCCACATGTACGTCGCGGGAGCGTTGGCGGTCATGTCGGGCCTCGTCGCCCCGGAGCATGGCGGCACGGTCCCGAGCGCCGTGATCGCCCGGGCGCGCGTGGGATGGGAGTCGCCGTCCGGAAAGACCCAGTTCATCCCGCTTCGCTTCGCCTCCCAGCAGGGGGACGAGGCCGGGGCCCGCTGGGTCGAAACGGTGCACCCCCTGGGGTCGAAGTCGCACCTGGTGGCCTCACTCGCGGCCGCGGAGGCGATCGGCGTGGTCCCGCCCGACGTTGAGAAGGTTGAGGCCGGCCAGGAGCTGGCGGTCGTCCCGCTCGTGGGCTGACCCCGCTACTGAACATTAACGAGAGGAAACCCGTGAAGTTTACGCATTTGAACGAGGACGGTGCCGCCTACATGGTAGACGTGACCGCGAAGAATCCGACGGTGCGCCAGGCGAGCGCCGTGTGCCGCGTCGACTGTTCGCCCGAGGTCATGCAAGCCCTGCGCGACGGCACCGTCCCGAAGGGCGACGTGCTGGCGGTGGCGCGCGTGGCCGGCATTTCCGCGGCGAAGCGAGTACCCGAGCTGCTGCCCCTCGCACACACGATCGGCGTGCACGGCTGCGCGGTGGACCTGAGCCTGGAGGATGACCATGTGGCGATCCGTGCGACCGTGCGCACGGCCGACCGCACTGGCGTGGAGATGGAGGCGCTGACCTCGGTGACGGTCGCGGCGCTGGCCATCGTCGACATGGTCAAGGGCGTGGACCGCTCCGCCCGTATCCGCGAGGCGAAGATCGTCGCGAAGTCTGGCGGCCGCAGCGGCGACTGGGTGCGTCCGGAGGATCCACGGGACTGACGCCCCCACTCCTACTCAAGAGGCCGCCCGCAGCGTTCGCGCCGGGCGGCCTCTTCGTTACTGTTTTGGGGAGTTAGGCGCGTTTGGGGAGTTAGGCGCGTTTGGGGAGTTAGGCGCGCGGGTGATCGCCGCCCGCGAGCTGGTCGATGATGTGGGCGACGAGCGGGCCGATGACGGCCACGGCATCGGTGACCCCGCCGCGCGAGCCGGGCGCGTTGACGACGAGAGCACCGGCATCGGATCGCGCCGTGACTCCGACGAGGCCTCGAGACAGAGCGGCGGATGCGACCATTTCTTCCCCGCGACGCCGAATAGCGTCGGCGAGGCTATCGATGCGGGTGGCGAGGAGAGGCTCGGTCGCCTCGGGGGTGACGTCGCGGGGCGCGAGGCCGGTGCCCCCGGTCGTGAACACAAAGCGGGAGCCCTCCTGCACGGCATCGGTGATAGCGCGGCGGATGGCCTCGACGTCGTCGGGGACGATGACGACCGTTGCGTCGACGCCGTGCTCCGCGAGGAGGCGTGCGGCGAGGGGCCCAGAGAGGTCCTCGGCGAGGCCTGCGGAGCAGCGGTCCGACACCGTGATGACGCGCGCGGGAATCACGTCAGTGACGGGCATTGCCCCGACGGCGCGCGGAGCGGCGCACACGAATCCCGGAGGTGATGGGGTCGACATCGTTGAACTGGCGCGGAGACAGTTCGTAGTCGACGCGACGCACGGGCTCTGGCTCGAAGGCCTGCGGGAGCGGGCGCTGGGGGCGCGCGCTCGCGCGCTTCTGGGCGCGCTGGGGGAAAGCGGGAGGCATCGGCGGCGCGGGGATCGGCTCTTCCACAGCCCGGACGGGCTCGGGGGACGGCGGACGGGGAGTGCTCTCACGCACGGGCTGGGTCACGGGCCGCACGGGCTGGGCCACGGGCCGTGCGGGCTGGGTTACGGGCCGCACGGGCTGCGCGGGCGTGTAGAGCCCCTCGGGTACGCTCGCCGCAGGGCGCACGTGTACGGGACGGATCTTCGGAACAGACTTCGTGATGGCTCCGTGCCCCATGTCGGCCGACACGGCAGGCTGGACTGGGCTGCCACTGCGGGAGGGCGGCTGCGACGGCGGGAGGTGCGCGGGCACGCCGGGCTCGATCGACTCGCCCGCGGGGATGTCGGCGGGATTGTCGGCGTTGCCGCGGACTCGCTCAGAGAAGGGACGGCCCGCTCGACGAGGCAGGGGCGAGGGCTCGGTGCCGTAGTGCCGACCGGGAGCGCGCACGGCGTGGGCGGGGGCATGCGCGGGCTGCGGGGGTGCGACCGGAGCGGCGGGCGCAGCGGGGGTGACGAGCTGGGCGGGGACTCCCTCGTTCGGGGCTTCCTGATGGATCGGCTCGAGCGCTTCGTCTTCCTCGTAGGGAACGACGATGGGCGCGGGAATGTCCCCGGGTTCGTGAACCGGTGCCTCGACGACCGGCATTTCGTCGGCGGCACGGCAGCCGAGGAAGAAGGAACGCAGCTGCATGGCGGCCTCCTGCGCCAGCACGCCGCCGACGACCTCGGTCGGGTGGGGCATGCGAGCATCGCGCAGGACGTCGCGCAGGGATCCCGCCGCGCCAGCCTTCGGATCCCAGGCTCCGAAGACGACGCGGTCGATGCGAGATGCGAGTATTGCGCCCGCGCACATCGTGCAGGGCTCGAGGGTGACGATGAGAGTGCAGCCCGTCAGGCGCCAGGTGCCCCTCGCGCGGCCGGCCTCACGCAGGGCGACGATTTCGGCGTGTCCTGCAGGGTCATGGTTGGCCTCTCGGCAGTTAGCCCCGCGTCCGATGATGCGGCCACTTTCGTCAACGACGACGGCTCCGACGGGAACGTCTCCCGTCTCGCGGGCACGGTTGGCCAGGAAGAGGGCCTTGCCCATTGCTTCGCGGTACTGCTCATGAACTGTCACCCCTCCAGCTTACCGACCAAACGACAGTTGGGATAGTTGGAGTCCATCGTGACTCATGGTGCTGATGTGACGAACGAGTTTGACGCCCTTGCCACCCACGCGATGGTGGCTCAGCCAGGCGCGACGCGACAACACGGAACACCAGATCCCAGCCTTGTCTCCTTCACACTGGATGCGCGCCAACGGGCCAACAAGGTAGCCTATAACCATGCGCCTCCACGTTGCTCATCACCCCCTGATCACCCACAAGCTCACAGTCCTACGCGATCGCGAAACGCCGTCGGCGACGTTCCGCCAGCTCGTGGACGAACTGGTCACCCTGCTCGCCTACGAGGCGACCCGCGAGGTGGCCGTGACCGAGACCCCCATCGAGACCCCCGTCGCCCCCACGGTTGGACTGAAGCTCTCCGAGCCCCGCCCGATCGTGGTACCCGTCCTGCGCGCGGGCCTGGGCATGCTTGAGGGCATGACCCGCATGCTGCCCACGGCCGAGGTCGGCTTCCTGGGCATGCGCCGCGACGACGACACCCTGGAGATCGAAACCTACGCGAACCGCCTGCCGGAGGATCTGTCGGGCCGCCAGTGCTTCGTCCTCGACCCCATGCTTGCCACCGGCCACACCATGGTCGCCGCCACCAACTACCTCTTCGAGCGCGGCGCGAAGGACGTGACCTGCGTGTGCATCCTGGCCGCTCCGGAGGGCATCAAGACGCTGGAGGATGCGATCGGTGACCGCGCGGACGTGAACGTCGTCGTCGCCGCCGTCGACGATCACCTCAACGAGAAGTCTTACATCGTCCCCGGCCTGGGCGACGCGGGCGACCGCCTGTACGGAATCGTCGACTGACGAGGCGTTCACCCCTCGCGCACCGTGATGCCGGGGTGCGACGCATATAACGCCACACGAGGAGTGGGGGCGGGACCCAGGTCCCGTCCCCACTCCTCGTATACTCGCGCGAAAGCAGGAGATATTAACCGATTCGGCTATTTTCTGGACATTAGCCCGGGTGACGCCCACGTGTGAGCTTTGGCGCTAAGCCAGCGGAGGCCTCGAAACTGCCATGCGAGACTTTCATCCTTGACACATGGCTATCATTCAGACCAATCCCAAGCGCCGCCGCTACGGCGTCGCAGCGCTCGCAGGTGTTCTCGGCGGCATCGTCTCCGCCATCGTGAAGTTCGGTTGGGAGGTTCCGTTGCCTCCGCGCACGCCCGAGCGCAACGCCACCAACCCCCCTCAGGAACTGCTCCAGCAGCTGGGCATCCCGGAGAGCGTCACCCACCTGTCCTACACCTACAACGGCAACGAAGGACTCCCCTGGGTCTCCTTCATCGTCCACTTCGCGTTCTCGATCGGCTTCGCGGTCATCTACTGCGTGCTGGCTGAGCGCTTCCCGCAGATCAAGCTCTGGCAGGGCGCCGCCTTCGGTATCGTCGTGTACGTCGGCTTCCACGTCATCCTGATGCCTCTCATGGGCACCGTTCCCGCGCCCTGGGACCAGCCCTTCGCGGAACACTTCTCCGAGTTCTTCGGCCACATCATTTGGCTATGGGCAATCGAAGTCTTCCGTCGCGACATGCGTAACCGCATCACCCACGAGCCGGATGCCGAGTTCCCGCTCGAGGCTCGCACCAACTGACACAACGCTTCCGCGAACAAACGGGTGGGCCCGGAACCGTGAGGTTCCGGGCCCACCCGTTTATGCACGCCTATCGGCTCCGCGATCTGTCAGCCTCTGCGCCCGAGCGCCCCGGCCTCGCGAATCAGAACGCGGGAATAACCGAGCCGTCCGCCCAGGTCTGCTCAATGTACTGCTTGACCTGTTCGGAGTGCAGGAGCTTCTCAAGCTTCGCGATGGCGTCAGCCTTCTTCGAGTCACCCTTCCACACGAGGACGTTCACGGCCGGGTTGCCCTCGGGCGACTCGACAACCAGGGCGTCGCCGGAGATGGACTTGCCGCCCTCCTGCGCGAAGTTGCCGTTGATCACCGCGTAGTCGAAGTCATCGAGCGAGCGGACCAGCTGCGGGCCCTCGACCTCGCGGAAGTCGAAGTTCTTCAGCTTGGTGACGGTGTTGATGTTGACGTCGCCATCGCCCTCGGGGATAGAGACGAGGCCCTGGGTGGCCAGGAGCTCAAGCGCGCGGGCCTGGTTCGACGTGTCGGAGATGATGCCGATCGTGCCGCCGTCGGGCAACTCGTCGAGAGACTTGTGCTTGTTGGAGAACACGCCGAGGGGCTCGAGGTGAATGCCCTCGCCCGCCTCGAAGTCGTAGCCGGCCTGCTTCTCCGCGTTCTCCAGGTAGGGAACGGTCTGGTAGAAGTTGGCGTCCAGGTCACCGTCGTTCAGCGCGGTGTTCGGCTGAACATAGTCGGTGTACTCAACGATGTCGAGCTTGATGCCGGCATCCGCGGCCAGGTTGTCGTTGATGTAGGTCAGGATCTTCGCGTGGGGCGAGGGCGTGGCGCCCACCTTCAGCGTGACGACCTGCGAGGAGGAGCCGGAAGCATCCGAGGAGGTGGAGCCGCCGCCGCAGGCCGCCAGGCCCAGGGTGGCAACGGCCGCCAGGCCGATGGCTGCGAGAGAGCGATGACGCATGATGGTTCTCTTTTCTTCTGCGTACTGGATGGGATGGATGGTTGAGGCCGGCGGCCTCACTGGGTCTATCAGCGCGCGCGGTGGTCGAGTGCGCGCGAGAGGAGGTCACCGATCAGCTGGATGATCTGGACGATGACGATGATGGCGACGACGGTGGAAATCATGACATCGTCCTGCCAGCGGTTATAGCCGTAGTTAATTGCCATCTGGCCCAGGCCACCGCCGCCGACGGCACCGGCCATCGCGGAGTAGCCGATGAGGGTGATCGCCAGGGTCGTGATCGACTGGATGAGGGCCGGCATGGCCTCGCGAATGAGCACGCCCCAGCGGATCTGGCGATTGGAGGCACCCATCATCTGGGCGGCCTCGATCTTGCCGGGGTCGACGGCCAGGAGGTTCGTCTCCACGAGACGCGCAAAGAAAGGCGCGGACAGGATGACGAGTGGCACGACAGTGGCGAACGAGCCCGTGGACTTTCCGACGATCGCCTTCGTGACCGGAATCAGCATGATGATGCCGACGATGAAGGGCAGGGAGCGCACGATGTTCACGACGAAAGACACCGCCTGGTACACGCCCTTGTTCGGAGTGAGGCCGCCCTTGCCGGTCTGAACCAGAACGAGGCCCAAGAGCGTGCCGATGATGACCGCAAAAATGGTCGACAGCCCCGTCATCATGAGGGTCTCGAAGATCGCGGGCACAAAGTTCTGCGTGAGGGCGGGGTTATCGAACCACGTCGGGTCTCCCTTGCCCGTGGGCACGAGCGCCTGTGCGGCGGTCGCTGCGGCGAGGTGTGCGGTGATCATTGTGTCCTCACTTCCGCGTGGACGTTGTTCTTGCGCAGCTGCTCGATGATCTTGTCAGCGTGGTACGCGGGAACGGTCAGGGCCAGACGGCCCACCTGCACGTTCCCGAGGGACTCGAAGGTTCCCGCGGTGACGTCGGCACCCATGGACGAGGCCAGGTGCAGGACAGTCGCGCCGGTCGGGACGCCCGGGTGCGAGGTAAAGACGACGTCGAGGAGGACGGTCCCCTTCGTCACACCATCAAGGCTGATGTCCTCGGGGGTGGGGAGCGATTCGACGACGGGCATGGGGACGAGCTCGCGAGCCAGCGGCGTGGACGGGTCACCCACGACCTCTTCGAGAGTTCCGGTTTGGAGAACCTGGCCGTGGCCGAGGAGGGTCACGGAGTCACAGATCTCGCGGACAACCGCCATCTCATGCGTGATGATGACGACGGTGACGCCGGCGACGTCACGGACGTGACGCAGCAGGGAAAGGATCTGAGCGGTCGACTCGGTGTCGAGGGCACTCGTCGGCTCGTCGCACAGAAGAACGGCCGGATCGTCGGCCAGGGCGCGGGCAATACCGACGCGCTGACGCTGGCCGCCCGAGAGCTGGGACGGGTAGGAGTCGCCGCGGCCTTCGAGGCCGACGAGCTCGAGGAGCTCATTGACGCGTTCGCGGCGCTGTTGACGAGGCACACCGGCGAGCTTGAGAGGATAGCCGATGTTGTCGGCGGCAGTACGCGCATCCAGGAGGTTCGCGGCCTGGAACACCATGCCGATGCGACGGCGCGCGGCGCGCAGCGCAGAACCCGACAGCGTCGACAGATCCAGTCCGTCGACGACGATATGGCCATCGGTGGGCTTCTCCAGGGCCGTCAGGCACCTGATGAGCGTGGACTTACCCGCGCCGGAACGACCGACGATCCCGTGGATCGATCCTCGATCGACGTGCAGGTTCACCCGATCGAGCGCGACGACTTGGCCGCCGCTTTTCACGGGGTAGACCTTGGATACCCCGGTGAGGTCAATCATGTGCTTCTCCGTTACTGGGCCACGCGGCCCGCAACCTCAGCATATGAGGGCCACGCGCGCGAGCGCCATGCATGCTGTTACAAAACTCCGTATCGTGGCTAAACCCTCACCGATCGGCCCATATATTGGCCGACCTTGCGCACACACCTATCCAGCGCAGGCGATACCGGCGAGCGCTCCACCCCACGAGGCCGCCCATGTGCACAGCGCCAAGCCCAGCGAGCGGCCCCGGAAGCCGTCCACCCACAGGGTCACCGCGTCCACAAGCGCCGTCGAGAAGGTCGTGAAACCACCCAGGAACCCCGTCGAGACGATCGGCATAAGCCAGCCGGGCACCAGCTGGGTGGCCGCACCGGCCAGGAAGCAGCCGGTCACGTTCACGACCAGGATGCCGAGTCTCGCCCCCGCAGGGTCACCCCACGCGCAGAGGGCGCGCTGAACTCCCCGATCCAGCCAGAATCGCGCGCACGCGCCCACGCCTCCGGCCATGGCCACGAGAAGGAACATCGCTCCGCTCATTCCCGATCCCCCTCACTGGTGACAGGCCGCGCACCCGGGCGGCCACACGACCACTCCCCCACGCACATTCCCGCCCAGGCGCAGGCCCCACCCAGGGCCAGGAGACCAAGGGACTGAGAGACGGCCTCGACAATTCCATTGAGCGCCGCGTACCCCACCGACGCGACGATGTACGCCCCGTACGTCGTGAACGCTCCCGCGAAACCCGTGCCAACCAGGAGCCTCAGCTTCCTCAGCGATGTGTCGTCCCCAGCGCTGCGTGCCATGCGCCCCACCACCCACCCGGATAGCGCGCCGAGGATAAACGCGCCCACAGCATTGACCGTCAGCGTCGACCACGACAGGAAGAGGCCGGGCGCGGGCGAGGCCTTCGCAAGCTCATCCAACGCGGCCCGCGCGGCAGTCCCCACGACCCCACCCACAAACACAGCCAACCAGTCGGGCACCCGAAAACTCGCCATGCACCCCACTGTACGCCTGCCGCGCACCGCACCCGGGGAGGCGGCACCCGGGAGGCAGCCGCCGCCTCGTACACTGAGCCCATGACGAATACCGGACGATTCGCGCCCTCCCCCACGGGCGACTTCCACCTGGGCAACCTGCGCACCGCGATCCTCGCGTGGGCCTGGGCTCGAACGACCGGGCGGCGTTTCGTCCTGCGCATCGAAGACATCGACCGTGAGCGCGCCGGCTCCGCACAGCGCCAGATCGAGGACCTCCAGGCCATCGGCGTGGATTGGGACGAGGCGCCCCTCATCCAAACCGCGCGGGCCGAGGCACACGAGGCCGCCCTCGCATCGCTGGCCGCACGCGGGCTCATCTTCGAGTGTTACTGCACCCGACGCGACATCCGCGAGGCCGCCTCCGCTCCCCACGTGCCGCCCGGCCACTACCCGGGCACCTGCCTGACGCTCACCGAGTCGCAGCGGGCCGCGAAGCGCGCGTCCCTGGCCGCCCTGGGGCGCGAACCCGCGCTGCGCCTGGCCGCCCCCTCACCCGAATGGACCGTGTTCGACGAGCTGCACGGCTCCTACACCGGACCCGTTGACCACTTCGTCGTGCGCCGCGCGGACGGCGTTCCCGCCTACAACCTCGCTGCCGTCGTCGACGACGCCTTCCAGGGCGTCGATCAGGTCGTGCGCGGCTTCGACCTGCTCTCCCAAGCACCCGCGCAGGCGCAGCTCGCTCACCTGCTCGGGGCGCCCGAGCCGACGTACGCGCACGTGCCCCTCGCACTCGCGCCATCGGGAGCGCGCCTGGCGAAGCGCGACGGTGCCGTCACCCTCTCGGATCTACGAGGCCTGGGCTGGTCCACCGCCGATGTCGTCGCGTTTATCGGGTCCTCCCTGGGGGTGCCCGGGGCGCGCTGCGCCGCCGACATTGCGGAAACACTGGGGATCGATGGCCTGCGTTCGTTGCCCACCGAGCCGTGGGTCGTGACGCCGCCAAGTTCCTGACGGACGTTGCCTGCCGTCAGGCGGCATCCAGTGTTGCCTGCGGCCCGCCGGCATCCAACATTCCCTGCCAACCGCGGTTTCCTAGACGCCACGCGGCCTCCCCGCGTGGGCCGGGCTGCTTGATGTGCCCGTGGGCGGCGGCCCGCCCAGTCCCCTGCGATGTCGGCCCGCTCAGTCTCCTGCGCTGTCGGCCCGCACAGTCCCCTGCGATGTCGGCCCACTCAGTCGTCGGGCGCTACCTGCCAACCACCGGCATCTAGTAGTGTCTGCGGCCCGCCGGCATCCAACATTCCCTGCCAACCGCGGTTTCCTAGACGCCACGCGGCCTCCCCGCGTGGGCCGGGCTGCTTGATGTGCCCGTGGGCGGCGGCCCGCCCGCTCGCCGTCCGCGCCGCGAGCTCCGCTCGGCGCGTCGTCTCGAAGCCCGGCCAGGCCCCGCCACCGCCCACGGGCACCGCAGCCAGGCCCAGCATCCGCCCACAGGCACCGCAGCCACACCAAACCACCGCCCGTGGACACCACAGCCGCACCCAGCAACCATTCACGGGCTTCGCGCCACTTTCGTGCCGGGATCGCATACGAGGTTTGTTGGATTCTGGCAGAGACAACGCCCCCATGACGAGGCACCCGTGCATGAAACGAACGACGCCACCATCGACACATCATTCGCTCTGTCTGAAACCACCGGCACCTCTGTCGGCGCCTCCTCGCTCAAGGCTGAAACCACTGGCACCTCCGTCTGCGCCTCCTCGCCCTGAGCCGCAACCGTTGGCACCTCTGTCGATACTCCCCAGCACCAGATTGAAACCACTGCCGCCACCGTCAACGATATACGGCCGTTTTTGGGGCATTTTTCGCCGACAGGGGTGCCGCCGGTTTCATATAGCCGCTTCAACACCCCGACAGAAGCGCCAACGGTTTCATTCAACCGACCACAACGCCTGGCAAAGGTGTCATCGGTTCCACCAAGGACCCGAGAGTTCCACCGCGGACCCAACAGCTCCACCACGGGCCCGAGAAACCTCAGAGCTGATTCCTCCAGTTTCACAACAGGATACGCCGAAGGCTCTGCATGAAAGAGATACCGACCGACAATGCACAGAACGCACTCCCGAGGGTCGCACGAACATAAGGCCGCAGCTCATCAACGAAGCACACAAGCAGTAGTTCGTTGGGACGATGACAGTTTCATGACGCCCCGTGTCGCATGAAGCGCAGGTCCAACGCAGCGCCGAGGCGCGGGGCGCCAGTTTCATGACGCCCCGTGTCGCATGAAGCGCAGTAGGCCTCACTTTCAGACCCCCGTAGCCATGCCCCACGCGCAAACTCCCTCGACCTCGCCCTTGCAGCAACACGATTCGTCCATCCTCATAGCTGGTCCCAACCAACTAAAATACCGACTGTCCCGCACCAGAAAGCCGAAAAGTCACTACAAAACCAACACGTTTTGTCCATCCTTCAAGTTGGCTCCCACCAACTTCAATACCGATTATTCCGCACCAAAAAGCCGAAAAGTCACTACAAAACCAACACGTTTTGTCCTATAACCCCAATGTCCTATAACCCCAATGTCCTATAACCCAAGTGTCCTATAACCCTGCAACCGAGCCCCTCGCACGACGACTCCCCGACGGGGCACAGGCAAGGCTGCTACAAGCGACAACCCGCACCGCGCGACGTGAATGCGAACCGCCCGAGCAGGTCGCCTGCACGTCAGGTAAGCGACAACCCGCACGGCGCGACATGAGTACGAACTGCGCTTGTGAATGGGCATGAAAAAGCACTCCCGAAGGAGTGCTTGGAAGAAACGCAGAACCCCCACCGGTGGATCGCACCGAGGGGGGCCGCTGCGCGCCCGGAGGGACTCGAACCCCCAACCTTCTGAACCGTAATCAGATGCTCTATCCATTGAGCTACGGGCGCTTGCCGTTTGGCTGGGTATAAGCTTACACGCTCTTCTCCGAGATGCAAATCAAGAGATATGGCCTGAACCACATCGAAGAAATGCATCCTGCAGCTGACCAAGATCGAGCAGCATATACAAAGATCCTCCGCGCACCCGGCAGCGCACCCTTATCCTTGCTGCATTCCTGCCCTGGGGAGGTTCGGATGATACCGTCACGCGGAGGACCGGCTCCCAGCATACACGTTTTCGCCCCACTCGTGCAGCTGCGGCAGGCATGCCGCCGACCACGACGTGCCGACACCCCCACACGCAGCCGTTACAGATGCACGCGCATCGGGCAACCCATACACCCACCGCAACGACGGACCTATCCTGATGTCATGAGCGACATCATCATTCCCGGTATCGGCTCACTCGAGCCGGTGCCTGCACTGGACCATCTCGATCTGCTCGCGCCGCCGGTCGCCGCCGCACTGACCACACTTGCCGAGCGCGGGGCGGCCACTGCCTCGTCGGCGCTCGTCGTTGCGATCGACCCAGAGCTGGCCGACACGGAGGTCATGACGCGCGAGTTCGGCATGGACCTGGCCCTGTCGTCGAACTGCATCCTGGTGGCCGGCAAGCGCGCTGGCGAGGAGCGGATCGCAGCATGCGTCGTTCGCGCGACGACGAACGCGGACGTCAATCACGTCGTGAAGAAGCGTCTCGACGTGCGCAAGGCCAGCTTCTGGCCGCAGAACCGCGCGGTCGAGGCGTCGGGCATGGAGTACGGCGGCATCACGCCCGTGGGCGTGCCCGAGTCATGGCGACTCCTCATCGACTCGGCGTGTGCGACGGGGTGGAGTTGCATCGGCTCGGGCCTGCGCCGCTCGAAGCTCTTCGTGACGGGCGAGGTTCTCGCGGCTCTGCCGGGTGCAGAGATCGTGGAGGGCCTCGGAGCCTGAGGGAACGAGGCCGGGACACCCGCCACACCGCCCAATCTGAGCGCCACCCGACGGCACGCGCGTCAGACCGCCCCAACGAAGCAGTCCACGCAACTACCTGGCGAGCCGACCAGCAGCGCCGAAAGCCGGGATGCACGCGGCCTATCTGTCGCCCTAATTTCGCACTTCGTTCCCTCACCAGGGCAACAGACGGGATTCGTTGAGGGAACGCCCCTCCCCTGCGATGGTGACTTTTCGTTGGAAACAAAAAGAAAACCCCGGAACCTGAAGCGGTCCCGGGGTCCGGTGGCGGAGGATGGGGGATTCGAACCCCCGAGGGCTTGCACCCAACACGCTTTCCAAGCGTGCGCCATAGGCCACTAGGCGAATCCTCCGTGCACATCGTGCCGGACAATCATAAGCGAAAAATGCCCGCCCGCGCCAATCCTGGCCAATGGACCATGTCACAGGCGCAAGATTTCAGGAAAAACAGGAACCTCCGGGGAACGAATGACCCCGCCGAACCCACCGAGGCTTGAGCAGTCAGCGCAGCGCACACACGCGGCGCGCATCGGAGCCTCCGCGTAGCCGGCCGTACCCGCGAGAGGCACCCCGACCTCGTCGATTAGCCGAGCCCCAGCACGTAAATGTATGCGGCGATGAAGACGAGAACTCCATCGAAGACAAGGGCGGCGATAGCCTCCCTCGAACCGATGCGCTCGGGGAGCGATTGCGCCTGGATCAGCGCAACGACGCCGAGGACGATGCTGATAAGAATGGTGATGCCGAAGAAACCAAAGACAGCGAACCAGAGGGCAGCTTTCGCTATGGGATTCGTGATGGGCACCGGGGAGGTGTAGCCGCCATCGGCAAAAACCTCCCTGACATTGACGTATTCAGTCCCCGGGAAACTCCCGTAGGAGGCGGGCGCGCTCCCATGCGTCACGCTCTCGGGCGCGTAGCCGAAGCGGTCGCCCGCAACGCTCATCGGCGAGGCATCGGCCGGGTTCGCCCCGGACATGCCGGAGGCGACGGGGGCGATGTTCGGGGAGGGCTGACTCATGTGCCCCACTATTCCATAAAGGGAGGGGCATGCACCACACTTTGCCCGCTGGAAGGGTTTACGCGTGGCGAAACCTGTCGACACGGGGGCGGACGCGCTACCCTGTTATTCCGACCGGTACGGCCATCCCGCCCATCAACTGATCGGATTTGTACGCTTATGAGCGAAACGAAGACCTCGCTGTTCCGTTGGAAGCTTCACGGTAACGGCACGTCCATTAACCCCGGCGACGTCGTCCTTCCTGGCGAGCGACTGTCGTGGCCGCGCACCATCGGCATTGGCGCCCAGCACGTGGTCGCAATGTTTGGTGCCACGTTCCTTGTTCCGTTGTTGACAGGTTTCCCCCCGTCAACAACGCTTTTTTTCACGGCGATCGGCACCCTGCTGTTCTTCCTGATTACGGCCGGCCGTCTGCCCTCCTACCTGGGCTCCTCGTTCGCGCTCATCGCGCCGATCACCGCGGTGTCGGCCTCGATGGGTTCGTCGTATGCGCTGGGCGGCATCATCGCGACCGGCGCCACGCTGGCGCTGGTCGGCCTGATCGTCCACTTCGCGGGCGTTCGTTGGATTGACGCGACGATGCCTCCGGTCGTGACCGGCGCGATCGTGGCTCTCATCGGCCTGAACTTGGCTCCCGCCGCATGGAACTGGGTGAAGGAAGGCCCGATCACGGCCGTCGTGACGATCGTGTCGATCTGCCTGGTGACGGTGCTCTTCAAGGGCATCCTGGGCCGCCTCTCAATCCTGATCGGCGTTCTGATCGGCTACGTCGCCGCGATTATCCAGGGCGAGGTCGACTTCTCCTCCGTGGGTCAGGCCGCCTGGATCGGCCTCCCCGAGTTCCACACCCCCCAGTTCGCTCCCTCGACGCTGGGCTTGTTCCTTCCGGTTGTTTTCATCCTGGTCGCCGAGAACGTCGGCCACGTGAAGTCGGTGTCCGCGATGACGGGCGAAAACATGGATGACCTGACGGGCCGCGCCCTCGTCGCGGACGGCCTTTCCACGATGATGGCCGGCTCCGGCGGCGGTTCGGGTACGACCACCTACGCGGAGAACATCGGCGTCATGGCGGCGACCCGCGTCTACTCGACGGCCGCCTACATCGTGGCGGCGTGCTTCGCGCTTGTTCTGTCGATGCTGCCGAAGTTCGGCGCCCTCATCGCGACGATTCCCGCCGGCGTGCTCGGCGGCGCGGGCACGGTCCTGTACGGCATGATTGGCATGCTGGGCGTTCGCATCTGGGTGCAGAACCGCGTGGACTTCTCCAACCCGGTGAACCTGAACACCGCCGCGGTCTCCCTGATCGTCGCGATCGCGAACTTCACGTGGACGGTTGGCGAGATGTCCTTCGAGGGCATCGCACTGGGCACCGCTGCGGCACTGCTCATCTACCACGGCATGCGCCTGATCTCGAAGCTGCGCGGCACGAACCTGGAGGCCGCGTCGCCCGCGTCCGCGCCGTCGGGTTCGGAGCTGGAGGGCGAGGCGTACTCGAAGCGTCACCGCTCGCCCGCGCCGCAGGCCGACGCCTGATCGTAGGGGTTCACGGACGAGGCCGGGGCTCGGCCGCTCTCTCACCGCTCGGTGGGAGCGTGGCTGGGCCCCGGCCTCGTTTGCGCGCTCACCTGCAAGTGACCGATTGACAGTTACGTGCGGCTATTCAGAGGAGGGTGCCGGCCGTGAGGGCGGCGGCCAGGAGTGCGGCGATCCTTCCGGCGAGGAGCATGGGGGCACCTTGTCGCCTCGTCATTCGCGCGCCCACTATCGGGGTCATTCGCGCGCTCCATCGGGCCGATTCCCCGGCGGGACGTACCCGGACGATTCGACGGGCTCGGTCGCTCACCGCTCGCCGTCCCCCTCGCCGCGCAACTCGTCGAGCATTCCGGCCGTGATAATGCCCGAGGGGAGGGCGACGACGGCGACGCCCATGAGCGATGAGATCATAGCGACGGCGCGCCCAACGTCCGTTGAGGGATACAGGTCCCCGTAGCCGACGGTCGTCAAGGAAACGACAGCCCAGTACACGGCATCGAAGAACGTCGCGAAGGTTTCCGGCTCGACATTGAAGATGATGAGGGCGCTCACGAGGATGTAGCCAATCGCCAGACAGAGGACTGCGAGCAGTGCCTGCCGCTGCTTCTCAAACACGGCGGCGATCGCGGAGGTGCTCTTCGAGTAGCGGATGAGCTTGAACGCGCGCATCGTCCGGAACAGGCGGAGTACTCGCAGGGTGCGCAGCGCATCATTGAGAGCATTGAAGGCGGGCAGGATCGACAGCAGGTCGATGATCGCCATGGGAGTGAAGGGGTAGATCAGGAAAGACAACGGCCCCTTGCCGAGTTTCAGGTCCGCCGTCACCCATCGAGCGAGGTAGTCGACGATGAAAACGGCGACACACGCGTACTCGATCGCCTCGAGGATGGGGCTTGGCTCCTTGAAGCAGAGGGGGACGAGGCTAGCAACGATCAGGACGGTCATGACGCGTCCGCACCACACGGCGCGACCGGCCTCGCCGGTCAACAGGTTGTAGAGCCGCTCCCGCACTGGTTTCACCTCTCCCCGACACTCGCCGGCCTCGTCGTCTGATACGTGGCACTGTATCACCGAGGTCACACCACCCCTCGCTCACCACTCACTGTCCTCGAGGGCAGTATCCGGCCAACACAATGACGCCAGAAACAAGCAACCAGCCACCACTGTGACTTGACAGGACAATACCAGATCGACACAAAGCTGACGTAGAACTCAATCAATGCACATCCAAATCTCGTCAAATAATGAATGACTTTCCCATCACAAACCCCATACATGTCAACTATTTGCATGTAACGTACTGCGCATGACCACATCTGCATCGTCGCTTTTCGCGGCCCTCGTTGACACGGAGGTGCGCGCCTGGAACGCGATCGAGACCGCCCTCTCCGCCGCAGGCAACGCGCTGACGCTCGGCCGCTTCCTCGTCCTTCGAACGGTCCGCAACACCCCTGCATGTCGCATCCAGGAGGTCGCGGTGAGCCAGGGCATCACCCTGGGAGCCGCCTCCCGCCTCGTCGAACGGCTCCACCGCGACGGTCTGCTACACCGCGTCCCCTGCGAGCACGATCGGCGCGCGACCATCCTGACGGTGACCGACCGGGGCATGGCACACCTGGAGGAGGCGTGCGCGCTCGTGAGGAAGGAACAGGAACGCCTCTTCGCTCCACTATCCACGTCTCAGCGCGCAGACCTGATGCAATCCCTCGCGCTCATCGCCGAGGCCGGGGATCCCACGTGGCACAATGCTCCGGCCACCGGGGGGCGCGCATGATTCGCTTCGACCACGTCTCCAAGACCTACCCGGGCGGCACGACAGCCGTCAAGGACTTCTCCCTCACCGTCGAGCAGGGCTCGACGACCGTATTCCTAGGCACCTCGGGCTGCGGCAAGACCACGCTCATGCGGATGGTGAACGCGATGGTCACCCCGACCTCGGGCACGGTGTACGTGCGCGGGGCGGACGTCGCCTCCGAGGACCCGGTGCGCCTGCGCCGCTCGATCGGCTACGTCCTGCAGGAGGGCGGCCTGTTCCCCCACCGAAGCCTCGCAGACAATATCGCAACCATCCCGCGCCTGGAGGGCGCCACGAAGCAGGCCTCCCGCGAACGCGCGCTCGAGCTCCTCGAGCTGGTGGGCCTGGATCTCGAGATGGCCGATCGCTACCCCGCGCAGCTGTCGGGCGGGCAGCGTCAGCGAGTAGGTGTGGCACGAGCGCTGGCCAATCGCGCTGACATTCTCCTCATGGATGAGCCTTTCGGCGCGTTGGACCCGATCGTGCGGGCGGACCTACAGCGCGAGCTGAAGGAGATTCAGCGGATGCTGGGCACGACGATCCTGTTCGTGACCCACGATGTGGACGAGGCATTCACGCTGGGCGACCAGGTCGCAGTCCTGTCCACGGGCGGAAATATCGAGCAAGTGGGAACGCCCGCCGAGCTCCTCTCCTCCCCCGCTTCGTCCTTCGTCGCCGAGTTCGTGGGGGCCTCCCGCGCGGCGCGCCCGGTGCGGGTGAGCGGCCCGGATGGTCTGGTCGTCGACGACGCAGGCACCCCCGTGGGCACGCTGACGACCAACGAGGCCGGGGACCGACCGTGACCTGGCTGTCCTCAAACTGGGGAGTGATTGGCTCCCTGACGCTCGCGCACCTGTGGATCGCCCTGCCAGCGATTGCTCTGTCGGTGCTGATTTCCGTGCCGATCGCACGGTGGGCGGCGTTTTCTCGCCGCGGCGGCTGGGTTTTGTCTGCCCTGTCGGCGCTGTACGCGGTGCCGTCGCTGCCACTCCTGATTGTCATTCCCGTGATCGTCGGGGTTGCGCTGCGCTCTCCCGCCAACATGGTGATTGTCCTGACGCTGTACGGCGTGGCGGTGCTGGTGCGCCAGGCCGCGGAGGGCTTCCACGCGATTCCTCGCGCGACCCTGCAGGCCGCGAACGCGTGCGGCTACCCACTCTTTCGACGCTTCGTCGAGGTGGAGCTCCCCCTGGCGACGCCCGTCATCGTCGCGGGCACGCGCGTGGTTGCCACGTCGACGGTGTCGCTCGTGACGGTGGGCGCGTTCATCGGGGTGCGTTCGTTGGGGACGCTGTTCACTGACGGTTTTCAGCGCGGGCTCATCGCCGAGGTCGTGGCCGGCTTGGTCGCAACGGTTCTCCTTGCGCTCGTGATCGATGCGCTGATCCAAGGGTTCGGCTGGGCACTCACTCCCTGGACGAGGAGGGGCCGGGCATGAACATTCTCTTCGACGCCCTGAATTGGTTGGCAGTCCCCGCCCACTGGCTGGGCGAGTCCGGGATCCTCGTGAGGGCGACCGAGCACCTGGGCCTGACCCTCCTGATCGTGGCGCTCGCAGCCCTCATCGCGCTGCCGCTAGGCACCTGGATCGGGCACACGGGCAGGGGCCGATGGCTGGTGAGCGCGACGGGCGCGGCCCGTGCGGTTCCGACGCTCGGCGTCCTGACGCTGGCGGGCCTGTGGCTGGGTATTGGACTGGCGGCGCCCACGCTGGCTCTCCTCGTCCTGGCGATTCCGCCGCTCCTGTCGGCGACATACTCAGGCATCGCCTCGACGCCGCGCGCGACCGTGGACGCGGCGCGAGCGATTGGACTCACTGAAAAACAGGTCCTCGCGCAGGTCGAGGCCCCACACGCGGCCGGCCTCGTCGCGGCGGGCGTGCGGTCGGCGACGCTCCAGGTGATCGCGACGACGACGCTGGCTGCCTACACGGCGAACTACGGCCTCGGCCGTTTCCTCTACGAGGGGCTAAAGACCCGCGACTACGCGGAGATGATCGGGGGTGCGATCATCGTCGTCGCCCTCGCACTGGCGACCGACGCGCTCCTGGCGCTGGTCGCGCGACGGCTTCGGGCCCGCACCCATTCTTTCTTAGACAATGAGAACAACTCACTCAAGGAGTCACTATGAAACGCACGATGATGACGATGGCCACCATCGCCGCTTCCGCCCTGGCGCTGGCCGCCTGCGGTTCCGCAGAGTCGGTCGGCGGGAACGCGAGCACCGAAAGTTCGGACAATGGCCAGACGACGCTCGTCGTGGGGTCGCAGGACTACTACTCGAACGAGATCATCGCGGAGACCTACGCGCAGGCGCTCGAGGGTGCCGGGTTTGCGGTCGACCGCCAGATGCGGATCGGCCAGCGCGAGGTCTACATGCCCGAGCTTGAGGCCGGCTCGATCGACGTCTTCCCCGAGTACACGGGCAACCTGCTGCAGTACCTGGATCAGAACGCGACCGCACGTTCCTCCGAAGAGGTGTACGACGCGCTACGCAGCACCCTTCCCAAGGGGCTGCGCGCCCTCGAGCAGGCTGGCGCAACCGATCAGGATTCCTACGTGGTGACGGCCGACTTCGCGGCCGCCCACTCACTGACGTCGATCGGCGACCTCGCGAACGCGGGCACGCTCACCCTGGGCGGTAATTCGGAGCTACGCACGCGCCCCTATGGCCCGACAGGACTGTCACAGACCTACGGCGTGACCGTCGGATTCACCCCGATTGAGGATTCGGGCGGCCCCCTCACGGTCAAGGCACTGAAGGACGGCGACATCCAGCTGGCGAACATCTATTCCTCGGATCCGGCGCTTGCGGACGGGACGCTGACGGTCCTGGACGATCCGAAAGGCCTGTTCCTGGCCTCGCACGTGGTGCCCCTGGCCTCGTCGAGGGTGAACGATGACGCCGCCGCGGTCATCAACCGGGTGAGCGCCGCGATGGATGCCGAGGATCTGGTCGAGATGAACCGGGCGTCGACGGTCGAGCAGAAGTCCGCCTCTCAGATCGCCCACGACTGGCTGATCTCGGAGGGCCTGCTCTCCTGAGTGCTCCTCGATGGACGAGGCCGGGGCCGGGTGTGTGCGCACATTCAGCCCCGGCCTCGTCGCATGAATACTTGGTCACAACGGTCCCACGTTTATGTGACCCACAACATCATTTGACCTACTTTTTACGTTTGTAACCAAAATGTAATGCGCACATGATGGACATCTTTCATGTCTTTCATATGGCTCGGGTTAGGCTCGAAGCATACCTGAGGGCACCGCCCCCAGTTCCACCCATCAACCAGGAGGAGGAATCCATGAACCTGAAGAAGGCATGGCTCGTCATCCCCGCTGCTGCCGCGCTCGCCCTGACCGCATGCGCCGGCGGTGGCACCACCTCGTCCGGCTCCGCGGACAAGGTCATCACCGCCAACGGCTCCGAGCCGCAGAACCCGCTCTTGCCGGGTCTGACCAACGAGAACGGCGGCGGCAAGATCCTGACCGTGCTGTTCAGCCAGCTCGTCCGCTACGAGACCGACGGCACCGCCGTCCTTGACGTTGCCGAGTCCATCGAGCCCAACGAAGACGCATCCGAGTGGACCATCAAGCTCCACAACGACCGCAAGTTCTCCGACGGCACCCCCGTCCAGGCCCACAACTTCATCCGCGCGTGGAACCTCATCACCTCGCAGAACCAGCAGCAGGCTGCGTTCTTCAGCTTCTTCGAGGGCACCGACGACGAGGGCAACGGTGAGATCACCGGTCTGACCGAGGTTGACGACTACACCTTCACCGCGAAGCTGAAGAACCCCACCTCGGACTTCGTGTCGCGCCTGGGTTACGTCGCCTACGCGCCGCTGCCGGACTCGACCCTCGCTGACCCCGAGGCGGGCGGCCAGGCCCCCGTGGGTAACGGCCCCTACAAGATGGCCTCCGCCGACGCGTGGGAGCACAACGTCAAGTTCGCGACCGTCCCCAACGAGCACTACGTGGGCGACACCAAGGCCAAGAACGACGGCGTCACCTTCGTGTTCTACACGAGCCTCGACGCCGCCTACCAGGACCTGTCCTCCGACTCTCTGGACGTCCTTGAGAGCGTTCCGGCCTCCGTGTTCGCCACCTTCGAATCCGAGCTCTCGGGCCGTACCGTGAACCAGCCCTACGCTGGCGTGCAGTACTTCACGATCCCGCAGTACCTGCCCCACTTCTCCGGTGAGGAAGGCCGCCTGCGCCGCCAGGCCATCTCCATGGCCGTCGACCGTGAGACCATCACGAAGACCATCTTCAACGGCACCCGTACCCCCGCCAAGGACTTCACGGCTCCGACCCTCGAAGGCTACGACGCCAACATCTCCGGCAACGAGGTCCTGACCTACAACCCCGACAAGGCCAAGGAACTGTGGACGCAGGCCGACGCCATCTCCCCGTGGGAGGGCACCTTCACCATCGGATACAACTCCGACGGCGGCCACAAGGAGTGGGTCGACGCGACCGCGAACTCCATCAAGAACACGCTGGGAATCGCGGCCGAAGGTAACCCCTTCGCCGACTTCAAGTCCCTGCTCGATGCAGAGGATAAGAAGGACATGACCGGTGCCTTCCGTAACGGCTGGCAGGGCGACTACCCGGCGCTGTACAACTTCCTGCAGCCTCAGTTCGCCACCGGGGCCGACGCCAACAAGGGCGACTACTCCAACAGTGAGTTCGACTCCCTCATGATTCAGGCGTCCTCCGCGACCACCACCGCCGACGCCGTGACGACCCTGCAGAAGGCTCAGACGATCCTTCTCCAGGACATGCCTGCCGTGCCGCTGTGGTACCCCAACGTCAGCGGCGGCTGGTCGAAGAACGTCGACAACGTGGCCTTCGACTGGAAGGGTCAGCCCGTGCTGTACCAGATCACCAAGAAGTGACCTCGTAGCGGGCAACCTCGCCTCAGGGGCGGGCGGCGCGAGCCGCCCGCCCCTCGCGCATGTCAATCGCCCTGTCAGACACCGCGTCGACAAGCCACACCGGGTATCGCCGCACCCCTCAGTACGCGGCGAACTGAACGTCAAGGGCTCGATTCAACGGACGAATGGTGACGCTCGCGCGCCATTTGCCCATTCTTTACCCTATGATGAAACCATAGCCAGTCTCGCCTGCGAGGCACCGCCAGGGATCGGAACCTCCCCTCCCACGAAACGAACACAAAAGGATTGTCCATGCTCCGCTACATCGGACGGCGACTCCTCCAGACCATCCCGGTCTTCTTTGGAGCCACCTTTCTGATCTTCGCGATGGTCTACCTGATGCCAGGTGACCCCGTCGCCGCACTCGGTGGCGACCGCGGCCTCTCGGAAGCCGCCGCCGCGCAGATCCGCGCCCAGTACAACCTGGACAAGCCCTTCTGGATGCAGTACCTGCTGTACCTCAAGGGAGTCTTCACACTCGACTTCGGCACCGCGTTCAACGGCCAGAAGGTCACCTCCATCATGGCGACCGCCTTCCCGACGACCGCGAGGCTCGCCATCTACGCCCTCGCCATCGAGACCTTCCTCGGTATCGGCCTCGGCGTCGTCGCAGGCATGCGCCGCGGCAAGTGGTTCGACTCCACGATCCTCGTGGTCTCCCTGCTACTGATCTCCGTCCCCACCTTCGTTCTGGGCTTCGTCCTCCAGTACGTCCTGGGTGTTCAGCTCGCGATCCTTCCGACCACGGCCTCGGCCTCCGTCGACATTAAGAGCCTGACCATGCCCGCCATGGTGCTCGGCGGCGTGTCCCTGGCCTACGTCATCCGACTGACCCGCCAGTCCGTCTCCGAGAACGTTTCCGCGGACTACGTGCGCACCGCGCGCGCCAAGGGCCTGTCTGGCGGCGTCGTCATGACGCGCCACATCCTGCGTAACTCCCTCATCCCCGTCGCCACCTTCATCGGCGGCGACCTCGGCGCCCTCATGGGCGGCGCGATCATCACCGAGGGCATCTTCAACATCCACGGCGTCGGCGGCACCCTGTGGAACGCCATTATCAAGGGCGAACCCCAGACCGTCGTGTCGGTGACAACAGTGCTCGTGCTGGTCTACATCATCGCGAACCTGATCGTCGACCTCCTGTACGCCGTGCTCGACCCGAGGATCCGCTATGAGTGACAAGATTCCTTCCGCCAACATCACCCGCACCCGCGCGGGCCAGGACCACTACGTCTCCGACATCGACGAGACCGGCCTCGGCGCCGTCGACGCGGTCGCCGACGAGGGCGCGCCCTCGTCCATGTGGGGTGAGGCCTGGAAGCGCCTGCGCCGCCGCCCGACCTTCTGGATCGCCGCGTTCATCATCGCGCTCGCCGCGCTCCTCGCGCTCTTCCCCTCGCTCTTTACCGCGACAGACCCGAAGTTCTGCGAACTCTCCTCGTCTCTCGCCGGCCCCTCCGCCGGACACCCCTTCGGCTTCGACAAGCAGGGCTGCGACATCTACGCCCGCGTCGTCTACGGTGCCCGCGCATCCGTGTCCGTCGGCATCCTCACAACCCTCGCCGTCGTGCTGATCGGCGGCACCATCGGCGCCCTGGCAGGCTACTTCGGCGGCTGGTTCGACGCTCTGCTCTCACGCATCACCGACGTGTTCTTCGCGATCCCGCTGCTCCTCGCAGCGATCGTGTTCATGCAGATGTTCAAGGGCTCGCGCTCCATCGCCATGGTCGTCATCGTCCTGTCCATGTTCGGCTGGACCTCCATCGCGCGCATCACCCGCGGCTCGGTCCTATCCGCCAAGAACGAAGAATTCGTGACGGCGGCCCGCGCGACCGGCGCATCCCGCGCACGCATCCTCCTGAGCCACATCATCCCCAACTCGATGGCCCCCATCATCGTGTACGCAACCGTCGCGCTGGGCACCTTCATCGTGTCCGAGGCCTCCCTGTCCTTCATGGGCATCGGCCTGCCGACGTCGGTCGTCTCCTGGGGCGCTGACATCTCGTCCGCTCAGACGTCCCTGCGCACCAACCCGATGGTCCTGTTCTACCCGGGCGCGGCCCTGGCCCTGACCGTCCTCAGCTTCATCATGATGGGCGACGCCGTGCGCGAAGCCCTCGACCCGAAGGCACGCAAGTGAGCGAAACGAACACCCCCCAGCTCTCCGACAAGGAGATGGAAGAGATCGTCGAACGAGCCGTCGCCGCCAGCACGGCCCCGGCCTCGTCCGACATTCACCCGGATGACGCGCAGCCCCTGCTCAAGATCACGGACCTGGAGGTCACCTTCACCTCCTCGACCGGCGTCGTCCCCGCCGTGCGCGGCGCGAACCTGACGATCTACCCCGGCCAGACCGTCGCCATCGTCGGCGAGTCCGGCTCCGGTAAGTCCACGACCGCCGCCGCCGTCATCGGCCTGCTGCCGGGCACCGGCAAGGTCGCGGGCGGAAAGATCGAGTTTGACGGGCGCGACATCACCCACCTGACCACCAGTGAGTGGGTGGAGCTGCGCGGATCCAGCATCGGCCTCGTCCCCCAGGACCCGATGAGTAACCTCAACCCCGTGCTCCGCGTGGGCAAGCAGGTCAAGGAAGCCCTCATCGCGAACGAGGTCGTGCCCCGCTCCGAGGTCGGACAGCGCGTCACCGCCCTCCTGGAGGAAGCCGGCCTGCCCGACGCGGAACGCCGCGCCAAGCAGTTCCCTCACGAGTTCTCCGGCGGCATGCGCCAGCGCGCGCTCATCGCCATCGGCATGGCCGCCCACCCCAAGCTGCTGATCGCCGACGAGCCGACCTCCGCCCTGGACGTCACCGTCCAGCGACGCATCCTGGACCACCTCGGCAAGCTCACCGCCGAGATGGGCACCGCCGTCCTGTTCATTACGCACGACCTCGGCCTGGCGGCCGAGCGCGCCGAGCAGCTCGTCGTCATGCACCGCGGCCGCATCGTCGAGTCCGGCCCCGCCCTGGAGATCCTCCAGCACCCCCAGCACCCCTACACGAAGCGTCTCGTGTCCGCCGCGCCCTCCCTGGCCTCGGCGCGCATCGAGTCCGCGCACAAGCGGGGAATCGCGGTCACCGACGAAGAACTCGTCGGTGCCGGCAAGGGTGCGACCTCCACGGACGCCATCATCCGCGTCGAGAACCTCACGAAGGAATTCGACATCCGCGGCGCCAAGAAGGGCAACGACACCTTCCTGGCCGTCGACGACGTCTCCTTCGAGCTGCGCCGAGGCACGACCCTTGCGGTCGTCGGCGAGTCCGGCTCCGGCAAATCCACCGCCGCGAACATGGTGCTCCAGCTCCTGACACCCACGAAGGGCAAAGTCTACTTCGATGGGCAGGACACCTCGCAGATGAGCGAGGCGGAGCTCTTCCGCCTGCGCCGCCGCCTCCAGGCCGTCTTCCAGAACCCGTACGGCTCCCTGGATCCCATGTACTCGATCTACCGCCTGATCGAAGAGCCGCTGAAGATCCACGGATACGGCTCCCTGGAGTACGCGCGCGCCGAGATTAAGCGTGCCGAGGCCACGGGCCGTGAGGCCGAAGAGTGGATGCGCGCCCTCGTCGAGGCCGCCGACGGGAAGCGTTCGCTAACCGACGCTGAGAAGCGCGAGTTCAACCCAAAGAAACTGCGCATCCAGCGAGCCTCCGAGCTGCTCGACATGGTGGCCCTGCCTCGCTCCGCGATGCGCCGCTACCCCAACGAGCTCTCCGGCGGTCAGCGCCAGCGCGTGGCCGTTGCCCGCGCCCTCGCACTCAACCCGGAGGTCATCGTCCTGGACGAGGCCGTGTCCGCCCTGGACGTGCTGGTGCAGAACCAGATCCTGTACCTGCTCAACGACCTGCAGGCGCAGCTGGGCCTGTCCTACCTGTTCATCACGCACGACCTGGCCGTCGTCCGCCAGATCGCTGACGACGTGATCGTCATGGAGAAGGGCAAGCTCGTCGAGGCCAACACGACGGACGAGCTGTTCAACAACCCGGTCCAGGCATACACGCGCGAGCTGATCGAGGCCGTCCCCGGCCGCAACATCCAGCTCAACCTGTGAGTCGCTGACACACGCGAGGGGCCCGAGGCGCTGCGGCGCTTCGGGCCCCTCGCTGTGTCCTGCCGGGTTGCTTGGCCCGATTGATGATGTTGCTTGTGGCCCCACGGGTGTTCCGGGCGCCGTCGGGCCCGGCCGCCCGCGAGATCGCCACACGCGAGCTTCGCTCGGAGTGATCGATCTCGAAGCCCGCCCATGCCCTCCGGACCCTCCGGCGCCTTCCACACCAGTGGGGCCGGGTCGCTATAAATAGCCCGGCCAGGCCCCGACGCCCACGGGCACCGAAGCCAAGCCCTACGCGCCCTCCACACCGGCGGTGCTTGGTGCACTGTTATGGCTAGCCCCGTCTCTGACTTGTATTCGGTACAAAGTTCACCCCGCACGGCTTCTTGCTGATGACAGCGGTATAAAGTTCGCCCTGCACACGCAAAACGTGCCAAATAAGGAGATTTCGAGCGAGCAGGGAGAGTTTTGTACCGCAAATCCTGCGAGAAGGGGTCTGCAGGGCGAGTTTTATACCGCAGTGGCCCGGCGCGGTTCTTGTTGGGCGAGTCTTGTCTCCTCTCAGCACCGTCCATGTCACCAATTACCGGCCTTTCGTCGCCCGCTACACCGCGGCGCGGTCAGGCCAGGTAATCGCCACCGATCTCGTCGGCCTCACAGTCCCTTCCGCACCGGCGGCGATGGGGGTTTTGCAGCATTAGGAGGTGGCTGGCGGCGTGTCGCCGGCGTGTCACACCCCTAATGACGCCATTTCCCCCGTTTGGGGGCGGCCAGGTCCCGACGGGAGGCGGTGTGGCCGCCAAACTGCAGACCACCTCGGCGAAAAACGCTGACAATGGGCTGCCGTGGGCGAGGTGGTCTGCACTTTGGGCACAACAGTGTCGGACACGGTGCGTCGTTCGTATGTAAGCCCCTGAACATGCGCGCCAACCCCTCCATGCGCACGCAAACCATTGAACCTGCGCCTGGACGGCGCTGCCCACGCGCATGTTATCGGGTTAACGTGCAGATGAGAGGGCCGCGCGGACAACGACAGTGACTAACCGGAGGAGTTTCGCATGCAATTCCCCTGTTAACCTTTCATGCATTGAAATAGCAACGTTGCAATTCCAATGTTTCCGAGCACCGTAGAAAAGTAGCCCGGGGGAATTGCATGCGACTTTTAGGTCAGGAGACCACTCCCGCGCTACTCATTCACCGGCTGACAGCGGCGTGACATGCGCTGGTGCGCGGGCCCCGGACAACAGACCACCCCACGCACCACCCCTGACATTTGTCACCCTCCCGCCTCACTCAAAGGGCACTTCCGCGCGTGCGAGGCGGGGCGCACACTGGTGTCATGAACACGACAACACCCACCGTACAGGCACACTCGCTCCACCAGTCATTCGGCACGGTCGACGCCCTTCGCGACGTCAGCCTCACCCTCGTCCCCGGCGAGATCGTCGCCCTCCTGGGCGTCAACGGCGCGGGCAAGAGCACGCTTTTGGACATCATCCTCGGCCTGGCACGCCCCGTCTCGGGGGACGTCAGCGTCTACGGCATGAGCCCGCGAGAGGCCGTGCGCCGCTCGCTCGTGGGCGCGATGCTCCAGTCCGGGTCACTGCCCCGCGACGGCAGCGTTCGCTCCACCATCGCCCTGGTCGCCTCGATGCACGCCAACCCCGTTCCCACGGATGAACTCCTGGAGCGGGCCGACCTGACAAGACTCGCCACCCGCAGCCTCTCCAAGCTCTCCGGCGGCGAACGCCAGCGCGTGCGCCTGGCCCTCGCCCTGGCAGGAAACCCCGACTTCATCATCCTCGACGAGCCCACCGCCGGCATGGACGCCCTCGCCCGCCGCAAGTTCTGGGACACGATGCGCGAAGAGACCGTCTCCGGGCGCACGCTCCTCTTCGCCACCCACTACCTGACCGAGGCGCGCAAGGAAGCCGACCGCATCGTCATCCTTGACGAGGGGCGCATCGTCCTGGACGCCCCCACCGAGGAGGTCGTCGCCCGCGGCGAGGACCTTGAGGACGTCTTCGAGCGCATCGCCTCCCACTCCGACGCCGAGTGACGCCGCGACTGCCCCCACCCCGCTGACCTCAACGCGTCCCACCGCGCGAGGCACCCCCGGACGAGGCCACCTCCTCGCCCCCAGACCCACAGAAGGAATCATGACCGCTCAAGCCACACCCGCACGCACAACCAACCGCACCATCCCCGGCCCCTTCACGGGAGCGGGACGACTGTGGTTCACCACCTTCCGATCCCACATCCTCAACCCGTGGAACATGGCCTTCGCGCTGGTTCTGCCCCTCTTCATGTACGCCATGTTCGGGATGACCGACACCGCCCGAAACACGCTCACCGCGCGCGGCAACGTCGCCGCCGCGATGATCGTCATGATGACCACCTACGGCGTCCTCCTGGTGGGCGGATCGCTGGGAGCCACCGTGTCCGTGGAGCGCACAACCGGCATCTCACGCATGTACGCACTCACCCCCATCCAACCGTGGGTGATCCTCCTGGCCCGGCTCGGCGCCCTCATGGTCCTGAGCGCGTTCATCACGGCCATCGCCTTCGGCTTCGGGATCGCCACAGGGGCCCACATGGCGGCCGTCACCTGGGCTGAAAGCGCCGCCGTCGTCATCGCCCTGTCCGCGCTCGGAGCCCTCATCGGCCTGGCATGCGGCTACACCATCAAGGGCGAGAACGCCTACAGCGCCTCGGCGTTCATCATGGTATTCAGCGCCTTCGCGTCGGGCATGTTCATGCCCCTCGACCAGATGCCGTCCTTCGTCGCCCACGTCGCCCCCTTCACCCCCTTCTACGGCGTGGTGCAGGCCGTCTATGCGGTCAGCGGGGGCAACCCGATGACCGCCTCGGCATGGCTCAACATCGCGGCATGGACGCTCATCCCAGCGCTCATCGCCTGGTGGGGCGCCTCGCACGACACCAACCGCTAGGGTGTGACCATGAAAGAGCGACTGATCTCCCTCGCGTGGGCGGCCCCATGGATGCTGTTCCTCGGGTTCCCCATCTCCTCGGCCCTTGACATGCCCAACAGGCTTGAGGGCGCGGGAGTCATCGGCGCGTGCCTGCTCCTCGCGGTGGCCAACGCGGCCACGTGGCTGACGAATCCCCCTCCGGGACGCAACTCCTTCACAAGGCCATTCGTGATCTCTCACGTGTGCCTGGCCGCCGTCTCCGTGATCTACGCCCTCTACGCCTGGTGGGTCGGGCTCCCCTACGCCTACATGATGTTCTCCTACCTGCTGGTCGCGTGGATCTTCCAGGCCCCCCTGCGCTACCTGCTCCCGGGCACCGTCCCGATCGGCGTCCTCGCCGCCGTCACCGCGCTCGCGGAAGGAAACCCGCTGTGGATGCTCGTGTACCTGGCCCTGCTGGGTGTTCTCGTCGGCGGGGCACGCGCAGGCATGGAGCGGTCGGCGCGCGAGCACCTGCGTCGCCAGGACGCGATAGCGCGCGCGAAGTCCACCGAGCGGGCACGCCTGAGCACGGACCTGCACGACATCCTCGGGCACTCACTGACAGGCATCACGATGGTCTCCGAGCTGGCTGGCCGCCTCCTGGACGCGGGGCGCGTGGAGGAGGCGCGCGAACAGATTCGCGCGATCACCATCCAGTCGAACGAGGCCTTGGCCGACGTCCGCCGTATCGTGGCGGCCACGCGGGCCCTGTCCCCCACCGAGGAGCTGGATGAGGCCCGTTCGCTCCTGGAGGTTGCCCGCATCGACGCCGACATTACGAACGAGGGTGAGCCTCCGTCGGGGTCCCGCGCGGCCGCTGCCGCCCACGTGATCCGCGAGGGCGTGACCAACGCGATCTTGCACGCTCGCCCCTCGCGGGTTCAGATCCGCCTCTCTTCTGACGGCGTGACTGTCACGAACAACGGCTACACGGCCTCCTACGCTGCGTCGACGGCCGGGGCGGGCTCGGGTCTGTCAGGCCTGACCGAGCTGGTCGGCGACGAGGGCACCCTGACGTGGGGAGCGTCGGGTTCCGTGTGGACGCTCACGTTGTCCTTCGAGGCGGCACCCGATCCTCACGCATCCTGATTCCCTCCGCCACGACCCCATCGAGCGGCCCTAGCGCCCCTCCCCGAGCTCGGCGCGGTCCCAGGAGGGCGAGTCGGCCTCGTCCTGAGAGATGAGCCAAGCCGAGAGTCACGCGTCGAACCTGCGCTAGCCTGGTAGCCCAGGAGTAGACAGAAGGAGGGTGACGTGACCATTCGCGTGCTCGTGGCCGACGACCAGGCGATGATTCGCGGCGCGCTTGCGGGGCTGCTCAATCTTGAGCACGACATTGAGGTCGTCGCGCAGGCTGGCGACGGAGCACAAGCACTGGAGGAGCTGGCGCGCCTCGCCAAGTCCGCCGAATCAGCGCGGGCGAAGGCTCCCGTGGACGTTGCCATCATCGATGTCGAGATGCCGCGCATGGATGGGATCACGGCGACGGAGGCGATTCGCACGCGCTTCCCGGGCGTGCGGGTCCTCGTGGTCACGACCTTCGGGCGCCCCGGCTACCTCCAGCGGGCGCTGGCCGCGGGAGCCTCTGGCTTCATGGTGAAGGATGCGCCGGTTGAAGATCTCGTCGACGGCGTGCGAACGGTGGCCGCCGGTGGCCGCTCGATCGACCAGAGCCTAGCAATCGACGCGCTGTCCGCCGGGTCCTCCCCGCTCACCGCGCGCGAAGCCGACGTACTCCGCGAGGTCGAGGGCGGCGGCACCATCGCTGACATTGCCCACTCGCTGGGGCTCAGCCAGGGGACGGTGCGCAACCATGTGTCCTCGTCGATGCTGAAAATGGACGCGCGTACCCGAGCCGAGGCCGCATCCCTCGCCCGCGCCGCAGGCTGGTTGTAGAGCCCCTACACGCCCATGAAGCGCGAGTGGCGCGCCATGAGGGGCAGCATGAGCACTCCCAGGTACGTGCCGAGGGTGTTCATGATGACATCGTCGATGTCAACGACGCGGTAGGTGCAGGGCACGACGCCGAAGAGGCCCGTGTACTGCGTCAGCTCAATGAGGCAGGAGACGGCGCAGCCGATCGCCACCCACGCGAAGAAGCGGCGGTGCGGAATCGAACGGGCCAGGCGACTACCGTCGGCGGGTGCCTCCTCGGGTGCGCGACGCATACGACGTATACGCCACGTGGTCTCCGCGAGGGCACCCAAGGGCACAAACAGGGCGACGTTGAGCAGGATCGACAGGGCATACAGGCTGCCACGCAGGGGCTCCCCGTCACGGAACTGATCGACGACCGCCACGAACGACCCGAAGGGCGTGTAGTTATCCCAGTGGATGATCGCGGCACACGCGGCCACCGGGTCTGAAGGCAGTGGCAGCAGCGTGAAAATCAGCAGGCCCGCAAGGTACAGGATCCAGGCGAGCGGCAAAGCTCGCGGGAGCCTCCACTTCGACGTGGCAGGGGGCGCGATCACCGGAATCTCCGACGTCTTCGGGGTGTCCGGGTTTTCCTCGCGCGGCAGCAGGGCCCCCGTCTGATTCGAGCGACGGTAGATGAGCGGCAGGGCGTCGGAGACCGTCAAATCCGAGCCGTTCGGGCGCTGTGACGAAGACGCATCGGGAGCCGCTGCCTGGGAACTGAGTCGAGCACGGTCTTGACGACGGCCGATCAGCCACCGCAGCACGCACGCGATCGCACAGACGCCAGCGTATAGCCCAAGATCAAGCGCCCAGTTGATTGCCGTGTACATGTCATCTCTCCCCCTCAGGGGAACATTACCGGCATTATCTGGCGATGTCGCGGACGTGCGCCCCGATGCACACTCGATGGACATATTGTGAGAAAACGTCTGGGAATCGCCTGGAAATTGTTGGTCAGAATGGCGCGAGCACCACATCGTACTCAGGATAATCGCGCGCCCTCACTCATCCGGTGCAGGCTGACAGTTGTTCGGCGAGAGCGTCCTGCTCGGCGCGCGTGACGCTCAGCCCATACGCATTCTTAACGGCGATCTGACGCTTCACATAGTCGCAACGGAACGCGGTATTCGGCGGCAGCCACTGGTCCGCGGACGATGCCGACTTGTCCTCGTTCGCGGCCCCGTCCACCGCGAGTAGGTTCTCAGGGTCATTGGCGAACTCTTGGCGGCGCTGAGCATCCCACTGCCACGCCCCCGATCGCCACGCGTCCGCGAGTGCGACGACGTGGTCAATCTGCACCAGGGACGAGGTCTTATCCCCCCTCTGGAACTCGATCGTGGCCCCCGTGTACGGCTCGGCGAGGGTACCGGAGAGGACGACGCAGTCGCGAGTATCCGGCTTGAAGGTGGGACGCGCCAGGTCGCGGGCGAGGATGTCATTGCGAGTGTCACAGCCGTTGCGGTCGGTGTCCTCCCAGCGCTGCCCGAAGACCTCGCGCTTATATGCGGGAGCATCGGGATCATCGACCGACTCGCGCACCGTGAGCTCACGCAGCTGGCGGGCCGCTTCGCTGTCCGGCAGGGAAGCCAGGGCCTGACCGCTGCGCAGCGGCGGCCAACCAAGGCGCGATCGCAAACCCAGTAGGTCCCAGCCCACGCCCGGCACGAAGGCCCACACAAGGGCAGCGAGGATCACGAGCAGGACAATCGTGTCCCCGACGCTCCTCCGTCGCTTACGCGCCATCTCCCTGTCCCTTCTCTCACAACGCCCACGCACTGAGGGCACCCCAACCAACCGCCCGGGGTGCCCTCATGATGCACCCACCCACCGGCGTCTGCGTCCCGGCGGCGAATGCCTGTGGATAACTAGGCCTTCGTGCGAGAACCCACCAGCTGACGCACGAAGTAAATCACCACGATGATGAGCGTCAGCGCGCCCATCGAGGCCAGCTGAGCCCTGCCCTCGTCGTTCACGAGCATGAGGATGCCGATGCCACCCAGGCAAACGAGGACCAGCCACGGCAGCCACGGCCATCCGGGCATGCGGATCACCAGGGAACCCGAGCGCTCCAGAGACGGGTGGAGCCGCATCAGCGAGATGATGATGAAGGTCCACACGATCAGCAGGACCATGCCGATCGCGTTGATGAGCATACTCAGGATCGAGCCGGGCAGGTACCAGTTGCCCAGAACCGCCAGCAGCGCCAGGACCACGACGAGGCCGACCGCGCGCTTCGGGGTACGACCCGCTTCGATGTCCCCCTCCATCTCGGCGGCCAGGACGGCCTCGTCATCCTCGAGGGCGGCCTTCACGACTGCCTGAGCGTGGGCCTTGTTGGATGCGGACGCACCCAGCAGCCAGCGCGGACCCATGTCGCGGGCCGACAGCGAGTAGACCATGCGGGACGATGCGTAGATGTTTGCGGAGAACGCGGAGATGAGCGCCATGAAGATGATGACATTCATGAGCGTCCCGACCGCGGGGACGCCCGCCATCTCGAGGACGGCAGCGAAGGCGTTCGTGTTCATCGCCTCGCTATCCCACGGCAGTAGCGCGACCAGCAGGACAACGGAGCCGACGTAGAACACGAAAATGCGGGTGACGACCGAGCGGATCGCGCTACTCATGGCGGCTTGGGGATCCTCGGCTTCGGCGGCGGCAATCGTGACGATCTCAAGGCCACCGAAGGACGTGATGACGGCCAGGAGAGCCACAGCGACACCCGAGACTCCGTTCGGCATGAATCCGTTGTGGCCCAGGACGTTGTGCAGCACGCCTTCGTGGCCCGGAAGGGGGCCAACAATCGCCGTGCGCGCAACCAGATACGCGCCCACACACAGGAAGGCGATGATCGCGATGATCTTCACCATCGAGAGCCAGGCCTCGATCTCGCCGTACTGTCCGGCCGCCAGCAGGTTGATGCCACCGATTACCACAACGATGAACAGGGCAATCACCCACTGCGGGACCGAAGGGAACCAGCCGACAAAGAACGTTGCTGCACCCGTGACTTCCAGGCCCGACACCATGATGAGCATGACCCAATACAGCCAGCCGATCGTAAAACCTGCCCACCGTCCGATCCCGGCCTCGGCGTACGACGAGAAGGAACCCGTCGTCGGCAGGGACGAAGCCAGCTCGGCGAGTGCCATCATGACCGACACGACGATGATGGCGGCCAGCGCGTAGGACACGATGACAGCGGGTCCTGCCTGGTGGATCGCAGAACCGGTACCAAGGAAGAAGCCTGCGCCAATGGCGAGGCCCAGGGCCATCATGGACAGGTGCCATGTCTTAAAACGCTTCCGCTCGGAAGTGGAACCCGACGCGGCGGGGGACGAAGGAACGGATGCTGATTTGGGATTCACACCGCCATACTAACGTCTGGCTCTACGCAGAGCTTTCAGCTGCGAATATGTGAGAGTGATGGTCCACTCTCGGGTCTGCGGGAGCCTCCAGCGGCGCCAATGCGCCATTCCAGTGAAGATGAGGCCCACGACGATGGACGCGCCCATGCCGAGGACCGGCTGGCCCATGTGCCAGAACACGACCGTCACCAGCGAACACGCGAAGGCGGGCGTGGCATAGAGGTTATTGCCTCCGAAAACGCGCGGCACTAGGCCCGCGGAGATGTCTCGGACCATGCCGCCTCCGATCGCCGTCATGATGCCCAGGAGGATCGCCGGCATGATCGCGAAGCCCGCGTCGAGGGTCTTGATCGCACCGGTCGCACTCCAACAGCCCAACACCATGCCGTCGGCGATGACGAGAAGCACCGACCAGGCTCGAGAATCCATGCGGAAGGCCATCGCGATGAGGGCACCGACGATGGCGAACCACAGGTAGTAGGGGTCTGTGATTGCGACGGGTGCCCCGGTGCGCGTCGCCAGGAGCAGATCACGGATCATGCCGCCCGCGAGGGCCGTCATAATCGCAAGAATGCAGAAGCCGACGGCGTCGAAGTTTCGCTCTCGGGCGACCTTTCCGCCGAGGATACCGTTAAGGAGCACGCCCATGAGGTCGATGGCTCGGAAGACCTCGGGCAGGGAGTTATTCAGTGCGTCGAGCAGGTGCATGGCGATCCGGAGGAGTCGATGAGTGTCGTTGTTGATATCCTACCGGGTTCGTATGTCTGTCAGCGAGAGCCGAGACCGTGCTGTCTAGCTCGGTCACCGGGTGCGACAATGTCCCCATGACTGCACTCTTCGCCGGGCTCACGACCCTGGATGTCCTGCACCGACTCGACCACGTGCCGGACCCCTCCCTCAAGGTCACATCGACTGACTTCACGATGGCCGCCGGCGGCCCCGCGACGAACGCAGCCGTCACGTACGCGGCACTGTGCGCCGCCTCGCGCTCGCTGTCCTTCGACGAGGCAGAGGCTGCCTCAGGCGCTGCGCTTCCCTCAGGGGAGGCACCGACGTTGCTGACGGCGCTCGGCGAGGGCCCCGTGTCGGCCTTCCTCGCGGCCGACCTGGCAGCCGCGGGTGTGCGCGTCCTGGACGCGACGGTGCCCGCCCTGTCACCCGCTGAGAAGGCAAGCAAGCGCGGGAGTGCCCCGGCCTCGTCGCTTGCGTCACGCGAGCCCGCCGTGTCCTCGATCATCGAGCATCCAAGCGGTCGCATGGTGGCTTCTACGAACGCACGGCTCGACGCCAACGCGGAGCAGATCGCGTCCGACCTGCCTGAGCGCGTCGGCGCGGTCCTGATCGACGGACACAACCCGATACTCGCGCACGCGGCCCTCACCCTGGGCGTGCCCGACGTCGACGAGGACGACCCGTTCGCCCTGCTCGAGGCGCGCCCACCGCACCCGCGCATCCTGGATGGTGGTTCCTGGAAGGACTGGCTCACTGCGCTGCTGGGGTTCGTCGACATCGCCGTTGTGTCCGAGGATTTCGCACCGCCGCTGATGGAGCACCCGGATGGGGCGCAGGTCGCGGACTTCCTACGAGGCTTCGGCATCGCGCGCACGGTGCGCACGCGCGGTGAACGCTCCGTGCAGTACTGGTGGGACGATGCCAGCGGCGAGGTATGCGTCGACGCCGTGCGGGACGCGTCAACATTGGGGGCAGGGGACGCCTTCCACGGGGCTTTCGCGTGGGGAATCGAGCGCGGTGGCGACGCGGATCCAGAGCGCCTGATTCGCTTCGCGTCGGCGGTAGCGGCGGTAGCGGTGTCGTCTTTCGGCACGAGGCAGTGGCTGGCTTCCCCAGCTCTCGCGGAGCTGGTGCGCGGCTGGTAGGTATTGCGGCTGGTCGTGGAGGTGGCTGGGCTCGTCGTGGGCTCGTCACGGAGGTGGCGGGGCTCGTCGTGGTCATGGTCGCGGGCCTGGTCGTAAAGGTGGCTGGGCCGGTAGGTCGCAGGCCCGGTCGTGGGCGTGGAGGTGGCGACAGTGCGGCGACCACTGGACGAGTCTTCTCTCAACACAAGTCCGCCCACGACTCCACTGCCGACAGCGCTCCAGCTACTCGCGACACCGAAGGCACCACTGTCGTGCCGACACCGAGCACTCATGCAACCGCTGGCACCACCGTCGGCCTGAAACACCCCATTTCAGCCACTTTCCACTCAACAGAGGCGTCACCGGTTTCAAAGAACGCGCACAACCGACCGACACATGTGCCACCGGTTACAAAACCCGCCTGTGGCCTGCCATCCAAAGCACCACCTGATGCCTCCCAGAAGCAAGATGACACCCCCGGCACCACCGCCGACACTGCTCCAGCTACTCGCGACACCGAAGGCACCACTGTCGACCCGGTACTGAGCACTTATGCAACCGCCGGCACCACCGTCGACACGGTACTGAGCACTTATGCAACCACCGGCACCACTGTCGGGCCAGAACACCCCATTTCAGCCACTTTCCACTCAACAGAGGCGTCGTCGGTTACAAAACCCGCCTATGTCCTACTAACAGATGTGCCACCGGTTACAGATTCCGCTCGTTTCCCGCCAACAACGGCACCACCGCCGAGCCGACACGGAGCACTCATGCAACCATTGGCACCACCGCTGTGCCGATACCGAGCACTCATGCAACCGCTGGCACCACCGTCGACCCGGTACTGAGCACTTATGCAACCACCGGCACCACTGTCGGCCTAAAAGACCCCATTTCAGCCACTTTCCACTCAACAGAGGCGTCACCGGTTACAGATCCCACTCGTTTCCCGCCAACAACGGCACCACCGCCGAGCCGACACCGAGCACTCATGCAACCGCTGGCACCACCGTCGACCCGGTACTGAGCACTTATGCAACCACCGGCACCACTGTCGGCCTAAAAGACCCCATTTCAGCCACTTTCCACTCAACAGAGGCGTCACCGGTTACAGATCCCACTCGTTTCCCGCCAACAACGGCACCACCGCCGAGCCGACACCGAGCACTCATGCAACCATTGGCACCACCGCCGACACTGCTCCAGCTACTCGCGACACCGAAGGCACCACTGTCGACCCGGTACCGAGCACTTATGCAACCGCCGGCACCACCGTCGACACGGTACTGAGCACTTATGCAACCACCGGCACCACTGTCGGGCCAGAACACCCCATTTCAGCCACTTTCCACTCAACAGAGGCGTCGTCGGTTACAAAACCCGCCTATGTCCTACTAACAGAGGTGCCACCGGTTACAGATTCCGCTCGTTTCCCGCCAACAACGGCACCACCGCCGAGCCGACACCGAGCACTCATGCAACCATTGGCACCACCGCTGTGCCGACACCGAGCACTCATGCAACCGCTGGCACCACCGTCAGGCCACCACCGAGCACTCGTGCAACCGCTGGCACCACCGTCGGCCTACAACACCCCATTTCAGCCACTTTCCACTCAACAGAGGCGTCACCGGTTTCAAAGAACGCACACAACCGACCGACACAGGCGTCATCGGTTACAAAACCCACCTGTGGCCTGCCAACAGAGGCGTCGTCGGTTACAGAACCCGCCTATGTCCTACTAACAGATGTGCCACCGGTTACAGATTCCGCTCGTTTCCCGCCAACAACGGCACCACCGCCGAGCCGACACGGAGCACTCATGCAACCATTGGCACCACCGCTGTGCCGACACCGAGCACTCATGCAACCACTGGCACCACCGTCGTGCCGACACCGAGCACTCATGCAACCGCTGGCACCACCGTCGACCTAAAAGACCCCATTTCAGCCACTTTCCACTCAACAGAGGCGTCACCGGTTTCAAAGAACGCACACAACCGACCAACAGAGGCGTCACCGGTTACAAAACCCACCTACGTCCTACTAACAGAGGTGCCACCGGTTACAGATCCGGCCTATAGCCTGCTATCCAAAGCACCACCTGATGCCTCCCAGAAGCACGATGACACCCCCGGCACCACCGTCGAGCCGACACCACAACCGCAGCAAACAACCCAACGAAGACCGCACCCACCGCCACCGACCGGCGATCAGCGACTAACGGGCACCCAACGGCTGGCCCACTTGGCGGCAACATCCGTGAGCACGGGCAAGTGCGCGGAACCCGACGCAGCCAGCGCACGGTCCACGGCCTCGTCGAGGACGGGCACGCCGCCGACCGGCGTGTACTCGCCCGCGATACCGTCGGGCGGCGCGGTCATCTCGACGAGGGAGCCGTCGGGCAGCAGGTGGAAGGCGTCGCGCGTGCGGTCGAGCAGGCCGGTCTCCTCGTCGAAGGAGTCGTGTGTGATGAGCACCGGAACGCTCACGCCACGCAGTACCTCTTCGCCGGAGACCATGGACATGTCCGCCAGCGTACGCTTGGACAGGGTGAACTGTCGGCGCACTGTCTCGGAGTCGTCGGGCACGGTCGTTGCCCCGTGACGTTCGAGCTCCGAGAGCTGCACCTCAGAGAACACGAGGCTCCAGTCGTAGGACAGGGGACCGAGCACCGGGGAGACGAGCACGTAGGTCTGGACGGCGGGTGGGCGGGAGCGCAGCGCAACGGTGGCACCGAACTCGTGGCCAACGCAGATCTGGCGCGCGAAGCCCTGATCAGCGAGCCATCCGGAGGCGTAACGGAAGTCTTCGATGAGGGGATCGAAGGTGATGATCTCATCGCCCGAGGCACCGTGACCGGAGTAATCGAAGGCCAGCGTCGCGTAGCCGGCGCGACGCAGTGCGCGACCGAGTAAATCGAACATGCCCGATGCGTGACGATCCGACAAAAAAGTGTGAGAAAAGATCACCGCAGCATCGCGGCAGTCCACGGGACGCGTGAATGTGCCGGAGAGGGACACTCCCCGCGGTGTCTCAATCGTTATCTGACTCACGCAACAAACATAGCGCTTTCAAGCATGCGCCGTAAACGAACGACCACAATGCGCACGAATGTGACGAGGCGGCGCCCCGGGAATGACGGGGCCCAGAATAATCCCCACCCAGGAAGAGGATCGTGCGACGAGGAGGGCACCGCCATTAAGATGAGACGCATATGAGCGGGCGAGAGCCGCGCCCACGAAATCGCCACGCGAGCACAATCGCGTGACACCCCACCACCCGCATGGAGAAAAGGACACTCATGGGAACCAAGACCGGAATCCTCATCGGAGTTGGCATCGGATACATCCTGGGCACCCGCGCGGGCCGCGAGCGCTACGAGCAGATCCGTGCGAGCGCCTCGAAGCTGCGTCGTTTCCCAGTCGTCGCGCGTCCCCTGGATGCGGCTGGCCAGAAGATGTCCGACTTCGTGCGTGCGGGCGGCGAGCAGGTGACCGATAAGGTCGCGGATGCCGTGAAGGAACGCCTTTTCGGCACCCCGGCCTCGCCGACGACGATCGACGCGCAGGCCACCTCGTCCTCACCCCAGCGTTGAGCACACGAGGGAACGAGGCATCCGCCGCGAACACGGACAGGGAGCCCACGAGGGCGCAGATCAAGCGCTGGCGCAAGCACCTGGCCGAGGAGCGCATGGAGGCTCGCACCTACCGCGACCTCTCGGAGCGCCGAACGGGCGAGGAGCGCGCTGTCCTCCGTCAGCTTGAGGAGGCGGAGCGCCGCCACGAGGAGTACTGGCTGGCGCGCCTGGGTGAGCACGCCCTGCCCGCCCCCAAGCCGCCGCTGCGCACCCGCGCCGCGTCCGTGCTGGCGCACCTGTTTGGCACGATCTTCATTCTGGCGATGGCCCAGCGCGCGGAGCAGCGTTCCGCACGCGACGTGGATGACGACGTGCCGACGCACATGCAGGCGGACGAGCACATTCACGCCGAGGTCATTCGTTCCCTGGCCGCGAAGTCACGCGAGACCCTGGCGGGCACGTTCCGCGCGGCGGTGTTCGGCGCGAACGACGGCCTCGTGTCGAATCTGGCCCTCGTGCTGGGCGTGGCGGCGACCGGCATGGAGCCCCACGTCGTCCTCCTGACGGGAATCTCGGGCCTGCTGGCCGGCGCGCTGTCGATGGCGGCGGGCGAGTGGGTGAGCGTGCGTAGTCAGCGCGAGCTTCTCGACGCCTCGATCCCCGACCCGCACGCGCATCAGGTGGTCCCGGACCTAGACGTGAACGCCAACGAGCTGGCCCTGGTGTTCCGCGCGCGCGGCGAGAGCGAGGAGGAGGCCGAGATCCACGCGAAGCAGGTCTTCGCGCGCCTGGCCACGCCCGCGACCGGAGAGTCCGGCGCGATCGCTGTTCGAGCAGCCCTGGGCGGCAACCCCGAGTCGGACGGGGCTGGCGAGCAGGTGGGCACCCCGATGAAGGCGGCCCTGTCGTCGTTCTCTTTCTTCGCGGTGGGCGCGTTCTTCCCACTGGTCCCCTACCTGCTGGGCATGACCGGCATGACCGCGATTATCGTCGCGTCGGTGATCGTCGGCATCGCGCTGCTGTTCACGGGCGGCGTGGTCGGCATCCTCTCGGGCCAGTCCCCCGCCCCACGCGCGCTGCGTCAGCTCCTGGTGGGCTACGGCGCGGCGGGCGTCACCTACCTGCTGGGCTGGCTTTTCGGCACGACGGTCGCCTGACGTTTTCCCACAGGGCCCGCCGGGGACGAGGCCGGGGCTGGCCCGCGTGTCCCAGTCCGTCCGGCCGGGCCGCGCATGGAACCCGGAGCCACTTGTCGGTGCCCTGTGCGAGACTGTAGGCATGACGGAATTTCTTTCTCGGGCGCGCGGCGCCATGGTTGGCCTGGCTGTCGGCGACGCGGTGGGCACCACGAATGAGTTCAAGTGGGCAGGCACCTTCGAGCCGATCACGGACATGGTGGGCGGCGGCCCCTTCCTCCTGAAGCCCGGGCAGTGGACGGATGACACGTCGATGGCCCTGTGCATCGCGGATTCCCTCCTGGCGAAGGGCCGCTACGACTCGTTTGACGTGATGGAGCGCTACCAGCGCTGGTTTTCGAAGGGTTATCGTTCGTCGACGGACAGCTGTTTCGACATCGGTGGCCAGGTGCGCGCCGCGCTGTTCGATTTCGAGCACGATCCGCGTGTGCCTGTGACCGCAGAGCGTACGACCAGCGCGGGTAACGGCGCGATCATGCGCCTGGCACCGGTGGTGATCGCTGGGTTCCGCTCGCGTTCCCCTCGCGAGGTCGTCGAGACCGCTCGCTTGAGCGCACGCGAGACGCATTATTCCCTCGAGGCCGAGGCCGCCACCGAGGTCTTCGCCGCCCTGCTGGTTGGCGCGCTGCTGGGCTGGTCCCCGACCCAGCTCATGGACGTGTCCTGGGCGTCGACAGGTGAGCCGTTCGACGAGATGGCCGCGCGGGTGATCAGCCCGGATCCGCAGGTTCGCGCGTCGTGGGAGGCTGAGACCAGCGGTTACATCGTGAACGGTATTCGCCTGGCGGTGCACGGCCTGCTGGATTTCCCTTCCTTCAAGGATGCGACCCTGGCGATCGCCAACATGGGCGGTGACGCGGATACGAACGCCGCGATTTACGGGCAGCTGGGTGGCGCGTTCTATGGGATCGAGGCCATCCCGGCCTCGTGGAGGGAGCGCGTGTACCAGGGGGAGGAGATCGACGAGCTGGCGTGTGCCCTCGTGGATCTGCGCCTGGAGGCGCCGGTGACGCGTTTCGACGAGGACCTGTAGACCCAGCGCGCGCCACGCCTGCCGTGCCACGCGTGGCGCACCCTCGCATTGCCGCGACCACAGCAGATCCCCGACAATGTCGCACGTAAGTCCCCGGCGCTTCTTTCAGCCGTGAGAGTTAAAGCGTTGACATGATGCGATTGTGGGCCGCTCTCAGAAATAGCCCCGAGGGAGTTGCGTGCACTTTTTGCTGTTGGCCGACTTGCCCGCTACCCCACGCGCCGAAGGGCCGCCGCGTCTGGCCGCGACTAGACTGGCTCCATCATGCCTGACTCTCGCTCCAGCACGCCTCCGTCCGACCCCAACGCGCGCGGTTCCGGCCCCCACGCGCCTCGACGCGCGAATGGGCAGCGCGGCAACGTCCGAGGACGCGGCGGCGCAGTTCGGGAAGGGTTCGCACAGGCATCTCAGGGCTCGCGCGACAAGAGCGACAAGAGCGGTAACAGCAAGAACGGCAAGGGCCGAGGCCACAGCGACGCTGATCGGACCGCCACCAACGCCCGCGCTCACCGGGCGGGCCGCCGCCCGCAGCGAGAGCACGCGCGCCCCTTCAGGCCCTTCACGCCCGAGCAGCTGGCCCAACGCGCGGCCGCGATCCCGGTGATTTCCTTCCCGGACCTGCCGGTGAGCGCTCGCCGCGACGAGATCGCGAGCGCCATCCGTGACCACCAGGTGGTCATCGTGTCGGGCGAGACGGGCTCGGGCAAGACGACGCAGCTGCCGAAGATCTGCATGCAGCTGGGCCGCGGCGTTGCGGGCATGATCGGGCACACCCAGCCGCGCCGGCTCGCGGCGCGCTCGGTCGCGGACCGCATCGCCGACGAGTTGGGCCAGACCGTGGGCCGCGAGCCCGGCCAGGTGGTCGGCTACCAGGTGCGTTTCACGGACGAGGTCGGCCCGACGACCCTCGTCAAGCTGATGACGGACGGTATTTTGCTGGCGGAGATCCAGTCGGATCCGATGCTGCGCCGCTACGACACGCTCATCATCGACGAGGCCCATGAGCGCAGCCTCAACATCGACTTCATCTTGGGTTACGTGGCACGCCTGCTGCCCGCCCGCCCGGACCTGAAGGTCATCATCACGTCGGCGACGATCGATTCGGATCGTTTCGCCCGCCATTTTGGGACGTGGGAGGGGACACCCGGCTCGGGTCGCCTGCTCGAAGCTGCTCCCGTCATCGAGGTGTCGGGTCGCACGTACCCGGTGGAGATCCGCTACCGTCCGCTCGGCCCGACGACGCCCTCCTCGTACACGTCCGAGGCGGTCGCCGAGCAGGCGGAGGAGGCCGGCAGCGAGGACGCCGCTCAGCCTGGTCCAATGCAGCTGGTTCTGGAGGACCCGGACGACGAGCTGGCGACGCTGGGCTACGGGATGGGCGAGGACATCGACGTGGAGACGGCGATCTGCCACGCGGTGGACGAGCTGAGCGCGGAGGGCGACGGCGACATTCTGGTCTTCCTGCCGGGCGAGCGCGACATCCGCGACACGGAGGCGGCCCTCCTCGATCACCTGAAGGGGCGGTCTAGGCGCGCGGGCGACGACAGGGGCGCACGCCCGACCGACATCGAGATCCTGCCGCTGTACGCGCGACTGACGGCGGCCGAGCAGCATCGCGTGTTCGAGCCGCATAGGCTTCGCCGCGTGGTCCTGGCAACGAACGTTGCGGAGACATCGCTGACGGTTCCGGGCATCCGCTACGTGATCGATCCGGGTTTGGCGCGCATTTCGCGCTATTCGAACAAGACGAAGGTGCAGCGCCTGCCGATCGAGCCGGTCAGTCAGGCGAGCGCGAACCAGCGCGCGGGCCGATGCGGCCGCGTCGCGGAGGGCGTGACGATCCGCCTGTTCTCCCAAGCAGACTACGTCTCGCGTCCGCGCTTCACCGAGCCGGAGATCCTGCGCACCTCCCTGGCCAGCGTCATCTTGCAGATGGCGTCCCTGGGCCTGGGCGCCGTCGAGGACTTCCCGTTCCTGGATGCTCCGGACCGCCGCTCGGTACGCGACGGCGTGGCCCTCCTCGTGGAGATCGGCGCGCTCGCGCCGGACAGTGGGACGCAGGACGCGGCCGCGGCCTCGTCCCAGTACAGGCTGACCGGCATCGGCCGGGACCTGGCGCGTCTGCCGATCGACCCGCGTCTGGGGCGCATGCTGCTGGAGGCGCAGCGCCTGGGCTGCGCCTCGGAGGTGCTCGTCATTGTGGCGGCACTGTCGATCCAGGACGTGCGCGAGCGCCCGGCCGACCATCAGGGCACGGCGGACGCGTCGCACGCGCGCCTGGCGGACCCGCATTCGGATTTCATCACCTACCTGAACCTGTGGCGCTACCTAGCGGTTCAGGCGCGCGACCTGTCGGGGTCGGCTTTCCGACGCCTGTGCCGGGCGGAGTTTTTCCACTACCTGAGGTGGCGCGAGTGGCGCGACGTGGTCGGCCAGCTGCGCCAGATGGCCCGCATCCTCGGGATCGCCGCGGGGCCGGTGGGCGAGCCGTCGACGGGCGACGTCGTGGAGGCCGCCCACTTCGGCGGCGCGCAGGACGCGGCCGTTCGCGCGGTCCTGACCTACGGGCAGGGCCCGGCATCCGTGGATGCGGACCAGCTGCACCGCTCGCTGCTGGTCGGCCTGCTGTCCTACCTGGGGTCGTGGGACGAGACGAAACGCGACTACGAGGGCGCGCGCGGCACGCACTTCACGATCTGGCCGGGTTCAGGTGTGAGCGGCCACCCCGCCTGGGTGATGACCGCGGAGCTCGTGGAGACCTCGCGCCTGTTTGCCCGCACGGTGGCCCGCATCCGCCCGGAGTGGGTCGAGCCGGCGGCGGGCGGCCTGCTCAAGCGCTCGTATTCGGAACCGTTCTGGTCGGTCGCGAAGGGCGCGGCGATGGTCCGCGAGCGCGTGACGCTCTACGGCCTGACACTGGCGGCGGACCGCGAGGTGCTGCTGGGGCGGCTGGGTGAGACGGTCATCGACGAGGCCGTGCCCGTCTCCCGCTCTCATGCTCCGCGCGCGGGGTCGCTGGAGGCGCTGGCGGCGGGCTTGGTGTCGGCGTCGAAGGATCCGCTGTCGTCGGGGTCGTTTGAGCCGCGTCATTTCGAGGAGCTGGCGGCCACCCGCGAGGGGATGAGCGCGCGCGAGCTGGCGCGCGAGATGTTCATTCGCAACGCCCTGGTGGATGGTCAGTGGAGGGAGAGGCACGCCTTCCAGCGCCGTAACGAGGCCTTGGTGGAGCAGGCGCGCGAGGTTGAGCGCCGTAGCCGTACCCACGGCCTCGTGGCGGATGAGCAGGCGCGTTTCCGGTTCTTCGACGATCGTGTCCCCGAGCACGTGACGAGCGCCGCGGCGTTCAACCGCTGGTGGAAGGACGAGCGCCGGGAGCGTCCGGATCTGCTGATTTATCCGGCGTCACTGCTGATGCCGCGCGAGGCCACGTCCGGCGAGGGTTTCCCGGACCGCTGGCAGTGCGGCGACCTGTCCCTGGCCCTGAGCTACGAGTTTGCGCCGGGCAGCCCGCGCGACGGCGTATCGATGCGTATTCCGATCGAGGTGCTCGAGCGCGTGAGCGATCAGGGCACGGACTGGCTGGTGCCGGGCATGCGAGAGGACCTGCTGACCGAGGCAATCCGCGCGCTGCCCAAGGGTGTGCGTCGCCTCCTGGCACCCGCTCCGGACGTGGCCGCGTCGGTGGCGCGGTGGATCGAGCAGGCGGGCGATGAGCCGGTCGAGGCGACGCCCGCGCCGGATACGTCTGCCGGGAACGCAAGCAACGCCGGCGACGAGCCGGATCCTCTGAGCCTGGATGCCGCGATGGGCCGCCTGGCGGCGTGGGGCGCGAGCTCGGGCCGCGTCTCGACGCGTCACTCTCCCAAGAGGACGCAGCAGGGGGCTACGCGCAAGGAGGCCCCGTCGCTTGGTGGCGCCGAGGAGGCGACCCGCGTTCCCGCGAAGCCCCGCGCGCTCACCGAGGGCTCCGTCCTGGAGGCTCTGGCCCACGCGGTGCGCGTCCTGCGCGGCGTGGACCTGAGCGAATCTGACCTGGCGCACGCACGCGCCCACCTGCCCGACCACCTGCTCATGACCTTCGTTGTCACGGATGCCTCGGGCAAGGAGCTCGGCTCGGGTAAGGACCTAGCCTACCTGCAGCGTCGCCTGGCTACCGACGCGAACAAGGCGGTGCGCACGGCCGTTCGCGCTGCCCTCGAGGAGGCCGGCGAGAAGCAGGCGCGCAGGAACAAGCGCGGGCGCGGCGCCTCGGATAAGGCCGCGTCGCGCGGTGGGGAAGACTCCCCCACCTCCAAGGGCGCGCAGTCCGCCCCCGGGAAGGGCGCGCGATCGACCACGGACGCCCCCGCCTCGGCCCCGGCGCCGGCGCCGGACCAGGCATTCCACGCCGACGAGCTCACGCAGATGCCGACGCTGCCTCGGTCGATCACCCAGACCTCGGGCACGATGACGCTGCGGGCCTTCCCTGCCCTGGTCCCCCAGGGCAGTGCGTCCGCGCCGGCGGCGGGCGTGCGCGTCATGGCCAGCGCAGCCGAGGCCGACCGCGAGCACCGAGCCGGCCTCGCCCGACTGCTCCTGGGCCGCGTAGCCCTGGCGACGAAGCGCATCACGACGCGATGGACGGGCCGCGAGGCCCTCATGCTGGCGGCCTCCCCCTACCCGGACACGGCCGCCCTGGTCGCGGACGCGCAGCTGGCCTCGGCCCTCTCCCTCGTGGATGAGCTGAGCACCCCCGCCGACGTGCGCGACCCCCAGGCCTTCGAGGCCCTCGTGATCGCAGCGCGCGACGCGCACGAGGACCGCGTCTACCGGATCCTCTCCCACGTCGTGCGCGCCCTGGAGGCCAGCGCGCAGGCCGATGCAGCCGTGCGCGCCCACCCGCAGGCGTCCCTGGAGGAGACGACGCGCGACGTCGCCCGGCACGGGCGCACCCTGTTGTACGAGGGTTTCGTGTCGGCCACCCCGGCCTCGGCCCTACCTCACCTGGGGCGCTACCTGCGCGCCGGGGCCGTGCGCATCGAGCGCGCCGCATCCTCTCCGGGGGCTCTGGGGCGCGACCTGGAGGACATGGACCGCATCCACCAGGCCGAGGCCGACATCGCCTCGGCGCGCGAGGCCTTGGAACGGCGACCCTACGACGCGCGTAGCGCCGCAGCGCTCACCCAGGCCCGGTGGATGGCCGAGGAACTGCGCGTCTCCGTGTTCGCCCAGACCCTGGGCACGCCGAACAAGGTCTCCTTCAAGCGCCTGCTCGGCGTGCTCGCGGGGGCGCGGTGAATCGCCAGGAGGCGCGCACCCTCGCGCGTTCCCTCATGGACGCGGCCGGCCTCGCCGAGTGGCGTTTTCGCTTCGACAACGCGAGGCGTCGTGCCGGGGTGTGCGCGCACGCGACGCGCACCATCAGCCTGTCCGCCCCGCTCACCGACCTGTACGACGAGGGCACGATCCGAGGAGTGATCCTGCACGAGATCGCCCACGCTCTCGTCGGCCCGTCCCACGGGCACGACGCCACGTGGAAGCGCGCCGCCCGAGACCTCGGGGCACCCGATTCGGCCCGTCTGCCCTCGTCCCTGCCATCCCCCGACGCGCCGTGGGTGGGCACGTGCCCGCGCTGCGGGGCCACCCGACGCCTGTACCGGGCGCCGCGCCGCGTCTCCTCCTGCGGGGCGTGTTCGCGCGCCTTCAACCCCGCGCTGATCCTCACGTGGGAGCGAGAGGGGACCCCGACCTCGCCCGGGCGCGCCTACGAGCGCGAACTAGCCTCGATCCGCCGACGGCGTTAGCGTTACCTGTGCCGAGGGGGCGGCGCATGACGTGTCTCTTGCCACGTCACCGTTTTGCAACCCGGGTAGGCGAGCAGACACCCGCCCGACGGCGATACCCTTGATCCCAACACCCCCGAGAGAAGGAAGCCATGGGTACCATCGCCAGCCCCGACGCCAGCACCGCTCCCGACCGCGAAGTCCTGACCTGGGAAGGCTTCGGCGACGCGTCCCGTGAACTCACCCAGCAGGTCGTCGACTCCGGATGGATCCCGGACCTGATCGTCGCCATCGCTCGCGGCGGCCTGATCCCCGCCGGCGCCGTCGCCTACGCGATGGACGTCAAGGCCATCGGCACCATGAACGTCGAGTTCTACTCCGGCATCGGCGAGACCCTCGACGAGCCCATGCTGCTTCCCCCGCTCATGGACGTCTCCGCGATGGACGGCAAGCGGGTCCTCGTCGTCGACGACGTCGCCGACTCCGGCAAGACCCTCAAGATGGTCATGGACCTCATCGACAAGCACGGCCTCTCTCTCGACGGCTCCTCCTCCGTGCGCGTCGAAGCACGCAGCGCGGTTATCTATAAGAAGCCCGTGTCCATCATCGAGCCCGACTACGTGTGGGCGTACACCGACAAGTGGATCAACTTCCCCTGGTCGACGCTGCCCGTCATCAAGCCATGACTTCCTCTCGGGCGGGCTCGGACCGGTACGCTGTTGCCGGAGCGCCCGGGCGCGCCCAGGCCTCGTCGATCACCCACCGTATCGTCGAGGCCGTCGCCCAGCGCGCCCGCAGCGGCGACCCCGTGCGTGTGCTGGGCCTGACCGGCCCTCCCGGGACCGGCAAGACGACGATCGCCGCCGAGCTGGCCGCCGCCCTGCCCGAGGCCGGTATCCCGGTCGCGGGCCTGGCACCCATGGATGGCTTCCACATGTCCAACGCGGTGTTGGCCGCGCGCGGCATCGCCGACCACAAGGGCGCGCCCGACACCTTCGACGTCGGCGGCTACGTGGCCCTGCTGGGGCGCGTACGGCGCGCAGACGGTGTGGTCCTGGCCCCCGACTACCGGCGCGACCTGCACGAACCGGTCGCCGCATCCCTGCCCGTCGAGGTCGACGGCGTCGTCATCACCGAGGGCAACTACCTGGGCCTCGAACTGCCAGGCTGGGCGGACGTGCGCGGCCTCATCGACCTGCTCGTTTTCATTGAGACACCCTTCGAGGAGCTGGCCTCGCGCCTCATCGATCGACACGTCAGCTGTGGGCGCGACCGCGCGGACGCGGCCCACTGGGTGCGCACGGTAGACGCGGCGAACATGGCCCTCGTTGAACGCACGAAGGAGCGCGCGAACCTCGTCTTGTCGCTGTAGGGATGCGCGTGCGATGTCTGCCGTGCGTGTTCTCGCCGATCCACCCTCTGTCGTGCACAACCACCCCTTACAAAGTAAGGTGAACCTATGTTCCTCTTGCTTGGCCTTCTCGGTGGCTTCATCACGGGCATTTCCCCGTGCATCCTTCCCGTCCTGCCCGCGCTGTTCCTGGGGGCTGCCAGCGGCAGCGATTCGACGCGCACAGGGAGAGGGACTTCCTCCGAAGCCGGCCAGGCGGGCCCGGATCCGTCACTGTTCCGACTCGCCCCGGGTGTGAACCTCGGCGGCGAGAGCGCGACCCGCGCGCAGGCGGCGGTCAAGGCCGACGGCTCCGAGTCGGTGACCCGTCGCCCCGTGCTCATCGTCTTGGGCCTGGTGACCTCTTTCCTTCTGATCACGGTGGCGGGGTCGGCCCTGTTGAGCCTCCTGCACCTTCCGCAGACTCTGATCCGCTGGACAGGTATCGTCCTGCTGGCGGCCGTGGGAATCGGCATGATCGTCCCGAAGGTCATGGAGGTGTTGGAACGCCCCTTCGCACGCCTGGCTCCCCGAACGACGGGAAACAGCGCCGGATTTGGCCTCGGCCTCGTCCTGGGCGCGGTCTTCGTGCCCTGCGCGGGTCCGGTGCTGACCTCGATCATCGTTGCCTCTAACTCGGGCCAGATCACGTGGCACGTCATTGGGCTGGCGGTGTCCTTCGCGGTGGGCGTGTCGATCCCCCTTCTGATTGTCGCTCTCGCCGGTTCGGGCGTCGCTGCCCGCTTCCTCAAGACCCGTCAACGTCCCCTGCGAATCGCCGCTGGCGTCGCGATGATCGCACTCGCACTGGGCATCGCGACGGACGCTCCCGCTGCCCTGCAGCGGATGGTTCCGGACTACACCGCCTCGCTCCAGGCGGGCACGGAGGGCGCCTGCGAGGACGGCGCGTGCGAGCCCGAACACGAGGTCCAGGCGAGCACCGACTTCGCGCAGTGCGCGCGCAGCGGGGCGAAGGATTGCGGCACCCTCCCCGCGATCGGCGCCTCGGAGTGGCTCAACTCCCTGGGAGAGCCTCACGGCACGGTGACCCTCGTCGACTTTTGGTCGAGTTCGTGCGTCAACTGCGCGCGCGAGATTCCCGAGATCGAGCGCATCTACGAGAAGTACAAGGACGCTGGCCTCGTTGTGATCGGCGTACACTCCCCGCAGCAGGCCCACGAGCGCGAAGCGTCCGTCGTCAGTGGCGCCGTGTCCCGTCTGGGCATCACCTACCCGGTGGCGCTGGACCCCGAGCTGGAGGCCTTCCAGGCGTACGGCGCAAACGCGTGGCCGACCCACTACCTGGCGGGGCCTGACGGGCAGCTGCGCTCGATGGGCAGGGGAACCTCGGGCCTCGAGGACCAGATTCGGGCGCTACTGACCGAGGCCGGGGCGAGTCTTCCCGACTAGGAGCGCAGCACGCCCTGCGACACGAAGGAAAGCAAGCGGGGCGTGACCCGCTCGATCACTTCGCGGGTGTCGACAAAGTCCTGGTGGCCTCCGTACCAAGGATCGGGGACATCCCCGCTTCCCTCGGGGTCAAAGTCCCTGTACAGGCAGATGAGCGGTCCACGGTCATGCCCATCGCTCCCGGCGGCAGCGCTACTGCGGTAAGCAGTTCCAGCGCGGTTCGCGAGGCGCTGCAGAGCGCTCAGGTGTCGGCCAGTCATTGCCAGGACAAGGTCCCACTGGTCCAGCTCCGCGGCGCTGACCTGGCGCGCACGATGGTCGGGAACGTCATATCCGGCATCGCGCAGGACCCGTGCGGCCCGAGGGTCGATGGGGTTCCCACGTTCCTCGTCTGAGACTCCAGCGCTGTCAACGACGATGCGGATACCGGCTTGAGCGGCGCTCTGTTCGGCGATGGCGTGGGCCATAGTGGAGCGGCAGATGTTGCCGGTACACACCATGAGGATTCGGGTGGGGCGATCGTTGGTGTTCATAGCATCCTCAGGTAGGCGGCAACCGCGTCGGCGCTGTGGGAGGCCGCGCGTTTGCCATCCATGTGGAACGCCTGGTCGGCGCTGGGCTCACACAGGTCAGAGACGGCTCGCAAAGAGATCCAGTCGACGCCGGCGGACCAGCATACTTGGGCCATCGCGCAGGTCTCCATGTCGGTGGCAATGGCGTCGGGGAAGCGCCGACGCATGGGTTCGGCGTGTTCCTGTGTGCAGAAGGAGTCTGAGGAAAGAACCTGGCCGATTCGCACCCGGTGGGAGATCACGTCGGACAGGTCGTCCAGTCGCGCTGCCGCCGCCTCGGATGAGGTGTAGTCGACGGGCATCTGTGGGATCTGTCCCGGCGCGTATCCAAACGCGGTTGCATCCGCCTGCCCGTAGATGGTGGTCGTTCCAGCGGCGATGTCACCGACGTTGATGTCACGCGCGAGTCCACCGGTCGTACCCGCCGCGATCACCATGGGAGTATCGACGAGGGTGAGGGCGCGGGCGGTGGCGCAGGCGGCGTTCGCCAGCCCGATGCCCGAGGTGACCACCAGGACACTCTTCCCTTCGAGCTCCCCGAGGGCAAATCGCTGGGTCATGCGCGACCCGCCGAGCACCGCGTCGGGTGTCTCAGCGTCACCGAGGGGGGCAAGCTCGTGTAGGAAAGGGGCGGCCTCCATGTCCATGGCGGCCTGGATGACGGCGTCGACGCGGACGCGTTCGGGCATGCGCAGATTCATGCCCTCAATGTTAGGCGACGGCAGCGCCCCGGGCGCGCTCGCCCCGCATGCAGCGAGACCCCCGGACCGGTGGTTCGGGGGTCTCGCTAGCCTATCGGCCTTGTCAGGACTGGCTGACGCGCTGGCGCTTACGCGCCCACATGCACGCTCCAGCAAGGGCAATCATGCCGACTCCTCCCGCGACGTGGGGGTAGACGCCGTATCCGCCTGCGACGGGCAGCGTGCCCACCTGGGTGTCGACGATACGGATGCCGGGGGCCCCCGCCTCACCGCTCACCCCGGGCTTCGCCGGCAGGACGCGCACGGAGGAAAAGCCCTCGTCGGGACCGAACTCCGCCGTGAGGACGGTGGTCGCGTCCGCGTCGTTTCCGACGCTGATTCGGAATGGGACGGGCCTGGGGAGAAGCGCGTGTCCGGCTGGCGCGCGTGTCTCGACGAGCCAGTAGTTGGTGTCAGGGGCCAGGGGGTCGCTCAGGAAGGTGGGGCCACCGTCGACGACGCTGACGGGCGTTCCCTTGAGTTCAGCGTTGTCGTAGATCGCGAAGGCAGCACCCTTAAGCGGGTAGGTTCCATCGTCGTTCGGCGTGCCAACGGGTTGTGTGCCGGCCTTCTCGATGCGGATGTAGCGAGGACGCACGGGAGCGCACGCCTCGTTGTTGGCGCTTCCGTCGTAATCGTAGGGGCCACTCACCGAGTTATAGAGGCCGCGCCTGGGCGTCAGGTGCCCATTGTCGGAGGCGCACTCCAGTGCGGGCTCACTGTAACCCGGGGTCCTTTTGTTGCGTGCCACATGCATACGGATGTACCAGGTGGCCTGGGCACCCGGTTCGAGGTCCGTGCCCTCGGTGAGGGTGTAGGGGCCGTAGCGCGTTGGGGTGGCGCTGTCGAGTCCTTCCAGGGTCGTGGCGATCCTGACGGAGCGTTCCTTCAGTCCCGGAGCGAAGGAGGGGGAGTCGGACAGTTGTCCGGTGGTTCCTTTCAGGGTCCCGTCGTTGGTGGCGGTGATGCGATAGGTGACGGTGATGTTGGGGGTGAAAGCGTCCTTGACGCTTTCGATGCTCTTCTCGATGCGGATCTTGGGGGCCTGCTTCTGGTTGGTGAAGGTGCAGGTCACCGGCAGAGCCTTGGCCGAGGAAGCGGGGGGCACGGCGGAGAAGTCGATGCCGCCGGTGGCCGGGTCGCGCGTGACGTTCACTCGGTCGCCAACTCCGTTGACGCAGGTGACCTCCGAGAGCTTCCACTGCGCGGCGTTGGGATCATCGCTGACTGGCCAGGGGCCGTAGTAGCCGGGCTGGCCGGGCGCGATCGGGTTCCTGCCGGGGATCGTGGGTCCGGTCTCGGCGACGATGAACTGGGACTTTCCGGGGATGAAGGACTGGTATCCGCTCAGGACCGTGCCGCCGTTGCCGTAGGCGGTGGGCTTGAGGGAGAAGTCGGAGAAGGATCCGGGACTGATGTAGGTGTCGGCCTGTGCCTCGTTGGGCAGGGGCGCTCCCTCGGGGGCCTTCCAGTCGCCGGCGGGCAGGGTCGTGAAGTTGAAGGCGGGGATCTCCTCGCCGGGGGCTCCGGAGTCCTCGGTGACGTTCTTCGCGATGCGCAGGAATCGCTCCTGACGAAACTCTCCGTAGAGGCATCCGTAGGAGGTTTGATTCTCCTTCGTGGTGAAGGTGTTGACGGGTTCCGAGCCCGCGGGCGGCTCGGCGGGGCAGTTGCCGTCGGCGCTGGGAACGAAGCCCCAGAGGAAGAGGCGGTAGGGGATGCCGTCAACGACGAGGGTGCGGTCCGAGGTGGTCTTGTTCACGGTGAGCACGTCGTCAGATTCGGGCGTGTGCCCCGGAACATCCACGTAGTTGGGGTAGTAGTTCGGCTGGTTGGTGTAGATGTCGTAGTTGCCGTAGCCGGGGCCCACGTGCTGGAAGCAGAACCAGGTGTTCTCCCCGTATCCGCGGATGAGGGCGTAGTAGGGTGCCTCCGCGGGGCACGAGCGGGCGGAGTACGCCTGCGAGTAGTACCTGTAGGCTCCACCTTGATTCGCCACGGCGGTCGTGTCGTTATCGTTGGTGGTCTCGTGCTGGTCGAAGGGGAAGGATTCTTCGAGGTCTCCGATGCGAATGTCGAAGGAGGCGTGCACGTAGTGGATCGCCGACCAGATCGGGAAGTTGTTGTGTCGGACGGTGCCGATCAGGAAGGTGCTGTTGAGCGCGGACTTGCCGGGGTTGTTGGGCTTGTAGCCCAGGGCGCTCGTGGTCGAGGCAGAGATGACGTTGTCCCTGTACTCCCCCCGGTAGCCGTAGGGATTGATGTGGTAGTCCCACGCGACGCCTCGGGTGATGTAGGACCAGTAGTCCCCACGCTTGGCGACGTCGGCCTTCAGCCAGCGCTGGGCCACGCCCGGCTGGTGAGCCTGCGAGTACTGGTTGCGGTCCCTGGAGTCGAAGACGCTCATGCCGCGCACGACGCCGAAGAATGCGTGGTCGGCGACGGCGGTCGTGCGGTCGGTCGGAGAGTCGTTGAGAATGGCGGGACCGATGCGTCCCTCGGTCCGATCGAAGACGACCTCGTCTGATCCGGCACTTTCGAGGGTCGGGCCGGCCTGGGTCGGGGAGGCCAGCAGGCCGGGCATCGCGACGAGCGCGGCGAGCGCGGCTACGATGAGGACCCGCACGCCGTATCGACGAGGCGTGATCGCGGCCCTCGCATGTCGCACAATGCGGGCGTTGGGGCGATACTGCATCAGTTCTCCAAGTATCTTCTACGGTTCTAAGGTAATTATATTTGTTCGGACAACGAGCGCGCTAGTGAGCTTACTCGCCAATTGACGCGTCGTTTTCTTTGGGGGCTGCGGCATCCTCCGCCACAGCCAAGGCTTCCGGCGTTTGCGCCGCCTCCAGCGTTTCCCGAGTCCGCTTGCGCGCGCGCAGCCAGATCCATCCGGCGACGCACAGGATCACTGCAACGGAGGCGAGGACGGCGATCATCCAGGGCTGCAGGACGCGGGAGTGAACCTGCTCGGCCTCGGCCTGGGCGTCCACGTCATCCATGGGGACCCTTTCGCCCGTCACGAGGAGGCGGTGCGTGTTGACTCCGTAGGGAGTACACGTGATCAGGGTGGCCAGGTCCTTACCCTCCACCTTGTTCAGGGACTCTGTCTCATTGGGCAGCACCACGCGGATGTCGGTGACCTGATACTTCAGGTGGCGGCCGGCGGTCTCAATGTAGAAGAACTCGCCCATCTGCACGCTCGTGAGTTCATCAAAGATCGTGGCCGTCCCCAGGCCCGTGTGGCCTGTGAGGACGGTGTGGGTGGACTCCCCACCCACGGGGAGGGCTGTGCCGAACAGATGGCCGACACCCTTGTCGAGGGTCGCGGTGTCGGTTCCGTGGTAGATCGGAAGATTGACGTCGATGGATGGGATCTTGACGGTCGCCATGACGTCGTTCAAGTCAAGCTGAGAGAGGTACTCCCGGTACTGGACGGTGTCGGGGCGCTGCGCATCCAACCAGGGGTCAAGGATGGGCGCCTCCGCGGCCGCGCGGTTGTATTCGTCGGCGCGGCTCAGGCTCTCTGCGACCGCGTCGGGGCCAACCTCCTCGGCCACCGCGCTGAACTGCTCGGCAATCTGGGACTGGCGATGATTGTTGTACTGGGTGGCCAGGACCGGGTAGAGCAGGACGAGGATGCCGGCCAGGAGGAGAACGGGGGGCGCGATCGTCAGAAGACGGACCTTGAGGGGGGTCTTCGACTGATCGGACGCTTGCTTACTCACGCGTTCTCCATTCGTGCTGGCGCTCCAGCTGAGTCATTGGGATGTCGCCTCACCAGAGGCGGATGTTCGTTGCATGCACGGGGGTGCGGCCTGCGAGCCGCACCCCCGTGTGCTAGCGCGGATCAGGCGTCAGCCTGCTCTTTGCGGCGCTTGTTGGCCAGCACGATCGCGCCAGAACCAGCCACGAGGAGCGCACCCGTACCGATGAGCACGCCGACACCGGCAGCACCGGTCAGCGGCAGGTTGAAGCCGCCGTTCTTCGGCACGTCCTTGACGGTGGTCTCGAGGGTGTACTTGTTGTCCTTGGTGGAGTTGGACGCCAGGACCTGGAAGGCGATCGGACGGGACTGCAGCTCGAAGCCGTCGGGAGCCTTGGTCTCAACCAGGCAGTAGTAGCCGGGGTCAGCCACTTCCTCGTTGTCTTCCCAGTCGTTGTTACGCAGGCCGTCGATCGTGACCTTGCCCTGGTCGTCGGTCACGAAGGTGTCCTTGCCGGCGACGGTCAGCTTGGTCTCGAGGGTGGCGTCCACCGACTCGAAGTTATTGGCGGGCTTGGCCTTAGGCGTGCACTTGTAGACCTGGAACTCGGCGCCCTGGAGCTTCTTGGTCTCGTCAACGGAGGAGGTCTTGGTGATCGTCACCTTGCCGAACTTGGAGACAACCTTGGCGTTCGGGTATTCCGGCGGGGGAACCTCGCCGCTGCCGGGCGTCCAGTTGTTGGCGGGAGCGCCGGGCAGGAGGATGGCCTTGTTCTCAACCAGACCCTCGTCGCCGATCTTTTCCTTGAGAGTACCCTCCAGCGACATGACGATCTTGGTGTCGCTGCTCTTGCGCTGGGCGATCATCTTCTTGCGGCCGGCCTCGGTGAACTCGGCGGTCCAGAAGTTGGTCTTGCCATCCGTGCCCACGGCCGGGATCAGGGTGTAGTCCTCACCCTTGACCAGGGGAACATCGCCGTCCTTGGCTTCGACCATGCGCAGCTCGATCTGATTCTCGGGCAGGTTCACGCGCTTGTCGTACTGGTCGACGACGTTGTAGTAGTCCACGACCGGGGCGTCGGGCACATCGGCGGTGATGGTGTAGGAGATCGGGGAGCCGACGGCGGGCGTCTGAGCGTCGTCGACCTCCTTCTCAACGTTGACCTTGGCATTCTTCGGGTAGGCGTGAACGTCGTAGACCCAGTTGTTCAGCTCGGTGGGGTGCGTCATCGGCACCGTGATGATGAAGGGGCGCGAGCCGGTGTATCCGGCGGGGGTCTGGGTCTCGGTGACGATGTAGGCGCCCAGAGCGAGGTTGTTGAAGGTGGCGAGGCCGTCATCCCCGGTCGTCATGGACACGGGCGTGCCGGTGCCGTCGGCGCGGGCGGCCGCGATGGCGGCGGCGTTCGCCGAGATCTTCTCGTCGCCCTTACCCTTGCGGTAGTTGGCGAGCTTCTCCCAGCCCTCCTGCTTGGTCAGGTCGACCGAGGTCAGCTTCTCGACGGTGAAGGTCGCGCCGGCCAGCGGCTTGCCAGTCGCGCTCGGGTCGAGGAGGCCGTTGCCTTCCTTGGTGCCGTTGTCGTCCTGCTTGACCAGCTTGTGGATGGTGATCGAGCCGGTCTTGGCGGGGTCGAGGTCGACCAGGGAGGCCGGGCGCTCAGTCGTGGCAGCCAGCCCGAAGGTGGGGGTTGCCTGCGACGCGGCGGCGGGCAGGGCCAGCGCGCCGGCGGCGACGGCAAAGGCCGCGAGCAGGCTCACGCTGCGGCGGGTCTTCGTGGTGCTCATTGTTTTCCTTATTCTCCTGTGTGTGATGTGTGAGACGTAAGTCTTCAAGGGGAGGCTGACGCCCCCGAGCACGAGCGCGAGTGTCATCCAGCGAGCGCGTGAGCTCCGCAAGCTCTTGACAGCTCGCAGGCCAGGCCGTCGCCACCGGTCAACACGACCGCAACGAGGGTTAATCCGCAACGATCGGGCGCTCGCCGATGAGACGCTTTCACTTAAGCGAATCGCGATCTCATCGCCACCCGATCGCCATCGAGATTTTCCCCTCGATTGGCTCATATGTCGCGATTGCGAGCCTCGCTGGGAGGGACGGGCAATCACTCGATATCTTTGACATGGAGAACAATACGCCACAGTTACCGAAAAATGCAACTCTGCATTATCTGTTTCACAAAAGTCGCCATTTCATTCCCCGAAGCATTTCACCTGTCGTATCTTGTTGCGCGATTTCTCTTAATTACCAACCGTTATAATAGATTATACACTCGGGCTAACATCCACCTAGACAGCTGACAGTTAACGGCTATCGAACACGGGTAACTGACAGGAGAGATGACTTCACATCCGACCATACCCCCTCGCACCTCCCCTCCTGATACGTACGCAACCCCAAACTCCTTGAGTCCAGGCACCGGGCCACGACTACTGCAGAATAGAGAGCATGGACCTACGCCCCGTCGCTCTGGATACGCCCGTCACCACCTACGATTCCTCGCGTCCGACCCCGGCCGCGATCGTGTCCGGCCACATCGCCGCGCACGACGCGCCTCACCCCCTGTCGGTCTTCGACATGTTCCGTATCGGGATCGGTCCCTCCTCGTCCCACACGGTCGGCCCCATGCGTGCCGGGCTCGCCTTCACGACTGAGCTGACGACTCTCCCCCCTCCATGCCACATCACAATCGACCTCTTCGGCTCCCTTGGAGCCACCGGACGCGGCCACTCCACGGACCGCGCAGTACTCCTCGGCCTGGCGGGCTACGATCCGGAAACCGTCGACATCTCGACCGTCGAATCGATCCTGCCGACCCTGGCGAGCACCGGGACGCTGACGCTGCCCAGCGGAGCCCAGGTCACTCTTGACGTTGCACGCGATATCCGCTTCGTTGCGCGCACGGTCCTGCCCTACCATGTCAATGCTCTCACCATCACCGCCACCGACGCAGACACACACATCATCCTGCGGCGAACCTACTACTCGGTGGGAGGCGGCTTCGTGATGACCCAGACCAACGACGACACCGACAACCCCGAGGTTTCGTCGCTAGCATCCGGCCAAACCAGCGTCGGCATTGACGTCCCCGCGCCCTATCCTTTCGCTTCGGGTAGCCAGCTGTTGGCCCAGTGCGATGCGGAGGGCAAGAGCATCGCTGAGCTGGTGCGCGCCAACGAGGAGGCGGTGCGCCCCCGCGAGACCCTGGACGCCTACCTTGACCGCATCGCCGACACAATGTTCGACTGCGTGGACGCGGGAACGTCCGCGACGGGCATCCTCCCGGGAGGACTCGACGTCCCCCGCCGTGCGCAAGCGCTCGCCGGAAAGCTCGCCAGGCGCCTCCTCGGCCCATCGTCCCCCGCGACCGCCGAAACGGGGCAGGGGGTGCCCGGTGACGCGCGGGCATGGGTCTCCACGACGGCCGATCCGATGCGCGCGATGGACTGGGTCAACCTTTTCGCCCTCGCCGTGAACGAGGAGAACGCCGCGGGACACAGGGTCGTGACCGCACCGACGAACGGCGCGGCAGGCGTGATTCCGGCCGTCCTGGGCTATCTCGTCACCCACTGCCCCGAGACGGGATCAACCCCGGGTGTTGCGGCGGGTCCGGATACGCGCGACGGCTCGATTGCGCCGCTCTCTCACATCCGGCTCTCCGGCAGCCAGGCAGGTGCCACTGAGGACTGCGAACACGAGGACGATGAGACGTTCCGGGAGCATCGCCGCACCCTTGTGCATGACTTCCTACTCGCGGCCACCGCGATCGGCGCACTCATCAAGACGAACGCCTCCATCGCGGGGGCCGAAGTCGGCTGCCAGGGGGAGGTCGGCTCCGCCTCAGCGATGGCCGCTGCCGGCCTGGCCCAGGCGCTGGGAGGGAGCCCCCAGCAGGTCGAGAACGCCGCGGAAATCGCAATGGAGCACTCCCTGGGACTCACCTGCGACCCCGTGGCCGGCCTCGTCCAGGTGCCATGCATCGAACGCAACGCCATCGCGGCTGTCAAGGCGATCAACGCCGCACGCATGGCCCTGTGGGGGGACGGGCGCCACACCGTGAGCCTGGATGTCGTCATCGAAACAATGCGCCAGACGGGTAACGACATGCTCTCCAAGTACAAGGAAACATCCGAGGGAGGGCTGGCGGTCAACGTCGTCGAGTGCTGAGGCGCAGCTAAGCCTGGCCGGACAACGAGCCGACGCGGATCACCCTGAGCACACCGGTCCCACCGGTGCGGAGGGTGCCGGAGGGACCGGAGGGCACAAGAGGGTCTGGCCGCGGTGCCGGCGGGCGGCGGCAGGGCCAGGGCGGGCCTGGAGATCGACCACTCCGAGCGAAGCTCGCGTGTGGCGATCTCGCGGGCGGGCCGCCGCCCACCGGCACACACAGCGGCCCGGCCCATCAAGGCAGGCCACGCGGCGGCCGGGGCCTCCGGCGCCAGGAACACCAGCGGGGCCACAAGCAACACCACGCAGCACAACATGACAACGGGTGGGGCGCCTCTCGACACCCCACCCGTCATCAACACCGGTTATTCAACGGGCTGTTATCACTCCGTCGCGAGCGCCTCCGAGGGGCTAACCTTCGCAGCTCGGCGACCGGGCAGCCACGAGGCGATCAGCGCGGAAACAATCGCGACGACACACACGCCGACCAGCTGCAGCCAGGGCACGCTCAGCACGGGAGTGGTCCCATCGATCGGCAGGCTCATAACGCCGACCCACCCGAAGGCAACACCCATGCCAACACCGATGAGCGCACCGGTCATCGACAGGAACAGTGCCTCGAGGGCGAGGAGCCTCTTCATCTGGCGTTTCGTCAGGCCAAGGGCCCGCAGCAGGCCGTTCTCACGGGTGCGTTCGGCAACCGACAGAGACAGCGTGTTAGCCACGCCCACAAGCGACACGAGGACGGACACGCCCAGCAGTCCGACGAGGACGAGCATCAGCTGGTCGATGATCTTCGTGTACATCTGGCGTTCCAGGGCGGAGCCGTTGACGCTCAGGTGCGAGTCCTTGAGCAGCGCGGCCTGGACGGTCTCGGCGTCGGCCCCATCGGCCATCTTGATGATGATCGCCTGGCGCTCGAGCGACGTCGCGATAGACCTCAGTGTCTTCTCAGAGACCTGGGCCTGACCAACTCCACCATTCTTGTCGTAGGTGGCGCTCAGGTCCACGCACGTGTCGGCGCACAGGCGCAGCGTCTGCCCAGCCAGGGCCTCGTCGCCGACGCGCACCTGGTTATCGCCCAGCTGGGTGACGGTCGAGTGGGTGACGCCCGTGTAGTCGGGTTCTCCGGTGATCAACACCGACGAGGCCTGGGCCTCGTCCTGCGAGCCGGCTCCCTCGGGTCCGGCGTAGGCGGGCGCGCCCGAGGTGGTCGTCAGGGTGCCGGGGGCGGCGTACTGAGCGACGGTGGCGGCCACGCCGTCGGTGGCCGCGATGGCGGCCTGCTGGTCGTCGGTGAGCGCTCCGGAGGTAGACACGGCCATGAGGTCGAAGGGGCGGGCGTCGTTCACGGCGTTTGTCAGGGTGGTGCGCACGGACGCGGCGCCGACCATGATGGTGACGACGAGGGTCACGCCGATGATAATCGCGGTGCCGGTCGCGGAGGTGCGGCCGGGGTTGCGCATCGTGTTCTCGCGGGCCATGGCGGACAGGGTGCCCGGGAAGGCCGCGCCGAACGCACGGGTGAGAGCGGGCAGCAGCACGGAGGCGACGAGCAGCGCACCAAGGAGCGCCAGGAGCGACCCGCCGAATGCCCCGAGGAATTTCGTGCCGCCGCTATCCGAGCGCCACGCAGCCGCCACAGCAGCGCAACCGGCCACAGCGATGAGCGCGCCGATGATGAAGCGGACGGTGTGCTTCTTGCGGGCGGCGGCCCCGGCCTCGTTCACGGGGGCGAGGGCGGCGACGGGCGCGACGCGGGAGGCAGCGCGGGCAGGGAAGACGCCGACCAGGGTCGTGAACAGGGTAGCCCCCAGCCACGTGAGGGCGAGCTGCCAGACGGAGGTGCCTGCCAGCGCCTCACCAATGCTAGAGGCCAGGCCTGTTCCCGTCTCCGTGAGCGCGCCAATCAGCCAGCCGAGCACGACGCCAATCGCGGACGAGATCGCTCCGATCGCGAGTGCCTCTCGGGTTACGAGCGAGCGGACCTGTCGCCTGGTGGCTCCCAGCGTGCGCAGCAGTGCCAGCTCGCGGGTGCGCTGTGTGAGCACGACGCGGAATGTCGAGGAGACGACGATGGAGGCCACGAGCGCCGCGATCGCTGGGAAGATCAGCATGATTCCCATCGTCACTGATGCTCCCAGACGCGCCTGGTCGAGGTCCTCCTGGATTGCCTTGTGCACGCTGGTCACGGTCACGCCCGAGATGCCGCTGAGCGCTGAGTTTGCTGTCGCCACCCACTCGTCCTGGGTGGCGACGGGAGGGTTTGCGTTGCTGTCCGCATCCGAACCGGAAGTCGCGACGATGAACTGGCCGGACACGGTGTGCTCGAAGAGCGCGGAGAAACCGCCGTCGGTCACGTAGCTGGCGGGGATGCCCATGCTGATCGTGTGCGAGCGCGTGGTGCCGACGATGGTGAGGGTGCGGTAGTCGCCCTCGGTGAATCCTTCGCGCACACGGACGGTGTCACCGACTTTCAGTGAGAGGGTTGAGGCCGTGTGCTCCGGGATAGTGATCTGGTCGTCAGCGGTCGGTGCGGCTCCGGCGCTCAGGTCGAGGCCGGCGAAAGGCTTGGGGGCCAGCGGCGAGACGTAGAGTCGGGCGCGCGTCGCGTCGGTCTGGGCGTCGGCAGGCCACTGGGCCATGTGCTTGATGGCGGTGACGCCGCTGGTCGCAGACAGGATTTCTTCGGCGCGCTGAGTCGACTCGTCGGTCGCGTCCTTGTTCTGGGAGACGACGATCGTGCCGCCTCGATACTGCTGGTAGACACTGGAGGTCAGGCCCGCGGTCATCGCCGTCATGACGATGAGGGTGATGACGATGAAGGCGGTGGAGATGGCGACGGCCAGACCGGTGGAGACGTAGCGGCGGCCATGGGAGCGCAGGTTAGCGCGCAGGAGGGAGTTTATTGCAGACATGAGGAGAGCCTTGGGGTGTGGGCGCGCGGTCAGCGCAGCGCCGCGGTGAGGGAGTCGGCGGTGACGTCGCGCAGGTCAGAGACGATGCGGCCGTCGCGGCACACGAGGACGCGGTCCGCGTAGGCGGCGGTCGCAGTGTCATGGGTGACCATGATGACGCTCTGGCCGAGTTCATCGACGGCGCGGCGCAGCAGGTCCATGACCTCGCAGGTCGAGTGTGAGTCGAGGTTTCCGGTCGGTTCGTCAGCGACGATGACGGCGGGGCGACTCATGAGCGCTCGGGCGACGGCGACGCGCTGCTGCTGACCACCAGACATCTCGGAGGGGCGGTGGCTCAATCGGTCCGCGATGCCCAAAGAGTTGACGATGAGGTCGAACCATTCCTTCTCAGGAGTAGCCCCAGCCAGGCGCATGGGCAGAAGAATATTGGCGCGGGCGTCCAGGGTGGGCACCAGGTTGAAGGACTGGAACACGAAGCCGATCCGGTCGCGGCGCAGCTTGGTCAGCGCGGTGTCTTTGAGGGCGGTGATGTCGGCGTCTTCGACGAAGACGTGCCCGGAGGTGGGGGCGTCGAGGCCGGCAAGGATGTGCATCATCGTGGACTTGCCCGATCCGGAGGGTCCCATGATGGCGGTGAATTCGCCGGCACCGAAGCCGACACTCACGTCGTCGAGGGCGCGCACCTGCGCGTCGCCGCTTCCGTAGATCTTGGAGACGCCCTGGAGTCGGACGATGGACGAGGCCGGGGCCTCTTGGTCGGCCACGGGGGCCTGCGCGATTGTCGTGTTCGTGTTCATGCATCCATCGTGCGCCTGCGGTGCGCGTCACCGCTACGGAGGTTTCCCCTGATTCATCCCCGAGATCACCCGGGGTATTCTCGGGGATGCTCGGTCGCCCTACCCCAGGGGTGCACCCGTTGAAATACCCGCGTTATGTGCCCGGAACACCCGTGGGCGGGGCCTGGCTGCGGTGCCCACGAGCGCACCGCACACCACTCATGCGCTCAAAATGCAGACCGCCTCGCCCGAAACACCCCAATTTCGCCCATTTTCACCGAAGTGGTCTGCACTTTGGGCACAACCCCTAAAATCGGAGGTGAGTCGAAGGAGACCACGATGGACGCATTTGCAATCCGCGCCATTGCAAGGCACGCACACACCACCACCAGAGCGACGAGTACCGAGCGCCGCCGACTCGCTCGACATGCACAGCTCGGCAAGCTGATAAGGATTGCACCGGGCTATTACCTCGATACCGAGGCCATTACCGCACACCCTGACCCAGGCACGGTGGTTGCTCTCGCGCGGCTGGCCGCCGTTCAGCACAAGCACCCCCACCTCATCGCCTCGGGACCGACGGCGGCGTGGCTATTCGACCTGCCCCTCCTGGGCGCACATCCGCTCCACGTCACGACAGCAACGGACCAACACCCGCGCCCGATTGATCTTCCCAAAATCCAGGCAGGTTCACTGCATTTTCCAGCCATGGCTGTGCAGCCCCACCGGCCTCGGGGCGGACGATCACCCGCAATGATTCGTCACGACGGAGACTTCCTCGGGATCACCCTTGAAGACACTGTTGTTGATTGCGCATTGTCCCTTGCCGAAGAGGAGGCGTTCGTCGTCGCGTGTGCCGGCTTGCATGAACTGGCTCGATATCGGCGTTTCTATCGCGATGATTCCCGGCGGCGCGAGGAACACAGCCGCGAGCGGCTGCTGCGTTTGATCGGCACATCCTCACAAGGCAGAAGGCACGCAATCTCAGCGCGTTGGGTCGTCACACACGCGGATGCAGGGTGCGAGAGTGCGGGTGAATCGCGCTTGCTTTACCTGCTGGTGCAAGGTGGCCTGCAGGGGTTGGAAACTCAGTACCCGGTTTCAGCGGCGAATAAATGGTACTTCATCGACATCGCCATTCCGGAGCACCGGATCGGAATCGAGTTTGATGGCCGCGGCAAGTACGGTTCCGATGTTGACTCGGTCCATCGTTCCATCGAGGCCGAGGAGCGCCGCCAGCGCTTACTCGAAGCGCAGGGCTGGCGGATCCGCCGCTTCCGATGGGAGGCTCTCGCCCACCCCGAAGAAGTCATCGCACAGATCCGGGCGTTGTATCGCCGCGACTAGTTCAGTCGCACAATGTTGCACCTCAACCAGGCTCTGGTGATAACAATCGGTCGGCGGCTCACGGCGAGAATAGCGCCCACCACCATAATGGGATCCAGTCTGCCGTTGCACGCTAGGGGTGCCCATACCTCATCGAAGGTCTCCGCGATGTCCCGTGCTGTGCCCCTCTTCGTACCCACAATCACAATGTGCCCAAAACGCAGACCACCTCGCCCAAAACACCCAAATTTCACCCATTTTCACCGAGGTGGTCTGCAGTTTGGGCGCATCCCTCCCCAGCACCGGGCGATTGGAGGGCACCGCAAGACGGAGGGCCTGGCTGCGGTGCCAGTGGGCGGCGGCGGGGCCTGGCCGGACAACGAGTCGACGCGCCGAGCGAAGCTCGCGGCGCAGACGGCTCGCGGGCGGGCCGCCGCCCACGGCGCAGCACGGCCCAGCAGGCAGACAACAGCGATTAGGGCTCGGAGACCTCGCCGCGCGGCTCGCGCAGGGACAGGCCACGGTACCGGTTGACCGCCGCACCCACGTCGATGAGGCGAGGACGCGCCAAGAACGCAGGGTAAGACCGTGCGCCAAACTTGCAGACCGCGTCCAGGCCCTCGGAGGCGAGGCGACGGCCGAGCTTGGCCATGAGCTCGGGCATCGACTGCTTGCCCGCCATCTCCTCAAGCACGCCGCGCACGCACCAGGCGATGGCCTCGGCCTGCCCGGGGTCGACGACTCCCGCGACATCGGAAATATCGACGGTCGAACGATCAATCGTCAGAATCGTAGTGCCCGAGGCCTTGGTGCGCGGCCGGTCGACGCGGTCCTTCGCCCCGGGCACGCGGGGTGCCGCCTCCCAGCTGGTGGGCTCGTCGGTGCGGGGGCGCGGAAGGTCGGCGACAACCTCGCGCGCACGGGAGGTGACGTCGAGGCAGCGGTAGTTATCCATCATGAGGACCCGGTCAGCTGCGTCGAGGAACGCTCCGGAGCCGCCGACGACCATGATGAGAGAAACCCCGGATTCGGTCAGCGAGGAGACACGGTCGACGAGGGGGGTGATGGGTTCCTTCTCGGCGGCGACGAGGTCGCGCATACGGGTGTCGCGGATGAGGAGGTTGGTAGCGGAGGTGTCCTCGTCGATGAGCAGCGTGCGCGCACCCAGCTCGAGGGATTCGATGATGGAGGCGGCCTGCGAGGTGGAGCCGGACGCGTTCTCGGTGGAGAAGGATGTGGTGTCGGCACCGCCGGGCAGGTGGGTGATGAACGGCGAAATGTCGACGCCCGTGACGGCACGGCCGTCGGCGGCGCGCACCTTCATCGCGGTGGGATCGGTGGCGACGAGCTCGCGTCCGTCGCCGGGGACGTGGGCGTACACGCCCTGGGCGATGGCCTCCAGCAGAGTGGACTTGCCGTGGTAGCCGCCGCCCACGATGAGGGTCAGGCCCGGGGGGATCACCATGCCGGACACGTCGCCGGCGTGGGGCAGGGTGACGGTGGCGCGCAGGGACTCGGGCGCGGCGAAAGCAACGACGCCATCCCCGGACAGGGGTGCTTCGGAAACGCCGGAGCGGCGCGCGAGCATCGCCTCGTCGGCGACGAAGGACACCCACCCGCGTTCCTCAAGGATCCCCTGGAGGGCACGGTAGTCCTCGTACGCCGCAACATGGCCGAGGAGACGCGAACGCTTGCGTGTCGTGCCCGGGTCCTCCGACACGAAGTCGAAGCAGTCCATGACGATGTTGGGCACGTCCACGTCGAAGAGACGGGCGGCGCTCTTGCCGAGGATCGTGCGGCCTCGCGCGGGGAGCTTGACCTGGAAGCGCACCTCGACGCGGTCGGGCATGACGGTCGCGTAGGAGCGCTGCAGGATGAGGGCACCGGCGCGGGCAATAGAGACATCGCGGGTGCCGCGGTTGCGGATGGCCTCGTCGAAGGAGCGGGCGATAAAGTCCGCGGCGGCCAGGCGCGCGTCGGACGAGGCCAGGGCGGCCTCGGGCAGTCCCATCGCCTCGGGCGTGGACCAGGCGCGCAGGGACGAGGGTGGTGCGTAGGGGTCGGCCTGCACGTGATCGATGGCAAGGGTGAAGTCCCCGTAATCCCAGGCACCGAGGGCGTTCTTGTAGAAGCCGTAGGGGCGTCCGTCCGCGTATCGCAGCTGGTCGAGGAGGTCAGCGTCTGTTCCGGACGTCGAGCGCGAGGGGGCTTCGTATCGGGGAGTCATACTCTCAAGAATACAGGCGAAGCCTGCGAGAACGTCGATACTGTTCTCGCAGGCTTGCGCGCCGTGAGGTCGGACACGGCAGCGTCCTCACGCCCTGCTGTTTACAGGTCTCCTAACAGAGCAAAGGCAACGAACGCGACGAGGCCTGCAGTCTGGAGGACTACCATCACGATCGAGACGATCATGGCGATCATCGAGGTCTTCACGATGTTCTGCGGGGCACCCTCACGCTTCGCCTTCACGTTCAGGACGATCGCGGCGATCATCGCGGGGATCGACAGGAGCAGGGAGAAAAGAACCCAGCTGAAGACAGCCGCGCCCATGGCCACGAACGAGCCGATCTGGATGTTCGAGAAGTCCTTGCCCGCCGAGGGGGCGTACATCGGCTGTCCGTACAGGGGCTGGCCGTAGACACCCTGGGCACCCTGACCATTCTGCACGTACTGGTTCCCTCCGGGCTGGGCGAACTGGGGCTGCTGGGCCTGGGTGGGTGCCACGAAAGGACTCTGCTGCGGGGCAGCCCAAGCAGTATCACTACCCTCCGGCGCGTGAGGCTGAGGGTTCGCATAGGGCTGCTGGGCGGTGCCGTCCGCCGGCATCGGGTTCAGGGGGTCGCTCACTAGCGGCTCCAATTCTTCTTTCCGGTCAATACGAGAAGCATCCTAACAGGAGGCGTGAACATACACGTGTGGGGTCCGGATCCAGAGTCGATCCGGACCCCACACCGTGAAGAACTCAGTAGTTTGAGCCACCGTTTGCGAGGATAGCAATGATGCCGATGACGTAGAACAGCACGACCACCACGAGGATGACGATATGGATGATCGAGCAGATCTTCGCAGCGTTACGCGCGCTGTTCAGCTCCGTCGCGATGTCGAGGGGGGCACCGAGAGCCTGCGCCTCAGCGGTCATCTTGTTCGCCCAGTACCACATGGCACCGGACAGGATGAGACCGCCGAAGACAAAGCTCAGGATGGAGGCGATACGAACGGTCGAGGCGTTCGAACGGATCTTCTCAAGAGCCGGGTTCACCGCGTAACCGGGCTGGCCGTACGCACCCTGAGGAGCCTGGCCGTATGCGGGCTGGCCGTACGCACCCTGAGGAGCCTGGCCGTATGCGGGCTGGCCGTACGCGCCCTGGGGAGCCTGACCGTACGCACCCTGGGGAGCCTGACCGTAAGCGGGTTGATCGGAGGCAGGGTACTGGTTGATGGGATCGCTCATGGGATACTCCAAACGGAATAGGTCATCAGTTACGCGGTTCATCCTAGCGCACGTGTCTCACCGTTAGGAAAACAGGGACAGGGATGAGCGCTGCACCACTACGGGTAACAGCGATGCGCGCCCCTTGGGGGCGCGCATCCGACATTCGCCGCTCAATCTCGTCAGTACCCCGACGATGCGCCCGCGATGAACACAACGAGGAAGGGGAGGACGAAGGAGACAAGGAACAAGAGGACGATGCCGACGAGCTGAACGATGGTGCAGATCATCGCAATCTTTCGAGCACCCTCCACGTCATTGATCACGTCCATGGGAGCGTTGAGGCCCTGCGCCTCGGTCACGAGCATGCCACCCCAGATCCACGCGCCAATCGAGAGAATCGGCCCAACGGTGACGAAGCTAATGAACGCCATGATGCGAACCATCGATGCGTTCGAACGCACACGCTCAACGGCGGGGTTCAGGGTGTACCCGAAGCTCCCGTAGGCGGGCTGACCGTAGCCCTGCGGCTGCCCGTAGCCCGGCATACCCGGTCCCCCGCCGTACGGAGGCTGCCCCGCGCCGTATGGAGGCTGCCCCCCATACGAGGCCTGGGACCCATATGCCGACTGAGCACCGTACGCGTCCTGCTGGCCATAGCCGCCTTGGCTCGCGACACCGCCAACGCCGTAGGGATTCGTGGGATCGCTCATCGCTTACTCCGGGAAAATGTGGGGAATGTACCTCCCACATCATACGAGCAGCCGTCAAGAAAACCGAATAATCGGCGAGGCTCACAGGCACCATCACTCCCCCATCCCCGGCCCCTCAGCCCCAGCCTCGTCCCTGATAAAACGGTGCGGGGGCCGGTTTCCCGACCCCCGCACCGCCCGACAAACGGGCGTAACGTCACAGCATGCAGGACACGCAGCCCTCGACCTCCGTGCCCTCCAGGGCCATCTGGCGCAGACGCATGTAGTACAGGGTCTTAATGCCCTTCTTCCACGCGTAAATGTAGGACTTGTTCAGGTCACGCGTCGTCACCGTATCCGGGTAGAACAACGTGAGCGACAGGCCCTGATCCACGTGCTGCGTGGCCACCGCGTAGGTGTCGATGATCTTCTCCGGGCCGATCTCGTACGCATCCTGGTAGTACTGAAGGTTCTCGTTCGACATGTAGGGCGCCGGGTAGTAGACGCGGCCGATCTTGCCTTCCTTGCGGATCTCCACGCGGGAGACGATCGGGTGGATCGACGACGTCGAGTTGTTGATGTAGGAGATCGAACCCGTCGGAGGCACGGCCTGCAGGTTCTGGTTGTACATGCCGTACTTGGCGACGTCGGCCGCCAGGGCCTCCCAGTCCGCCTGGGTCGGAACCTTGATCGACGAGGCGGCGAGCAGCTCACGGCACTTGTCCGTCGTAGGTGCCCACTCCTCGTCAATGTACTTGCGGAAGAACTCCCCCGACGCGTACTTCGACTCCTCGAAGCCCTCGAAGGACTCACCCCGCTCGCGCGCGATCGTGCACGAGGCCTTGATCGCCTCGAACAGGACCGTCATGAAGTACATGTTCGTGAAGTCCAGAGCCTCCTCGGACCCGTAGTGCACGTGCTCGCGCGCCAGGTAACCGTGCAGGTTCATCTGACCCAGGCCGATCGCGTGACTCATCGCGTTGCCGCGGGCAATCGACGGCACCGAGCAGATATCCGACAGGTCCGAGACGGCCGTAAGGCCACGGATCGCCATCTCGATCGACTTAGAGAAGTCCGGGGAATCCATGGTCTTCGCGATGTTGAGCGAGCCCAGGTTGCAGGAGATGTCCTTGCCGACGTGGTCGTAGGACAGGTCGTCCTTGTAGGTCGAGGCCTCGGACACCTGCAGGATCTCCGAGCACAGGTTCGACATGGTAATGCGGCCCTTGATCGGGTTCGCCTTATTCACCGTATCCTCGAAGACGATGTAGGGGTAGCCCGACTCGAACTGGATCTCCGCGATCGTCTGGAAGAAGCGACGAGCGTTGATCTTGCGCTTGTGGATGCGCCCGTCGTCCACCATCTCGTGGTACTTCTCCGTCACCGAGATCTCGGAGAAGGGCACGCCGTACACGCGCTCCACATCGTAGGGGCTGAACAGGTACATGTCTTCGTTCTTGCGGGCCAGCTCGAACGTAATGTCGGGGATGACGACGCCCAGGGACAGCGTCTTGATCCGGATCTTCTCGTCCGCGTTCTCACGCTTGGTGTCCAGGAACTGCATGATGTCCGGGTGGTGCGCGTGCAGGTAGACAGCGCCCGCGCCCTGACGCGCACCCAGCTGATTCGCGTAGGAGAAGGAGTCCTCAAGCAGCTTCATGACGGGCACGACGCCGCTGGACTGGTTCTGGATCTTCTTGATCGGAGCACCCGACTCGCGCAGATTGGTGAGCTGCAGAGCGACGCCGCCGCCGCGCTTGGACAGCTGCAGCGCGGAGTTGATGCCTCGAGCGATCGACTCCATGTTGTCCTCGATGCGCAGCAGGAAGCAGGAGACCAGCTCGCCGCGCGCCGCCTTACCGGCATTGAGGAAGGTCGGGGTGGCCGGCTGGAAGCGACCCGTCATGATCTCGTCGACGAAGCTGCGGGCCAGCTCGATGTCGCCGCGCGCCAGGTACAAGGACACCATGGCGACGCGATCCTCGAAGCGCTCCAGGTAGCGCTTACCGTCGAAGGTCTTGAGCGTGTACGAGGTGTAGTACTTGAACGCACCCAGGAACGTCGGGAAGCGGAACTTGTGAGCGTAGGCCTGCTTATACAGTTCTTTGATGTCCGAGAAGTCGTACTGGTCCAGGACATGCTTCTCGTAGTATCCCTCGTCCACCAGGTACTTCAGCTTTTCTTCCAGGTCATGGAAGAACACCGTGTTCTGGTTGACATGCTGCAGGAAGTACTGGCGAGCAGCCGCACGGTCCGCGTCGAACTGGATGTGTCCGTTCGCGTCGTACAGGTTAAGCTGCGCGTTCAGCGCGTGGTAGTCAAGCTCCGGGGAGAGAGCTTCCTCTACGCCTGTGTCGGTGTAGTTTTCTGCCAAAACTGTTCCAGTCCTTCGCGAACTCTGGAGACGTCCTCGGGCGTGCCGAGGAGCTCGAACTTATACATGTGGGGGACCCCCAGCTTGGCCGCGATGATGTCGCCCGCAATGCAGTAGGCCTTGCCGAAGTTAGTGTTTCCCGACGAAATGACGCCCCTACACAGGGCTCGATTCTCGGGGTTATTGAGGAACTTGATGACCTGTTTAGGTACCGCTCCCTTGAGGTTGCCGCCACCATAGGTGGGCACAACAAGCACGTAGTCGTCGGTCACGCGCAGGGGTTCATCCTTGGGAAGCAACGGGATTCGCGCCGCCGGAAGGCCGAGTTTTTCAACAAAACGGCGGGTGTTACCCGTCGCCGACGAAAAGTAGACGACGCTGCCCATGGTGATCCTTCCTGCTTGGCGGGATGCTGAACCTCTAGTGTCTCACCCCCGAGGCCCGGACGGGGTTGCCTTGCTCGCGTGTCCCATGTGGGATGATCGACGCACCCAGCTCGGCGGGTGAGCATGATCGTCGGGGTGCGCATGAGGTCTTGGGCGGCCTGCACTCACGGCCGGTCGGCCCACGATTCCCCCTGTTTCAACCAAGGGTTCACTCCCCGCTCATTCGAGTGTATCCACGCCGTTTTCGAAGGGTGCGCCCCGGCCTCGGCCCTGCCCAGATACGCGAAAGTCCCGGCCTCGCGGCCGGGACTTGTCGGCGCGACTCAGGCCTGCAGCGCCAGGGAGGCGGCTGCGGCGGCGACGGCCTTGATGCGGTCGGGACGGAAGCCGGACCAGTGGTCATCGCCGGCCACGACAACGGGGGCCTGCTGGTAGCCGAGGCCCTTAATGAAGGCGAGGGATTCCGCGTCCTGGGTGACGTCAATCTTCTCGTAGGAGACGCCCTGCTTGTCGAGGGCGCGGTAGGTCGCGTCGCACTGGGGGCAGCGGGGCTTGGAGTAGACGGTGATCGACATGTTCGTGTCTCCTTGCGGCTCAAGGCCGGACGTTGGCATCCTGTGTTGGCTTTCTAGCGGCTCGTTCGCCGCGAACACAACAACACTACACCTCGTGGCCGCTCACGCAAGCGACCCCTAGATGTTGTGTCTACCTCCCCGACTGTGGATGAGGTCAGAGGGGTCTGTGGACGGAGCGGTCGGTCAGGATCCCGGAGGGGACACACGGGTTTGTCGAGCCCCCATCGAGGGTGCGCGAAGATGCGCGCAAACATTGAGGTTTGCGACTAACCTTCGCGCATATCGAGTAGCTCTCAACACCCCCACACACACCTGTGCATCCTGTGGACGACCACACCACCACCCTGTGCATAACCACCTTCCAACCACGCAAAAAATGTCGAGCGTCACACCTAGCTTTGGGCCCTATGGGCGTGTCGCACCCATACATCTAGGGGTCGTTGGGGACGAGGTGCCCTAGATGTAGGGATCGGCGACGTTGTCACCAAAATAGACCGAATCGTGCGGATACCCCGTTGAAGGGGCCCTGCGCGAGGCACCCACAGGCAGCCCCGACGGCCATTGCACCCTCGGTCTCGGGTCCTGGGCGCGCCCTAGATATAGGCATCGCACTCCAGGCGCCCCTTCCGGCTGCTCTCGACGGGCAGACGAAACCCACGACACCACTGACAGCCCCGCCCAACCCACACACGAAACCCACAGCACCACCGCCAGCCCCGCCCAGCCCGCACGCGAAACCCGCGGCACCACTGCCGGCGAAAAGTGCACCAGAAACGGCCGTTTCTCACCGACGATGGTGCCAGCGGTTTCAGAACGAACACAACCCGCACCAACAGAGGCGCATCCGGTTTCAGAACGAGCAAAACCCACGACACCACCACCAGCCCCGACCGACCCGCACACGAAACCCACGGCACCACTGCCAGCCCCGCCCAACCCACACATGAAACCCGCGGCACCACTGCCGGCGAAAAGTGCACCAGAAACGGCCGTTTCTCACCGACGATGGTGCCAGCGGTTTCAGAACGAACACAACCCGCACCAACAGAGGCGCATCCGGTTTCACAACGAGCAAAACCCGCACCAACAGAGGCGCATCCGGTTTCAGAACGAACACAACCCGCACCAACAGAGGCGCATCCGGTTTCACAACGAGCAAAACCCGCACCAACAGAGGCGCATCCGGTTTCAGACAGCCCGGGCAGGCGCCTGGAACGTGGGGCCTGGCCGCGCTTCAAGACGACGCTCCGAGCGAAGCTCGCAGGGCGGACGGCCGAGGCGGGCGTGCCGCCGCCCGGGTGCACACCAAGCGGCGACACTAAGAGGCGACACTTCGCTGCGACCGCAGACCTGGCGATGCAGCAAGCGCCGCCGGAACACGGGCAGAAAGAACCCCTACAGCCCGAGAAACGCCTTGATCGCGGGCATCTCGCGCACGGCCTGCACGAGGCCAGCACGATACGTTGCCTCCAGGCGTTCGCGCCGCGACTCGGTGTTGTTAATCCACAGGTTGTCGGGAGCGAACACGTAGGCCTGGCCTCGTTCTTCGAGCTTGAAGAGGAGGCGACGTCCCGCGTTGTAGCGGTCGGGACGACGAGCCACACCCTCGAACACGGAAGGGAACTGACGGTAGGCGGTGCGCAAGAGGGCACCAACGCTGGCGGGCATGGGGCCCTTGACATAGTCGCGGGGCCGAGTGAGGACGACAAGAAGCTTGCGGTAGCCCTCGCGCAGGGGCTGATCGAAGGGCAGGCCGCCGTTGGGGCCGAGCGCGCCATCGACGTAGGTGTCGCCGTCGATGTCGACGGGCGGCATGAGGATGGGCAGCGTGGAGGAGGCTCGGATGATGGGTCCGAGCGTGTCCAGGGTGCTCATTTCTTCCTTGGAGAACCAGCGGACCTGCCCACGCGACGCGTTGAAGGTAGCGACGCGGGTGGTCGCCGGGTTCGCCAGGAAGGCGTCCATGTTGAAGGGCAGGATCCCGTCGGGGTAGCAGATCCGCTCGTAGATGTACTCGGCGTTGAAGTAGCCGTGGCCCTTGCGGAAATGCTTGAGTCCGCCAAACTCGGGGTCTTCGACAAGGTCGACGAAAGTGTCGTGCGAGCGGGCGGCGTCGCGGGAGGTGAAGTTGCACAGGTGGCTGGAGCCCGCGGAGACGCCGGAGATGTGGGGGAAGTTGATGCCTTCGGCGATGAGTCGGCTCACGAGCGCGGCCGTGTAGGCGTTGCGCATGCCGCCGCCTTCGAACACGAGGGCGGTGTCGTCGATGGTGACCATCGTGGCGATGGATTCCTCGGGGGTCGGGTAGTGCTCTGGCGTTTCCTTCACGTTTCGACCCTACCGCCGCACCTTCAACCTACGCGCGCGTACGCCCTGTGAAGACCACGTAGTGGTAGAAGAAGAAGCGGAAAGCGGTACCCAGGGCGAAGCCGACGACGTAGACGGCAATGTTGTCGGCCAGCGCCGAGGTGAACCCAAGGATGTGGTGGGTGAACAGCAGACAGAACTGGGAGATGCCGATGCCGCAGGCGTTCGCGAAGAAGAAGAGGATGGCCTCGCGCGTAGCATTGTCCCGCGTGCGTCCGCGGTAGGTCCACAGGCGGTTGGCGATCCACGAGTACAGGGTCGCGGTCGCGGCGGCGACGAATTGCGCGGTGTTGGGGTGCCCGGCGAGGAAGCCGAGGGGCCCGTGCTGGAGCAGGTTGAACAGGCCTGCGTCGACAACGTAGGCGGTGGCCCCGACCATGCCGAATTGGATGAACTCGCGCACCCAGGCGAGGAGTCGGCGCGTCAGGCTCAGGGACGAGGCCGGGGCCGCTCCCCCGCCGCTCTGCCCTCGGGTGCCGGGCTGGGGACGAGGCGCGGACGGGTCCGCGAGCGCCGCGGGTTCGAGCGCGGCAGCGGATCCGCGCGCGGGAGCTTGTTCATCGTTCACTCCCCTAGTCTCGCACGGCCTCACCACTGTTTCGTGGATCCCCATCAGTTGGCCCACCTCTAAGATGGTCCCCATGACTGACACGACTACGCGTGAGGCGTCTAATGCCTCGTCGATGAACACTCCCCCGGTTGCCCCGAAGCGTTACGGATACCGGGTGCGCGACCAGTTCGGGCAGCATTTTGATGACCCGTGGGATTGGTTGCGCGACGCAGACAACCCCGAGGTCAGGGCTCATTTGGAGGCGGAGAACGCGTGGGCGGACACGGTGACGGCGCCGACGCGCGAGGCGGCGGCGCGCCTCGTGGAGGAGGTCAAGACCTCCACGGCGCTCACCGACGTGACGGTTCCGATCCGTGAGGGCGAGTTCTGGTATTTCCGGCGTTTCGCGGAGGGCCAGTCGTACGCGACGCATCACCGCGCGCCGGTGGAGCGCGACGAGGCAGGCGTGCCGATTCCGCTCGTCCCCCAACCGGGCGTACCCACGCCGGGCGAGGAGCTCCTCGTCGATGAGAACGAGTGGGCGCGAGGGCAGGAGTTTTTCCGCCTGGCGGACATGTACCCGTCCCCGGATGGGCGCCTGATCGCGTGGGCGCGGGACACAAGCGGGGATGAGCGCTACACGTGGGTCGTGCAGGAGGCCTCGGGGCGCGTCATCGACGAGGCCGTGGTGGACGCCGGGTACAGCTTCGCGTGGGCGGATGATTCCGCGTCCTTTATCTACATGGGCGTGGACGACGCGTGGCGCGCGTGCGACGTGTGGTTGCACCGCGTGGGCACGCCGCGCGAGGCCGACGAGCTGCTGTTGGTCGAGCCGGACGAGGGCTTCGAGATGGGGTTCGCGCCCTCGGGTTTCCCGGGGCACGTCGTCATTCACGCCTCGTCGTCGACGGCGGGCCGCGCGTGGCTGTGGCTGCCCGCCCACCCGTCCGTGCGCCCGCTGCCGCTGATGCCGGTGCGCCCGCGCACGCTGGTGTCGGCGGATTCGGCGGGCGACCGCCTGTTCATCGTCCATACGGGGTTGACGCAGGAGGGCTCGCTCGCGCAGGCGATGCTGCCCGCAGGGGGGTCGCCCGAGGCCTTGGCGCGCCTCGGCGTCACGTCCTCCTCCGCGTTCTCGCGGGGTTCCCTGGCGGATCGCACGCCGGGCACTCCCCTGCCGGAGGACGAGCCCACGCCCCTCACGCCGTTTGAGTCCTGGGAGCCGCTGCGCAGCCCCGGCCCCGGCGAGCGCATCACCGACGTCGAGGCTCACGCGGACTACGTGGCGCTCTCGCTTCGTTCGGGCTCTCTGACGCAGGTCGACGTGTGGGATCGCCGCGAACCCTCGCCCACGTGGCGGCGCGTGGAGGTCGACGCCCCGGTGCGCACAATCGCGACCGTGCCGACCCCGTGGACCGATCCGCTGCGCGTGGAGTTCCAGTCGCAGACCGTGCCGCCCACAGTCGCGGAAGTTTCTCTGCCGACCCCGGCTCCGGCCTCGTCCCCCGAGGACCCCGAAGGCGCGGCCCTGACCGTGCGCACCCTGCGCACCCGCGAGGCCCCCGGCTGGGATCCGGCCGAGTTCGTCGAAGAGCGCGTGTGGGTGCTCGCGCGCGACGGCGCGACTCGCATCCCCGTGACCCTGATCCATCACCGGGACGCGCGCCCGGACGGGACGCACGCGGGCTGGCAAATCGGGTACGGCTCCTACGAGGTCAGCTACGACCCCGAGTTCGAGACCCTGCGTCTGCCGATCCTGCGCCGCGCCGTCTACGCGATCGCGCACGTGCGCGGCGGCGGCGAGATGGGCCGCGCCTGGTACGAGGACGGCAAGGAGCTGGTCAAGGAGCACACCTTCACGGACTTCATCGACGTGGCCGACTGGCTGGTGGACTCCGGGTGGGTGGCACCCGGCCGCCTCGTCGCCGAGGGACGCAGCGCCGGTGGCCTCCTCATGGGCGCGGTTATCAACGCCGCGCCCGACCGCTTCCGCGCGATCCTGGCGGGCGTGCCCTTCGTGGACGCGCTCTCAACGATCCTGGACCCGTCCCTGCCGCTGACCGTGGGCGAGTGGGAGGAGTGGGGCAACCCCCTAACCTCGCGCGCCGTGTTCGACGCGATGAGCCGCTACACGCCGTATGAGAACGTGCCCGACGGCGCGCTGCTGCCCGCGATCATGGCGACGACGTCGGTCAACGACACGCGCGTGGAGTTCGTCGAGCCCACCAAGTGGGTGCAGCGCCTACGCGAGGCGACCGGCCAGGTTCCCCCCACGGACGAGGCCGGGGCTGGGCAGCGCTGCAATTGCTGCGATTCGGGGGTGGCCGGGGAGGCAAGCGCGAGCGGGGAAGCCGGCCACGGCCTCGTCACCGCGCGCGACCCTCGAGAGCGGCCCATCATCCTGCGCACCGAGATGGTCGCCGGCCACGCCGGCCCATCAGGACGCGAGGGGCGGTGGGCGGCGCGCTGCGAGGAGTTCGCCTTCGCGCTCGGCCAGGTAGGTGTCTCCTTGTAACGGCTGCGGCCGCTTGCGAGCGGCCGGGTTCGCTGTGCGGCGGCGTGGCTCGATCGCTCTGTCCCGGTGAGCACCGCCCGCATGCGGCGCCCTCTGGTCACGGGGTCAGTGTCCGTGAGCCATAGACGCCGGTGGGGGCGGTCTTCCTCGGAAGGCCACCCCTCTCGCCTTGCGCCACTGTGCCGTGTGGCAGCGCCGTGCTACTGCGCGCCGCCGTCCCAGCCGGGGCGCAGGGCGAAGGACTGGATGTCCACCGTCGGCGTCCACATGCCTTTCTTGAGGTACGGCGCCAGGTTACTCGTCGTCACGAGGTCACGCCATTGGTCCCCATCCCAAGGCCTGTACGAGAGGGTGACGACACGGTCCGCTCGGCGGTCCCTGAGCGCGTAGACACCTGTTTCGGTCACCTGGAAAACCGACAGGTACTCGCTCCGCGGCACGTCGAGGGAGAACAGATGCCGGCCCTGGCTACTCGCCAGGTCGACGGCGAAAGCGTCCCCGCCCGAGGACACGAACCTGTATTCGCTGCCCACGCGAATCGCCTCGTACTCGGAAACGTCCTGCCGCTCATTCAACTCAAGGGGGTTCCCGGCCTCGTCGAGGACGGGAATGATCGAGCGCTCACCCGTTGACAGGTCCCACCGCTGAAGAACCAGCGTTCGCTGCCGCTCGCTCGTCGGACCATTGCTTGAGGCAGCGGCCTCGTCCGCCTGCACGCTCGGCATCGTGATCACGTCCCCTTCGCACGCGAACATATTCTGCCGCGACTTCAAGCCGTCGATCATCGGCGCTACCGCAAGGAGTGGGGACGCCTCCCCGTCGTGGTCGTTGAGCTGAACAACAGCGGCGAGGGTGGTCGGCGCCTCCTCGTCGCCCGATCGAGCAGCATGCGCCGCAAACGCTGCGGCACTGATGCCGGGAGACTCCTCCGTGTCGGTGATCGCCAGGATACGCGACCCACACTGCCCGACAGAGCCCCTTGTCTTGTCATTCTCGACGCTCGTCACACGTCCATCGACGTGGACGGTATCAACCCAAAAACCAAACTCTTCACCGTGCACGACCGCGAGCGCGCCATCGGGGAGCGCATAGCGGTGACGCTCGTTGCTGCGGTGTCCTCGTCCGATTCCCTGCGTCCCCGCCTCCGTCGTGAGGGAGTCCTGAGACGGCGACCCGTAGAAGACACCCCTCTCATTCCACAGCACATCCCCGTCACTCACATTGTTCACGGCAACGACCTGACCGTGCCCGTCGATGTCGAGAAGCACGATCCAGCCGTCGTAATCGTCATACCGAAAATCCTCGGCCACCGTCGACCATCCGGACCCCAGGCGCACGGCAACGACCGCGTCGCTCGTCGTGAGGAAACTGGCCGTTTTCCTGGTCAGTTCCCCACGAAAGACACAGCTCACCGCGAGCGCAGCGACCGAGAGCACGACGACGAGAAACGCCCATCGGCGGATACGCCTCGACGTCCTGGAGCTACCGCGGTTTTGCTCGTCGGCACCTGTCGCATTGCGCTCGTCGAGCCGTTCCGCCACGCGTCTCATCCCTTTCGTCGCGGTAAAGGGCGCGGCCGCGCCCACCACACGAGTCTAGGCCAGTACCCACGCCTCAACCCACTGGACCGACCCGGCACCGGCCCCAATTACCGCGCAATGCAGCGACGCCACGCCCCGGCCTCGTCTCATCGACGAAACAGACGGAGCCACATCCCAAGAGGCGCGCGGCCCGCAACGACACCGCGCCCCGGCCTCGTCCCCATCCGATCAGGCCTCGGGATCCCGATAGGATGAGGTCATGACGATTACGGCGGCGGCAGACGGTTCTTCCCTCGGCAACCCCGGGCCCGCGGGGTGGGCCTGGTACGTGGACGAGGACACGTGGGACGCGGGCGGCTGGCCGCAGGGCACCAACAACCTGGGCGAGCTGACCGCGATCCTGCGCCTGCTTCAGGCCACGGCCGAAACCGGCGAAGAGCTGCACATCCTCGCCGATTCCCAGTACGCGATCAACGTCGTGTCCAAGTGGCGGCTCGGCTGGAAGAAGCGCGGCTGGACGAAGGCCGACAAGAAGCCCATCAAAAACCTGGAGCTCATCCAGGAGATCGACCGCGCCATGGAAGGGCGCCGCGTCACCTTCGAATGGGTCAAGGGCCACGCGGGACACCGCATGAACGAACGGGCCGACGACCTGGCGCGCGGCTGCGCCGAGGCCTACCAGGCCGGGCGCACCCCCGAGCCCGGCCCCGGGTTCGGGGGCGGGGCAGCGCGCGGAGCTACTAGCGATGCTACTCGCGGCACTACGCCGCCCAGCCGGGCGAACGAGGGCGGGGCAGCCACCGCCGCTTCCTCTGACCGACTCGGCACAGACACCATCTCCGACGAGAGCCTCATCGCTTCCACGTCGCGCGGTGGCTCGGCCGACGCCGCCGGCATGACCGCCTCATCCATGTCGGTTGAATCGCAGGACACGAGCGCCAGCCACGACACGCCCACGGCCGAAGCCGCAACATCAACTTTCCGTTCTCATCCCAGCGTTTTCTCCACGACCACCAACCCGAGCGAGACCGCGGAGGAGGCCCCGGCCTCGTCGATGAGTGAGGACTCGGTGACCACCGAGGATGCGGTCGCCCGCGAGCGCGAGTTCATCCTGGCGTGGACCGGCGGCGACGAATCCGCTCTCGCCGCAATGACGGACGAGCGAACGACGCGCATCTGGCCGGGCGGTGGCGCGACCACGACGCTCGCAGGGCCATCGCCCGCTTCCCCGGCAATCGGACGCATCGACGCGCACGACCTGGGCGGGGCGTTCCTGACCCGCTACCGGGTGCGCTGGGAGGGCGGTGCTTCGCTGGAATCCAGCGTGTGGGCACCGGCGACTTCCGGCGAGGCGCGGCTGATCATGGTGCACCACCAGTCGACGCTGATCGGCTGAGCCGGTGTGTTCTGTCGTAGACGAGATCGGCGGGCGAACTCCAGGTGCGTCGAATGATCGCGCGGAGGCACCGGACCGCTACGCAAATTGGCACCTCGCCGGCCAGGTACACGTGCCCCAACCCCACCTAGAGCTCCAGCGGGGCTAGCACGCCCCACGCGGATAGGTTGCGCACATGCGGATAGGTTATGCGCACGCGGATAGGTTATTAAGGTATCCGGATCCTCGTAACCTATCCGGATGCTCGTAGCCTATCCGTGAGCCCCAACGGCACCTACGCGATACACCCAATCAGTGGCACTACACCCGATCAGTCGCGGTACACCCGATCAGAAGAGGTGCAATGCCGACGGATCGGGTGTAGCACCCAAATCAACAGGAAGAACGCGGAACCTGCACACGCGCCGACGACACTACAAGCCCGTCGGCCAAGGCCCCGCCAGGAGGTACTTTCGCCTGGAAACCCCTACAGCTTGGCGCCTTCGAAGCTGAAGATGTCGAGGAACTTGCGCGCTCGGTCAGACGCCGGGTCGGCGAAGAACTTGCGCGGCGGGTCGACCTCGACGATGCGGCCCTCGTCCATGAAGACGATGCGGTCGGCGATCGCGCGGGCGAAGCCCATCTCGTGGGTGACGATGAGCATCGTCATGCCGGTACGAGCCAGTTCCAGGACGACGTCGAGGACCTCGCGCACCATCTCCGGGTCAAGGGAGGCCGTGACCTCGTCAAGGAGGAGGATCTCGGGGTCCATCATGAGGGCGCGCACGATGGCGACGCGCTGGCGCTGGCCGCCGGAGAGCTGGCGCGGGTAGTCGTCGGCGCGGTCCGCCAGACCGACGCGCTCGAGCAGATTCAACGCCCGCGCGCTCGCGTCGGCGCGCGATTCTCCCGCGACGAGGCCGGGGGCGAGCGTCAGGTTCCCCATGACGGTCAGGTGGGGGAAGAGCTCGTAGGACTGGAAGACCATGCCGATGCGGCGGCGGACGCCCGGCCAGGAGACGGCGGGGGCGGCCAGGTCATCCCCGTCGAAGAGGATCTGCCCAGAATTGATGGGCTCAAGGCCGTTGATCGTGCGCAGGAGCGTGGACTTGCCGCAGCCCGACGGCCCGATGATGACGACGACTTCGCCATCGGCGACGTCGAGGGAGACGCCGCGCAGGGCGTGGTGGCCGCCGGGGTAGGTCTTGTCGAGGTCAACGAGGCGCAGCTGTGGCTCGCCGCCGCCCGCGTGGGGCGCGTCCGGTGCAAGCTGGTGCGTGCTTCCGGCGCGAGAGGCCGCGGTGTCGGAGGTCAGTTCTGCCATGTTTTCTCCATGTGGCGTGAGAGGAGCGAGATGGGCCAGCAGATGAGGAAGTACGCCGCGAAGATCAGGCCGTAGATCCACAGCGAGGCGGTCGGGTAGTTGAAGCGGTTGGCGTCGATGATCTGCTGTCCGACTTTGAGGACTTCGACGACGCCGATGAGGACGACGAGCGAGGTCGTCTTGATCATGCGGGTGATGAGGTTGACGGCCGGTGGCGCGAGCCTGCGCAAGGTTTGCGGCAGGATGACGCGACGCATGGTCTGCCTCGGGGTGAGTCCCAGCGCGTATGCGGACTCGTACTGATGGCGCGGGATCGCGATGAGCGCGCCTCGCACGAGGTCGCCCATCTCGGCACCACCCCACAGGGTGAAGACGAGGACGGACGCGGTGATACCGTCCAGGTTGATCCCCGCGACGCGCGTGAGCCCAAAGTAGGCGACGAACAGGAGGACGAGCTGGGGCATGATGCGCACGAACTCGAGGTAGATCTGCATGAGCCAGCGCAGGGCACGCCACCGCGAGCGCATTCCGAGGCCGACGAAGACGCCCAGGATCAACGACAGGAACACGGAGAGCGCGGAGATGCCGACGGTGACGCCGAGGCCCTCGAGGATGCGCACGAGGTTGCGGCCCTCGAAGATGACGTTAATTCCCAAATCCGCCACGGCGCACCTTCTTTTCGATGAGTCGGGCCGCGATGGACACGGGAAGGAGGATCACCAGGTAGGCGATGACGAGGAGGACCAGCGCTTCGGAGGTGTTGTAGGACATACCGATGAGGTCTTTCGCGACGTACACGAGGTCGGGCAGCGCGACGACGGAGACGACGGATGTTTCCTTGATGAGGAAGATGACGTTGGCGGCCAGCGGCGGCACGGAGGTAGCGATGGCCTGCGGGAGGGCGACGTGGCGCAGCGTCTGAGTGCGCGTGAGGCCGAGCGCGGACGCCGACTCCCACTGAATCGTGGCAACCGAGTCGAGGCCCGAGCGCAGGGCTTCGGCCATGTAGGCGCCGCCCAGGAAGATGAGGCCCACGATCGCGCAGGTCTCGCCGCTCCACGTGATGCCCACGCGCGGCAGGCCGAAGTAGATGAAGAAGAGCTGCACGAGGAGGGGCGTGTTGCGCGACAGTTCGACGTAGGCGGCGCCGATCTGGGAGGCGAGCGGGATCCGGTACTGCCGGATCGCGGCGACCAGGAGGCCCACCACGAGGGAGCCGACGATGCCGATGGCCGCGATCCGCAGGGTGAGGACGGCGGCGTCGACGTAGAGGGGCGCGTATCGCGCCAGGATCTCAACGTTCATGGTCATGCGGAGGGACGAGGCCATGGCCGCTCCGTGTGCTCACCCGCGGCGGGCGGACCCGGGAGGGGCCACGGCCTCGTACCTGTGTCAGTTGGTGGAGGTGGTGTCCACGCCGCCTTCGACGACGAGGTCGTCGGGGGTCGCGGCGTCACCGTAGACGGGGGCGAGGGTCTGCTCGTAGTCCTTGTGGAAGAAGTCTTCCTCACCGAGCTCGACGAGCTGGTTGTTCAGCCAGCCGAGGAGGGCGGTGTTGCCCTTCTTGACGGCGGCGGCGATGTAGCTGGTCTCGCCCAGGCTCTTGATGCCGACGCTGAAGCCGGGGTGCTGGATCGCCCAGGCGATGACCTCGGTGTTGTCGGTGGAGAAGGCCTCGCCGCGACCGTCCTCGAGGGCCTGGTAGGCGTCGGAGTACTGGTCGAACTTGAGGAGCTTAACCTCGGGGTGGTTGGCCTCGAAGTAGGCTTCGGCGGTCGTGCCCTTGGTGACGATGAGGGTCTTGCCGGCCAGCTGGCCGACGTCGGTGATCTCAGCCGAGGAAGGGGAGACGACACCGAGGGAGACCTTGAAGTAGGGGTTGGCGAAGTCGACCTTTTCGGCGCGCTCGGGCGTGACGGTGAAGTTCGCGAGGGTGATATCGACCTTGTTGGAGGCGAGAACCTCGGTGCGGGCGGCGGCGTCGACGGGGACGTACTTGGCGGTGACGCCCAGGTCGGCGGCGATGCGGTCGCCGTAGACGACGTCGTATCCGGCTGGCTTGCCATCGGCGTCGATGTAGCCGAAGGGGGCCTTGTCGGAGAAGATACCGATAACGATCTCGCCCGCTTCCTTGATCTGTTCGGGGCCGCGGTCGCCAACCTGCGCGCTCGACGAGGAGGACGAGGAGGAGGCTGAGCCACCGGAGCAGGCGGCCATGCCCAGGGCTGCGACCATGGCGACGGCGGCCGTGGCGAGTCGGAGGAATGGCTTCTTGCGTGCGTTGGCGGCGCTCATGACGGCTCCTTGTGTGCGTTGTCAGTGGAAGCGCCGAGGTGTGTGTTCCTCGGCGACAATAAAATATTTCCACCGGGCGGTCTATTGTGCGATCGGTCGTTCCGGTTTTGAAACTATGTGACAGGCGAGGGCTATCCCTCCCCGCAGGTTTCCACACCGGGACCTTCGACCCACTAAAACGTGCAAGTCGTCACGCACGGCCGCGCCAACGCGCGCGAGGCCGTAGCGGCGCGTAAAAATTGCTCCCATGCCCAAGCTACCGCGCACCGTGAATGTCCCCGTGCCGGCTAGCCCTACCCGCCTCGAGATCCTTGACGGTCTGCGTATCACGGCACCCGTCGCCGCAGGTTACATCCCACTGGGCCTGGCCTACGGCCTGCTGGTCGTCCAGCTGGGGCTGCCGTGGTGGATGGCGCCAGCGCTCTCCCTGGCCGCCTACTCGGGCTCGGCCGAGCTCCTCGTCGTCACCCTGGCCTCGCAGAACACGCCGTTAGCCGTCATCGCCGTGACGATGCTGCTGGTGAACTTCCGCCTCCTGTTTTTCGCATTCTCATTCCCCCTGCACGTGATCGAGGGGCGTTTCGCCCGCCTCTTCTCGATGTACGCCCTGGTGGACGAAGCCTACGCGCTGACCGCCGCCCGCCCCAACGGATGGACGAAGCCTCGACTCCTGGCAATGCAGGTACTCTTCCACCTGACGTGGTTAGTGTCGGGCACGGTCGGCGTCCTCGCCGGATCGCTCATTCCCACGCAGATCGAGGGCCTAGACTTCGCGCTGACGGCTCTGTTCATCACCTTGACGCTGGACGCGGCGCGCACGAGGCACGAGGCGCCGTCGGTCCTCCTGGCCGGCGCATCCTTCGCGGTGGCGATGGTGGTGGCACCCGGGCAGCACCTCATGGCCGCACTCCTGCTGTTCGTCGCGTGCCTGACAGTCCGCCACTTTCTTCATCGCCGGGGCATCTGGCACTCCGCGGACGAGATGGCCGAAGGAGGCGCGCGATGACACCGACGCTGGGCTACCTGCTGGCGATCCTTGCGATCACCTTCATCATCGACTTGACGCTCCGCGCTCTACCTTTCAAGATTCTCGAACCCCTGCGCGATTCGCGTTACGTGTCGGACATGGCGGTGTGGATGCCGCCGGGCATCATGCTGATCCTCGTCCTCTCGACACTCGCCCAGGGGGCGCAGGCAACGGGCAACTGGTGGGCGGCGCTGGTGGCGACGGGCGTCACCGTCGCTGTGCACCTGCTCTTTGGCCGCAAGCTCCTGTGGAGCGTCGGCATCGGGACGGTGTGCTACGTGACGCTGTTGAACTGGTAACGAGGCTCCCAGGCGACGAGGGGTATGCCCCACCCACATGGGGAGACGTCGTCGGGATCTCGACCCCGCCGGGCCCGTGGACAAGCACCCGGCGCGTCGCATACCCTGGCTGAGAGCGCCCGATCTTGTCGGCGCCCACGATCGGAGCCGGACACCGAGGAGAAGATCCGTGACGACGAGCACCGGGGCCCCTCCCCAGCCCGCCCCCGCGGGGGCCTCCGTCCTGCTGGTCGACGACGAGGCGGCCATCATCGACGGGCTCGCGCCCTTCCTACGCCGCTCGGGTTTCACGGTCCACACGGCCCGGGACGGGGCGGAGGGGCTGGCCGCCCACGGCAGGCTCAGCCCAGACATTGTCGTCTCCGACATCATGATGCCACACATGGACGGACGCGAGATGGTGCGCCGCATACGTGCGGGCGGCACGTGGACCCCCGTCATTTTGCTGACCCAGATCGACACCTCTTTCGAGCGTTCAGCCGCGCTGGACGAGGGTGCCGACGACTACCTGTCGAAGCCTTTCGACCCCCAGGAGCTGGTCTCCCGTATCCGCGCGGTGCTGCGCCGTTCGATGCGCTCCACGCGCCCCCTGTCGGCGTCCGAGCGCGTCACGAGTGGCGAGTTGGTGCTTGACCGCCTCGCTCGGCGCGCTTTCCTGGCCGACAGGGAACTTGAGCTGACGCCCAAGGCGATGGGACTCCTCGACTATCTGATGACCCACCCCGGAGAGCTCCACACCCGCGAGCGACTCCTGTCGGTGCTGTGGGGAATCGACTTTGCTTCCTCCACGCGAGCAGTCGACCATCGTATCCGTGAGATCCGCGCGGCCCTCGGGGAGGATCCCTCGGACCCGGTGTTCATCGAAACCGTTCCCTCCGTGGGGTACCGCTTTATTGGGAGGGTGGGGCAATGAGGCGCCGAATCATGCTGTGCCTGGCTCCCGCGGTCATCACCTGCGTGTGTGCCCTGGTGTGGTGGCTCTTCGGCTCGAGGCTCGGGGTGCGCGCCTTCGTTTCCTTGCCCGCTGCCGTGGCCGCACTCGGCGTTCTGGTGTCCGCCGTTGCGGTGGCGTTCCTGCTCGTCTCGGTGGCTGTGTCGAAGGCGCGCCTCGCGGGTGCGGCGCAGGCTCAGGCGCGCCGCGATCTCGAGCACCGGCAGTTTCTGGCCCGCCTCGATCACGAGCTGAAGAATCCCCTGACAGCGATCCTCGCGGCCACGGCTTCGGGCGAGGACGAGGCCTCGGCCCTCGTGGCGGCCCAGGCCAGGCGTATGGGCGTGCTCGTGACGGACTTACGCAAACTGGCCGACCTGTCGTCGGCGCCCATGGAGCGCGAGCTCGTGGATCTGGAGGAGGCGGCACGCGACGCCGTGGAGGCTGCACGCTCCAGCGTGGGCGAGGCGCGCAGCTTCACCCTGGTGTTCCCAACCGCCCCGTGGCCGCTGCCGCGCGTCGTCGGGGACGCCGATCTACTGTATTCCGCGATTCAGAACGTCGTGTTTAACGCCGTGAAGTACTCGGGTGAGGGCGACAGCATCGAGGTTCGCGGCAGCCAGTCGGAGACCGGCGTGAGCATTGAGGTCGCTGACACGGGAATTGGGATTCCCGAGGCGGAACGCGAGAGCGTGTTCTCGGAGCTGGCGCGCGGGTCGAACGCGGCTGGGCGCTCAGGATCGGGGCTGGGCCTGCCGCTCGTCCGCCTCGTCATTGAGCGGCACGGCGGCCACGTGCGCCTCACCTCGCGCGAGGGAGTGGGTACCAGCGTCGTCCTCACCCTCCCACTGCCCGACGAGGTCTCTCCTACGGCGCAGAGGATTCCCCAGCCCCCGAGGTGAACGCCGCGGCCCCCCGCCAGCGGCGTGCTGGTGGGGGGCCGGGTGCGTGCTGTCAGAGTTCGCGTTGAGCCTTGGAGTGCGATCGGTGCACGGGAGAGCAGCGACCGAGCGCGGGTGTCACTTCTGCGCGCGGATCTCGACGCGCCGGTTCTGGGCGCGCCCCTCGTCCGTCTCGTTGTCGCCGATGGGCTCGGCTTCTCCCTTCCCATCGGTCGTGATCGACAGGCCGGGAACCTTGCCTGTGAGGTAGTCGCCCACGGCCTTGGCCCGACGCTTGGAGAGATCGAGGTTGTGGGCGTCATCGGCTACTGAGTCGGTGTGGCCCATGACGGAGACCGTCGAGGGCTTAGCCTTGGTCCACTCCGACGCTAGGGAGTCGAGGACCTCCTTAGCACGCGCCGTGAGCTGATCAGAGTCGACCTCGAAGTTGACATCCCCCGAAAGCGTAGTGACCGTGGCATCGGGCTGCTCCGCCGTGGCGACCGCACCGTCGATCGTGGAGACGGAGAAGATGATCTTGACGGGTTCGGGGAACTCGATCGTCGCCACTGGCCACTCCACCTTGTCCGCGGCCAGGGCGGGGCTCGCGCCCACGGCGGCCACGAGCGCGAGGGCAGCAGCTGCTACCGCGCGCCTCCTCATCATGGTCATGACGCTCACTCCCTGGTCACCGGGATGCCCTCGAAGGGGGCGACGTTCGGTATCGTCACGGTGACAGCACCCACCCCTTCGGGCAGCTCCTTGAACGTCGTGAAGACGGTCCGAGATTCGCCGGGTTCGAGCGAGGAGGCGTCGAGTTCGCTGCACATGCAGGACTTGTCCGCCGCCTTTCCGGGCGAGTAGACGAGGCTGTTTTGCGGGTCAGCGAGCTTCACATCGTCGGACAGCAGGTTGTTGCCCCCGAATGAGACGTACCACATCAGGGTCCCCGTGGAACCGGTGTTCGTGACGGTGAAGGTCAGCGTCGTGACCCCGTTCTTGACGACCACGGAGTTCACGTCCACGCGGAAGTTCTTATCGTTGATCGCTCCCTCCCAGGTGCCTTGAACCCCAGACGCGGCGGGCTTGGCGGTGCCCGTCGCCTGGGGCGAAGAAGTTGCCTGAGATCCCCCGGTGCCATTCGATTGGGATGCGGCCGGAGCCGGACTGGATCCGCCGCCTTCATCCTGCTTGCTGATGCCGAGTTGGCAGCCGCTCATGGCAATCGCGAGGGGGAGCGCGGTCAGGGCCGCGAGCGCCCTACGTGTTATGCCGCTCCTATGTGCCTTCATGTCGATCATCCTCCGGTGTTGTTCAGTCGTATGTATCCCGGCGCCCGGTGCGCCGATGTATGAACTCTAACTGCGCTGTTTATCCATATGATCGCAGCCGTGTCGCAGTCTTGCGACACCGTTTCACACACCGGAAAGAGCGCTGAAGTTCATGTCGGAAACCCCGCAGTCAGAGGGGGCACCCACCTCGGCGACGCGAACACGATAGGATTGTGCACATGCACACAGAGTCGTACTTGCATCACGGTCACGCGGTGTACGAGCACCGCCTAGAGGTTCCGTTGGACCACCTGCGCCCCTCCGGGGACGACAATCCGACGATCGAGATTTTCGCGCGCGAGGTCGTGCGCAAGGGCCGCGAGGAGTGCCCCTACGCGGTGTTCCTGCAGGGCGGACCGGGCTATCCGAGCCCGCGTTTCGGCACGTTTAGCGGCGGCTGGATGAATCGTCTCCTGCAGGACTACAGGGTGGTGCTCCTCGATCAGCGAGGAACCGGCCAGTCCACGCGCATGGACGCCCAGGCGCTCTCCCACCTGGCCACGGACGATGAGAAGGCCGCGTACCTGCGCCACTTCCGCCAGGATCAGATCGTGTACGACGCGGAGGCGCTTCGCCGCGAGCTGTGCGGCGATGAGCCGTGGACGACGCTCGGACAGTCCTTCGGTGGCTTCATCACGACCTCGTACCTGTCGCTGGCCCCCCAGGGCCTGAAGGCCAGCATGATCACGGGAGGTCTACCCGGCCTCGTCCATGTGGACGACATCTACCGGCTCACCTACGAGCGCACTGCGGCGCGCAATCGGGCGTACTTCCAGCGCCACCCCGGCGACGAGAAGACGGTGCGCCAGCTGTGCGCGCACCTGGCGGACACGGAGGAGACGCTGCCGACGGGCGAGCGCCTCTCCCCTGCGCGCCTGCGCATTATCGGCATGATGCTGGGCGGGCAGGGCAACACGGATCAGCTGCACTACCTACTCGAGGGCCCGTGGGTAAGCGTCGGCGGGCAGCGTCGTCTCTCATCGCAATTCCTGGCGGCGATCGGCTCTCAGGTGGACGTCGCACCGATCTACGCCGTGTTCCAGGAGTACATCTACGCGTGCGCGACGCCGGAGCTTGTCGGCACGGCGACGGGGTGGGCGGCGGATCGCCTGGCCGAGGAGGTCCCGGGCTTCGCGAAGGACGCGGACCCGCTGGACGAGAGCGAGCCGTTCTACCTGACGGGCGAGCACTTCATGCGTCGCGTTTTCGACGAGGACCCGGGCTTGGCACCGCTGAAGGGCGCGGCGGAGATTCTCGCGTCGACGACGGAGGCGGTGCCGGTCTATCTGCCGGATGTGCTCGCGCGCAACACTGTGCCGGTGGCTGCGGCCGTGTACTACGACGATATGTTCGTGCCGCGCGAGCTATCCCTGGAAACGGGCGAGTTGATCGGCGCGCGCCACTACATCACGAACGAGTACCAGCACGACGGATCCGCCTATTCGGGCGGAAAGGTCGTCTCTCACCTACTTGACTTGCTCGCGGATTGATTCGCGCGCTCACCTATTGAAAGGAACGACTATGACCGTGTCGACAACCTGTTCTTGTCCGTGCGTTGCGTCGGTGGATCCGACTCGGGTCGCGGGCTTCGCGGCGGGCGTGGGCGCGACCGTCGCCTGGTATGCGCTGCCGGATTACGTTCGTTCTCGCCCGCTGCGCGGCCTCGTGAAGGCGGGCTTGCTGGGCGTGCTGGGCTGGTCGATGGTAGCGCAGCTACCGGAGCCCTCCGCCCTTACGCCTTACGACGACGAGGACGCGGATTGCTCGAAGGCGTCTCCCGTCGCAGGCGAGGATCCGCTCGACGGCGTCACGGAGGCGGACCCGTCCGAGCTTGCGGTTCTCGCGGGCGCTGCTCTAGGTTCGGCGATGATCACCGTCGGCGTGGAGCGCTGGCTGTTCCGCCGCGGTGAGCGTCGCCGCGCACAGGGGTCACGTTTCGCTCATACGAGGCAGGGGCTGGTCCTGGGCGGCCTGGAGGCCGCTTTGACCGCGCTGACGTTTGGTGCGGGCGCCGCACGCGAGAGGCTCTCGAAGGGCTGAGACGCTTCGTGCGGCCCGCTCGTCAGCGTTGACGCACGAAGATCATGTAGCGGGCAACGGCGGCACCGACCCATCCGCAGCCCATGAGGAGGATGGGCACACCCACGGCCGTCCACCACGAGGAGGCGGGAACGAAGTACCTCACGACCCCGAATGCTGCGGGGGTGAGCGCGAGGGTTGCGATCGAGATCGTCGCAACCCTCGCGCCGATGGGGCGGCGCTTGAACGCGAGGTTCAGGACGTCGCGGCGCTTCTTGCCCTGACCGGCGGCGACCCGCGAGATGTGCTGGCGTACTGCGGAGCCCATGGCGCGCAGGGGAAACAGTGCGGTCCACGCCAGCCCAACGATGAGGGCTACCTGACGACTGCCGAGCGCGTAGACGAGACCGGCAATCGACCAGCCGATCAGGTAGGCGACCGACAGGCCCAAGCACAGGGTGAACAGCGGTTTGAACACCAGCCAGTGCAGCTGATTTTCGTAGACGTTGGCGGCGGGGTTCTCCTCGAGGAGGTCGCGGTACAGGCGGCTGCTGGCGTCGGCGTGGTCGCCTGCTTCGAGGGAAGCGATGGATTCTCGAGCGGCCACATTTTCCGGCTCAAGCGCGAGGACGCGTTGGAAGACTTCGAGCGCTGCTTTCTCGTCATCCCTGGCGAGCACCCTGCCAAGGGTGTTGAGCACAAAGGAGTCTTCGGGGTCGAGATTCTCGGCTTCACGCGCTGCGTGCAGCGCCTCCTCCCACCGGTGGTTACGCGCAAGAGCGCGGGCCTTCGTGGCATGGCTAGGACCCAATTCTGGACTGCTCTCGACGAGGCGTGTTGCATGGTCGAGCGCGCGACGAGAATCCGGCTCTAGGTGCGCCAGCCAGTACAGCGCCATCGCGTGATTGGGCGAGGCTTCGATGGCTCGTCGGGCGCACTCATACGCCTTTTCCTTCTGATCGAGGGTCAGGTGGGCTTGGGCGAGGGCGCAATTCACTCGCGCCGCGACCTCCGGATCGCTCTGAGGGATCGTGGCGAGCTCTTCGATGGCCTGTTGGGGACGCTTGATGTCGATCAAGAAATAGGCGCGCTCAATCCGCCCCTGGATGTCATCGTTGGACATCGATCCTCCTCGGTCTCAACGAGCAAACGGCGAGTGGTGGGCGGCGTACTGACACCGCCCACCACCTCACATGAGGTTGTTTGCCCTCATGTACTCGGCGAGGTCGTCGTATTGGCCGTCTCGGTTGCCGTATTCGATGAAGTTGCGGGCGGTCACGAACCAGGGCCCAGCGCTGGGCCGAATCTGCTCCAGAGCCCTCAGGAAGTCGTGCATGGTCACCATGCGCACATTGCCGGTACGCACGGAGTCCATCATCGCGTATTCGACGGCGCTGTCGACCAGGTGGGCCAGGTCGGCACCGGTGAATCCTTGGGTGCGCTGCACGAGGTGGCCCAGGTCGATGCCTTCGACGGGGCGGGACTTGAGGTGGTGGTAGAGGACTGCCTGTCGGGCGGGGCCGTCGGGTGGCAGGACGGCGACGCTGCGGTCGAAGCGTCCGGGCCTGCGCAGCGCGGAGTCCACGTCCCACGGGGTGTTGGTGGCGGCGAGGATGAAAACGCCTTCGTTATCGGATCCGATGCCATCCAGTTCCATGAGGAGCTGGTTGGTGATCGGTCGCATGTAGTACGATCCGGCGTGCGATCGCCGCATGCCGATCGCATCGATTTCGTCGAGGAAGAGCACGACGGGTGCGTTGGCACGCGCGGTCTCGAAGAGCTCGTGGAGGTTAGCTTCCGATTCACCGAGGTAGCGTGCCATGACATCGCTGATCCTGACGTTCATGAATGCGGCGCCGACCTCGCCGGCGAGAGCGCGGGCGATGTAGGTCTTGCCGCATCCGGGAGGACCGTACAGCAGCAGGCCGCCGTTGAGGCTCTTGCCGTAGAGCTTGCGGATTTCCGGGTTGCGCAGCGGGGCCAGGAAGGCCGTGGTGAGGCGGTCCTTGACGGACTGCATGCCGCCCACGTCCTCCAGCGTTGACGTCACACTCTCGATGTCCCAACCCTCACCCTGGGGTTTGTCGTCAACTTCGATTTCGCCTTCGACTTCCCCCTGCTTCACGAATGCGGGCGCAGGCCCGCCGACCTGCTTCTCGGCACTCTTCCAGTCGAAGCTTTGCTCTTTGGCGCCATCGGCATGAGCGGCGCCATCACGCTCGTCTCCGGCCTCAGCCGCCGGAGCGTCTTCCTCGCCGGGGGCCGCTTCCTCGGTCGCATGCGGGAAGGCCGAGGGATGCACCGTCACGATCGCGGGAATGCCTGCATCCTCCGAGGCGTGGGCCGCCGCAGTGGACTCGTCGGCAGCGCCGCCGTCGGGTACGCCCTGAATCTGGGACGCGTCCTGGGGGTGGGGGACGGGTTTTTCAGCCGGTTCCGCGGCGGACGCCACGGCCGCGTCGACAGCAGGGGTCGAGGGCACGGTGTCTTCGGTAAACGCCGGGGAATCTTCGGCCACGGGACTCTCCGAGGCCGGGGCCGCCTCGTCAGGGGAGACACCAGCCGCCGGAGCGGGGGCCTCGGGTGCGCCGAGGGCGCTGCGCATGAGGGCAGCGACGCGCTCGTTGGTCGGGTCGGCGGCGAGAATGACGGCGAGATGAGGGATGGCTTCGCCGCCCCTCCCCTCAGCGATCAGGAGTTCCGCGAGATGCTCGCGCAGGGGGTGATCCTCGGGCCGCTGTTCGATGATCGACACGAGGGAATCAATGAGGGGATTCGTCATGCCCACAAGCCTACCGGCTGGCAGGCTCGCAGGTGCACGCGCGGATTGACCGGTGAATCAGAGCGTTCGGGCCAAGATCCTGCGCAGCGCCTGGCAGGAACGCCACGAGTCCAGGAGGCCCATCGCGAGAGGCAGGGAGACGAGAGCGGCCAAGAGTGCGGATTCGGTGGCGATCGCGATACCCCCGACGGCGAGGAATCCGATAAACCACGCGAGGCGCATGCGTGCGCAGGCCGTCAGGATGGCGCCGTCGCGCCGGGCAGCGCGCAGAGCTGCGTGAGAGTTGGAGAAGATGACGAGGTCTTCGTTGCCATCCCATTCCTGGTGCCACCGGCGCGCCACGACGATGAGGGCGGTGAGTAGCGCAAGGAGGATCAGGCCCCCACCGAGAAGGAGGCCAAGAGTCAGTGCGGCGAGCTTTTCGGTCACCGGATCGGGCATGGAGGACAGCTCGACGATGGCGACGACCGTACTCAGGGACACGATGAGCAGGACGGTGACGATATCGATGGCGAGATTGATGCGCCCCTGCTTCTGCTGCCCGGAGCGCACGCGGTTGTAGCGACGCAACTGATCGTTCCCCAGACGGTAGGGCCTGGAGACTGCGGCGAATTCTAAGGGCTGATATGTCACGCCCTCACCATAGCGCTGTCCGTTGATTATTCACTCCTTACAAGGCAACTGTCAGGCGCGCGATGCGCCACATTTTTAATGGTCAGGATATAGCCATAGCACACGTCGTGGCAATGGCTTACACGGGACGATCAGGTCAATGTGTCAGCTCCATACGAGTGAAGAGAACGGGGCCTACCAGCACAGACATCCGAATAGAGTCCATGACGGAACTACCCCGGTGAGGGCATCGCTTGGGCAGGAGGATGAGGGTCAGGCGTACAGCGGGAGGCAACACCCGATGAAACAGCGCGATCCGGAGGAACGCGGAGGCGTATCCGCTCAGCTCCGACGCCTCGTTCAGAAGGAAGAAGAAGAGCGCCAGCTCGTCCGTCATGAGGTGCAGAGTCAGGAGATAGCCCAGTCCCGCGCCGAAACCACCGACGATCGCAACACTCCGAGCCCCCTCGAGCCCGAAGGTCACGCGCCTGAGCATTCGTCGTCAGTCCCGGTTGGCGAGCGCGGCATCAACGTTCGCGAAGGTGGGCGTCGTCATGGCGGACACGACGCCGCCCTGACCTCCACCGAGGTGACCTCGTCCACGAAACACGGTCCACCGGCCTCGTCGCGAGCCTCGCACCCACTATCCTGGAGCCTATACGCGAGGTCGCCCCGACCTCGTCCGTCCGACAGCGTACTTATAGGAGCCCCCATGGCGACCGAGCCCGTGTTCGAGGCCATCAACTGGAATAAGATCCAAGACGACAAGGACCTTGAGGTCTGGGATCGCCTGACGGGTAACTTCTGGCTACCTGAGAAGATTCCGCTGTCGAACGACCTGCCGAGCTGGAAGACCCTCACCAAGGACGAGCAGCTCATGACGAACCGCGTGTTCACGGGCCTGACCCTGCTGGACACGCTCCAGGGCACGGTCGGCGCGGTGTCGCTCATCCCGGACGCTCGCACCCCGCACGAGGAGGCCGTCTACACAAACATCGCGTTCATGGAGTCGGTGCACGCCAAGTCCTACTCGTCGATCTTCTCAACGTTGCTGTCCACGGAGGAGATCAACGAGTCCTTCCGCTGGTCGAACGAGAACGAGGCCCTGCAGAAGAAGGCCGAGATCATCAAGTCCTACTACGACGGCAACGACGCGGAGAAGCGCAAGGTCGCCTCGACGATGCTCGAGTCTTTCCTCTTCTACTCTGGCTTCTACGCGCCCATGTACTGGAGCTCGCACGCGAAGCTGACGAACACGGCCGACCTGATTCGCCTCATCATCCGCGACGAGGCCGTCCACGGCTACTACATCGGCTACAAGTACCAGCTGGCCGTCAACGAATCGAGCCAGGAGCGCCAGGACGACCTGCACGACTACACGTACTCGCTGCTGTACGAGCTCTATGAGAACGAGGAGCAGTACACGGAGGACCTGTACGATCCGCTCGGCCTGACCGAGGACGTCAAGAAGTTCCTGCGCTACAATGCGAACAAGGCACTCATGAACCTGGGTTACGAGGCCCTGTTCCCCGCCGATGCCACCGACGTGAACCCCGCAATCCTGGCGGCCCTGAGCCCCAACGCGGACGAGAACCACGACTTCTTCTCGGGTTCCGGCTCGTCCTACGTGATGGGCGAGGTCGTGGACACCGAGGATGAGGACTGGGACTTCTGATCGGTCCGAGGCCGTTGCTGGGCTGCGCTAACGCCACGGCCTGACCACATTTCTCATCTCACGACGCTCGTGGGTGCGCCCGCCATCCGGCAGGCGCACCCACGTCGTTATCCCGCGCGGCGCGCCCGACGCGCTCCCTAAGCCAACAGCGCGACGCTGCGAGTGTCCACACTCTGTTTGCTCGCACACACTTATCGTCACACATGTAACATTTACACCAGAAGTCACAGTCGCACCATTGCGGAGTATTCCCCGTCGTGGCGCGCATCCGGAACGAATGCTGAGCCTTTGCTCATCGGGAACATCCCGGCAGATGAGGCCACAGCGCTTCCCACGCCGGTTAGACTGTAACCGGGAGCGGCTGCGCTTCCAGACAGAACGTACGTCGCGCACAGGGCGCGGGGGAATGAGGAGAGCACGACTATGAGCATCTTCGACCGCTTCGAGAGCGCCGTCGAGAGAGGCGTCAACGGCGCCTTCTCACGCGTGTTCCGGTCGGGGATCAAGCCCGTGGACATCACCACGGCGATCCGCCGCGCCATGGACGAATCCGTCCAGGAAGTCTCCGCCTCCCGCATCATCGCCGCGAACCACTTCACGGTCTACGCCTCGCGCGCCGACCTGGCCTCCCTCGAAGCGTCCCTTGACGTCCTCGCCGACGAGTTCGCCCAGCAGGCCACCGAGCACGCCTCAGCAAACAGCTACTCCCTCCTCGGCCCCGTCACGATCGAATTCATCGCCGACGCATCCGAGCCCAGCGGCACCCTCAAGGTCGACGCCGAAAACCGCAGGGGACCCGCTGCCCCCGCCACGGCCTCGTCCGCATCCCCCGAACACCCCATCATTGACGTCGACGGTGAAAAGTGGCTGCTCACCGAGCCAGTAACCGTCATCGGACGCGGCTCCGAAGCCGACATCGTCGTCAACGATTCGGGCGTCTCACGTCGCCACCTTGAGCTGCGCATTACGCCCACCGGCGTCATCGCGACCGACCTTGGATCCACCAACGGATCCTTCGTCGAAGGCCACCGCATCGACGCAGCGACCCTGCTCGACGGCAACCAGATCGTCATCGGACGCACCAAGATCCTCTTCTGGACCCACCCAGACCAGAGCGGAGTTTAATGAAGTGACCACCGACCTCGCATTCACTGTCTTCCGCATCGGGTTCCTGGTGCTCCTGTGGCTCCTCGTACTCGCGGCTGTCAACACCCTGCGACGCGATATCTTCGGCACCGTCGTCACCCCGCGCGGAAAGGGACGCGACAAGGCCACGTCACGCCGTAAAGCCTCCCACGACAAGCGCAAGGACAAGAAGCGCACCTCCTCGAACCCGCTGGCCCCCAAGGATCTCCTGGTGACCGGCGGCCCGCTCGTTGGCACCATGCTGCCACTCGGCGAAGCCCCCATCGTCATCGGCCGCTCCCCCGCGTGCACCCTCGTGCTCGAAGACGAGTACGCCTCCAGCCGCCACGCGGCCCTGACCCCCCAGTCCGACGGCTGGTGGATCGAAGACCTCTCCAGCCGAAACGGCACCTTCATCGACGACGAACGACTGAGCACACCGCGTCAGCTCAAGATCGGTGACGTCATCCGTATCGGCCAGACGACTCTCGAATTGGTGGGTTGATATGTCAGGAAACGCCGTTCAATTCCACTACGCTGCCCGCTCCGACGTGGGCCTCGTACGTTCCAACAACCAAGATTCCGGCTACGCCGGCTCAAACCTCCTCGTCCTCGCCGACGGTATGGGCGGCCCCGCGGGCGGCGACATCGCCTCCTCGGTCGCCCTCGCGCACCTCGTGCCCCTCGACACGGACTCGCACCCGGCCGACTCGATGCTGCCCCTGCTGCGCGAGGCACTCCTCGACGCGCACGAGGAACTCACCGACCGCTCGAGCCGCGACCGCGACCTCGAGGGCCTCGGCACCACCTGCATTGCGCTCATGCGCAGCGGCAACCGCCTCGCCATGGTTCACATCGGCGACTCGCGCGCCTACGTGTTGCGCGGCGACACGCTCACGCAGGTCACGACCGACCACTCCTTCGTGCAGTACCTGGTCGACACCGGCCAGATCACGCCCGAGGAAGCTGAACACCACCCCAACCGCAACGTCGTCCTGAAGATCCTCGGCGATGCGCAGGCCGACGTCGCCCCCGACGAGACGATCCGCGAGGCCGTCGTCGGCGACCGCTGGATGCTGTGCTCTGACGGCCTGTCCGGCCTCGTCTCCCCCGAGACAATCGGCCGGGTCATGGCCGACATCGACGATCCGGGTGAGTGCGCCGAAGAGCTGATCCGCCTGGCCCTTCTGGGCGGCGGCCCCGACAACATCACGTGCGTCATCGCGGACATCGTTTCCGCCGGCACGTTCCCGCCCGCTCCCCCGCAGATCGTCGGTGCCGCGGCCATCGACCGCAACGCCAAGTCACGCGGAGGCGACGGCGCGGCTGCACGCGCTGCCGCCCTGGGTTCCTCCTCCTCGGACATCGTTTCCGACAAGGACGAGGCCCCCATCGACCTCAAGCCCCGTTCCTCCTGGTGGACCCCCGTGTTCATCTCGCTGGTGACGGTCCTCGTCGTCGCGGCCTCGTGGCTGTCGTGGAAGTGGACGCAGACCCAGTACTACGCGATCGGCCAGGACGGGTACGTCGTCATCTACCAGGGCATTCCTCAGGCGATCGGCCCGTGGCAGCTGTCGCACGCGGTCGAGGTCTCGAATGTCGCCCTCGCTGACCTGTCCCCCGTCGACCGCCAGCGCCTCGACACGCCAGTGCTGCGTTCCTCGCGCGCCGACATTGACTCCTACATCGAGGGCCTCAGGCGCTCTGTGGCCGACAAGGTCTCATCCCCCTCGTCCTCGACGAGCCAGTCGGGCATGCCCCAGTCCGGCACGCCCCAGTCAGGGGAGCAGAGCGGGGGCGACTCCTAATGGCTACCGTATCGATCGCGCCCGCCCGGCCTCGCCGCTTCCTCGAGCTGACCCTCATGGGGTTGGCTCTGGCGATCGGCATCGCCGGCTACGTGCTCACGTCGCTGAACTACACCGGGGCAATCCCCCCGAACCTGCTGACGCAGGTCGGCGTGCTCGTTGTGCTCGCCATCATCGCCGAGGTCGGCGTGCACTTCCTCGCACCCTACGCGGACCCGGTCATCCTGCCGGTCGCGGTCGCTCTGACGGGCCTCGGGCTGGCGATGATCTACCGGCTCGACCTGTCCTACGCCCGCAGGGACGAACCCGTGGTGGGATTCCGCCAGGCGCTGTTCGTGGGCATCGCAATCGTTATCGCTGCGATCATTTTGATCGCGCTGCGCGACCACCGCATGCTGCGCAGGTACACCTACACCTTCGGTGCCCTGTCACTGTTCCTGCTTCTTTTGCCGATGATTCCGGGCCTGGGCCAGGAGACTTTCGGCGCGCGCGTGTGGATTCATCTGGGCCCCATCTCTGTCCAGCCCGGCGAGCTCGTGAAAATCACGCTGGCGATCTTCTTCGCCGGATACCTCGTGACCAACCGCGACAACCTGGCGATCGGCGGCCGAAGGTTCCTCGGGATGCGCCTGCCGCGCGCACGCGATCTCGGCCCGATCATGGTCGTGTGGCTGATCGGCATCGCGATCCTCGTGCTGCAGCGTGACCTCGGCACATCGCTGCTCTTCTTCGGCCTCTTCGTCGCAATGCTGTACGTCGCAACGAACCGCGTGTCGTGGCTCGTCATCGGCTTCACGCTCTTCGTTCCAGCCGTCCTCGTGGCGGTGAAGTCCTTCAGCCACGTGCAGACGCGCTTCAACATCTGGCTCAACGCCCTCGACCCCGAGGTATACGAGAACGGGTCTTACCAGCTCGTCCAGGGCCTGTTTGGTCAAGCTTCCGGAGGCCTCATGGGCACCGGTTGGGGCCGCGGCTACCCGCAGCTGGTGCCGCTGGCGAACTCGGACTTCATCCTGTCCTCCTTCGCCGAAGAGCTGGGGCTGACCGGCACGGCCGCCATCCTGGTCCTGTACCTGATCCTCATCGAGCGCGGACTGCGCGCGGCACTGACGGTGCACGACGGTTTCGGCAAGCTCCTGGCGACCGGCCTAAGCTTCTCGCTGGCCATTCAGCTCTTCGTGGTGCTCGGCGGCATCACACGCATCATTCCTCTGACCGGCCTGACGGCCCCGTTCCTGGCGGCAGGTGGCTCGTCGATGGTGTCCTCGTGGATCACCGTCGCCCTGCTGATCCGCGTGTCGGACGCAGCCAGGCGCCCGGCCTCAACCCCCGCGCCGTGGAACTCGGGAGTCCAACCGGCCGTAGGAGTGGGTGAGTAAGCCATGAACAATCAGATTCGCAAGATTTTCATCATCGTCCTGCTGATGTTCGCCCTACTCGGCGTGGGCGTCACGAACACGCAGTTCGTCTCCGCATCCTCGCTCAACGCCGACGCACGCAACCAGCGCACGATCCTGCACGCGGCCGAAACCGACCGCGGCCCGATCATCGTCGAAAAGACGGCGATTGCCTCCTCCGAACGCGAAGACGATTCTAAGCGCTACGCGCGTTCCTACTCCGAAGGTCCCCTGTATGCCTCGGTCACCGGCTACTTCTCGTCCGTCGGCAACACGTCGACCGGAATCGAAGCCGCCGAAGAGGACGTGCTGGACGGCCAGTCGCAGACGCTGCTCGGCCAGCGTCTGCGTAACCTCCTGACTGGACAGAACCGCCAGGGTGGGGGCGTGGAACTCACGCTCAACGCGGACATGCAGAAGGCAGCGGCCGAGGCGCTCGCTAACCGCAAGGGTGCCGTCGTGGCTCTCGACGCGAAGACCGGCTCGGTTCTGGCCATGTACTCCGCTCCGACCTTCGACCCGAACCAGCTCGCCTCCTCCGACGCGGGCGCGGTCTCGGACGCATTCTCCACGCTCTCCTCGGACCCCAGCAACCCGCTGCTCAACCGCGCGATCTCCGAGCGATACGCGCCCGGATCGACGTTCAAGGTCCTCACGACGATCGCCCTGCTCGAAAACGGCCTCGCCGAACCTGAGACTCATTTGTCTTCGCCCGTTTCCACGACCTTGCCCGGAACCGCGACCGAGGTCTCCAACATCGAGTCCTCGACCTGCGGCGACGGCAATCCCACACTCACAGAGGCCTTCGCCCGATCGTGCAACACGACCTTCGTCCTGGCCTCCGAGCAGCTGACGAACCAGCAGCTCACCGACGTCACGAACCGATTCGGCTTCGGCCGCGAGTCACAGATCCCGCTGTCCGTGACCCCCTCCGTTTTCCCGGCTGACGCCGATGCCGCGCAGCTCGCCATGAGCTCGATCGGGCAGTACACGGTCCAGACGACGCCCCTGCAGATGGCTCAAGTCGCCCAAACGATCGCCAACGAGGGACAGATGATGACGCCGTTCCTCATCAATTCGATTGTCGACGCGGACAACCAGGTCGTTCGCACGACCACCCCCACGGATGGTGGACGCCCCATCTCCGCGGAGACGGCCTCAAAGCTGCGCGCCATGATGGAAGCCGTCGTGTCACAGCCCTACGGCACGGGCACGACGATGGCGCTCCCGAACGTATCCGTGGCCGCCAAGACCGGCACCGCTGAGACCGGCGACGGGGACCGCGCTAACGCGTGGGCCATCGGTTTTGCGCCCGCGGACAATCCGCAGATCGCTTTCGCCGTCCTCGTCGAGGGCGACGACACCGACCCCACCCCGCACGGTGGCGACGTGGCCGGCCCGATCGCTCGGGCTGTCCTGGAAGCGGGGCTCAGGTGAGCGTTCCACGCATGACGTCAGGTGCCGGGCGAGTGCTCGGCGGTCGCTACACGCTGCTCACCCCGATCGCTCAGGGCGGCATGGGCGAGGTCTGGAAGGCCCGAGACCGGGTGAGCGGACACATCGTCGCCGCGAAGGTTCTTCGTCCCGAGCTTGCCGGCGAAGAGCTCTCCCTGTCGCGCCTGCGCCTCGAGGCCCGCAACTCGATGTCGATTTCCCACCCGAACATCGCGAACACACAGGATTCGGGCCAGGAGGACGGCATAGGCTGGATCATTATGGAGCTCGTCGACGGCTACCCGCTGACGGACTACCTGCGCGGCGGCTCGCGCATAGAGCCAGAGTACCTCATGCCGATCCTCATCCAGGTCGCCATGGCACTGGGTGCCGCGGCGCGCGCTGGCGTCGTCCACCGCGACATCAAGCCCGCAAACATCCTTGTTCGCCCTGATGGCATGGTGAAGCTGACTGACTTCGGTATCTCGCGTGCCACCGGCCAGGTCAACCTGACTGCCGCGGGCATGGTTATGGGCACCGCCCAGTACCTGCCGCCGGAACAGGCTATGGGTGAGGTCGCCACCCCCATCGGTGACCTCTACGCCCTCGGCGTCATTGCCTACGAGGCAGCGGCCGGGCGACGTCCGTTCACGGGTGAAACTCAGGTGGACATTGCGTTCGCACACGTCAACGACCCCGTGCCGCCCCTCCCCGACTTCGTTCCCGAACCTCTCGCCGACGTCATCTTGCACCTGCTGGAAAAGGATCCCGCAAAGCGCCCCGAGTCCGGGTCGGCCGCCGTCCGCGAGATCGCCGCAGCCGCCAAAGCCATGGGCATCTCCGTCACTCCTCGCCCCCTCCCCCTGCCGAAGGCCGCACAGCGCCCCGCGGAGGTCCGCACCCCCGTCCAGCCCTCGGTGCCGATCGTCGCGCCGGTTCGCCACCTGAGGCGCCGCACACTACCCGAGGACATGCTGCAGCCTCCCTCAGGGCTCACCCCCAAGGTGCGCACCACCACGGGTCGACATGCCGCTGTTCCTGTCCTGGACGAGGCGACGACGATCGCGCCATCTTCCTCGGCGATCCCGGTCACGGGCCGCCACGCCGCTGTCCCACGCGTCCTCGACGAGGCCGAAGTCCTTCCGACCTCCCGCCCCCTCTCCGCGCCCACACAGGGCTCTCCGGCCGTGGCCGCGCAAGCATCCTCGTCTACTGCCCCCGCGTCTGAGGACCGCCGCGCCGCCCTTGCCGAGCGTCTGCGCCAGCGCGCGGAGCGCCGCCAGGCCGAAGACGCCGCAGAAGCGGAGCGCCGCGCGCGCCTCGCCCGCGAAGAAGAAGAACGGCGTCAGCGTGAACTCGAAGAAGCACGTACCCGCCGCGAGGCCGAGCTGGCACAGCGCAAGGCCGCGCAGCGCAACACTCCCGCCATCCCCCAGCCCCGCTCCGAGCAGCCTCGCCGCGATAAGGCAAACCAGGGCTCGTCACCGCGCGCCACAACCGGCTCGACGCCCCGCGTCTACGGGACTGTCCCCCAGCCTCGGAGCGCCAATCCGTCGTCTCGTCCACGCCGATCCGTGTACGAGCCTCGACCCGACATGACCACGCGCGGCCCGCGCTGGCACGCGCTCGACGCCCGATCGGCTCTCGGGACGCGCCCGCCGGCCAAGACCACATACTCGCGCAGCGTGGTCGCACCACCCATCCCACCATCCAGGCAGATCATTCGCGCGGCAGTCGTCGCAATCATCGTGATTGCGCTGATCGCGCTCTCAGCTATTACGATCAAATACATGCTCGGCTCCCTGATTCAACCAAGTGCGGGAGCACACATTACCGAGGAGGTTAGGACATGGCAGAGCCCATGGCCCACCGTCTAGCTGGCCGGTACGAGATTCGCTCGCTCATCGGGCGCGGCGGAATGGCCGAAGTCCACCTGGGCTTCGACACTCGTCTCTCGCGCGTCGTCGCCATCAAGATGCTGCGGCGCGACCTGGCGCAGGATTCGATCTTCCAGGCGCGTTTCCGTCGCGAAGCGCAGTCAGCAGCGTCGCTGAATCATCCGAACATCGTCGCCGTCTACGATACCGGCGAGGAGATCATCGAGGACGCGACTGGCCGTTCGATCGCGGTTCCCTACATCGTCATGGAGTACGTGGAGGGACACACGGTCAAGGATCTCATCTCCGACGGCACGGCGGTTCCAATCAACGAGGCCATCGAGATCGTGTCGGGCGTTCTGTCCGCCCTCCAGTACTCGCACGCGAGCCACCTGGTGCACCGCGACATCAAGCCCGGCAACATCATGCTGACGTCGGAGGGCAAGGTCAAGGTCATGGACTTTGGCATCGCCCGCGCTCTCACGGACTCGCAGGCCACCATGACGCAGACGAACGCCGTCGTGGGCACCGCCCAGTACCTCTCCCCGGAACAGGCTCGCGGCGAGACCGTCGATGCGCGTTCCGACCTGTACTCGACGGGTGTCCTGCTCTTCGAACTGCTGACGGGCCGCCCGCCCTTTAAGGGCGACTCTGCCGTTGCCGTCGCGTACCAGCACGTCGAGCAGATCCCGCCCACGCCCTCGTCGATCCTGTCCGACATTCCGGACTCCCTCGACCGCGTGGTGCTCAAGGCCCTGGCTAAGAACCGCGACGACCGCTACCCGAGCGCCGCCGCGATGCTCTCCGACCTGCAGCGCGTCGCCCGCGGAATGGACGTGGGTGCCCCGCCAGCGGACTCGTGGGCCACCGAGGTTCTACCTGCCGCCGGCTTGGCTGGTGCCCAGACCGCTGCGACCACGCCGATGGCCGCCGTTGCCCCGCACACCCCCGCCCCGGCCACGGCGGCGACATCCACGTCGATGCCCGCGGTCGCCACAGCGGACGCGGACGACGACGCCCCGAGTTCCCGCAAGCGCCGCACGGCAATCATCGTCTTCCTGCTGCTCGCCGCGCTTGGCATCATCGGTGGATCGGTGTGGGCCCTCATGCGGGGTGCCGCCGAACCCGAGACGATCGCGGTCCCCAACGTTGTCGGCCTCACCCAGGCCGAAGCGAAGGCGCAGATCGAAGCTGCCGGCTTCACCTGGGAACTCAACCCCGACAAGGTCGCCTCCGACACCGTGAACGAGGGCTCCGTGGCCTCGACCGACCCGACGGCCGGCACACAGGCTACGAAGGGCGCAACTGTGCGCGTCACCATCTCCTCCGGCCCCGATTCGGTGACCCTGCCCGACAACCTTGTCGGCATGAGTCCCGACGACGCCCGTAAGGCCGTCGAGGCCCTCGGCCTGAAGTGGGAGCTTGACAGCAGCAAGGTTGCCTCCGACACCGTCCCCGAAGGCAAGGTTGCACAGACCAACCCCTCCCCCGGTTCGAAGGTGAAGGCTGGACAGACGATACGCGCATACCTGTCCTCCGGCTCCGACGAGGTGGAGGTCCCCGACCTGTCGGGCATGACCCAGGACCAGGCACGCAGCACCCTCAAGGGTGCCGGCCTGGAGCTGGGCAACGTGACGAGCGTGGACTCCGAGAAGGAGAAGGACCGCATCGTCGCGCAGGACCCCGAGACCGGAACGAAGGTCAAGAAGGGCACCACCGTCGGCGTGTCCATCTCGAGCGGTAAGCCCGCTCAGGTGGAGATTCCCACCGTCGTCGGCTTGGGCCGTGAAGACGCCGAGGCGCAGCTGAAGGCTCTCGGCCTGAACGTCACCGTCGAGGAAGTCGCGGGCAACCAGCCCGCCGGCCAGGTCCTGTCCGTCGAGCCCGGTGAGGGCTCGAAGGTCGACAAGAACTCCACCGTGAAGCTCAAGGTGTCGAAAGGTGAACAAACCGGCAACAACGGCGGCAACAACGGCGGGAACAACAAGCGGGGCTGAGTAGGTCCCGGACCCGCGTAGCGGTTGTTCCATCGCTCGGTGATTCCGTTGATCGGTTATCCCGTTGATCGGTTATCCCGTTGATCGGTGAGGCCCGCGCCTGCGAGGAGAAATCCTGCGGCGCGGGCCTCACTGGATGTGGGGCGTGCGCATGTTGGCCTCCAGAACGCAGATCAGCCGACCAGTCACTTGGCAAATAGGTGCTGTGCTGCGACGCGGACCAAAACAGACCCACCAAGAACCTATCCTTTACGCGGATAGGTTGTGACGATGTGGATAGGTTATCGGCATCCGGATAGGCAAATAAGCTATCCGCATGCGCGTAACCTATCCGGATACTTGCCCCTGTCGGAAGTACCTCCCACAAGCAGATCGACAGCACCGTCGTCACCACGTCACCCCACCAACGCTTGAAACCAACGACACCACTGCCGGCTCACGCACACCAACGCTTGAAACCAACGACACCACTGCCGGGTCACGCACGCTTTCGTTAAAAGCATTGGCTCGTTCGTTGAGGTCTTTCGACGGGTCATGCCACCCGAGACGACGTTGCCGCACAGAGCCCATGTTCACTTGAAACCAGTGGCACCACTGACAACGCGGGTTCGGCCCCGTATGAAACCGCAGGCACCACTGCCGGGTCACGCACACCATCTCCCGAAACCAACAACGCCACTGCCGGGTCACACGCACCATCTCCCGAAACCAACAACGCCACTGCCTGGTCACGCATACCAAGGCTTGAAACCACCGGCACCTCTGATGGAACCTCTCATGAAGATCGCGTAACCGCTGGCACCACCGTTAGGTCATCTTGACGAAGCCATGAAACCCATGACACCTCTGTCAACCTCAAAAGCATAAATGTCAAGCAAATTTCGCCAGCAAAGGCGTCAACGGTTTCATCTATGGCTCGAAAGCTTCCCACAAAGGTGCCAACAGTTTCACCTGCGGCCGAAGAGGTGCCAGCGGTTGCACGGACTGCTGCTGAGACACCGGCAGGTGCCTCACCAGTTGCACGTACTACCGGAGAGTTTCTCGCAAAGGTGACGGCGCTTGCACACAACCCTGACTGCGGTTTGCTGGCGACACCTGTTCGCAGACAACGGCGTCCATTAGTTGCAGAAACGTTGTGCGCCACGGTCTCACGCGACAGACCCTAGACAATCTGTGTCCCTCGCGCATGGCTTACGCTTACGCGGATAGGTTGTAACGATACGGATAGGCTATCAGCTTGCGGATAGGTCAATAAGCTATCCGCGTGCGCGTAACCTATCCGCACATGCGTAACCTATCCGCGTTCACCTACAGACAGCACGCCTGTGGCATCGCCCCGGACATGAACTGGTTGCCTGGAGGCTGCCGCCTGCCTGCCAGCATCTCTGTGGCGCGTCGCACCGGGCGTCATCAGGGGCCGCGAGCCACCACCCACCTAAGCATGCGTGGAGCACCGTCACCGCAAAGCCGATTGTCCGCACCCTCCTGCATCCACAGGCATTTCACCCGCCGGGGCGGCATGACACCAGTTAAGCGACTGTGCATCGGTTAGGGAGCATTCCACCAGCTCGGAGCGGATTGAATGCTCCCTTGCCGGCGCGCCAACGCCACAAAACAAGCAACATTGCGGTCGCATGACAAGGAATCACATCAAACGGGTTGCTACACCACACGAGGCTCCGACATGCCGACCACACTCTCTCTCCCAGGGCCACAGGGCGACAGAGCCACAGGGCACAAAATGACCACACCACCCCCCGGCAGCACTTACGCGCGATTACACGGGCCGCGGTGCGCAACAAGCCCCCCCACACTGTTATCAATGCGAGTTGTCAGGAGAGGCGGCTATGACACTCGGAAAACTGGATGGGAAACCACTATCTGGAAAGGCTATTGCGTTCCGGATGGGAAAGTAACCTATCCACAAGAGCCGTTCCTATCCAGAACACACGATCACACCGCCGGAAGACCGACGCAGGCCTGGGTGAGGTTGCAGGATTGGTGGATGGCCAGGCCCCGAGCCCGGAACACAGCCGACGCGCACCAACCAACATGCGGCACAGTCAGACAACAAGCAGGGCGCACTCCGAGGCGCGCAGCATCGCTGAGTTACTCGTCGATGATCCCGCACAGCTCCTACCGCCCACAAAACCACAGCTCAACAACCCTCACCTCGACGACATAGAAGCGGCAAAACCGGCAGGACACGACGGAGCAAGCGAGCCGAAACACGCGCGCAACGACACGTCGTCGGAACCGGGCAGGGAGGAAGCCCCGGCGACACCTACAGCTTGAAACGCTCCGCGACGACGGGCTTCAGGGACGCGGCCCGCTCCCGAGCTGCGGTATCGCCGCAGGCGGTCAGCCAGTTGGCGAACATGAGGTGCCCGGACTGGGTCGTAACGGACTCGGGGTGGAACTGGACGCCCTCGAGGGGCAGGGAGCGGTGGCGCACACCCATGATGATACCGGAGTCGGTGGTCGCGGAGACCTCAAGTTCATCGGGCATCGTCGCCGGGTCGATCGTCAGCGAGTGGTAGCGGGTGACGGTCAGCGGCGAGGGGACTCCTTCGAACACGCCTCGCCCGTCGTGCGTGATGACGGAGGTCTTGCCGTGCATGAGTTCGGGTGCGTGCCCGACTGTCGCGCCGAACAGCTCACCGAGAGACTGGTGTCCCAGGCACACGCCCAGCATCGGCACACCATGAGACGCGCAGTCAGCGATGGTCTGCAGGGAGGCTCCGGCGCTCTTGGGGTCCCCGGGGCCGGGGGAGATGAGAACACCGTCGTAGCCGGCCTCGAACCACTCGGGATCCACGACATCGTTGCGCACGACATCCACGGTGGCACCCAGATGGCGCAGGTAGCCCACGATCGTGAAGACGAACGAGTCGTAGTTGTCGACGCAGAGGATTCGTACCATCGCCAGTCCCTTCGTGTACGAGGCCGTGGCCCCTTCTCCGGCATCCATCGTAGGGCGCACCCCCAGTGGGCGCGCGGGCGCTGTCCGCTCTCCGGGCGAAGCGGCACAGACGGATCCGCCCGCACACGCCCGCGGATACGGCACGAGGCCGGGCAGACCCGGCCTCGTCCCTTTCCATCAAGCGCAGCTCAAGCTCAGCCGACGGAGGCTTCTCCCAGCTCCAGGTAGGTCTGGACCCAGGGGTAGACCCACGTGAACAGCGCGGCGACAACCGCGCCGATGAGGGCCAGGGACTCGATGACCTTAAACCAGGTGGGTCCGGGCAGGTGGCGGAAGATCCATGCGTACATGTGGGGTCCTTCAGTTCGTGGGTTCGTCGACGAGTTCGGCGGGGACGCCCGTGTCCTTGGGGGTCCAGGATTCGAACTTAAGGTGGACGATGTAGCGCTGCCAGTTGCCGTACTCGGGGTGGCAGGTCGTCATGGTCATCCAGCGTTCCGTGGGTGTTTCGGACCAGGAAACGTCGTCGATAACGGGGGCAACAACCCGCATCTGCGTGGGGTCGGTGGCGTCGATGATCTCGGAGGAGACCATCGAGTAGACGAGGTAGTGGTCGTCGACTTCCACGACGACCTTGTCGCCCTGGGTAAGGCGATCGATCCAACGGAAGTTGTTGCCGTAGGTACGGCGGTGGCCGGCAACGGAGAAGTTACCGACGCCGCCAGGCTGGGTGGTCATGTCGTAGTGGCCGGCCCATCCCTGGTCGAGAACGTAGGAGGTGGTGCCTTCCGCGAGCGGAATCTTCATCCAGTCCCAGGTCGGCACGTGGATGAGGCCGTATACCTCGCCGTCGCCGACTTCGCGTTCGAAGGCGGGTGGATCATCGGTGCGGACTTCGCCGAGGGCACGCTTGGAAGGCTGGTGTTCTTCTTCGTACGAGGCGATGGTCTGGGAGACCTGCCCGGAGACCTCGTAGGTCGTCCAGTACAGCTGCCAGACGGAGAAAAGCCCGATGACGAGGGCGAAGGTAATGAGCAGTTCGCCAACCACACCGACGATGTTCCAGAAGATGTTGGAGCGCTTTTTGCTTGTCGGCGAGGCTGGGGCGACGTGTTCACCCATTCGTTTCCTCCACGGTTGCATAGTTGACTGTCAGAGAGGTAGTGGCAGGCGCAAAGCTCAGGGAGTCTTTGGTCTGCATGTCCCACCCGAGGCCGTACTTCGTCACGTAGGCCTGGTAATTCACCATACGTGGGCTTGCGGTAACCGTCGCGCGCAGAGTGGCAGGATCACCAATTGCTTGGATCACATAGGGTGGTGAATAGCTGGTGCCGTCCACGAGAATCACGTTGCCGATGCAGCGGATGACGGTGCGGGAGGTGACGCGCACGCCTTGGACGGTCATGGCCTCGGCGCCGCCACTCCACAGGGCGTTCATGGTGTCCTCGATGTCCTGCTGGTGGATGACGAGGTCGTTGGGGGTCGCACCTGCGGGAATTTGCCCGGGGGGCGCGTCGGAGAGAGTGATTTGGACGCCGGGTCCGGAGACGGGACGGGTGGAGCGGGCGGTGAACGCATCTTCGTCGGGGGTGCCTGATTGAGGGGCGGCGGAGGAGAAGGCCTGAATCTGCGCATCGAGCCCGGAGACCTCGTTTTCGAGGACTCTGACTTGTTCCTGGCGGTTGCGCACGAGGGTCGACAGGTCGGATGTGGCAGCGGGGCTTGTGCGTTCGTGGAGCGCGGAGACGGAGAAGAGGAGGCCGGAGGCGACGGTCACGGCGAGGACGCCTGCGATGTGGCGGACGCTGCGTGCGTGCATCTTTCCTCCTCCCGTGGCGCTGCGCTTTGGCACTTTCCACGTCCGAGACTACGCTAGTGTTGCGACTAATTCATCACCGCCGGGCGGTTTGTCTTCCCGCGCGGGCCAGCAGAGAGGACCCGACGTGGCCGAATCCAAGAAGCGTAAGAAGAACGGACACGAGGTCGAGGACGACACCGAGATCCAGAACTGGACTGACGGTATTCCACTCAGCCCGGCCTGGTGGGCTCCCACCTTCGTGGCCCTGATGATCCTGGGCCTGCTGTGGGTTGTCGTCTACTACATTTCGTCGGGCACCTACCCGGTGCCGAAGCTGGGCGCGTGGAATATCGCGGTGGGCCTGGGCACGATGATGGTGGGCTTCCTGATGACGCTGCGTTGGCGTTGATGAGGGCGCGGCGGGCGCAGGCCTGCCGTCTCCGGTGAGTATGTGTGGGGCGTTCCGACTGCGGTCGGGACGCCCCACCATTCTCTTGGGTTGTATCGGCGAGGCCGGGGCTGGCAGCCGGGCCACGGCCGAGTTTTGGGTCAGGGCCTGTTGAGCTGGACCCTCATGCCTGCGTCGTACATCCCTTGGAGCGTGCGTCCGGCGAGGCCGTCTTCGAGGCGCTCGGGGTGCGCGCTGGCGAAGGACATGACGGTTGTGGCTCCGGCGTGAATGATCGCGGGGGACGCGGGCGTCGAGGGGCCGAGGACGACGGTGTGCGCGTCGGAGGATAGCTCGAGGAGGCGCGGCATCGTCTTGTTGACGAAGGCGGATCCGGAGATGAAGACGAAGTCCATCTCGGGGAGCAGGTACTCGCACGCGGAGTCGGGGTAGTCGCCGTCGATCACGTTGCGTTCGAGGATGTTGAGCTGCGCGGCGTCGGGCATGGCGGCGGCCGCGAAGGGGAAGTGGCCGATGACGGCGACGCGCTTGCCGGCGACGAGGGGCGCGTAGGGGTGGAAAGTGCGTCCCCAGTTGTTTTCCTCGCAGGCGCGGAAACCGTGGGCCAGGGCTCGCACCGGATGGGAGTGGTAGGCGTTGACAGCGGCCATTCCGATGCCGGCATCCTCAAAGTTCCACGACTTGGCGAGGGCGGCGACGTCTCGCAGGGGACGACCGACGAGGTCGCCGGGATCCTCGGTCGCGCGCGGGCGGGATTGGACGTTCATGCCGAAGGCCATGCCGACACCGTCCTCGCTGGTGGCGACGCGACGCCACTTACCGTCGGTGAGGATCTGGGTGATGGTGACGTCGGGGGAAATCTCGTCGATGAGCTGGTCGTACAGGTCCCAGGGGCTGGTCATGGTGTCTCCTGTGGGGGGGCGCATGAGGGAGGGCCCGGCACTCTATGCCGGACCCTCCCTATATTAGGTCATCCTTAGATGGCTTGCGCCCATCGGATGTTTCCGCGCTAGGCGCCGTAGACCTCGTACAGAACGCGGAAAGCGAGCGCGTTGACCGCGATCATGCCCACGACCATCCCCAGCGCCACGAGCGCCTGGCGGCGATTCTGCGCCGCCTCGGTGACGCCCGAGCGCGGACGGGAAAGGCGGACGAGCAACCACGTCGCCGCCAAGCCTGCGATCGCGCCACCGATGTGCCCCTGCCACGAGATACCGCTGACCATGAAGCCGTACACAAGGTTCACGCCGAGCAGCGTCAGGATGGCGGTCGTGTCCGACCCACTCAGACGCTGCAGGACGAAGACCGCCGCGAAAAGACCAAACACAGCCGCGGAAGCACCCACCGTACTGACGAATACCTCGGAGGGCTGGATCAGGCACCATGCGAGAATGAAAGCAGAGCCACCCAACGCACTCACCAGGTAGACGGTAAGGAAACGCCACCAGCCCATGACCGGCTCAATCGCGCGCCCCACCCAGTACAGGGACAGCATGTTGAACAGGATATGGAGCAGGCCTCCGTGCAGGAACGCGCCCGTGAGGACCGTCCACGGGCGCGCCATCAGATAAGCGGGCACGAGGGCAAGTGAGTCCGTGAGGGCGGGAGCCAGCAGCGTGAGGGCAAACATGAGGACACAGATCGCCATCATCGAGTAGGTGACGACCGGCGCTCCGGCCGCGCGCGATGCGGACCGCATCCACCGCTTCTTCGAGGACGTGCAATCCACGCAGATCGAGCGAACCTCGGTCGGGATCGCACAGTCCACGCAGATGGGTCGGTTGCAGCGCTTGCAGTAGTCGACGCTTCGCACGCCCGGGTGGCGCGGACAGTCGGGGGCGGCGCGCGGGTCCGACCGCTGGCCATAGCTCGGCATGCTCATAGCTTCCCTTTCGGCAGGCGAGTAAGGCACGAGGCCGGGGTGCACCTTCCCGGTCACTGCACTGAGCAGCGGGGGCGGCCCCGGCCTCGTCGAGGATTAAGGGGGAGAGGGTCAGTCGACGATCTCGATGGAGGTGATGACCTGCTCCGTGACGGGGCGGTCGTTCGCGCCCGTGGGGGTGGTGGCGATGGCGTCGACGACGCGCTTGGACTCCTCGTCGGTGACCTTACCGAAGATGGTGTGGTTGCCGAGCAGCCACGGGGTGGGGGCCACGGTGATGAAGAACTGCGAGCCGTTGGTGCCCTTGCCCATGCGCTTGCCGGCGTTGGCCATGGCGAGCAGGTAGGGGTCGTTGAAGTTCAGCTCGGGGTGGATCTCATCGTTGAACTGGTAGCCGGGGCCGCCGGTTCCGGTGCCGAGGGGGTCGCCGCCCTGGATCATAAAGCCGGGGATCACGCGATGGAAGACGGTGCCGTCGTAGAGGGGGCGGGAGGTCTTCTGGCCGGTTGAGGGGTCGACCCATTCGCGCTCGCCCTTGGCCAGGGTCACGAAGTTGTGAACCGTGTTGGGGGCGTGGTTGGGGAAGAGCTCGACGGTGATGTCGCCGGCGGAGGTGTGAAGAATAGCTTTCATGCCATTAATGGTCGCATCTTTTCCTGGGCGTTTCCTGTCCGTCGGGCACCTCACGCGAGACGGTGGGCTGCAGATCACACGCTGTTGTAGCACAATAGAGGTGAGTGGCGCGTCCGCGCCCCTGTTTATTGTGGACAGAATCGGAGACATCATGGCTACTTCGCCGACTTTCGATGCAGACAAGTTGCGCGCATCATCTCAGCATCTTCGCGACGCCGCCGCCATTTACGCCGGCAAGGTTGCCGTGCGGGCCGCCGATCTGGCTGGCCAGGGCGTTGACTGGGCCGCGCCCCGCGCCCAGGCGGCGCTGAGCTCCGCGATTGAGCACGCGACCCCCGCGATTGAGAACGCCGCTGCTCGCGCCCAGGCTGCCGCCGCGCAGGCTGGCCCGGCGATCGAGAACGCCCGCGAGCACCTCGTGGATGACTACCTGCCCCGCGCTTCCCTGGCCGTTAACCAGGCTGGTGCCGCTTTGACGGCTCGCGGCTCACTGTCGGATCGCGCCCGCCGCGCCTCCGAGGCCTCGGCTGCCGCTCTGGCGACGCCCACGCGTAAGCGCCGCAGGTGCCGCGTGCTGCGCGCCTTCGGCCTGACCGCTTTGGTTGGTGCCGTTGCGGGTGCCGGCTACATCCTGTGGAAGCGTTCGCAGCCGATTGAGGATCCGTGGGCCGAGGAGTACTGGGCGGATCTGGACACGGATTCCTTCGTGCCCAACACCGAGGCTGAAAAGGCCACCTTCGAGGCGGGCGAGTAACACTCACCTTTTGCAAGGTTTTTGCTGGCTGGGGGCCGCGACGCGCTGCGTCGCGGCCCCCAGCCTTACTTTCTGCTCGACGAAGCACCCCGCGTCGCACCGAATGAAGGTGCCGACGCGGGGTGCTTGACGCCAGAGGACCGGCCCTATGACGAGCGGTTCTTCAGTGCGGTGACGATAGCGACGATGATTGAGGCGACAATGACGATGAGGCCGATCGGCAGGATGTAGAAAATCATCGCGATTGGAAGCCAGTACAGTCCGTCTCCACCGTCGCCGTGATTGCCCGGAATGAATTCGATAAGGAACCATGCGATGAAGGGCGAGAGCACCAGCAGTATGCCGATTCCGAAGACAGTGCCCGCAGCCATGTAGGATGTGCGACGCTTCATGGGAGCCATTGGACCCATTGGAGCATGCCCGTAGCCTGCGTACCCAGCTTGCGGGTAACCCTGCACAGCGGCACCATTCCCGGGCTGCGCCGCCCAGTTCGCCTGCGCCGCCCAGTTCGCCTGTATCCCCGGCTGGGGCAGCCCCTGAGGAGGAACACCGCCCTGGTACTGGTAGGACGGCTGCTGAGCAGACAAATCTGAGTAAGCGTTCGGGTTAGGAACATTCGGATTCGGGGTTGTCACGGTCAATCCTTCCGCCAATGGTACGCACCCGGATGAGCAACAGTCACAATCCTAAATGAAGACGGGCCGCAGGGGACGAGCGGTCAGCACCGGGCCGACGATTCCGAAGCTGATCGACGTGCGCGCCAGACGGCGAGGTTGAGAAGGGTCGTTCACGACACCGGCCCGTAGCGCCATGCCACATGTGGTCCCCTGCGCAACGCCCGGATGAGGGAAACACTCGCAATCTCAGGCTGGACATCAGGCTGTTGCTCCTATCACATGCTCTATTCCTTTCTTGGTCAGGATCATCGCATCACACGCGGGCACTGAACCAACAATGCTGGCGAGGCCGACCCCAACCTCGTTCGTCGAGGGAGCGCTCTACGGGATGGCTGACAGAAGCAGCAGGGGGAGGAAGAGAACGCACCAGCACAGGGGCACGTTCAGGACTATTCCTCGCCCGGCAAGCGCCCGCTCGGCCTCGCTGTCGGCGTGCCGACGCGCCCGTATGCCCACGATCAGGCCCGTCAATTGGATAAGGCCCGCCGGGACGGACATGTGGATGCAGACGGCCACGACAATCAACGCGGGCAAGAAGGGTCGCCCCGGCGTCGTAGCGAGCTCGTGGAGCATCGCGAACAGGCCGACAAGCAACGCTCCGGCCATAGCCAGCATGCCCGCTGCTCCCGCGCCCACCGATATCGCGCCCGCGCTGGCACGCATGCCGCGGAATAGGGACACGCACGCAGCCAGGACCGCAGCGCCGCACACAACGAGGAGGGGCACGAGCGCCCGCGGATCGGGGACCAAGCCAACGACGGGGGTGATGCAGGCGCAGGCAAGAAAGAAGGCATTCGCACCCACTCCGAGCGCGCAGCGCGCGAGCTCCCTGCGATCCTCGGCGCGCGTTCGTCCCATCAGCCCGGCGACGACACCCACCAGATGAACGATCCCCGCCACGCCGGCTGCGGGCAGGAGGGAACGGACAAACTCGCCGTCGCTCATGACCGCAAACTCGCCGGGAATGACGAGGTTAGCGCTGGCGCTCATCTCGTCGGCAACCGAAGCCAACCGGACGAGGAAGAACCCGCTCATGACCACGAGTCCCGCAACCAGCGTGCAGATCGAGGCCGCACCCGCGCTCGCTCGCCTGCCCGGACCCGTCCTCTCAACCCTCTCCCCCGCGACCGCGGTGTCAGCGGAGCTGCCGTTGCCGACAGCATCAGTCGAAGTATTCACGTCCACGGCGACCCGCCCTCCTTTCTCTCACGCTTCCTCATCACGGACCTAACATCTCATCTGCCAGAACATGAGCAACTAGCGCGACCATACTCCAACACATGACGTGGATGACGGAGACGGCGTTGAGGACAGTCACCGTCGAATTGCGCTTTCGGTCCCACTTATCCCCCGACCGGCGTCGCGCCGTGAAACCAGCCATCAAGTCGACCAGTCCGACAACTCCCAGTGGAATGGCAACCACGGCGAAGGGAAGGCACAAGTAGAACAACGCAACGAGGGGATCACCCAGGATGAGTTCGGAGATCAACCAGACGAAGCCCACGACAACGGCGCACCCAAGCCCGATCACGGACACAACTCCGGTCCAGGCCGACAAGCCGCCCACGAACAAACGCCCCACGACTTGGCGGGCCGCGCCCAGATTTGTCACACCGGCACCCTTGCGCTTCAAGAGTCCCCCTCTGCGCTTAACATCGTTGTCAGTGCGAGTCACTCTTCCACACCTCCACGAAGGAGCCGCCACGGGCGACATCCAGCACGACAGCAACGTTCTCGTGAGGCGCAAACGCACCGGCCCTACAGCAACGCAGTGAGGTACAAGAACCCATAGAACAAACCAATCAGGACGACGAGGCCAACAACGACGAGTGGCGGGGCCTTGACCAGAAGTGACCGGAGGACATACCTGCGATCGCGGCGAATATGAGCAACCAGCCGCCAGCGCCGAACAGCATGGACAGGATCCACGTGACGCGCGCACGCGCGGGGACGACCCCGCCACCGGCTGCCTGCTGCATGCCTTCACCGGGGGCGACGGACGGCGAAGGCGTGGCCGGCACCTCAATGCTATTGCGTTCGCTCATTCATCTGTTCCTTCCTCCAAGCCGACGCCTGCTGCAGGGTTCCTTGGGCGCGGCCGACGTTCCTCGGTCCACCGTCCCCTCCCCAAGACCGGTATTTCAAAAATTGAGATCATCGAAGAAAGGGCGGCCAGCGCAAGACACGCTCACCCGAGGAGGACGCGCAGCACCTGGGCGACCCCGGCCTCGTTGTTGGAGGGCGCCACAAAACGCGAGGCTTCAACAACATCCGCCGAGGCATTGGCCATCGCGAAGGACAACTCCCCCTCGCTCATCATGGACAGGTCATTACCCGCGTCCCCGAAGACTGCGGTCTGCTCGCGCGCCACTCCGAGGAAACGCTGCAGATCACGCACGGCACTGCCCTTATCAACGCCTCGGATCTGCAGATCCGCCCAGTTCGCCCCAGAAACCGCATACTGGTGAGTGTCGGAGAAGTGGGCCAGCGTTGCCTCCGCGAGCGCCTCGACGGGCCCCAAGGCAAACACGGCCAGCTTAACGATCGCATCGTCGACGTCCCCGGCCTCGATCCCATCAATGATCGCGATCTGGTCATCGACGCGTTTCGTGCGGTGATAGTAGGGTATGACGCCGTCGACGAAGCGGTCGTCGGTGCGCTCAACGTACGCGAATTGCTTGCCACACATAACCAGGCCGCCGTCGATCCCATCCGGTCCACAGGTTGCCTCGCGCACGAGGCGGACAGCCTCGCGCATGGTGGGGGCGTCGAGCGGGCTGGAAGAGACCTCGACTCCGTCACGCATGACGATGCCACCGTTTTCGCCGATGACGGTCATTCCCGGGCGACCGGGGAACATGTCGATGAGGGTCCACACCTGGCGGCCCGACGCGGGAGCGAAGGTCACTCCACGCTCGTCCATCAGGTCGAGAAGCGCATCCATCCCGGGCGGGAAGTTCTTGTCGTCGTCCAGGAGGGTGCCGTCCATGTCGACGGCTGCCAGGCACAGGTCGGCGCCCGCGTAACGCGCGGGGTCAGTGGGGGTCGTCATGAGTCCATTGTGCCCGACGGGAGGCACGGGTGCTCGCACCGGGGACGAGGCTGGGGCAACCTCACGTGACCTCGTGAGGTACACGCATGGTCACTCTGAGCGCTCCTGATCCCTCTCCTTGCCCTTTTCGAAGAGGCGAACGAGGAGGGCGCACAGGAACGCAAGCAGGCCGAAAGGGGCGACGAAGAGCAGCGCGGAGAGGAAGGCCAAGTTTATGGCGACTGCGGGCGAGTTACCGTCCGGATCAAAAAAGCTGGCGAGCCAGGCCAACGGCGGCAGGTACAACATACTTCCGATGAGGACGAAACCCAGGATGATGCAGACGCGCACCACGCTCGAACCCCGGCGCTGTTTCTCGCGGATCAACTCGCCCGCGTTGTCCGCAGATCCATCGGCTAGATTAGCCCGCGCAACCTCATCGGCGGCCTTTCTTTCACGACTATTTGCTGCCGTGACGTCGACAGCCAGCGCCAGGAAGGCAACAAATAGGACGGGGGCAGCAAGCAGAAGAAATCCGACGAGGAACACGACACCTCCAGATGATGGAACCGAGGCCGTCACGACCCTCCGTTCCATTCGGGGGAGGTCGAGATCCTCTCAGCACCACCACCATAGCGCAGCGGCAACGGGGGCCAGCACGGCGACCATCAGGGCCCCGAGGCGCGAAAAGCGCCGCGTACCCACGGACAGCAGGCATTGGGTCGAGGCGGATAGGGAAAAGATCTCCTCGTCGAGGTCGGCTCGCGCACGCACGCTCGGGCGCACGGCGGGCGGATACGAGGGCGGCGCGGGGCGCCGGCGACGCGCGGCTGGCCTGGTGACCTGCGCTCCTCGCGCGGCCACACCGACCCCCTCCGCGTGCGAGTACTGGGAAGGCGAGCGGTACACGATGTCTCCATCGACTATTGCGGTCTGAATGGCGCAGTCCTAGCAATCATGAGGCGTGCATCACATGCATTTGATTTCTTTAATTCCAAACAATTTGATCGGAGCCGCAAACCAACAAACGACTTGCACCCCCTTGCAAAATGAGCCGCCCGTCACACTATGTGTTAGGCTGGCCATGTTCGCTCAAAGCATCGAACGACCCTACGTTGAGGAGAGAATCATGAGCCTGGAAGATCTGGCCAAGAAGGCTGAAGAAGGCTTCGAGAAGGTCGTTGACGCGGCCAAGGAGAAGGCTGAAGAAGCCAAGGACAAGCTCGCCGAGCTCGCTGGCGACGCCAAGGACAAGGCAGAAGACGCCAAGGACAAGGTCGAAGAGGCCGCCGAGGACGCCAAGGACAAGGCAGAAGACGCCAAGGACAAGGTCGAAGAGGCCGCCGAGGACGCCAAGGACAAGGCAGAGGAGATCGCCGAGGACGCCAAGGACAAGGCAGAGGACATCAAGGACAAGCTCGAGAAGTGAGCTACCAGAAGGGGGGCGAACCAAGAGGTTCGCCCCCCTTCTCCATGCACTCGCGCGCCCGACGGTTTTACATTCCCCCGTAGCTCGGACCACGCGACTGGCGACGAGCGCTCTACTCCCGCCCCTCGCGCACGCTCGCGAGGATTCGGCGGCGCAGAGGGACCGTCGCCTCGGAGGCGAGCACGATCAGGAGGACACCGACGAGAGCTGCGGCGGCCGCCGCAATGAAACCGCTGGCCGCTCCAGAGGGAATTAACGGGGACATGAACACCAGCCCCATCAGCACCGATCCCCCCACCATCACGAAGGCGGGCAGGGCGACCTCTAGGCGGCGGCTGCGATCCATGAAGCCCCGCGGGGACCCCATGTAGGACAGCGCACGCATCTGCTCGGCCGAGTCGATGACTCGGATGGACTGGTTGACGGCCGTGGACACCGCTCCGAGCGCCAGGGTGATCGCGAAGGTCAGCATCATGCCGCGCAGGATGTCGCCGTTGACGATTCGCTGGACCTCATCCATGGCCGTGCCTCCCTCCGTGGAGATCGCGGAACCCATCGGGAACATCACGCCCACGATGAATCCAACCAGGGCCACGGCTCCGAAGGAACGCCACACGCTGCGCGGGTCATCGGCCAGGCGCCTGCCCGCCACCATCATCTGCGGGCTACGAGCCCAGCGCGCCATGATCCGCCCCATCACGCTGATCGACCAGACGCCGAGCAGGTTCACGACCAGGAAGATCGCTCCCAGGAAACCCATGAGGATGGCCATGCCGATCGCGGCTCCAAAGTTCATGGCGAATCCGCCCACGACCAGCCACCCAACGAGGAGAACCACCGCCAGGATCGGGCCGAAGGGACTGACCCGACCGGCAAGGGAGCGTCGCGCAACACCAAGGGGGGTAATCGCCACCTTGCGCATGGCCAGCCACGAGGAAAGGGCAGCCAGCAGAATCATGGCGACGGCCTCGGCGAGGAGAACCAACACTCCCACCCACATTTCGCCGACCCCCATCGGGCGGCCCTGGAAGGATAGCGCCCCCCACGCGGGAAGCGTCACCGCGTACAAGACCGAGCCGATGAGAACACCGACGGACGCGAAGACGCAGGTTTCGACGATACACGCCAGCTTCGTTTTGCCGGGCGCTAGGCCCACGAGGCGTAGCACCGCGAGGTCGCGCTCGCGCCGGCTCATGCCCAGGCGGGCAGCGGCCGCGCCCATCGAAATGATCGGGACGATCAGGAGGGTCGCGGCGAAGAAAGCCAGGGGGACGTACATGACCATCGCACCCTCGATGGTGGTCGGGTCGTCGGCCAGACCGGTAGCCCTCGCAGCGTCAGAACGCGACATGAAGGACATGACGCCGCCGGTGACCGCCAGAAGGACGGCGTGCGGCAACGCGAAGGCGGCGACCGTCAGGGCGGAGGTCGCCCGGTCGCGCGAGCGCAGCAGCGCCTCAGCCGCGGTGCGTACGGAACTCATCGCTGTCCCCCCTCGCTCGCGGTGCCCGCCGCGGGCGCACTTGGGACAGTCTGCTGCGAGGCCGGTGTACTGCTGGGGACACCGCCTCGTTCGGACAGGGAGACGCGTCCGTCGCGCACGTGAATCGTGTGCGGGAGTCGGCTCGCGACGGCGGGGTCGTGGGTGACCAGAACGAGGGACGCGCCCGTTGTCGCGCACGCGCTGGTCAGCAGGGACATAACCTCTCCGCCGGTCGCCTGGTCGAGGGCACCCGTGGGTTCATCGGCGAAGATCACCGACGGGTTGGTCACCAGCGCGCGCCCGATCGCGACGCGCTGGGCCTGGCCGCCCGAGAGCTGGCCGGGCCGGTAGGGGCCGGCACCGTCGAGGCCGAGGTTCGTCAGGATCTCGCGTGCGCGAGCGATCGCCTGCGATTTCGGCGTTCCCGCGAGCATGAGGGGCATCGCGATGTTCTCTTCCGTGGGCAGCTCGGGCAGAAGCTGGCCGTCCTGGAACACGAAGCCGAAGCGACGCAGACGCAGGTCGGAAAGCGCCCGCTCCGACATGGTCGTCATCTCTTCGCCGTCCAGGGTGATGGACCCTGAGCTGGGGCGCAGCACGCCCGCCAGGCAGTGCAGGAGGGTGGTCTTACCGGAGCCCGAGGGACCCATGATCGCCACCTGCGTGCCCTGCGGGAGTGTCAGGTCGACGCCTGCCAGGGCGTGGACGGGAGTATTCCCGCGCATGTATGTCTTCGTCAGTGCTCGGGTCACCAGACCCGCCGTGTCGTGTGTCATGTTTGAACGATAGGCCCGCAGCCCCGCGTATTTCTATGAGGGGCCGCCCTGGTCATCCCCTGACCCATCCCCGACATTGACGCCGCAGTTGCTACGTTTGACGCATGAACCGCGCCCTGGATCCCCTCGCCGCCCAGCTGCTGCTACGCGCCTACGCGCGGGCCACGAACATGCTCATCGCGGGGCGTTCCTTCGCGACCGACGACCCGACACTCGCCGCCCTGCTGCGCGCCTTCGGCGCCCACGTGGGCCCGCTGTCGGATGCCGAGGGGACCCCGGCCTCGCCCCCGGTCGTCTTCTCGCTCGAGGAGGACGCGACCCCGAGGCCCGGCGCGATCACGGTCCTGGCACCCGGCGGCGTCTTCCGCGCCGTCATCGCCCCCGACGGGCGCATCATCACGGGCCCCGGCGACGAGGGACGCATCGAGTGGGCGCGCGCCCACATGCCGGTCACCGAGGTGGCGGCACGTGCACTAGCTCCCCTGGTGGCGGGCCGAAGCGTGGGGCTGTCCCTCGTCCTGGAGCCGAAGACGGCCGCCCTGGCCCTCATGCTCTCCGAGGCCGGGGCGCGCGTCAGCGTCTTCGGCTGGGCGTCCGAGACCCGCGAGGACGTCGCGGCCCGCCTGCGCGACGCCGACATCCCCGTCTTCGCGGATTCGGCAGCCTCCCGCGAGCGCGAGTGGGAGCTCGCCCGCGAGTTTTTGGATCAGCGCAGCGAATTCCTACTGGATGATGGCTCCCACCTGATCCGCCTGGCGCACGAGACGGAACGCTGCCCGGGTGTCCTGGACGCGCTGGTCGGCGCGGCGGAGGAGACCACCTCAGGGTTGCGGCCCCTGCGTTCTTTCGATCTGCACATTCCGGTCATGGCCTCGAACGACGCGCGTTCGAAGACCCTGTTCGACAACGGCTACGGGACGGGTCAGTCGTGCTGGACGACGATCCTCGATCTTATTGACCCGCGCGGCGTCGGCGCGCCCGTGGCGGGGATGAGCGTCGTCGTCATCGGCTACGGAGACGTGGGCCGCGGCTGCGCGCGCTTTGGAGCGGCGCTCGGCGCACGCGTGACCGTCGTGGAGCTGGACCCCGTCCGCGCGCTGCAGGCGTCGATGGACGGGTTCGCCGTGGCCTCGCTGGAAGAGGCCGCTGCGAGCGGCGGCATGCTGATCTCCGCGACGGGCGAGCGGGCGACGATCCCGCTGAGCGCGCTGGAAGCGGCGCCCGAGGGCGCGATCGTCACGGTCGCCGGCGGCGTCGACGGGGAGGTATCCATTGACGAGGCCGTGGCCGCCTCCTGGGTCATGGCCGAGTCGGGCGATCCCCACGTGCAGACCCTGACCAGCCCCTCCGGCAAAACGCTGCGCGTCCTCGAGCGCGGGGAGGGCATCAACTACACGGCGGGCGAGGGAAACCCCATCGAAATCATGGACATGAGCTTCGGCGTGCAGCTGGCATCCCTGCGCGAGCTCCTCACCCACGAAGGCGAGCTATCCCCCGGCCTGCACGACCTGCCGCGCGAGGCCGACGACGCGGTGGCAGCGGCGGCGCTGGGCGCCCTGTCCCTGTCATAATCGCAGCTCACGTCCACCGGCGGGCGGGTGCGCCCACCCCACTTCTACACTGTTAGTCAGCGTCCCCCACTGAAAGGCCCCCCCATGAGCGACGTGGTCGTCTGGTCCGCCGGCATGGTCATCCCGATCACCGCCCCCTCGATCCTCGACGGCGCTGTCGCCGTGCGCGACGGGCGCATCGAGCACGTGGGAGCGCGCGACTGGGTCGTCGAAACGCTCACGCAGCGCGGCCTTTCCTTCACCGAACGCCACTTTGACGGCGTGCTGCTCCCCGGCCTCGTCAATGCGCACACGCACCTGCAGTACACGGGCATGGCGTCCGTGGGCGCGGGGCAGTACCGCGGTTTTGACGACTGGGCGCGCGCCTTCGACGAGGTCTACGACGCGGGCGGCCTGGACTGGGGAGGCGACGCGGCCGCTGGCGCCCGACTGCTCCTGGCCAGCGGCACGACCGCCGCCGCCGACGTGGTGACGGACGCCGCCGCGGCTTCGGCACTGCACGACGCCGGGCTGCACGGCGTCGCCTACTGGGAGGTCATGAGCTGGTCGAACGAGGAGTGGCGAGCCCGAGGCGAACGCGAGGTCTCCGCGTCCCTCGACGCCATGCCAACCCCTCCGGCAGTGGGCATCTCCCCGCACGCCCCCTACTCCCTCGACGCCGAGCCGCTACTGGATTTGCCGGACATGGCCAGGCGACGCGGCATGCGCATCCACATCCACCTGGGTGAGTCCCACTCCGAGGCCGAATGGTCCGAGACGCGCACGACCGCCCTGGCCGACCTGTGGAAGAGCGAGCACTCCTCGTCGTTCACGGCGATGCGCTCGCGCGGCGGCGGCTTCTCTTCGACGCAGTTCGTCGATCAGCTGGGCGTCCTCGGGCCCGACTGCCACGTCGCCCACGGCGTGTACATGCGCGCGGACGACCGCAGGCGACTACGCGCCCGCCAGACGGCCGTGGCACTGTGCCCGCGCTCAAACCACGTGATCGGCCTGGACGCGCCGCCCGTCGGTGCCTACCTCAGCGAGGGCAACATGATCGCGGTCGGCACAGACTCCCTGTCCTCCTCCCCCTCCCTTGACCTGCTCGAGGACGTCGCCTTTCTCTTCGACCTGGCGCGATCCCAGGGCTACGAGGACCAGGACCTGGCGCGCCGCCTCCTGCAGGCCGCGACCCTGGGCGGTGCCACCGCGATGGGCCTGGCGACCGGCCCCGACCGCCTGGGTCAGCTCCAGTCGGGTGCCGTCGCCGACATGTGCGTCGTCGACGTGCCCGTCACCTCGATCGTGGAGACCATCGACACCGTCGCCCGCCACGGTGCCGGTCGCGTCGTCGAAACCATCGTGTCCGGGCGCGTGCGCTACTCGACCTCTCACTGACCCTGTCGTTTCCCTTTCGCTCAGCCTCCCTTTCCCTTCGTTTGGAGTTTTGCATGACCGACGTGTCCCCGCTGATTGATGCCATGGGCCTCGCACCCCACCCCGAGGGCGGCCACTACCGCCGCACGTGGACCGCGCCCGCGCAGGTGGACACGCCGCGCGGGAGCCGCCACAGTGCCTCCGCGATCATCTTCCTCCTCGACCGCGACGAGGAGGCCCGCTGGCACCTCGTCCACTCCGACGAACTGTGGATCTGGTCGGGGCCCGGCGCCCTCGAGGTACACCTGGGAGGCAGCGGCGACGCTCCCGAGGCCGACCCGTGCATCGTGACGTTGGGCTCTCCAGCCAGCACACAGGCATCCGATCCGAGCAACCCCGTGCAGATCCTCGTGCCCGCCGGCACCTGGCAGCGCACCTTCGCCCGCGGCAACTACGCGCTGGCCACCTGCGTGGTCTCCCCCGAGTTCACCTTCGACGACTGGAAGCTCGCCGAAGGCGTCTGATCCCGACGGCACGATGTCCCACGGCGCGGATGCGCAGGGAACGATCGCGCCACGGGACCCCTTGAACGCGCGAGCACCCCGGTTCGGGCATAGGGTGAGACCATCCGCTCGACCAATACGGGCGACTCGTTCCAAGGAGGAAACATGGGTCTGGAAGATCTGAAGAAGCAGGCTGAAGAGGGTCTCGAGAAGGCTAAGGAAACCTTCGGCGAGGAGAACGTCGAGAAGGCCGTCGAGGCTGCCAAGGACAAGGCGACCGAGGTCGTCTCCGATCTGAAGGACAAGTTCCAGAAGTGATCTGACGGGAGGGCCGGGCCGATGTGGCCCGGCCCTTTCGCACGCCCACGCGGCACTGTGTCCCATCCCCCACCCACACAAAATCCCAACGATTCCGCCGTTTTCCCAGCCCACACCTCGTTCCATTGTTTCGTGCAGCGAAACGACACCAGCGCATTTTTCGGTGCACCGATACTCTCGTCGAGTCAGACCCGCCCACAAGGCGGAATCCCCCACGTCACCGGGAGACCCCATGCGCCGCTCTGTCCGTTCCCTCGCTGCCGTTGCCGCCGTCGCGGCCCTCGGCCTGGCCGCCTGCACGGGCGGCACGAGCTCCTCTTCTTCCGCCGACGCCGAGCAGACCTACGGCCCCGGCGCGCTGCCGACCGTGACGGAAGGCAAGCTCACCGTCGCTACCTCCGATCCGGCCTACTCGCCGTGGATCCTGGACAACGACCCGGCCTCAGGCGAAGGCTACGAGTCGGCCGTCATCTACGCGCTGGCCGAGGAACTCGGCTACACCGCCGACAACGTCCAGTGGGTGCGCGCCACCTTCGACGCGTCGATCACCCCCGGCGCCAAGGACTGGGATCTGAACATTCAGCAGTTCTCCATCACCGACGAGCGCAAGAACGCCGTCGACTTCACGTCCCCGTACTACACGACCACCTCGGCGATCATCACCAAGGCTGGCACCCCAGCCGCCAACGCGAAGTCCATCGCTGACCTCAAGGACGTCCTGATCGGCGTCCAGGCCGGTACGACGTCGCAGCAGTTCGCTTCCGATCACCTGGAGTCCGGCCTGACCCAGAAGCTGCAGATGTTCAACTCCTCCGACGACACGGTCCTGGCCCTGCAGACGGGCCGCGTGGACGCGATCGTCGTCGACCTTCCGACCGCGTTCTACATGGTCTCCGCGCAGATCGATGACGGCGTCATCATCGGCCAGTTCGACGACACGACGGGCGGCGAGGAGTACGGCATCGTCCTGCCCAAGGGCTCCAAGCTGACCCCCACGGTTTCCGCTGCGGTCGATCGCCTGGCCTCATCCGGCAAGCTCGCCGAGCTGCAGGAAAAGTGGCTGAACGAGGCACAGAACGTGCCCACCCTTAAGTGAGGCTCCCACACTCATGAGTGACTACTCAAGTGACGCGGCGGCCACGCTCACCGTTTCGGCGGTTGAGCGTGGCCGCCGCGCTTATCGGCGCAAGCAGACGGTCCGGTCCATTCTCATCTCCCTGGCTTCCACGGTCGTGGTCGCGGGAGTCCTCATCGCCGTGGTCGTCAACTCCGACGGGTGGGAGGCCACCCGCAACACCTTCTTCAACGGCAAATACTTCGTCGAGGCCTTCCCCCAGGTCCTGTCCGGCCTGTGGCTCAACATCCGGATCCTGCTGATCTCGGTGTTGGGCGTCGCCGTCTTTGCGACTCTGCTGGCGGCCGCGCGCACGCTGGCCGGTCCCGTGTTCTTCCCGATCCGCTTCCTGGCGGCCGCGTACACGGATATTTTCCGAGGCGTCCCCTTCCTGGTCGTCCTCTACCTAATCGGCTTCGGCATCCCCGCCCTTAACCCGATGACGCGCATCCCGACCGCGTTCCTGGGCACGGTCGCGCTGATCCTCACGTACTCCTCGTACGTCGCCGAGGTGCTGCGCGCGGGCCTGGACTCCGTGCACCCCTCCCAGCGTTACGCGGCCCGCTCGCTGGGCCTGTCCCACGGGCAGACGCTGCGGATGATCATCGTGCCGCAGGCGATCCGCAAGGTCACGCCCGCCCTCATGAACGACTTCATTTCCATGCAGAAGGACGTCGGCCTGATCTCGGTCCTGGGCGCGGTCGACGCGATCCGTTCGGCACAGATGGTCCAGGCCAAGACCTACAACATGACGTCCTACGTCGTCGCCGGCCTGCTGTTCATCATCTTGTCGTTCCCCTTCATTCGCCTGTCGGACTGGTACACGGCCCGACTGCGTAAACGCGAGCAGATGGGAGGCACCGTCTGATGTCGGTCTCCACGGATTACGAGGCCTCCCCCACCTCGGACAACAACACCCCGGTCCTGCGCGCCGTCGGCGTCGTCAAGCGCTTCGGCGACAACATCGTCCTGCGCGGCCTGGACCTGGACGTCGCAGCGCACGAGGTCGTGGTCCTCCTGGGCGCGTCGGGCTCGGGTAAGTCAACGCTGCTGCGCTGCGCGAACCTGCTGGAGCGGGTGGACGACGGCCAGATCTTCCTGGCCGGCGAGGACATCACGGACCCCCGTGCGAACGCGGATCAGATCCGCGCGCGCATCGGCGTGGTGTTCCAGCACTACAACCTGTTCCCGCACATGTCGGTGCTGGACAACGTGACGCTCGCGGCCCGCAAGGTGCACGGCTGGGAAAAGGATCGCGCACACGAGCGCGGCATGGAGCTGTTGGACCGCATCGGCTTGAAGGACAAGGCGAAGGAGTACCCGGATCGCCTGTCGGGTGGCCAGCAGCAGCGCGTCGCCATCGCACGCGCGCTCGCCACGAATCCGGAACTGCTCCTGCTGGACGAGATCACGGCGGCACTGGACCCGGTTCTCGTCGGCGAGGTCCTCGACCTCGTGCGCGAGATCAAGGAGCAGGGCTCGACCATCCTCATGGCGACGCACGAGATCAGCTTCGCCCGCCAGGCGGCCGACCGCGTCGTGTTCCTGCGCGGCGGCCAGATCGTCGAGCAGGGCCCGCCGGAGCAGGTCATCGACAACCCGCGCGAGCAGGCCACCAGGGACTTCCTGGCGCGCATCCTGCACTGAGACACGAGATACCAGAGGGGGGTGGCCAACTCATCGTTGGCCACCCCCCTTGTCGTCGTTCTGCCGCTTTCCCTTGATGCCTGAGCCTCACTGTCGGGTGCTGTGGTGCCCGACGCTGGGGCAGTGTGGGGGTTTTGCAGCATTAGGGCCGCTGTGGCTGCGTGTCGCCGGCGTGTCGTAGCTCTAATGCTGCCATTCCCCCCACCGGGGCAGCCTGAACAACGCACAGGGCCCAGGATCCGCAGATCCTGGGCCCGAAGTGTTGTCAGTATGGAATCAGTTGGCACCCGGCGTGACGACCACGGAAATCTCGGTGCTGATGCCATCCGGATCGGTCAGGGTCACGGTGATCGGGTCGTCTTCCTCGCCCAGCGCACGCAGCGGGTGCAGGGTGACGATGTTCTTCTCGGACTTGCCGACCTCGAGGGCGGTCGGGTCAGAGACCTCGATCGTCCACTTGGCAGCCTTGTCGGATTCGGCCAGCTTGATCTTCAGGTCGCGCTTCTCGGGGACCTTGATGCCGCTGTCGTCGATCTGAGTGATGGGACGCTCGACCGTCTTGACGTCCTTCGGGGTCACGTAGGAGTGAGCGGAATCGGAATCGGTGGCGCAGCCGGTCAGGGCGGTGATGCCCAGTCCGAGCGCCAGCACTGCGGTGAGGATGGAACGCTTGTTCATAAACACAATACTAAGCATCCATCCTCACAGATATGCATCACAAGGCCCGTTTTGGGACGATGTCACAGCATCTCGCGTCACATGGACCAGACCAGCGCCCCCGATTCCACGTCCGCCCAGTAAGAGCTGGCAAACTCGGCCCACTGCTGCGGGAACTGCAGCTGCGGGCTGTGCGTGCCTCCGCGAATGACGCTCTGGCGCGCACCCAGGTCGGCGGCCTCCTCGGCGTAACACGACGGCGGCCAGATCTCGTCCTGATCCCCGTACAGCACGTGGACGGGCACGCCCGTTGCTGCGAGCGCCGGGGTGTCGGGGCGTAGCTGGGAGAGGATACGGGCGATGCCGACCAAGTTCTCCGATGCCGTGTCCAGGGCACGAATACGCTGGAACTCCGCCCACCCGACGCCGGGTTCGTCAAAGTTCATGTCGGGGAAGTAGGAGCGTAGGATCCGCTCGCGCGCGCCGGGGCCCGCGGGCAGGGGGTCGAGGATCGGCAGGGTGTCCATCCAGTCGTAGACGGCTCGGCCCGAGCAGAAGAGGGTCACGGAGGCGAAGAGGTCGGGGCGGGCGACGACGGCAGCGCGCGCGACGATTCCGCCGAAGGAGTGGCCCACGAGGTGCACGCGCCCCGTCGAACCAGCCCAGGCCTCGGCGACGGCGATGAGGTCGCCGACGAAGTCGCTCATCCCGTACGCGCCCAGGCCACTCGGTGCGGCGGACCCGCCCTGGCCTCGTTGCGAATATGCCAGGACATCCCAGCCCGATTCCCCGAGGAAGGGCAGGACGGTCGAGTAGTCCTCCTTGGAACCGGTGTATCCGGGGACGAGGAGGGCGCGATTCATCCCGGCACCTCCCGGCGCGGAGGCCGGCGAGACCGAGGGGGAGCCGTCGACGAGGTCGGCGGCGCTCGGGCCGGTCAGCAGGCCGCTTAGCTCGCCGGCCGGCGAGGGGACGGCAACGGCAGTCACGCGGGAGTCCAACGCGAAAGGTCCAAAGGGCTCAATTTGTTTCACGCTCCCAATCGTAGAATGAACGCATGACGAACGAGACGATTGCGAGCCAGCTCGCCCACCGTACGATCCGCGCCTACAAGGACCAGCCCCTCACCGAGGCCGAGGTCGACACTCTCATGGACGTGGCCCGCCATACGGCCACCTCCTCCTTCCTGCAGGCGTGCACGATCCTGCACATCACCGACCCGCAGGTGCGGGCCAGGATCGCGGACGCCTCCGGCCAGCCTTACGTGGGCGGGACGAAGGGTGACCTGTTTATCTTCGTCGCGGACCTGTACCGCAACAGCCGCATCCGCGCCGAGCAGGGCGTGTCCTCGGAGGCCCTGTCCTCGACGAACCTCTTCCTGACGGGGGCCGAGGACGCTCTGCTGGCCGCCCAAAACGTGGTCGTGGCCGCCGAGTCGATGGGGTTGGGCACCGTCTACCTCGGCTCGATCCTGGCGGATCCGCGCGGCGTCGTCGACGCGCTCGAGTTGCCGGAGCTGACCTTCCCGATTGTGGGCTTGCTCGTCGGCCACTCGGACCAGGATCCGGGCCAGAAGCCCCGCCTGCCCCTATCGGTCATCACCGCAAAGAACACGTACCCCCGCGTCGAGTCCTACACTCGGGCGCTGGCCGACTACGACCGTGAGGTCACCGAGTATTACGACCTGCGCGCCGGCGCGCGCTTGGAGTCCTTCACTCACCTGGTCGCGAATGGGATCGGGGTGGGCGGCGCGCACGTCTCCCCCATCCTGCAGGTCCTCAACGAGCAGGGCCTCTGCCTGCACTGACACCCCCTCATTCACGAGGCCGTGGCCCCCTCGGGTTGGCCGAACCTGGGAGGGTGCCGCGGCCTCGGCGCATGTGGTGTTGGGCGCACGCCCGTACAATGAGCGCATGGCTGAGCTTGGTTTTTCCACCTACGTGTTTATCGAGCGCATCGCCGCGAACGCGGCCGCGCTGCACCCCTTCCCCGAGCACAACGTTGCGCTCGTGCGGGACGCACTGGCCGACGCGGGCTTCGAGATTTCGCTGCTCGGCCCGGACGCGCCCGAGATCGGCGAGGGCGTGTACTTCCAGCCCGAGCCCTTCGGGGACGAGGTCATGGGGCTTCTCGCCGACGCTCTGACCCTGCGCGGCATCGGTGCCTACGCCTACGCCCTCGTCGATTCGTCGCTGGGCGGGGAGCTCGCAGACATCGCGCTATTCACCCGCGTGGGTGACGTCTTCCCACGACAGGGCCGCCACATCCTCATGACACGCATGTACATTCAGCGCACGCCCACGGGCGCGGGCAACAAGGCCGTCACCTGGGCGTTTGGCTCCCCCACCGACCTGGAGGAGGCCAACGCGCTGCTGTCGGAGAGATTCGATACCGAGCCGGTCACGGACCCGCGCGGCATGGCGGCCATCGAGATCCGCCACCCGGAGTTCGCCGCGGGCACGGCCGAGCCGATGGTCCTCCTCGACGAGATCTTCCAGGTTTTGGGGGCAGCCGGATTCGAGGGCATCACGATGTGCAACGACCCGGGCCAGCCGGCGCAGGGCTGACACGAATCGCAAGGGCTGCCGCACAGCCGTTTGTGGCTGTGCGGCAGCCCTTGCTATGGGGTTTAGCGGATCGCCTCCATGACGCGCACGCCGTCAAGCACGCTCACGTAGGGCAGGGGGTTCACGCCGGACTCCAGGACGTACTCGGTGAGCTGGTCACGCACGACGGTTCGTAGCTCCTCGGGGTTCCACGGCTTGCCGATGTAGTAATCCAGACCCGCCTGGTTCACGGCGCGGATCGTATCGGACTGGTCCGCCTGGCCGGTGACCAGCACCGTGCGGGTCGCGCCGAAACGCTCGTCCTTCATGAGCTCCACGAGGAAGTCAACGCCCGACTTTCCGGGCAGGCGATGGTCGGACAGGACCAGCGCTAACTCGTCCCCGTCCTCGACGATCTCGTCAATGACGGTCCAGGCGTCGTCAACGTCCTCGGCGACTTCGAGCCGGATCTTGTCCCAGAACTGTTCAAGATCGCGCTCGAGCGCGTCGCGCACGTCCGCTTCGTCCTCAAGGGACAGGATTGTCAGGGTCATGATTCCTCCTCGTGTGGTTGGGCGGGCAACGAGATCCGCATGATCGTGGATCCCGGGTGAGAGTCGATCGTGAGGGTGCCCCCGTGATCGGCGATAATGGATCGGACGATGGACATGCCCATGCCCAGCCCGAATCGGACGCGCCCCGCCTTGGTGGTGAAGTGCGGCTCCATGATCTTGTCGACGATTCCCGGGTCGATGCCCGGACCGTTGTCCTGGATGTTGACGCTCACGCCTTCGGGCGTGGGGCGCACGGTGATCCGGATGAGGGCCTCAGCCTCGCCACGGGCTGGCAGCTCGGGCACGCCGCCCGACACCTCGGCGGCCGCATCCAGGTCGGCTGTCTCATCTTCGATGGCCTCGGCGGCGTTGACGATGAGGTTTGTCCACACCTGCTGCAGCTTCGCGGGGTGCGCGCGCACGGCCGGCACATCCTCGTAGTCACAGTCGATGCGGATGCCGCGGACCCTGTGAGCGGTGAGCCGCAGAACATCGTCGATGCCTTCACGCACATCTACGGGCTTGAGGTCCTCAGCGTCCGGGCGCGCATATCCCTTGAGGGACTGGGTCAGCTCGATGACGCGGTCACCCGCGGCGAGCACCGAGCGCAGGGACCCGCCCAGGCGCGCCCCGGCCTCGTACGCGTCGATACCGCCCGGGATCTGCGCGAGCGCACGCGCCCCGTCGGCCCCCTGAATCCCCGCTCGCACGAGGCGCCGGGCGAGCGTGCGGTCACCAACGACGGGCAGGAGCTCCTTCATGAGGGCGCGCTCAACCGAGGTGGAGCGCGGGGGTGCGGTCAGCGCCCGGGCCATCGCTTCCCTCGACGAGGCCGGGGCCGGGGCCGCGAGCGCCGCGTCGACGTCCTCGTGCAGGTGCTTGGCGGCGCGCACGAGGGCCGTCACCGGGTTGTTGAGCTCGTGGGCGATGCCGGCGCTGAGCTCGCCGAGCATGGCGAAGCGCGCGCGTTCGACCAGCTCTGCGCGGGTGGCGCGCAGGTCCTCAAGCGTGGCGGCCAGGGCTTGCTTCTGCGCCTCGAGGTCCTCGGCGAGCATCGCATTTTCCAGGTGGAGGTCCTCGGCGCGCATGAGGCGACGCGTCAGCGAGCGGATCGCGAGCGCCGTCAGCGTCCCGCCGATCGACGGGTCCTCGGAGATGACGATCTGGAGCTGCTCGGTCGTCAGGCGCACGAGCGTCGCCTCGGTCGCCGTCTCGCCCGTAAAGAACGCGTCCTCCGCGCGGGCCAGAGACACCAGGCCGATGAGCGGGCCCGACGAGGCCAAATGCGCCAAGACCTCGCCCTGCGGGGAATCCCTGTGCAGGGAGACCTGCCCGTCGAGCACCAGGTAGACGGCCCCCACCGGCTCGCCCTGCGTCACCAACTGCGTGCCCTCCGGGACGATCAGGCGCGGGCGCTGGCCGAGCACCCGCTCCACGCCAGCAAGCAGCTCCATGACGACCTCGCGCTCATCGCGGTCCAATCCCTCCAGGAGCGGGCCCTGCACGGCAAACGGCGGGGGGTCGGCAATGAGCGAGCGAATCTGACTACCCGAGTATCCGCACCCCCGCAGGTAGCGCACCATCGTCGAGTACGCCTGGCCCGACAGCAAGGGAACCGTCCACGGTGACTTCAGGACCGAGGCGAGCGCTCCCGACTGCATGCACCGGGACAGGTCGCGATGCTCGGACTTGTCCGTGACCACGACCCACTGCATGCGCTGCAGCGCCGGGAAGGTCCGCGCCCGATCAATGAGCGCGTCGATGTCATCGACCTCCGAGGTCACCAGGCCCATGAGCACGTGATCGCCCGGCCTCAGGCCCGCCTCGTAGACGGTCAGGTCCTCTCTCCCATCAATACGGTCGAGGCACAGGCCCGGGAATGCGTGCGCCAGGTCCCTCGTGACGGGAGCGGCGATCGCGCGCGAATTATCGCCCACAACCAGCATGTGAATCGGGTGTCCGGTGCGGTGCCCGGCAGCGCGCACATCCGTACGGGCCAACACCGAAGCGTCCTCCGTCGCGGGCCCCCGCGTCCACCCGTGGGCGAGCCCCGGCCGGGGGCGCGCATCCCCTGATCCGACCACTGCCTCGTCCCCGAACACGTCACATCACCCCGATGAATCCCCAGGTGAGCGGCGCAACGAACGCCAGGAGGATGATGCCGATGATACCGACCACGATGCCGACGATCGCCATCTCTCTGGTCGGCGTGGTGCCCGTCGAGTAAGCGATCGCGTTCGGCGGAGTCGAGATCGGCAGGCACATGCCGAGCGAGCAGCCCAGGGCGATGACGATGGCGATCTCCGCGGCGCTCGTCGACACCGTTGTCGCCAAGCCCATGCCCATCGGGATGAGGAGGTTCGCGGACGCCGAGTGCGAGATGACATTCGAGGTCACCCAGCCCACGAGAGCCAGCACGAAGATCAGGAGGATGCCAGGGATCGACGCCCATTGGATCGAGCCGAGCATCCACTTGTCGAGGCCGGTGGCGGCCACACCCGAACCCAGCGCGATACCGCCGGCGACCAGCCACAGCACCGGCCAGTCCAAGGCGCGCAGGTCGTCACCGCTCATCACCTTCGTCATCAGTAGGACCACCACCGGCAGGAAGCCGACGACGTTGGCGGAAATGTGGTGGAGCGACTCGGTCATCCACAGCAGGATCGTCGCTCCCGCGACCGAGTAGAAGATGATCGCACTGCGCGACTTCTCGAAGCGCGCCGACGTGTCGATGTCGAACGCGGCATCCGTGGGGATGTAACGCCAGGCGATGAACGCCCAGGACAGGGCCAGGAGCACCAGCATGAGGGGCACGGCGGCGAGCATCCACTGCAGGAAGGTCACCTTGACTCCAGCGTTCTCCAGGGCACCCAGGGCGATCGCGTTCGGGGGCGTGCCGACCGGCGTGCCCATGCCGCCGACGTTCGCGGCCACGGGAATGGACAGGGCGATGCCGGTGCGCGCCTTCCCCTCGGGAAGGGCCAAGATGACGGGCATCATGACGGCGAACATCGTCGCCGTCGTCGCCGTGTTCGACATGAACATACTCATGATCGCAGTGATAAGCATGACGCCCATGACAGTCAGGCGCGGCTTGCCCATGAAGGGCTTGAGGAGGACGGCCGAGAGGGCACGGTCCAGCTTGTACTTTGCGGCACCGTCCGCAACCATGAAGCCGCCCAGGAACAGGACGATGACTGGGTTAGCCAGGGCACCGAAGAACTTCGTGTAGGCCGGAGCGCCCTCGCCCACACTCAGCAGCGCATGGTCCGAAATGAACAGGACCTCCAGGAAGATCACAAGGACCGCGGTGCCGGCCAGGGGCACCGCCTCCGTCACCCACAGCAGAATCGCGGCCAGGAAGATGCCGAACATGCGCGTTCCGGCCACGTCCAGGCCGGGGAGCTGCACGAATAGGAAGGTCACGATGCACGCGAGCGCGCCCACAGCACCGAATACCTTGACCGGGCTAATCGTCTGCTTTTTCTTCGCGATTGCAGCCGGCCGCGTGGACATATTCTGAGCGGAGCGCGGATTGATTGACACCGCACCCTTGGAGCGTCGAGCCATTATGAGAAGACCTCATCGTCTTGCATGGATAGTGTCCGACCAGTGTATGCCAGCACACACAGAAAGTGAAACCGGGATGGGACCTCCCAATACTCCCACCCCGGCTTGACACTCCCCGCCAGTCGGTTCGCACATCGCCCGCACGCGCACCCCCGCCGCGCGCGCCGCAGCGACAATGGCGCAACCCGCGTGGACGACTACCCACGTTGACGGTGACATCGCGCGCACGGACAATGTCGCGCCCCCGCGCGATCCCACTGGAGGGCGCACGCTCTCCTAGTGGGTCACGACCTCGTCGAGGTCGTATCCGCTCGGAAGGACACCCGGACTCGCCGGCTCCCACCCGAGCGCGGGCGCGACGTACTCCGCGAAGTTGCGGATGATCGACCAGTTTTCCTCGAATCCGAGCTGGTTGGGGATCGTCAGGAGGAGGGTGTCGGCCTCCGCGAGGGCGCGGTCCTGGCTCAACTGCTTGATGAGCGTCGAGGGGTCTGCCGCATACGTGCGCCCGAAGGTCGCGATGCCGGAGTCGAGGTGGCCAACCTGGTCTCCCGACGCGCTCAGGCCGTAGAGGCCTCGGTCGCGCTCGGACAGGAGCGGGAAGATCGAACGGGACACGGACACGCGCGGCGTCCAGGCGTGGCCCGCCTCGGCCCACGCCTGTCGATAGGCGCGCAGCTGCTCGGCCTGGATGTCGCCGAAGGGCTTGTCCCCGTGCTCGAAGACCAGGGTGGAGCTCATGAGGTTGATGCCGTCGCGCGCCGCCTGAATGGCCGAGGCGTTGGATCCCGCGCCGTACCAGATTCGATTGCGCAGGCCTGGAGAGTGCGGGAGAACCGGCAGGGGTGTTCCGGGGGTCATCTGCGTGGGGTACTGCTCGCCCAGGGGCGCAGCTTGGGCCATGGGTGTGCCCGACACAGCGTCGAGGAAGCGCTCATAGTGGGTCCGTGCCAGGTCCGCGCCGCGTGGATCCTTGGAATGGTAGCCAAAGGACTCCCATCCTCTGTTCGCTATCTCCGGTGAGCCGCGCGAGACGCCGAGGGCGGTGCGCCCATCAGCGATGAGGTCAAGGGCCGCGGCCTCTTCGGCGAGGTACAGGGGGTTCTCGTAGCGCATGTCGATAACGCCGGTTCCAACCTCGATAGCCTTCGTGCGCGAGGCGATGGCGGAGAGAAGCGGCATGGGCGCGGCCGCCTGCGGGGCGAAGTGATGGACGCGGAAGAAGGCGCCGTTGACACCGAGCTCGTCGGCGGCGACGGACAGATCGATTGCCTGGTGGAGGGACTGGGCCGCGGTGATGCCGTGGCGGGGGCCGTTCGTGTAGTGACCGAAGCTCAGGAATCCAAAGTATTTCATGACGTCAGCCTACGCCACGTCGATTGAATATTCAACTATATTGAGCGTGGGCGCGAGATAGGAGCGGAGCGCCTGGGCACCGTCCCCTCACTTTGCGCGGGTCAACCGGCACACAGGCCCGTGATCTCCCTTGTTCACACGGGCGCCACACCCGATCGGTATGCATGACACCCCTTCTGATCGGGTGCAGCGCCCCGCAAAGGGTGCAGCGCTTACCTCCGGAACACTAGCCGTGCCAGCCAAGGCACACCACCGCTACCCCTTCGGGAAGCATGTTGTCTGACCGCACGCGCCCTCACCACGCACCCAAAAACAAATCGCAGACCCCGAAGGATCTGCGATTTCATCGTGCGCGAGGGGAGAGTTGAACCCCCACTCCATCACTGGAACACGGACCTGAACAGCGCCGGTCACTTCACCGCACGTGGGTCGGAGTTCTCCGTCGATGCTGTGCGCTACCTGCTCGCGAACCCGCTTTACTGTGGCTACATCAAGCACTACGCGTCGGGCGAGCTGTACCCGGTTCAGGGCGAGGCGTTCCCGCCCATCGTCGGCGAGCAGACGTGGCGGGCCGCGGTGGCGAAGCTGGATTACAACGTGCGGAGGTCGGCGAGGCAGGGGAACCAGCCGAAGTATCTCCTGTCCACGATCGGGCTGTGCGGGAAGTGCGGCGCGACGCTCGTCTCGGGGACGAACAGCCACAAGCAGCCGACGTACCGCTGCGGCGAGCAGTTCCATCTCACCCACCAGCGCGAGCCCGTCGATGCGATGGTCACCGAGGCGGTGCTCACGCATCTGTCCTCGATGGACGTGCACGACCTCATGATGCCACAGGAGGACGATGGGCCGGATCGCGAGGAGCTGCTGACGGAGCGGAACGCCCTGGTCGATCGGGTGAGGGAGCTGAGCCCGCTGCTGCGCGACATCCATCATCCGGTCCTGGAGATAACGGCAGCGATCAACGACGTGAAGGCCCGCATCGACGAGATCGACGCGGAGCTGCTCGACCGTTCGGTGTCAGCGGCGGCGAAGCTGCTCGCGGACGTCGAGGAGCCGGTCGGCACCGCGGAGCGCCGCGAGGTGGTCGAGGCAAAGTGGAAGGTGTTGGACGTGGACCGCCGCCGGATGCTCGTGGACGAGCTGGTGACGGTGACCATCGAGCCCATCACGCCCGGTCACGTGAAATTCGACCCCGACCTGATTCGGATAGAGCAGCGTCGCGACTGACTCATGAGCCGACTCGTCATTGCAATGGTGAGACGACTCGTGGGAGAATGGTTGCAGACAAGAAGATCCCACCGAGGCCGCGACTTAGAAGCGCGGGGTTCTGCTCCCGGATGAGTAGCCGGTCAAGCAGCCCAAGTACCGTGGCGGGGAACCGGAAGATACTCATGTCTGAGGACTTCGGATGTCTGTCGTTATCGACGTTCCCCGCGCATCCGCGCTCGACAGGCTGAAGCAGCAGAACGAGCCCGAGCAGTCGCAGCAGCAGCTCGGCAGTCCGGAGACGATGGAGCTGTTGACCTCGATCCTCGCCGCCGTCGAGGCGCAGAACACGAGGATCGCCACGCTGACCGAACAGCAGAAGAAGCTCGCGGGGCTCGTGAAGGTCATGGACGAGGAGACGACGAGGCGGCTGGAGCGGATCACGGCCCCGGCGTCGACCTCCTCGCCCTCCAGCGACGTGTCCGCGAGGATCGCGAGTATCGAGAGCAGGCAGAACGAGATCGCGAGCACGCTCGGCAAGTTCGCGCAGAGTCTTAACAGCGAGAGCTTGAACGCCGCGTCGCGGAGCTTGGTCGCGGAGGCGCAGAAGAATCGCACGGCTACAGCCTCGGCGATTGAGGGTCTGAAGGCGCAGGTCACAGCGAACCAGAAGCTCGTGAGCCAGGTCGGCGGCGCGGTCCAGCGGATCGAGAAGCGCACCGAGGAACGGGTCGAGAAGGCTGTCGAGCAGGTCGCCGGGGAGGCTTCGGCCACGATGACCGCGAGCCTCGACGCCTCGAACGCGCGGGCGGAGCGGATCATCGCCGCGACGGCGAAGCTGGAGGCACGACAGCTCTGGTCCGCCGCCGCCGCGATACGCCTCGTTCTCCTGCCGGTGGCCGTGGTCGTCGCCGGTCTCTGGATGGGTATCGCCGGGCTCATCACGGGTGTTCAGTGAGCGCTGGACGTGGACGGGAGCGTGTGGCTCGGCATCGGCCGGTGGCTCGTGGTCGGCGCTGGCCTCGCCGGGGCCGTCCGCTGGGTTGCGGGTCTCGTGGAGACCTGGAAGGGCCGCGGGATGCCGAACTGGCCCCGCTGGCGCAAGAGGTGATCACGCCTCACGAGGGCAAGCGCGCGCAGTGCGTGCGGCAGCCGCGACAACTGGACATTAGGTCAGCGGCTGCTGTATAGTTCAGTGCATGCTGACCATTGCTTCGCGTCTTGACGTCATGAACCGGCTCGGCCGGGCCATGGCCGACCCGACGCGCTCCCGCATCCTGATGTCCCTGCTCGACAGCCCGAGCCACCCCGCGGTGCTCTCGCGCGAGCTGGGGCTGACCCGCTCGAACGTGTCCAACCACCTGACCTGCCTGCGCGACTGCGGGATCGTGGTCGCCGAGCCCGAGGGCCGCCAGACTCGCTACGAGATCGCCGACCCGCACCTGGCCGCGGCGCTGACGGCACTGGTCGATGTGACCCTCGCCGTGGACGAGAGCGCGCCGTGCATCGACCCGGCCTGCTCGGTTCCGAGCTGCTGCGCCGCGAGCAGTTCGGGGGACGCCTCGTGAGCGCCGCCTGCGGCTGCGACGAGCCGACGACCAGCCCCGCGGACGAGGCAGAGGAGGCAGAGCGCCCGTGGTGGCGTGATCCCGGCCTGGTCGTGCCGATCCTCTCCGGCGTCGCGTTCGGCACCGGCCTGGCGCTGGAGTGGTCGGGGCTGCACATCGCGGCGCTGGTCGCGTTCTGGGCGGGCCTGCTGCTGGGCGCGTACACGTTCGTGCCCGGTGCGATCCGGAATCTCGTTGTGAAGCGCAAGCTCGGGATCGCGCTGCTGATGACGATCAGCGCCGTGGGCGCGGTGATCCTCGGCTACGTCGAGGAGGCGGCCGCGCTGGCGTTCCTCTACTCGATCGCCGAGGCCCTGGAGGACAAGGCGATGGACCGCGCCCGCGGCGGGCTGCGCGCGCTGCTGAAGCTCGTGCCGGAGACCGCCACCGTGCTGCGCGACGGGACCTCCGCCTCGGTCCCGGCCAGGGAGATCGCCGTCGGCGACGTGCTACTGGTCCGCCCTGGCGAGCGGGTCGCGACCGATGGGCTGGTCCGCTCGGGCCGGTCGAGCCTGGACACTTCGGCGATCACCGGTGAATCGATCCCGGTCGAGGTCGCGCCCGGAGAAGCGGTGTCGGCGGGCGCGATCAACAGCGCCGGCGTGCTGGAGGTCGAGGCGACCGCCGCGGGCACCGACAACTCGCTGACCACGATCGTGGAACTGGTAGAGCAGGCCCAGGCCGAGAAGGGCGACCGAGCCCGGATCGCTGACCGGATCGCCCGCCCGCTGGTGCCTGGCGTGATGGTCCTCGCCGTCCTCGTCGGCGTGCTCGGGTCCCTGCTCGGCGACCCGGAGACCTGGATCACCCGCGCCCTGGTCGTCCTCGTCGCGGCCAGCCCCTGCGCGCTGGCGATCGCGGTGCCCGTCACCGTGGTCTCCGCGATCGGCGCGGCGACCAAGTTCGGCGTCGTCATCAAGAGCGGGGCCGCCTTCGAGCGCCTCGGCGGCATCCGGCACCTGGCCGTGGACAAGACCGGCACTCTGACCCGCAACCGGCCCGAGGTAACCGCCATCGTCGCCGCCCATGGGTTCGACGATGCGCAGGTGCTTGCTTGGGCTGCCGCCGTGGAGCAGCACTCGACGCACCCACTCGCCGCCGCCATCGCCGCCGCGGGCCGGGGAACCTCCGCCGCGCAGGACGTGGCCGAGGAGGCCGGGCACGGCATCGGTGGCCTGGTCGACGGCCGCAGGGTGGCGGTGGGCAGTCCGCGCTGGATCGACGCCGGTCCGCTCAAGGCCCGGGTCGAGGACCTGGAGGCCGAGGGGCAGACCTGCGTGCTCGTCACCGTCAACGGCTTCCTGGCCGGGGCGATCGGCGTCCGCGACGAGCTGCGCCCCGAGGTCCCCGAGGTCGTGCGGACCCTGCGCGACCAGGGTGTCAAGGTGAGCATGCTCACCGGCGACAACTCCCGCACCGCTGCTGCGCTGGCGAAGCTGGCCGGGATCGGCGACGTGCACGCCGAGCTGCGTCCCGAGGATAAGGCTCGCATCGTCGCCGGGTTCTCGGAGACGTCGCCGACCGCGATGATCGGCGACGGCATCAACGACGCGCCCGCCCTGGCCGGGGCGACCGTGGGCATCGCGATGGGCACGACCGGCTCCGACGCCGCGATCGAGTCCGCCGACGTCGCCTTCACCGGCCACGACCTAGGCCTCATCCCGCAGGCTCTGCGCCACGCCCGCCGCGGCGGCAGGATCATCAACCAGAACATCGTGCTGTCCTTGGCGATCATCACTGTGCTGCTGCCACTGGCGATCACCGGCGTGCTCGGCCTGGCAGCGGTCGTCCTCGTGCACGAGGTCGCCGAAGTCGTCGTCATCGCCAACGGACTGCGGGCTGCGCGTGCCTGCAAGCAATAGGTATTCCGTCCAACGCCATAACTCAGACATGCGCTAGCGCATGTCGATAACGCCGGTTCCAACCTCGATAGCCTTCGTGCGCGAGGCGATGGCGGAGAGAAGCGGCATGGGCGCGGCCGCCTGCGGGGCGAAGTGATGGACGCGGAAGAAGGCGCCGTTGACACCGAGCTCGTCGGCGGCGACGGACAGATCGATTGCCTGGTGGAGGGACTGGGCCGCGGTGATGCCGTGGCGGGGGCCGTTCGTGTAGTGACCGAAGCTCAGGAATCCTGAAGTACGTCATGACGCCAGCCTATGGGGTCGCGGTTGAATCTTCAACTATATGGGGTATGTGATGCGAGATAGGCAGGCTGCCAGTGTCCAATAGTGGGCACCGAGCCGACATGAAGGACCTTTCACGCGCACGTTAACCCGATGGGTGGCGGCTCGAACCCGGCATGTGGCCGCCTTGCCCGTTTACGCGCATGTTAACCCGCCTGGTGATGGCTCGGCCGAGCCGCCACCAAACGGGGGAAATGGCATCATTAGAGGTACGACACGCCGGCAACACGCCGCCAACCAGCTTCTAATGCTGCAAAACCCCCACCGCAGCCAGCCTCGTGCGCCACGTCGCCTACAAGACCTGGGCGCAGGGCCGATTGGCGCGAAAAAACTCGCCCCGCACGGCCCCTTCAGCAGCATTTCCGCGAAAAAGTTCGCCCAGCAAGCGTAAAAACGCCATTTTCAGCGAAAAAGCCCTCGGATTGACGACGTTCGTAACAACGAGGCAGAAAGCCACACGAAAAACACCTTGGATTGACGACGTTTGTAACAACACGCACCCGAGCACCCCAAAAACTCAACACGCGAGACCCCCATGACGCCCCCAGGAAGCGGCGGGCCAGGCTGCGGTGCCTGTGGGCGGTGGCGGGGCCTGGCCGGGCTTCGAGGCGACGCGCCGAGCCGAAGGCTCGCAGCGCGGACGGCGAGCGGGCGGGCCGCCGCCCACGGGCACACAAAGCAGCCCGGCCCCACGCGGCGCCCGGAACACCCGTGGGACCACAAGCAAGGCTTATAGGTCAAAACGTGTTGGTTTCGGTTTAGTAGGTTTCGTGCCAGGTTCCGCTGTGGTGGAAGTCGGTCCAGTTAACTGCGGTTCCCCACCTGTCGATCTCGGCTTGTGCTTGGGCGCGGTGGCTGGCCTTGTCGAATTGGTCAATGATCTGTTGGTCGGTGATCGTAGTTTTAAGGATGTGTGCTGGGTGGCAGGGAACTCGGTGTGCAGGTAGCACCACCACAACACGGTCTTGACCTGGTGATTAAGACTCATGCCACGAGCACGCAGCGTAGTTGGGTATTAATCCCGCCCTCGATCAGGTTCGACGTCCTGGCAATGGGGTCACCTTCACGGTCAAGGGCAGGATCGAGGTAGGTAAACAGCGTGCCTTGTTTGACCAGCGTGTTGAGGGAGTTCTTGGCCTGGATCAGCCGGGCATGGGTGGCAACCCAACGTCCGTCTGGTAGCCGGGTGCGCTGGGCTAGGAACTCCTTGTAGGTGGTGTTCCAGGTGGCGAGTTTGCTCATCCATGCCACTGCCTGGTCAAAGGTAGTGACCTCGAGCAAGGCCTGAGCAAGACTGTAGAGATCAACACCTGCCTGAGTGCGTGGCCGGGTGGTGGTCTTACGCTTGACCGCGCTATAGGCGTGAAAGACACAGCGTTGGATCCGGGTGGTAGGCCAGGTGGTCTTCACAGCGCTGGCGATGCCTTGCCCACCATCGCACACGACAACATCTGGGGGCACGATCCTAGACATCAGTGCTTGCCAGGCGCGGGTGGTCTCACCCTTGGCCACGTACCAGCCAAGCACATGGGTCTTGGTGCAGGCAATAGGAACCACCAGCTTGTGGGACAGGTAGATTCCGTCAACAAAGACCACATGGTTAACCTCCTCAACCAATGGAGAAACTGGCCATAGATGCCAAAATGGTTCGTTACGCCGTCGTATGGTGCGTCCCTTGGGCCCGTGATCGGCCAGGGTGTATTTGCCGGTGACGAAGTCTAAAAACGCACTGAAATGCCGGGCACGGGTATCGTTACGCCGAGACTGTCTTGCCCTACACCCAAGACAGCGGAACCTTGGCCTACCTGCTCGAGTTGAGCCCCATTTTTGCGTCGTGCCACCACAGATTGTGCATCGAGGATTTCCTATCCCCCAATCCAAGCCGATTCAAACCCCGACCTTACCGCGGAATATCAATCAAAAACCGGGATATACCCAACACGACCTGGCCAACCAAGAACTCAAGTCACAACGAGTCCAACCCCCACCTTTTGGCTTTGTAGCAACGAAAGACAGCCCAAAAACCAACACAACCTGACCTATAAGCCTCAACAGCCAGGGAAAACAAAAATCGCAGACCCCGAAGGATCTGCGATTTCATCGTGCGCGAGGGGGGAGTTGAACCCCCACTCCATCACTGGAACACGGACCTGAACCGTGCGCGTCTGCCTATTCCGCCACTCGCGCGTACCCAGAAAGAATAGGGGCATCACACCACCCGCGTCAAATCAGGGTCGTGTGACCCAGGGCACAGGGTCTTTCGAGGAAGGCAGAGGCCACTCCCATCGAACAGACACCGGCATTGACGACTTACAGCATCAACCTGCACGCAATAACACCGGAAACCCCCAACAGGGTCGCAGCAATCACGCAGACATCAACCCATCCAAGCCGCACACGAGCACCACGATCGGCACCATTGCGCGCCTCGATGGAACCACGCATGGACATCGCACGCCCAGTTTCGGCCGCGCCGCGCGAAGTGGCGGACAGGATCGCGGTGATAACGTCGACGCACAGGCGCGCGTACCCGCCCAAGGACAGCGTGGCAACGTCCTGGCCGAGGCGCACTTTGGCTGTATCGAGCACGGCCTGCGCCTGGTCGCGCAGCATCGGCAGGCCCCGCAGGGCCGAGGCCATGACGAGCGACCACTGATCGACCGGCGCACCCAGGAGCCGCAGGGGCGTCAGGAAGAAGCGCAGCGCGGACGCGAGCGCGGCGGTCGGCGTCACCCACGCGACGAGCCCCGACCCCCACAGGACGACGAGCGCCAGGGTGGAGACGCGCAGGAAGAGCTCAAGCCCGTCCCCCACCCACGCACCGATACAGCCTCCAACGAATCCGGAAACCATCCACATAGGCGGACGCGGCGCGACACTGAGGGGGAGGCGAATGATCAGCGACGGCACCAGAAGGAGACCGCTGACGATGCCGAGCGTCGACCAGCGCGGCGAGAGGATCACGCACGTGGTGAGCACCGTCCAGCAGGCGATGAGCGTGCCTGGCCAGGCGCGCGTCAGCGGCGTCGCCCAGGGCAGGGGTCGAGGCAGGGTGAAGCCCGCGCTTCGCCGCGGCTTGGGGCGCGGGGCCCCTTCGCCAAGGGCGGGAGGGGTCCTCGAGAAGCGACCCTCACTGGCACCGCCGCCGGGGCCGGTCGCCCCACAGGCAGAGTATGGTTCGATCACGAGAGCACCCCCTGGGCGAGGTGGCCTCGGGTGTCGCACAGGGAGTCCATGCCCTCGAGGTCGTGGGAGATGACGAGGATGGACAGACCGGCGCGGCGCCGCTCGTCAAGGACGGAGATAAGCAGGTCGCGCGACGCCGCGTCGAGGCCAGCCATGGGCTCGTCGAGAATGAGGACACTCGGGTGGGAGGCGAACAGCCCTGCGAGGGCAACGCGGCGCATCTGTCCACCTGAGAGGTCGTCGATGCCTCGCGAGGCGAGGGCGGGGTCGAGGCCGACCAGTTCCATGGCCTCTGCGACGATACGGTCACCTTCCTCGCGGCTGATCGTGCCCTTGCGATGCGTGGAGCCGGTCCCGATGCGCGGGCCGTGTCCCGCAGCGGCAAGGATGTCGGAGCGCACCGACGGGCGTTGGAGCTGCAGACGCGCGAATTGCATGGAGAGGGCGACGTCGCCGACGCAGCGTTGCATGGGACGTCCGCCGAGGGTGACCCGCCCCCAGGTGGGGACCAGCAGGCCGGTGAGGACGCGCGAGAGAGTCGTTTTTCCCGATCCGTTATCCCCGGTGATGAGCATGGCCTGGCCGGGGTCGAGGATGAGGCTGACATCGCGCAGGACCGGCTTCTCCCAGGGGGTGCCGAGGTCGTAGGTGTGGGCGACGCGGTCCGCCCACAGGTGGGAGGCGTTGATGAGGGCGGGCGTGCCCGCCGGGGAAGACGTAGCCTCGGCCGACGCACGGGGTTCGGGGGACGTGAGAGGTTCCCGGGCCTCGTCGACGGGGGGCGCGTCCTCCCCCACGCGACGGTCGGAGACGATGCGCCCGCTACGAATCGCGATGACGCGGTCGGCGCGCGCGCTTTCGGCGGGGTCGTGGGTGATGTGGACGACGGCGATGCCAAGCGCGGGCAGGGAGGCGAGGAGATCGAGCATGTCGACCCGGCCCACCCTGTCGATCATGGCGGTGGATTCGTCCGAGATGAGCAGGCGCGGGGAGCGCGCGAGGGCTCCCGCGAGCGCGAGGCGTTGGAGCTGTCCGCCCGAGAGAGAGCGGGGATCGGCGTCGGCGAGGCCGGTCAGGCCGACGCGCTCGAGCAGATCGTCGAGGTCAAGGCCGGCGCTTTGCTCGGCGCTCATGCCCCAGGTGATATCTTCGGCGACACTCTGTCCGAGAACGAGGAGTTCGGAGCGCTGCCCCACGAGCGCGGTGCCGCCAACCTCGCCGAGCATTCCGCCGCCGGAGCGTGTCCCGGAGCCGGGTTGGGTGCCCGCGAGGAGGAGGGCGAGGGTGGATTTACCGGACCCGTTGTGCCCGACGACGACGGTGTACTCGGGGCGCTCGAAGCTCAAGGTGACGCCGCGCAGCGCGGGGTGGTCGGCGCCGGGGTAGGTGAAGCTGACGTCGGTGAGGGTCAGGGGCAGGGGGGACGAGGCCTCGGCGGCGGGTTCTTCATCAACACGGGCGGTCGCATCCAGGAGCGGGTCCCAGCCCTCGTCGAGGGAGATGCGGCTGAGGATGGCTCCGAGGAGCCACCTGGCGGCAAGGACCAGGAAGGCGACGCCGATGAGGCGGGTGATGGGGATCCAGATCCACCACCAGTCGACGAACCATTGGCCAAGCTGATGCCCCGCGTCGACGAATCCGCCGGAGTGGGGGATGTTCCCGATCAGTTTGAGGAAGCCGTCGAGGGTCTTTTGGATGCTTTCGAGGCCGAGGGTGCGCAGGTCGGACAGGATCCAGAAGGCAATGCCGGTGCCGACACCCCAGACGAGGCCGAGGCCGGCGGCGACCCCGGAGACGGGGAGCCATGAGGCGCGTTTCTTGTGGAGGAAGCCGATGATGAGGCCGACGAGCGCGGCCTGGAACGCACGTCCGGCGGTGGCGACCCCGCCGACGGCGATGGCGAGGAGGATCGTCGAGGCGAAGGCTGCGACCGCGGCTCGTGGTCGCAGCTTGAGGGAGACCATCGCGAGGGGAACTGCTGTGGCTACCTGGAAGAAGAGCTGAAAGACCGGGGTGACAGCGGCGATGAGGCCGAAAGTGACGGCCAGGCCAGAGAGAGCGCCGGCGGTCGCCACCTCGACGGGGGTGAGGCGGCGGGCGTCGCGCGCGGTTAAGCTCATGTACCTAGTCTCCCAGGCCACGCCCACATCTGCGAGTGCCGTGCCGGGTACCCCTCGCGTTACGCAGCAAGCTCACGCCTATCCCCCGATGGACGCGGAGACAATCGGCGGCCACTCCCCATCGATTCCTCGTCGTCGTTCCTGCCGCATTGCCGGAATCACCTGAGAGCGCTGCCGAGTCAGGGCTTGTCTCAATTGAGTCTCCCATCGAGTTCCGCCTCTCGTACCCCGTTCAGTTCCCCGAAGGGGATGTGGACACTCGGGGTGGAGCGTGCGGCCCCGTCCACGTTGCGACGCTGGTCGTCGAAGAAAATGTGCGGCTGTAGCACCTCCAGAATCGGTCCCTTGTCGATGCCTCCCAGGAAGAACGCATCGTTGACGCTCAGCCCCCACCCTCGGATCGAGTTGATCGCCCGCTCGTGGGCGGGGGCGCTGCGCGCAGTCACGACAGCGACGCGCACCCGACGCTTGTAGCCCTCCGGATCATCGGCTCTTCTGACGTCCTCTAGCCCTTGAATCCGGTTGACCTTCTGCAGGAAATCTGCCATTGGGCCGCGCGAGAGGGGCACCTTGGCCAGGGCACTCTCGCTTTCCTGATACCTTGCCAGACCGCCGCTTTGATACACGCGCTCGGCCGAATCGTCGGCCAGCACTCCGTCGAAGTCGAAGGCGATGCGCAGGTCGGTGCCCCCGTCGTCGGCCACCGCGCGCCCCACAACGCGTCCGGCAGCGAACCCCAAGGAGATAGCCTCGCGTACGTCGTTTTCGTTGGCCGAGAGGAACAGGGACATGCTCAGCGGCCCCATAAACCGGTACGGCGCGCGCCCCTGCATGAAGATTGCGCGCGTAATGTCCAGCCCGTGGCGCTGGACCGATCGCATGACGCGCATTCCCGTCTCGGGGTCGTTGCGCGAGAGGATGACCACCTCGACCAGGCGCTCGTCCTCGGAGAGGTCGTTGAGGTCCAGGAGGCGCCGAATAAAAGGAAAAGCGATCCCCGGTTCCAACACATCATCAAGGTGGTCGCGCTGATAGGCGCGGTACTTCTCCTCGCCCTCGTTACGGAATACGGCGTCGGACTCCGACAGGTCGAAGAGGGCGCTGGAGGCAACACCGATAACGAGGGCGCGCTCCAGATCAAGACTGCCGGGCATCGCGTCTCTCCTTCCGCTCGCAGATGCTCCTTCCCTTGAAAGACAGGGTATAGCTGGCCGTGCACACCTGCGGCTCTGGGGAAAGGGGCGCGCGCGGGGTCTACGCGTCCTCGTCGAGAGGAAGAGCGGCGGGCACGGGGGTGTCGAGGTCGCGGATGCGGGGGATGGCATACATAGCGGCACCGAGTACGCAGAAGAAGACGCCGGAGGCGGTGAAGAGCACGGGGCCTCCCATCTTCTCGGCGAAGGCACCGCCCAGGACCATACCGACGGGCATCGCGAGCCCGAGCATCAGCTGGAAGAACCCGAGCGCGCGACCGACCTTATCCTCCCCGACGTGCCTCTGGATGAGGGTCATCAGGGGGGCGTGGAACCACGCCAGGAAGATGCAGCCGAAGCCCATGAGGGCGACGAAGGCCCAGAAGCCGCCGCGCGGGAGCAGGCCAACTGCGGCGAAGGGGAGGCCGACGACGACGGTCGTGGCGCTGATGAGCAGCGCGAGGCGTTTGCCCCCGCCCCACGCCATCATGATGACCGCGCCGACCAGCATGCACGTCCCGGTGATCGCCTCGGCAATGGACACCATGCCCCCATCGGCTCCGAAGTACTGCTGCGCCATCAGCGGGTAGACGACAGCGAGCGACTCGAACACCATCATGCCGGCGGTGAGGGCGACGATGAGGTAGACGAGGCCAACGTTGACACTCAGCGCGCGCCAGCCCTCGCGGATCTGCCCCATGATGGTTGGGGGCATCTCGGCCTCGACGGAGGGAATCCTCGCAAGCGCCAGGCCGGCGACCGCCAGGAGCGCTCCCACGAACTCCAGACCCAGGGTGTAGGGAAGCCCGAAGGCGGTGTACAGGGCGATGCCGATGGCGGGGGAACCGATGTTGGCGATGGACCCCACGGCCTGGTCGAGGGTGTTGACTCGCATGAGGTGCTTCTCGGGGACCAGCATCGGCATGGCCGCACTCATCGCGGGGAAGTGGAAGGCCTGGAAGCAGCTGCGCAGAGCAGCAAAGAGGCATATGAGGGCGAAGCTCCCGTGTCCCAGCCAGGCCAGCGCCCCGAGCGCCAGCGACATACCACCCGCCCCCAGGTCCGAGATAATCATGACGGTGCGGCGGTTATAGCGGTCAGCGGCGACCCCGCCGAGCGGGGCCAGAAGGCCGAGGGGTAGCTGAGAGAGGGCCATGACGATGGCGAGCTTGAGGGCCGAACCCTCGGTCGTGGTGACGTGCCAGACGATCGCCCATCCCGACGCGCCGCTGGTGATGATGGAAAACGCCTGGCCGCTCCAGATCATCGCGACCACTCGCCACCAGTTCAACGCCAGGGAACGTCCGGAGGCGCTAACCAGCGCGGGTGAGGAGGTGTCTCGAGTCATTCCCACGAGGGTAGCCGGGCATTTGTAGCCAGTCAACAGACGGCGTGAGCCGACCGTCGTGCCGACAGGATCGCGGCGGGATATAACACCGTGTCATAATGCCACCATTAGTCTTGTGAGGTCCACCTAATATTGTGTAGCATCTCCCTCGTAATCCCTGAGACACGAGAGGACGCAATGAAAACCCGCCTCGCCACGCTGACCGCTATCCTGGCCACCGCTACCCTGGCCCTCACCGCCTGCTCGGGTGGCTCCGGGGCCACCACCAGCCAATCGGATCACAGCACCCAGGAGGCCTCGGCCGCCTCAACACGCACCATCACCGACCACGCGGGCAACGAAGTCACCCTGCCCGAGAAGGTCACTCGCGTCGCCATCGACCAGATCCCCATCGAATCCACCTACCTGGCCTACTTCGACGGCAAGGCCCCCTACCTGGTGGGCATGAGCGCCGCCCGCGTCAAGGCCATGAGCCAGACGATCGCCGCCGAGATGGCGCCCGAAATGATGCAGGTGGACACCAGCTACTACGACAAGGGCGAGCTCAACGCCGAGGCCCTCCTGAACCTGAACGTCGACGTCGTCTTCTATAACGCCTTCAACAAGGAACACGGTGAAATGTTCCGCAAGGCCGGCATCCCGGCCGTCGGCTTCACGACTCTGGGCAACCCCTCGGAGACCTACGCAGAGTGGATGGAGCTCCTCGAGGACGTCTTCAACGAGGACGGACACATGGCCGACAAGATCGCGCTCGGCAAGGACCTCGTCGCCGACGCCCGCGCGCGCACCGCGAAGGTCCCCGAGGACCAGCGCGTCTCGACAATGGTGCTCATGGGCGCGGCCGATGGCCAGCTCGCGGTCGCGGGCGGCAAGGAGGGCTGGTTCACGAATGAATGGGCCGACTCCCTGAACTACACGAACGTCACGCGCGACACCGACACCTCGCACACGCCCGTCACCTTCGAGCAGGTCCTCACGTGGGATCCCCAGGTCTTCCTCGTCACCGGCAAGGGAATGTCGAACATGACGGCAAACACCGTCCTGACGAACTCGGTCGAGGGCGTGGACCTGTCCACCCTCAGCTCCGTGAAGTCCGGCCGCGTCTACTCCACCGGCCTGGGCATGTGGAACTGGTTTACCCCCAACCCGGATTCCCCGATCGTGGCGAACTGGCTCGGTGCCTCCCTGTACCCGGAGCAGTTCTCCGACGTTGACCTCGTGGCGATGACGAAGGACTACTACCAGAAGATGTACAACTTCACGCTCACCGACGAGCAGGCCCGCCGAATCGTCAACCCCGACGCCGCGTCCTGATACCTGGCCCCGGCCTCGTCCCCCTATCGACGAGGCCGGGGTCCCTCATGCGCGATACGCCCGGCGTGGGCCGGGGAGAGGACTTCATGCAATCTGTGCTGACCAGGAACGGGAGGCTGCGCGTGTGGGTGATTCCTGCGCTGATCGCCCTCATCGTCATGTGCGCGGCCGCGGCCATGCTGATTGGCCGTTTCTCCGTGTCCTTCGAGGACGTGGTCGCGGCACTGCGCGCGAGGTTCTGGGGTGGCCCGGCTGTGCCCCCGCGCGTCAACTCCGTCGTTTTTGACCTGCGGGCGCCGCGCATCATCGTGGCAATCCTGATTGGCGGGGGCCTGTCCGTCGCGGGCGCTTCCTTCCAGTCGCTCTTTTCCAACCCCCTGGCCACGCCGGACACCCTGGGCGTCGCGGCGGGCACGTGTGTCGGCGCAGTCATCGCGTTGCTGCTGGACTGGAACCTGATCGGAGTGCAGGCGGCTGCCCTCGTCGCGGGCCTGGCAACGATGGCGTTCACGACGGCGATATCGCGAACACGAACGGGCTCTTTCAACGTCATTACGCTCGTGCTCGGAGGCGTCATCGTGTCAGCCCTGGCGAACGCGGTTCTCTCACTCCTCAAACTCACGGCCGACCCGACGAGCCAGCTTCCCGAGATCACCTACTGGCTCATGGGTTCGCTCGCGGCGGTCACCTACCACCAGATCGCGCTGGGGGCTCCGTTCATCATCGCGGGCGTCGTCGTTATCGTTGCGCTGCGCTGGCAGCTCAACATCTTGTCCCTCTCGGAAGACGAGGCCCGGTCCGCCGGAGTCAACGTCACCGTCATGCGCGCGGTCCTCATCGTCGCCTCGACGGTCATCACGGCCTCGGTCATTTCGATGTGCGGCCAGGTCGGCTGGGTCGGCCTACTCGTGCCACACTGTGCTCGCATGCTGTGCGGGCAGAACAACCGTGCGGTGATCCCCGTGTCGCTTCTGCTCGGGTCGGCGCTCATGATCGTCATCGACACGCTCGCGCGCTCCCTGTCGGCCTCGGAGATCCCGATTTCGATCCTGACGGCCATCATCGGTGCCCCCTTCTTCATTGTCCTGCTGCGACGGACGGGGGGAGTGCGATGATCAGCGTCGAGAACGCAACCTTCACCTACCCGGGTGCCCCCTCCCCGATCCTGACGAACGTCTCCTTCGAGGTGCCCGAGCGCTCACTCCTGGCCATCCTGGGGCCCAACGGCGCCGGAAAGACAACGCTGCTGCGCACCATGATCGGCCTGCAGAAGTGGGATCAGGGGCGCACCCTCATCGACGGAACACCCATTTCGTCGATGTCGACGCGGGCCCTGGGCCGCATCCTGTCGTACGTGCCGCAGGCCCGCAACGCCTCCAATGTGGCGCTCACCGGCCTCGAGATGGTGATGGTCGGGCGAGCCCCCCACATGCGCACGCTCGCCCAGCCCGGCGCGCGCGAGGAACGCATGGCCCGCGACGTCCTCGACGAGGTGGGGGCCTCCCATCTGGCGCAGATGCCCTGCGCAACCATGTCGGGCGGCCAGTTCCAGATGATCCTCATCGCCCGAGCGCTCGTCGCGAACCCGCGCGTCCTCGTGCTGGACGAACCCGAGACCGGCCTGGACTTCCGCAATCAGCTGATCGTCCTGGGGCTCCTCGAGCGCCTCGTGAGGGACCGCGGCCTCGCCGTCATCATGAACACGCACTACCCGGCGCACGCCCTTCGCGTCGCGGACCAGGTCGCGCTCTTCTCCTCCACGCACGAGGCAGTGGTCGGTCCGGCGTCTTCCGTCATGAACGCGCACACCCTTGCGAGTGTCTTCGGGGTCGATGTGGCGATCGGAAGCGTAGCCTTCGGGGGTGAGGACGTGCAGGCCATCGTCCCGGTTCGACTGAGCGGGGGCAAGTAGCGCCGTTGCGGCGAGAGTTTATTTTACGATTGCGCAGGTCAGCCACATTTTGGCCGCGAGTGCGGTACCGTATAGGTGTGATTCTGCACGGCCAGTCCGGGGGCAACGATGCCGGGCCGGCGCAGTGGAACCATGTCGACTCCGCAGACGGGGCCGAACGATGCCCCAGCGTTGGGGCGAACACGAAGGAGGGCCCATGGCTAACGGAACCATCAAGTGGTTCAACGACGCCAAAGGCTTCGGGTTCATCACTCCTGATGACGAATCCAGCGACGTCTTCGTGCACTATTCACACATCATCGGCCAATCTGGGCGCCGCACTCTTGTCGAGGGCGAGAAGGTCGAATATGAGGCAATTGAAGGACCAAAGGGCCTCCAAGCAATGAATGTGGCACGAGCCGAGTGACATTGTGTGCCCGGGTGGAGCTCCCACTCGGGCACACTTGCACAAACTGGCATTTTCTCCACTGATCTTCACACATGTCTTTTTCGTTGATAAAACAGCGCTTTAACAACTTTTTACGATGCTTGTGCCATGCCTTACAAGGGCTTGCGCGGTATAGACCGAGCGGTGGAATCCACGTAGAATTGGAGCTGCACCAAGGGGGGCGACCACGAGTCAGCCCCCTTTTTTGATGCCGTCGCCCACCCGGGCGGCACGGACCAACAGGTCCACAAACACGCTGGCGTGCGGGGCGCGCTTCGTGCTTCCGCGCGAAGACACTCATAAGGAGAACCCCATGAACAACATCGTCAAGGCTGAAACCGCCCCCACCATGTCCCAGGCCACCGCCTCGGCCTCCGTGCTGGTTGCCCTCGTCGTCGTCCTCGCAGCCCTCGGCGTTTTCGCTGCCCTGCAGGTCGCCTCGGTCGCTTCGATCGTCTTCGCGATTGTCATCGCTCTGACCGCCCTGATCGTTTCCCCCGCTCTTCTCTCGATCGCTCGCACTCGCGCCTGAGCCTATGCGGGGCGCGTGAACGACACGCGCCCCACCCCCGCCAGCGTGGCACCACGAAGGTGTCGCGCTTTTTCTTTGCCTGCGTGACTCTCCCCGGCCTCGTCGCGCCATCTCCTTGCACCAAACCTCAGCGGCTCGGCTTGAGCACCGACGCTCATCGCAGCCTCACGAGGAGACTTGCATACTGTGCCCTCCCCCACTAAAGTCTTTTTGTTAACCACGGCATCGAGGAGGATGTGATGAGCGGCTTCACGATGAACACGGAGAAGCTGGAGCAGGCGTCGAGCGACATGAGCCAGCTGGCCGAGGAAGTGTCGCAGCTGGGACTCACCAGGTGCGAGGACTCCTTCGACTGCGGCGATCACGCCGTGGAGGAGGCGCTATCATACTTCGCCACCATGTACAACAAGCGCGGTCAGGCCACACGGGAGTGGCTCAACAGCAGTGCCAACGGTCTGCATATCACCGCGTACGCGACGCAGGACACCGACGACGAGGCAGCGACGGTCTTCGAGGCGCTTCGCGCCAAGCTGTAGAAACGAGGGAATCATGGCGGCAGGGTTTTCGCAGCGCTTTCCGGCTGTGACGGCAGACCTGGGATCGATCTGGTCGTGCCAGAACGAGATGAGGAATCGCTCGCGCCAGATCGGGGAGCTGTACACGGACGTCAACACCGTCATCGGCAGGTGCGACGAGTGGACGGGGCTGGCCAGGGACGCCTTCGTCACCAGCGCGGACGCAGAGAAACGCGAGATCGGCATCTGGGAGGACGGGACCCTTCAGGCGGCGAATGCGCTGAAGAGCTATTACTTCACGCTGGAGTGGGTCATCGGATCGGTCAACGGCATTCGCGCCCGGGCGGACGAGCTGTGGGCGCAGTACCAGGCGATGCCCCCCGCTGACCGAGCAACGCAGGAGGCCGCCATCGAGGAGGAACTTTCCTATCTGCAGGGACGCTACGACGAGGCGAAGAAGACTCTGTCGGAGGAGGCGCTGAACACCGGGGCCTCACTCAGGGAGGCCCTGTACTTCACGCCCGAGGACCTCCATAAGGAAGATGGCACAGCCACGTACGTCGACTACGGGGATACGCGTTCCCTGACTCAGAAGGAGCTCGCAGACATGCTCGCGCGACTAGGCGACCCATCGTCCTCTCTCTTCAATATCGATCAGGGTCGCATCGGCGACTGCCACCTGCTGGCCTCCCTCAACGCCTACAACCAGACCGAGGCGGGGCGCAGGTATCTGGCGAGCCTCATCACCCCGCACTACGGTGCCGACGGAAAGGTGGACGGGTTCTACGTGGACTTCCCCGGATTCGACAGGGACCGCAAGCGCGTTTTCGTCCAGGACGTACTGGAGCATGGCGATACCGCCGGGAGGAGCCGCGACGCTGACCTCGGTTCTATCTTCGAAAAGGCCTTCGTCCAGTCGCACATGGGAGGAACGCGTGGCAAGTTCCCCACGTGGGGGGCGTCAGGAAGCTTCAGCGCTTGGACAATGAAAGATATCTCCGGTGAGAACGCCACACCGACTTTTAAGGGTGGATTTGATCGAGACGCCATGAAAGAAGCTGCTGTCAATGGCATCAAAGCGGAGAGACCCGTTGTCGCAGAATCCAGTATGTTCACACATGACACGACCGTCACCACCCCCGACGGGGCTCGCGAGAAAATTCAGATTGTCTCCCAACATGCATATACGGTGGTTGGAGCAGACGAGAACGGAGTGACCCTCACAAACCCGTGGGGCTATAACCAAACTACTACCAAAGGCAAAAACGCTGGAGCGACCTTCACGATGAGCTGGGATGAGTTCTACGCCAACTTCGGCGACGTCACCGTGGGGCAGATCCCATGAGGGTCAAGCCTCCGCGCAAGCGCACCATCGCCACCGTCCTCGTCCTGGCATTCGTCATCCCCTGGACCTACGCCCACATCGCCTACGCCTGGCCCTGGAAACGATTCCAAACGGGCACCCGCATCACCTGCCAGGGCCAGTACCTGGTAGGAGCAGAACCTAACCAGAACGCGACGCGCCTAGGAACACTGACCAACGACTCGTTGGTCAGGCTTGACGCCTGGGGAGAAATCAGTATGGGTGCTGAGACTGCAGGCTTCACCCTATTCACGATTGAAGGCAACCACGTGAACGACATCGCTCACGTACCAGAACTGCAGCTCGGGGAGTCCACCACCGTCGCGGGGGTAGGTACCTTCACCCTCAAGGAAGCCCACTCCGGCACCGTCTGGTTCACCCCCAACCCCGGCGGAGCGGCCTTCTGTTTCGACCCAGACCCCACCTTCACCGTCTACGACTACGCACAACAAGGCCACTAACACCGACCATCTCCACCAGGGAGCACGACCCATGAGCATCAGACCCGCACGCATCCGCGCCATCGTCGTAGCCGTCCTCGTCCTGGCGTTCGTCATCCCCTGGACCTACGCACACATCGCCTACGCCTGGCCCTGGAAACGATTCCAAACAGGCACCCTCATTTCCTGCGACGGCCAATACGTGGTGGGAGGTTTTCCCAACAAGCCACCAGAACTGTTAGGGCATCTATCAGACGGGGCACCGGTTGATTTCATTGCTGGAGGTGAGATCAACATGGGAGTAGAAACTGGTGACTTCGGCCTGGCTACACAGAGGGGGAATGAAATCGACAACTTTGCCCACTCCCCACAACTCCACCTAGGAGAATCTACAACCATCGAGGGGGTCGGCACCTTCACCCTCTCACGCGCCCACTCCGGCATCGTCTGGTTCACTCCCAATCCCGGTGGAGCGACATTCTGCTTCACACCGGACCCGACATTTACCGTAAACCCCTACTTCTGACAGCATGCTGGCAACCACCATCACCACCGAAGCACACCCATGAGCACCACACCTGCACGCGCACGCGCACGCATCCGCGCCGTCGTCGTGGCCGTCCTCGTCCTGGCGTTCGTCATCCCCTGGACCTACGCCCACATCGCCTACGCCTGGCCCTGGAACGAACCCTCCGACATCGATACGTGCACCGGACAGTACTACCTCACCCCACACGACAAGCAACGATCCATTTTGCTTGGCGTTCTCTCCGACGGGCGAAATGTTCGCATGGGCAGCAGGGGGGAAGTCTCGATGGGACGCGACATTGCCTCCTTCGGTCTATCCGCCACCAGCGATAACGAACACTACGACCTACTCGGGGGTGCCGAGGGTCTGCACCGCGGTGACAGCACCACCGTCGAGGGGGTCGGCACCTTTACCCTCAAAAGAACCCACTCCGATATTGTCTGGTTCACCCCCAACCCAGGAAAAGCAACATTCTGCTTCGACCCAGACCCCACCTTCACCGTCTACGACTACGCACAACAAGGCCACTGACGCCAGCAACCACCACCGAGCAGCACTCGCAATCAACCCACCAACGGTAGAGACGAGGGGTGGGGACCCACCAGGATCTCCACCCCTCGCCCGTCCACGGCACAGGCGCCGCGGAGCGATCGACTACTCCGGCTGAGCCTGCGCAACAGCCTGCGCGGCAGCCGGAGCCGCAGCGGCGATGGCCTCCAGCTCCGCCTCACCGTGGGCGCCGGACACGAACCACACCTCGTACACCGAGGGCGGCAGGGCCACACCCGAGGACAGGAAGGAGTGGAAGAAGGGGGCGTAGCGCCACGCCTCCTGGGCGCGCGCCTGGTCGTAGTCGTACACGCCCGAGGAGGCAGCGGCCTCGCCAAACATGACGGAGAACAGGGATCCCGTGCGCTGGAGACGGTGCGCGACGCCGGCAGCGCTGAGCGCGTCCGACACGATCGTGCTGATCTCCTGAGCCGAGGCATTCACGCGGTCGTACACGCCTTGATCAGCGAGTTCGAGGGTACGCAGGCCGGCCACCGTGGCAAGGGGGTTGCCCGAGAGCGTGCCCGCCTGGTAAACGGGGCCCAGGGGAGCCAACAGGTCCATGACGTCCGCGCGCCCGGCAACGGCCGCCAGGGGCATGCCGCCGCCCACGACCTTGCCGAAGGTCACCAGGTCGGGCACCCAGTCGGCGCCCTCCACGCAGGACGCGTCGACGAAGCCGGCGCTGTAGCGGCCCGAGGGCGCGCCGTCGACCCACCCGGCCACGGCCTCGAGGCCCCACCAGCCGGCGGGGTCAACGCGGAAGCCGGTGAGGACCTCGTCGAGGATCATGAGCGCACCGTGCGCGGTGCACAGGCGGCGGATCTCGCGGTTCCACCCGGGGTGGGGCGGGACCGTGCCCATGTTGGCGGGGGCACCCTCGAAGATAACCGCGGCGATAGCACTGCCCACCTGCTCGAAGCACGCGCGTAGGGCGTCAACATCGTTGTAGGGCAGGACGATCGTCTGGGCGGTGATGGCCTCGGGAACGCCGGCCGACCCGGGCAGGCCACCGGTGGCGACGCCCGACCCGGCGGCGGCAAGCAGGCCGTCGGAATGGCCGTGGTAATTGCCGGCGAATTTCACGATGAGGTCACGCCCGGTAGCGCCGCGCGCCAGGCGGATCGCCGTCATCGTCGCCTCGGTGCCCGTCGACACGAAGCGGACGCGCTGCGCAAAGGGCACGCGCTCGCGCACGGCGCTGGCCAGCAGCGTCTCAGTTTCGGTGGGAGCGCCAAAGGACAGGCCGCGCGAGGCAGCCTCCTGGACGGCGGCGACCACCTCGGGGTGCGCATGGCCGAGCAGCGCCGGACCCCACGACCCGACCAGGTCCACGTAGGAGCGCCCCTCGACGTCGGTGACGCGCGCACCGCTCGCGCTCGCGATGAAGCGCGGGGTGCCGCCGACGCCGCCGAAGGCGCGCACGGGTGAGTCGACGCCGCCAGGGATGACGGCTTTTGCTTGGGAGAATGCGGTTTCGTTAGTGGTCATAGCTACCTTCATCAGGGTAAGAGGGATAGCGGCACGCGGATGCGCGCTCAGCGAGCCCGGCGGGCGACCTCGAGGGCCCAGTAGGTGAGGACGGAGTCGGCTCCCGCCCGGAAGATGCCGGTCAGGGATTCATCGATGACGCGGGTGCGGTCGATCCACCCGTTGGCGGCGGCGGCCTCGACCATCGCATACTCGCCGGATACCTGGTAGGCGGCGACGGGAATGTCGGAGGCGGCGGCCACATCGGCCAGCACGTCGAGGTAGGGTCCGGCGGGCTTGACCATGAGCATGTCGGCGCCCTCGGCCGCGTCGAGCAGCGCCTCGAAAAGGCCCTCGCGTCGGTTCGCGGGGTCCTGCTGGTAGGTCCGGCGGTCGCCCTTGAGAGTGGATCCGACCGCCTCCCGAAAGGGCCCAAAGTAGGCGGACGCGTACTTCGCGGAGTAGGCGAGGATGGCGACGTCCGCGTGTCGCGCCTGGTCGAGGGCGGCGCGGATCGCGGCGACCTGGCCGTCCATCATGCCCGAGGGCGACACCATGTGCGCGCCCGCGCGCGCCTGGGAAATCGCCATCGCCTGGTAGAGCGGCAGGGTCGCGTCGTTGTCGACACCGCCTTCGGAATCGAGGAGGCCACAGTGCCCGTGGTCGGTGAACTCATCCAGGCAGGTGTCCGCGCACACGACGAGAGCGTCGCCGACCTCGGCGCGCACGGCGGCGAGGCCGCGGTTGAGGATCCCATCCTCCGCCCACGCCTGGGAGCCGATCGCGTCGCGGCGGGCGGGCACGCCGAACAGGTCGATGGCACCCACGCCCGCTTCGGCGGCCTCGGCTGCGGCTCGGCGCAGCGAGTCGATCGTGTGCTGGTACTGGCCCGGCATTGCGGCGATTTCTCGGGGTTCGTCGATGTCGTCACGCACGAAGACGGGCCAGATGAGCTTTCCGGGGTCAACGTGGGTTTCACGCACGAGGGCGCGCATCGCGGGGGTCGTGCGCAGGCGGCGCGGGCGAATCGTCGGGATCGGGGCGCTGTCCACCCCGGCCTCGGCGAGGTAGGAGGTAACGGATTCGGGGACGGTGGTCATGAGTCTCTTTCTTCAGGTGCGTCGGCTTGGGCGGGGCGGTCGAGGGCGTCGATGAGGGCGCGGACGATGGCATCGGGTGTGGGGGACGAGGCCTGGGTCGCGACCGCGATCCCCTGCCGCCTGGCGGTGGCTGCGGTGGGTGCGCCGATGGTCACGATCCGGGTTGAGGGGGGCGGCATCCCGAGGAGCGGGGCGATGGCGCGCGCCTGGGAGGAGGCGGTGAGGACCGCAGCGTCGTAGTGCCCCGCGGGGAAACTCCCCGCGATATCGTCGGGAATATCGGCGGCGTCGGCGGGAGTGGTGGTGTAGGCGTCGACGGCCTCGACGCTCCAGCCGAGGGAGCGCAGCCCATCCGGCAGCGTGTCGGGTGCTGCCGCCGAGCGGGGGATGAGGACCGGGCGCGCACCGGAGGCCGGGGCAGGGAAGCACTCGAGCAGCGCGACGGCGGATCCGGCGCCGGTCATGTCGGCGCTCACGCCCGTGTGGTCGCTGATCCATCGGGCCGTGGCCTCGCCGACGGCGGCGATGCGCGTGCCGAGCAAGCGCGCTCGTGGAAGTCCGGAAACGACGGCCCACGCGGCCCTCCAGGAGGAGAACACGACCCACGCGTATCCACCGTCAGCAAGCCGGGTGCGCGCCGCGTCGAGCTGGGCGGAATCCAGCGGCGTCGAGACGGTGAGGGCGAGAGCATCAACCTGAGCCCCGGCCGTCCGCAGGGCGCGCGCGATGGCGTCATCGTGCTTGGCTCGGGTCAGGAGGATCCGCCGCCCGTTCAGGGGTGTGCTGACGTGGGGCTCGTTCACGAGGATTGCCTCGGCGCTTTCGTCGCCCCCAGGTCGGTGACCTCGGCGGCGCCACGCGCGAGCAGCTGGCGCGCCACGTCCTCGCCGAGGCAAGTAGCCTCGTCCAAACCAACCGCGTCCGTGAGCGCGAGCGGGCCGCTCGCCTCGACCCGCTCACGCCCATCGACGCTCATCACGCGCGCGTCGAGCAGGAGGGCCGAGGAGGCCTCGTCCACGCGGGCGAACGCACCCACCGGTGCCGCGCACCCCGCACCCAGGGCGGAGAGGACGGCGCGTTCGGCGCTGGCCGCGAGCGCGGTCGGCCGATGGTGAAGGGTGCCAAGGAGGGCTCGCAGGAGGGGGTCCAACTCGTCGCGCGTTTCGATGGCGAGGGCGCCCTGCGAGGGGGCGGGCATCATGATGGCTGGGTCGAGCACGTCGGTGGCGTGGGTATCGAGGCCGATGCGCCGCAGCCCGGCAAGAGCGAGGACGACCGCATCGAGACGCTCGCCCGTACCGAGGGCGGAGGGCGCAGTGCCCGCGTCGGCACCCAGGTCGATGCCACGCACGCGCGAGAGCCTCGTGGGGACATTGCCGCGCAGGTCGCACACGCGCAGGTCGGGGCGCGCGGCGAGCACCTGGGCGGCGCGCCTGGGTGAACCCGTGCCGACGAGCGCGCCCTCGGGCAGCGACGACAGCGTCTCCCCGTCGGCCGCGCACAGAGCATCGCGGGGGTCTTCACGCTGCGGGACGGCAGCGATGCGCAGCCCCGGCGTGGGGGCGGTGGGCAGGTCCTTGAAGGAGTGAACGGCCAGGTCGCACTCTCCCCCAAGGAGGGCGAGCCGCAGCTGAGCGGCGAACACGCCGACGCCACCGAGCGCAGCCAGGGGCGCGGCGGACACGTCGCCGTGCGTGCGCACGACCTCCAGATTGACGCGCACGTCCTCGCCGAGCCGAGCCCCGGCCTCTTCGATCGCCCGCGCGACGGTGGTGGATTGGGCGAGCGCCAGGCGCGATCCCCTGGTTCCCAGAACGAATACCCGCGTCGTCATAGCAGTCCTTTTGCGCCCGCGCGGGCGTGTGTGACGACGGAGGCGATGCCGGTTCCGGCAACCCAGGCGCCCGTGAGCGCCACGCCCCCCAGGGGACGCACCTGTTCCTCGAGAGCATCGACGCGGCTGCGATACTCGGGCGGCAGGGGCGGGAGCGTGCCGTTCCAGCGGGCGAGTAGGTGGTCGGTGACGGCCTCGGCGGCGATGGTGACGCCTGTGAGCGTACGGATGTCACGCAGGGCACCCTCGACGGTGACCGCGGGTTCGACCTCGCCGAGGCGCCCGTAAGAGAGGCGCAGCAGGTGCATGTGAGGCGGGAGTTGGTCGGCGAGCCAGGGCCACTTGATGTTGAGGTGGGACAGCGCCTTGGCCGCCACCGGCCGATCGTCGGCGGGCGCGGGCGCGACCAGGAGGCCCTGGGAGACGGGTGCGTCATCCAGCTCGGGGGCGTGGACGGCCAGGGTGAGGCGTGCGATGGGCGCTCCCTCGGGAACGCTCACATCGGGCACGAGGCCGGGGATGCGTGCCTGCGTCAGCAGGCGCAGGGCGGCGCTGGCGCTGCAGGCGAGGACGAGGCGCTCCGTCATGACACTCACGCCCGGCCCGCTCGGCACGGGTTCGGCTCCGGGGGTGGGCCCGGGCTTGGTCGGCCCGCACTCGAGGGTCCATCCCGAGGCCGCGCGCCTCAGTGAGAACGCGCCCGTGCGGGTCAGCACGGTTCCCCCGGCCTCTTCGATGGCGGCCCTCAGCGCGTCGACGAGGACGAACATGCCGCCCTCGACACAGGCTTCGGGCGTGCGGCGCGATCCGGCGGCGGCCAGGCGCGCCGCGACCGCAGCGGCCAGGGATCCGTGACGGGCAGTCTTGGCGCGCAGGCCGGGGGCAACCGTGTCGGTTGCCAGCACGGAGGGGTCGGCAGTGTAAATGCCCGCGATGATCGGCCGCACCGAGCGCTCCAGCACGGCCTCCCCCATGCGCGCGGCCACGAAACCGGCCAGAGTCTCCCCGGCCTCGTCCATGCCGATGCCGCCGCCCATCGAGCGATCCTCGAGGGCGCGGCGCACCCCGGCCTCGCCGAGTACGTGAGCACAGTCGGGCGCGTCCGGGTGGGCCGGGATTCCCAGGAACGAGTCGTGCAGGAAGGGGCGCAGCTCCCAGCCTCCGCGCAGGGAGGGTGCGTAGAGGCGGGCACCCGATCCGGCCGGCTCAACCGAGGTCAGCCCCAGGGCCTCCACGATCGACGAGGTGTCGGTGCCGCGCACGACGTATGTCTCCGCACCCAGGTCCACGTTCACTCCGCCGACCGTGCCCCGGGCGATGAGGCCGCCCAGGTAGCCGCGCGCCTCGACGAGGAGGGGACGCACGCCCGCGCGAGCCAGTTCCCACGCGCTCACGAGGCCGGCGATGCCACCGCCAACAACGACCGCTCCGGGGTGGGTGGGGATGGCCTCCAGGGGGTTCATCGTTCGTCACCCAGCTCATGCACCAGCTCCACGATGCGCGTCAGCACGTCCGGGTCGGTCGTGGGTGGCACGCCGTGCCCGAGGTTGAAGACATGGCCAGGGGCGGAGCGTCCGGCGTCGAGAATATCTCGAACAGCCTGTTCGATAACGTGCCACGGAGCCTGAAGCAGCGCAGGATCCAAATTCCCCTGCACGGCCTTTCCCGGCACCTGCCCAATGGCCCACGACAGGTCCGTCTTCCAGTCCACGCCCACGCAGTCAACACCGACCTCGGCCATGTCGGACAGGATCGGCGCACTGCCAGTCCCGAAGTGGATGAACGGAGCGCGGCAACCGGTCACCGGACTGACGGCGCCGGCGACGCGCTGCGCAACCATGCGCGAATACGGCGCGACGGATTCCCTATAGGTACGAGGCGAGAGAGACCCCACCCACGAGTCGAAGAGCTGCGCGGCGCTGGCCCCGGCCTCGATCTGCGCGGTCATGAAGTCGGCACTCACCCGCGCGCACCAGGTCATGAGAGCATCCCACGCGCCCGGGTCCGACGCCGCGAGCGCGCGCGCAGCCATGTGATCGCGCGAGGGACGCCCCTCGACCATGTACGCGGCCAGGGTGAAGGGGGCACCGCCGAATCCGATGAGCGGCGTGGAGCCCAGCTCACGCACCGCCGTTGCGACCCCATCGCGCACGGACTGGGCACCCTCGGCACAGTCGCGCGTTCGCCCGGTGGAATCGGTCCACGACCCCTCCCCGTACCGATGACTCAGGAGCTCGTCGATGCTCTCGCGCGTGCGATAGGGATGATCGAGGACGGGGCCGACGCCCGGCTCAATCTCAACACCCACCCCAGCCAGGCGCAGGGGGACCATGATGTCCGAAAAGAAGATGCCCGCATCCACGCCGTGGCGTCGCACGGGCTGCACCGTTGCCTCGGCGGCCACGTCGGGGCGTAAGCAGGCCTCGAGCATGGGCAGGCCAATATCGGCGCGCAGCTCTCGGTACTCAGGCAGGGAGCGTCCGGCCTGACGCATGAACCACACGGGGGTGGGCCCTCGTTGCCCGGTCAGGGCGGCGATCAGCGGGGGCGTCGTCATGTGTCTCCCTAAATTTAATGATGTTTTCATGCGTTAATTCGCGCATTTCCGTCGTTTTCCAGTTTAGTTCAAGACAATTTCTCACACGTTGCAAATACCTGAATTTACGTACCTTTACGTCTATTTATCCGCGGGAGAGAGCCATTTATTTCGTCGACATTCCAAAATGACGCGGCGTCACCAACATTAATGGGTTTCCAGCGCTGCTCACGCCACCCGCGTGCCCTTAAATGGACGCGTTGTGACTATTCATGTGCTCTCCGCGGACCACCGCTACACCCCCCTCGATGACATCGCCCGGCTCTCCAGCGCGGACGACCTGGGCCCTACCCTCGTGCGCTCGCTGCCGCAGGCTCGCGGGGTCATGGTCCTGCGCACCTGCAATCGCGTCACTATCTACATCGACGCCCCGGCCTCGGCCAACCCCCACGCACTTAAGGACACGGTGGAGCGCGAGCTCGCCCAGGCCTCGCACGTGCAGCGCAAGGACGTGCACCTGCGTCACCTGTGGGGTCACGACGGCCTCGTCGATCTGTTTTCGACGGCGGCGGGACTGGAGTCCATGGTCATCGGCGAGCGCGAAATCGCCGGGCAGATGCGCCGCGCCGCGCGCACAGCCTGGGAGGACGGGACCCTCAGCTGCGACCTGGGGCGCGCCGCCGAGCGAGCATCGGCGACCTCCCGCCGCGTCGCCACCGAGACCGGACTGGCCGGGACTGGACGATCCGTCGTCGCCGTCGGCCTCGACATGGCTGCGACTCACCTAGGACCGTGGAAGGACGCGCGCGTACTCATCGTCGGCACGGGCGCCTACGCGGGGGCGACCGTCAGCGCCCTGCACGCGCTCGGCGCATCGGACGTGTCCGTCTACTCGACGTCTGGGCGCGCACGCGAATTCGCCCGGGGACGAGGCATCGGCTGGGTCAGCGCCGCAGACCTTCCCTCTGCTCTGGAGCACGCCGACCTCGTGGTGACGTGCCGCGGACTGGGAAGCCCCGTCTTGACACGCGACATGGCCGCCCTGGCCGGGCGCACCGTGGTTCTGGACCTCGCGCTCATGCGCGACACCGAAAGCTCAGTCGCCTCACTCCCGAACATCACCCTCATTGATCTGCCGACCATCCAGGCCTCGGTCCCGGCAGCCGACGCTGACGCACTGACACGCGCCCGCGCCATCATCAACGAGGAGGTCTCCTCCTTCGAACGCGGCCTCGGCGCCCGATCCATGGACCCGGTCGTGCGACACCTGCGCTCACGCGTTTTCCGCATCGTTGAGGAGGAAATCGATCGCCTCGGCGAGGCTCCCCTCTCAACCGACGACGCGGCCCGAGCGCTGCGCCACCTGGCCGCGCGCCTCATCCACAACCCGACCGTCATGGCACACCGGGCTGGCGAGGAGAGCCAGCAGGAACGCTACCTGGAGGCCCTCGGCGTGGTCCTCGGCATCGACGAGACCGCCCTGATTTCGGGGAACGACGCGACCCCTCACGCTTTCTCGCCAGGTGATCACAGCCGTTCCCGCGGCGGCGTCTGCCCACACGATGTTCATACACTGGGTGCATGAGCACCCAGAAGAACGAACCACGCGCACTCGCCCTCGGCGTTTCCTGCTACGTGATCTGGGGGTTCTTCCCCCTGTACTTCTCGCTGCTCTCCCCCGCCGGCGCCGTCGAGGTGATCGTCCACCGCGCGGTGTGGGGCCTGTTCTTCTGCCTGGTCACGCTCGCCCTGACGCGTTCGCTGGGGAAGATCCGCGCGCTGATCGCCGACCGGGGAGCCCTGTGGCGCCTCGCGGTCGCAGGCGCGCTCGTCGTCGTCAACTGGTCGGTGTACGTGTACGCGGTCCTCGCCGGCCACACGACGGACGCTGCGGTCGGCTACTTCATCAACCCCCTCGTGACGATCGCGCTCGGTCTCATTGTGCTGCGCGAGCGCGTCACCCCGATTCAGAAGGTGGCCCTGGCCCTGGGTGTCGTTGCCGTCGTCATCCTCGTGATCGGCCAGCGCGCAGTCCCGATCGTCTCCCTCACGCTCGCCCTGTCCTTCGGCCTGTACTCACTCGTGAAGAAGGATGTTGCCGCGCGCGTTGATCCTCTAGCGGGCATGGCGATCGAGACGGCCGCGGTCTCACCCTTGCTGCTGGGCTACTACGCGTACCTCGCGGCCACGTCCTCCACGTCCTTCCACACGATCGCCTCCTCCGACGAGGCTGGGACCTCCTGGATGGTTCACCTGGCCCTCCTGGTGGGTGCGGGGGCACTGACGATGATCCCGCTCATCATGTTTGCCTCGGCGGCGAGAGGCCTGACCCTGGGGACGATGGGCTTCCTGCAGTACCTGGGCCCGACCCTGCAGCTCCTCGTCGCCGTCTTCATCTTCCACGAGTCTGTGCCCACGATTCGGTGGATTGCGATGGGCATCGTGTGGGTGGCGCTGGCGTGCCTGAGTGCCGACTGGCTGCTCTCCTCGGTGCGCGCCAAGCGCCTGGCGCGCGCAGCGGACAGCCGGGGATGAGGCAGCCGGGCAGGCAAGGATTGACTCCGCGCGCAGTGTGCATCGCTTGTGCTGCTGAGAGGCGAGGAGCGAACGATAAGCCACCCCTTGCATGAGGCTGTGGCAGCCCGGGTGACATTTTCTTCGCCCCTCGCCCGCGACACGGAACCGGCCCGTTGCGAAACCCTCTTCGCGGTGTACAGCACAGACCGGGCAGTCGTGATACCTTCATCGCCCGCACGCGCCTGAGATGACTGATTTTGGAACATTTCCAGCACGCTCGTTTGACATTTCTGTCCCAACAACACCCCAACAGACCATGTCGCGCAGGGCAGAGACAACTCCACTGTCACACAGGCACCCCGCAAAGAAACCGCTGGCACCACCTGATGCCTCCCAGAAGCACGATGACACCCACGGCACCATTGTCGACACTGCCCCAGGTCCTCGTGACACCGAAGGCTCCACCGTCGGGCCACCACTGAACTCTCATGCAACCGTTAGCACCACTGTCGAGCCGCTACCGAGCACTCATGCAACCACCGACACCACCGTCGGCCTAAAAGACCCCAATTCAGCCACTTTCCACTCAACAGAGGCGTCACCGGTTTCAAAGAACGCGAACAACCGACCAACATAGGCGTCGTCGGTTACAAAACCCGTCTATGTCCTACTAACAGAGGCGTCACCGGTTACAAAACCCGCCTACATCCTACTGACAGAGGTGCCACCGGTTACAGATTCCGCTCGTTTCCCGCCAACAACGGCACCACCACCGAGCCGACACCGAGCACTCATGCAACCACCGGCACCACCGTCGGACCACCACCGAGCACTCATGCAACCACCGACACCACTATCGAGCCGCTACCGAGCACTCATGCAACCGTTGGCACCACCGCCGGGCCAGAACACCCCATTTCAGCCACTTTCCACTCAACAGAGGCGTCACCGGTTACAAAACCCGCCTACATCCTACTGACAGAGGTGCCACCGGTTACAGATTCCACTCGTATCCCGCCAACATCGGCACCACCACCGAGCCGACACCGAGCACTCATGCAACCACCGGCACCACCGTCGGACCACCACCGAGCACTCATGCAACCGCTGGCACCACCGCCGGCCCAACACCACAGCCGCAGCAAGCACCACCAAAAAGACCACACCCACCGCCAGCAATCAGCGACTAACGGAAACGCGGGAAGCAACCCGGGCAGGGCCCCGGCCTCGTGCAAGACTCCCGCTATTCGCCTCCGCCGCCGGGCTCCGGGCGACCCGTGTAGTTGACGAAGCGCGCCATGTCGCCCTGGAAGAGCGCCGTGACGGTAGCGGTCGCGCCCGCGCGGTGCTTGGCGACGATGATGTCGGCCTCGCCGGGCCGATCTTCCTTGTCGTAGTAGTCGGGGCGGTGCAGCAGGATGATGATGTCGGCGTCCTGCTCGAGCGAACCGGACTCACGCAGGTCACTCATCATGGGCTTGCGGTCGGTTCGGCCCTCGGAGTTACGGTTCAGCTGCGCGACCGCGATGACCGGGATGTCGAGGTCCTTGGCCAACAGCTTGAGGTTTCGCGACATCGCGGAGACTTCCTGCTGACGCGACTCGACCTGGCGGCCGCTCGTCATGAGCTGCAGGTAGTCGATGACGACGAGGCCCAGGTTCTCCTGCTGCTTGAGGCGGCGGCACTTCGATCGGATCTCGGAGATGGTGATGTTCGCGGAGTCGTCTACGTACAGGGGTGCCTCGCTCATGCGCGAGGTCGTTTCGGCGACCTTGCGCCAGTCGACGTCGCTCATCTTGCCGGCCTGCATCTTGGACAGGCGCACGCCGGACTCGGCGGAGAGCATGCGCATCGCGATTTCCTGCGAACTCATTTCCAGCGAGAAGATCAGCGATGTGATGCCGTGCTTCATGGACGCCGATCGGCAGAAGTCCAGGGCGAGCGTGGACTTACCCATGGCGGGTCGGGCTGCGACGATGATCATCTGGCCGCCGTGCAGGCCCTGGGTGAGTTCGTCGAGGTCGGTAAAGCCGGTCGGCACGCCGTTGAGCTTGCCCTGGTTCTTCTCGATGTCTTCGAGCGCGTTGAGGATGTCCGAGCTCATCTGCGTCATGGACACATAGTCGGTGGTCTCGCGCCCGTCGGAGACGGCGTAGACCTCGGCCTGGGCCTGATCGACGATCTCATCGACGTCGCCGCCTGCATCCGCGTAGCCGAGCTGGACGACGCGTGTGCCCGCAGTGACGAGGCGACGCATGATGGCGCGCTCGCGCACGATGCGCGCGTAGTAGGCGGCGTTCGCGGCGGTGGGCACGGAGGCGATGAGGCTGTGGAGGTAAGCGGCGCCGCCCACCTTCGACAGGACGCCCGCGCGCTTAAGTTCGCCGGCAACGGTGATCGCGTCGGCGGGTTCCGCGCGGCCGTTGAGTTCGACGATGGTGTCGAAGATTGTCTCGTGACTGGGCTGGTAGAAATCCTGCCCTCGCAGCATCTCGGACACCACGTTGGCAGCTTCCGTCGTCAGCATCATGGATCCGAGGACGCTCATCTCCGCGTCGATGTCCTGTGGCGGGACGCGGTCGAACTGGTCGTCGGACATCGTGATCCTCTCGGGTGCGGGGGCTTTCCTGGACGAGGCCGGGGCTGGGCTGCGTGCCGCGAGCGCGGTCGGAAACCCTGTGGATAGAGAGCCTTCAGGCGAAGACTAACGCGTTGTAGGCGTTTACGCGACCGACGCTGTGCACGGATATGTGCACACGTTGTGGATAAGCTGTGCACAACGCCGATTATGCCTGTGTACAACGCGAAATAACCGATCTGTCAGGGCAGATATGCTCATCACAGTCACATCGTTGTCATTCTTGGAGCCGTCTAGAATTTCCCAGTGCACGGCTTTCCACAGGCCTGTGCACACATTGTGGAAAAGAATCGGAGCGTGTCATGACGAGCACACAGGGACCCAGCGGCCCGACCCCACCCTCCCGACGTGAGGAGGCCTCGGCCTCGTCGACCCCGACGATCACCACGCGCATGATCCTGGCCCTCGCGCTGCCCTCCCTGGGCGCTCTCATCGCTGAACCGCTGTTCACCGTCATCGACTCCACGATGGTCGGCCACCTGGGCACTCCGGAGCTCGCGGGGCTGGGCGTGTCCTCGACCGTTCTCAACACGACGGTCGGTCTCTTCATCTTCCTGGCCTACTCGACGACCTCCCTGGCGGGGCGCCACCTGGGGGCCGGGCGCCGAGATCTCGCTATCCGCTCGGGCGTGGAAGCCATGTGGCTGGCCGGGGGCCTCGGCCTTGTCGCCGCGGTCCTTCTGACGTTCTTCGCCTCTCCTCTGCTGACCTGGCTGGGTGCCAACGAAGCGACGATGCCCCACGCCCTGGGCTACCTGCGCGCATCCGCACCCGGACTCGTCGGCATGTTCGTCGTCCTGGCGGCCACGGGCACCCTGCGAGGGCTTCAGGACACGCGCACCCCGCTGATCGCGGCCTCCGTGGGAGCCGCCTTCAACGCGGGCGCGAACTGGGTGCTCATGTACCCCCTCGGCCTGGGTGTCGCGGGATCCGGCCTGGGCACCGCCATCACGCAGGCCCTTATGGCGTTCTTCCTGGGCTGCATGATCGTGCGCGCCGCGCGCCGTGAGGGCGTGAGCCTGCGCCCCTCCACGGACGGCCTGTTCGGGGCGGCACTGGAGGGAGCGCCCCTGCTCGTGCGAACCCTCGCTCTGCGCATCGCGCTCCTGGCGACTCTGAGTGCGGTCACCGCGATCTCGACACAGGCCCTGGCCGCCCACCAGATCGTTTGGACACTGTGGACCTTCGCGGCCTACGTCCTGGATGCCCTCGCGATCGCCGCCCAGGCGCTCGCCGGATTCACGACCGGCACGGGCGAGCGCGGAGCCATGCGCCCACTCCTGCGCATACTGTCTCGCTGGGGAGTCTCTTTCGGTGTGGCAGTGGGCGTCGTCCTGGCAATCACCGCGCCCTGGATCACGCGGATCTTCACGACCGATCAGACAGTTATTGACTACGCGACCGTCGCCATCATCGTCGGTTCCCTTTTTCAGCCCGTCGCAGGCTACGTGTTCCTCCTGGACGGCGTCCTCATCGGCGCTGGCCGCGGCCGATACCTGGCCGTCGCCGGGATCATCAACCTGGTCGTGTACGCACCCCTGCTGTGGGTCATCGCCCACTCCTCCTCGCTCGCCGCGCGCCCCTCACTGGCCCTCGCGATGGTCTGGCTTGCCTACTCGGCCGTCTACATGGGCATGCGTGCGCTCACCAACGGGCTCGGCGCCCGCTCCCTGTAGTCGATCGACGAGGCCGGGGCAGGCCTCGTCCCCACCCCCGGTTTCGCTTGACTTCCCGGTTCCTGGCAGGGCTGGACCAGGCCTCGCGCCGAGGGTCCGCATCGTGACCGGACACGCCCTAGCGAAGAAGCTCCCACCCGTGTAAAGTGGGTAGCTGGATTGTCCGCACCCGCGGCCGGTCCGGCAGGCCCTCACGGGCCATACGCAACGCCCTCCTGTCACGGACCGTCCGTGACCGTAAAGACCATAGGAGGTGGGAACCAACGTGCGTAACTACGAACTGATGGTGATCCTCGATCCTTCGATCGACGAGCGCACCGTCGCCCCCATGATGGAGAAGTACCTGGCACCCGTTGGTGCTGACGGCGGATCCGTCGAGAACGTTGACGTCTGGGGCAAGCGCCGCCTTGCTTACGACATCCTCAAGCGTTCTGAGGGCATCTACGTCGTCATCGACATGACCACGACCCCCGAGGTCGCTCTCGAGATCAACCGCCGCATGGGCATCGACGAGACCATTCTCCGTACGAAGCTCCTGCGCCCCGACGCTCACTGAGCCGACACCACACCCTCTAAGCCCGAGGAGCCGACATGGCCGGAGATACCGTCATCACTGTCATCGGTAACCTGACCGCTGACCCCGAACTGCGTTGGACGCAGTCCGGTGCCGCAGTCGCGGATTTCACGGTGGCCTCCACCCCCCGAACCTACGACCGTAACGCCGGTGAGTGGCGCGACGGCGACACCCTCTTCATGCGCTGCTCCGTGTGGCGCGAGACCGCTGAGAACGTCGCCGAATCGCTGCGCAAGGGCATGCGCGTCATCGTTCAGGGACGCCTCACCCAGCGCTCGTACGACACCCAGCAGGGTGAACGTCGCACGGTCGTTGAGCTGCAGGTCGACGAGGTCGGCCCCTCCCTGCGTCGCGCACGCGCGCAGGTCACCCGCACCGCCCCCTCCGGTGGCGGCGGCTACCAGTCCGACAACCGCGGCCAGCAGGGCGCGCCCCAGCAGGGCGGCGGTTACGGCGGCGGCCAGGGTGGATACGGCCAGGGTGGCGCCAACTACGGCGCACCGACCGGCGGCTCCCCCGAGGACCCGTGGCGCAGCGCCCCTGCTGGCGGTGCCACCTCCTTCGGCGACGAGCCCCCGTTCTAAAGTCGCGCGCCCCGGCACCAACGCCGGATAGCGCCACGTCGAAGACAACACGCTTGGGGCGGCACAGTCCGCCCGGATTCACTAGGAGACCATCATGGCGAAGCCCCAACTTCGCAACAAGCCCATCAAGAAGAAGGCCAACCCGCTGAAGTCGGCCAAGATCGAGAAGATCGACTACAAGGACACCGCTCTGCTGCGTAAGTTCATCTCGGACCGTGGCAAGATCCGCGCTCGCCGCGTGACCGGTGTTTCCACCCAGGAGCAGCGCAAGATCGCTCGCGCCGTCAAGAACGCGCGTGAGATGGCCCTGCTGCCCTACTCCACGACCGGCCGCTGATAAGGGAAGGACACAGCTGATATGGCTACCACGAAACTGATCCTCACCCACGACGTTCCGAAGCTTGGCCACGCCGGCGAGGTCGTCGAGGTCAAGGCTGGCTACGCCCGTAACTACCTGGTCCCCCGCGGCTTTGCCGCCAAGTGGACCGCTGGCGCGCAGAAGCAGATCGACCAGATCGCCGCTGCTCGTCGCCGCCACGAGATCGCCACGATCGATGACGCTCGCGCCGTGCGCGACGCCCTCCAGGGTGCCGTCGTTGAGATCGCGGGCAAGGTCGGCAACTCCGGCCGCCTGTTCGGCGCCATCTCCGCTGCCGCGATCGCTGACGCGGTCAAGGAGCAGCTGGGCCAGACCATCGATCGTCGTCGTGTCATCATCGCCTCGCCCATCAAGGCCGTTGGCGACTACACGGTGACCGTCGGCCTGCACACCGAGGTGTCCGCGAACCTCAAGGTCCGCGTCTCCGCCGCGAAGTGAAGGCACGCATCGGTTGAATGCTGAAGGGGTGGCCCCCGCCTTACGGCGGGGGCCACCTTTTTGCTACGCCCACATCGGCGCGAGAGGCCTGTTGCGGGCCCGGGCCCTTAAAGCGCGCGGGAACAGAGAACAGGTGGCGCGAGCTCATCATGCACTCACACGCGGATAGGTTGTGCGAACGCGGATAGGTTATTCACTTGCGGATAGGAAATTAAGCTATCCGGATGTTCATAAGCTATCCACATCGTCGTTTCCTATCCGCGTGCGTATCACTGATCAAACTGTCACGGCGAGGATCTACACACGCATCGTTGCACCAGCAACACGGCGCGCATACGACACAGCGAGAAACACACAATGGCACCATGCCGGATATAGCCCATCAGAGCCGTGAACCCACACGCACCGCGGGCCCCGAGGAAAGCTCCTCGGGGCCCGCTTCGGCGCTAGGACGCGCGGCTAGTTTCTTCGGCCGCCGTTGTTGTTCCCGCCGTTGCCGTTGTTGGGACCGTTAGCGCCGTTCCCGTTCCCATTGCCGTTGCCGTTGTTGGGACCGTTACCGCCGTTCCCGTTCCCATTGCCGTTCCCATTGCCGTTGCCGTTGCCATTACCGTTGTTCCCGTTATTGGAACCGCCACCGTTCTGAGAATCCTCAGTGGGCTCGGCGGAGGGCGTCTCCGTCGGCGTGGGCGTCTCGGTGGGCGCCGGGGCGGACTGCGGGGCCTCGGTCGTCGCACTCGGCGTGGGCGTAGGCGCATTGTTGTGCACCTTACGGTTCGACTCGACCTTCCAGGGGAAGTCGTCGCCCGGCAGGTTCGCGGTCGCGGGCTTCATGTAGTCGATCCACACGTCCACGGGCCAGTCGCCGCCGTGGAACTGACCAAGGCCACCGACATCATCGAGGGGCACGGAGTTGCCCGCGTCGTCGGACTGGTACATCGACACGGCGGTGACCATGCCGGGCACGAAGCCCACGAACTGAGCGGAAAGCTGATCGGAGGACGTACCGGTCTTACCGGCGGTCACCAGGCGCGCGATCGAGTTGTCAACACGGTTAGCCGTGCCCTCGCCCTTCGTGACGGCCTCGAGGGCCGGCATGATCGAGGAGATCTCCTCGACCTCGAACACGCGCTTGGGAGCCACGTCGCCGCTGAAAAGCAGCTTATTGTTCGAGTCCTCGACCTTCTTGACGATGTGGGCAGTGACGCGCTCGCCACCGTTCGCGATTGTCGAGTAGGCGGTCGTCAGGTCGATGTTGTGCGGCGAGGAGGGGCCCAGGACGTTCAAGAGTTCCTCGTTCAGGCCGACCGTGTCCTCGGGGATACCCGCGTCGATAGCCGCCTTCAGCGTATTCTCCGGTTCGACATCGTCGTTCAGGCCCACGTACACCGTGTTCATCGAGTATGCGGTCGCCTTCACGAGGGTCACGTTGCCAAAGGAGTAGCCGCCGTCGTTGGAGACGGGTGTGCCCATCCCTCGGAAATACTGGGGCGACTTACCCGAGTAGGTGTCGTACACGGTGCCACCCAGGCGTGCGTTCGCCAGGAGGGCGAAGGGCTTGAAAGCCGAGCCGGCCATCGCGATATCCTGCGTGACGGCGTTCTGCTGACGCTTCTCGAAGTCGGCACCCGCATACTCGGCGAGGATCTCGCCCGTGGCCGGATCCATGGAAGACAGAGCGACGTGCTGGTACGTGGGATCCCAGCCGTCCACCTCGTTCATGCCCTCAGCGGCTGCGACGGCCTGATCCTGGTGCTCCTTGACAATCGTCGCGGTGATGCGCAGACCACCCTGGCTGATCTTGTCCTCGTCGAACTGGCCGGAGGCGATCAACTCCGCCTTCACCTGGGCCATCAGGTATCCGGTCGTACCGGCCATCGACGCACTGTTGAGCGTATCGGGGTCGATCGTCTCGGGGAAGACCGCCGCATCCTTCTCGGCCTGCGTGATCCAGCCGTCCTCGACCATGAGGTTCAGGTCGCGCTCCCAGCGCTCCTTCGCCTTGTCGGGGTTGACGGCGGGATCCCAGGCCGAGGGCGCGGGGATGACGGCGGCCAAGAGGGCCGACTCGGACAGGGTCAGCTGATCGGCACCGTGCCCGAAGTAGGCCTGGGCGGCAGCATCAATGCCGTAGGCACCACGACCGAAGTAGATCGTGTTCATGTAGGCGCCGATGACCTCATCCTTGGACTTCTCGCGGTTGATCTTAATCGCAAGGACGGCTTCCTTGAGCTTGCCCGTGTAGGACGTGGTCTCACCGATGTAGTAGCGCTCCACGTACTGCTGGGTGAGCGTCGATCCACCCTGGCGGGCACCGCCACGCAGGTTGTTGACGAGTGCGCGGAGGATGCCCTTCAGGTCGACACCGGAGTTCGTGTAGAAGGTGCGGTCCTCGGAGGCCACGATCGTCTTGGACACGTAGTCGGGCAGCGTCGTCGTATCGATGATCTGACGGTTGATGTCGCCCAGGGTCCCCATCTCCGTCGTGCCGTCGGCGTAGTAGACGGTGGTCTTCTGCGCGAGAGCCAGGTCGTCCGGCGCGGGCACGGTCAGCGTGTTGTAGAGGTACAGGAACACGGCCATTCCGGCAATGAATGCACCCAGGAAGATAGTCAGAATTCCGAAGCCGATGCGCTTGGCCCACCGGAACCTCTTCTTCTTCGCGGGGCGCTTCTTTCCGGCCGAGGGAGCTGAGGCAGCCTTTCGGGATGAGTGCGACGCAGCAGCGGCGCGTGCAGCACGTCGCGACGGCAGGCCGTGGTGCCCTGCCACACCCGAGCCACGAGGCTCCATGATGTCATTCCAGTCAGACTGTCCGTTATTACTAGCCACTATTCGCCCTTTCAGCGGATTGGTCTACACCTAGCGTAACTGTCTTTCCTGAAAGAACCACATAGTATGCGCTGCAACACAGGGAGTGGGTGCGTTGGCGGCGCACCCGCCCCCCTGTCGCGGAACACGCCGCGTGATCAGGTCAGGACCACTGCTCTTCGGGACGACCATCGGCCGCCCACAGGGTGTGGAAGACACCCTCCTTGTCGACCCGGTGGTAGGTGTGCGAGCCGAAGAAGTCGCGCTGACCCTGGATGAGGGCGGCCGGCAGGCGCGTCGCCCGAATCTGGTCAAAGTAGGCCAGGGAGGAGGCGAACACGGGGATCGGAACGCCGGCGAGGGCGGCCTGGGCCACGACGCGGCGCAGCGCGGGCGTGCACTCCTGGAAGCGTGTCGCAAACGGCTCGGCGGCCAGCAGCAGCGGCAGATCCGGATCGGCCTCGTAGGCGCGGGTGATGTCGTCGAGGAAGGCGGCACGGATGATGCAGCCCGCGCGCCAGATGCGAGCCAGGGCGCCCTTGTCGATACCCCAGCCGTATTCCTTCGCGCCGGCCTCGATCTCGTCGAAGCCCTGCGAGTAGGCAACGATCTTCGAGGCGAAGAGCGCGCGTCGCACGTCCTCGATGAACGCGGCCCGGGCCTCGTCCGACTCGATGACGAGCGCGGTAGCGTTGCCCGCGAGCGCCTGGCCGGCCGCACGCTGGGCGGGCTCGGAGGATGCGCCGCGCGCGAAGGTCGCCTCGCCAATCGCGGTGACGGGGACCGCCAAGTCGAGGGCGGTCTGCACCGTCCACTTACCGGTGCCCTTCTGCGAGGCGGCGTCCACGATGAGGTCGACGAGCGGGCGGCCCGTCTCGGCGTCCACCTGGCGCAGGACCTCGACGGTGATCTCCATGAGGTAGGAGTTGAGTTCGCCCTCGTTCCAGGTGGCGAAGATGTCAGCGATCTGCCCCGGCGTCGCGCCCAGGCCCTCGCGCAGGAGGGTGTAGGCCTCGGCGATGACCTGCATGTCCGCGTACTCGATGCCGTTGTGCACCATCTTCACGAAGTGGCCGGCGCCGTTCGCGCCGATGTAGGTGGAGCAGGGCACGCCGTCGTAGGTGCCGGCGATCGCCTCGAACATGGGGCCGAGGCGCTCGTACGAGGCCGGGCTGCCGCCGGGCATGATGGAGGGACCCCACAGGGCACCCTCCTCGCCACCGGAGACGCCGGCGCCCACAAAGTGCAGGCCGCGCTCGGCTGCCCACTTCTCGCGGCGGATCGTGTCGGTAAACAGGGAGTTACCGCAGTCGACGATGATGTCGCCCTTGTCCATGAGAGCGGCGAGCTGTTCCATGACGGCGTCCGTCGCGGGACCAGCCTGGACCATGATGATGGCGACGCGGGGCGCCCGCAGGGAGGCGACGAAGTCCTCCAGCGAGGACGAGGGAACGAAGGTCGCCTCGTCGCCGTGCTGAGCCATGAGCTTCTCGGTGCGAGCCGGGGTCCGATTGAAGACGGCGGTCGCGTAGCCGTTACGTGCCAGGTTACGGGCCAGGTTCGCGCCCATGACACCCAGGCCGTACACGCCGATGTCGGCCGATGCCTTCTCGGGGGTAAACGTACTCATGCGATAACTCTCCTAACGAATAGTTGAATTATTCCCAGAGTACGGCGGCATTACCGGGACCGCACCGTGCGCGGACGTGACGATTGTCGCCCACAGGCGTCTCGGACCTACTCCTGGGCCTCACGGGCGGCCTTCGCGGCGGCCTTGCGGGCCTTCTTTTCCGCGACCTTCGCCTCCCAGTGGGCCTGCTGGGCCTGGTACTCCTGCGCCAGGGCGCGCACGTCGTCGGATGCCCACCACTCGAGAAGCGCCTGACGGGCGGCCTCCTCGCCCAGTGGTCCGCGCTCCATGCGCAGCTCCAGCAGGTAGTCGCGGGCGATCTTGACGGCGCGCGAGGGGCGCAGACCCAGGATCTCCATGATCTGGTCGCCGTCGAGGTCGGGGCGGATCGCGTCGAGCTCCTCCTGTTCGCTCAGGGCGGCGATCCGGTTTTCGAGGTCGTCGTATGCGGAGGACAGGAAGTTGGCCTTACGCCGGTTGCGGGTCGTGCAGTCGGCGCGCGTGAGGCGATGCAGGCGCTCGAGGAGCTCGCCCGCGTCGGCAACGTAGCGGCGTACCGCGGAGTCGGACCAGGCGGCCTCGCCGTAGCCGTGGAAGCGCAGGTGCAGCGCGACCAGGTTACTGACGGCCTCAATCGTCGCCTTATCGAAGTGCAGGGCCTTCATGCGCTTGCGCGTCATCTTCGCGCCCACGATCTCGTGGTGGTGGAAGGACACGGTGCCGTTGGGTTCAAAGCGACGGGTCGCCGGCTTGCCGACGTCGTGCATAAGAGCCGCGAAACGCAGGATGAAGTCGGGGGCGGGGACCGGGCCGTCCGGTCCGGTCTCGAGGTCCATCGCCTGCTCGACGACGGTGAGAGTGTGCTCGTAGACGTCCTTGTGGCGCTTGTGCTCGTCGACGGTCGAGACGAGGCCGGCGACCTCGGGCAGGACGACCTCGGCAACGCCCGTGTGGACCATCAGCTCGATGCCGCGGCGCGGGTAGGGCGAGATGATGAGGCGCTCGAGCTCGGCGCGGATGCGCTCGGCTGAGACGATCTCCAGGCGCGAGGCCATGGTCTCCATCGCGTTCATGACGTCCATGTCGACGTCGAGGCCAAGCTGGGCGGAGAAACGCGCGGCGCGCATGATGCGCAGCGGATCGTCGTCGAAAGACTGCTGGGCGGACACGGGGGTGCGCAGGTTGCCGTCAGCGAGGTCGGTGAGGCCACCGCACGGGTCGACGAGGACCATCTGCGGCAGGCGCATCGCCATTGCGTTGACCGTGAAGTCGCGGCGCGTCAGGTCGCCCTCGAGCGTGTCACCGAAGGTCACCTCGGGTTTGCGCGAGCCGATCTCGTACTCGTCGGTGCGGTAGGTCGTCACCTCGACGACCAGGTCGCCGCGGCGACCACCGATTGTGCCGAACTCCTTGCCGATGTCCCAGGTGGCGTTACCCCACTGAGCAAGGAGTTCCTCGGTGTGCTCGGGGCGTGCGGAGGTCGTCATGTCGAAGTCGTGCGGAGTCACGCCCAGGAAGGCGTCGCGCACCGGTCCGCCGACGAGCGAGATCTCCTCCCCAGCCTGGTCAAAAATCGTGCCGAGTTCCATAATTGCCGGCGGGAGCGCCGCGAAGGTCCTCGTGGCGTTCGCCATGAGGGTAGGAATGTCCGTCGTTCCGGCGTTTTGCGCGGTCACGGGGCCATTATTCGGGGAAGCTGACTGGGTACTCATCGCCCCTAAGCATGCCAGGAAAGAGCCCTGGCCGACTACCGGGGGCCGCGCACCGGCTAAAGTGGAGTCATGCCTGCACGTCCAGTTGACCGCCGAGGCGGGGTGCCCAGACCCCCGCGTCGGTCCGCTTCTGTACGCGCTGGCCGCTCTCACCTGCCGATTTCCGCGGAAACCAGCGCGGGCGGCATCGTGGTCGATGTGCGTGACGGAATTCCCTATGCGGCATTGATCGCGCGGCGCAATCGAGCGGGCCGCATCGAATGGTGTCTGCCCAAGGGGCACCTCGAAGGTTCCGAGACCCCCCAGCAGGCAGCGCTGCGTGAGGTGGCCGAGGAAACCGGCATCCAAGGACGCATCATCCGCCACCTCGCGTCGATCGACTACTGGTTCTCCGGCAACGACCGCCGTGTCCACAAGGTCGTTCACCACTACCTGATGGGCTACGAGTCCGGCACGATCACCGTCGAGCAGGATCCGGACCATGAGGCCGAGGAGGCCGCGTGGGTGCCGCTGCGCGACGTGTCGCGTCAGCTTGCCTACCCCAACGAGCGTCGTATCGTGCGCATCGCCCTGGACCTGCTGTATCGGGGTAGCCGTGACTAGGCGCGCCGTGAGGGTAGCCGCCCTATGCGCGGCGATGGCTCTTCCCTTCGGCCTCGGTCTGAACGAGGCCGGGGCCACCCCGCTGCCCGCCGTCACCTCGCAGTCCGACGCCTCGCGCCCCGCAGTCATGGGGACAGCTAGCGAGGAATCCGGGCTCACCATCTCGATCAACTCGCTGTCACCGCGCATTATCACCAGCGAGAACGAAGTGGTTGTTTCCGGCACCGTCCGCAACGATTCTCCCACAACGCTCGCGAACATTTCCCTCGAGGTGTTCGTCGGCAACGAGACGCCGATCTCGGTAGCCGCACTGACGACGGCGCTGTCCGAGGACGAACCCGATGCCACGCACACCGCGACCTCCGCGCTCACCGATGTCATCCGCGGCGCAACGGTTTCCTTTGAAATCCGTATCCCCACCTCTGCCCTTCCCCTGACAGACGCGACCGAGTGGGGTCCGCGCGTCATCACCGTGGCCGCCAACTCCGGGGAGTACTCCGGCAAGGACCGGTCCATCCTCGTGTGGGACTCCGGTGCCCAGGTCTCAGCCTCGCGCGTGAGTGCCGTGGTTCCCTGGACCTCGCCGAGCGCCACCCAGGACCAGGCCGAACGATCCGCAGTCCTGAACCTGGCCTCCAACTCCGGCGTGACTCTCGCCATCGACCCGCTGCTCATCCCGCGCGGACCGCAGCCAACAGCGTCGCCGAGTCCCTCGCCCGATTCCGACGACTCCGACGCCGAATCCGGACAATCCAATCAGTCCGACGCCGAATCCGGGCAGTCCGGCGCACCCACCGCCGCTCCGAGCGCGTCCTCCTCCCCCACCCCGACTCCCGCGCCCACGGCAACAGATCCCGCTCAGCGATCGCGCGACCTGCAGTCGGAGGCCTTCGTGTCTGCCCTCATGGGAACCGCGAACGAAATCATCGCCCTACCCGACGGTGACGCCGACCTCGGTGCCCTCGCTCTGTCGGGCAACGCGAGCTTCTGGGCGCGCGCCTCCAACTCCATCGCGGGCTTCCCGTCGTCCCTGCGCGAGGCCGGATGGGTGGCCCCCGCGCCCTCGACGGGGTCGCCGAGCCCCTCGCCCTCGGCGAGCGCCACCGAAACCCCCAGCCCCAGCCCGACCGCGAGCGCCGCCGGACAGAGCGCCGCCGGACAGAGCGCCACCACGACGACCTCGCCCGACACAGGCCCCACTATCCTGCGCAACGTCGCGTGGCCAGCCGACACGACCTTCGGCACGGCGTTCCTATCGAACTACGCGTCGCCCGACCAGATCGCGATCGCCCCATCCTCGGCGCTCACCCCCGCCGAAGAGGTCACGTTCACCTCCTACGCGCGAGTGAACATCGACACCTCGACGGGCGAGACGGCAACAGATGGAACCGGGGCACGAACGCTCGCGCAGCAGGCCGACCTCGCCTCGATCCTGTCGTGGAACGCCTCCGGCGGCGACGAGCTCGATGCCGAGCAGACCCTGACCGCGATCACGGCGATCATCGCGCGGGAACGCCCCTCGTCATCGCGCACGGTCTTCGCGGCGGCCGCGCGTGGCACGGCCGTCAACGAGTCACTCACCAAGCGCATTAATGCCCTGTTCTCTCCGCGTTGGGTCTCCGCGCTGTCCTTCACGGAGATGTCCACCAGCGAGCCGACCGACGTCGACCGGCAGACCGTCGGAGCGGGCACGCTCGACGCCGACATCTCTTCCGCGATCACAGCCATGGCCTCGTCCCTGACCATGCTCGAGCCCCTGGCCAACGCGACCGACGATCCCGATGCCGTGTACGACTCGGTCACGCCACAGATTCTGCCCGCCCTGTCTGCCCAGCTGACCCCGTCCGAGCAGCTCGACTCGGCGACGGCGATGACCTCCCAGGTCACGGGCATGCTCTCAGCCGTGACCGTCGAGCCCTCCTCGGCCGTCAACCTCATCAACAAGTCCGCGAACTTCCCCGTCCTCGTGCGTAATAACCTGCCCTGGCCGGTGCGCGTCGGCGTCACCCTCGTGCCCGACGACCCGCGACTGCGCGCCACCCCGGCGCTCGACCAAACTCTGGCCGCGCAGGGTGCCACGACCATCGAGGTCCCAGTCGGCGCGATCGGCAGTGGCGACATCGAGGTGACGTACAAGGTGACGACCCCGGACGGCACAGTCCTCGACGACTCCCGTACCGTGACCGTGCGCATGCGCGCCGGGTGGGAGGATGCAATCACAGCGGTCATCGCTTCCCTCTTCGGCCTACTCTTCCTGGTCGGCATCATGCGTTCGCTGCGCAAGAGGGGTACCCCCAAAGCGCTGGCGTCCTCCGAGGGATCCGCGCGGGCGACGACGCAGGCGGACTCTGGGGCCGGCCCCGGCACCGATGGCACCGACGAGGCATCGGCCCCGGCGAACGACAACACCGAAACAGAGACGGCAACGACGAAGGAGACTCCATGAGCTCGAACACGCCTCGCCGATCGATCCTGAGGGCATCGGCGCTCATGGCGTCGGGCACCATGGTGTCGCGCATCCTGGGCTTCATCCGGAACGCGATGCTCATCGCCGCGGTCGGCGCGACCGCCGGCGGCGTGGGCGCGGCCTTCCAGACGGCGAACACACTGCCCAACACCGTGTTCAACCTGCTGGCCTCGGGCATCTTTGACGCGGTCCTCGTCCCGCAGATCGTGGGCGCGATCAAGCGCCGCCACGACGGTGACACCTACGTCAACCGCCTGCTGACTCTCGCGGGGACGCTCCTCTTCCTCGTTACCTTCGCGACGATGGTGCTAGCTCCCGTACTCGTCATGATCACGGCCGCCGGCTACACCGATGACATTCGCAACCTCGCGATCCTCTTCGCGCTGCTATGCCTGCCGCAGCTCTTCTTCTACGGGCTCTACAACCTGCTGGGCGAGCTCCTCAACGCCCGCGAGATCTTCGGGCCCTACATGTGGGCACCGGTCATCAACAACGTCGTGGGCATCGCGGGCCTCGGCGCATTCCTCGCAATCTGGGGCGGTGCACCCGACGGTGGCATCCCCGCGGGCGATCTGACCCATGCGCAGTTCTGGGTCCTCGCCGGATCGGCGACCCTGGGCGTCATCTGCCAGGCGCTGTGCCTGCTGTGGCCGATGCGCAGGGCGGGTGTGTCCTTCAAGCCTGACTTCCACTTCCGCGGCACCTCCTTCGGGTCGATGCCCCGCGTCGCAGGATGGACGTTTGCGACCCTCGGTGTTTCCCAGGTCGGTGTCCTGTCGACCAACAACCTGGCCGCCATGGCCGACGGCTTTATCGGCCATGGCGGCGCACAGGGCGGCGTCGTTGGCATTCTGGCCTACTCGACGGCCTTCATGATCTTCATGGTGCCCCAGTCGCTCATCACCGTGTCTCTGACGACAGCGATCTTCACCCGCATGGCAGGTGCCGTTGCCGACGGCGATGACAGGGCGGTGGCCGACAGCTACCACCTGGGCGTGCGTACGATCACCTCGCTGACCCTCGTTGCGGCGGCCATGCTGATGGCCGGCTCCGTCCCGATGATGGAGATCGCTATGGCCGCGAAGGGCGGAGATCCCGCAGCCGTCACCGGCTATGCCCTCGTCCTCACCTCTCTGATGCCCGGCGTCGCGTCGACCGGCATGGTCCTCATGAGCCAGCGCGTCTTCTTCGCCTACGAAAACGTCAAGCCCGTGTTCCTCATGGGTATTGGCCCCACGATCATCCAGGTTATTCTCGGCTGGTCGCTGTACGCCGTGACCGGTGCACGCTGGTGGGTGGTCGCTGCCGCCCTCGGTGAAACAGCCTGCCGCCTCACGCAGGGCGTGATCGCCATCGTCTGGGTCTCGCGCGAGAATAGCTTCGTTGACCGCGCTGGACTCCTGCGCTCCTACGTCGCCTACCTGGGCGCAGCGATCATCGCTGGCTTCGTCGGATTCGGTGTCCTGTGGCTCGTGGGCATTCACACGGACATCTCCTCGACACTGGGACGCATGCTGCTGGCGGGCGTCAAGCTCTCCGTCGTCTCTGCGGTGACCGGCCTCGCCTACCTCGTCGTTTTGCGTGTCGCTGCCCCCCGCGAGTCCGAGGTAATGATGCGCCCGCTGCTGACGCGCCTGCGCGTGCCAGCCCCTGTGGTGAACATCCTGGCAGCGTCTTCCACCCCGACAGCTGAACCAACTGCGATAATGGCGGGACACACACCCGACGAGACGGAGGAACCGATGGCTCCCACGCCCGAACGTACCGGCGACGAGAAGAAACTGCCGTCGTTCGACGAGGTGATCTCTGCCTCGCCGATTCCCGCTCCCCCGGTGTCACCCGCCTCGTCGAGCGACGAATCGGTCGATGTTCCACCGATTCCACTGCCCGACGTTGATCCCATTCCCGCGCCCGACGCCGATCCGATCCCCGCGCCCGACGCCGAGCCCATTCCCGCACCCGATGAGGACCCCATTCCCGCACCCGACAACGCTCCGATGGCCCAGTCCCTCGCGGCACTGGGCGTCGAGCCCGTCACCGGTGCCATGGACAGCGCCGAGGTTTCGTCCTCTCCCTTCCCGCTGGCTCCCCCGCCGCCCGCTCCCGCGGCCAGCGGCTACGAGCGTGACGGCGAGGTGAACCCCGCGAACTACCCGCACCCCGAACCCCTCGCTGACGCGCCCGTGACGCACCAGATTCCCCGCGTGCAGCCGGTAGTCGAGTCGGCCATCCCCGCCCCTCCCGTCGAGGATCCAACCGAGGTCATGGACTCCGTTCCCCCGATCCCCGCGCCGCCTGCTCAGGGCGCCCCGGCCTCGCCCACGGAGGAACAAACCAAGCCCCAGCGCTCCGACAAGCTGATCGACCCCACGCGACCCGCTCTCATTTTCGGCGTCGTGCTGTTTCTCTTTGGCGCGATCTGGGGTCCGTGGATGGCGACACGACCTGTCACCGATCTGGATCTCGGCCAGTCCCTGCGTAACGGCGTGGCTGCCCAGGAGTCCGGCGAGGAGCCCGCACCCGGGCTCACGACGACCCCTCCCCCGACGGAATCCGTGACGCCCACGATCTCCTCTGTCCAGGTCCTGTCCTGGAACAACGACGACGGCGACCACCCGGATCGCGCGATCAACATGATCGACTCGAACCCGTCGACGTCCTGGTCCTCGCGCTGGTTCGACAACAACCAGTTCCGCGACGAGACCTCCGTGACGATCGTCGTCAAGCTGCAGGCGAAGGCCACCGTCTCGTCGGTGACGCTCAACATGGACCCGGCGACATCGGGCGGCGAACTCGTCGTGCGCAACGTCACGGACCCCGCAAACCCGCGCGGTGGAACAGAGCTGATGATTTCTACGTTGTCTCCGACGACCACGATTCAGCTCCCGACCCCTGTCGAAACCGACTCAATTGCGCTGCAGTTCCGTTCGATGCCCAAGGGCCAGGATGGCCGCAACTGGGTCTGGATCTCCGAACTAACCGTTCAGTAACCCCTAAGGAGGGTACGCATGTCTTTCGTGACGATTCCCGGCCTTGTCACGGCCGATAACACCGATTCAACTCCCGAGGCCGTCGAGGTCCAGATCCCGTCGACCGAGGTCCCGGAAGGCACCACCATTCACGACGTCGTCATCGTCGGTTCGGGTCCGGCCGGCTACACGGCCGCGGTGTACACGGCCCGCGCCGGGCTCGCCCCCATCGTGCTCGCCGGCCAGCTGGCTGCGGGGGGCGCGCTCATGAACACGACCGAGGTCGAGAACTTCCCGGGATTCCCCGAAGGAATTCAGGGCCCCGAGCTCATGGACAACATGCGTGAGCAGGCCGAGAAGTTCGGCGCGGACGTTCGCTACGAGGACGTCGTCGCCGTCAACTTCGGGGGTGACGTGAAGGCAGTGGCGACCGAAGACGAGGTCTTCTACGCGCGCGCCGTCATCCTGGCGACCGGCTCGGAGTACCGTCACATGAACGTCCCCGGCGAGGATGAGTTCTCCGGCCGCGGTGTTTCCTACTGCGCGACCTGCGACGGCTTCTTCTTCAAGGATCGTCGCCTGGCCGTCATCGGCGGCGGCGACTCCGCGATGGAGGAAGCCACGTTCCTCACGAACTTCGCGTCCGAGGTTGTCGTCGTGCACCGTCGCGACGCCTTGCGCGCCTCGCGCGTCATGGCCGAACGCGCCCTCAACAACCCAAAGATTTCCTTCGAGTGGAACGCGACCGTCGACGAGGTCCTGGGCGACGAGGCCGTGACCGGTCTGCGCCTGGCCTCCACGGTCGACGACTCGACCCGCGAGATCGCCGTGGACGGTGTGTTCGTCGCGATCGGCCACCTGCCCCGCACGGGCTTCCTGCGCGGCCAGGTCGCCCTCGACGAGGCCGGCTACATCACGGTCAACGAGCCGTCAACGCGCACCTCCGTCGCCGGCGTGTTTGCCTGTGGTGACGCCGTGGATCACACGTACCGCCAGGCCATCACAGCCGCCGGTTCGGGCTGCCGCGCCGCACTGGACGCGGAGCGCTGGCTGGCCTCCCTGGGCGATCACGCGTGACCTCTTCCCTCTCTGCCGCCGGCGCGTCCGGTGCCGGTGTGCCCCGGCCTCGTACCTGCCCGTGTGGGTCGGGCGCGATGCTGGCCCAGTGCTGCGGGCGCTACCTGGACGGCGAGGCCGCTCCGACCGCCGAGGCGCTCATGCGGTCGCGCTACACGGCCTTCGCGCTGCGCGACGAGGACTATCTATTCCGCACCTGGCACCCGCGCACACGCCCCGCTCCCCCATACTGGGTGGAGGGGACGCGGTGGACAGGTCTGGAGATTCTCGAGGCCGAGGCCGGGGGTCCCTCCGACGAGGAGGGCACCGTGACGTTCGTGGCCTCGTGGCGTGACGCGGTGACCGGTGAAACCGGGCAGATGCGCGAACGTTCGCGCTTTTCGCGCCGAGCGGGGCGCTGGGTGTACGAGTACGGCGCAAACGACTGACACTACGGTAGGATTTCACTATGATTGCTCGTCGACTTACCTCACCCTCCGTCATCGTCGGGGTCCTCCTCGTCGCTGCGGTCGCCGTTGCCGGCGGATTCATTTCGAATCCGCTGCCGATCGACACCACGGTGTGGTCTGACTTCATTGCGTCGCGCTCGCCCGCGATCAACACGTTAATGGCGGGCGCGTCGTGGGTCTTCGATCCCAAGCGTGCGGTGGTCCTGGCGCTGATCATTGCGGGTGCCGTGTGGTGGTTCCTGAAGAAGGCCATGCATGCCCTGTACATCCTGGGGTCGGTGGCCTTGTCTACCACGAATAGCTTCATCATTAAGCACGTCTACGAGCGTCCTCGTCCCGACGAGGCGCTGCGCCTGATCACCGAGGACGGCTACTCCTTCCCGTCGGGTCACGCGACGGCCGTGACCGCACTCTTCGTATCGCTCGCCCTGGTTCTGACGATGACGCGCGTCGGTCGACGCCTCCGCTACCTGCTGTGGGCGGCGAGTCTGACGCTCATCGTGTTTATCTGCGTGACTCGCCTGTACTTGGGTGTCCACTGGGTCACCGACGTGATCGCCGGCTTTAGCGTGGGTCTGGGATCCTCCATGATTCTTGCACCGTTCATGATTGGGCCAAACGCCCTGAAGTTGTTCCGCTAGTCGTCGGGACTGATACGTTGCCGGGAGCGCCCGGGGCCGTGGCCCCGGGCGCTCCCGTATGCGCTGCATCCCGTTGGGCCCCGCGAGAGCCACGCCCGGGATGTTGGTGCCGAATGCGACAGCGTAGGTACCGTTGCGCACTCCAATAAGGGAGTAGTTGCCGCGTCATGCGCTTCGTAGTTTCGCCACTGCGGGTCAGTTTTCACACGCTTGCAGTTGTTCAACAAACAATCTTCCACACGGTTTATACACAACTGTGGACAAGATTGTGCACAAATACCGCGGCGTAGGCTCTTCCCCTCGATCCTGTACGCGCACCCAGCATGGCGTGTGGGTGACCCACAGTGACCGGTCGGTTGGTCATTCGTCGGCTCTTGACACTCGCGTCAGTATGTGTATAGTTATGTACATGCCTACGCGTAACGTATACGTTTCAGACAGCGACGTGAGCCTCTTTTCCGAGGCGGGAACAATCGCGGGAAGCCTGTCGGCTGCCATCGTCGAGGCTCTTCGCGACTACGTGAACAAGCACCACCGCCTCACCGACGGCTTTCAGGAGATCGAACTCAAGCTATCGACGGATGGCGTGGATCGCCGCGTCACGTTCACTGGTCGGCGTGTGGTGCGCCTGAGGCGACCCGATCCCGAGGGGACGCGCATCGACACGGTCTACCTCACCGCCAAAGGCCAGCTGGCGGTGGCAACGAAGGTTCACAGGACGCTGCCGGAATGGTCCAACCAGGAGGATATGTGGTCCGACCCCAAGACGTGGCGTCGTGACTTCTGGGTTGTCGGAGATAAGACCCTGAGCGTCTATCCGGACGTTGAGCGCCTCTCGCAGGCGGATTCGCTCCTCGCCCAGCGAGTCGAAGCTGCCCTCAAGGTCTCTGCCGTTGAGGTGCTGGACATCTGACCGCTCGGGCGCGGCCGTCCCGTGGGCGCACCGCGATCCTGGTCGCGGCATACAACAAGACCCGCAACCGGTTGGTTGGTTGCGGGTCGGCGGTGGCCCTCAGTGAGTTCCATGCGAAAGAAGTCGAGCCGCTGCTACAGTTCCTGGCCACCATGGACCGAAGGCTCGAAGAGGAACCCATATCTACAGTATCGCACAAATTGCAATGGAAAACTAGGATACAGCACTATAAAACACTAACCAGGGCAGAGCAAGACGAAATATGCCACTTATATTCCACTGGCACACTAATTGCGACAATCTGCTCAAAGTTCAGCATTTCAAGGACAACCGTTCATCGAATCTGGCGTCCGCCCTGCTCCACGGCACGCACCCAGTTACGCAACGCCTCAGGATTGACCCCCAACTGGCCGCCAACACGCTTGATAGCACCCTTGCGGCTAGTAGGATCGGCACGAGCCTCCAACGCTATACGCGTCGCACGCTCACGCAACTCCAACGAGTACTTACGCTGACCAGACATCCCAAACCCCCAATCCGGCCTAAGCCACTCTCCACAATACCCGGGACGCAACAACCATCCATCGCGACGATCTCAATGTGCTCACGCCACGTGTCGGGCTGGGCGGGCAGCCAGGTTTTGAAGACCTGCTTGGAGCGGCCTGGGACCATGTCCAGGAGCCGGGAGGGGCCGCTGCGATCGCGGATGGGCGTCACGTCCAAGATAACGGTGACGTACCTGTCCTGGTGCGGGGTGTGGTGCCACACGTGTTCATCCACGCCGCTGATGCGCACGCCGTCGAACCGAGTTGGATCATTGATCAGTAGACGCTGGCCTTTACCCAGGACAGCGGTGTTGGCGGCTCTTCCGAGTTGAGTGTGGGTGATCCCCTTTATCAGATCCGCAATCTCTTCCGAGCCTCACGCACGCAGGCTCACCCCACGCCAAGCAGGAACGACTCCGCGCAGCCTTCACGGAAGATCAGGCACACATCCGTGTCAAAGTCGCCTACCACTGCGCCCAGCACGTGCGAGACGCCTTCCATCAAAACACACCCGCCCAAGGCCGACGCCTGGCCGCACACCTCGTCGAGAGCCTACCAACGTGTCCCATCCCCAACATCGCCCGACTGGGCCGAACCCTGCGCACATGGAAGGACGCATTCTTGGCATACTTCGATACTGGCGGAGCCAGCAACGGCCCCACAGAAGCCATCAACGGAATCATCGAACTAGGCAGACGAATCGCCAGAGGCTACCGCAACCCCACCAACTACCAACTCCGAATGCTCCTCATCGCAGGAGGCTTAGACGCCTCCACCCACACTCAACTCTGAAGACCCCGCAAACCGTGTGTTCGTGCTGGTCGCGATGGGTCTATCGGACATCGAAGCGGTCGCCTGAACCCTGCGTTGTGGACTCTCGTGGCGAGTCTGTCTGCTCACCACCCGCACTGCCGAGGGCACCATGATCTCGCGTTGAGTGTGGCGGCTGGTGTCTGTGATGTCAGCGGGGTGGTCGACCCGATTGTCGGTCACACCTCGTTGTTGCGAGCGGCCGCGCGCCGGCCCCAGTGGGTGAGTCTGCGCACGACAGGTGACACGCTAAGCTTCGATCCCTTGACTGGCACAGTATTTCCCGTCGCCCTGGGCAGAAACCTGTTGGCGATCCCCATCACCCGGGTCGTGGTGCCCGGCATCAGGCCGCGCACCCGATACGCCATCCACGCCAGCGGAGTGATAGTCACCAAAGGCTTCCCCGCCAAGACACCATCGACCATACGCCGAGCGGCCCGCGTGGAGTTAGCCGAGATCAAAGGCGCTGAGGCTGCCACGCTAAACCAATTGTGTTCGGCAGTGGCGTTGCCAATGAAGGCGGCCTGGTCGTGGGAACCGGTGCGCATAAGTCCGGGAACGATGCTCGTCGCCGTCACGCCGGTGCCCACCAACTCAGCGGCCAGCCCGTCAGTGAAGCCCAGAGCTGCGAACTTAGCTGTGGAGTATGGCAGGAGATGAGGCGGGCTCACGACGCCGCCCACGGAGGCGACCACGCCGATGTGTCCACGACGACGCTCCCGCATCGACGGAAGAACGCTCCACGCCACGTTGATGGGTCCCTTGGCCATGATGTCGAGCGCTTGATCGAAGTGCTCCAATTCTACGTCTGCGGCAGGCCCCACCTGAATGATGCCGGCCACGTGAATCGCCACCTCGATGGGGCCATAGCCATTCGAAATCTCGTTGACCACGCGCTGCACGCCCTCGCGGTCAGTGACGTCCATGATGTGGATGGATACACGTTCCTTGAACTCGGACGCTGCACGCTGTAGAGCAGCCTCGTCACGAGCGCACAAGGCGACGTGATGGCCACATCGATGAAGCTGCCGAGCAATCTCCAGTCCGAGGCCACGCGAACCGCCAGCAACAAGCGCAACGGGCACGACGGTCATCAGGGGTCCCCTCTCTGTTGTGCTATGAAACTCAGGACGATCCTCACGGTGCCATCGTCGAGACCAAAGTTGATCCAAGCTACCACACCTGTGTCTCGGGAGCGCATCTTGTGACTCAACCTCGCCCTCAACCACCTCAACGCGCTGCCGTACAGAGGACTCCAGCTTCGACGCGTCGCGGACCAGCACCCGAATCGACCAGCCCTCGTTCAGCAGACGCTCCATCACCAGAGGGCCGACGTGTCTTGTGGCACCAGTCGCCTGTCAAGTACGATTACCAATGACGATACAGTGCCTGAACGCAACACTCTGCGCCCGGGTTTGGGTGGACCCCTTCCTTGATCGAGAGCAGCGGCCGTTGAACCTCCCATCCTTCACCAACACGATCGCCGGCCAACTCTTTCACTGAACCCTCTCAAGGACCATCGATGACCACACTGATTTGGCTTCGCGACGACCTCCGTCTGGCTGACCACCCGGCCCTGACGGCCGCCTGCTCGGGAGCACATGGACCCGTGGTGGCACTGTGGATCCACGAAACCCGCAGGACCGATGAGGACAACAATCGGCACGGCCCGCGCCCACTCGGTGCGGCCACCCGGTGGTGGTACCACCGCAGCCTGCAACAGCTGGCGCCGCGGCTTGCCGACCTGGGCATTCCACTCGTCTTCGCCCGTGGTGATGCCGCGAGCATCGTGCGCCGAGTCGTGGCCACCTTACAACCTACCTTCGTGCACTGGACACGACGCTACGCCCCGGCAGCCTGCCGATTGGACGCCGCCATCAAGGAAGAGTTGAAATCCCGCGCCGACGTGCACAGCCATCCCGGCAGCCTGCTCGCCGAACCCTGGCTGATGAGGACGGCCAGCGGCTCCCACTACCAAGTTTTCACACCCTTCAGCCACGCCGTAGCCGACCTGCCCCTCGCTCCCCTCCTGCCCGAGCCCCCACCTGTCGACGAGCCGGACGGTGCGGCCACAGCCCTCGCCACGTTGCGGGAGGACGGTGTCCTGCAGAATTTAGAGGATCTTGGCTTGCTCGACGACGGCCCCGCCTGGTGGGAAGACACCCTCGCACAGCACTGGGAGCCCGGTGAATTGGCAGCCCGGGAGCAACTGGACGCCGTCGACAACTGGTTGCCCGGCTATGCCAAACGCCGTGACCTGCCCGGGGAAGAAACCTCCACCAGCAGAATCTCTCCGAGGCTGCGGTGCGGCGAATTATCGCCGCGCCAAGCCTTGGCCGCAGCCCGTAGCAGCACGGCCGCGGGCGAGGATATCACCGCTTGGACCAGGCAACTCTACTGGCGCGAGTTCTGCTGGCACCTACTCCACCACCGCGAACAGCTAGAGGACACCCCCATGCGTCCAGCTTTCGCGCAATTCCCCTATCATCCCAACGACCACCTGGTGCGAGCCTGGCGACACGGCCGCACCGGCATCGACCTCGTCGACAGCGGAATGTGGCAGCTGTGGCAGACAGGCTGGATGCATAACCGGGTGCGCATGGTCGCTGCATCGCTGTTCACCAAGAACATGCTCCAGCCATGGCAAGATGGCGAGCAGTGGTTCTGGGAGACTCTCGTGGACGCAGACGAGGCGAACAATCCTGTCTCTTGGCAGTGGGTGGCCGGCTGCGGCGCGGACGCTGCGCCCTACTTCCGTGTCTTCAACCCTGAACTCCAGCGCACCCGGTTCGACCCGCATAGCAGCTACGTCAAGCGCTGGACCCCGGAGGGACTCGCTCGGCCTGTCGTGCCTATCGTCGACCTGGCCGAGTCGCGACGCGAGGCGCTCGCCGCTTACGAGCAAGTACGTGCGGCATCCGCAGCCCGTGCCAGGCCTCAACGTGGCTAATGTGAGTGTCCAGAGGACGACACGGTTTGTTGTGGCGTTCTAACAGGCCCGGTCACTCACAGAGATCAGCCGTCCGAGGCGCGTTGAGAACCTGCAGCGGCTCGTTGCATCAGCAGAATGCCTGACGAAGCAGTCAGCGCAGCGACTATGCCGATGCCCAAGCCCACCTCACCAACGCCCTTGCCTGAGCCCAAGACGGCAAAAAGGCCCGAACCGAAACCATCCGAGATGGCAAGGGTTCGAGCCTTGTACGTAGAGTGGAGCTAACGGGACTCGAACCCGTAACCCCCTGCTTGCAAAGCAGGTGCGCTACCAATTGCGCCATAGCCCCGTTGGAGAAACTCAGTTCTCCACGGTGTCCGTCACGGACTTCCACAGGTCAACGTTATCGGAAAGATCAACGAGAATCTGTCGAACGACGATGCCAACGGCCACGACGGATCCGACAGCCACGCAACAGGTGACCCATTTCTTCATGATGATCCTCCGCTTTCGCTCGCCTGCGGATGGTGGGCCTAGGTGGGCTCGAACCACCGACCTCAGTCTTATCAGGACTGCGCTCTAACCTACTGAGCTATAGGCCCAACCGGCACCCTTTCGGGCACTCGGATATAGTACACAGCACAGGGCCATCCAGCAAAATCGAGCGTTGGTGACGTCCAACACGACCATGGATGGTCCTCTTTTCGATCGAGAGGAGGGTGCGTTATGACAAGCATCATCGAGTACGTGCGAGATGCCCAGGTGCCGCTTCGAGCAGACCTGTTCCCCGCCGATGCTCTAGCACTATCGTGCCTGATCTACGTTGATTTTCAAGCGCTGCCAGGGCCTCGTTCTCCGGGCGGATGCTTGCTGCGCGAAGCCGCCCAGGCCTCGTCGGTCTCCCGCCTCTACCGCTATTCGATGGCCTCCCACGGTGACCGCCCACTTCTTGAGGCGGCCGGTGCAAGTGCCCGGTTTAGCGGGGTACGCGTGTGCGACGCTGTCAGTCGGACGACATCGCGGCCGCTGGCACAGTTCGGCGCGGCAACATTCGTCGACGAGGCCGGCACCTCCTACGTGGTCTTTCGCGGCACGGACACGAGCGCGGTCGGGTGGGCGGAGGATGCACGTTTTGGCCTCGATTTTCCAACGGATTCACAGCGGTGGGCCGCAAACTATCTGACCTACGCGGCGTCGCGTGCGGAGGGTCCACTGATCGTGGTCGGTCACTCGAAGGGCGCGAACCTGGCGCTGTACGCTGCGGCGGCTACCACTCCCCCGGCGCTCAAGCACGTCTATGCCTTCGATCCCGTGGGATCTCCCGCGTCGGTCATAGACGATGGTTTCTTTCTTGGCATCGACGAGCGAGTGCGCATTTACGTGACGGCCGGCTCGTGGGTGAGTCCACTCCTTCCGCTGCCCGCTCCAGCAACGGTCGTCACGTCGTCCTGGCCGGGTCCGCTCAGCCACAATCCGTATGCGTGGCGCTCGCAGGGGTCGTCACTTGCTCCCGATCACCGGCCACGATCGCGGTCCGGACTCATCTTGCGCGACATCCTTGCGGCGGTCTTGCGGGCGCGCCCGACTCGGATTGATAACAACTAGCAACGCCTGCATTGGAGGTGGACACCTCGGCCCTTTGATGCGCACGTGGGCCCCTTCCCCCGCACGTTAACCCGACGACGTGCACGTGGGCCCTCTAACTCGCACGTTAACCCTATGAGATGCGCGTGGGCGGCCCTGCCCACGCGCAGATCAAGGGGTTTACGTGCGATGTATCGGGTTAACGTGCAGGACATCGGGTTTACGTGCGATATATCTGCTTAGCACTCGGCATAACGGGCTCAGCTGCGAACACCACACCGCGACAGACACCGTCGTACCCAGCACGCGGACCACCTCAGACACAACAGGGCGTTTTCAGCGTTTATCGCCGAGGCGATCTTCACTGTGGGCACCACACTCCTCACACTCAGTCACGAATCGGGGGAATCAAACCCCCGTCGCCACTCATGGCCCACACCTCCTGGAGGGCCCCAACAACACAAGGCATAGCAAAAAAGGGGCCGGCATCAGCCGACCCCTTTGGGCGAGCGCCCTCACTCATCCATGAGGGACACCTTGATGCCGCCCACCAGGGAGGCGACGACGTTGTAAAGCATGGCTCCCAGCGTCGACAGGGCGGTGAGAAGGATGACGTTAATGACGGCGACGATGGTCGCGTAGGAAATGACGCGAGGCAGTCGAGCGTAGTCCAGCAGTTCCGCGAAGCGGCCGGCACCGACGGTCTGCAGGAAGTCCTCGATCTGGCTGAACACGTGCATGGCGTCGACCATGAGCCACAGGACGATCGTCGCCACGACCATCGCGATGCCCAGGGCAACCGACAGGAGGAAGGAGACCTTCATGACGGTCCACGCGTCGATACGCGCGATCGCCAGGTCAACTCGGCGGGGAGCGTCACTGCGGGCGCTCGAGACGTGGTCGCTCATGGGTTTCCTTCCAGGTCGCACTTCCTATCTGCCAGGCTACCGCATCGCCCGGCCCCGCCGCTGGTTCCGCGCCGCTTTGGAAGCTTGATCACGGGACGAGGCAACCCTCGTCCCGTGATCAAGCGTCAGTTCTGTGCGTCCTCGGTGTCATCGCCCTCGGAGGCCGGAGCCTCGCCCGCGGGGGCGTCACTTCCCTCCGCGGCCTGGGTGGCCTCGGCGTTCTCAGAGTCGTCGGTCTCGTCCTCGTCGCCCGAATCGGAGTTGCGCGTGATCGCGATGATGCGGTCGCCGTCATCCGGGCGGGCGAAGATGACGCCCATGGTGTTGCGGGCGGTGGGTCGCACGTCGGAGGCGTTGACCTGCACGAGCTTGCCGGAGGAGGTGATGACCATGACGTCCTCATCGGGGCGCACGACGAGGGCTCCGACGAGGCCGCCGCGTTCGTCGACGAGCTTGCCGACGCGAACACCGAGGGTTCCGCGCGACTTCGTCGGGTATTCGTCGACGGGGGTGCGCTTGGCGTAGCCGGACTCAGTGACGATCAGCAGGTCGGTGTCCTCGCGCGGGACCTCCATGCTGAGCAGTTCGTCGTCGCCGCGGAACTTCATTCCGCGAACGCCGGACGTGGAGCGACCCATGGAGCGCAACTGCTCGTCGGTGGCGGTGAAGCGCACGGCCTGACCGTCGCGGGAGACCAGGATGAGGTCCTCGTCGGCCATGATGATCTGAGCAGAGACCAGCTCGTCGGGCTTGCCGTCCTCGTCCTCGCGCAGGTTGATGGCGATGATACCGCCGGAGCGGGGCGAGTTGTACAGGCTCAACGGGGTTTTCTTGACGAGGCCGCGCTTGGTGGCCAGGACGAGGAAGTCCGCGTCCTCGTAGGTACGGATCGCGAGGACCTGTGCGATGTGCTCGTCGGGCTGGAACGCCAGCAGGTTGGCGACGTGCTGGCCCTTGGCGTCGCGACCCCCTTCGGGGATCTCGTAGGCCTTGGCGCGGTAGACGCGGCCAAGGTTGGTGAAGAAGAGCAGCCAGTTGTGCGTGGTCGTGACAAAGAAGTGTTCAACCACGTCGTCGCCGCGCAACTGGGTGCCGCGCACGCCCTTGCCGCCGCGCTTCTGGGAGCGGTAGTTGTCCGTGCGCGTGCGCTTGGCGAAGCCGTCGCGGGTGATTGTGACGACGACGTCCTCTTCGGGGATGAGGTCTTCCATCGACATTTCCCCGTCGAAGGGGAGGATGCGGGTGCGACGCTCGTCGCCGAACTTGTCGACGATCTCGCCGAGTTCGGCGGAGATGATGGCGCGCTGACGCTCGGGCTTGGCCAGGATGTCGTTGAGGTCGTCGACGCGGGCCTTGAGTTCGGCGTGCTCGTCCATGATCTTCTGACGCTCGAGGGCGGCCAGGCGGCGCAGCTGGAGGGCCAGGATCGCGTCGGCTTGGATGGCGTCCACGCCGAGCAGCTCGATGAGGCCGTTGCGTGCTTCATCGACCGTGGGGGAGCGGCGGATGAGGGCGATGACCTCGTCGAGGGCGTCGAGCGCCTTCAGGTAGCCCTCGAGGATGTGCAGGCGATCGAGGGCCTTGCGCAGGCGGAACTGCGTGCGGCGCACGATGACGTCCATCTGGTGGTTGATCCAGTGGCGGATGAAGCCGTCGATGGACAGGGTGCGGGGCACGCCGTCGACGAGCGCGAGCATGTTGGCAGAGAAGTTCTCCTGCAGGCTCGTGCGCTTGTAGAGGTTGTTGAGGACGACCTTGGCGACGGCGTCACGCTTGAGGACGATGACGAGGCGCTGGCCGGTGCGGCCCGAGGTCTCGTCGCGGATGTCGGCGATTCCTCCGATCTGACCATCGCGCACGAGCTGGGCGATCTTGTCGGCCAGGTTGTCTGGGTTGACCTGGTAGGGCAGCTCGGTGACAACGAGGCACTGGCGGCCCTGGATCTCCTCGACGCTCACGACGGCGCGCTGCGTGATGGATCCACGGCCGGTACGGTAGGCGTCCTCGATGCCCTTGCGGCCAAGGATGGTGGCGCCGGTGGGGAAGTCGGGTCCGGGGATCAGCTTGATGAGCGCTTCGAGGAGCTCCTCGCGGGTGGCTTCAGGATGGTCAAGGGCCCATTCGACGCCGCGCGCGAGTTCGCGCAGGTTGTGCGGCGGGATGCGCGTGGCCATGCCGACGGCAATACCCTCAGAGCCGTTGGCCAGCAGGTTCGGGAAGCGCGCGGGCAGGATGGTGGGTTCCTGGTTTCGGCCGTCGTAGTTGTCCTGAAAATCAACGCATTCTTCGTCGATGTCGCGGACCATCTCCATGGCCAGGGGTGCCATCTTGCACTCGGTGTAACGGGGGGCAGCGGGACCCAGGTTGCCGGGGGTGCCGAAGTTACCCTGTCCGGCAACAAGCGGGTACCTCAACGACCAGGGCTGCACGAGGCGCGCGAGGGCGTCGTAGATAGCGGCATCGCCGTGAGGATGGTAGTTACCCATAACCTCGCCGACGACGCGGGAGGACTTGGAGAACGAGGAGGTGGGGCGGTATCCGCCGTCGTACATGGCGTACAGGACGCGACGGTGGACGGGCTTGAGGCCGTCGCGCACGTCGGGCAGGGCGCGCCCGACGATGACGCTCATCGCGTAGTCGAGGTAGGAGCGCTGCATCTCCTTTTGCAGGTCGACCTGCCGGATTCGCTCGGTGTCCGAGATGTGCCGCGCGTCAGTTGTGGGCTCGTCGCTCACGAGTGTTCCTTACGTTGTTTCTGCTCGATCATGCCCGTTGTGCCCGTTCGAGGCAGGGGCTGGGCTGGTCGTGGGTTATGTCAGATGTCGAGGAAGCGCACGTCTGTGGCGTTGCGCTGGATGAACGTCCGGCGTCGCTCGACGTCGTCGCCCATGAGGATCGTGAAGGTTTCGTCCGCGTCTGCGGCCTCGTCGAGGGTGACCTGCTTGAGGATCCGGTGCTCCGGATCCATGGTTGTCTCCCACAGTTCGTGATCGTTCATTTCGCCGAGGCCCTTGTAGCGCTGGATGCCGCCTTCCTTGGGCAGGCGGCGGTTCGCGGCAGCACCGGCGGCGAGCAGCTTGTCGCGCTCCTTGTCGGAGTATGCGAATTCGTGCTCGGCGTTGGTCCACTTGATGCGGTACAGCGGCGGCATGGCGATGAAGGTGTGTCCGCCTTCAATGAGCGGTCGCATGTAGCGGAAGAGGAGGGTCAGCAGCAGTGTGGCGATGTGCTGGCCATCGACGTCGGCGTCCGCCATGATGACGATCTTGCCGTATCGCAGCTTCGAGATGTCGAAGTCTTCGCCGATACCGGTGCCGAAGGCGGTGATGAGGGAGCGGATCGTGTCCGAGGACAGGGCGCGATCCAGGCGCGCCTTTTCAACGTTGAGGATCTTGCCGCGGATCGGCAGGATGGCCTGACGCTCGGGGTCGCGGCCGCCGACGGCGGAGCCGCCTGCGGAGTCACCCTCGACGATGAAGATCTCACACTCGGACGGCGTGCGTGACGAGCAGTCGCGCAGCTTGCCGGGCATGGATGCGGACTCGAGGACGCCCTTGCGGCGTGTGGCCTCGCGCGCCTTGCGAGCGGCGACGCGAGCTGCCTGGGCAGCCTGGCCCTTGTTGATGATGGCCTTGGCGTCCGCGGGGTGTGCGTCGAACCAGTCGGTGAGCTTGGAGTAGACCTGCTGCGCGACGAAGGTGCGGGCCTCGGTGTTGCCGAGCTTGGTCTTTGTCTGGCCCTCGAACTGCGGCTCGGTGAGCTTGATCGAGATGACGGCTGTCAGGCCTTCGCGGACGTCGTCACCGGTGAGGTTGTCGTCCTTGTCGCGGATGATGCCCTTGTCGCGGCCGTAGCGGTTGACGAGGGAGGTCAGCGCGGTGCGGAAGCCCTCCTCGTGCATGCCGCCTTCGGTCGTGTTGATGGTGTTGGCGAAGGTGTGGACGGACGATGAGTAGGCGGTGGTCCACTGCATGGCGATTTCCACACTCATGGTGCCTTCGTCGTTTTCTGCTTCGAAGTCGATGATCTCGTTGTTGATCGTGTCGGACTTCTTGGCGGAGTCGAGGTACTCGACGTAGTCTCGCAGGCCGTGCTCGTAGCAGTAGGTGACGGTGCGGTGGCCCTTGGTCTTCTTGTCCGAGGCCTCCTCTCCGCCGGCGATCTCGTCGCCTTCGTCGGTGGCGAACTCGCGCTCGTCGCTCAGGGTGATGCGCAGGCCCTTGTTGAGGAAGGCCATCTGCTGGAAGCGCTGACGCAGGGTTTCGAAGTCGAACTCGACGGTTTCGAAGATCTCCGGGTCCGGGTAGAAGACCTGCGTGGTTCCGGTCTCGTCGGTGGCTTCGCCGCGCTCAAGCGGGGTGATGGGGGTGCCGCCGTTCGCGAACGACATACGCCACACGTAGCCCTGGCGACGAATTTCAGTGTTCACGCGGGTGGACAGGGCATTGACGACGGAGATGCCGACGCCGTGCAGGCCACCCGAGACGGCGTATCCGCCGCCGCCGAACTTGCCACCCGCGTGCAGGATCGTCATGACGACCTCGACGGTGGGCTTGTGCTCGGTGGGGTGCTCGTCGACTGGGATACCTCGTCCGTTGTCGACAACCTTGATGCCGCCGTCTTCCTGGATCGTGACCTCGATGTGGTCGGCGTATCCGGCCAGGGCCTCGTCCACGGAGTTGTCGACGACCTCGTACACCAGGTGGTGCAGGCCGCGTTCACCGGTAGATCCGATGTACATGCCCGGGCGCTTGCGGACGGCTTCCAGGCCCTCGAGGACGGTGATGTCCGATGCGCCGTAGGACTGCTCGCCGTCGGCGTTCTTCTCGTTGTCAGCCACGTGGCTCCCCTCGCAGTGCGGGAAAATAGATGTTTAACCTTGTAGATTCTACCAAAAGTGGCGCTTGCACCCGGGATTGACAGGCTTGGACGGTTACTTTACAAACTGCGCGATTGCAACGAAAACTCGACTGTGATCAGTCACATGTCAATTGTGGTTTCGGTCGCGACGCATAGGGCCGCCCTCCCGGGCGGGAGGGCGGCCATGTTGCGTGCATGCGGGCGGGGCAAGCGAGTACACCGCGTCACTGCCGCGGCGCGGCGATCGCTTGTCGATGGAGGCCATCGACGGTGTCGGATCAGCTCGGATTCCAGGTGTAATCCTTGAGCTTGTTCTTGGTATCGTCCAGGTCTTCACCATGGAGAACGACGGGAGCATTCTCCTTCTGCAGCTTGTAGTAGTTCGTGAGCGTTCGCGTCTCGCCCGGCTTCACGACCGCAATCGAATTGAGCGGGTCGTAGCCGGCGGGTTCGTTATCATCGGCGAAGGAAGCGATCCTTAGGAAAGCGCCATTTTGCGCGGGAAGGGGGAGCACAAAGGTGGGAACCTTGCTCTCGTTTCCTTTGTTCACGATCGTGTAGGTGATCGCCATGGTCGCATCGCCATCGCCGTCACGAGGCCCGAGTTCAATGTTGTTACTCTCGACGTGAATAGTGCCGCCGGCGAGGTCGGCAACATAGCCGTCACCCGAGGAGTTGCCGCTCGAGGAACCAGAGCCGGTGCCCTTGTTTCCGCTCGACGTTCCCGAACCGGAACCGCTCGAAGTACCAGAACCCGAACCCGAACCACTCGAGGAACCCGAACCCGAACCAGAACCCGAGCCAGAACCCGAACCGCCCGACGAGGACGAGGTCGGATCCGACGACGGACCCGAGGCGCTCCTCGATCCGGCGCTGAGCATGCCCCAGACGACGAGGCCACCGATCATCAGGAGCACGACGACGCCCGCCACGATGCCGATGAGCAGGGGAGCCTTAGATTTCTCGCCCTGCGGGCCAGCACCCATCGGGGACATGCCAGGCTGCCCGTAACCCTGCGGGTAACCGCCCTGGTTGTGCGCGCCGTAGACGTTGCTGGCCTGGCCGCCATAGGGACTAGCACCGCTTTGACCGCCGTAGGGATTGGGCGTGTTCGCAGCGCCATAAGGGTTGGACGCGTCCTGCCCGTAGCCCTGCTGCTGGGGCTGGGCACCGTACTGGCCTACCCCGTACCCCTGCTGCTGCGGCTGACCCCCGTAGGGACCCTGACCGTATCCCTGCTGGCCCTGGGGGTTGTTTCCCCAACCGTTACCGCCCTGCTGTGCGTACGGATTGCTCATCATTACTCCTCGTCAAATTCGCACTGGTGTGCGGGATTCACGTTGAAGACTAACAAAATCCGCTCGCCAGGGGGAGTCCTCTACAGTATTTCTCGGATGTTAGCTTATCCGTAGTCGGCGCGCGGGCCTCGTCCTCGCACGACGTAGGGGCCTTTCCGCCACGATGGGGCAACGGGTCCTCGAACGATAACCTGTTCGACGACACCCGAGCCAACCTCTTCGGCGATGCGACGCTCGATAGAGGGAAGGAGTAGTTGGAGCTGTTTCGCCCAAGCGGTGGAGTCGGTGCGTACGACGAGACGATGCCCCTCGAAGGTTTCAATGCTGGCGTGCTCGGCGACCTGTGGGCCGACGATGGCACTCCACTTGGCGATGATCGACCCCATTTTGGTGGGAGTATCCCATTCGCGGGCCTTAATCGTGCGCGCAAGGATCGCGCCCAGGGAGTTGGCCCTGCGGTAGCGCGGGCGCATGGCTGCCATGCCGGGGGAGCGGCTCCACGAGGCGCCGGTTCCCTCCAGGGCTTGACGCAGCGCGGCGAGGTCGCCCTCGGGATCCTCGTCGGTCGACGAGGCCGGGGCATCGATCCCGTTCGCGTGTCGGTAGGCGGCGGCCCGGGCAGCTGCGCGCGCGGCCACGCCCTCGTCGTCTGCGAGGCGTCCGAATCCATCGGTTTCGATGGCCGCGTATTCACTCGATCCGTCGAGACTGCGGCGGGGTCTGGTTTCGTCGAGGCCCCACGAGGGCAGGGTGGTCCTCGTGTATCCGTGTGTGCGGGCGACGCTCTGGGCACGTTCGAGGGCACGCACGACAAACTCGTCGGCGTCGCCTTCCTCACCGTCAGGTGTGAAGTCCACGTTTACGCGGTCGAGGTCAGTCAGGTCGTCGTGCTCACTCATCGTCAGATCCGTCGATGACGGTGCCGCGCTCGGGGTCGAGGCGCACGTGGAGGGCGTGATGATCGAGGGAGGCGGGCAGGTCATCGGCGACGGCGCAGGTGACGATGATCTGTTCGGCCTTCGAGGCCAGGGCGGTCAGGCCCTCCCGGCGCGAGGAATCGAGTTCGGCGAAGACGTCGTCGAGGATGAGGATCGGTGTGTCGCCGTCTTCGCTGAGCAGCTCGAAGGCACCGAGCCTAAGGGCAAGGGCAACCGACCAGGATTCGCCGTGCGATGCGTAGCCCTTGACGGGCATCGCGCCGAGGCTGAGGGCCAGGTCGTCGCGGTGCGCGCCGACGAGGTTGACTCCTCGCTCGGTTTCCTTCTCGCGCACGCTCGTCAGGGCGGCGAGCATGCGCTCGGTCTGGGCACCCACGTCGGTGAGGTCGGCGGTGGCCGCCTTGTCGGGGTCGGTGCCGATGACCCGGTCGACCGAGGCATCGAAGGCGAGGCGCAGGTGGCGCGGGGAGTCTGCCACGTCGTCGTAGGATCGGGCGGCCGGTGCGGTGAGGGAGTCGACGATAGACGCGCGCGTGGCCGTGATGCGCGCAGACAGCGCGGCGAACTGCTCGTCCCACACCTCGAGGGTCGACAGGTCAGGGCTGTGTCCACGGCGCAGCGAGGCCTGGGCGGCCTTCATAAGCGCCGCTCGTTGGCGGGCAACCCGATCGAAGTCGGAACGCACGGAGGCGTGGATGGGGGAGAGCTGCGTGGCGAGGTCGTCCAGGAAGGAACGGCGCACCGAAGGGTCTGCGCGCACGAGGGACAGGTCCTCGGGAGCAAAGACGACCGTGCGCACGATGCCGAGGATGTCGCGGGGTTTGACCTGTGCGCGGTTGATCCGGGCACGATTGGCCTTGCCGCGCACAATCTCGAGCTCGATAACCTGCTCGCGGCCCGAGGCCACGACGCGTGCGCGAATGACTGCCCCGCCCGGCGCCGCCTCGGCCTCGTCGATGGGAATGCGCACGAGGGCACCCTCAGCGCCGACCCTGTGCGATGAAAAGGTGGACAGGTAGGCGAGGGCCTCGACGAGGTTGGTCTTCCCCTGGCCGTTCGCGCCCACCAGGACCGTGGGGCCCTCGGGCAGCTCGACGACCCCGTGCTTCCACGAGCGGAAGTCGTCGAGGGCCAGGTGAGAGACGCGCACGTCAGATGCCGAAGCGGATGGGCATCAGCAGGTAACGGAACTGCGTAACCTCGCCCTCGTCGGCCTTCTTCTGGCCCGTGATGACAGCCGGCTTCGTGGGGTGCGTGAAACCGAAGCGCACGTAGTCGGTGTCCAGAACCTGCAGGCCGTCGATGAGGAACTGCGGGTTGAAGGCTGTCGAGATGTCGTCGCCGTGCAGGGTCGCCTCGATGGCTTCGGAGGCCTGGGCGTTGTCACCCTGGCCGGCCTCGAGGACGAGCTGGCCCGCGGTGAAGGCCAGGCGCACGGAGGTCTTACGCTCGGCCACCAGCGACATACGCTTGACGGCCTCGAGCAGGGCGTGGCGATCGACAACTGCCTGGATCGGCGTGGTGTCGGGGAAGAGGCGACGCACGGCGGGGTAGTCGCCGTCCATGAGCGTTGAGGTGGTGCGGCGACCCTGGGCGGTGAAGCCGATGAGGGAGGAGGCGCCGGGCTGGGAGTCGCCGGACAGGCCAACCTCGACCTTGGCACCCGAAGTCATCGACTTGGCGACATCCTGGAGGATGCGGGCCTTGACCAGGGCTACCTCTTCGATCGAGGTGTCGGTGGGCTCCCAATCGAGCTCGCGCATGGCGAGGCGGTAGCGGTCGGTGGCTAGCAGCGTAATCGCCGGGCCGTTGATCTCGATGCGCACGCCCGTCAGCAGGGGCAGGGTGTCGTCGCGCGACGCGGCGATGGACACCTGGGACACGGCCTGGGACAGGGTCGAAGAATCGATTGCGCCGATCGTGGTGGGTTGCGCGGGTAGCAACGGGTACTCATCGAGGGGCATGACCGCGAGCGTGAAGTGCGAGGAGCCGCAGACCAGGTTCACCTTCTGTCCATCGAGTTCAACGGAGACGGGCTTGGAGGGCAGTGACTTGGAGATGTCAGCCAGGAGGCGGCCAGAAACCAGGACCTCGCCAGCCTCGTCGACGGTCGCGGGAATGCGCGAGTTCGCGGAGACCTCGTAATCGAAGGAGGACAGGGTCAGCTCGTCACCCTCAGCTTTGATGCGCACACCGGCCAGGATTGGCGAGGCCGGACGAACCGGGAGTGCGCGAGCGGTCCACGACACTGCTTCGGCCAGAACATCGCGGGCGACGGTGAACTTCATAGCTGCCTCCAAAACACAAAACGGATCGGACACTACTCTACCCACAAGTGTGCCAACGTGGGGCAGGTAATGCGCCTCCCGCGCATCATCGCGTAGCACCGGCGGCGGCGTTGTTGTGCGGAGGCCTGTGAAAAAATCTTTGTCATTTGACTTCCCTTCCGTCATAAGGGCTGTGAGTTCTGTGGGTAACTCCCTTATGCGGCGGAATTTCAGTCAAATCACTGTGATGTCATTCTGGGACGAGGCTGTGGATTCGTCACGTCTTCCTGTGCACGAAGCAAATGACAACTTTTTTAGGTCCACAGGCCGGACCTCGTTCTACACAGCTTGAGCGCGTTCATGCACCGGATGTGCACAATGCCTGTGAATGGGGCGCGGGCGCCGACTTATCTCAGCGCCCGCGCGGTTCTTATGATTCTCTGGCCTTCTGTTTGATGCGGTTTGTAAGCTCCGACACGTGGTTGAAGGTTTCGCGCTTTTCCTTCATGAGCTTGGAAATCTTCTTGTTCGCGTGCATGACCGTCGTATGGTCGCGGCCGAAGGCCTGACCAATCTTGGGCAGGGACAGATCGGTGAGCTCGCGGCACAGATACATGGCGATCTGTCGGGCCTCGACGACGTTGTGGCTGCGCTCAGACGATCCCATCTGCTCAATCGTCACGCCGAAGTAGACGGCGCACTGGCTCATGATGAGGCTGACGGTGATCTCGTTGTCGTCCGGGTTGGATACGAAGTCCTTGAGCATCATCTGCGCGAGGTTGAGGTCGATGCGCTCCTGGTACAGCGACGCCCACGCTCCGATGCGCACGAGAGCGCCCTCCAGCTCACGGATATTAGAGGAGATACGCGAGGCGACATACTCGAATACCTCAGGGGTGACCTCAAGGCCTTCGGCGTCCGCCTTCTTATGGAGGATCGCGATGCGGGTCTCGAGGTCCGGTGGCTGAACATCCACGAGCAGTCCCGAGGAAAACCGCGACCGCATGCGGTCCTCGAAGCCCTTGAGCTGGGCCGGGGGCAGGTCCGAGGTTAGGACAATCTGCTTGTTGGCGCTGTGCAGCGCGTTAAAGGTGTGGAAGAAACCTTCGACCGTTTGTTCCTTGTCGCCGATGAACTGAATATCGTCAATGAGGAGGATATCGAGCTCGCGGTAGCGGCGGTGGAAGGCCTCGACCTGGGAGTTATCCGTCTTATTGAGACGAATCGCGTTGATGAACTCGTTCGTGAACTCTTCGGAGTTCACGTAGCGGACCTTGAGGTGGGGCATCATCGACAGCGCGTTGTGTCCGATGGCCTGCAGCAGGTGGGTCTTGCCCAGTCCGGAGTCGCCGTAGATAAAGAGGGGATTGAAGGCGGTCCCCGGGGTTTCCGAGGCAGCCAGAGCTGCCGCGTGGGCGAAACGGTTCGAGGGACCGATGACGAAGGTGTCGAACGTGAACTTGGGGTTCAGGTGAGTGGGCCCGGAGTCGGTGGGTGACGTGACGAGAGCGGGAGAGTGGTGATTTTTCGGCTCCTCAACCGACGAGGCCGGGCCCCCCGCGGGTGCAGAGGGGGCGGGAGCGACGGGGGTTGGCTCTTCCTCTTCCTCGGCGACGACCTCGAGTGAAGGGTCGACGGTGATCGCGATGCGTACCGTGCGTCCCAGGTGGACGGAAAGGGCGGTCGTCAGCTTCGACTGCGCTTTGTCTTCGATCCAGTGCTTGGTGAAGTCGTTGGGGACGGCGAGCAGGATCGTGCCTTCGATGTCTCCGAGGGGGCGAGCGGAGCGCAGCATCGACGTGGCGACGGGCCCTAGCTCGTCGGTGGGGACTGCATCGAGGGCGGCAGCCCACGCGCGTGTGAGGGAATCCGGCTCCACAGCAACCTCCGGTCACAAATACGGGTGAGTTCGGTCACGCTGTCTTGGTGATGTGCGTGACGCTCGTACATTGTCGCAGTGTAGTCCGCGCACATGTTATGCACAGATTGGGGATGGAGCTGTGGAGAACTATCACAGAATCACAGCTCTGTAGTTACAACTTTGGGTCCGCAGAAGCGTGCGGAAAGCAAAAATACGCACAGTCTGTGGATAACTTCCCTTACTCACGTTCTGTGGACGGATTAGATACACAGTGATTTGCACAGCTGTGGATACTGTGTGTGACGCGGTGGGTAACGCTGCCGCATTGACGTTCAGCACCAATCCGCTTAGTCTTGGTCTTTGTTTGCGCCCATTTCGGGCGTGCGTCCCCGCTATCGCGCACTCGCGTGTCGATAGCCCAACCGATAACGAGTGGGAAACCACTCCCCGCCGAGGAGAATTGCCGTGACCACCAAGCGGACCTTCCAGCCCAACAACCGTCGTCGTTCGAAGACGCACGGCTTCCGTCTGCGCATGTCGACCCGCGCCGGCCGCGCCATTCTGGCTGCCCGCCGTCGCAAGGGCCGCGCCAAGCTGTCCGCCTGAGACACCCCGGTGCTGCCGCGCGCGCACCGCATGGTTGACCCAGCGGATTTCACCGCCGCGATCCGACAAGGAGCGCGAGCAGGAGATCCGCTGGTCGTCGTCCACGTCCGAGCCGACGAGGAACGAGACAGTCGCCTCGTCGGTTTCGTCGTACCCAAGCGGGAAATCAAGCGCGCCAACGGACGCAACCGCGTCAAGCGGCAGCTGCGCCACCTCATGCGTGAGAGAGTCGCCGACCTACCCGAAGGATCCCGGATCGTCGTGCGTGCCTCATCCAAGGCACTCGGCGTTCCTTCCAAGGTACTCGGCGACCACCTCGACCGTGTGATGGCACGAGCGTGGCGCAAGTGGGACGCACGATGAGCATCGCGGGCCGCGCCCTCAGTGCACTCGTGTCCGTACCCATCGTCGCCTACCAGCGCTACATCTCCCCGGCCCTCGGCCCCCGGTGTCGATATGCCCCCAGCTGCTCGACCTACGCACTCCAAGCCCTCCGCGTCCACGGCCCCATCAAGGGACTCATCCTCGCAACCTGGCGGTTGCTGCGATGCAACCCGTGGAGCCACGGGGGAGTGGACCACGTACCAGAGCGTGGACGCTGGAAGCCCGACCCATGGATTCCTCCCGAAGATTGGGCTGGACACGACAACTGGGAACGTCCCGCCCCGATGGGACTCGACCCGGAGCACGATCCGACCGAGTAACCGGCCACGGCCTCGGACAATCAAGGAACAACGAAACAGCGGCGCATCCGCGCCACGGCGAAAGCGAAAACTATGTTCGACGCAATCCTCCACCCCTTCGCGTGGGCCATCTCGTGGCTGTGGGTGTGGATCCACGATCTCCTCGTGCTGCTCGGAATGTCCTCCGGCTCCGGCATGGCGTGGGTCCTGTCCATCGTGTTGCTCACCATCCTGGTGCGCATCGCCATCATCCCGCTGTTCCTCAAGCAGATTCGCTCTTCGCGCGCGATGCAGGCCATCCAGCCTGAAATGCGTAAGATCCAGGAGAAGTACAAGGGCAAGAAGGACCAGGTCAGCCGTCAGAAGATGATGGAAGAGACCCAGGCCCTCCAGCGCAAGCACAAGGTCTCGCCCTTCGCCTCCTGCCTGCCGATGCTCGTGCAGATGCCCGTGCTTTTCGGCATGTACCGCGCGATCATCGCGGTCTCCTCCATTTCGGACGGCACCTACACCTACCGTGGCGAGGCCACCGACCACCTCGGCCCCCTCACCGAGTCCGTCTCCACAGAGATCGTCAACTCGACCGTCTTCGGCGTGCCCCTCTCCCACACGCTGCGCGAATCGTGGGGCCAGCCCGCGATCGTCTCCGTCTTCGTTGCCGCGATCATCCTCATGGTGGTCCTGCAGTTCGTATCCATGCGCATGTCGTTCTCGCGCAACATGCCCGACATGGGCGACAACCCGATGGCCCAGTCGCAGCGCTCGATGATGTACGTGATGCCGCTGATGTTCATCTTCTCCGGTGCCTTCTTCCAGATGGGCGTCGTCATCTACACCGTGACCGCCTCCTTCTGGGCTCTCGCCCAGTCCTTCTGGACCATCAAGGTCATGCCGACCCCCGGCTCTCCGGCCTACGTCGACCTCCTCGCTTCCCGCGAGGCCGCTTACCAGGAATGGGCCAAGCCCTTCTTCCAGAGCTACGACCGTGAGCGCGCCGGCCTCGGCTCCGCCGGGTCCGATCCGCGCGTCGACGAGCTCAACGAGCGTACCCTCGCCGAGCTGCGCTCCAAGGCCAAGAAACAGCACGTCGCCTCCGACTTTCCCGCTGAGATGAGCACCGGCGAGATCGTTACGGTCTACCGCAACCTGGCTACCCACAAGTGGACGACCCTGCCCGACGAGCAGTGGATGCACGGCCTCACCCTCGCCGTCGAGAAGCGCCTGGCCAAGCAGGAAGCCTCCGCCCAGCGCGCCGAGCTCCAGAAGCAGGTCCGCGATCGGCGTTCCCTTGAGCGTGAGTCCGCCAAGGCCTCATCCAAGGATGCGTCCGAGGCCGTAGAGTCCGCCTCCGGCCACGGCTCTCTCAGCGCCGACGAGATTGAGCGCCGTCGTGTTGAGCGCCGCAAGGCGCGCCGCCGCTCCGGCAACAAGCGCTGAACACCACAGATTCACGGTTCCAGGCACCCAGCCGGTAACCTGGACACCAGCAAGACCCCATTCCCCACCACGGAGGACACGTCATGAGTGACGACAACGCAGACAAGCTGACCCGCCTCGAAGAAGAAGGCGAGCTCGCCGCCGACTACCTGGAGGAGCTGCTTGACATCGCCGACCTCGACGGCGACATCGAGATCGACGTTGAAAACGGCCGCGCATCGGTCGAGATCGTCGCCGATGACCCCGATGCCCTCGATCGCCTCGTGGGCGACGACGGAGAGGTCCTGGATGCCCTTCAGGAGCTCACCCGCCTCGCCGTCCAGACCGAGACCGGAGAGCGCTCGCGTCTCATGCTTGACATCGCCGGCTTCCGCGCCGAGCGCAAGGAAGAGCTGCAGGACATCACGCGCGAGGCCATCGCCCGCGTGCGCGCCACCGGCGAGGCCGTCAAGCTCGAGGCCATGAATCCCTTCGAGCGCAAGGTGTGCCATGATGTCGTCGCCGACGAGGGCCTCACCTCCGAGTCCGAGGGTGCCGAGCCGCACCGCCGCGTCGTGATCCTCCCCGAGGACGTCGACGGTGAGTGAGAAGCCGAACGGTACGGGAAGGGGTCGCCAGGTGGGCGACCCCTTCGTCCCAGAAGAGCCCACTGCGCCCGTCCGCGAGTTTTTCGGCCCGGCCTTCGCCGAGGTCGCCGAGTTCGCGCGCATGCTGGAGGAGGAAGGCGAGCTCCGAGGCCTGCTCGGGCCGCGCGACATGGAACGCATCTGGTCACGCCACATCGTCAACTCTGCCGCCGTCTTGGACTTCATGCCGCGCAAGGAGGGCCGCCAGGTCCTCGATGTCGGCTCTGGCTCCGGCCTGCCAGGCATCGTGATCGCCGCGTGCCGCCCCGAGCTCGACGTACACCTCGCTGAGCCCATGGCGCGCCGCGTCGAGTGGCTCATGGACGTCGTCGAGGACCTTGGCCTCGATAACGTGACCATTCATCAGGCACGCGCCGAGGAGCTTCGCGGCAAGGGTAAGGCCGACGTCGTCACCGCCCGTGCTGTCGCGAACATGAGCAAGCTGGTGCGTATGACCTCTAAGCTCATAGCGCCCGGTGGTTCGCTCGTGGCCCTCAAGGGTCGCCGCGCGCCCATCGAGGTGGACGAGGCCTCGGCCGAGCTGCGTCGTCACCACCTGCGTGCCGACATCCATGAGGTGCCCTCCATCATGGAGGAGGAGTCCACCTACGTGGTCGTCTGCACGCGGATCAAGTAACGGCCTCCCCATCGGGGCGAAGGAGCGTCGTGGCGGTTGTTGCGACGCTCCTGTCACATAGTGACTGGGATCACATCTTTACGATGTTCCGTCAGATCGTTTCTCTCGCTTGACACTTTGTCGCCCGTCCGCCTTTCGCTGGGAGAATCGATCCTACAGAAGAGATTTTTCGTGCGTGTTCGGCGTGTCGACTCGATTGTGTGCGGCTGGATGCATCACGGGCCTTTCGTGCTGGAAGTGAGTGCGTCGCACCGTAAACTAGGGGCAGGATTTAGGAAGGTGTCACGTGAGTACCAACAACACCCCTCTCTCGACCCAGATCGAGCGGAATCTGCGCGACCTCGCGATGCTTGAGCACGCGACGTTTCCGCGGCCCGCGCACACGCGCATTATTGCCGTCGCGAATCAGAAGGGTGGTGTCGGTAAGACGACCTCGGCCGTGAATCTCGCGGCGGGACTCGCGACGGGCGGCCTGTCGGTGCTCGTTGTCGACGCCGACGCTCAGGGAAACGCGTCCAGCGCGTTGGGTGTCCCCCACCCGGCCGGCACCCCCTCCACCTACGACGTGATTATCGGCGGTGCCAGTATCGGAGACGTTGTGCAGCCGTGCGCTGATATTGACGGCATTATGGTCTGCCCGGCCACGATTGACCTTTCTGGTGCGGAGATCGAACTCGTCGACGTTGAACGACGGGAGTATCGTCTCCGCGAGGCTCTGCGCGAGTATGTCGCAGAGCATGCAGACATTGACATCGTCCTTATCGACTGCCCGCCGTCTCTTGGCCTGGTGACGCTCAACGTCATGGTGGCTGCCGACGAGGTTATGATCCCGATTCAGGCCGAGTACTACGCACTCGAGGGTCTGAGCCAGCTGTGGAACACCGTCGAGCGGATCGGAGTCGACCTCAATCCCGGCCTGCGTGTCTCGGGCATGTTGCTGACAATGGCAGACAAGCGCACCAAGCTTTCCGAGGAGGTTGAGGGCGAGGTTCGCTCCCACTTCCCTGAACATACTTTTGAGACCGTTATTCCGCGTTCCGTGCGCATTTCCGAGGCTCCCAGCTACGGCCAGACGGTCGTCACATACGATCCTCGCAATGTTGGCGCGATCGCGTACCGGAAGGCGGCTCTTGAGCTGTGTCAGCGCCTTTCTGCCGGCGGTGAGTGATTGTTTCACGTGAAACATTTGGTGCGTTGTCTGTGTTTATGCTGATCGGAACGCATTAGTCATCGGATTTGGTCATCGGTGCAGCAAAGTGACGAACGACGCTCACTAGCTGATCTCACGGAATTGTTTCACGTGAAACAATGAACCGACGCAATTGAAGGAGTATTGCAATGGCGGATACATCATCGAAGTCTGAGGGTCGCAAGAGCGCTCGCAAGCATTCTGGTCTTGGCCGTGGTCTTGGTGCTCTCATTCCTCAGGCAGGTGAGCAGTCGTCGCAGGCATCGCCTTCCAGCCCCTCTCGTCCGCTCGACGTCTTCTTCCCCGAAGGTAGCTCCGCTGGCAGTAGGGGAGGTTCCGCAAAGGATCTACTCCAGCCGAAGCGTGCCGCTTCCTCGTCGAAGAAGAAGCGTCCGACCATGCCCTCTGTCGACGCCGCTGGCGGACGTCGCGGTTCAAGTTCTCGTAACGGTCTCGGTGGTGGAATCAATGGATCCGATTCCCGCAAGGGCGGGGCGCGTGTGCCCGTAGCCCCCGAGAAAGCTCCCGCTGGGGATAGTGTTTCACGTGAAACATCTGTCGACCACGAGCTTCTTCCGGTTCCCGGCGCATCCTTCGCCGAAGTTGCGATCGATCAGATCGTTCCCAACACGAAGCAGCCTCGCGAGGTCTTCGACGAGGACGATCTGAAGGAGTTGTCGGCCTCCATCAAGGAGGTTGGTGTTCTCCAGCCCGTCGTCGTTCGTACCATTCCCACTCAGGGGCGTTCCAAGAAGCTCGAGGAATTCCTCGGGGATAAGCCCGAGGCGCGTTACGAACTGATCATGGGTGAGCGCCGCCTGCGTGCTTCTCAGCTCGCCGGCGAAACCACGATTCCAGCAATCATCAGGGAGACCGAGGACGGGGATCTGCTCCGCGACGCTCTCTTGGAGAATCTACACCGGGCCCAGCTCAACCCGTTGGAGGAAGCGAGTGCGTATCAGCAGCTCATGGCTGATTTCGGTGCGACGCAGGAAGAGCTCGCCAAGCGAATCGCCCGATCGCGCCCGCAGATTGCTAATACCCTGCGCCTGCTCAAGCTCCCGCCGTCCGTCCAGAAGAAGGTAGCTGCACAGGTCATCACCGCGGGACATGCACGCGCCCTGCTGTCTTTGTCAACGCCGGAGGAGATGGAGCGACTGGCCGAGCGTATCGTGGCCGAAGGTCTGTCGGTGCGTACCACCGAAGAGATTGTGCGTCTCGGCAAGGCCAAGGCGGCGACGCCTCGGCCGCGTGCCCGCCAGCAGCGTCCCCTGTCGACGCTGGGTGAGAGCGTTGTGTCGGCTCTTTCCGATGCGTACGATACGCGCGTAACAATCACGGAGGGACGCAAAAAGGGTCGAATCGTCATCGAGTTCGCGGGATCCGACGACCTTCAGCGAATTGCAGACCTTATTCTCCGATAATCGACGTCCGTCATTGTTTTCGCAGATCAAGCGCAGTATGTTTCCTACGCGACACTTCCTGGCCTAATCTTCGAATGAACTAACGCTTAAACTACATCTAAAGGGTCCGCCGTCGGACCCTCGCAGTACTAGAAGGAGCGAAAGGCATGAACGCCCAAGGCAGTTCGCGCACCGTGCTTTTCGATGTCGGTGGCGTCCTCGTCGATACCCACCCGGACCCACAAGCGATCGCTGAGCTGTTCGGCGATGGCTCTCGCGGGCTCACAACGCTCGTTGACCAGGCCATGTGGACGCATCGCGGGGACTATGACGCAGGCCTACCCGATCGTGACTTTTGGGATAGGATCGCAGGGGATTGCGGTCATCCCGAGCCTTCGAGCGCACTCCTGAAACAACTCGTGGCCCTCGATACCTCGCGGATGGATACCGCAAACGAGGCGACTCTGGCTCTCGTGCGCCGCCTTCGCCATCAGGGCGTGCGGGTCGGTATTCTATCGAACACTCCGTACCCGGTGGCCAAGGCCATTCGTCATTCCAAGTGGGGGAGTCTGTTTGACTTCTTTGCTTTCTCGTGCCACTACGGTGTCTGCAAGCCCTCGCGCGGCATCTATCGTGACGTCCTCGTGCGTCTCAACGTGCCCCATGAGAACGTTATTTTCATCGATGACCGTCGCGAGAATGTTCGCGCAGCCGAGTTGCTCGGCGTGCAGGGCATCGTCTGGAAGGGTGTCGAGGACGCCGAAACGCGTTTGAAAGAGCTCGGAGTGCTTCTCTGAGATGCTCTGTGTCGGCGAAACTGTCTGACGCTCGGAATCGCGACAACGACACAGAGCCGTACAGAGAACGATATCTCTCGCCGATGTCGTGTCTCTGTCGCATCGCGCGTACAACGAGTCACGGGCGAACGTCGTCAGTCGAAGCATGCACACACAAGATGGACATTGTTTCACGTGAAACATGCGGGCCCGGGAGGACGATCCTCCCGGGCCCGCAGTGCGTTGAATGAGGGATTACTCCTCGCTTGCCTCGGCATCCTCGTCAATGATGACGGCACCGCCATCCTCGTCGATGATGTAGTCGACGCTGTGGACGTCGCGGCCGCCAGCCACGAAGTCGACGATATCGGCACACAGCCGGGCGAAAGAAGAATCCTCGAGAGCGTCGGCGGCCTGGGGGAGGAGCGAGGTGTCCGTCATGCCGGGCGCGACGTTCGCGTCGATGAACCAGCAGGTACCCTCGTCGTCGACGACGAAGTCCATCCGGGACAGGTCGCGCAGGCCAAGCGTCGTGTGGGCCTCGACGGCCGCAGCCTGCAGGTCCGCGAGAAGCTCGTCGGAGAGGCGTGCGGGAACGAAGTACTCGGTCTCGTCCGTCGTGTAGCGGGCGTCGTAGTCGTAGCGGCCGCCGTCCGTCGATACCTCTACCGGGGGAAGAGCCACAGGGCCGTCCCACAGATCGACGACGGAGACGGCCACATCGCGGCCGTCAATGCGCTGCTCGACCATCAGACGCTGCCCGTAGGCAAAAGCATCGACCATGGCGCGACGCAGGGCCTTGGGATCCTGAGCGGTCGAAATACCGAGCGCGGAGCCGCCGTCCGTCGGCTTGATGACGACGGGAAAAGACACCGAACCCTCGAGAGCAGACAGCACGTGAGAGGCTCCCAGCTGCCGGAAAATCGCCTGCGGAAGGGTCACCCAGCCGGGCGTCGTAAGGCCCGCAGAGCCCAGCAGAGCCTTGGCAGTGGGCTTGTTTGAGGCGAGCATGGCCTGCACCGATGACGAGCCTACGAAGGGGATTCCCAGTGACTCCAGGAAGGACTGCAGGGAGCCGTCCTCGCCAATCGAGCCGTGGACGAGCGGCCACACAACATCCGGCGCAAATGTCGCAATCGCCTCAGGGAGGGAGGCGTCAACGTCGGAAATGAGGACCTCGTAGCCGAACTGCGCCAAAATGTTAGCGACCCGCCGACCCGAGCGAACAGAAACGTCGCGCTCGTGCGTCAGTCCGCCGGCGATGATCAGAACTTTGGTAGCCATGGGGGTTTCTCCTCAGGTAAGTGTTAACGATCCGAGCCGGCCCCGGCCTCGTTGCCAGAGGCCGTACCGAACATGTCGACTATTTCCTTCTCCGTATTGACGACCGTCGAGAGGCGGCGAACGCCCTCGCGGATCTCCTCGGGAGTGGGGTAGCAGAAGGACAGGCGCAGGTGGTTCGATCCGGTGCCGTCGTAGAAGAATGCCGTGCCCGACACGTAGGCCACCTGGGCGCGCACGGCGCGCGGCAGCATGGCCTTCGCGTCGAGGCCTTCGGGTAGCGTCACCCACGTGTAGAAGCCGCCGTCGGGGACCGTCCACGAGCACGACGGCATGTATTCCTCGAGCGAGGTCAGCATCGCGCGGCAGCGCTCCGCGTACATCGAACGGAAGGACTTGACCTGGCCGTACCAGTCGTAGTTGCTCAGGTAGTCGGCGATCGCCATCTGGCCGACCATCGACGGGCACAGGATCGCGGACTCGAGGGCCAGCACGAGCTTCGCGCGTATCGCGTGGGGTGCGTAGGCCCAGCCGATGCGGAAGCCGGGGGCGAACATCTTCGAGAAGGAGCCGAGGTAGACGACGCCCTCAGGGCTGTACGAGGCAATGGCCGGCAGGGGATCGCTGTGGAAGCCGAGCAGCCCGTAGGGGTTGTCCTCGACGATCAGGACGTGCTCGCGCAGGCAGATCTCAGCGATGATGGGGCGACGCTCCGCGGAGAGCGTGACACCGGCGGGGTTGTGGTAGTTCGGGATGATGTAGATGAACTTGATCGTGCGGCCAGACGCACGCACGTCACGGATGGTCTCCACCAGGGCCTCGGGGATGATGCCGTGCTCGTCCATGGCAACGTGCACGACGTCGGCCTGGCGTGCATGGAACACGCCCAGCGCGCCCACGTAGGAGGGGGCCTCGGCAAGGATGACGTCGCCCGGGTTCACGAAGAGCTCCGTGACGAGGTCGAGGGCCTGCTGGCTGCCCGTCGTGACCACCACGTCGTCCGGGTCGGCGCCGACGATGCCGTCGTATGTCATCACCTCGGTGATGCGTTCACGCAGGACCTCCCATCCCTGGCCGCTGCCGTATTGCATGGCCTGCGCGCCGTGGTTGCGAATCAGCTTTTCTGCGGAGGCGGCCAGCCTATCGAGAGGGAGGTCCTTCAGGTTGGGCATGCCGCCTGCGAGAGACACGACCTCGGGGCGCGACACAACGGAGAAGAGAGCTCGGATCTCAGATGCGCGCAAGTTATGAGCGCGGTCCGCGTAGACGTCGTACCAGGGGTCAAGACGGTTTCCCTGCGCGGGCGTGCGCCCGGACGAGGCCGGGTTGTCGCCGTTGGTCGAAGGCTGAGTCAAGGCATGCCATCCTTTGCATGAAGTTACGTATAGCCGTATAGGTCAAGTGTGCCACTTTCCCGGCCGTACGGGGTAACGGGGCCGGTGGTTGGGCGGATGTTTCACGTGAAACAATGTCTGTGGTGTCGCTGGTGTTCCGTGCGCCGGTTGCCCCGCCTCCGGGCCACTGTGTGTGCCGGTGGGCGGCGGCCCGCCCGCGAGCCGTCCGCGCCGCGAGCTCCGCTCGGCGCGTCGCCTCGAAGCCCGGCCAGGCCCCGCCACCGCCCACCGGCACCGCGGCCAGGCCGCGCGTGTAGGGCTGCCGTTTCCTCCGGGTACTCAGGCCCCGAACAGTGGTGATAAGACAGCTCTTCTTGACTCCGCGTCCGTCCAGGGATACGAGGTATTGAATCAGAGCCCGAATCCGTCGATAGGGGTCAGAGTTCCGAATGGTGTTGTCAACCGTGTTATCCCTTCACACCGCAGGCAAAATGATGACATAGACATATGCCGTGCGAAGTGCTAAGATTTCGGTAGCAAAGCCAGCCGTTGACCCTCCGCTGATATGGAGAAGCCGATGACTGGCTTTTTATCTATTGAGGAGCGGCAACGTGGCTAGTTTTTCCGAACGTACAGCGATCCTTGTCGATGGTGGGTTCTACCGCATTCAGGCAAAGAAGCTGTTTGGTGACAAGACCCCCGAGGAGCGTGCAGATGAGCTGTTTTCTTACTGCATACGCCACCTCAACAAGGGAAGTGCTGAAGAGGCAAGCCTCTACCGGATCTTCTACTACGACTGCCCGCCATCAACGAAAGTGGTTTTCAATCCCATCGCGAAACGCCAGGTGAACCTTGCCCAGAGTGATCAGCATCGATGGATGACCGCATTCTTCGAAGCATTGATGAAGAAGCGCAAGGTTGCCTTGCGAAGAGGCGAAGAGCTATCAAGCGCCGGTGAATATACGCTGCGGCCCGGAGTGCTGAAGGATCTGTGTGCGGGTAGAAGGACTGTTGAGAGCTTGACCGACCGCGACATTCGACTCAACATCACGCAGAAGGGAGTCGATATGCGTATTGGTCTCGATATTGCTTCGTTGGCCGAACGTGATCTCGTCACGCAGATCATCCTCATCTCTGGTGACTCTGACTTCGTACCTGCCGCAAAGTATGCGCGCAGACGTGGCATAGATTTCGTACTTGATCCGATGTGGCGCAAGGTATCCACAAGCCTGAATGAGCATGTTGACGGTATCAAGTCGAGCGCAAGGCGCCCCTCGAAATAAGCATACGAACATCCTCCTTCTTGGATTAGATACGTTTCGGGTTGCTGTCTCAAGCGCGGTCGCGACGGTATGCAAAAAGTCCGCAGCCCTTGCGGGTCTGCGGACTTGCCTTACTCCGGACGAGCCGGGAGTGCTCAGTGGCGGTCGGCCTTGCGCGAGCGCTTGGCGTCGGCGAGCTCGTTGAGCTGATCGATGTGGGCCTGGGCAACCATGACGTCGATGGTAGAGAACATGAGTGGACTCCTTGTGGGATTGTATTGAGTGTTCATTCCCTGCTTGACGAGGCCGAGGATGACCCGGCGGGTCTCGTACGTGGAGTGTGCCAACGCGGGTGGCGTCGGCGCGACCCTGCGTTTCAAACAAGAAAAGCGCCGGACTAGCTTGGCAGCTTCGTCAGGCGCTTGATGGTTATAGCCTATCCCTCTCAAAAGTCCCAATCAACCGTTCGGACAGTAAGATGCGTCGCACCAAGAACCAAGTAATTGCAAAGAAAAGTTGCTGCGGACACACGCTGTGAACGAGTGTGCGCCTACCGTCACAATTAGCTCGCACAGTCAGTGCTCTTCGGGTGAGGACGCGCAAAGGTCAATCAGGATCATGCGGATTAGTGCGAGGCCCTCAAGCGCGGGTGCGTCGTTCGAGCGGATCCCGGATCTTGGGTGGGGAGCGGGTGTCATCGGAGCGGGTGGGGAGGACGTGCGCCGGGAGTGGACCTATGAGAGCGGGGAGGCGTGCGGGTCATCCGGGGTAGCGGCATTACCAGGGTGTGAGAGGTAAGTTTCGGGCGCTAGAACTTTGCGCGATCGTCAGAATGGGCATAGAATGATAACGATTCTCATTCATATTCACGTGCGACGCACCTAGAGGACACCCTCCATGAACCCCACGAAGCACAGGAACCCGGGCCGCGCAGCTGCCCGGGCTTTCGCCGCAATGGCCCTTGCAGCCGCCTCCTTCCTTGCCCCTGCAGCCGCTCAGGCCGCCGACGAGGCCACAACCGGCCCCGATGCCGCAACCGACGCGACGGCCTCAGACACGAGCGCCGCAGACACGGGCGCCACCACCGCCGAAGCCGACGCCTCGACTGAGGAGGGCGCCCCGGCCTCGTCCGCGGACCTGAGCGCCTGCTACGCCATGCGCACCGCCCCCGCAGGCACCACCGCCACCCTGGACCGCGGCCACGCCGACATCTTCGACCTGACCTCCGACGCAGCCGGGACCCTCACCCTGCGTATCAAGGAGGACGCCACCGGGTCCGGCGTCATGCGCGAACCCGAGCAGACCCTCCTCGCCGTCAAGGGCTCCACGCTCACACAGATCCCCGCATCCGTCAGCCAGGCGACCGGTGCGCCCGCCGCCGCCTACCTCCTCGGCCAGGCCGGCGACAACCAGGCCAGCGTCCTGTGGCCCGGGTGGGACACCCTGGGCGTGGCCGCCGGCGGTTACGACGCGGCGCGCTTTCACGTGAGCTACACGGGCCCGGCCGACGGCCGCATCTACGCCTTCACCTCCAGCTTCACCGAGGGCACCAAGGCGGTCACCGCCGACGGTAGCTTCGACCTCGCCCCCGAAGGCGACGACATCGACCAGCCCTACGCAGCCCACAAGCACGTCAACTGGCTCTTCACGCGCGCCGGCCGCTACACGCTGACCGTCCAGGCCAGCGCATGGACCCCCGGCAACACCGGCGCCGCCAACGCCGTCGCGCCCGCCCGCACGTACACGATCGACGTCGCCGACGAGGCCTCGTGCATCGCCCAGTACGCGCAGGGCCCCTCCAACGACCAGGCGCAGCCCGCTCCCGCCCCCGGCGTGAACCCCGGCTCCGTGAACTCCACGAACAATCAGGCCGCACAAGACCAGTCCGGCAACGCGGCCCCCGGCGCGACTGGCGGCCCCGCGGCCCCCGCGACCAACACGGGCGCGACCGGCACCACGGGCGGCGCGAACCCAGCCCCCGCCTCGGGACCGCGCACCACGAGCGGGACCAACGCCGGTGAGCGCTGCGTCGCCACCCGCATCACCCGCGAGGCCACCGAAGCCGAGGCCGCCACCCTCGCCTCCAACAGCGCCCCAGCCAACACCGCGCGCACCACGCTGACCGTGAGCGTCGGGGACGGTGCCTCCGGCAACGCGACCGACGGCCACTTCGACCTGGGACCCGCCATCGAAAACGGCACCCTCGTCGCCCGCGTCAAGGACGACCGCACGCAGCCCGCCCAGTGGGTCGACCCCTCGTCCCTGACCTTCGCCCTCGGTGACGCCGCGCGCATCACCGCGCCCGCCGACCTCGGCTTCGTCGCCACGCCCGGCTCGAGCGTCTGGCTGATCCCCTCCACCCAGATCGCGGGTGTGCCCTGGCTGGGACTGAACTCCCAGCGCGAAGAAATCGTTAGTGGCACCACGGGCCCCGTCCAATTCACCCTCGACGCCGTCGAAGGCCCCGGACGCGTCGCCGTCTTCAATGCGGGCTCTCTCGGCTCCGGCGTCGGCGAGCACGTCTTCGACGGCCCCGGCAGCGCCTACACGCTCGGCGCCAATACGCACGCCCACCAGAACTGGGTGTTCACCGCCCCCGGCACCTACACCCTCACCATCACCATGCGCGTCACCCCCAACGGCGAGGCGCTCGCGGGCAGCGGCTTCGGTGGCGGCGGCGACCTCACCGCGACGGGCGCGACCGGCCCCAACGGGCGACCCATGGTCTCCCAGGTCGTCGGCCGCACCGCCTCGGGCAAGGACTGCGACCTCTCCCTGGCCACCACCGGCGCCGACACCATCCCCCTGACTGTCGTCTCCCTGACGTGGGCGCTCACGGGCGCGGCCTGCGTGTGGGTGGGCGCGATCGGACGCCGCCGCAACCTGCGCAAAGCGCTGTGACCCCTCATTTACGAGGCCGACTCTCCTTCATCCCCCGCCTCCCCTTCCGTGGGTGGCGGGGGAGTGGGCGTATGCTCGCTGCCTCGACGTTAGCGCTCACGGCGACCCTGGCCGGGTGCGCGCCCGCGCCCGACCCCGCTACCGACGGCGAACTGCGCGTCGTCGCCACGACCGGCATCCTCGCCGATCTCGTGCGTAACGTCGCCGGAGACCGCGTCCACGTCACGCAGATGGTGCCCGACGGGGCCGACCCGCACTCGTGGGAGCCCTCCCTGCGCACAGTGCGCGACGTGGCCTACGCGGACCTCGCCTTCTCCAACTACCTCATGCTCGAGGAACACGCCCTCATCCGGGCCCTCGACTCCAACCTGCCCGCAGGCTCACGCTCCGTGTCCGTCGCCGAGGAGGCCGCCAAAAACGGCGCGACCATCCTCCCCCTCGTCGAAGACCGTGCGCTCGATACCCCGTGGCTCGGCATGCGCGTGTGGGGCGACGGCACCGACATGGGGGCCACCCGCGCCTCGCAGATTGACCTGACGACCACCGGCGTCGACGGGCCTGGGCAGGCCGCCGCGTACCTCACCACGTCCTTCGGGCAGCCTGAGATCGCCTTCGCGTCCTCCGACGGCTTCAACGCCGCCACCGGATACGACACCGACACCGCGCAGCTGCCCGCCGACGCCCACCAGCACATGAGCTGGGCGTTCACCCAACCCGGCATCTACCGCGTCCACTTCCGCGCCCACCTGCGCACCACCCCCGGTGCCACCCCCGCACCCGTCGGGGAAGGCACCGCCGTCTTCGCCGTCGGCACCCCGCCCGAGGACATCGCCGCCGCCGAAGGCCGACGCATCCTGCGCGCCGGCCACGCCGACATCACCGTCAACCTCACCACCAAGCGCGTCGAACTCGCCTCCGACGCGGGCGCGCTTTCCGGGGACGAGGCCTCGGCCCCCTGCGTGGGCGCCGGAACCACGGGCGCGGCCGTCGCCTCCACCATGGAGTGCACCGACCTCGACCAGGTCGTCATCGAAGTGCCCACCCGCGCGCTCACGACGATCCCCGGTGAGTCCTCGTTCCGTTTCATCGGCGAGGCGGGGGACAGCGTGTATATGCTGCCCCAGGCCGTCCTCGGCAAGCACGTCCACGGTGACATCGACCCCCACCTGTGGCACGACGTCCACAACGCCCAGGCGTACGTGCGCGTCATCCGCGACTCGTTGATCTCCGTCGACCCCGACGGCGAGGCCACCTACCGGGCCAACGCAGCCGCCTACCTGACGCGCCTCGACGAGCTCGACGCCACCGTGGCCTCGACCATCGCGTCTATCCCCGAAGAGCGACGCAAACTCGTCACCACCAACGACGCCTACGCCTACCTGGCGAACGCCTACGGGCTCACCGTCGCCGGATTCGTCGCGCCCAACCCCAGCGTCGAACCCTCCATCGCCGACCGGATCAAACTCCAGGCCACCCTGGCCGACTCCTCGATCCCCGCGGTGTTCCTCGAACCCAACCTGGCGCGCACCCGCTCCACCCTACGCACCGCCGCCACCGACGCGGGCGTGGAGATCTGCCCCCTGTACGGTGACACCCTTGACGACCAAGCACCCACCTACATCGACATGATGCAACACAACGCCCGCTCACTGGCACGCTGCCTGGGCGGCAAGGAGATGCCATGACACACCACGTTTCTCACTCTGCTGCCGGCCGCCGCGGGGCCTGCCAGCCCGCTTCGTTGTGGTCCCGGGGGCGGCGGCCCGCCCGCGAGATCGCCACACGCGAGCTTCGCTCGGAGTGGTCGATCTCGAAGCCCGGCCAGGCCCTGCCGCCGCCCCCGGGACCGAGCGGGCTGGCATCACCTGTTGAGGCACGCCCGCGAGACTTGGCGACCGAGCTGCGCTCGGCGCCGCGTCTCGAAGCCCGGCCAGGCCCCGCCGCCGCCCCTGGGGGGAATTGCAGCATTAGAAGCATCCGTGCGGCGTGTCGTCGGCGTGTCGCGGCTCTAATGACGCCATTCCCCCGTCTGGGCATGTCGGTGTTCGCTCTCATCGTGTCGGCGTTCCTCGTCGTCGCGGGCGCGCCCTCTTCTGTCGCCGACCCGAGTCCCGACCCCGACCTCGCGCAGAGTGTTGCGGCTCATGAAGAGTGGTCGAATGAGGCCTCGGAGATTAGCGTCGGGCACGTCGACCTCGGCCCCCGACTGATCGACGGGCAGTGGCGCGCCGGCCTGCGCCACGATGCCGAGAGTGGCGCCGTGTGGCGCGACCCCAACCAGACCGTCCTGCGGGTTGCCGACGCGGCCGTCATGACCGCGCCCGACTCCGCCGACTACCCCTTCCTGGCCGACGTCGCGGGCGAGCCCGTGTACGTCGTCCCCCAGACGCAAAACCCCAGCGTCGTGTGGCTCGGCTGGAACACGCAGGATCCCGCCGTCACGGCCACCATCGACCGTGGCCTCACCATGCGCGTCGGCCCCGTGAGCGGCCCCGGCCGCGCGTGGCTGTTCCTGCAGTCCGGCACCTTCGGCAAGCCCCTCCTGCTCGCCGACTCCGCCGCGGCGCCCGGCGACGTGTGGATCGACTCGGGCACGCACGTGCACGCCAACTGGGCGTTCTCCGCCCCCGGCACCTACACGGCGACCGTCACCTTCCTCGGCACGACCACCGCAGGCGAGGCCGTCAGCGCCTCCACGACCCTGCGCTTCGCCGTGGGTGATGCCGCGTCGGCATCCGAGGCCCTTGCCAAGGCCGCGCCCGCCGGTGCCTCCGGACCGGCATCCGAGGGCCCGGCGTCCCAGGACTCGGCACCCGGGGCCGCTCCCCAGGCGACCGGTAACGCCGGTGCTCCTGCCTCTTCGTCCTCCGCCTCCTCCGGCGGGCTGCCTGACTGGGCCTTCCTCGCGATCATCACCGTGGCCGCGCTGTCCCTCCTCGTGATCGGTGCCCTCGTCGTGGCGCGCTCGCGCCGCAGCCGCGCCGAACAGGCCGCCGCCATCGCCGAGGCCGACTCCATCCTCGCGCCCCTACCCGACTCCCGCGGTGAGGGAAGCGTGGAAGCGGCCCCGGCCTCGTCCGACTCGGCGCCCACCCAGGGTAAGGCCTCGGGCGAGCGCGGCCTCGTCGATGGGGGAGGGGAGCAGTGAGCCAGCTGCGCGTCTCCGGGCTCGGCGCGTCCCTGGGTGGGCGCAGTGTCCTCGAGGGCGTCGACCTGGAGGTCGAGGCCGGGGAGCTCGTCGGCCTCATCGGACCCAACGGCGCGGGCAAGACCACGCTGATTCGCTCGATCCTGGGGCTCATCCCCTCCAGCGGCAGCGTCGAGACCGACGGCGCGATTGGGTACGTGCCGCAGCGGCACGAGTTCGCGTGGGACTTCCCGATCAGCGTGCGCGACGCTGTCCTGCAGGCCGTCACCGTGCGGCGCGGGTTGCTGGGGCGCGCGCGGACCCCGCACTTCCGGGCGGTCGAGGAGGCCCTGTCGCTCGTGGGTATGCGCGACCTGGCGAAGCGTCCCATCGGCGAGCTGTCCGGCGGGCAGCGCCAGCGCGTCCTCGTCGCGCGGGCCCTCGCGATCCGTCCCGCCGTGCTGCTCCTCGACGAGCCCTTCACGGGCCTGGACATGCCGACCCAGGAGATGCTCATGGACCTGTTCCGCTCCCTCGCGGACGGGGGGCGTGCCCTCCTCATGACCACGCACGACCTCATCGGCGCGCGGGCCGGCTGCGACCGCCTCTACCTGCTGCGCCGGACGATCGTCGCCTCGGGAACGCCCGCTGATCTGGCCGACGCCGACCCGTGGATCCGCGCCTTCGACGTGCGACCCGACAACCCGATCCTCGACGCCCTAGGAGTGCGCGCATGAGCACCGTCATTCACGCGGTGAGCTCCGGCCTCGTCCCCATTCGCGCGGGCCTTGCGCCCGCCGCGGACTTCCTGAGCCCCTACGACTTCTTCCGCGACCTGACGAATCCCGCGCTGGCCTTCCTGCCGCGCGCGCTGCTGATCGCCGTCGTCGCCGCCCTGGTGTGCGGCAGCGTCGGCGTACACGTCGTCCTGCGTGGCATGGCGTTCATCGGCGACGCGGTCGCGCACTCCGTTTTCCCGGGCCTCGCGATCGCCTTCGTGTGCGGCGGGTCCCTGGTGCTCGGCGGCGCGCTCGCGGGCGTCGTGACCGCCGTGCTTGTGGCCCTGTTGGCGCAGAACCGGCGGCTCAAGGAGGACTCCGTCATCGGCGTGCTCTTCGTGGGCGCCTTTGCCCTTGGCGTCGCGATCATCGCGCGCGCCCCCGGGTACGCGGGCAGCCTGCAGGACTTCCTCTTCGGGTCGATCACGGGCATTCCCGCGTCGGATGTGCCCGTGGTGCTGGGTGGTGCCCTGTTCGTGCTGGTCATGCTCTTCCTGGCGCACCGGCCGATCGTCGCCGTGACGCTGGACCGCGAGAGCGCGCGGGCCGCGGGCGTGCGTGTGCTTGCTGCTGATCTGTCCCTGTACGTCGCCGTGGCCCTGGCGGTCGTCATCTCGGTGCAGACGATCGGCAATGTGCTCGTGCTGGCGCTGCTCGTCACCCCCGCGGCCACGGCGCGGCTCCTGTGCGACCGCCTGGGGACCATGATGATCCTGTCGCCCGCTCTGGGGGCGGCGGGTGGTCTGGTGGGCCTGTACCTGTCGTGGTCCTTGGACGTGCCCACGGGCGCCACGATCGTCCTCGTGCTCACCGCGTGCTTCGTGCTCGCCTGGGTCTTCGCGCCGAGGCACGGCATCCTCGCGCGGACAATGCGCGAGAGGCGGGGGTGAGTCTGGCGGTCCCGTGAGTGCGCCTCTCCGAAGAGCCATCCCCGGCCTCGTTACCCCTTGAACACGCTTGTGAATATGAACAAGTGGTCATATGCTTGGCTGCATACCAGTTTTGTTCCGTAGCCCACGGTATATGGGCTGATTGATCGGGAGGTGGCGCGTGGCCGACGTTGGTTTCGATTCCGATAAGCACGCCCAGACGCGTGACGATATGAAGCGGGGGGGGGAATCCCTGGGAGACTCGTCGAAGGCGCTAGAGCAACTCATTGACGCGCAAGATCCGGCGTACTGGTCCGACGAAGGAGGATTTCAGGCGATGCGCACCGCAATTGTCGCGTGCATGAAGACCGAGCATCGCCTCATCACTGGCCAGCAGACGCGCTTCTCGAAATTCGACAGAGACGTCGAGCACGCGGCCGAGGCATTTGAAGCTGCGGAAACCGCGAACGCGGATGAACTCGCCGCAATCTTGGCAGCCTTGGAGCGGGGCGAGGCTGTGGGCGCAGCGACATCCGGTTCCTCTACTGCCGGTTCTGGTGGATCTGGCAATACTGGCGCGGGAACCGCGCCCACCCAAAACAAGCCGTCGGAAATCTGAGCGCGAGGAGCACGAATTATGGTTGAGAGCCCGATGTACGAGCGCCTCATGCGGCTGGTCGCCGCGATCGAGAAAGCCTCCGAACTGGACGCCTGGGACGACCAGCACAACAAGGTGGTGTGCGGCCTGAACGAGGCTAACAACTCCACGTACCACATGCGCACCAATCAGGGATTTACCGGTGAGACCGGCCAGCAAATCGACGACTGGACCGGTCGGGCAATGAAGCAGGTGCAGGCCATCAAGGATGGTCACAACACGGCGATGGAGTACTACGTCGAGGCTCGACGTACGATGAAGCAGGTGCGGGAGGAAGCGATGCAGCTGTCACCCACGCTGATTGACTCGAGACTCGAGGCACTCGCAGACGCCGCGCACGTCGTGATTCCGGTCGCACCAGTCATCGGGCCCTTGGGGCTGCTCATTAATGCTATCGCCGCCAAGGGTGAAGCATACGTCCAGGGCCTCGTGGAACAGGCGAACAACCAGCGCGAGGTTTCCGCGACCGATATCCTGCAGCGCGCAAACGACACGATGCAGGGCCTTGCGGATGGGACGAATGCGCAGCGTACTGACATGGAACAGCGGGTGTTTGAGTGGGGTGAGTACTCCGGACCAACTCCGGGTCCTTCGAGTGGTAGCGTGCGCCGTGATATCGAGCGCGGGTATTTGAACACCTCCGTTCACGAGGCGGGCGTCTATCCGGGTAACCGCGACACCGACTACGGCCGATCTGACCTCCGAGGATCCGGTTCGGGGCTGTACCCGGGAGGCTACGACGAGGGTGGTCCGATCAGCGACCGCGTCATGTCCTCTCCCCGCGTTCCCGATCGTTTTGCAGACGAGGGAGAGTTGGGCTCGCGCCTAAACCCCATCTCCGATCCTCAGGACTTGATGGACATCGATCTGCTGCATACGCGAGTCAACGGCGATCGGCACCGGAACGGGGTCATCGGTGGTTACACCCCGGCTCCCCCGGCTGATCGATACCACCCGCTGTGGAATGTCAACGGAGGTCCGGGGAGTGAGTCCGCGTTGGCCGGTCGGCTCGGCGGCGCGGGTGTGCTGGGTGCGGGAGCGTTGGGCGTCCGCGGCGCGGCCCGCATGGGTGGGGGTCTTCACTCCTCTTCGGCGAGTGCGCTCGGTCGTGGTGCGACCACGGGCATGTCGGCGCTGCGCGCGGGAACGTACTCGGGTTCCGGATACGGGACCTACAAGCCGCCGTCTCCGGTTGGCGCCGCATCGGGCACCTCCGGTATGACTGGTACGCGAGGGACGGGGTTGGGGACCACGGTTGCCGGGAGGACCGGCGCCCAGGGCGGTGGCTTCATGGGCGGCGGTGCGGGAGCGGGCTCCGGTGCTGGAAATGACGATAAGAAAGCTCGGCGGCGTAAGTACACGCCGTTCCGTGTGGATGACGACGATGAGTTGCCGAAGGGCTACGTGAATCCGATGTCGCAGATGTACGGGACGGACAAGGATATTACGCCTGCACCGCGTCGGGACGACGGTTGGGATCCGCGCCAATGGTGAGGGAAACGAAGAATAGCCGCTCGCGCGTAAGGAGCGGCATCGCGGTGGTAGCCGTTGGCGCGCTCGCGGCAGGCATCGTGTCGATTCCCGCTGCGCCCGCGCATGCGGCCGACACGATCACAGCAGCCGATCAGTCGTATTTCTCGTACTACGGCTTGGATCGTGCGCGCGCGAAGGGCTACACGGGCAAGGGCGTGACGATCGCGATGATCGATGGCAAGGTGGACACCTCCGTTCCCGAGCTTGCGGGCGCGGATATCAGGGTGACGATTCCGTGCATGATCAACACATCGTCCAAATCGAATAGACACGGTACAGGTGTCGCTTCGATCCTCGTGGCACCAGGGTACGGTGTTGCGCCGGATGCAACACTTCTCGCCTATCAGATGAGCCTCGGGGCAAATGGGGATGTGTTTGGAAATGACTGTGTAGAAAGCCGTGGTGCTACGCGAATAACAGAGGAGTGGCTCTTTAATCAGGCGATGAACGATGACGCCCAGGTCATTAACTACTCCGCTTCCAGTGGAGATGTCGATAATCGGGTGAAGTGGGCTGTTGCTCGTGCGATTTTGAGCGGTGTGATTATTGTAGCTTCTGCGGGTAATGATGGCAATGATAACGACGCTGAGTCATTGTCCAAATGGTCCGGTGTTGTGGGCGTCAGTGCCATCAGTGTGGACGACAAACGACAGGACTATTCATCCTGGGGGCAGGGCGTGGTGACAGCCTCGATCGGTGGTCCTGTACTGTTTCGTAATCTGGAGACAGGTGCTAACGATGAAGCCTATGGGACGTCAGTTTCAGCTCCCGTGGTGACCGGTGTGCTGGCCTTGGCGAAGCAGCGGTGGCCTGAGGCGACCAGTAACCAGCTGCTGCAGCTGTTGGTGAAGACGGGGTTGAATCCGGACCATGGGTGGAATCAGTACACCGGGTTTGGTGCGATCGATCCGGGCGCGATCCTGAATACGGATCCGTTGCAGTTCCCTGATGAGAATCCGTTGATGGAGAAGCAGGGCGGGTCGAGTCCGACGCTGGAGGAGGTCCAGCAGTATGCGGATGGTGTCGTGGATCCCACGGATATCGTGAACGATAATTCGTACACGTATCGTGGCTTGGATGAGTCGATGCTGGAGGATAGCTTGAACGTCTCCCCGACGCACCTGGGTACGAGCCCGCGGTACCATAAGAAGTGACTCGGAGTCCTGCTCGATGTTGATCGGCGGCCTCCCTGGTGATTGTTTCACGTGAAACATCGATGCCGAGGCCCCAGCCCACGATGGTGGGCTGGGACCTCGGTGTGTTCAATCTGGTCGTGTGTGAGCGCTGACGCCGTATTGCGACGCTTGGCCCGGCTCCGGCCTCGTGCTCATAAAGTCTCTCTATGACGCTGTCTGCCTTGTCTATGAGCCTCTATGAGATAGATCAAGGGTTCTATGAGATAGAAATGGGCTTCTATGACATAGAAGTGGGGTTCTATGAGATAGATAGGCAGCTCTATGAGATAGGATTGGGACTATGATCAAGAGTCTTGATGATCTGCTGGGAGCTTTGGCGGTACTCGAGCTGCGTGGCGGGGATACTACTTCGATCGAAGCGAAAACATTCTCCGAGTATTCGTCAGCACAGATGGGGCCGACGATGTGTGCCTTCGCGAACATGCCCGAAGGGGGAGTAGTCCTGATGGGCGTGTCGGAGCGGGATGGTATCAACGTCGTCGGCGTCGATGACGTCAACAGCCTTTTACAGAGCGCAGCTAGCCAGGCGCGGAATGGTTTCAGTCCGTCGATCAGGGTAGATCTACGTGCCTTTGATCTGGATGGCAAAACAGTCGGAGTCGTCAACGTCGAGGGCGCTGACGTGAATGAAAAGCCCGTACGTTGGTTGAAGGATAAGAAAGCGTATCTGCGTCAGTACGACGGCGACTATCAGATGTCGCCGTCGGAGGAACAGATGCTTCTCTTGCGCCATTGTCGTCCAAACTCCGATGCTCAGGCTGTGCCTGGTAGTTCTCTTCGGGACCTTGACTCGGAACTGGTCAACCGGTATCTCGCGTCTGTTCGCGAGACGACCCCACGCCTCGTCAATGACAGTGACGAAGCGGTCCTCTTCTTCACCGGCGTCGTTGCGGACCGCGAGAGTGGAGAGTTGTCGACCGCCGGACTGTACGCGTTGGGTGAGTATCCGCAGCGTCTTCTTCCCCACCTGACCGTCACGGCTGCGGTCGAAGGCACAGATGATGTGCGCGCTGTCAATCGTCGTGATTTTACAGGGGCGCTGCCGGTCATCTTGGATGATGTGTTGGACTGGGTTGCCCAGAACGTGGAGTCACGACAGGTTGTGACACGTGATGGGCATGGTCTGACGGATTACGCGGTGCCCCTGCTGGCGGCGCGCGAGGTCATCGCGAATGCGCTGGTGCACCGTGATCTTTCCGAGGCCTCGCGGGGGAAGGGTATTGATCTGAGGATCACCCGAGATGGCTTTCGCCTAACGAATCCTGGTGGGCTGTGGGGAATCACGGTTGACCGGCTCGGTTTCGGTGATCATCCCGCGGTGAACGAGCATCTGTATCAGATCTGCCGCAACGTCGAAGGTCGTAGTGGACGCGTCATCGAGGCGATGGGGACGGGAATTCGAGAGGTTCGTCGGGCGTTACAGGATGCTGGGATGGCGGAGCCTCTTTTCTTTGATAATGGAGTTAGTTTTACGGTTCGTTTCCCGAACTCGGCATTGATTCCTGACGGTGACCTGGCGTGGATTGGCAGGCTTGGACGGCAAGTGGCGGCCGGTCTGAATCGGTGCCAGAAGGAGGCTTTGGTCGATATGCGTCACGGCCGGACCTGGAGCAATGGGGAATATAGGGAGCACTTTGGTGTGACCGCTGAAGAGGCGCGCGCGGATCTGCGGGATCTTGTGTCACGAGGTCTGGTGACATCCACGGGTCAGCGGCGCTGGGTGCGTTACGAGCTTGCGGGGAAACGCTGATCATTACGTAGCGCTGTCCCGGTTGCCTGCGGGCGACCGGGACAGCAGCGGTGATGATGTGGGGGAGTGTTCCTCTGGCGGATGGTCGTCTCATCGGCGGTATGGCGTGGCGATGGGAAACGCTCTATGCGAAACATCGATGCTGAGGCCCCAGCCCACGGTGGTGGGCTGGGGCCTCAGTGTGTTGAACTTGGTTGTGTGAGAGAACTGCGTGATGCCTCGTGGGGCCTCCTTGCCGAGAGCAATGCGAGTCGTTAGAACTATCGCTGTCGGAGAGAACCTTCGAGGGAGACGCCCGCTTCTGTTGGCGTTCTATTCCTTATGCGTCCAGAAGTGTTTGACGACCCATGTATCTCCGTCAGCTACAAGCAGCATGGTGCCTTCGTAATGGTCGACAGCTTCATCACTCTTCGAAGAAAAGGAGATGGTGGAGTAGTCAGGTTTAGTTGCGTCATTGTCTTTGCGAATAGCGGTTCCACTCAACTCGGAGTAGTCGAATGTAATGCACGTTCCGCTAATGTGATCTGGCGTAGATGTGCAGTCCCATATCTCTTTCGTCATAAGGTACTTGATTGTTATCGGTCGCGTGACAATTCGATCTGCATGAAGTGCCTGCACGTCGTTATTCACTCTGGTGCAGTAATCGTCGTTCTGGCATACCTTCATGAAATCATCTGTGTCTCCGGTATTGAATGCATATGCCCATAGGTCGATGTACCACTGTGATGTCGCTTGGGCGCCAATTTGTCCACCTGCGTAGAGGTGTGTCGGGGGAGTGGGCTTCGGGACGTCAACGGGCGTTGGTTCTGCGGATTGAGGGGTGTCTGCCGATTGGGAGCCAGATTGTGCGGTGATGTCAGACTGGGGCGACTGTGCTCCGGACTGAAGCTCGGCGTCCGCGTGGGCGCGAGCGTCGAACGCGTGAAACCCCAGGAACGACGCGCCGATGATGACAACAGCGGCAATGGCGGCACCGATCCACTGGCCGAGGTTGGAGGGTTTGGTGGTCATGGTGCATCACTCGTTTAGTGTCCTTGGCTTTCTTCCCAGGTGTCGGTGTTACTGATGAGGAGGTGGGAGAGGCGGAATGGGCCTGTTGTCTCCGTGGTAGTGACCAGGCCGTTGATGGTTTGGGTCTCTCCGGTGAAGGGGTTGGTTGCTGTTCCTGCCCAGGTGGTGGTCAGGGTGATGGTGCGCGTGGCGTTGGGGTAGGGGCCGTCGAATCGGGAGCGCCAGCCGCCCGGTGGGGTGTAGTAGTGGCGGATGAGGGCGGGGTCGGTGTTGGGGTCCATGCCCTTGCGCCAGGGGGTGCCCGGTGAGGTGGTGACGAGGTCTGGGGTGTCGTCCCCCCAGCTCCACGTGTAGGAGGTGGCAGTAAATGTCACGGTGACCTCGCGGCCAAACATCGTGACTACATGGGTTTGAGTGGGGTGGGTTGCTGCCACGAGTGTGGGGACGTACTTGTTGGTGTAGGACACGTCGGCGGGGCGCTTGTGCAGGCCAGCGCCGTCGGCGTGGATGGTCGTGGCGGCGTAGTACAAGATGTCGCGCGTGGTGGGCACGTACCCGGTGGGGGCATTGGTGCCCGTGCGGGAGAAGTGTGCGCACACGAATGGCTTAGACTCGGTCCCGTCAGGCAGTACCTCGGTGTGAGATGTCGTGCCGTCACACAGATCATCATTGGCGTAAGCCTGCGCCGCAGGACTTACATCGGAAGAGTTCGTGAGTCTAGGTACATCGTCGGCTGGTTTGTGATTTCCGAATGGAGGTCCAGGATCAGATTCCTGGTCACCGTACTCTCCATCGATTACGGCGTGCCCACCTTCAGCGTGTCCTCCTATCCTTGGGATTGGTTCGTCTCGGGCGGATGCAGCAACGGGTGCCAACACACTGGGGAGAAGAACGACCAGGAGAATGGCGATGCTGAAATACGCAGACCTATTGCTCATCGTCACTCACAGTCCTTCCTTGCAGTTCTATCCATTTGCCATCTCTCCACGTCATGATGAATGTCACTGTGGACTTATATGTTGAGCTAGATTCCTGCAGTCTTGTCTTTGTGCAGGATGCGCCGTCGTGCGTTTCCGTACGGAATTTAACAAGAATGGATCCCTCGGGCACATTGTTTCCATTTGCCTCGATTGGCTCGACGCGAAGAACGTATGTGATGCTTGATTCCATCCCGTAACTCCACCCATTGGCATACTGCTCATTCACATCCGTGATGTAATCTGACGCAAATTTCGACGTTGGGTCTGACATGTCTGCGAGTGGCTCTGTGTCTCCGGTGTTCCACGCGTAGACCAGCAGTGCGAGGTAGTGCTCCGCCGCTGCCTCGGCTCCGCGTTCTGTGTTTTCTTTGGCGGCTTCGGGTAGTTCGGGTTTGGGGTAGGTCTCTGGCGCATACTCGGCCGGTCGCACGAGAACGCCGTCGGGGCCGATCTGGTAGCCGCCCGACATGGCGGGCTCACTCGACACTGTGGGCGCGGGTGTGGGTGCCGCTGTGGGGCCTGTGGTCGCGGCGGTGGGGGTGTGACCCCAGGGGTGCCACCAGCCCTCATTGACGCCGTTGAGGTAGATGGCGAAGAAGCCGCCAATCACCAGTCCCACAACTGCGATGCGGATGCCCCAATCAAGCGCGCCTGCACGCATCCAGGAACGAATCCGGGTCCGCGCTCCCCTCGGGCTCGCGTGGGTGGCAGCCCGAGCGGGCAGCTTACGGTCGAGCGAGGACTGCTCGCGGTTGTGCGAGCGCTGCTCGCGGCCCGACCCCGAGTCACGGACGACTGCGTCGTCTTCCTCGCTGGTGGGTCGATCGGACAGGGATGAGTTCTCCATGGTGCGCCCTCCACGGTGAGATGCGTGGTGGTCCACCCCCGCCGTTGGGGGCGGACCTTTACCTGTCAGGGTACGCGCAGAACCGACACGAAACAATAAGAATGCTGCGCAACCATCATGCAACTATTCGCAACACATCTGCACGTATGTGCATCGAGGAGGAAGTCCTCGCCCTGATCGCGGCTGCCCGCGCGCTGAGCAGCGAGAACAAGGAATCTGGTTTGACGCGTGTACGCAGATGTAGATGGCAAACCTTACTTTCTGCTTGACAGCTTGGGGCTGTCGATGGTGACAACGATCTATACGAAAGGAAAGACCGTGTCTTGGATTGTTGAACTTGTGATTGGTGTTGTGTCCGGTGTTGTCTCCGGGATGATTCTTGCGAGACTGGTCCCGGATGGCTCGATGGCTCCGGAACCTACTGCATCAGGAGGAGACGCTGTAACCCAACAGGTGATGGCAGTAAAGGGTGACGTCATTACGGTTGCTGGAACTGGAAACTATGCCCATATTGGCGACGATAACTCCATGCATGTGAATGTTGCCGGCGATAGTCGGCGGGGGATAGAGGATAGCGATGGGGACATATGGCTGCCACTAGGGCTTGGATTCGCCGCCTTTGTTGTCATCGCGATCTTCCTCATGAGGTACTACGAGATTCTGGTGAGTCTCCTCGTGATCGGTTCTGTGTTCGTGATGACGACGTCATTGGTGATCGCAGGACTGTCCTTGCGGAGTAGGAAAGTGTCGAAGCCTCTTCGCTCCTCCATCGTTGCAAGCGTCTTCGCGGCTACCGCTGCCTACGCGACCTACTGGTCGTCCTTCACCTTGTCCACAGGAAAGGCCGGACTGTCGATGCCGGATCTAAGCCGAATGCTGTCTGAAACTGCCGGTGATGAGAAGCTGGTACCGTTCGCCCATGCCTTCCATCTCCTCAGTGCTGAACAAGCGTTCCCCTATGTTTCAGTGGTCTTCGTGGCGATGCTTGTGACGGCTGTGCTCTGCCTCTTTGCTTTTGCAATGATGATTCGAGAGTTCCTAGAGCGCCGACTTGCCACGCGGCGTGCGGGCGGAGTCACTATCTGGTTCGTTGATCATCTTCCCGTTCCGGGTTGGCACTACATCATGGGTGTTCTGCTGCTTGCCTGCGTGCCAGTGCTAATCGTCATGCTCTTCCGCTACATTCAGCCGACCTGGCTCAGCTAGCCCCCACGACGATCATGGTGTTGCCTCCGCTCGGCTGTCCGTGCGGAGGCAACACCATGCTGTAAGAGCGGTATATCAGGGATCATGGATTACTGGCTCTTCATAATCTGGGGTGAGGTTGGGGCTTGAATCCGCCGTCTTTGAGGAGTGCTCGGGTGATGTGGCTCTTCAGAGTTGAGTGTGGGTGGAGGCGTCTAGGCCTCCTGCGATGAGGAGCATTCGGAGTTGGTAGTTGGTGGGGTTGCGGTAGCCTCTGGCGATTCGTCTGCCCAGTTTGATGATTCCGTTGATGGCTTCTGTGCGGTGCGTTGCTGGCTCCGGCTGTGTCGAAGTAGGCTTCGAGTGCGTCCTTCCATGTACGTAGGGTCCGGCCCAGGCGAGCGATTTCGGGGATGGGACACGTTGGTAGGCGGGTGGCGAGACGAGCGGCCAGGCGTCGGCCGTGGGCGGGTGTGTCTTGGTGGAAGACGTCTCGGACTTGCTGGGCGCAGTGGTAGGCATCTTCGACACCGATGTGCGCCTCATCTGCCGTGAAGGCCTCACGGAGTCGTTCCCGTTGACGCTTGCTTAGCCGATCACGCGAGGCGCGCAGGAGAAGCCGTATTTGGTAGAGGGGATCGCCTGTGCGTCCGCGGTGACCGGTCGTGTCTTGCTGGACGCGACGGCGTACCTCACCTGGGGCGTCACCAGCTTGCTTGACCATGTGACAGGCATCGAGCACGCTGGCGGCGTCTTGAAGTTGGTCATCGATGGCGTTCTTGCTGTCCCTGGAAGGGATCCAGTGTCGCGATTCGCACTCCCGCGCGGAAACTTTTTCCGCGCTCTTCTAGCCAGTTCTTGTACATGGTGCTAGACCGTCCTGGAACCAGGCCCAATCAAGCGGGCCGTGGGATGATCCTTCCCGCGAGTGGTCCACGATGCCGGTGAGCTCACGCGGGCCCCGGAGGCGTCGGTCCTGGTGGTGCCATACGTGCTCGTCAACCCCCAGCACCCGCACGCCTGCGAAATGGGCGGGGTCATCAGAGGCGGCTTGCAGGCACGGCTTGATATGGGACCACACAGTGTTCCACGTGGTTGCCAGTTGTTGAGCCAATCCTGCAATGGTGGCTCCCTCGAAGCGCAACTGTCGGATCGCCCAGCGGATCGCCCGCACATCCACACGCGCGCGGGGAGCACACACCGAGTGGTTCTGCTCAATGAAAGTCACGATCCGGCAGGTGCGGTCGCGGCATATCCAGCGTCGCTTAAACCACCGGATCCGCGCCGGGACCCCGGCCCAGGGCGCGTCGATCACCTCCACCACCACACGCCCGTGACCTTGTGCGATCACCCCACAACCCGGGCAGCCAACCAGCTGGTTGCATGACTCAACATCGAGCACTAGAGCCTGTGGGGTGTGAGCCACGCTCATCAGATGGAAGCTCTCCAAATCGACGAGCAGATCACAACGATCACAACGATCAGGCGACACAGAGCAGCAGCAGGTAGGGTGAGACACCGTCCGAGGTCCTTGACGACAGCGGGGGAACAAGTCCGCTCACCATCAAGGACCTCGACCTCTACCCGCAACCCCGACCAACACCCGGTCACCCATACTCAACTCGGAAGAGCCGGTTTTCCAGGGCGTTTACTGCCAGACGGGCCTTTATCCCTGAGCCCATCGAATATCCTACGATCCGACCGGAGAACGCGTCCTTGGTCGCGCAGAGGTAGAGCTTGCCCTCATCGGTGACGTGCTCGGTAATGCCGGTCAGTCACACCTCGTTCATGTCAACAGCGGTGAAGTCCCGCTGAAGCAGATCATCATGCACGGGCAGGCCGGGGCGCTTACCGTTTTCACCGCGCTTCCTCCCAAAAAACGGACCACCACTGGCTATCCCGGCAGATCCGCCACACAGTCCATGTGAACATAACCTTACCCGCGGCTGCGGCATCATCGGCAAGAAGCCGATGACAAAACTCGGAATCTAGAATAAACGCGGTGAACAGGGCGTTAGCCCGGGAGACCTCGCCCAGCTCACCTGTGATGACCTGTTACTTCCAGCAAAGGTAATAGGACTGCCGGGAGAGCTTCAAGACCCGCAAAGACACCGCGACAGGGATACCGTCAGCGGCGAACTCACTCGCAAGTGTGTAGAGCCTTTCCCGGCAAGTTCTCCTGGGAGAAGTATACGGCAGTGCAGCACAGGAGCTCGTTCTCCTGTTTGAACAGTCGGATTCGGCAGCGGGCCTCGCATAGCTCAGTTGCTTCTCGCGGGTACGGCCTGGCCGGTTGCCGTTGTCGGTGTCTGCTTTGCGGATCCAGTTGTGCGCCGTCATCTCGTGAATCCCGAAGTCCTTCGCGATCAGCGCGATAGTGATCCCGTCCTCACGGGAGTGCGCCACACGCACGACGTCTTCTCGGAACTCTTGAGGGCACGGAGCAGACACAGTGAACATCCTTCTAGGCCACCCAGCAGGCAAGCCAGATCAGATGTCACCTCACCGTGCAGCAGTCCCCTCCCGGATCGCAAACCTTCAATCAGCCTCCCCGACCAGTACACCTAGAGGGTCTATGCGCAAGGCCTAAAGTCTATCGTGAAACGGCGTGGCAAGGCGTGAAATGAGCCGATCTGCTATACTATGCGAGTGGTGACCGCGAGGATGGTTGCCCAGCACGAGGAGAACAATCGCGTGGTGGTGCGGTACATGGGGACGAAGCGCCATATGGCCGACCCTGTCCGCGACACGATTGCGAGCCTCACGAGCCAAGGCAGGGCAGTTGACCTGTTCTCGGGTATGGGGAGTGTCGCGGAGAGTCTGCGTGACACGACATCGGTAGTTACAAACGATGCACTCAGTTTTACAGCCTCTATTTCGCGCGCCCGATTCACTGCGCTCCAGCGATCCGCAGATGCAGTGTCTACGGTTTCCAGATTGCAGTCGGTATTCAAAACTCGTTACGCTGAACTTGAGGCAAAATACGCCGACCAATTAGCCGCTGAAGGTTCTGCCATTGCGGGCGGTCGTAGCTTGTTGCAAGCGTATATGCAGCACGCAAAGCATGTCGCCAACTCCGCGTCCCATAGGCGCGCTGCACGTGCTGCCGCAGTGTCGAGTACCAGTCATCATTACGAGCTTGCTTCTCTATATTTTTCTGCAGGATACTTGAGCTTGCGCCAAGCGATCGAAGTGGATTCGATCCGAGCAGCTATTGATTGCGATGATCACCTTGGCGACCGGGACTGGCTTCTAGGTGCTTGGATCTCGGCAACTTCAGTGCTAATCAATGCGCCGGGTCACACGGCCCAATACCTTCGTCCGAATTCCGACTCAGCGCATGCCCGCATCGTTCGTGTCTGGGGGCGCTCGGTATGGGATGAGTTTGCGGAGGCACTGTGTAACGTGTCGCTTGTTGGGTCCGAGGAGTGGAGATCTGGAAACTCGGTGTACGTGGGGGATGCGCTTGATCTAGTGAGTGCCGGTTGGCTCGACGATATCGGAGTTGTCTACGCTGATCCCCCATATACTAAAGATCAGTACAGCCGCTATTACCACGTGTACGAAACGCTCTATAGATATGACTATCCAGACGCGAGTGGGATGGGGCGCAACCGCTCAGACCGTTTCACGACTGGATTCTCGTTGAAGAGCGGAGTTGTCGCCTCATTCCACGACCTCTGCCGGAACGTCGCCAGAATGCGCGTGCCGCTTGTGGTCAGTTACCCTTCCGCTGGACTGCTTGCAGCATGTGAACTCACAGTGGCTGACATCGCGGGTGAGTATTTTTCGGAGGTGGAAACTTTGTCATTTAACGCAAACCACTCGACAATGGGTGGGTCAACAGGAACCTCTAAGAAATTGGCAACGGAGAACCTCTATGTCTGCACGCTCTGAGGAAGCTGTTGCGTCGGCCGACGGCGTAGTAGCTGAACAGTCACTCAACCCAACTGCCGAACTGTGCCAACTGAAGATCTCAGACGTTGAGCCGAATGATGCCAATCCGCGGCTTGACTTTCCTCAAGATGAACTTGATCGTCTCACGGGTTCAATTGACCAGGAAGGGGTGCTTGTCCCTATCGTTGTCTACCAGCGGGACGACAGGTATGTACTCGTGGACGGTGAGCGCCGCTATCGTTGTTCGCGTGATCTCGGGCATGAGACGATCCCTGCCCTTATCACGAAGGAGCGTAGCGAGCGCGAAGTCCTCCAACAGATGTTCAATATCCATCTGATCCGGGAGCCTTGGCGCGATATTCCTACAGCCAAAGCGCTGCAGCGCCTCGCGAACGAGATCAAGGAGCTGGAAGGGCGCGAAGCCAATGACTCCGAGTTGCGAGATCTTACGGGTCTCTCAATGGAGAGAGTTCGGCAGTTGCGGTATGTCATGACCCTGCCCGATGAGTGGCAGAACTATATTCGTGAAGAAAGGATCCCACTGAACTTCTTCTGGGAGTTGAAGAAGAATGTTGTGGATGCTCTTAGGCGCAAGCGTCCGGCGATTCTGGATGAGTTCGGCGAAGACAGGGTGAGTGCGGCATTCGTTCAGAAGAGACTCGATCAGGTCATCACTGACACGGTGAGTTTGCGTAAAGTGTCGCCAATCATTAACTTTGCGGCCCAAGACGCCGAAGCGAATGGCACTGGCAGGTCACCTATTGATGCGTCGATCCGCGAACTCATCGAAAAGCCGGACGCGACCATTGATGATGCCTACGAGGACACCGTCCAAATGATGGTTGAAGTGGACAAGCTTGGTCGTCGTACGTCGTCAATGATTGCTGTATTCAGTCGACTCCTCTCCCAGACCGCTGGCACCGTCGAAAATGATGATGTGAAGCGATTAGGGCATGATCTGATCACCCAGTTGGCTGCACTCCTCAATGCCGATGAAACGTCCGCCTGAGCAAAAGGAGTTCGACATGGAGGAACTTTTGGGTGACCCGGTTGTCGGCAAGCGGGTCGATTTGCGAGATATTGAGTCGACCATCACTGCGATTTGCGCATCGCCGGATGGAGGAGACTGGGAGCGTGATGTTGAGGTAATTCTGAGAAGCAAGAGATGGCGCCCATCCGCTGTATCTAATGACCGGAGGCGCCTCCTCTATGTCTTCCTTCAAGAGGAGCTCCCTCGGTTCGTGAAGGATCGTCTCCTGCTCGCTGCCCCGTGCGGTATTGCTGTGACCGTTGCCCTTCCAATTGCCGCTCTCTATAAGCCGGACGTCACCAACTTTCTCGCTAGTATCGAAGCTGACGTGCTGGTGGTCGATGACTACGTTGACGATCGGCGACTCAAGCCTCGAAATATTCTGACTGCCCTAACGGATGTCGGCGTGCCTTTGTCTCCGGAGTCCCGACGCGAGATCGGCCGAAGTGCCTGGGCGAAAATCGGAGAGGGGACATCCCAAGAGCGCGGCCGACGCCTGGAGGCTCTACTCGCATTTCTGTTCGCGCAGGTCAACGACCTGAAAGTGCTTGAACGGAACTATAGAACGGAGACAGAAGAGATCGACCTTGTTCTTCAGATTGACAATTTTAGCCCTCGCGTGTGGCAAAAGCCGGGCGCGCCGTTCATATTGGTTGAGGCGAAAAATCGAGTGGAGAAGGCATCGCAGCAGATGATGTCTGTTCTGCTGACCAAGCTTCAGACAAAGCGAGGTACTTCGCGTATTGCTTTCCTTGTCTCTCTCGCTGGTTTTACTGAGGGTGCACAACTCCAGGAGCTCCGGTTTTCTAACCAAGAAATGTGTGTCGTGATGATCGGTCGCGAGGGGCTCGAATCGCTTATCGAAGCAGACAATCTTGACGATACTCTTGAGACCATGGTCAGTCACGCGCTGATGCGGTGACGACCTCTTTACCCCTCTGAGGCGACGCACGGTAGCGAGTGGGTATCAGATACTGCGCGTTGCCCATACCGCGCAATAGAGACGGGGTTTCACTGGCTCTTTATAATTCGGGGTGTAGTTGGTGTTTGAAGGTTTTTCATAATTGGGGGTGTAGGTGTGGTGGGTGGCGTTGGGTGTGTCGTGGCCGGGTAGGGGTCGAGGTCTTCCGATGATGGAGATTCCGACACCGTCCATCCGAAAGACCTTGATACGCCTAATGCTATCTATCATCGCGCTGATCTGAGTGTGCTCATGCGCCTGGATAGCCCGGGGCTGGAGGTGACGGATCAGCGCGTTGAGGCAGACCATGCGGTGTTGGTGTGCCGGATTGCTGGTGAGGATCGGTGGGTGTCGACGCTGCGGATGCCAGGGCGAGGTGCGTGACACGGTGGTCAGGCGCCCCGCTCACGAGCCATACGGGTAACGCCCCACGGTCGTGCCTGTGAGCGTGCGCCGCTACCGGTGCCAGGAGTGCGCCCATGTGTGGCGCCAAGATATGAGCCAAGCGGCCGATCCGCGCGCCAAGCTCTCGCGGTCGGCGGTGCGCTGGGCGCTCACTGGGCTGGTCGTTCATCATCTGACGGTGGCACGTATCTCCCATGCCCTCGGCGTGTTCTGGAATACCGGCTCTTTATATTTGGGGGTGTAGTTGGGGTCTGAATCCACCGGTTTCGAGGAGGCAGCGGGTGATGTGGTGGGTGAGGTTACGGAACCCGAGTGCGGGTCTGCGTAGGTGTTCGAGGCGTCCGTTGATGGCTTCGGTGGGACCGTTGCTGGTGTGGGGGTGGCCGAAGTAGGCCAGGATGTCCTGGGCTCGGTGTTTGAGTGTCCTGCCCAGCGTGATGAGCTCGGTCAGGCAGCTCCGTACACGCGTGGAGGTCAGTGTGTTGATGTCGGCTTCCATCAGGGCCTTACTCACGTCCGTGTTGGGTGCCCGATAGGCGCCAGGTGATGTTCTGGTAGACGCTCCATGTGATCTCGAGGGCGACGTGGCAATCGCTGGCGAACAGGTCGAGTAGTTGGTGTTGCTGGCGTGGGGTGAGTAGGCAGGATCTGGTGTGCAAGCATCCTGCGGGCCTTGTACAGGGGATCCGTGGCCCGCCCGCGCCGATGGTGTAGTTCTTGCTGAATGCGTCTGCGGCACTCATCGAGAGCATCACCGGCGAGGTGTACGACGTGGAATGGGTCCATGACTGCCCTTGCGTCGGGGAGTTCTTCAGCGGTGGCGCTTTTGAAGCCGGTGAATCCATCCATCGCGACGATATCGATGCGCTTGCGCCAGGTGTGGGGCTGGGAGGCTAGCCAGGTTTTGAAGACCCGCTTGGAGCGGCCCGGGACCATGTCCAGGAGCCGGGAGGGACCGCTGCGATCGTGGATGGGCGTTAAGTCCAAGATGACGGTGACGTATTTGTCGCCGTATGGGGTGTGGCGCCACACGTGTTCATCCACGCCAATGACGCGCACGCCGTCACACCGAGCTGGATCATTGATCAGCAGGCGCGCCCCTTCGGCCAGGACAGCAGTGTTGGCGGCTCTTCCAGGACACACCGAGGGCATGGGCGACGCGTGCCACCGTCAGATGATGAACGACCAGCCCAGTGAGCGCCCAGCGCACCGCCGACCGCGAGAGCTTGGCGCGCGGATCGGCCGCTTGGCTCATATCTTGGCGCCACACATGGGCGCACTCCTGGCACCGGTAGCGGCGCACGCTCACAGGCACGACCGTGGGGCGTTACCCGTATGGCTCGTGAGCGGGGCGCCTGACCACCGTGTCACGCACCTCGCCCTGGCATCCGCAGCGTCGACACCCACCGATCCTCACCAGCAATCCGGCACACCAACACCGCATGGTCTGCCTCAACGCGCTGATCCGTCACCTCCAGCCCCGGGCTATCCAGGCGCATGAGCACACTCAGATCAGCGCGATGATAGATAGCATTAGGCGTATCAAGGTCTTTCGGATGGACGGTGTCGGAATCTCCATCATCGGAAGACCTCGACCCCTACCCGGCCACGACACACCCAACCCCGCCCACAACACCTACCCCCTCAAATACGAAGAGCCACAAAACGCTCAACTGCGACACACCCAAGCAGCGCCTTGAACTGCTACTTCGAGGCAAAACCCCTGTTGCAACCACCCCTAGAATCTGCCCCCAGGCTTCTGAACACGGGGGGCTCCCACCCCCCGCAATCAAGGTTCGGAAAAGCAAAGAACTTGGGTACTACTCAAATGAGATCGTGCGCATTGTCCAAGGATGATGATGGCGGCACCGCATTGAAACAGGCACGTAGATCGATCAACAGCTCCTCAGGTGCAACGCTACCGATCCGTGCAATATCAATCTTCTGCCTGGCCAACTGGTCATTAAGACGTTTGAGAAACTTCTTGCCAACGACTGTTCTAAGTGATACTGGCTCGGAATCGGGCCATAATGACTGATTAGTAGGGGAGCCACCTTCGGGCAAGAAATTCTCTTTATTGTTAGCCTTTCGTTTCTTTGCGAACTCCTTGCGCGCATCATCCTCATATTGCCTCAAGATCCTGTCGTATTGATCCGTGATATTCGGCTCGTCTTGGTAGAGGCGCAAAATGTAATCAATGCTGCAATAGTATGCCTCCATGTCGCAGTATCTTGTAACGAATACGTCGGGACGTGCGGTGGACGTGGGAAATGTTAGATTAAGCCATCCTTCAATTTCGTCATCGGTAAGAAAATCGCGATCCCGATGTATTACAATGCGAGTGCAATTTGGTATCTGCTCTTTTAGTCTAACAAACGTATCGGCGATGCCTAGATTGCTTACACCGTTGACTGGAATAACTTTGACGCGGTAGCCTTCTTCGTCAAGCTCATTAATTGCTGTGGTTAAATAGTGATGATTTTTATCTTCTGTTAGAAGAAGTATTTGGTCTCCGTTTGGGCTAACCTCATCGAGGCAGCCTAGATGTAATAGGAGCTCAGTGAGATCCGGATCCTCGTGTGGTACAGAGGTCCCTTCTTGCATCCAAATGAGCTTGGTGCTTTCGGGTCTTGAGCTGATCAGGTGTTCGCTATGCGTTGCCGCAATGACTTGGCACCCGTAGTTTTCTGAGATGTCATCAAATGCTGAGGCGAGAAGCCTCTGGCGAGAAGGGTGTAGATGTGCATCTGGCTCGTCTGCAAGAAATACAGAAGGCTGGAAGAGAATTACATATGAATATAGCTGAGTAATTTGGAGGAGACCGGTACCCCATAGTTCGACAGGCACGTAATGATCCTCGTGACCTATCCTCGCCTCGACAGTTATATAAAAATCCTGTTCTTCGTCTGCATCAATGTAGATTGAGATTTCTTCGCCAATTAGAGTTGATATAGCATTTTCGAGCTCATGTAGCTAATCGTGTTCATCGATGAGGCGGAGGATATTTCTAAAGACTAGACTTGCCTCTCCGCCAGCGGCTCTTTGGAAGACTGATGCATAGCTCATGTACTCTTCGCGGAGCGGAATACCTGAAAGTCCAGGGGTGTAGATCGAAAAGAGGTTCCTTGGGTCTTGGATTCGATCAGCAAGGCGTCCTTGCTTAGGTTCGCGGTCGACGCCGATCGAGTCGTAGTTTCGTCCGCGATAGAGTGCCACTCGGTACTTGCTGTCTTCGTTTGGGTTATCGGTTTGGCTTGTGAATTCGACAATGGCTCGGTGTCCATCCGCTTTGTTTTCGAGCAGCCTCCCGTGTCCGATACTCTCAAAATCAGCTGCAGGTGAGTAACGGAGGCTCGACGTTGGGATCACCCGCTGCTGTCGTTTACGACCAACCTGTGCGGCTGTCACAGCGGTGTGAATGGCTTGGATTGCAGAACTCTTTCCCGAGTTGTTGCCTCCTACAATGTAAGTGACGGGTCCAATTTTGAGTTCAGCCTCTTTAATCCTCTTGAAGTTTGAAATCCTGACCTTAGTTAGCATATGTTTAGTGCTGGTTGTCTGGCTTTCAGAACCGTCATCACTATAGTATTCGTCGTTGGCAACGTATGAATCAGTCACGATTCTGTTCCTTCCGGAACCTCCAGCTTCGGCAGCGTCTCCAGGAGCTCCTGGGTTCGCATCGAGACCGTCACCAGGCGCTTGATCAGGTCCACGACCGCGTCGGGGCGGCCCTGCTCGCGCAGGAAATCGTTCGGGTCGTTCACGATGCCCGACGCCTTGTCCGTCTTCACGTGGTAGCGGTCGATGATCCACTCGAGCGGACTACGGCCCGAAATCGAATAGCCCTGTGCCTTGGCCGGAATGCCCGTCAGAGTCACGTAGTCGTTGTACTCCAAGCGCGTGAAGTCCTTATCGCGGCGCCCCAGCTTCGGGAAACGCATCTTGCGCTCACCGATCCGGTAGCGCTCCCACGGGTCCGCAGGCGCGTGCAAGCTCGCCTCCTCCTGCACCGACGGATAGGGCTCCACCCGCTCGTAGTTGACGTGCAGGTCCGCCAGCTCGCGGCCCACGCTCGCATACGTGTGGAAACCCGCCGCACGAGGAATATGCGGCAGCATCTTCTTCAAATCATCCTCATAGCGCTCCCGATACTCCGGGTGATGCAGCAGCGCGTACACGTAGAAGAAAATGTCCTCCTTTGTGATGCCCGCATCCTGGTAGTGCTCCCGGTACGAGGCCAGGGTCGTGTCCGTGACGTTATCGACGCGGCGGTATCCGTCCAGGAGTACGGGGATCTGGTCGCCGATCGGCCGCGAGAAATCCAGGGACGAGGCCGTGGTCGCCCCACCCGCCCGGCTCTCCGGTGCGGCCGCCAGGTCGGCGAACAGGTCGGGCTCGCTGCCGGAGGTGGGGGAGAGGGGCTCCCAGGTGTAGAGGGGGAACGTCTGTGTGCTAACTCCCGCGCCGAGAAGATGGAGATCTGGGAGCGTATCTGAAGCGAGAGTAGCGAACTCCTTCGACGAGCCTTCCCCTGTCGCAGTGAGAGACAGATTGGGATGTGTTGGCAAGGGGAATAGCTGCGGGAGCTGGTAGATCATATCGTTCATTTCGCGGGCAAAGTAGACGCTTTGGGTGCAGAAAGGGCGGTACACGCTGAAGCGGAGCGCACCCTCATTGAACAGATGGTGTTTGCGGGCTGTGAGATCTCGTAGCAATTGACGATTCCAGTTGATCTGTGTCGAGTCTGTGTTGACCAATTCCGCAGGCGTTCCGGCATCTACCTCTGCGTTGTAGTTGTCGATCAATCGGCGCATACTCGACGCTACCGCTTGTCGAGAGAAGTTGTAGCACCAGGCATCCCGGCTTGTGGCTAGCCCTCGTGAGAACTGTCTGAATATAGCGGGAGTAGTGTCCTTGCCCTTAAGCGACTTATTTCCAATTTCCTGGAAGGTGGCGAAGCGCTCATCGCGGGTACCTATCCAGTCGCCGTGTTGATTGGGCGTAACCGGCTGGAAGGCGTCGGCCTCGCTGATTCCCTCGATGGATCCGTAGGCGGCGATCTGTTCGAGCTTCTCCTGGCGGGTCGCGTAGTCCTCCGCCTCCGCGTAGAAGATGTCGGCGGTGCCAGAGTGCCCAGGGTCCTTGACGAGCACGGTAATGGTTACACCCGTCATGATTGGGAAGACGTTTCCTCCTTCGCGCTTTGCCGTGTTACCGATCCTGCCGCGAACTCCGCCGCGAAGATTGAAAGTGAAGATCTGGGAGAACTCCTCCTGCAGCGACAGTCGCACGCCGTCCGCGGAGTTACCATCCACGAAGGAGCTGTTGGAGACGAAGGCGATGACGCCCCGTTCCCTGATGCGGTCCGACGCCCAGCGAAGCGCACGGAAGTAGGAGTCGTAGAGGCTGTTCTTGTTCGCTCCGGTTGACTTAGCTGCGTAAGTAACCGCAATACGCTCGTCCAGGCGCGGGTACGCGAGGTTCTGATTGTTATCGTTTGCGCTGTTTTGGCCCGCCGAGTAGGGCGGATTCATGACGATGACTGTGATTGCTGAGTCCTTCTCCGCACGTGCGCGCTCGTTGTTGGCGGCCAGGCCCTCGAAGTCCTCGGTGATCGTGCCGTCGCCCTCGTGGAGCTGGAAGGTGTCCGTTAGGGTCATGCCAGGGAACTCAACGTAGCCCTCGTCCACGCCCTGTTCGGCGCGCACCTGGTGGTATACCTGCTCGATGTTGATCGACGCGATGTAGTAGGAGAGCAGCACGAACTCGTTCGCGAAGATCTCGTTCTTGTACTTGTGTTCCAGGGCCTCGGGTGGGATGACGCCGAGTTGGAGCAGGCGAGCCACGAAGGTGCCGGTTCCGGCGAAGGGCTCGATGATCGAGACCCCGCGATCCCCCAGGCTCTGCCCAAAGGCCGTGCGCATCGCGTCATCCGCGCTGCGGATGATGAAGTCGACGACCTCGACGGGCGTGAATACGATGCCCAAGCGCTCGCTCATGCGCGGGAATGCCTGGGAGAAGAAGTGATCGTAGAGCGTGCGCATGATCTCCTGCTTGCCCGCCAGGGTATGCACGGCCTCGATGCGCTCGACCATCGCCCGGTAGAAGGAATCCAGCTCGCGGCGCTCGTTCTCGATCATCGAATGGTCGGTGAGCATTTCAAGAATCGTGTTCATCGCGCGGCTCACCGGGTTCTGCTTCGAGAACGAATGATCCGGGAACATCGCGTCGAACAGCGGTGCCGTCAGGATGTGCTGGGCCAGCATCTCCACCGCTGACTTGTTGTCAACGGCCGGGTTCAGCGTCGCGCGCAGCGCGTCCACGAACTCCTGGAACGCATCCTGACGCTCAGGGTCTTCCAGCAATTGTTCAATCAAACTGATGTAACGCCCAGCGACTGTTGCGATGTCCTTGGACCAGTCATCCCAGTACAGGGACGAGCCCACCTTCTTCACGATCCGGCCAAACACCGACTCCTTCCAATCCGAGGGCAGCAGCGTGAGCTGGCCCTGGATGCCCTGGGCCACGCCGTCCGCGCCGGACCTGGCCTCGGCCTCGTCCCCATCGGGCGCACTGCCGTCGAGCGGATCGTCCTGCTTCTTCGCCTTCCCGAGCGACACTTGCTCGACGATGATGTTCTCCGGGCCCTGGCCGTTGAGCTCCATGGAGTTGATCGCCGCGTCCAGGCGCTCGTCGTGCGCGCGCAGGGCCTTGAGGACCTGCCACACGACCTGGAAGCGATTGTTGTCGTCCAGCGCCCGCTCCGGCGCCATGCCCGCCGGGACGGCCACGGGCAGGATGATGTAGCCGAAGTCCTTGCCCTCCGCACGGCGCATCACGCGGCCCACCGCCTGGATGACGTCCACCTGAGACTTGCGCGGCGACAGGAAGAGCACCGCGTCCAGCGTGGGCACGTCCACGCCCTCGCTCAGGCAGCGTGCGTTCGTGAGGATCCGGCACACCGGGACCTCGTCCGTGCCCGCGCCCTCCGTCAGCCAATCCATCTCGCGCGCACGCACCGCCGCGTTCATCGTGCCGTCCACGTGGCGGCACTCGACCTGCAGGTTATCCGACGCGTCGTCGTTGCTGAGGTCGCTCAAGCCAAAGGGACCGTTCACCAGGTCCGGGAACTGCGTCGCGACCGCCTTAGAGGCCTTGATGTCCTTGCAGAAGGCCACCGCGCGGCGCATCGGTGCGCGATCCTCGCCGTAGTCCACGTCCGAACCGCGATTCTTGCGCTTCGCCAGCGCGTTCCAGCAGCCCGTCAGCTTCGCGGCCGTGTCGAGGTTTAGCTCGCCGCCCATCTCCGCGATCGCCTGATAGTGCTGGGAAACCTCCTCCTCGCTGACCGTCAGGATGATGACCTTGTAGTCCGTCAGCAGGTTCTCCTTCACCGCCTGGCCGAAGCCCAGGCGGAAGAACACCGGACCGTATGTCTCCTGATCGTCCATCGAGGTCAGGATCGCATCCTTCTCCGACGCCCTATTCTTCGCGTTCTCCGCGAAAATACGCGGCGTCGCCGTCATGTACAGGGTCTTCGCGCGGCGGATGAACTCGTTGCTGTGGATCTTCGTGAAGGCGCTCTCGTCCTCGCCCGTCAGCGTCGCGCCCGTCGTGCGGTGGGCCTCGTCGCAGATGATCAGGTCGAAATCGCGCCACTCGTCGCCCGCGATCTCCTGCGCGCGGTGAATGACCTCGATCGACTGATAGGTCGCGAAGACGACCTGCAGGCCCTCCGTCGCGTTATTTGCATTCAGGGAGTCCGCGAGGCGCTGGCCGTCCGTCGTCGCCGGAATCGGCAGGTCCACCGCCGACTCCTCGGCCGTGTCGTTGCGCGCCGACGAGGACACCTTCGTATCCGAACACACCGCCCACGCCGTGAACGCGCCGTCGGCCTCGGCCGCCCAATTGTCGAGCGTTTGCTTGAGAAGCGCGAGCGAGGGGACCGCGAACAGGATTCGGGCGGTGCCACCCTCCTTCTCCACGAACTCACGCGCGATCGTCAGCGCTGTGAACGTCTTACCCGTGCCGCACGCCATGACCATCGTGCCGCGATCGTGCTCCTCGAAGCCCGCCATCACCGCGCTGCGCGCACGCACCTGATGGTCGCGCGGAACCTTGCGCTCGCGGGTCTTCGGAGCCTGCGTCGACCCCAGCGAATACGTGCGCCAATCGATGTCCGAATCGCGCAGATCTGCCAGCGTGATGCGTGAGACCGGGATCTGCTGGCCCTCGATCGCGTCCTGCGCGTTCTTGCCCCACGGCGCCCCCGACGTGTCCACGACGATGCGGCGGCCGAAAGGCTCCTTACCCGACGCCGACAGGAACGAGTCAATGTCCGCCTTCTGAATGCGGTGACCCAGCGCGTAGAACTTGCACTGAATGGCCACCGGGCCCTCTCCGTCCTGGGCGGGGATCGCTACCAGGTCGATGCCCGTGTCACCCGTGCGGCGCTGTGGCCACTCGCTCCATAGGTAGATTTCCTTGAACTGGTGGGCGAAACGCGCGTCGTGGAGCAGGAACTGGCGCGTCAGCTCCTCGAACAGCGTGCCCTTCTCGCGCTCGCTCTTCGCGCGCGCACGATACTCATCCAGCAGGGCATCCAGCGCGGACTTCGAGGAGGCTGGGACTGGGTCTGCCGCATCCCCGGACGAACGATCGATGATGGTTCGGGGAGCGGGGTTCTCGGCTTCCATACCGGGCAGTGCCATGAAGTCGTCGTCGCGCGCAGCAGTCATGGGACCAAGAATAGCGGGTAATCTACGACACACAAGCTAGGTAGCGTGGTGGGTAGGGGTACAAGGGGATTGCTGCGCCGGTGAGCAGCAGCTGCGGGGTAGCGGGTATATGTTTCCGCCGTTTCATTGATCCTTCCGGCTAACTTTGTGTATATTTCTCAGTAAGTGTTCGGGCTGCTGCGCCGCATGCCCATTGTCCAAGGAAGGAAGTAGAGCTGCGATGAGTAATCTCGGGGCATATCAGATGGTCACTACGGGAATTAAGGCACTGGGAGGGCCTGGTCCTGCAATTGCCAAGGCAACAGGAGTGATTATGCTCGGCGGTGTGATTATCTTTCGAACTGGACTCAATATCGGTGCAAGACTGCGCGAAGGTAAGACCGCTGAAGTTAAGCTCGCTGATTGGGCACGAGCAAAGTTCGCTGAATCCAGTGCCGATGGGTTTTCTGATGTGTATACAGTCTCTGCCGACGTTGAGTGTGGCGGTGGTCTGGTACTGCATGCAGGTGATCGGTTCCGTGCGGGCAAGGTTATCGACGACATGGTCTACATTGAGGTTGAAGGCAGTGATGATAACCCATTTATTGTGTCGGCTGAACAACTGACGCTGCACACAGACTGTCCCTTGCTTGTTAAGGGAGAGGATGGCATGTCGACTGGCCATTGAGTGCTACTGCAACAAGAGGGTGTGTGATGATAGTCGGTATACATAGAGGAAGCGTGGTCTGGCTCTTGTACAAGCAATCGGTGCACCAATGGGAGAGCGCCACCAATAACAAGCAATAATCCTCAAAACGCTGGTATACAAAACAAGACCAGGTCGAAAGAAAGGTGTAGCTAAAATGGCCGTTTTCTATAGTTTTCACTATGAACGAGATGTTTACCGTGTGCAGTTAATCCGTAACATGGGAAGTGTCGAAGGGCAGAAACTTCTCAACGCTCAAGAGTGGGAAGCGGTTCGCGTAAAGGGTGACGAGGCTATTCGCGCTTGGATTGACGAACAGATGAAGTGGAAGAGTGCTGTCGTCGTACTTATCGGCGCACAAACAGCTTCTCGCCCATGGGTGAAGTACGAGATTCAGCGAGCATGGGACCTGCGTAAACCTCTCCTCGGAATACGTATTCACGGACTTTCATCAATGGGATCTACAGATGTTGAAGGAGCAGATCCATTTTGTAGCATCAACGGATTTAGAGGATACAATCCTGGACTTCCAATCTTCGACCCCACACGGCGCGATATTTTGGGAAAAATTGACTCTAAGGCTACATATGATGAGCTGTCGTCGAACTTGAAATCTTGGGTAGAGCAAGGGCGTTTTTGGAAATGACTAGCCTGCAGTGCTGTCCCTTTTGCGCGATTGTTCGCGGAGAAGACGTGGCTGTGCGAGAAGTTGCACGCAACGACAAGGTCGTGGTTTTCTTCCCAACAGAGCCTGCTGTTCTTGGTCACTGTATGGTGATTCCTCGCCGCCATGTTGAAGAGTTCACCGCGTTGACTGCTGACGAGGTTAGCGCGGTGATGACTTCAGCCCAAGCCGTGGCTATGAGCCTGCGCGAAACCCAGCATCCGGATGGAATCAACATCATCCAATCCAACGGTGAGGCAGCTACACAGACCGTTCCTCATGTCCACGTACATATTGTCCCCCGATGGGATGGCGATGCCTTTGGGGAAATTTGGCCATCCAAGACAGACTTCTCTGATGAGGAGAAGGACCGGGCTCTAGCGAAGTTACGCGCAACAACTCTTCTTCCTTATAGCTCCGCTACACCAGAGGATCGTCGGCAGCATCTATCCTTTGCTCAAAACGTCATCAGTCGTATGGCGCAATTGTCTTCCAACACGAAAAGTTGGTTACTTCCCGTAGTGACGGCAGCTTATGGGTATTCACTCACGAAGTGCTCCGTCGCACTTGCTCTCCTAGGCATCGTTGCTACGGTTGTTTTCGCATTCCTGGATGTTGGATACCTGAGGACTGAGCGCAAATATCGCGACCTCTACGCGCGCATAGCGGCTGGTGACCCCGATGTTCCTCCATATTCGCTGAATTACCAGTGCTCTGGGGAAACCAGGAGAACCCGATTCTTGGAGCACTGCTCGGTCATTAAAGGGTGGGCGATTTTGCCGTTCTATGGGACTCTACTTGTATGTGGGTTTGCGTCCTTAGGAATGGCGCTTCTGCATGGACATTGATAAGGGGCTCCTCGCCCTCGGTGAACTACGTGGGAAGTGTTTCTGGCCGCGCCGCAGTGGTGGGGCGCATCCCTTAATTAACCCTGCGCGACCTCGGCTCGGATGAGGGGGATCGGGTAGGCGGCCGCCGAGATGGGGGAGAGGAGCGAGTCGGTGATGCCTGCCGTGAAGGCGTCGATGCCGAGCACCTTGTACAGGGCGTTGCGGCCGAACTTCGTGGAGTCCGCGACGAAGTAGGCGGTCGACGCGATCGCGCGGACCTTCTGCTGCAGCTCGATCGAGTAGCCGGACGACGCGTAGATGCCGTCCTCCATCACCGAATTCGCCCCGAACACGGCGGTGTTCACGCGGATGTGATCCAGCTGGTCGATGGCCGTCGGCCCCCACATGTGGGTCCGATTCGGCAGCAGCTCACCGCCCACGAACACCAGGTTCAGGGAAGGCTTCTTCAAAATCTCGAGGCCCACCAGCAGGTCGTGCGTCACCACCGTGACGCGGCGGGCGTTGAGCGCGCGAGCCACCTCGAGGCACGTCGACCCCGAATCAATGAACACGGACTGGCCGTCCAAAATGCGCTCCGCCATCGCCGGCCCTATCGCGCGCTTCTCCGCGCGGTTGGGCGAATCGTGCAGGAACTCCTCGGTGTCCTCATCCTGGGGGATCGGAATCGCGCCGCCGTGGGTACGGCGCACGAGGCCGGCCTCGGCCAGGTGCTCCAGGTCCCTACGAATGGTTGACACGTTCACGTCGAGAGCCTCTGCCAAGGAGGACACGGTCTCGAATCCTGTTGCCTCAATCATGGAGACAATGGTGTCTTGCCGGGTCACGATGGTTCCTTCTGCTGGCTACGGTCTACGTGGGTGCGGCGAAGGAAAAGATGATGCCTGCAATAGTGCATCGTGATCGCCGCCCGCTTGACACTGTAGCGAACTTTCGGCGCGAATGTGCGCGATACCGCGCAGCGAGGGCATAAGTCCAAATCACCTGCCCACAGGACCGATAATCGCTCACGATTTGCGTATAACCGTGCGTCACAGTGCGCGCGTACGTGCAGTAAGCGGCGAACTAGACCAAAACTAATGCGCGAAAGCGAGTTGCTACTGCGCGATAGCGCGTGTAATGTTAGTGATTGCGACGCGGGTCACGCCATGTTGCGTGCGTCATCGCAGGAGATGGCGAACCCACAGAGTCCCACAACTAGATCACGAGGAAGTGACGACATGAAGATCGGAAGACTGACGGCAGCATCGGTGGCGATTGCATCGGTGCTCGCTCTTACCGCCTGCTCGACCGTCGGCGGAACCACAGGAGACACCTCCGCGTCAAACACCGGCTCGGCCGCGGGCGATCCCGGCAAGACGATGGTCACCGTCGTCAAGGTCAAGGGCATCGCTTGGTTTGATCGAATGGATGTGGGCGTCAAGGAATGGGGCGCCGACAACGGATACGACACGAGGACGGAAGGTGGAACGGACGTCGCGCCGGAGAAGCAGATCCAGATCATCCAGGATCTCATCGCGCAAAAGCCCGTCGCCATCACCGTCGTCCCCAACTCTCCCGAGGCGCTCTCCGCCGTGCTCGAACAGGCGCGAGCGCAGGGCATCAAGGTTGTGTCGCACGAGGCCACCGGCATCAAGAACGTTGACATCGACATCGAGGCCTTCGACAACGCCTCCTACGGCGTCGACATCATGAAGAACATCGGGGAGTGCACCGGCGGCACCGGTAAGTACGTGCAGTTCGTCGGTGGTCTGACCGCCAAGACCCACATGGAATGGGTCGAGGCCGCCTACGACTATCAGCAGAAGAACTTCCCAGGCATGGAGCGAGTCGAAACGCCCATCGAATCAACGGACAACGAGACCGCAGCCTACGAGAAGGCCAAGGAGGTCCTCGGCAAGTACCCGGACATCAAGGCCTTCCAGGGCTCCGCTGGCAATGATGTGCCCGGCATCGCACGCGCGATCGAAGAGGCCGGCCTGTCCGACCAGGTCTGCGTCATGGGCACGTCCATCCCCTCGGCCTCCGCGAAGTACCTCGCCACCGGTTCCATCGACAAGATCTTCTTCTGGGATCCCGCCCTCGCCGGCAAGGCCCAGCTCGAGATCGCGAAGATCCTGGCTGACGGCGGCACCATCACCGAAGGCACGGACCTCGGTATCGAAGGCTACAACAACCTCCACAAGCTTGACGGCTACGACAACGTCTGGGTCGGTAACGCCCAGATTGCGGCTGACGCCGAACAAGCGAAGAACTACGACTTCTGATCGCGCTGCCCCGGCCTCGTGACACATCGGCACGAGGCCGGGGCTCGCGTCCCACGCACACAGCGCAGTCCACAAGACACTCGAAGGAGAGCACATGCGCACCAATGTGGAACAAGCGCCGCGCCCCAACGGAGGAGGCACGAGCGCGCACGAGAACCCCTTCCTAGAGGTTCGCCATATTGTCAAGACCTTCGGCGGCGTCCGAGCCCTCGACGGCGTCGACCTGGCAGTGTGGCCCGGCGAGGTCCTGTGCCTGGCCGGCGAAAACGGCTGCGGGAAATCAACCCTCATCAAAGTCATCTCCGGAGTGCATGCGCCTGATTCGGGACACATCGCCATCGACGGTCACACGGTCGGATCGCTGACGCCGCTGAGCGCCATGGACGCAGGCATTCAGGTGATCTACCAGGACTTCTCCCTGTTCTCCAACCTCACCGTGGCCGAGAACATCATGATGACCTCCTCCGTGACCGAGAAAAAGAAGTTCTTCAGCTACTCCGGCGCGAAACACAAGGCCGCACAGATCATGGAGCGCCTCGGCGTCCCCCTCCCGCTTGACGCCGACGTCGAACAACTCTCCGTCGCCGACAAGCAGCTCACCGCCATCTGCCGAGCTCTGGCCGGCAACGCCAAGCTCCTCATCATGGATGAGCCGACGACAGCCCTCACCCAGCGCGAGGTCGCACGCCTGTTCATGGTCGTCGAAAAGCTCAGCGCGCAGGGCGTCGCCCTCATCTTCGTGTCGCACAAGCTCGACGAGGTCATGGCAATCTCGCAGCGCGTCACCATCATGCGATCGGGACGCAACGTCATCGATTCGCCGGTCGAAGACCTCGACCGCGAGAAGATCACCCACTACATGACCGGCAAGGAGCTCGACCAGAGCCGACGCGTCCCGCCCCTCGCAACAGACGCACAAGAGCGGCTGCGGGTCGAATCCCTCACCTCCACGGGAGGATTCGACGACGTCAGCTTCTCCGTGAAGAAGGGCGAGATCCTCGGCATCACCGGGCTCCTCGGTTCTGGACGCACCGAGATCGCCCAGGCCCTCTTCGGCCTCCTGCCCATCGACTCCGGACGCGTCTACATCGACGGAGAGCACGTCGAAGTCAACTCGATCGGCCAAGCTATCAACGCCCACATCGGATACGTCCCCGAAGACCGACTCACCGAGGGCCTCTTCCTCGACAAGTCGATCGCCGACAACGTCATCGCCGCGTCCATCGACCACCACACCTCGAAACTCAACACGCTGCGCACAGACAAGATCCGCCAAACCATCGCCCACTACTTCGAGTCGCTGCGCATCAAAGCCCCCGACGTCCTCGCCCCCGTGCGATCCCTGTCCGGCGGCAACGCCCAGCGCGTCGTCCTCGCGAAGTGGCTCGCGCGCAACCCCAAGGTCCTCATCCTCAACGGCCCCACGGTCGGCGTTGACGTCGGCTCCAAAGCCGAGATCCTCGACATCCTGCGCGAACAAGCGGAAGCCGGCATGGCCATCGTCATCATCTCCGACGACGCTCCGGAACTCGTCTCCTGCTGCCATCGAGTGATCATCACCAAGGGCGGCCACATCGCCGCCGAACTGGCCGGAGAGGACGTCGATGCTCGAACGATTAGAAAGATGGTCGTGTCATGAACATGAATACCGTCGCACGGCGCGTCCTGCGCTGGATCTGGGGACCCAACCGCGAGGGAATCGTCCTCACCGTCCTGGTGGTGCTCGCGCTCGTCATGTCCGCGATCAGCCCCGCATTCTTCACGGTCTCCACGCTCTTCTCGCTCCTGCGTTCCTCCATCGTCCCGATGATCTACGCCCTCGGCGTCCTCCTCGTCATCATCTCTGGTGGCATCGACGTCTCCTTCGCGGCCATCGCCTCATTCGCGTCCTACGCCACCATCGTGTTCCAGTTGGGCAGGGGAATCAACATTGGACTGTTCGGATCCTTCGCGATGGCCCTGACCATCGGAGCCCTCCTCGGCCTGCTCAACGGCTACCTGATCTCGAGGTTCAAGCTCCCGACCCTCATCGTCACGCTGGGCACACAGGGAATCTTCCAAGGCTTCCTCCTGGCGTACATCGGCTCAAGGTACATCGCCCAGCTGCCCGACGGGATGGCCTCGGCATCGACGGCGAACATCGTGTCCGTCGAGACGTCAACTGGTGTCGCGCTGCTGCACTCAATGATCATCCCGGCAATCATCCTCGCGATCGCAATCGCGCTGGTCCTCAGCAGGACCATGTTTGGGCGCGCCATCTACGCGATCGGCGGAGACACTGAGTCCGCGCACCGAGCCGGCATCAACGTCAAGCGAACCCAAATCTGGGTGTACGTGATCGCCGGAACCCTGGCAGCGACCGCAGGCATGGTCTACATGATCCTGGGGCGCTCGGCCAACCCCCAGGAGCTGGTCGGGCACGAACTCGACATCATCGCCGCCGTCGTCCTCGGAGGCGCGTCGATCTTCGGCGGACGCGGGTCCGTCCGAGGAACGATCCTCGGGGTGCTGCTGGTCCAGCTCATCAACAACTCGCTGATCCTCATCGGCGTCCCGAGCGCCTGGCAGCGAGCCGCCGTCGGCCTGCTCCTCGTCGCCGGTGTCGGCATCCAAGCCCTGGCAGCCAAACGAGGAACCAGACTCCTGCGCAGTAAGAATGCGCACGCCGACCACAGTAACGCCGCCCCCCAGGCCGTCGAAGGATGAGCGCCATGAATACGACACTTCGTGAAACCAACTCCCGCGTAGACCGCCTGAGCGCCTCCCTGCTGTCGCGGCTCAGACGCGACAGGTCCATTGGTCGAATGGTCCTCATCCTCCTTGTCGCCATCGCAGCGTTCTCGGTCCTGTCCCCGAGCGTCTTCCTCACGGGACTCAACCTGCAAAACATGCTGCTAGCCGTCGCAGAAATCGGGATCCTCTCCATCGCCATGATGATCTCGATGGTCACCGGCGGCATCGATCTGTCGCTCGTCGCCATCGCAAACCTCTGCGCGATCACCGTGTCGACCCTGTACACCTCGAGCGCGCTGGGCGGCGCGGGAGCCGAACAGTGGAGTCCGGTTATCATCCTCATCGGCCTGGTCGTGGGCCTCGCCTGCGGCCTAGTCAACGGCGTCCTCATCGCCTATGTTGGCGTCACCCCGATCCTGGCGACGCTCGGCACTATGCAGATCTTCAACGGCCTCGCCGTCGTGTGGACAGGCGGAAAAACGCTCTACGGTTCCCCCGAAGCGCTCACAGCATTCGGGAAGACTGCCGTCGCGGGCGTTCCTCTCCTCTTCATCGTCTTCGGGCTTGTGGCCCTCCTTGTCGGCTTCATCCTCAACCGCTCCCCGCTGGGCCTTTCCCTCTCCCTCGAGGGTTCCAACGGGACGGCCGCCAAGTTCTCGGGCATCCGTTCGTCCAGAATCCTCCTGAGTTCCTACCTGCTCACGGGCTTCCTCGGATCCCTCACAGGCATCATGTTCATCGCACGAAACCCCACCGCCTCGGCGGACTATGGAGCCTCCTACGTGCTCCTCGTCATCGTCATCGCGGTCCTCGGAGGGACGAACCCCAACGGCGGTTTTGCCACGGTTGGCGGCGTCTTCCTTGCCGCCCTCACCCTGCAGGTCGTCCAGAGCGGCTTCACCTCCATGCGCCTGTCGGCCTTCCAGTACGCGATCGCCCAGGGTGTCATCCTCATCGGCGTTCTCGTCCTTGACTGCGTCGATTGGAAAGACGTTCGAACACGCCTGACATCGACGTTCAGGCGCCCACAATCAGCAGCCGCCCTCAGCAGCGGCGCAACAGAAAGGAAATGATCATGAAGAAGATCATTAACAACCCCGATCAGTTCGTCGATGAGATGGTTGAGGGTATTCTCCTGGCACACCCCGATCAAGTCCGAACCCCCGGAGAGGACAGGCGCGTTCTCGTCCGCGCCGACAGCCCCGCACCCGGCAGGGTTGGAATCGTCACCGGCGGCGGATCGGGGCACCTCCCCCTCTTCAAAGGCTACGTCGGACGAGGCCTGTGCTCGGGCGTCGCCATCGGTAACGTCTTCTCCTCCCCGTCGGTTCAACAGTGCGCTGATGCCGCCAAGGCCGTCGACGGCGGAGCGGGCGTGCTCTTCCTTTACGGCAACTACGGCGGAGACGTCTTCAACTTCGACCTCGCCGTCGACCTCCTCGAGCTTGATGGAATCGAGACGCGCACCGTCCTCGGCTGCGATGACGTGGCCTCCCAGCCCAAGGAACGCGCCAAGGATCGCCGCGGCGTCGCGGGCATATTCTTCGCCTACAAGGCCGCGGGCGCTGCCGCCGAACGCGGCGATAGCCTCGACGAGGTCGCCGCGGTCGCCCAGAAGGTCGTCGATAACACGGCCACGATGGGCGTCGGCCTGTCCCCAACAATTCTCCCCACAACGGCTTCCCCGTCCTTTGAGCTACCCGACGGAGAGATGGAAATCGGCATCGGCATCCACGGCGAACCCGGTATTCACCGTGGTCCGCTCGGAACCGCCGACGAGATCGCAGATCAGATCCTCGACTCGGTGATCCCTGACCTTGGCCTGGGTGAGGGAGACCGTGTCGCCGTCCTCGTCAATGGCCTCGGAGCCACGCCGCTGGAGGAACTGTACCTGCTGTACAGGCGCACGCATCAGCGCCTCGCAGACCTCGGCGTCGCCATCGAACGACGCTACGTTGGCGAGTATGCGACCTCCCTAGAGATGGCCGGAGCATCCATCTCCCTCCTCAAGCTCGACGACGCTCTCCTCGAGCTCCTGGACGCCCCCGCTCAGTCCCCGTTCTTCAGGGAGGCATGACGATGCGATCCCCCGAACTCATAAGCCGGATCCAGGACTCGATGACACTCCTCATCGAATCCTCGGATGAACTGCGCGATCTCGACCAGGTCCTCGGAGACGGAGACCTCGGGATCACGATCTCCGCGGGCGCGCGTGCGGTCATCGACGCCCTCACGGACCTGCCGACAGACCCCGAACCCGCTCCCTCCGATGTCGCCCGCGCCTGCGCAAAGGCGTTCGCCAACGCCAACCCGTCAACGATGGCGGCACTGGTCGCAGGAGGTCTCCTCGCCGGATCAAAGGTCTGGGTCGGATGCGAGGACGTCACCACCGTCGAAGCCGAGGCGTTCATCCGTGCGGCCGCAAGCTCGATTTCCCACCGTGGAAAGAGTCAGGTGGGGGATAAGACCATCCTCGACGCGATGGTCCCCGCCGTCGATTCCTTGGCTGACAGCCTTGCGGCCAACCCCCAGGTGGCCACAGACGGCGATCTTGCCCTGGGTGCCCTCGGCAGCGCGATCTCGTCCTCGGCCGCAGCCGTCGTGGCTACCCGAGACCTGCAGTCCCAACGCGGACGAGCCTCGTGGCTGCAGGACAGGTCGATCGGCCTGCAAGATCCCGGCGCAACAGCCTTCCTGCGTGCGCTTGAGGCCTGGCGCGATGCCGCCACCGGAGAGAGGGGGACTCGCGCGGCCGTCGTGGAAAACCTCTGAGGACGCGTGGTTGCGACCATGCCCAAGGCTGGGGGCGGACGGAGGTTCGCCCCCAGCCGTCGCATCTCCATGCCGCAACCCGGCTCGGCGGCCAAGTGAGGGACCCTCGTTCGTCCCGAACCGTTCATGTCCGAACAAATTCGGGCCACTTCGACAAACCCGCATGCTTTGTCAACAATCGCTCGATCCTGGCCCAATCTGGACCAATTTCGTCCATACGATAAGCAATGACAAACATATGGCTTAGGATAGGGGCACGCCGACGCGCCCCCAACGATGGGGAAGCCCGGTACGCAGCAGCGCCGCACACGCGGCACCGCGCAGGCGCAGCCAGCAATGACACGCGGCCACGCCCACGCACAACCGCACCGCCGCCGCACCACACAACCAACACCGATGTTGACCATACACGCAGGAGAGTCCAATGAAGCCCCGCCTCGCAACCACAGCCCTCGTCGCCGCCTCCGCATGCGCCATCACCCTCGGAGCCTGCACCCCCGGAGAAACCGCCCAATCCTCGGCCAACACCAACACGGGCAGCTCCACCGCGAGCCGCGACGACGGCAACTACACGATCGCTGTCGTCCCCAAGGACGCCACCAACCCCTGGTTCGTGCGCATGGAAACCGGCGTGCAAAAGTACGCGGCCGACACCGGCATGAACGTCTTCCAGAAGGGCCCGGCCGAAACCGACGCCACCTTGCAGGCCCAGGTCATCCAAGACCTCATCGCCCAGGGCGTCGACGCCATCTGCGTGGTCCCCGTCGACCCGGGTGCCATCGAACCCGTCCTCAAGCAGGCCATGGATGCCGGCATCGTCGTCGTCACCCACGAGGCCTCCTCCCAGGGAAACACGATGTACGACATCGAGGCCTTCAACAACAGCGAATACGGCGCGTTCATCATGGACAACCTCGCCGAGGCAATGGGTGAGGAAGGCGTCTACACCACCATGGTCGGCCACGTCACCAACGCCTCCCACAACGAGTGGGCCGACGGCGCAGTGGCCCACCAGAAAGAGAAGTACCCGAACATGACGCTGCTCGAGGCCGAGCCGCGCGTCGAAAGCCAAGACAACGGGGAAACCGCCTACCAGACCGCCAAGGAAGTCCTTAAGAAGTACCCCGAAGTCACGGGCATCCTCGGCACCTCCTCCTTCGACGCCCCCGGCACCGCCCGCGCCATCGACGAACTCGGCCTGAAGGGATCCGTCTTCACGGCCGGCACCGGAATGCCCGCCGCCAACGCCCAAATCCTCAAGGACGGATCCGTCTCCGCCCTGACCCTGTGGGACCCCGCGGACGCCGGCTACGCGATGGCATCCCTGGCCACCAAGATCCTCAAGGGTGAAAAGATCGAAAACGGGGTCGACCTGGGCGTCGAAGGATACGAGAACATGCACTTCGCCCCCGGGTCCGACAAGGTCCTCGAAGGTAACGGCTGGCTCAAGATCACCAAGGACAACGTCGACTCCCTCGGCTTCTAACCGAAACGCCGCACGCGACCGCCCGAGCGCCACGGCCTCGTCATCATCGACGAGGCCGTGGCCGGGCCCCGCGCCCGCACTGCCGCGCGCACAGACCAGCCTCCTTGAGCGCTCCGCGGGCGCGAGGGGCCAAAGGGGCGCAGATGCGGATCGGAAAGGACACCACATGGACACCCCAGTGCTGGCGGTACGACACGTCAGTAAATCCTTCGCCGGCGTGCGCGCCCTGGTTGACATCGACCTGGAGATCGCGCCCGGAGAAATCCACTGCCTGGCCGGCGAAAACGGCTCGGGCAAATCCACCCTCATCAAGGTCATCTCCGGCGTCCACACGCCGGAAGAAGGAAGCGTCGCCATCGCGGGACGCGAGTACACGCACCTGACCCCCTCCGCCGCCATCGACGCGGGCGTGCGCGTCATCTACCAGGACTTCTCCGTCTTCCCCAACCTGTCCGTCATGGAGAACATCGCGCTCGGCAGCGAGGTCGCCGCCGGCCGCGCCCTGGTCAACCGCTCGCGCATGCGCAAGGTTGCCGCCGAAGCGATCGCGAAGATCGGCTTCACCGTCGACCTCGACGAGCTCGTCGGCAACCTCTCCGTCGCAGACAAGCAGCTCGTCGCCATCAGCCGCGCGCTCATGGGTGACGCCAAGCTCATCATCATGGACGAGCCCACCACCGCCCTGACGAAGAAGGAAGTGCGCGCCCTCTTCGACATCGTCGCCGACCTGCAATCCCGCGGCATCGCGATCCTCTTCGTCTCCCACAAGCTCGAGGAAGTCTTCGAGATCGCCCAGCGCTTCACCATCCTGAGAAGCGGACACAAGGTCATCACCTGCCCCAAGGAAGACCTCGACCGCGCCAGCTTCGCCCGCCACATGACCGGACGCGACTTCGACGAGGCCCCCTACCGCACCGGCCTCATCGACGCCGACCCCGTCCTCGAGGTCCGCGAAGCCACAGTCGCCGGTGCCTTCGAGAATGCATCCCTGAGCGTGCGCCCCGGGGAGATCCTCGGCATCACGGGCCTGCTGGGTTCGGGGCGCACCGAGCTGGCCCTCTCGCTCTTCGGAATGCTGCCGCTCGACTCCGGGACCGTCAGCGTCGCAGGCAAGGACGTCACCTTGCGGGGCGTGCGCGACGCCATCAAGGCCGGCATCGCCTACGTTCCCGAGGATCGCCTCACCGAGGGGCTCTTCCTGTCGCGCTCCATCGGCGACAACATCACGATCTCGGAGATGGACGCATTCACGCACTACCTCGGCTTCATCGACAAGGAAGCCATCCGTGCCGAAGAGAAACGGTGGGTCGAGCGCCTCGGCGTTCTCACCCCCGACCCAGATAACGCCGTCAACACCCTGTCCGGCGGCAACCAGCAAAAGGTCGTCCTAGCCAAGTGGCTCGCCACCAACCCCTCCGTGCTCATCCTCAACGGGCCCACCGTCGGAGTCGATATCGGAAGTAAGTTCACGATCCACTCCATCCTGCGCGAACTCGCCGCGCAGGGCATGGCCATCATCATCATCTCCGACGACATCGCCGAAGTACTCACCAACTGCTCGACGATCGCCATCATGCGCGCCGGACACCTCAGCGAGCCCATCAGCCCCGACACCCTCACCGAGGCCGAGCTGACCCGGCTCCTGTCCGAAGAAGGCACCCCGGCCTCGTTAACCGAAGGGGGAGAGAACTAATGCCCCGACTCACCACGAAAGTCCTGCGCGCCAACGAATTCTGGGTCTTCCTCGTCATCGTGGCGCTCACCCTCGTCATCCAGGTACGCTCTGGACAGTTCTACACGGCGAACAACCTCGTCGACCTGGCCGGTGCCATGGTCGTTCCCGGCCTCTTCGCCGTCGCCGCGCACCTGGTCCTCGTCTCCGGCGGCATCGACGTGTCATTCCCGGCGCTGGCCTCCCTCGCGGTCTACGTGACGACGAAGGTCCTCGTCGACAGCGGGTGGAACGGGTCCGTCATCGTGCCCTTCCTGATCGCGGCAGCCATCGGAGCACTCCTGGGTGCCTTCAACGGCATCTTCACGTCGAGGCTGACCGTCCCCACGCTCATCATCACCCTGGGCACAGCCAACGTCTTCAACGGCGTCATGCAGGGCGCCCTCAAATCCGTGCAGATCAACATGATCCCCGAATCCATGCGCTCCTTCGGATCAGCCTCCCTCTTCGTCGCCCGCAACGAAAGCTCCGGCCTCCAATCATCCATGCCGGTGTCCTTCCTCATCCTCGTCGCCGTCGTCGCAGTCGCCTTCTTCATCACCCGCTACACGATGTTCGGACGCTCCCTCTTCGCCATCGGCGGCGACGAGAGCGCGGCCGCCCGAGTCGGCTTCAAGGTGCGCGCCACCAAGTTCTGGCTCTACGTCATCGTCGGCATCATCGCCGCCCTGGCCGGCATGGTCCGCACCTGCTCCATGGGACAGATGCACCCCACCAACCTGCTCGGCATGGAAATGATGGTCATCGCGGCCGTCGTCCTGGGCGGCACCGCGATCACCGGCGGCAAGGGCTCCCTCACCGGCGTCATGCTCGGCACGCTGCTCATCGTCATCGTCCAAAACTCCATGATCCTCATGGGAATCCCGACGTTCTGGCAGGGCTTCGCCCTGGGCCTGCTCATCATCGTGGGAACCGGCGTCTCCGCGCTCCAGGTCATGCGCGCCCGCCGCACCGCACACTAGGAGGACCACATGTCAACGCTTCTCGCCTCCCCGCGCCTCGCTTTCCTCAAAAAGGACAGCTACATGACGCGACTGATCATCGTCTTCCTCCTCCTGCTCATCTTCTTCGCCGCCGTGCGCCCCGGCCCCTTCTTCGCCGTGCGCACCTGGCAGTCGATGGCCGTCCAATTCCCCGAATTCGGCCTCATGAGCCTGGGCGTCATGTTCACCATGTTCACCGCCGGCATCGACCTGTCCGTCGTCGCCATCGCCAACGTCACCTCGATCTGCGCGGCCCTCACGCTGCGCGCCACGCTCGCCGACGCCGTCACCCCCTCGTCCATGGGGCTCGCCGTCGCCATCGCCCTGGGAGTCGCCCTGGTGGTCGGGGTCGCGTGCGGCCTCATCAACGGCACGCTCGTCGCCGTCCTGAAGATCCCACCCATCCTCGCCACCCTCGGCACCCTCGAACTCTTCGGCGGCGTCGCCCTCATCCTCACCCAGGGCAAGCCCGTCTCCGGAGTACCAGCCGCCTTCGGCGCCGCGTTCACCGGGAAGGTGATCGGCCTCGTGCCCATCCCCCTCGTCGTGTTCCTCGTGTGCGCCCTCGTCGCCGGACTCATCGTCGCCTTCACGGGCTTCGGCACCACGATCCTCATGCTCGGCACCAACGACGCGGCGGCGCGATTCTCCGGCCTGAAAGTCAAGAGCCTGCTGATCCGCACCTACGTGCTCTCCGGCGTCATGGCCGCCATGGCTGGCATCGTCATGCTCGCGAACTATAACTCCGCGAAAGCCGACTACGGCGCCTCCTACACGCTGCTCACAGTCCTCATCGTCGTCCTCGGCGGCGTCAACCCCAACGGAGGCACGGGGCGCCTCTCCGGCGTCCTCCTGTCCATCCTCATGCTCCAGGTCCTCTCCTCGGGCCTGAACATGTTCCCCAGCATCTCCAACTTCTACAGGCCGCTCATCTGGGGAGGCGTCCTCCTGCTCGTTATCTGCATGAACGAGGGCGTCTTCTCCTTCACCAAACTGCGCAGAATCACGAAAGGACACTCCCATGCTGACAGTTAAAGACAAGCACGTCGTCGTCGGCGCCGACTTCGCCGGGCACCCCCTCAAGGAAGCCGTCAAGGCCCACCTGGAGGAGAGGGGCTGGACGGTCACCGACCTGACGCCCGACGCCGAGACCGCGCCCATGTACCACCGCGTCGGCTTCATGCTCGGCGCGCAGATCGCCGAAGGCAAGTTCGAGCGGGCCCTCGCGTTCTGCGGTACCGGCATGGGTATCCACATCGCCGCCTCCAAGTGCCCCCACGTGCACGCGGCCGTGTGCGAATCAGTGCCCGCCGCGCGGCGCTGCGCGGCCGCCAACAACGCGAACCTGCTCGCCATGGGCGCCTTCTACGTCGCCCCGCGCACCGCGATGGCCATGGCCGACGCCTTCCTCGAGTCCTCCCTAGGCTCCGGGTACGAGGACTGGGACGGTTTCTACGAGTACCACCGCATCGGCTACGACGAATGCGAAAACTTCGACTACGAGGCCTACAGGGCCAACGGCTTCGAGGTCGTCAACCCGGGAAGCGCGGTGCTGGCCGAGCAGCCGAAGGGGCTTGCGTACTGACGCGGCGGGTGTGGCCCCCTACCGACAGGCGGGGGGCCACGCGCCTTAGCGCGTCGGATGAGCCGTCGACTCTCGGATCGTGAGCACCGGATTGAAGGTGAGGTGCCGTGCCGGCGTATCGGTGCCGGACAGAAGAAGCTCGGCAGCTGCCGTGCCCAGTTCGTCCATGGGCTGGCGAATCGTTGTCAGCGGCACAGGCATCTGCGCGGCCAAGGGGATGTCATCGAAACCGATGACGGAGACGTCGGTGGGGATGGTCCAGCCACTGACTCGCAGATACGACATCACCCCCATTGCCAGGAGGTCGTTCGCACAGAAAATGGCTGTCGGAGCTGTCCCGTCGGTCGCTTGCAATGCCTGTGAGACGCTGTTTTCAGCGGCGCAGTGCCCTGCCTGGGCGGTGTACGCCGTGGCATTGAGGACTGTGAGCCGGACATTGTCAGCACCGGTGAGCTGCTGCCAGTGCGCGAGGGCGTCCTCAACGCCCGCAAGGCGTTGAGCCGATTGGCGCATGTCGGCGGGGCCGTTGAGAAAGCAGATGCGACGGTGCCCCAGTGCCAGCAGGTGTTCAATGGCTAGCGCCGCCCCCGCCCGGTCGTCAATGGACACCGAAGGTATCCCCTCGGGTGCGTTGGCGGCATCGAAGAGCACGACCGGAGTTCCTTCCGCAGCCAGGCGCGTTGCGGCCTCGTGTGTGCAGTCCGCCGGGGTGAGGAGCACTCCGCGTACTGCCTGCCTTCCCAGCGCCTCTAGCAGCTCGCGCTCCTCCTGCACGGAGGCGTGCGTGGAAGACAGCGTCATGATGTAGCCCTCGCGCGATAGCACGCGCTCCATGGCAGCAGCAGCCTCCATGAAGAACGGGTTCGTCAGGTCGAAGACCGCCACACCTACGAGCGGCGAGGTCCCCCGCCGCAGGGCCTGTGCGGTTGGATTGGGCTTGTAGCCGAGCTGTGCAATCGCTGCCTCGACGCGCTCACGCACGTCGGGGCGCACGCTGTCGCGCCGGTTAATGACGTTAGACACGGAGCCGACGCTCACGCCCGCAAGAGCGGCGACGTCTTTGACGCCGGGGGCTTTGCGGGGTACTGAGGGGGACGAGGCAGTGGTTGCGTCCTGGGGACTCGTGCCCTCTGGGGTGCGGCGGGGCGGCGTCATGGTAGCTCTTTCGGGAACTCGAGTGATGAAACGTTCATATTGTGGCACCTCCGAGTAGGTTTCCGCTTCAATTTTCCAGGCAAGTTCAAGGCTTCCCTATAGAGTTGACATGCATATTGTCGTGTGGCACACTTTCTATCTATCTGAATCGTTTCATTCCTCGACGAAGAGGTGACCACATGACACGAGAAGCTGAAAGGCCAGTTGTCTCGCTCCAGCATGCCGTGAAGAAGTTCGGCTCCTTCACCGCGATGTCTGATGGGCGCATCGAGCTGTATCCGCACCGCATTCACGCCCTGGCCGGCGAAAACGGTGCGGGTAAGTCGACGCTCGTGAAGGTGCTCGCCGGCATTCACCAGCCAAACTCCGGAGAGTTTTTCGTTGATGGCCAGCCGGTGCGCTTCAAGACCCCCGCGGAATCGAAGGCCGCCGGAATCTCCGTGATCTACCAGGAGCCCACGCTGTTCCCCGACCTGACGGTCGCCGAGAACATCTACGTGGGCCGACAGCCCAGGGGACGCCTTGGCCTCATCGATCACGCGGCCATGAAGCGCGACGCCCAAGAGCTCTTCGACCGCCTCGAAGTGCCGATCGACCCCTCGCAGTTGGCTGACGGACTGTCGATCGCGGATCAGCAGATCATCGAAATCGCTAAGGCGATCTCGCTGGACGCCAAGGTTCTCATCATGGATGAACCGACGGCCGCTCTGTCGGGGCACGAAGTCGACCGTCTCTTCTCCGTGGCGCGCTCACTGCGCGACAAGGGAGCCTCCCTCATGTTCATCTCGCACAGGATGGAAGAAATCTTCGACCTGTGCGACGACGTGACGATCATGCGCGACGGCGCCTACGTGTCGACCCGTGACCTGGAGGGAACCACGAAGGCTCAGCTCGTGCGAGACATGGTCGGCCGCGACGTCGATCAGCTCTTCCCCAAGCTGGATGCGCAGATCGGCGATCCGGTCCTGAGAGTCGAAGGACTCACCCGCTACGGAGCCTTCAAAGACGTGAGCTTCGAGGTCCGCAGCGGAGAAATCCTTGGACTGGCAGGCCTCGTCGGCGCTGGCCGCTCCGAGGTCGTGCGAACGATCATGGGCATCGACAAAGCGGACGGCGGCACAGTGACCGCCTTCGGCAAGTCCCTGAAGCTCGGTGACACGGTGGGAGCAATCCGAGCCGGCCTCGCCTTCGTCCCCGAAGACAGGCGCAAGCAAGGTCTCGTCATGGACCTGTCCGTCGCCCGCAACACGGCCCTCACGCTGCGCAGCAAACTCGCTCGCTGCGGACTCATCAACTCGCGGACTGAGCGAGCGGTCGCACGGGAATGGTCCACAAACCTCGAAGTGAAGACGGCCACCCAGGACACCCCCGTGTCCGCGCTGTCGGGTGGCAACCAGCAGAAGGTCGTCTTGGCGAAATGGCTCGCCACCGATCCCAAGATCCTCATCGTTGATGAGCCGACCCGCGGCATCGATGTGGGAACCAAGTCTGAGGTGCACCGACTGATCTCCACCCTCGCCACCAGGGGAGTCGCCGTCATCATGATCTCCTCGGAACTACCCGAGGTGCTCGGCATGGCAGATCGCGTCCTCGTCATGTGCGAAGGCCGTATCACCGGCGAATTCACCAGAGAAGAAGCCACAGCTGACTCCATTATGACGGCGGCAACCGACCACGAAAAGGCCGCATCATGACCACGACCCTGACTCCTCCCTCCCGCATCCACGGATCCGCGCCGGTGAGCCGAGAGCCAGCCAGCTCCTCGTCTGTGACCAAGGTGCACCCCGCATCGAAGCTGAGCTCTCTCCTGTCCATGCGAGAGCTCCCGGTGATCGCGGCCCTCATTGCCCTGGTCCTGTTGACGTGGGTGATGAACCCGCGCTTCCTCTCCGCCCAGGGAGTGCGCGACCTCTTCCTCAACGCGACGATCGCCATGCTGATGGCCGCCGGACAGTCCCTCATCATTCAATCCGAAGGCGTCGACCTCTCAGTCGGTTCCATCCTCGGGTGCACGGCCTTCGCCACGGGCTTCCTGTTCGCGGCTAACCCCGGACTGCCCATTGTCGTCGTCTTCATCGCAGGAATCGTTCTGGGGGCACTGCTCGGAGCGCTCAATGGACTGCTCGTCACGCAGGCGAGAGTCCCCGCAATGGTCATTACCCTGGGCACTCTCTACGTTTTCCGAGGAGGACTGAACTGGTGGGCAGGATCCACCCAGTACTTCGCCGGTGACCGCCCCCAGGCCTTCGGTGACCTGGGTGTCGCGACGATCGGTGGCTTCCCGCTGCTCACTCTTCTGGCGGTCATCGTTATCGTGATCGTCTCGCTCTACCAGCGCTACGCCCGATCCGGACGCGACCTCTACGCGATCGGCTCCGACCGTACAGCCGCAGCCGTCTACGGTATCCCCGTAGCCAAGCGCGTTTTTATGGCCTTCGTCGTCAACGGCGCGCTTGTTGGACTCGGTGGCGTCCTCTACGCCTCCCGCTTTAACTCTGTCGGTGCAACGACGGGCGCAGGCATGGAACTTGACATCGTTGCCGCGTGCGTCGTCGGCGGCGTTGCAATGACCGGCGGTGTTGGAACCGCCTACGGAGCCGCCATCGGTGCGCTCCTCCTGACCACCATGACGTCCGCGCTTACAGCTGTCGGCGTCGACAAATTCTGGCAAAAGGCCGTCGTTGGTGCGCTCATCCTCATCGCGATCGTCGTTGACCGAGTCAGCTCAATGCGCCGCCACGAGGCGCTGCGCAAGAAGGGAGTGGATCGCTGATGAGCACCGCGACTCAGACCTCGTCACGTAACCTCATGGCTTCGATTCGACGCGTGTTCTCCTCGCGAGACTCGCACATGACCCTCATCCTCATCCTCGCCATTGCAGTCGCGACCATCCTCATCCCGAGGTTCACCCAGCCTCGCACGCTCACGTTCCTCACCCTGGACGTGACGGCGACGCTCCTCATGGCCCTGCCCATGACCCTCGTCATGATCAACGCCGACATCGACCTGTCCGTCGCCTCGACCGCCGGCCTTGTCAGCGCATCCTTCGGAGTTCTCGTCCAGTCGGGCGTCGGATTCCGGGCGAGCATCGCGATCTGCCTCCTCATCGGCCTGGTGTGCGGCCTCGTCAATGCATTCATGACCGCCTATGTGGGACTGCCGGCGCTCGCGGTCACGATCGGTACGCTCGCGCTGTATCGAGGCCTCGCCCTCGTCGTCATCGGCGACCAGTCGATCTCCGACTTCCCGGAGTGGGCAACCTCCGCGGTCACCGGATCGTTTGGGTCCACGGGCATCCCCTACATGGCAATCCCCGTCATCCTGTTCGTCATTCTCTTCTGGCTCCTGCTGCACAAGACCCCGTACGGTCGAGGCGTCTTCGCGCTCGGCTACTCAAAGCAGGCCGCGGAATTCGTCGGTATCAACACCAAGCGTTCCCGCGTCATCGCCCTGACTCTGTCGGGGCTCATGGCAGCACTGGCAGGCATCTACTGGACGCTGCGTTACTCCGCGGCGAAGGCCGACAACGTCGAGGGCCTCGAGCTCGTCGTCATCGCCGCCGTTGTCTTCGGTGGGGTCAGCGTCTTCGGCGGCCGAGGCTCGATCTGGGGCAGTGTGTGCGGTGTCCTGACGATCGGTGTTCTCAACTACGCGCTGCGCCTCAACCGAATTCCCGAAGTCATCCTGGTTCTGGTCACGGGCTTGCTCCTGATCGGTTCCGTCGTCGCGCCATCGCTGGTGGATGCCGTCCGCCAACGTCTGGCACATCGAGCTGATGCGCGTACCCCTCGCGTCAGCGTCGCACCGGGCGCGGCGAGCGCCTAACAATCCCACAACGAGGGGCACCACGCCCCCGCAACAGGGCGCGTGCGCCCGAAAGGAAAAGACAACGATGTCTCACATGAAGAAAGGTGTGGCCGCTCTCGGCGCACTCACGCTGGCCTCGGCCCTCCTGATGTCCGCCTGCGGCGGTGGAACGTCGACGCAGGGCAGTGAGTCCAGCTCCGGCGGCGATGCCTCCGGTTCGTACGATGTTTCATCCCAGTCGATCACGTTCATCCCCAAGCAGCTGAACAACCCCTTCTCCGACGTCATGCTCGGCGGCGGCAAGAACGCTGCGGGTGAGATCGGCTTCGCCGAGGTCAACGTCGTTGGCCCGCTCGAGGCGTCCTCCTCCTCGCAGGTCTCCTTCATCAACTCCGAGGTGCAGGCGGGCACGAATGTCCTCGTGATCGCCGCGAATGACCCCGATGCCGTGTGCCCGGCGCTTCAGGATGCACGTAAGGCTGGTACAAAGGTCGTCACCTTCGACTCCGACAGCGCGGCCGATTGCCGAGACCTGTTCATCAACCAGGTTGAGTCCAAGCAGGTTGCGATCACCATGCTCGACATGGTCTCCGACCAGATCGGCGGTTCCGGTAAGGTAGCCATCCTCTCTGCGACGGCAAACGCCGCCAACCAGAACGCGTGGATCAAGTTCATGGAGGATGAGATCGCTTCGAACGACAAGTACAAGGGCATTGAGATCGTCGCGAAGGTCTATGGCGACGACGATGACACGAAGTCGTTCCAGGAGGCACAGGGCCTGCTCCAGGCTCACCCCGACCTCAACGCGATCGTCTCGCCGACCACCGTCGGCATCGCCGCCACAGCGCGCTACCTGTCAACCTCCGACTACAAGGGCAAGGTCGTTCTGACCGGCCTGGGCCTGCCCAACGAAATGCGTTCCTTCGTGAAGGATGGGACCGTCAAGGAGTTCGCCCTGTGGGATCCCGCCCAGCTCGGATACGTGGCCGCGTACGCGGGTGCGGCGCTCGATAGTGGCGCAATTAAGGGCGAGGTAGGGGAGAAGTTCACTGCCGGAAACCTCGGTGAGCGCACAATCGGCGAGAACAAGACCGTCGTCGTCGGTGACCCCGTGCGCTTCAATGCGGATAACATCGACAAGTACGACTTCTGACGTCGTCTCCGACGGGGTTGGTGGGCGCACTCGTTGTGCCCACCAACCCCGCCTTCATGCCGTGAATCGCCTGTCATGTGTAGCACCCTGCTTGCTAAATGAAACGATTCACATTAAAATAGACACAACCAATTCCCGTTCAATGATGAAGGGATTTCCCATGAGTGATACCCCACCACTGGCCCACACGCTCGCCACGACGAGCCAGGCTAGCCCCCACCGAGCCTGCTTCCTCCTGCGCGTGCGCCCCGAGAAACTCGCCGAATACGCCGACGTGCACCAGCGTGTCTGGGACGAGATGCGCCAGGCTCTCAGTGACGCCGGGTGGCGACACTACTCGCTCTTCCTCGATCCGGACACCGGCCTCGTCGTCGGCTACTACGAGGCGGACGATGCTCGCGCGGCGGCCGCAGCTATGGAAGACCGCGAGGTCAATACGCGCTGGCAAGCCGAAATGGCCCAGTACTTCCAACCGGACGGGGGCGGCAGTGCCCACTTCCTCAGCCAATACTTCTACCTCGCCTAATCGCCCACCGAGGCAGTGTCCCAAAGGGACACCCCGGCCTCGTCAATCCACACCCCACACGTCGAAGGAGACGTCATGACCATCCACCTGTCCGACCTGCCTGAAAGTGCTCGCACCCTCCTGCGCGAACAGACGATTGAGCTCCCGAGCTGGGCCTTCGGTAACTCCGGAACCCGCTTCAAGGTATTCCCGAGCCCCGGCACCCCGCGCAACGCCTACGAAAAGATCGATGACGCGGCACAGGTCCACCGGTTCACGGGCATCACCCCGCGGGTGTCGCTACATATCCCGTGGGATGTGGTCGATGACTTCTCCGACCTGGCGGAGCACGCGCGCTCGCAGGGCATCACGCTGGGCACCATCAACTCGAACGTCTTCCAGGACGACGACTACAAGTTCGGCTCGCTGACGAACTCCGACGAGGCAGTGCGGCGCAAGGCCATCGACGCGCACCTGCGCTGCATCGAGGTCATGCACGCCACCGGTTCTGACACACTCAAGATCTGGCTGGGCGACGGAACGAACTATCCAGGACAGGACTCGATCGCTGCGCGGCAGGAAAAGCTCGCTGACTCGCTGTCCGTTATCTACGAGAATCTGGCTCCACACCAGCGTCTGCTCCTTGAGTACAAGTTCTTTGAACCCGCCTTCTACCACACTGATGTTCCGGACTGGGGCACGGCCCTGGCGCACGTGTTGGCCCTGGGCGACCGAGCCGTCGTCTGCCTGGACACCGGCCACCACGCGCCCGGTACCAACATCGAATTCATCGTGGTTCAGCTGCTGCGCGCCGGCCGCCTCGGAGCTTTCGACTTCAACTCGCGGTTCTACGCCGACGATGACCTGATCGTGGGATCCGCAGATCCCTTCCAGCTCTTCCGCATCATGCACGAGATTGTCTCCTTCGGCGCCCTCGCGCCCACCTCCGGCGTGAACTTCATGCTCGACCAGTGCCACAACCTCGAAGAAAAGATCCCCGGAGAAATCCTGTCCGCGATGAACGTCCAGGAGGCAACCGCGAAGGCACTCCTTGTCGACCGTGCCGCTCTGGCGAAGGCGCAGGCCGAGCACGACGTGCTGACTGCCAACCAGGTACTCATGGACGCTTTCTCCTCTGATGTGCGCCCGCTCCTGGGCGAGCTGCGCGAAGAGCAGGGCCTCGACCCCAACCCGCTTGCGGCCTACGCCGCCTCGGGCTACTTCGAGCGCATCAGCGCGGAGCGAGTGGGTGGTCAGCAGGCCTCCTGGGGCGCATGATGACGACCGTTGTCGCTATCGACCTGGGGGCCTCCTCGGGGCGCGTCCTACGGGGCGTGTTCGACGGCGAACGTCTCGCCATCGAGGAGTGCTCCCGCTTCCCGAACGGGCCGGTCGCCGTTCCTGGGCCTCATCATTCCGACGCTTCTCAATCGGGGGGCGAGGCCCAGGTGGCCTACGAGTGGGACATCCTCGCGCTGTGGCGAGGCATCCTCGAGGGCCTGCGCGAGGCCAGCCTGCGCGGTGCCGTGGACGCTATCGGAATCGACACGTGGGCTGTGGACTACGGGCTGCTGGACGAGGGCGGCCGACTGATCGGTAACCCTGCGTCCTACCGTTCCGCGCGCTGTGGCGTTGGCGCGTCCGAGGTGCTCGACCGATGGGATTCCTCCTGGCTCTATGAGCACAACGGATTACAATTCCAGCCTTTCAATACGCTGTTCCAGCGTGTAGCCGACCGGGGGGAGCGGCGCGCGGACTGCGCGCGCACGGCGCTCCTGATTCCCGACCTGCTGGCGTACTGGCTCACGGGAGAAGCGCGAAGCGAGCTGACGAACGCGTCGACGACAGGCCTCGTCAATGCCACGGAGCGCGACTGGGATCCCGAGATCCTTAATCGGCTGCGCGACGACTTCGGGGTGGAGCACCTCTTCCCGCCGATCATTGAGCCGGGGGAGATTGTCGGTGAAGCGCGCGTTGAGGGTCTTGATCTGCACACCTCGACGGGCGAGCCCACCCCTGTCGTCGCCGTTGGGTCGCACGACACCGCCTCCGCGGTTGCGGGTGTGCCCGCCCAGACCGGGTCGTTCGCGTACATCTCGAGTGGGACCTGGTCGCTCGTCGGTACCGAGCTCAGTACCCCCGTGCTCTCCGAGGAAGCTTGGGCGGCCAATTTTACGAACGAGCTGGGTGTCGATGGCACGGTCCGTTTCCTCGCCAACATCATGGGTATGTGGGTGCAGCAGGAATGCCTGAGCGAGTGGGCATCCCTTGGGGATAACGCGTCGGGCGCTGGAGGTCGGGTCGACTGGCCGCTCCTCGACGCGCAGACTGAGGCAGCCCAGCCCGTACGCTACCTGCTCGACATGTCCTCACCTGAGCTGATGGCTCCGGGAGGCATGGTAGAGCGAGTGCGTTCACTGTGGATCCCGGGCCCAGGCGTCTCTTCGTCCCCTTCTGTGGATGACGGATCGTCTTCCGCGGACGAGGCAGGGGTGCGCGTTGGTGATCCGAAGGCCTCGGGTGTCGATCCTAGTGAGCGGGCAACCGTGCTGCGGGCGATCACGGACTCGTTGGCGCTGGCATACCGCAGGGCGATCCGACGGACATGTGAGCTGAGCGGTACCCTCCCTGAAGCGATTCACCTCGTGGGGGGCGGCTCAAAGAATTGTCTGCTGGCGCAGGAGACCGCAGATGCGACAGGAATCCCGGTCATTGCGGGACCCGTTGAGGCCACGGCCCTCGGGAACATGCTCATCTCCCTGCGGGCTATCGGCGTGGCCAGCGGAACGCTGATGGACCTTCGTGCCATTTCGCGGGCGTCGTCGGCGCTCGTGACCTACGAGCCGCGCGCTTCTCATGCGCACCTCTGGGATCAGGCCGATGCCCTCCTCGATGCTCGGTCGTAGCTGACGTGTGCTGACGTGGGCCGCGACTCGACTAGTTCGAGCCGCGGCCCACTCGTATCTGGTGGCTCTCCCGTTCGCACATAAGGAAAAGTGTTTGGGGCATGTTCAGTGACATGCCCCAAACACTTTGATAACGAACGGTGCGTCCGGTTTTCCTCGATGGGTCAGGACCCCTGAGTGGCAGCTACCTTCTGGCGATAGGACTCAGCTTCCCAGTTCTCGATGAAGCCGCGCTCTCGATCATCCATGACGCGCACGCGACCGAGCAGGTTCGCATCCCGTGCCACGCGCAATGCGTCCAGGAAGGTGTGCAATGCGTTGTCTGAGGCCTCGTTCGTCATACCTGCCGCCGCTACGGCTAGTCCGGGAATGACAGCGACGATCGGCGCACGCCCGTGCTGGGCACGGTGCAGCGACACTTTCGCGGCCACGATGTCCTCAGTGTCGGTTGCTTCCAGAACAACGGGGAAGGAACCCGCGTACACGATCTGATCGGGGATCAACGGACCGCCAGGAGCTGAAGCAGCCGCTGATAGTCCGTCTGTCGATAGCGCGACACTCGGCGCGTCTACCGCGCGACGGAAGGCTTCCGCCACCCGGGATGGCGAACCCGACAAGGCGGTGCCGGCCTCGTCGATTGCCGCACGGATTGAGGATGTTAGGAAGTCGATCCGCTCGAGAATCGCATCCTTTGTCGGGCCTGAAACGATGATGCCGTGATTGCCGAGGAGCGTGATCGCCGGCGGGGGAGTGTCGTGCGTGGCCGTGAACGCGCGGCGACGCTTGTCGATAAGACGCGCGAGAGGAATACCTGGGTCCGTGTAGTCGACCCACAGTGCCTGATCACCCAGGATCTGCTCACAGAGCTCCTCGCCGCGCGTGTTGCACGTGATCGCGTTGGCTGTCAGAGGGTGCAGGTGGATGACAAGCGGGTCGGGAATAAGCGCGTGAAACAGGATTTCGACGCTCGGGCGGCGCTCGAACGCGCCACGCTGTGCGAGCTGCGCGGCCGCGCGAACGGGGTCTTCATTGCTGGGGAGCTCTTCAGGATGTTCGAGGGCATGCAGGAGGGTGGGAATGTCGAGCGGGACCAGGTCTTCCTCGCGCAGGGTTGCGAGCGGAACACCGCTGGGCTTGATGAGGAGTGTGTCACCATCCTTCGCGGATGAGTTTCCACCCCCTGAGCGCGTGTACTCCGTGTCTGAACCGATCTGGTTGGACAGCTCGATGAGTTGGGAGACGAGGTCTTGAGATGAAGTAGTCATTGGTCCTCCACAATGAGGATGAAACGTTTCATCTAAGGATATTGAGACGGGGTCTGAATGTCAAGACCGGGGCCATGTGCAACTACAGCGAAATGCTGAGCGCACCGCGCAGGCATAGAGGTGGGGGACCCCCACCCGGGGGTCCCCCACCTCAACAACAAACGCTCAGGCCTCCGCTTCGAGAGCCTTCTGCTCCTCGGGTGTGAGCTTAGCGATGCCGATGCCCGTGGCCGCCCACAGGAGGGCGAAGAAGATGGCGATCCAGTTGGAAATCGCCCAGGGCATGTAGGCCAGGGTGGCGACGCCCAGGGTGCCGGCCATGTAGGCACCCGCCGACGTCCATGGGAGGATGGGCTCCCACACGGTGGCCGCGTCCTCGATGGTTCGCGACAGGTTCTTCGGGTCCAGGCCTCGCTTGATGTACTCGCCGCGCAGCATCTCGCCCGGGATCAGCAGGGAGACCTGGCCGTTCGACGTGATGCCGATGACCGCCAGGCCAGTCACGATCGTCGACGCGATCAGCGCGAACGTCGACTTCACGGGAGCCAGTAGGCTCGAAATCAGCACGTCCAGCGACCCGGACACGGACACTGTGCCCGCGAAGGCGATCGCGCAGAAACAAATCAGCAGGACGCTCATCATCGAGTTCATGCCGCCGCGCTCCAGCAGGCGCGTCACGTCCTCGATGACGGAGTCGGCCTGGAAGCCGCTCTTGCCGACCATGTCGACCTTGAAGCCGTTCACGGAGGCCACGACCGAGTTCGAGAAGGACACTCCCTGGAACACGACCGCATTAAACATGGCGGTCGCGCACGACACCAGCATGACCGGCACGGTCGGCAGCTTCATCACCGAGCCGACGAGCACGACCAGCACGGGCACCAGCAGGAGCAGGTTCCAGTTGAACGCCGAATCGAGGGTCGAAAGGATCGTGCCGACCTTCTCGGGCACGGTCCCGCCCGACGACTGCAGGCCGAAGATCAGGTACACGACCGCCGAGGTCAGGAACGCCGGCACGGTCGTCCACATGAGGTGGCGAATGTGCGTAAACAGGTTCACGCCCGTCGCCAGCGACGCGATGTTCGTCGTGTCCGACAGGGGAGAAAGCTTGTCGCCGAAGTAGGCGCCCGCCACAATCGCGCCCGCCACCATCGGCAGGTTCGCGTCCATGCCGACCGCAACGCCCATGAAGGCGACGCCGATCGTGCCCGCAGAACCCCACGACGTGCCCGTGCACAGCGACACGATCGCCGTCACGACCAGCGCAATGAGCGCCAGGAACTGCGGGTTAATGATCTTCAAGCCGTAGTAGATGAGCATCGGGATCGTGCCTCCCGCCATCCACGTGCCGATCAAGGCGCCGACGACGATGAGGATCAGAACAGCCGGCATGGTCTTTGCGATCTTCTCGGCGATCGCGCCGATGATCTCGTCCCACGTGTAGCCCAAGGTCATGGCGACAATGCCGGCGACCACGGCCGAAGCGATGAGCAACGGCTCCACCGGGAGGCTCGCGGCAATGTAGCCGCCGCCCAAAAGGACGATCAGCGTGACCGCGGGAATGGCCGCGACCAGGAGAGATGGAGTGCGGTGAGCCCGCTTCTCCGAGGAGGTGACTGACATCGTCAATCCTTTCTATTTCATTGCGTCCGCGCGCCACTGCGCGTCCGCTTAGTTCGATGCGAGCGCCGCGATCGCCTCGCATAAGCGCCCCAAAGCCCGCACCAGGTCGCGCTCGGGAAGCGCCACATTGATACGGAAGAAGCCTTCATAGTCGGCCCCGAAGTCCTCGCCCGGGGACACCGCGACCCGGGAGGCGGCCACGGCCTCGTCGAGAGAAGCGGACGAGGCCAGGTATGCCCGGGCGTCCACCCACACCAGGTACGTGCCGTCGGGGTCGACGACACGAGCCCGAGGCAGCGCGCGGCGCAGGTAATCAACGGCCACGTGCAGGTTTGCGTCGATGCGATCGCGCAGCTCATCCACCCACGCCTCGCCGAGGTTCCACGCGGCGATCGTCGCGGGAATCGCGAAGAAATTCGGGTTGTGCAAGCCCATGAGGCGCTTAGCCTCCTCGAGGCGCTCCCCGAGCTCGCCGCGCACCGCGATCGCCGAGGCCTCCAACCCCGCGCTGTTAAACGTCTTCCCGGGGGACGCGCACTGAATGAGGCACCCCGACTCCCACAGGCGTGGCGCGACGGCCGCGAGCGGCCGGTACCGGTTCCTGCCCGGCCGTTGGAAATCCGCGTGAATGTCGTCGGAAAGCACCAGCACATCCCCCTGACGCGCGAGGGAAGCGACCATGTCCATCTCTCGCTCACTCCACACGCGGCCCGTCGGGTTGTGCGGGCTGCACCAGAGCAGCAGGTCCGCGCCCTCCATCGCGCGGGCGAACAAATCCTCAGGAATCTGAGGCATCTCGCCCGACAGGTCGAGGGGAACCCGGCGCAGCTCGCACCCGGCGCGCTCCACGACCTCGATGATCGGCCCGTACGCCGGATCCAGCGTCACCACGCGCGGAGGGCGCCCCAGCGACCCCGGCAAGACGATCGAGCACAGGGCCGACACGCACTGCACGATACGCGGGAAAAAGTGCACGGCGCCCTGCTCGAGCGCCCACCCGTGGCGGCGCTCCTGCCAGTGGGCAGCGGCCTCGCGAAAGTCATCGAAGACCTCCGTGTAGCCGAAAATCCCCTCCGTGCACGCGTCCACGATCGCGCGCGACACCTCCGGGCACGTCGCGAACTCCATGTCCGCGACCGATAGGGACAGCGCATCCTCGCCCAGGTGCGCAGCCAGCAAGTCCCACTTCGCGCTGTGCGTCCCCCAACGAGTGATCGTCTCGTCAAACATCGGAGCCACCCGCCCCCAGGTCCGCCACGTTCAGGGCAGCCGCCTGCTTCGCCGCCCCCAGGGCGACGTACTCGGCGGGGGAGGGGACCTCCACCTCGGCCCCCAGGATGCCCGAGGCCAGGGCCCGCACCGCTCTCGAGCGCGCCCCGCCGCCGACCATGACCACCCGCTCGATGGGCACGCCCTGCGCGCGCACCGCGTCCAGGGCCCCGCGCATGAGCGTCAGCAGCCCCTCGACCGCCGCGCGAGCCACGTGCGCGGGGTCGCAATTCGCCAGCGTCATGCCCTCCAACGTCGCCGTCGCATCCGGCAGATTCGGAGTGCGCTCTCCCTCGAAGTACGGGATCAGCCGCAGCCCACCCGCATTCGGAACTGACAGGGCCGCCTCGTCGAACTCCTCGTATCCCAGGCCCGTCACCCGCCTCATCGCGTCGATAATCCGCGACGCGTTCAGCGTGCACGCCAGCGGCAGCCACCGGCCTGACGCGTCCGAAAAGCCCGTGACCAGGCCGGATGGATCCGACACGGCAGACTCCGACACCGCCGCGACTACGCCCGACGTCCCCAGGCTCAGCATCGCCGCGCCCGGACCCAAATCCACGCCGAGGGCCGCCGCAGCGTTATCACCCGCGCCCGGACCCAAGGCAATCTCGCCCCAGCCGCGCGCCTCGTCCCCGCGCGCCACGACCTCGTACGGTTCCGCGATCCACGGCAGCACGACGCTCTCGGCCCGCTCCTCGCTGCAGCGCAGCGCCTGGGCGAGAATGTCACGCCGATACGCCGACGCCGACCGATCCACGTACCCCGTCCCCGAGGCATCCGACCGATCCGTCGCCAAGCCCTCCAACCCCAGGCGCTCGAAACCGCCCGCGATCCGCCACGTCAAGTAGTCGTGGGGTAAGCACACCGCGGCCACGCGCTGGGCCGCCTCCGGCTCGTGATCCGCCAACCACCGCAGCTTCGTGACCGTTAACGACGCGACCGGAACCGAGCCCGTGGCATCGGCCCACCAGGCCTCGCCCGACGACTCGCCCGCACGCTCTGCGATCAAATCCCGAGCTGCGCCCGCGCTCCTCGTGTCATTCCACAGCAGGGCCGGCCGAATCACCTCGCCCCGCTCATCCAGCACGACCATGCCGTGCTGCTGGCCGCCCACGCTGAGCGCTCGCACGTCATCCAGCCCGCCGGCCGCAGCCACGGCCTCGTTCAACGCGTCCCACCAGGCGCGCGGATCCACCTCGGTGCCCTCCGGATGCGGCGCGCGACCCTCGCGCACCACCTCGCCCGACACCGGATCCCATACGACCACCTTGCACGACTGCGTCGAGGAATCGACGCCCGCAACGAAAGGCCTCTCGCCCATCACACAACCCCTCGTCGAAGAGACGATCAGCCGATCAGGTGACGCATCGCCTGCTGGTACAGCTCCACGAAGTGGTACTCGCGCTCGCCCGCGGCCTGCGCGTCGAAGTCCTCGTAGGAGCTGCGATCCGCCAGGAAGTCCTCAAGGGATTCGCCCGCGGCCAGCGTGGATTCGCTCAGCTCGGGAACCGACGCAGCCTCGAGCAGCTCGCGGGTCACCGGATCCTCGCGGAACGCGCGGGCCTTCTGGGCGAGAGTCAGGTACATCTCGATGTTCGCGCGCGCGGACTCCCACACGCCCTCCATCCCCTCCGTGCGGCTCGGCTTGTAGTCGAAGTGGCGCGGACCCTCGTAGCGCGGGCCACCGCCCGGGAAGCCGTTCTCCAGCAGATCGACCGTGAAGAACGCGCTGGCCAGGTCGCCGTGGCCGAACGCCTTATCCTGGTCGTACTTGATGCCCGACTGGCCGTTGAGGTCGATGTGGAAGAGCTTGCCCGCGTTCAGCGCCTGCGCGAGCGCATGCGTGTAGTTCAGGCCCGCCATCTGCTCGTGGCCCGTCTCTGGGTTCAGGCCCACGATGTCACCGTGCTCCAGCTGCGCGATGAGGGCCAGTGCGTGGCCGACCGTCGGCAGGAAGATGTCGCCGCGAGGCTCATTCGGCTTCGGCTCTAGGCCAATCTTGAGGTTGTAGCCGCGCGACTTAATGTAGGCGGCGACCGTGTCCAGGCCCTCCTTGTAGCGGTCGAACGCCGCGTTCAGGTCCTTCGACGAGTCGTACTCCGCGCCCTCGCGTCCGCCCCACATGACGAAGGTCGTCGCCCCCATCTCCGCAGCCAAGTCCACGTTGCGCAGGATCTTGCGCAGGCCGAAACGGCGGATCGAACGGTCGTTGTTCGTCAGGCCGCCATCCTTGAAGACCGGGTGAGTGAAGGTATTCGTCGTGACCATCTCGATGACGAGGCCAGCCGCATCGGCCGCCTCCTTCACCTTCATGACGCGGTCGTGACGCTCCTGATCCGACGCGTCAAAGTCGAACACGTCATTGTCGTGGAAGGTAATGCCCCACGCGCCGACCTCCGCGAGCTTTTCCGTGTACTCCCACGGGTCCAGGACTGGGCGGGTCCCCGTGCCGAAGGGGTCGACCGCATTCCAGCCGACCGTCCACAGGCCGAAGGAGAACTTGTTGTCGGGGGTGGTTGTCATGGTGGTGTCCTTTCGAACGTCGGTGTTCAGTTGGAGGGGATGATGCTGCGTCGTCGGCGGCGCTGCGTATCGTTGTGTGGCGGCGGATGCTGGTGTGTGTTGTGCCCGCCTGTTTGGTCGCGCGGTCGTTGCGCACCGTGTTTGCGTCGTCACAATTTATTTGTTGTGGGGTAAAACTTAATATCTGCGTGCGCGTTCGTCAAGGCCCTCCGACAAGTCCGTGCGACGGGTGGGCACCGCTACCCTGACACGGTAGCCTGGGTCCATGCCGACCCGTTCCGACAGCGCCAACGACGCCGGCCGAATCAGTCGCGGCCCGGTCGCTTCACCGTGCCCCTCGGAGCGGGGGATGGGCGCTCAGAACCGCGGCGTGAAGTCGGAAAACGTGCGCGCATCCAACATGTCGACGGTGCTGCGCAACATCCTCGCCTCGCCGGGCGAGGTCACGCGCGCAGGCCTCTCGCAGCGCACCGGAATGACGCGCGCGACTATCTCGCGCCTCGTGGACGACCTGGTGGGTGCTGGACTCGTGCGAGAACTCGAACCTGGCGACGGCGGCGGCCGTGGCCGCCCGGCCAACCGCCTCACCCCCGCGGAGGGCAGCGCCGTCGCCCTCGGCGTCGAAGTGGACGTCGCGAGCCTCGATGTCATGCTCGTCGATATCGCAGGACGGGAGCTCGGGCACCGCCGGATTGAGAGCGATTTTGCCGACAGTGCGCCGGAGGAGACGATGGCGCTCGCGGCCCGAGAGGCCCACACTCTGTTAGAGGGCACCCTTCCCGATGGTGCCCTGTTCCTGGGGACGGGCGTTGGGTTGCCGGGCTTGGTGTCGCCGACCCGGCTGGCGCTCGCCCCGAACTTGGGGTGGCGAGACATCCCGCATGACCAGCTACTTGCCCCGCTCGCCGACCTGAACCCGGTGGTCGTCGCGAACGAAGCGGACCTGGCGGCCTACGCGGTTGCCTACACGGGACCGGGGGTGGCCGGTGGTCCGTCGACCTTCGTGTACGTGTCGGGTGAGGTGGGCGTTGGCGCTGGCATCATCGTTGATCATCGACCGATGAGCGGGGCGCGTGCCTGGTCCGGCGAAATCGGGCACATGTGCGCGGATCCCAATGGGCCGCTGTGCCGTTGCGGGGCGCGTGGATGCCTCGAGGCCTACCTGGGTGTGCGCGCCCTCGCCGAGCATGTGGGCGCCCCCGCGGGGTCCGGGGCACTCGGGATTCTACGTTGCGCGGGCCTCGTTGACGAGGCCGGGGTGAAGACCTCTGGGTCTCTTGGTGTGAGCGCGGAGCAGGAGCGTGCCCGAGCCGTGCTGGCGGAGGCCGGAGCGGCCCTCGGGCGCGTGTTGTCGGGGGTCATCAACGCGATGGACATCCCTCACGTCGTGTTGGGTGGAGCTGTCGCCGAGCTGAGTGACGCCCTGCTGGATCCGGCGCGCGAGGAAATCGAGACGCGCACGCTGCAGGCCCCGTGGTCCTCGCCGATCGTTGAGGTGCTGCCGGATTCTGCGTCGCTGACGGTTTGGGGTGCGGCGTTCCGAGTGCTGGATGCACTCGTGGACGATCCCGCTGCCTTCCTGGGTTAAGCGCGTTCTATTGGAGCGCTCACCAGTTGCCCAACCCCAGGTAGTACAGAGGGTGGGCAAAGAACGAGGCAATGGCCTCGCGGTATTCGAGCGGTAGCATTGGGTAGATGACAATGGCGGCCAGAACCGCGACGATCAGGCCGACGAGGATGCGTTTCTTGGACTTCATGCGTGCTTGCCTTTCCTGGTGGTGAGTTCTGAGCGCGCTTGGGAGAGGATGTCGTTGACGAGATCGACGCCCTGTGGTGTGGCTAGTAGCGGGCGGTCCTCAGGGTGCTCGTTGAAGTGTCGCATGAGGGCGTCGAGGCCGGTGAAGGGGATGCCGATCGTCCGGCAGCACAAGCCCCACGGACCGTCGTATGTGTCGGGGTCAGCGAGGAGATCAACGTGGTAGCTCGTCGTGCTGAGATCGTAGATCTTGACGTTGTGGTCCCACCGGAAGGAGGCGTCGCTGCCGCATCCGCTAGAGGTGGACTCCAAGTCTGCATCAACCGAAAGATGATGGGCCATATGGAAGGTGATTCCCTCCGTGGCCAAGGTTGTCGTCGACCTGTCCGACAGAGTGGCTGTGAAGTCTCGCAGCGGGTTCATTGAGTAAAGAAAATAGGCGAAACAAGCAGGAATCAAAGCGAAGTGAAAAGTGCGCACCAGCTCATGCGCAATGAACCCGGAAATGATGAAGAAGATAGCAAAGGCTGAGAAAAGTACGTAGCTAGCGAGACGTCCGATGGAGGTGAGGCGCTCACCTCGTATCACGACATGCCCGTCGACAAAGCTGATTCGTGGACGTAGGAAAGGAGCAACGGAGTCGCATGCCATCTGAGGAAAGCCCGCTGTCAAGATGAGTGAGACCAATATGACGACTGTGCGAAAGCTCTGAAAATGTGTAAGGCGGAAGATTCCTTCAACGATCGCTATACCGACAGCGAGGATGATGGTCCCAACTAGTGCACGTTTCCACTCGCTGCGCCTCCACTGGTCTTCGCCCGCGAGCGACTCATCGCGATTGGAGAAGATGTTGGGGAGGAATCCGCTGATCCCTCGACGTCGCGATCGTGCCACGGTTACCACCTAAGTTCGATGCGGTGTGGTGCGGTGAACGTTGCAGGTTAGCGTCAGTCGGTGCGCGGTGTCCAACAAACATCTGGTAGATGAGGATGCGTTTCTTGGACTTCATGCGTGCTTGCCTTTCCTGGTGGTGAGTTCTGAGCGGGCTTGGGAGAGGATGTCGTTAACGAGGTTGACGCCTTCCGGTGTGGCAAGTAGCGGGCGGTCCTCGGGGTGCTCGTTGAAGTGGCGGATGAGGGCGTCGAGGCCGGTGAAGGGGATGCCGATCGTCCGGCAGCACAATCCCCACGGCCCGTCGTACGTGTCGGGGTCAGCGAGGAGGTCAACATGAAGCTTGTCGGTGTTGATGTCGAAAATTCGCACGTTCTGATCCCACCGGAAGGAGGCGTCGCTGCCGCATCTGCTAGAGGCGGATTCCAGACGCTTATGGATTGACAGATGTGGAGCCGCGTGAAAGTCGATGCTATCTGGGGATAACACCGTTATTGAACGATCCTTGATGGTGTTTTTCAGGTCTTCTATTGGATTCTCAGAAAAGAGATGATAGGCAAAAAATGCTGCTACTACCGCAATGCCGATAGCTATCTTGAAGTTGTGTGATAGGAAACCGGACACGAGTGCTCCTACGACGGTCATGCAGAGGATCGCGTAGCTAGTGAGGTATCCGATGTTGGTGAGGCGCTCACCTTGTATGACAACGTGTCCGTTGACGAATCGAACATGGGAACGCAGATAGGGAGCTATCGAGTCGCATGTCACCTGGGGCACTCCAGCTACTACCGGAATTGAAGCCAGATAGACGACGAAACGGAAATCCCCGTAGTGTGTCAGGCGATAGATTCCTTCAACGATCGCTATCCCGAGAGCGACGATGACGATCGAAACTAGTGCACGTTTCCACTCGTTGCGCCGCCATCTGTCTTCACCTGCGAGCGACTCGGTGCGATTGGAAAAGATGCTCGAGAAGAATCCGCTGATCCCCGAACGTCGTGATCGAGTCATGGTCACCAGCCTAATCCGACGTAGTACGGCAGGTGCCAGAGAGTGTTGTCGATGCGTTCACGATACTCAAGAGGTACCTGTTTGTAAGCAACGTCGGCTAGATAGGCGGAACCGGCCGTCGCGGCCGCGGCAGCCAGTACCTCACCGCCAGCTAGAAAGACAGCAGGAGCAGTGAGTGTAACGGTAACTTCTGCTGCAACCGATGACCCGATGTATCCCCCAACGATGCCAGCAACACCAGATACTGCAGTCGCAGATGGCTCGTCGCTCGTTGCTACTTCGTAGGCAAGCAATAGATTATTGATTCGGTTGATGTTCTTTGCGGTTGTAGACGCAACGTTGGAAGCAGTGCGGTAGTCTTTCCTTGCTTCCATAGCCTCTGACAATCTCTGATTCATTAGGGGTGGAACCCTCTTCATTGACGGATTCTGCGCTACTCTAGTGAAGCGTGAATTAGCCTTTTCAAGTTCTTTAAGTCTTGTTTTTTGCTGTGCGCTCGTTGAACCTTCGAGTGTCATAGAAGCTAAGGTCCAGTGGGTCTTCAACTTCTCCAGTGTTCCGTCCTGTGTTTGTTTCATAAAAGGCTCTGGGGCATTGGCTTGCACGCTCTGTAGATGTTTAATTACCCATTGCTCGAGATCGTCGCGGACAAGACGGGCCTTTTCTCGGAGTTCGGCAAAGTCCCTTAAGCGCTGCTTGTGTTGCTCATATTCATAAATATCAGCACGGTATTGGTCTTGTTCTTGCATCGATGCGTTGGATGCTGGCATGGGTGGTTCTTGACCAAGAAGTGGAGGGGCAGCGATGTCGTATTCATTAATTACGTCAAGTCCGCATGCTCTGGCATTTGTGCGGATCGTCTCCATGTCGCGGTAGTGGTAGTCGAGCTGTTGCGCGTATGCGCGCATTGCTTCCCATGACCTATATGCAAAATCGGAGTTTTCCTCGGTTTTTAAACGAAAATCAAATAGTGCTTCTTCGTAGGCGTCAGCACTCTTTCCGGCCCAGTATTCGGGCATTGGAACGAGGGAATTCATCATCTCGATAAATGCATCGGAGAAGGTATTATGGAGCTTTTCGATGACTGCCGCAGCTTCGCGGATCTCTTCGGGGTTTCCATAAATTCTGGTATCTATGAGACCGACGGCGTCCTGGGGATGTCCTCCGTTTCCTGCCACCATTCCCATTAGCTGAGCTCCTGTTCCAAATTCAGAAAATAGTTTGTTACTTGTTCTTCCTCCTCTTTATGTTGTGCCACCAAGATTCGTAGGTTGTCCGCACTGCCTTGACATTTCTCGGCGAATGTCGTTGCAGCAAAATCAAGAGTGCCCAATATGTCGATGATGATGTCAGTGGCAATGCCGGCGTCAATAGATATGGGCAGTTTTGGTGGGATTTCTTTAGATGAATCTGCAAACTCTTCATACTTTCTTGCCATGTTGAAGATCATGTCTTCGGTGATGACGAGGTCTGCGGTCATTGCTGTTTCCGTTCGCGTGCTTCTGGCTCGAAATAACGATCAATCTCGATTGCGTCAAATCCTATTTCTTCTTTGAGTTCTGGAAGGCGCTTCGTTTCGATGAGACCCCACGGTTGAGTTTCGCCCAACCCGTCAAGCAATCGGTCAAGGGAAGTGTAAGCCAGGAGTAGACGTGCTTCGTTGAACATGTGAGCCAACGAAAAGCCGTACTCACCGTCAGACCGTTGGTCAATGGGTACATAAAGGACTGGAGGTGCAACCTCGGGATGTGTGTTCACGGACATGTGTTCCATGATTTGACACTAGCAGCAGCGTGATCGGAGTCGCAAGTATGGGTGAGGGGTGCGAACTAGCATAAGCACATAACGGAACCCTGTCCTCGTTGATGTAACGATGACCGGGCCAGCCGAGCCAAAACCGCGGCAGTCAGCGGCTGGGCACCAGTGCCGCCCGGGCGACCTCCTCGAAGGTGAGTGGGTCGCGGCCCGTCACGTCGCGCACCGTCGTGGAGACGACGTCCATCTCGCCGTGCGCGATCGACGTGTACGTTGACACCCACGAGTCGTACTCCCACTGGGCGGCCGGCCACTTCTTGCGTGACTCGTACGCCTCCTCGACGGTTTCGCGCACGTAGGTGACGGGGTGGCCCCACACGCGGGTGAGGATTGCGGCGATCTCGTCGAGGGTCAGGGCCTCGGGGCCCGTCACGTCGAGAGTCTGATTCTCGTAACGTGCCGGATCCGCCAGGACACCCGCGGCCACGCGCCCCGCGTCCTCGCGTGCGACCACGCCCACGCGCCCATCGCCGGCAGGCCCGAGGATGCGACCCTCCTCGTCCGGAAGCGCCACGAAAAAGTCCGCATAGAAGTTGTCGCGCAGGAACGTGTATGTCATACCCGACGCCTTGATGCGCTCCTCCGTATGGAAGTGCGTGCGTGCCAGCGTAAAAGTCGAGTCCGGCGCCGCATTCATAAACGACAGGTACACGATGTGGCGCACCCCGGAGGCCGCGGCGGCGTCGACGAAGGCGAGGTGCTTGGACAGGCGGTCCTCGCTCTCGGGCGCGGACACCATGAAGAGGACGTCAACGCCCTCCAGCGCGACCCGCGTCGTGAGCGTGTCCTCGTACGAGCACTTCACCGCGATAGCTCCGGGCAGCTCGGGAGCGCGCGACGGTGTGTTCGCGAGGAGTCGCAGGGGCAGGCCGCGCTCGGCGAGCAGTCGGGCGGCGGCGCCACCGACGTTCCCGGACGCGCCGGTGATCGCCAGGGATGGGAGGGACGAGGCCTGGGCCGGCTCGTTCGTTCGAGTGCGGGGTGCGGGGGCGTCAGTCATGTGGCCAGTGTGCCACCGGCGTCGCTGTCTTTGCGCACGCCACGCGAGGTTTGGGCTGTGGGCGTAGTGCCTGGAGAGGGTGAAACCGGGGACACCTTTGTGGCTGCTCGGTGAGGGGTGCATGAAACCCGTGACGCCTTTGCGGGCGGAAAATGGACCAATAATGGCCGTTTGTTGTTGACGGTGGTGCCAACGGTTACAAACCGGTGTGAGGGAGCATCGACAGAGGTGTCATTGGTTTCGGGCAAGTCGGCTGCGAGGGGCTTTTGTCCTCGTTGCGGTGCTTGTGGGTTGTGTCAGGGCCCGGGTTGCCACTACGGAACGCCCGATTGGAGGTTGCCGCGTGGCCTGCAGGGCATGGCCGGGCTTCGAGACGCGGCGCCGAGCTGCCGAACAGCGACCCGGCCCCACTGGTGTGGAGGGCGCCGGAGGGTCCGGAGGGCACGGGCGGGCTTCGAGACGCGGTGCCGAACGAAGTGAGGTCGCCAAGTCTCGCGGGCGGCCGGGCGCTCCGGCGCCTGGAACACCCGTGGGGCCACAGGTAACACCATCAATGGGGCGGCCCGCAGGCCACGGGCGCATCGAGCAGCCCGGCCTGACAACGCACACGCGGCGCACAGAACACCAGCGGCGCCACACAGCAATCAAAACCCCAGCAGATCAACGAAAAAGCCTGCACGAACAGCAGCATTCACAGCTTCACAGCAACACTCCCAAAAGTCATATGGGAAATATGAGAGCCTCATAGGTTCCTCATAGGGTCGGGTGAGGGAATAGGTGCATCGACAAAAGGAGACACCAATGACCGCCCCGATTCTCATCGCCATTGACCTGGCCGCCATGGCCGTCCTCGTGTTCGGCCTCTACTTCCCACGCCACCGCCGCGCCGACCTGGTCGCAGCCTTCCTCGGAGTGAATGTCGGTGTCCTGGCCGTCACGATGATCCTCGCGAACTCGACCGTCAGCGCGGGACTGGGCCTCGGCCTCTTCGGTGTTCTCTCGATCATCCGACTGCGTTCGGACCAGATCTCGCA